>NZ_JAPKFL010000020.1 GCF_026262575.1 Streptomyces marinisediminis
GCTCCAGGGCAGCCCGGTGAGGCGCTCGTAGGCGTCGACGTACTTCTGCCGCGTGCGCGCCACGACCTCCTCGGGGAGCGCGGGCGGCGGCTGCTCGCTCCGGCGGTCCCAGCCCGACTCCGGGCCGGTGAGCCAGTCCCGTACGAACTGCTTGTCGTAGGAGGGCTGCGGGCGGCCCGGCGCCCACTGGTCGGCGGGCCAGAACCGGGAGGAGTCCGGCGTCAGCACCTCGTCCGCGAGGACCAGGCCCCCGGCGTCCGCGCCGTCGGTGGCGCGGCCGAACTCGAACTTGGTGTCCGCCAGGATGATGCCCCGCTCCCGGGCGGTGTCGCGGGCCCGGGCGTACACCGCGAGCGTGAGCTGCCGGAGCCGGGTCGCCGTCTCCGCGCCCACGCGACGGGCCACCTCCTCGTAGGAGACGTTCTCGTCGTGCTCCCCGACCTCGGCCTTCGTCGCCGGGGTGAAGATCGGCGCGGGCAGCTCGGAGCCGTCCCGCAGGCCCTCGGGCAGCGCGAGCCCGCACACCGTGCGCGTGCGCTGGTACTCCACCAGACCCGACCCGGTGAGGTAGCCGCGCGCCACGCACTCCACGGGGAGCATGTCCAGCGACCGGCACACCATGACGCGGCCCGCCCAGCCGGCCGGCGCGCCCTCGGGCACCTCGGTGGACAGCACGTGGTTCGGCGCCAGGTCCACGAGCTGCTCGAACCACCACATCGAGAGCTGGGTGAGGACGCGGCCCTTGTCCGGGATCTCGGTGGGCAGCACCCAGTCGTAGGCGGAGATCCGGTCGCTGGCCACCATCACCAAATCCCCGGCCTCGTTGCGGTACAGGTCGCGCACCTTCCCGGTGTGCAGGTGCACCAACCCCGGCACCTGCGCGGGTTCGGGCTTCTCGACGAATCCGGACACCAGTCCTCCATGGAGAGTACGACGACACCCCGATTCTCCCGCACGACCCCGCCGACGGCGCGTTCGCCCCGGCCGCGGCGGACGCGCCCCGGCCGTCAGTCGACCTTGCAGATGCGGTCCAGGAGATTGGCCGTGGCGCGCTGGACGCGGGAGTCGACGTGGCCGGGGCGGTCCAGGGCCGGCGTCCAGGCGAACGTGCCGGAGGCGAAGACCAGGGCGCCGCTCGCCGCCCGGTACAGGGACGTCTCCTGGTGGCGGCGCGCCCCGCGCCGGTCGTGGTAGGGCGAGTGCGCCAGCAGGATGCGCCCGCTGTGGTCGGGCAGCGGCACGCGCGGGTAGTAGCGGTCGGCCTCGCCGGCCACCAGCCCGGGCAGCTCGTCGCCCTCGTGGGCCCCGGTGGCCTCCCACAGCCAGTGGTCGGCGTTGCGCACGACCAGCGGCGCGGGCTCGCGCACCTGGCCCGCGTACTGGATGCCCAGCAGCCCCTGCTCCGGCTCCCCCTGTTCGCGCCACAGCGCGGGGCGGCCGGGACCCTGGCGCTTGCGGCAGGTCAGCAGCCGGTCGGGGTCGCCGGAGGGCGAGGGGGCGAGCTCCACCTGCCAGTACATGGTGTTCGCCGACAGGAAGACGAGCGCGGTGCCGCAGTCCCGGGCGCGCTCGACGCACCGTCGCATCGGCGCCGTCCAGTACTCGTCGTGCCCGGCGAAGACCACGCCCCGGTAGCGGGTGGGGTCCACGCGCCCGGCGTGCAGGTCGCGCGCCTCGGCGTAGGCCAGGTCGTACCCGTAGCGCTCGGCCCAGCGGATGAAGTCGTAGGAGTGGCCGACGTGCAGCGGCAGCCCCGCCCCCGCGTAGGGGCGGTCGAAGCTGACGGTGACGGCGGCCTCCTCCTCGCCGAGCAGCCGCCCGGCCCCGTCCCACGCGTGGTAGAGGCTGGCACCGGTGCGGCCGTCCTCGGGGAAGAGGTTGTACGCCTGCCAGGTGATGTCGGGGATGACGAGCAGCAGGTCGGCGGCGCGGGTGTCGCGCACGGTGAAGGGGATGTGCGAGCGGTGGCCGTCGTCGGTGGTGAGCACGGCCACGTGCGCGCCCCCGCCCCAGTCGGCCGGGACGGGCAGCCGCCACGACTGCCACCAGTGGTGGCAGGAGACCGTGCGCTCGGCCGCCAGCGGAGGCGGCTGCACGATGCCCGACAGCCGGGGGCTGGTGGAGATCTTCGTGGCGCCCGCGCCGTCGTAGTGCCCGATGCGGTAGACGTCGACGGCGAACGGCTGCGGCGGGTTGACGGTGACGCGGAAGTCGATGGACTCCCCGGGCGCCACGGAGCTGGTGGAGGCGAACCCCTTGATCTGGCAGCGCACGTCGTCCGCCGACCGGGTGGCGCTTCCGCTCCCGCGCGGCGCGGGCAGCAGGCGCCCGTCGGCGGCGAGCGTGGTGCTGTCCACGTACCAGGGGACGACGCGCCCGCTGTCGAAGTACTGCTCGCTGCCGCGCAGCCAGGGCAGCGGGCCCTGCCCGAAGGGGTCCGTCACCGCGTGGGCGAGCGCGCCGGACTCCCAGCGCCTGATCTGCTCAGTGGCCATCGGACTTCCCCTCCCGGCGTCTCCCGCGCTCCTGTCGCTCCGCTCCGCTCCGCGTAGTGCCGTGGTTGCGCGGAGTACAGCACATCACATGGTGCAGCGCCACCGTCACGGTTCGTCGTGAAAGGGCCGGAGCTCGCCGCCGCCCGGACCGCCGCGAGCGCCGCGCCCCGGCGCCGAGCCGGTGGTCCCGGCCACGTGAGCGCCGCCGCGCGGGCCCCGGCGCGGGTGGCCGGGCCCCGCGTCGCGCGGGCGTTCGGGCGCTCCGCCGCACGGGTGTTCGGCTGCCCGGGGCGGCCCCGGGTACCGAGCGTCCCCGGGGCCGTCCCAGCGCGGGCGTGGGCCCGGGCGCGCGGAGCCCGGGGGTCCCGGGGCGCGGCCGACCGCGCCCCGGGGGCGTCCGTCAGACCAGCCGCAGCGGCTTGTCGTCGCGGACGCCGACCGCCGCCAGCCAGTCCCGCAGCGGCTCCGGGTCGCCGTCCTCGGTCAGCGCGAGCACCGGCGGGCCCAGGTCCGTGCGCCGCTCGCCGCCGACGAGCAGCGCGGGGCCGTCCAGCCAGTCCAGCCCCGGGGCCCCGTGCCCGGTGTCCACGGCGGCGCAGCACACGGCGGCCCTGATGTGGTCGGCGAGCACCTCCCGGGCGCCGCGCGCGGCGGGCGCGGGGAAGCCCAGCGGGCCCGCGTCCCCGGTGGCGTCCGGTATCAGCCCGGCCGTGCCCGGGGGCGGTGGGGCGTGCCGCTCGGCGCGGGCCGCCGTCGCGCTGAGCCGGGCGGCCAGCAGGCCCCGGCCCTCCTCGTGCGCCAGCCGGGCCATCACCCGGGCCAGCGTCGGACGGCCCCAGCCGCCGCCGTCGTCGTGCGCGGGACCGGCCGCCCGGGCGGGCCCGCCGCCCGGCAGCCGGGCCCGCCCGCCCGGCGCCGCGCGCCCGGCCGGCGCCGGCTCCGGCCGGTGCCGGGCCGCCTCCCGCTCCGCCGGGGGCTCGGTGGCGTCCAGCGCGTCGAACAGGCGGGAGGCCTCGGTGCGCCACAGCCGGTCCACGACCTCCTCCGGGTACGCCGCCCAGGTGACCGGGGCCCACGCGCCCCCGGGCCCCGGCGGGCCGCCGTAGAACAGCCGGGCGGCCAGCAGCGACACCTGCTCGTCCACCGCGCCCGGCTCCTCCAGCAGATCGCACGCCGGGCGCTCGCCGAGCCGGGAGGTGAAGCCCTCCGCGAGCCGGTCGCGCCGGGACAGCTCGGTCAGCGCCGACACCACGCCCGCGTCCAGCCGGGCGGGCCAGCGGCCGCAGCGCCAGGCCGGCAGCGCCACCCGGGTCAGCAGCCGGTCCCAGCCCGCGTAGGCCAGGCCCACCTGCTCCTGGGCCAGCATCCGCAGCCCGTGGTCCACCGTCTGCGCCCGGGCGGACGCCGCGGCGGCCACGAGCCGCTCCATCTCCGCCGCGTGCCCGCCCGCGGCGCGCAGCAGCAGCCGGGCGAGCCCGCCCACGCGCGGGCGCACGGCGGCGGCGTCCAGCGCCCGGACGAACCGCCGGGCGGCCGCGACGTCCGGGTGCGCGGCGGGCCCCGTACCGGCGACGACCGGGGCGAGCAGGGCCCGCAGCTCGGCCACCCGCATCCACCACAGGAACGGCGAGCCGACGACCAGCACGGGGGGTGTGGCGCCGGCCTTGCCGCGCTCCTCCAGCCAACTGTCGCAGTCCGGGGTGAGCGCGATACCGGCGGGCACCGGCACCGCCAGGCGCTCGGCGAGGTCCCGCACCAACCGGTAGAGGTCCGGCGCGGCCCGCTCGGCGACCGGCACCGTGGGCGAGACGGCGGGGCGCGCCCGCGCGATCGACGCCGTCGCCGCGGCGGCCCCGGCCAGGACGATGGCGGCCAGCAGCACCGCGGGCAGCCGCAGCCACGCCCAGCCGCCGCCCAGGTGCCCCGTGGCGACACCGGTGAGCAGGACCACGGCCACGGCGGCGGGCAGCAGGGCGACGGCGAACGCCGCCCCACGGACCCGCAGCACGGCCAGCGCGTGCTCCCGCGCCGACTTCGCGCCCCTTCCTGCCGGCCTTGCCATGGACCGCTCACCCCCTGCCGGGACGACGTGCCTGGGTATCCACCCACTGTCGCACCGGGCACCGACATCGCAATGTGCGGTGGGCCAGTTGACCGACCAGCCCGGCGTCCGCCGCGCGGAACCCTAGTCCCGGGGCGCACGACCGTCAGCGGCTCGCGCCCCGCGGTCACTCGATGGAATGGCTCCGGCCAAAGCTCTTGCGCCACCGCCGGACGTCGAGGGTGCCCTCCTATGCCCCGTCCCGCCCGTTCTCGGGGCCCGGATGCCCGCGCGTCCCCTTCGGCTCCGCGCGTCCCCTTCCGCCGCCCGCGTCGCCTTCGGGGCCTTCGGGACCTTTGGGGCCTGCGGGCGCCGACCGCGGGGCCGGCCCGGCCGCGCCTACGCCGTGGCGTCCGCCGCCGCGGCCCGGGCGATGTCCGTGCGGTGGTGCGAACCGGCCAGCGAGATCCGCCCCACGGCGCGGTAGGCGCGCTCGCGGGCGGCCGCCAGGTCCGCGCCCGTCGCCGTCACCGACAGCACGCGCCCACCCGCGCTCACCACGCGTCCGGTCTCGTCCCGCCGGGTGCCCGCGTGCAGCACGTAGGCGTGCGGGGCGTCCTCGGCGGCCACGGCGTCGAGCCCCTCGACGGGGTCGCCGCCACGCGGCGCGGCCGGGTAGTTCTCGGCCGCGACCACCACCGTGACCGCCGCGCCCGCGCTCCACCGCAGCGGTGGGAACGCCGCGAGCGCGCCGGTGGCCGCGGCGTGCAGCAGCCCGGCCAGCGGGGTGCGCAGCCGCGCGAGCACGGCCTGCGTCTCGGGGTCACCGAACCGGGCGTTGAACTCGATGACGCGCACACCGCGCGCGGTGACGGCCAGCCCGGCGTACAGCAGCCCGGCGAACGGCGTGCCCCGGCGGCGCAGTTCGTCCACGGTGGGCTGGAGCACGGTGGCCAGCACCTCGTCCACCAGCCCGGGATCGGCCCACGGCAGCGGCGAGTAGGCACCCATGCCGCCGGTGTTGGGGCCTTCGTCGCCGTCGTAGGCGCGCTTGAAGTCCTGCGCGGGTTGCAGCGGCACCACGGTCTGGCCGTCGGTCACCGCGAACAGGGAGACCTCGGGGCCGTCCAGGAACTCCTCGACGACCACCCGGTCGCACGCCAGCGCGTGGGCCCGCGCCGCGGCGAGGTCGGAGGTCACGACGACGCCCTTGCCCGCGGCCAGCCCGTCGTCCTTGACGACGTAGGGCGGGCCGAACGCGTCCAGCGCCGCGTCGATCTCCGCCTCGGTCGCGCACACGTACGCCCGCGCCGTGGGCACCCCGGCGGCGGCCATCACGTCCTTGGCGAACGCCTTGGACCCCTCCAGCCGGGCGGCCCGCGCCGACGGCCCGAACACCGGGACGCCCTTCGCGCGCAGCGCGTCGGCCACCCCCGCGACGAGCGGTGCCTCGGGGCCGACGACGACCAGGTCGGCCGGGCCCAGGCCCAGCCGCGCGGCCAGTTCGGCCACGGCCGCGCCGTCCTGGGCTTCCACGGGGTGCTGGGTCGCCACCTCGGCGATCCCCGCGTTGCCGGGAGCGCAGTGCAGGGCGGTGACCTCGGGGTCGAGGGAGAGAGCGCGGCACAGGGCGTGTTCGCGGGCGCCGCCGCCGATGACGAGGACCTTCACGCCGCGAAGCCTAGTCGCAGCGCCCGCGCCCCCCGGCTCCCGGTCCGGACGGTGGAACGGAGCGGGCGGCACGACGGGGTCCTCCTTTCGGGTGAGCCCGTTCCCGCCCCGCGCCTGGCGGCAGGCCCCCTCGGGGCGAAAACGGGCGCGGACGGGCCGGAGAGGCCCTTGCCCGGACGGTAGGAATGGGGACCTTTGCGTGGTGTCGTCGCGGCGCGTGGTTGGGAGTGGCGGGTGAGTCAGCCGGAGAAGGAGCCCCGGGGGAGCAGGCGGGTCAGCCGGAGCGATCTGCTCGGGCGCACCTTCCCGCTCGGGGACTGGGGGGAACCCGTCGAGCGGCTCGACGAGCTGTACCAGTGGGCGGAGGAGGGCGCGTTGCGCGTCACCGCCTGGTACCTGGCCGACCGGGCGTGGAAACGCCGCGGCGCGCGGCTGCTGCGGACCGGGGCGGCGCTCGGCGGCGCCGGGGGCGCGGCGCTGCCGGCCCTGGAGCTGACCGGGGCGCTGCCGGGCGCCGGCGCGTGGGGCCTGATGTCGCTGCTGGGCGCGGCCGTGTGCGTGGGCGCCGACCGCTGGTTCGGCTGCACCGCGGGCTGGATGCGCGACGTCGCCGCCGCGCAGGCGGTGCAGCGCCGGCTGGAGGCGCTCCAGTACGACTGGGCCGCCGAGGCGGTGCGCGAGGTGCTCGGCCCGGCCGACGGCAGCGCCGCCGACGCCGCCGAGCGCTGCCTGACCCTGCTGCGCCGGTTCACCGAGGACGTCACCGAACTCGTGCGGGTGGAGACGCTCGACTGGATGGCCGCCTTCCGCTCCGGGCCCGCGCCCCAGCTCACGCAGGCGGCGCCGGCCACGGCCTGGTCGTCCCGCCCGGACGCGCCCACCGCGCCGGGCCACCCGCGTTTCCCGGCGCCGCACCCGGCGGCCCGGCCCAACATGCCGCGCCAGCGGCCGCCGGAGAACCCGCGGTAGCCGTCAGGAGAAGACGATCATCGAGCTCTGGGCCAGGCTGCGGGTCACGGCGGCGTGCAGCCCGAGCCACACGTGGCGCTCGCGGGCGAACGGCCCCTCCACCGCCGGGTCGGGCCGGTGCCCGGCCGGCTCCCCGAGGTCGGTGGGCCCGGCCGGGGGCGGCGGCGCGGGCGGCGGGTTGTCGGCGTCGATGCCCAGGTGCGGGGCGACGGCGGCGAGTTCGCGCAGCAGGCCGTGCGCCGAGCCGAGCGGGCCGCCCGAGGCCATCAGCTCCGCGCCGCCCAGCGGCTCCGCGAAGTCCACCGGCACGTAGGCGCCCGCGTGGTCGAAGTGCCACACCAGGTGGGACTGGCGCGCCGTCGCCTCGAACATCTCCAGCAGCCGCTCGTACTCCCCGCCGAGCGTCTCGACCGGCGTCACCTCCAGGCCGCAGAGCTGGAGCAGGTGGGCGCGGCGCAGGAAGTGCAGCGCGTCGTAGTCGAACCCGGCGACCGGCGCCACGTCCCCGGACAGGCCGGGCATGTACCCGTGGACGGGCACCGGCGGCAGGCCCGCCTCCCGCAGCGCTCTGTCGTAGACGGCGATCTCTTCGGCCAGGGGGTTGTCCGGGCTGTGGCACAACACGTCGACGAGGGGAACCAGCCAGAGATCACAGGCCAAGGTAGCGCTCCAGGAGGGTCGCGGCCGCGGGTCGTCGGGTCAGCGTAATGGCCTGGCCGGGCAGCGCGAAGGGCCCCGGCCGAAGACCGGAGCCCTTCCCACGGAGCGGACGACGAGGCTCGAACTCGCGACCTCAACCTTGGCAAGGTTGCGCTCTACCAACTGAGCTACGTCCGCCTGGTCGCGCCACAGAGTATAGCCGCCCGGCTCCGGTGTCACCGCCGCCCCTTGCGGCCGCTCAGGGTGCGCGCCACCACGACGATCACGACGACGACGAGGACGAGCGCCAGGATCTTGCCCATCGGGTCTCCTTCCGGGCCGCCCGGCACGTCCGGGGGCCTTCCGCTGCCGACGCTCCACGCCTACCCACGATCGGGTGAAACCCACCCCCGGGCCGGGGCACCCACCCCGTGGTGACGGTAACGGCACCGACGCGGCGCCGTGACCGACGCGGCCCGGGACGGTCGGAGCCCGGGCCGGGGGCGCGGCCGGGCAGCGGGCCCACGGGGCCCGGGCACGTCAGCGGGACGCGGGCCGACGCGGGCGCGGGAGCAGCGGTCCGGCGCAGGAGGCACGCAGGACGCGACCGAGGTACTTCGCCCCCGGGGCTCGGTGCGGCGCGGGCGGCCCGGCGCGCGGGGTTCGGCCGCGCGGGCGGCGCGGAGCGCGGGGTTCGGTGGCGCGGGCGGCGTCGGCGGAGCGGGCGTCACAGCCACCCGTGTTCGCGGGCGAGGCGGACCGCCGCGTGCCGGTTGTCCGCCCCCAGCTTCGCCACCGCCGAGGACAGGTAGTTGCGCACCGTGCCCGGCGCGAGCGCCGCCCGGTCGGCGATCTCGGCGATCGGCGCGCCGTCGGACGCCAGCTCCAGCAGCTCGGCCTCCCGCGCGCTGAGCGGGGAGTCGCCCGCGCTGATGGCGTCGGCCGCGAGCTCCGGGTCGACGTACCGCCCGCCCGCGCGCACGGTGCGGATGATCTCCGCGAGCCGCTGGGCGGAGACGGTCTTCGGCAGGAACCCGCGCGCCCCGGCGGCCAGCGCGCGCTTGAGGTGTCCGGGGCGTCCGTGCCCGGTGACGATCATGACGGCGCAGTCGGGCACCTCCGTGCGCAGGGACGCGGTGACGAAGACGCCGTCCGCGCCGGGCATCTGGAGGTCGAGCACGGCCACGTCCGGCCGGTGGGCCCGGGCCATGGCCAGCGCCTCGGGGCCGGACGCCGCCTCCGCGACGACCGCGAGGTCGTCCTCCAGCGCCAGCAGGGCGGCCAGCGCGCCCCGGATGAGGTGCTCGTCGTCGGCCAGCAGCACCCGGATCGTCATGTGCGCACTTCTCCTTCCGCCGCGGGCCCGTCCCCGCGGCTCCTCCCGTCCCCCGCCGCCCCGCCCGCGGGACCGGCGCCCGCGTCGCCGGGGCCGGGCGCGGCGTCCGGCCCCGGCTCCGTGGGCAGCCTCGCCGTCAGCCGGAACGGGCCGCACTCGGGCGCTTCGGCCGTGAGCGTGCCGCCCAGCGGGGCGAGCCGTTCGCGCAGGCCCGCCAGCCCGGTCCCCGCGCCCGCGGCCCCGGCCCGTCGGCGGACGCCGTCGTTCTCCATCGTCAGCACCACCGCGTCGCGGGTGCGCACGGTGATGGTGCAGGTCCGCGCGTCCGCGTGCCGCAGCACGTTCGTCGTGCCCTCGCGCACCACCCAGCCCAGCGCCGCCTGGACCGCCTGCGGCAGTCCGCGTTCCCCGCCCGCCTCGATCCGGCAGGCGATGCCCGCCGCCTCCAGCACCCCGCGCGCCCCGGCCAGTTCGGCGTCGAGGCTGGCCTCGCGGTACCCGCGCACCACGTCGCGCATCTCGCGCTGCGACTCGCGCGCGATGCGCTGCACCTCGGCCATCTGGTCCACGGCGCTGGCCGCGCCGCGCTGGGCGAGCTGGGCGGCCAGCTCGCTCTTGAGCGCGATGACGGACAGGTTGCGGCCGAGCACGTCGTGCAGGTCGCGGCCGAAGCGCAGCCGTTCCTCGGCCACCGCGAGCCGGGTCTGCGTCTCGCGGGCGGCCTCCAGCTCCAGCACCACCGCCAGCAGCCAGGCGGAGAACCGGCCGGTGAAGACCAGCAGGGCGGCGAAGAACAGGGTGTAGCCGCCCAGGCTGACGGCCTGCACCAGATGGTCGGTCGCCAGCAGGCCGAGGACGAACGCCACCGCGCCGACCGCACAGGCGACGCCGGTGACGCGCGCCGCCGGACGCAGGTTCACCACCAGCGGCAGCACCGAGAAGGTGAGCACCGCCGAACACAGCGTGAGGGTGACCGAGAACTCCGGGGTGCGGCCCACGGCGTGCAGCACCCCGACCGCCACCGCCAGCGCCCCGCCGAGCGCGGCCTGCCCGGCCAGCAGCCGGGTCGGCCGCCCGCGCCGCTCCAGCGCCCAGTCCAGCGCGCGGTCGGTGGCGCGCGAGACCAGGAGCGCGTGGGCGGCGACGGACCCGGTCAGCGCGATCCGCGCCCACACCGGGAGCGTCACCAGCAGGCCCGGCAGGGAGAAGACCAGCGCCTCGCACAGCGCGAAGAAGTGGAACGTCCAGCGGGTGTAGAGCTCGATGCGCGCCGTGTCGCTGCGCCGCGTCCACCACGCCATCCACCGCCGGCGTGACGCCATGCCCACCGTGCCGCCCGCCTTCCCGTGCTCGCCGCCACCGACCGTCAGCGGCGCGGTTCCCAGCGGAACCACCGGCGTACAGCAAACACCGACAGCACCGTCCACACCACCGCCAGGCCCAGCGCCCGGAGTACCTCACCGGCCGAGCCGCCGCCCAGCCAGCCGAACCGGACCAGCTCCATCACCGAGGTGAGCGGCAGCAGGCGGCAGACGTCGGCCACCGGGTCGGGGAAGATTTCCAGCGGGATCATCAGCCCCGAGGCGGCCAGCGAGACCAGCATGAGCGGCATGACCGTGATCTGCGCGCTCTCCGGGCTCCGGGTCACCGCCGAGGTCGCGGCGGCCAGCCCCGTCAGCATCACGCATCCCAGCAGCACCCCCAGGAGCAGCAGGTCGGCCCGGGCCGGTGCTCCGACGTTCAGGGCCGCCACCCCGGCCGCCAGCAGCACCAGGCACTGGAGCAGCGCGATGAGCACCGACGGCAGCGCCGTGCCGCCCAGGATCTCGGCGTCCGTCGGCTCCCCGGTGCGCAGCCGCTTCAGCAGCAGCTCCTCGCGGCGGGCGACGTAGGCGGAGACGAGGTTGGTGTAGACGACCAGGATGAGGACGATGCCGATGCCCCCGGTCATCACCGCGCCGTTGGCGCTCGTCCCGGTCTCCTCAAGGTCCACGCCGCTCATGGACGTGCGGGTGATGACGACGAAGAACACCGGCATCAGCAGCGAGGTGAACACCGCCGAGCGGTTGCGCAGGAGCAGCGTCAGCTCCGCCCGGCCGAGCGCGCCGAGCCGGGTCAGGGTCGCGGTCAGGGTCGCCGTGTTCACGCCGACACCTCCGCGTGCTCCTCCGCGGCGGCCGCGTCGTCCGCCGCGTCCCGGTCCCGCTGGGTGATCTCCAAGAACGCCTCCTCCAGCGACGCCGACCGGGCGTCGAGCCCGGCGAGTTCGACGTCCTCCTCGCGCGCCCACAGCAGCAGGTCGGTCAGGGCCTCCTGTAGCCGGTCGGTGCGCACCTCCACCCGGTGTCCGTCGGCGGCCGCCGGGACCGCCAGCGGCAGCCGCGCCGGGGGCACGTGGGCCGGCAGCGTGAACCGTATGCGCGAGGGCCGGGACGCCGTCACCTCCTGGGGCGTCCCGGCCGCCACGATGCGTCCCGCGCGCATGATGGCGAGCCGGTCGGCCAGCTCCTCGGCCTCCTCCAGATAGTGCGTCGTCAGCAGCACGGTCGTGCCCCGCGCCGTCAGCTCCCGCACCACGCGCCAGGTGTCCCGGCGGCCCTCGGCGTCCATGCCGGTCGTCGGCTCGTCCAGGAAGAGCACCTCCGGGCGGCCCAGCAGCGCCATCGCCAGGTCCAGCCGCCGCTTCTCGCCCCCCGAGAGCTGCTTGACGCGCACCGACGCCCGCGCGGTGAGGCGCACGAGGTCCAGCGCCTCCCCCTGCGGACGCGGGTCGGTGGTCAGCCCCGCCCACATGCGCAGCGTCTCGGCGACCGTCAGGTCACCGGGGAACCCGCCCTCCTGGAGCATGATCCCGATCCGGGGCCGGACCTTCGCCCGCTCCGTGGCCGGGTCGTGCCCCAGCACCCGCACCGTGCCCCGGCTCGGCCGGTCCAGGCCCTCCAGCAGCTCCACCGTGGAGGTCTTGCCCGCGCCGTTGGTGCCCAGCAGCGCGAACAGCTCGCCGCGCGCCACCGTGAAGTCGAGCCCGCGCACCGCGTCGAAGCCGCCGGGGCCCGGTGGGCCGTAGCGCCGCCACAGGCCGCGCGCCTCGATGGCCGTCTCGTGTCTGTCTGCATCCCGCATGCCCCCAGCCTGCGGGACGGCGGCGGCGGGTGGCGATGCGCGGTGTCACCTGCGGACATGACACATGTCATGTCCGCCCGCGTGGGGCGCGCGCACGACGCGCACACGACGAAGGCCCCGGCGGTGACCGGGGGCCTTCGGCTGCGGAGCGGACGACGAGGCTCGAACTCGCGACCTCAACCTTGGCAAGGTTGCGCTCTACCAACTGAGCTACGTCCGCATGCGACCACTCGGCTCTCACCGGGTGGCGCGGTGGCCACTCTACCCGATCCCTGGGACCGGTAGAGCGAGCGGAGCGGGTGACAGGAATCGCACACTGCGCCTCCCTCTTGGAAAGAGGGCGCTCTACTACTGAGCTACACCCGCGTGACCTGCGATGTCGGGCCCTTCTCGGCCCGCCCTCGCGGCGTGTTCCAGACTCTAGCCGATCACCCCGGGGCCGGTGCAAGTCGGCTCCGGGCGCCGCCGCGGGCGGGCCGGCGCCACCGCGCACCGGCCCGCCGCCGGGGTCAACTCGCCGCGCTGAACGCCTCGTAGACGCGCTTGGGGATCCGGCCGCGCGCGGGCACGTCGTACCCGTTGGACTGGGCCCACGCCCGTACGGTCTGCGGATCGGGGGCCAGTGACGTGCGCTCGTAGGTCTTCCCCGACCGGGACCGCTTCCGCCCGGCCTGCACATACGGTGCGAGCGCCCCGCGGAGTTTCTTGGCGTTTGCCGAGCTGAGATCGATCTCGTACGACTTCCCGTCGAGCCCGAAGGTGACCGTCTCGACGGCTTCGCCGCCTTCCAGGTCGTCGGAGAGTGTGACCACAACGCGCTGTGCCACGGATATCGGTCCTTTCGGGAGGTTCACCGCCCGAACGAGCGGTGATCACCACGCTGACGTGCGGCGATGCGGCGGCCGTCGCCGGGCGGGCATCGCCCGTCCCTTTCTACAGCGGCCGTCGCCGCAATGGGAAGCCGGGGAAATTGCCACCGCGTGTCCCGCCGCAATCGGACCCTACGTTTTTCCGTTCGTTTCGTGCAGGGTTTTTGGGTCGCCGAGATGTGAATGTGATGCGTACTGGCCGAAACCGTCCCGATATCTACCCGCGTAGAATCCGCGCCCCCGGTACGCTGAAGCCGCGGCCGCGCAGGAACGTCAACGAGCGGACCCCGCCGACGACGGCACGCGGCATCGGGCAGGCAAGCACCAACACCACCGGGAGTACCTGTGGCTCGCGTCGTAGTCGACGTCATGCTCAAGCCGGAGATCCTGGACCCCCAGGGGCAGGCAGTGCAGCGCGCGCTGCCGCGCCTGGGCTTCACCGGCATTTCAGACGTCCGTCAGGGCAAGCGTTTCGAGCTGGACGTGGAGGGCCCGGTCGACGACGCGGTGCTCGCCCGCGTCCGGGAAATGGCCGAGACCTTCCTCGCCAACACCGTGATCGAGGACTTCACCGTCCGCGTCGAGGACGGCACCCCCGCCGGGGACGCCCGGAACGGGGCGCCGGCATGACCACGCGCATCGGAGTCGTGACCTTCCCCGGCTCCCTGGACGACACCGACGCGCTGCGCGCGGTCCGCGTCGCCGGCGGCGAGCCCGTCGCCCTGTGGCACCGCGAGACCAGTCTGCGCCAGGTCGACGCCGTCGTGCTGCCCGGCGGCTTCTCCTACGGCGACTACCTGCGCTGCGGGGCCATCGCCCGCTTCTCCCCGGTGATGGAGACGGTCGTCGAGCAGGCCCGGGCGGGCCTGCCGGTGCTCGGCATCTGCAACGGCTTCCAGGTGCTGTGCGAGTCGCACCTGCTGCCCGGCGCGCTCACCCGCAACGACCACCTGCACTTCGTCTGCCGCGACCAGCGCCTGGCGGTGGCCAACGCCGGCACGGCCTGGACCCGCGACTACACCGAGGGCCAGGAGATCACCGTCCCGCTGAAGAACGGCGAGGGCGGCTACGTGGCCGACGAGCGCACCCTGGACATGCTGGAGGCCGAGGGCCGCGTCGTCCTCCGCTACCTGGGCGGCAACCCCAACGGCTCGCGCCGCGACATCGCCGGCATCACCAACGAGGCCGGGAACGTGGTCGGTCTCATGCCGCACCCCGAGCACGCCGTGGAGACCCTGACCGGTCCCACCACCGACGGGCTCGGCTTCTTCACCTCCGCCCTCAAGACGCTGGTGGACGCACGATGACCCTGGACACCGTCAAGCACGCGACCGACACCCCGCAGACCGCGCAGCCCTGGGCGGAGCTGGGGCTGAAGGAGGACGAGTACGCCCGCATCCGGGAGATCCTGGGCCGCCGTCCCACCGGCGCCGAGCTGGCCATGTACTCGGTCATGTGGTCCGAGCACTGCTCCTACAAGTCCAGCAAGGTGCACCTGAAGCAGTTCGGCGAGAAGGCGCCCGAGAGCGACGCCCTGCTGGTGGGCATCGGCGAGAACGCCGGCGTCGTCGACGTCGGCCAGGGCTACGCCGTCACCTTCAAGGTCGAGTCGCACAACCACCCCAGCTACATCGAGCCCTACCAGGGCGCGGCCACCGGCATCGGCGGCATCGTCCGGGACATCCTCGCGATGGGCGCCCGCCCGGTCGCCGTCATGGACCCGCTGCGGTTCGGCGCCGCCGACCACCCCGACACCCGGCGCGTGCTGCCCGGCGTCGTCGCAGGCATCGGCGGCTACGGCAACTGCCTGGGGCTGCCCAACATCGGCGGCGAGGTCGTCTTCGACTCCTGCTACCAGGGCAACCCGCTGGTCAACGCCCTGTGCGTGGGCGTGATGAAGCACGAGGACATCCATCTCGCCCAGGCGTCGGGCACCGGCAACAAGGTGATCCTCTACGGCGCCCGCACCGGCGGCGACGGCATCGGCGGCGTCTCCGTGCTCGCCTCGGAGACCTTCGACGCGGACGACTCCGCGGGGGCGTCGGCCAACCGCCCCGCCGTCCAGGTCGGCGACCCCTTCCAGGAGAAGCTGCTCATCGAGTGCACCCTGGAGATCTTCCGCGAGCACCTCGTCGCGGGCATCCAGGACCTCGGCGGCGCCGGCCTGTCCTGCGCCACCAGCGAGCTGGCCTCCGCGGGCTCCGGCGGCATGCGCGTGGAGCTGGACACCGTGCCGCTGCGCGACGCGACGCTCTCGCCGGAGGAGATCCTCATGAGCGAGTCGCAGGAGCGCATGTGCGCCGTCGTCGAACCCGGCAACGTCGCCCGCTTCCTGGAAATCTGCGAGAAGTGGGACGTGACGGCCACCGTCATCGGCGAGGTCACCGAGGGCGACCGGCTGGAGATTTTCTGGCACGGCGAGCAGATCGTCGACGTCCCGCCGCGCTCGGTCGCCCACGAGGGCCCCACCTACCACCGGCCCTACGCGCGCCCCGACTGGCAGGACGCCCTCCAGGCCGACGACGCCGCCCGGTTGCCGCGCCCGGCCACCGGTGACGAGCTGCGCGCGCAGGTGCTCACCCTCGTCGGCTCCCCGAACCAGGCCGCCAAGAGCTGGATCACCGACCAGTACGACCGCTACGTGCTCGGCAACACCGTGCTGGCCCAGCCCGAGGACGGCGGCATGATCCGCGTCGATGAGGAGAGCAACCTCGGCGTCGCCGTCGCCACCGACGGCAACGGCCGCTACGCCAAGCTCGACCCCTACACCGGCGCGCAGCTCGCGCTCGCCGAGTCCTACCGCAACGTCGCCGCGACCGGCGCCACCCCGCTGGCCGTCACCGACTGCCTCAACTTCGGCTCCCCGGAGGACCCGGGCGCCATGTGGCAGTTCGCCGAGGCCTGCCGCGGCCTGGCCGACGCCTGCCAGGTGCTCGGCACCCCGGTCACCGGCGGCAACGTCTCCCTCTACAACCAGACCGGCGACACCGCGATCCACCCGACCCCGGTCGTCGGCGTGCTCGGCGTCATCGACGACGTCACCCGGCGCACGCCCATGGCGTTCTCCCAGGCCGGCCAGCTCCTGTACCTGCTGGGCGACACCGGGGACGAGCTGGGCGGCTCCGCCTGGTCGCAGGCCGTCCACGACCACCTGGGCGGGCTGCCGCCCGCGGTGGACCTGGAGCGCGAGCGGCTGCTCGCGCAGATCCTCGTCTCCGCCTCCCGCGACGGCATGATCGACGCCGCGCACGACCTGAGCGACGGCGGGTTCGTCCAGGCGCTCGCGGAGTCCTGCCTGCGCGGCGGCAACGGCGCGCGGATCGTCGTCCCCGACGACCTGGACCCGTTCGTGTTCCTGTTCTCCGAGTCCGCGGGGCGCGCGCTCGTCGCCGTGCCGCGCAGCGAGGAGCTGCGGTTCACCGACATGTGCGGCGCGCGGGGCCTGCCCGCCACCCGCGTCGGCGTGGTGGACGGCGACGCGATCGACGTCCAGGGCCAGTTCTCGCTGCCCCTGGCGGAGCTGCGCGCCGCCCACGAGGCCACGCTGCCGGGCCTGTTCGCCTGAGCCCGCCGGACCCGCCGGGTGGGGAGCGCCCTCCTCACACGGCGGGTCCGCTGTGCCAGGATGCGGGCCATGGCAGTCATCGCGGAGCGCTACCTCGCCGACGACGAGGAACTGGTGCACGTCACCCGGCAGCACTGGATGGAGATGGTCAGCGAGTTCCTGGCGCTCTGCGGGATCTGGGTGCTGGCCGCCGTGCTGCTCACCGCCATCCCCGGGGACGCGCCGTGGAGCCGGGGCGGCGCCTACCTCGTGCTCGGCGCCGCCGTCGCCGCGTCGCTGTGGTACTGGCTCGTGCCGCTGCTGCGCTGGCGCTTCACCCTCTACATCCTGACCACCAAGCGCGTCTACAAGCGCTCGGGCTTCCTGACCAAGCGCGGCCGCAGCATCCCGCTCGTCCGCGTCAACGACGTGTCGTTCAAGGCCAACCTGTGGCAGCGCATCATGCGCTACGGGACGCTGACCATACAGTCGGCATCCGAACAGGGCACGATGACGCTGCGCCACGTCCCGGACCCGGAGAGCCTGAAGGCGCTCATCTACCAGCAGGTCGACGAGGAGCAGCGCGGCGACCACCTCGGCGGCGGCTACGAGGGCCCGCCGCCCGCCGCCCAGCGCTGACGGCCCAGCGCTGACGGCCCAGCGCTGACGGCCCAGCGCCGACCGCGCGGCGCCGGTGGGCACCGGCCCCCGGGGTGCCCGGGCGGGCCGCCCCGGGCCGCTACGCTCGCCCCATGCCGCCAGCAGCCCGCCGCAGAGCCCGCGCCTACGACCCCGTGCGGGTCCGCAACGCCCTGGCCGCACAGGCCGAGAACGTCCGCGCCGCCGCGCACCGCTGCACGCCCGAGCAACTCGCGCGCCCCACCGCGCTGCCCGGCTGGGACGTGCGCCACCTGCTCGTCCACCTCGCCGCGCAGATCGACGCCGTGCCCCGGCTGCTGGCCGAGCCCGCGCCGACGGCCACCCGCGCGCGGACCGACGTCGTCCAGTGGGCGCTGTCCACCGCGGACCTCGCCGAGCTGCTGGACGCCCGCACCCGCGGCGACGCCGCCCGCACGCCCGACGCGTCCGCCGCCATCGACGCCGCCACCGAGGAGCTGGAACCGGTGCTGGAGATGGCCGTCCGCGAGGACGTGCTGCTGCCGCACCGCTTCGGCGCGATGCGCGCGCTGGACTTCGCCGTCAGCCGCCTGGTCGAGCTCGTCGTGCACACCGACGACCTGGTCCGCGCGCTCGCCGAGCCGGTCTCCCTGGACCGCTACGCGCTCGCCGCGACGGTGCGGGTGCTGGCCGACGCGCTCGCCGCGAAGGCCCCGGGCGGGGCGGTGGAGGTGCGGGTGCCGCCGTTCGCCGTCGTCCAGTGCGTGGCCGGGCCCCGGCACACCCGCGGCACGCCGCCGAACGTCATCGAGACCGACCCGCTGACCTGGCTGCGCCTGGCCACCGGCCGGCTGGCCTGGCCGCGTGCGCTGGCGTCCCACACGGTGACGGCCACCGGCCCGCGCGCCGACCTGGAGCACCACCTGCCGGTGCTGGGCTGAGGGACGCCCGCCCGGCCCCTGCCCGCAGCACCCCGGAACCGCGGGGCGTCGCCCCGGCCGCGGGGTCGCCCGCGCCCCCGGCCGCGAGGCCGTTCGCGCCTCCGGAGGGCGGGCGACCCCGTGGCGCGGGGAGCGGTACCCCCGGGCGCGGAGCGCGGCCGGAATTGGGGAAATACCCAGCGCTGTCGTGAGGTGGCTCTCGTAGGAATCCGGAGAACCGCTGGTCAGCCACGGGTGCTGCGCCACCCGGTTCGGCGTACCCCGAGTCCGTGTCTAGACTCGGGGGCGTGGCACCACGCGGCGATGGTCGACTCAATCACGATCTCCTCCCCGGCGAGAAGGGCCCGCAGGACGCCTGTGGCGTCTTCGGCGTCTGGGCCCCCGGCGAAGAGGTCGCCAAGCTCACCTACTTCGGGCTCTACGCCCTCCAGCACCGCGGCCAGGAATCGGCCGGCATTGCGGTCAGCAACGGATCGCAGATCCTCGTCTTCAAGGACATGGGTCTGGTCTCGCAGGTCTTCGACGAGACGTCCCTGGGCTCGCTGCGCGGCCACATCGCCGTCGGCCACGCCCGCTACTCCACCACCGGCGCCTCGGTGTGGGAGAACGCCCAGCCCACCTTCCGCGCCACCGGGCACGGCTCGATCGCGCTGGGGCACAACGGCAACCTGATCAACACCGCCGAGCTGGCCGAGCTCGTGGCGCAACTGGCCGACACCCGCCGCGGCGGGCGCGCGAACCAGGTGGCGGCCACCAACGACACCGACCTGGTCACCGCTCTGCTGGCGGGCCAGACCGACGGGAACGGCAAGCCCCTCACCGTCGAGGAGGCGGCGCCGCTGGTGCTGCCGAAGGTGCGCGGCGCCTTCTCGTTCGTCTTCATGGACGAGCACACCCTCTACGCCGCCCGCGACCCGCAGGGCATCCGCCCGCTGGTGCTCGGCCGTCTGGAGCGCGGCTGGGTCGTCGCCAGCGAGACGGCGGCCCTGGACATCGTCGGCGCGTCCTTCATCCGGGAGATCGAGCCCGGCGAGCTGATCGCCGTCGACGAGGACGGCCTGCGCAGCAGCCGCTTCGCCGACGCCCGGCCCAAGGGCTGCGTCTTCGAGTACGTCTACCTCGCCCGCCCCGACACCGACATCGCGGGCCGCAATGTCTACCTCTCGCGCGTCGAGATGGGCCGCAAGCTGGCCCGGGAGGCCCCGGCCGACGCCGACCTGGTGATACCGACCCCCGAGTCCGGCACGCCGGCCGCCGTCGGCTACGCGGAGGCCAGCGGCATCCCGTTCGGCTCCGGCCTGGTGAAGAACTCCTACGTCGGCCGCACTTTCATCCAGCCCTCGCAGACGATCCGGCAGCTCGGCATCCGGCTCAAGCTGAACCCGCTGAAGGAGGTCATCCGCGGCAAGCGCCTGGTCGTCGTGGACGACTCCATCGTCCGCGGCAACACCCAGCGCGCGCTGGTGCGCATGCTGCGCGAGGCCGGTGCCGCCGAGATCCACGTGCGGATCTCCTCGCCGCCGATCAAGTGGCCGTGCTTCTTCGGCATCGACTTCGCCTCCCGCGCCGAGCTGATCGCCAACGGGCTCAGCGTGGAGGAGATCGGCACGTCCCTGGGCGCGGACTCCCTCTCCTACATCTCCACCGACGGCATGATCGAGGCGACGAAGATCGCCAAGCCGAACCTGTGCCGCGCCTGCTTCGACGGCGAGTACCCGATGGAGCTGCCGGACCCGGAGCTGCTGGGGAAGCACTACCTGGAGTCGGGCGCCGCGTCGGGCGCCGCGTCGGGCGCCGCGTCGGGTGCCGCGAGCGGGGCCGGGGAGCCCTCCGCCGGCGGTCACGCGGACGTCGACGGCGTGCGGACCCTGCTCGCCGGCCCCGGCGGGGCGGACGCCCTGCGCCGCCCCTGACGCGCCCCCGCACCACCCCGCTGAGCCCTGTGTACGGAGAGACATGACTGAGCCGAGCCAGCCCGTTTCCTACAAGACGGCCGGCGTCGACATCGAGGCGGGCGACCGCGCGGTCGAGCTGATGAAGGAGTGGGTCGGCAAGGCCCAGCGCCCGGAGTCCCTGGGCGGGCTCGGCGGCTTCGCCGGGCTGTTCGACGCCTCGGCGCTCAAGCGCTACGAGCGCCCGCTGCTGGCCTCCGCGACGGACGGCGTGGGCACCAAGGTCGCCGTCGCCCAGCGCATGGACGTGCACGACACCATCGGGCGCGACCTGGTCGCCATGGTCGTGGACGACCTGGTGGTGTGCGGTGCCGAGCCGCTGTTCATGACCGACTACATCTGCGTCGGCAAGGTCGTGCCCGAGCGCGTCGCCGCCATCGTCAAGGGCATCGCGGAGGGCTGCACGCTCGCCGGCTGCGCCCTGGTCGGCGGCGAGACGGCCGAGCACCCCGGTCTCCTCGGGCCCGAGGAGTACGACGTCGCCGGGGCGGGAACGGGCGTCGTCGAGGCCGACCGCCTGCTGGGCGCCGAGCGGGTGCGCGCGGGCGACGCCGTCCTGGCCATGGCCTCCTCGGGGCTGCACTCCAACGGCTACTCCCTGGTGCGCCACGTGCTGCTGGAGCGCGCCGGGTGGGCGCTGGACCGCCAGGTGCCCGAGTTCGGCCGCACGCTCGGTGAGGAGCTCCTGGAGCCCACGCGCATCTACTCCCTGGACTGCCTCGCCCTCACCCGTACGAGCGATGTGCACGCCTTCGCGCACATCACCGGGGGCGGCCTCGCGGCCAACCTCGCGCGCGTCGTCCCCGACACGCTGCACGCCGCGGTGGACCGGGCGACGTGGGCCCCCGGCGCGGTGTTCGACACGGTGGGCGCCGTCGGCGGCGTGGCCCGCGAGGAGCTGGAGCGCACGCTGAACATGGGCGTCGGCATGATGGCCGTCGTCGCGCCCGACGCGGTGGACGCCGCGCTCACCACCCTGGCCGACCGGGGCGTGGACGCCTGGGTCGCCGGCGAGGTCACGCCGCGCGCCGCAGGCGGGCAGCCGGTCACCCTCACCGGCTCCTACGCGAGCTGACACCGTTCGTTCCCCCGCCGGGCCGGGTCCGCGGTACTTTGGCCGGGCGGGGGACCTCCAGCGTGCGCTGCGCGGCTCGGCGGACCCGGTGCCGGTCGCCGCTCGGGACGCGCCGGGCTCAGCGGCCCCGGACACGCCAAGAAGCCCCAGCCGCTTCCGGCGCTGGGACTGAAAGGCGGAGATCAGCGGGCGGAGCCGACGCGCCGGACGACGGCGCCCGGCAGGCCCGGGAACTCAGCGGCGACGGGACGACTCGCCGTCGTCCTCGTCCTCCTCGTCCGCGTTGTACAGGTCCGCGTACCGCGCGTACGGGTCATCGTCCTCGCCGTCCTCGAACGGTTCCCCGTTCGGCGGCTGCTGCGACGGCGACGTTGCACCCAGCTCTTCGGCCAGACGCGTCAGATCCGTCCCACCGCTGTTGTACTTCAGCTGGCGGGCGACCTTCGTCTGCTTGGCCTTGGCCCGGCCGCGCCCCATGGCTCGACCCCCTCAACGACGGGGCTCGACGGCCCCAGAGTCTTGACACGCGTTCATGGTGGAGAGCGGCCCCTCGGCAGAGGGACCGGCTCTTAGGGCTTCAACGGTACCTGCTTCCGCGCCCGTACGGTACGCCGTCCGCGCGACCGAGCAGGCCCCCGGCACGCCCGGTGACCGGTTCTTCGCTGGTCAACGATGATTTTACCTTCTCGTTGGCGGAAGACCCGCCGCGGGGGTGGTGAGGGATGTCTCCCCCACCACCCGTCACTCAAAGTGACGTATCCCGCACGCCCGTGCGGGGGCCCGGGCGGGGGCCAGCGGTCAGCCGACCGGCTTCAGGCCCTCGCCGGCCCGCCGCGTCCCGGCGGCGATGCGCTGCTCGGCGATGCGGTCGGCGGCCGCGGCCGGCGGCACCCCGTCGGCGTCCGCGCGGGTGAAGATCTCCAGCGTGGTGTCGAAGATCCGCTCGGCCTTCGCCTTCGCCCGCGCGAAGTCGAAGCCGTGCAGCTCGTCCGCGACCTGGATGACGCCGCCGGCGTTGACGACGTAGTCGGGCGCGTAGAGCACGCCGCGGTCGGCCAGGTCCTTCTCCACGCCCGGGTGGGCGAGCTGGTTGTTGGCCGCGCCGCACACCACGGAGGCGGTGAGCGCCGGCACCGTCGCGTCGTTCAGCGCGCCGCCGAGCGCACAGGGCGCGTACACGTCCAGGCCCTCGGTGCGGATCAGCGCCTCGGTGTCGGCGACGGCGACGACCTCGGGGTGCGCCGAGCGGACGCGGGCCACGGCCTCGTCGCGCACGTCGGTGACGACGACCTCGGCGCCGTCGGCCAGCAGGTGCTCCACCAGGTGGTGCCCCACCTTGCCCACGCCCGCCACGCCGACCCTGCGGCCGCGCAGCGTGGGCGCGCCCCAGCGGTGCTGGGCGCTGGCCCGCATGCCCTGGAAGACGCCGAACGCGGTGAGCACCGAGGAGTCGCCCGCGCCGCCGTTCTCGGGCGAGCGCCCCGTCGCCCAGCGGCACTCGCGCGCCACGACGTCCATGTCCTGCACGTAGGTGCCCACGTCGCAGGCGGTGACGTAGCGGCCGCCGAGCGAGGCCACGAAGCGCCCGTAGGCGAGCAGCAGCTCCTCGCTCTTGTCCTTCTCCGGGTCCCCTATGATCACCGCCTTGCCGCCCCCGTGCTCCAGGCCGGCCATGGCGTTCTTGTACGACATGCCCCGGGCGAGGTTCAGCGCGTCCAGCGCCGCCGCCTCCTCGGGGAACTCCTCGCCCTCGTAGGCGTGGAACCGGGTGCCGCCGAGCGCGGGGCCCAGCGCGGTGCTGTGGAGGGCGATGACGGCCTTCAGGCCGCTGGCCCGGTCCTGGCAGAACACGACCTGCTCGTGGCCGCCGAGCTCGGACCGGAACAGGGTGGCCATGACCCCGGCCTGACTCGCGGACACGCCGTCGACGCTGACGGAGAGAGGACGTACGTCAGTCACGGTGGTGACTCCTGTAGTCGCGGAGGGCGCCCTCCGAAGGGTGGGGAGGGCCTGTAGTCCAGCAGGGTACGACCTCGCGCGCGGGGGTGGACCCGGCAGATCATGGGTGTGCCACTTTCGGGGCACCCGGGCCCGCATCGGGCGCCGGCCCGGCGCGGTCCGGTGCCGGCCCGGTGCCGGGACCGCCCGGGTCCGGGTGCCCCCGGTGGACGGCAGAGCTGGCGAGAGTGGAGAGGGAGGGCGCACGTGGGCCCGATGTCGGCCTTGAGCATCCCGTACGTGTCCTACCTGCGGGTGTACGAACCGCTGGCCGCCTTCCCGGAGCCGGAGCGCACGCACTGGGCGCGGTACGCCCGGCGGGAGTTCCGCCCGGGGGCCCAGGACGAGTTGCGGCGCTCGCTGGCGGGGCTGCTGCCGGTGCCGCCGGTGGCCGTCCCGGAGCGGGAGAGCGGCGACGCCTTCGTCACCGAGGTGGGCGGCGTGGTGTGCGTGTGCCCCTGGCGCACCCGGCTGCGTTCGTGGCTGGCGCTGGCCGAGGCGGCCCGCGAGCTGCCGCCGCAGGTGCTGGACGCCGCGCTGCCGGCCGTCGTGCGCCGTCAGGCCGAGGCCGACTACGAGCGGTGGCGCGAGGACCACCCCGACGCCCGCCCGTGGCTGCGCTCGGCGCTGTGGCACGTGCCGGTGCGCTGGTTCCTGCTCTTCACGGACGAGGAGCGCGAGTACGGCCCGTCCGGCGGGGACGGGCCCGAGGAGCGCGGAGGGCGCCGCGGGGACGGCGCGAGCGGTGGGGACGGCGTGAGCGGTGGGGACGGCGTGAGCGGTGGAGGCGGCGTGAGCGGTGGAGACGGCGCACACGGCGGAAACGGTGCGCGCGGCCGGCGCGGTGGGGGTCCGGCGCTGCGCTACCGCACGCCGATGGTCCAGGCCCGGCGGCGGCTGGCGCGGAGCCTGCGGACGCTGCGGACGGAGATCCAGGAGGGGCCCCTCGTCGACGGCCTGGTAGATGTGGGGCGTTGGCTGGAGGAGTTCCACCCGCGTTCCCTCGTCGAACTGGACTACGGCGGGCTGGTGCATACGATCTCCGAGGAGCAGCTCGCGGCGGACCGTTCGGCGGCCGACGCGGCCGAGGGGATCGCGGCGCTGCGGGACGGCGACGCGGAGCGGGCCGGTGAGGTCTTCGAGCGGCTCACGGAGCGCTGGCGGGCCGTCCAGGAGCGCCAGTTCGCGAGCTGACCGCCGCAGCGGGGCCCTCCGGGGTCCGGACGGGCGCGGGACCTTGGTCCTGAACCGGGCTTTTGGCTCAAGCGTGATGGATAGCACGTAAAACCGCGTAAAGAGCCCCTTGCCCGCAAGGCCACTCCTCGTGTCAAAATAGGACAAGGAGTCCGGGATGGCCTCCTTCCGTCCTCCTGTGGGGCGGACACTTCCGATACTTCGGTATTGCATCGGTTGTTCACTCTGGTGAGGGCTCGCCCATGACTGTGACGGGTTGTCATCGCGGGGTGACTGTCCGCTATGGGGCGGTCCATCGCGGTCCGCTCGGTGTTGTACACCTGAGAGGGCAATTCCATCGGTTTGGCCGACGTGGCTGGACAGATGGTGTAGTTGTAGTGCCGAGGACAAGCCGTTCGTCCTATAACCGACTCGGCCTGCGTGCGTCATTTCGGGCAACGTGGGCCAAGGTGCAGAATTTAGAGGAAAGAACCGTGATGGTTCGGTTCTCCCGAGGAGGCCGCTCATGACCGCTCGCACCCCTGATGCCGAGCCGCTGCTGACCCCGGCTGAGGTCGCCACCATGTTCCGCGTCGACCCGAAGACGGTCACGCGCTGGGCAAAGGCGGGCAAGCTGACGTCGATCCGCACGCTCGGCGGGCACCGTCGCTACCGCGAGGCGGAGGTGCGTGCACTGCTGGCGGGCATCCCGCAACAGCGCAGCGAGGCCTGAACACCGCATCACCGGGCAGAACGGGCGGCGCCACCGGTGCGTGGGCCCGCGTGCTGCCGACCCTGGTCGCTTCCCCCGGCGCCGGGTCACCTCTCGTCGTCACTGTCGTCAATCGCGTCGGACTCCGCCGGGTCCGGCGCGATTGCGCGTTGTGAGGCCGTCCCGGCCCCCCTCCCGCCGCCGGCGGTGGCAGCTACCGGCCAGCGCGGCGAGGTGTGAACACGCTCCAGCGGGGTAGTTGAATCATTCGTGCAATTGCACATATCAAATTGACCGCATGTAGGGACGACGTAAAGTCCGCAGGTTGTAGGGCCAATTCGGTGACTCCCGTCACATCCCTGCCCACTTGCGGGTGCCGTTGGTCCTGCGGTAGTGAGGACAGCCGTTCACGGACGCCCCGAGGAGTGCGTCCTGCCCCCACTGTCGCATCCCCCCGCCGCCCCCGGAGGCGGCTTTCGTCATGTCGTGCCGGGACGTTGGTCCCGATCCCCGCGTACCCCGCGAACCCGGCACCATCCCTGTGGTCTATGCCCCGGCGCCGGCCCGCGCACGCCGAAGGGCCCGGATCTCCAGTGAGATCCGGGCCCTTCGGGCAACCCATGCGGTCCTGACGGGATTTGAACCCGCGGCCTCCACCTTGACAGGGTGGCGAGCACTCCAAACTGCTCCACAGGACCAGAGCACCGCCCGTCGCTGCCGACCGGCGCGAGACGAGACTCTACAGCAGGCTGACCCGTCCGGGCGAATCGCCGCCCGCACCGCCTCCGACCGGCCGCGCGGCGGATCGGAGGCGGTGCTCAGCGCCCGGCCGGGACCGCGGCGTCGACGGCCTTCACGATCCGCTTGTCGGACACCGGGTACGCCGTGCCCAGGGAGTGCGCGAAGTAGCTGACGCGCAGCTCCTCGATCATCCACCGGATCTCCCGGGCCGCCCGCGGCACCGGCCGCCCCGGCGGGAACTGCTCCAGCAGCCAGGCGTACTCGTCCCGCATCTCCCGCACCTTCTCCGTCCGCGCGCGGTCCCGCTGCGCGTTCGTCGGGAGCTGCTGGAGCCGCCGGTCGACGGCCGTCAGGTAGCGCAGCAGATCCGGCAGGCGGCGCGCACCGTGCTCCGTCACGAAGCCCGGGTGCACCAGCCCCGCCACCTGCTCCCGGACGTCCGTCAGCGAGGGCAGCAGCGTCGCGCTGCGCGCCAGCTCCGGGGACTTCAGGCGCCGCTCGCACGACTGCCAGGCGACGAGCACCTCCCGCACCTGCCGCACCGTCGTGAGCGTCGCGTCGACGACGTCGGCGCGCACCGCGTCGAAGAGCTTGCGGAAGGCCGCCTCGTCCCACGCGGGGCCGCCGTGCGCGGCCACCAGCAGGTCGATCGCCGCGCTCACGCAGTCCTCGAAGAGCGCCGACACGCTCGCGTGCGGGGAGGCGGCCAGCGCCAGCTTCTGCTGGTTGGTCAACCGGGACTGGGCGAAGCGGCCCGGATCGGACGGCAGGTTCAGCCGGATCAGCCGCCGCGTGCCGCGCGCCATGGCCTGCTGCTGCTCCGCCTCGCTGTCGAACAGGCGGACGGCCACCGAGGCGCCCTCGTCCACCAGCGCGGGGTAGGCCTTCACCGGCTGCCCCGCACGCCGCGTCTCGAACGTCCGCTCCAGGGTGCCGATCGTCCACGCGGTCAGCCCCGTGCGCGCCTGCCGGGGCGCCGGCGCTCCGGCGGGCGCGGCCTCCGGGCCGGGCCCGCCGCGGCGCCGTCCGCCCCGGGAGCCGCCGTCCGCCGCCTCGAACGCCCGGGACAGCGCGGCCTGCGCCTGCGGTTTGAACCGCAGGCGCAGCACCTCCAGGTCCTTGTCCTCCGCGTCTCCCCGGGCGCGGCGCCCGCGCTCGTCCACCACCCGGAAGGTGACGCGCAGGTGGGGCGGCACCCGGCCCCAGTCGAAGTCCTCCGGGGCGATCGGCACGCCCGTCATCCGGCGCAGCTCACGGGCCAGCACCGCCGTCAGCGGCTCGCCCAGCGGCACGTCCGAGGGTGCGGGGAACAGCGCGAGGAAGCGGTCGGCGAAGTCCGGCGCGGGGACGCAGTTGCGCCGGACCGGCTTGGGCAGGGAGCGGATCAGCTCCGTCACCACCTGGGGCCGCAGCCCGGGGATCTGCCAGTCGAAGCCGTCGTCGGTCACCTGGTTGAGCACCTGGAGCGGCACGTGCACGGTGACGCCGTCCGCGTCCGTGCCCGGCTCGAACTGGTAGGTCACCTTCAGCCGCAGCGGACCCTGCCGCCACACGTCCGGGTAGTCCGCCTTGGTGATCTGCGCGGCCCGCTCGTTGACGAGCATCGACTTCTCGAAGCTCAGCAGGTCCGGCTCCGTGCGCCGCCGGTGCTTCCACCAGGAGTCGAAGTGCGCCCCCGAGACGACGTGTTCGGGCAGCCGCTGGTCGTAGAAGTCGTGCAGCGTCTCGTCGTCGACGAGGATGTCCCGGCGCCGCGCCCGGTGCTCCAGCTCCTCGACCTCGCCCAGCAGCTTGCGGTTGTCGTGGAAGAACTGGTGGTGGGTGCGCCAGTCGCCCTCCACCAGCGCGTGGCGGATGAACAGGTCGCGCGAGGTCTCCGGGTCGATGCGGCCGTAGTTGACCTTGCGCTGCGCCACGATCGGCACGCCGTAGAGCGTCACCTTCTCGTACGCCATGACCGCCGCCTGCCGCTGCTCCCAGTGCGGCTCGCTGTAGGTGCGCTTGACCAGGTGCCCGGCCAGCGGCTCGATCCAGTCCGGGTCGATCTTCGCGTTGACGCGGGCCCACAGCCGCGAGGTCTCCACCAGCTCGGCCGACATCACCCAGCGCGGCGGCTTCTTGAACAGCGCCGACCCGGGGAAGACGGCGAACTTCGCGTTCCGCGCGCCCAGGTACTCGTTCTTCCCGGCCGGCTTCCCGCCCTCCCCGCCCGGGTCCTTCAGCCCGACGTGGCTCAGCAGCCCGGCCAGCAGCGAGCGGTGCACGGCGTCGGCGTCCACCTCCTCGCGCGCCTCGCCCACCTGCACCTGGAGCGAGCGCGCCACCTGGCGGAGCTGGGTGAAGATGTCCTGCCACTCCCGTATGCGCAGGTAGTTGAGGAACTCCGCCTTGCACATGCGGCGGAACGCCGAGGAGGACAGCGCCTTCTGCTGCTCGCGCAGGTACGTCCACAGGTGCAGGAAGGACAGGAAGTCGCTCGTCTCGTCGCGGAAGCGCGCGTGCTGCTGGTCGGCCTGCTGCTGCTTGTCGGCGGGCCGCTCGCGCGGGTCCTGGATGGACAGCGCCGCCGCGATGACCATCACCTCGCGCACGCAGCCGTTGCGCTCCGCCTCCAGCACCATGCGGGCCAGCCGCGGGTCCACCGGCAGTTGGGCCAGCTTGCGGCCGGTGTCCGTCAGCCGCTTCCGCGGGTCCTTCTCGGCGGGCTCCAGCGCGCCCAGCTCCTCCAGGAGCTGCACACCGGCCTTGACGCTGCGGTGGTCGGGCGGGTCGATGAAGGGGAAGCGGGCGATGTCGCCGAGCCCGGCCGCCGTCATCTGCAGGATCACCGACGCCAGGTTGGTGCGCAGGATCTCCGCGTCGGTGAACTCCGGCCGGGAGAGGAAGTCCTCCTCCGAGTACAGCCGGACGCAGATCCCGTCCGAGGTGCGCCCGCAGCGGCCCTTGCGCTGGTTGGCGCTGGCCTGCGAGACGGGCTCGATCGGCAGCCGCTGCACCTTGGTGCGGTGGCTGTAGCGCGAGATGCGGGCGGTACCCGGGTCGATGACGTACTTGATGCCCGGCACCGTCAGCGAGGTCTCGGCGACGTTGGTCGCCAGCACGACGCGCCGCCCGGCGTGCGGCTGGAACACCCGGTGCTGCTCGGCGTGCGACAGGCGCGCGTACAGCGGCAGCACCTCGGTCGAGCGCAGCCTCAGCTTGGTCAGCGCGTCGGCGGTGTCGCGGATCTCCCGCTCGCCGGAGAGGAACACCAGGATGTCGCCGGGCCCCTCGGCCTGCAGCTCCCGCACCGCGTCGCAGATCGCGGTGACCTGGTCCCGGTCGGCGTCGCCCGGCTCGCCGTCCTCCTCCAGCAGCGGCCGGTACCGCACCTCCACGGGGTACGTGCGTCCGCTGACCTCCACGATCGGCGCGTCCCCGAAGTGCCGCGAGAACCGCTCGGGGTCGATCGTCGCCGAGGTGATGATCACCTTCAGGTCCGGGCGGCGGGGCAGGAGCTGGGCGAGGTAGCCGAGCAGGAAGTCGATGTTCAGGCTGCGCTCGTGCGCCTCGTCGATGATGATCGTGTCGTACTGCCGCAGCTCCCGGTCGGTCTGGATCTCCGCGAGCAGGATGCCGTCCGTCATCAGCTTGACCAGGGTGGTGTCCTTCACCTGGTCGGTGAAGCGCACCTTCCAGCCCACCGCGTCGCCCAGCGGCGTCCTCAGCTCGTCCGCCACCCGCTCGGCCACCGTCCGCGCCGCGATCCGGCGCGGCTGGGTGTGCCCGATGAGCCCCTTGACGCCCCGGCCCAGCTCCAGGCAGATCTTCGGGATCTGCGTCGTCTTGCCCGACCCCGTCTCACCGGCGATGATCACCACCTGGTGGTCGCGCACGGCGGCCAGAATGTCGTCCTTCTTCTGGCTGACCGGCAGCTCGGCCGGGTAGGTGATGGTCGGCACCGCCGCCCGGCGCGCCGCGACGCGGGCCTCCGCGCGCTCCACCTCCCCGGCGATCTCGGCCAGCACGGCCTCCCGGGCCTCCGGCTTGCGGACACGCCGCACGCCGTCGAGCCGACGGCCGAGCCGCCGCTCGTCCCGCGGCATCAGTTCGGAGACCCGCTCCAACAGGGCGGGCAGGCTGAGGTCAGGCGCTCTGGACATACGCCCTCCAGCATCCCACCCCCGCCCGATTCCCCGCGACCGAGTTCCCCCGCGCCCCCGCCCAGCCCCCGCCCCGGGCGCCCGACCCCGGGGCGCCCGACCCCGGGCGCCCGACGTCCCCACCGCCCGCAGCCCGCGCTCCGACGCCCCCTCCCAACGCCGCGCCGCCCGGCGCCACCCGCGTCTGACGAGCACGGGCGGGAGCGAGACGGAGAAGCGGCAGCCCGCGGCTCCCGCCCCACGCCGCCTCACCACGCCCGGGGGGCGGTGACGGCACGCCCTCCGGTTAGTTGTTGCGTTTATTTCGCTTGTTGCGGATACTGTACTCAGCGGGACAGCCCTGAGCCCGACCACAACCATTGCCCAGTACCGTCACTGCTCCCACGGCAGCGGATCCCCTCGCCACGCCACGGCCACGGGATCCCCCGTCGCCAGCCTGCCGCCGCGCCGACGGTGGCGGATTCCCACTGGCGCCCACCCACGGCACCTAGGGGCGCACGAAATGGCCAAGACTGACCTCCGTCCGGTGAAGCTGCCAGAGGACAAGCGGAAGACCGCCAATCACGCACTCGCCGGAGTTCGGAGCTACCTTGCCGAGCACCAGGACGCGTCCCAGATCCACGTCAGCGTCCGAGACGGAGGGGGCCGCGAGTCGCTGGTCCTCCCCCGCGAAGCTGTGGAGCTCCTGGCGTCGCTGCTCGCCCACCTGGGCGCCGGCCGGGCCGTGTCCATCGTTCCTTCCGACGCCGAGCTCACCACGCAGCAGGCCGCCGACATGCTGAACGTGTCCCGCCCCTTCCTCATCGGGCTGTTGGAGGCCGGTGAGATCGAGTACCGGACCGTCGGCACGCACCGCAGGATCACCGCGTCGTCTCTGCTGGAGTACCAGCGCCAAGATGATCACCGTCGTCGGCTGGTGGCCGATGAGCTCACTCGGCTCGGCCAGGAGACGGGAACGCTCTAGGGCATGGCTTTCACCGCCGTCTACGACGCCAACGTCCTGTATCCGAGCACTCTGCGCGATGTCCTCATCCGCATCGGGCAGGGTGGCTTGGTTCGAGCGAAGTGGACGGACCAGATCCTCGACGAAGCCTTCCGGAACCTGAAGGAGAACCGACCCGACCTGGACCCGCACAAGCTGGAGCGAACGCGGGAGCTGATGGCTGGTTCGATCCGGGACGTCTTAGTCAGAGGGTACGAACCGCTGATCGAGGCGGTCGATCTGCCGGACCCCGGTGATCGTCACGTCCTGGCGGCCGCCAGTCGCGCGGAGGCGCAGGTCATCGTCACGTTCAACCTGAAGGACTTCCCCGCGGACAAGCTGTCGGCGTGGGACGTGCAGGCAGTCCACCCAGACGCGTTCATCGAAGCGCAGGTGGGGTTGTCGCCCCAGTTGGTGTACGCGACGCTCACACAGATCGCGGATGCGTGGGTGAACCCGCCGAACGCGGTGGTCGCGGACGTGCTCGTCTCGTTGGAGAGGGAAGGCCTCGTGGCATCGGCAGCGGCGCTGCGAGCCATGACGTAGCCGCCTCCCCGCCGCGACCCGTCTGGCTTCCCCGGGGTCAGGGGCGTGCGGGAGCGTGGTCGCTGACAGCGGTTGGTGTGCCCGAACGCGAGAACCCCCTGCGGAGTGCTCTCCGCAGGGGGTTCTCGCTGTTCAGCGCGGTGGCTGGGGCCGGGGTCGAACCGGCGACCTTCCGCTTTTCAGGCGGACGCTCGTACCAACTGAGCTACCCAGCCACGCAACCCCGGAGGGTTGCAGCGGTCCTGACGGGATTTGAACCCGCGGCCTCCACCTTGACAGGGTGGCGAGCACTCCAAACTGCTCCACAGGACCAGGAGCGTGCGAGCACCAGTCTCGCACAGGTGTTGCGTGCCCCCAACGGGATTCGAACCCGAAATCGTTACCTTCCTGACCTGCGGAAACGTGAGAGAATCGGACAAGGTTGCCCATGTGTGTCCTCCTGGGTCCTGCTCGATCCTCCTCGATCCCCTCCCCGTGCTGACACGTCAGCACGGGGAGGGCAGTCTTTGCGATCGAGAATCTGGACTTGCTGGGTGTGGTGGGAGATTGCCACGATTCCGGGAATCTTGCGCCGACTCTATAGTGCCTGCTGAAGCAAATCATGCTGAGGCGCCAGAGGCGCTTGCAACCGCGTTCAGCACGCCACGCACATCGTCGTTCCCGGGCGGGGGGGGGATAGGGGGAGTGTTCATGCGTGGCGCCGACCTTCCCTCTGGCTTGGTCCTCAACCTGCGCGGTGCGGGGCAGGGGGTCACACAGACTCGGTGGGACGGATGGCTTTCGTGTCCCCAGTCGTCAAGGTCACGAGGCTGGATCCGAGAACGACGCATTTCAGTGCCGGTAGTGATCACTCGCGCACGCGTCTGATGCGTGGTGTGGCCTATCCTCTCTCCGCCTTGCAGCTGCGCGCACCTGCCACCGCCCCGCACCGTCCTCACGGGCGGCACGACGCCACCTTCGAAACACGTCCCAGCTTCTCGGCATTGTTGCTCGTGTCAGACGGGAATCGCAGCAGATTGCTTCGGGGCGACCGGTGCGTCGACTGCCTCTGAAGCCAGCGCGTCCACCTGAGCGATGACCGCATCGTTCAAGTCGATGCTCGCTGACGAGAGGTAAGCCAACAGGGAGCCGCGAACGACGGACCGCACGTCTCCTGCCCCCACATCCACACCGGCCTCCAGCAGAGCGCTCAGCTCTTTCTGTGCGGTTGCCAGAGCTTCTTCGAGTGAGCCGTTCGGGTTGGTCGCGCCGTCGGCTGCCCGACGACAAACAACCACGCTGTCCAGGTTCGACGGCTCTCGGGCGCCAGCCTTGACGATGCTCGTCGACATCTCCCCCTTGACCGGCTGGACGGCAGTGATCACGAAGCCGGCGCGGCGAAGCGACTCGACTACCTGTACCCACCCGCTGATGCGGGCCTGATGGAACGTGAAGGCGAGGAGGCCACCCGGCTTCAGGACCCGTGCGCATTCGCTCCAGACAGCTTCGATGGCTTTGCCGAACTCCACCGGATCCGCGTGTTGCACTTCTCCGGTTCGGCGTGTTGTCGCCGTCGCCGCATATGCCTCGTGCGGCCGCATTCCGCGAAGCCAGGCGTGGAAGAAGTCAGCGAGCTCCGCGTAGTGAACGTTGTCCATATAGGGCGGGTCCGTGACGACTAGATCGATAGACTCATCGGGAAGATCGGTCTCCGCCGAGTTCCGCGTGGCGACGTAGGCGGTTTGGCCCTGGGCGGTCTCGAACGATGCCCATGAGTCGACAAGGGTCGCAACCAGCGGCTTAGCGAGCCCGGTGACACGTTCGACCCCGTCGCCTTCGTCGACGAGATCGACGGGCTTCACCTTGTATTCATGCGCACGCTGCAGCCGACTCTTGTAGAGAGTCGAAAAGGACCCCGATGACTGAGGCGTCCCCCACGGATGAGCTTCGAGGGGCGTACGCTCCGGCTTGAGGACGTGATGGCTGAACATGTGCCGGACAGCGCCGGTCCCCTCGCCCTTGAAGGACGTGAAGAGGTTGTTGAACTCAAGGGTGCCCGAGAAGAGTGCCGCGAGCGCTTCACGTTCTGCGGAGGGTCCGGGCAAGTCCCGGATTGCGGTCGCGATCAGCGAGAGCGAGACCAGTTGGCGCGCGTTGAAGAAGTCGTGCCACTTGCGGAAGTTCCACTTCAGCGCCTGGTCGGTGTTGTTGCCTCTGGCGAGCTCACCCTGCGGCAGGACTGCGGAGTCGGGCAGACCGGCGAGCCGCTCGACGCACTGTGCGTAGAGGTCGCGATCCCAGTCAGTGATGCTCTCGTAGACCTTTGAGCCGTCCGGGTTCGCGACCATCTTGGCGTACATCTCGAACTCGGCCCTGTTGCCGCCGAGAGCAGTCAAGATTTTGAAGGTGTGGCCCTGTTGACAGGTTGCCATCTGACCACGGACTGCTCCGCGCTGGCTGATCTCGTGGCCGTTGAGACACGTTTCGGAGTCGAAGTCGTGTCGGCTCTGCTTGACAGCCAGGCACTTAGGGCAGACGATCTGTGCCTTCGGCACCCGCTTGGGATAAGCGTTCTTGGAGAACACCGGCGAGTCGAACAGCCGGACCTTGTCGGAGCAACTGGGGCACTGGACGGTCGCGACCCAGAAGTAGTACAGGACGCTCCGGCCATCTTCGGCCCGGTGGAAGCGGTCAATCTCCTCGCGGCAGGCAGACTCGACGGCCTCGTAGACAGTCGCCAGACGCTCCATGTTCCAGGGCTGCATTGCTTGGCGCTGGACCAGGGTTGCCACAGGGTTGATATCGAAGCAGACTGCTCGGGCTCCGAGCTTGAGCGCTTCGACACCAGTGACACCAGAGCCAGAGAAGGGATCGAGAACGACGGCACCCTTCAGATCCAGCGGGGATGCGTATGCCGCGGCGCTATCGGCGTCCTCGGGTGTTGTAGCCGAGGCGAGAATTCCGCGGAAGACAGTGCCGAGGCGCTTAGCCCACCACTTGTGTGTGCTGGTCGCAGGGCGGTGGACCTCCTTGCGCCAGGACTCCTTCGTGCCAACGGCACTGAGCATCGCGGCGGGGAAGGCTGACTCCAGGCACGTCCGTGCAGGCACCACGGGCGTCATGAGCGAGGCTCCTTCAGCGTGACCGTCTTGGTGTCGCCCGCTCCACGCGATCGGTAGGCACGGAACTGGTGCACGGTACCGGCGTTCGGGTTCGGCTCCTTGTGCGTGACCATCTCGTTGGTCTGCATGTTGAACTCGTAGGACACGAGCACATCGTCGACCTCGACACGGTCCAGCTCGCCCACCTGGACGAGCTCGCTCGACTGCACCTGGTAGTCGGCGGGTGCGATGAGTGTGGCCAGGCCGGCCGTTCCCGCGGCCAGTGCGAACGGCGTCGGCACGACGTACATCTTCCGGTCGCGGACCAGTATGTCGCCGTAGGAGCCGAAGCCGCGGAACGATTTGTTTTTATGGACATAGTTGGTGTCGGCGTTCAGGAAGCTGCCGTGGCAGACCACGAGATCGACGACGGGGTACTCGTCAACGCCGCGCTCGGCCTTGGGGTAACGTCCGAAGACGTAGAAGACCTCGCGGCCGTTGTGGTTCCCCGTGGGTACCTGGGAGTTGGAGTCGTAGTCAGCCTCTCGGCCGGGGAACTCCAAACCCTTGACTTCGTAGCCCTCCGGGTGGTTAACGAGCCGGAAGTCCGGATACGTGTTCCTGCCCGGTTCGTCGTAGGCGAGGCGGCACGCTTCGATGCGTTCCCCAACCCAGTTCTGGAAGTGGTACTCCTTGTCGCTCGCCGACACTCGCTGGATCAGGTCGCCGTCCGCCCGAGCGCGTTCACATTCCAGAAACACCTGCTCGACCGCGCCCACCTGCTGCCCTCCGTTTGTTCGGTTCGTCCGACCGCACCGCCGGGAGTGGGGCGCGCTTCCTTTCGGGGGCATCGTATCGGGAAGCGGTGACATCGCCTGATAGACGTGTTGGCAGCATCGGTCACGCAGTGACCGCCGACCGCATCTGCTTCGGCGTGACCTGCACGGTCTCCGAGCCGAGGTCTGCGGGCCCCTCAGCTGGTCCCGCTTGATGGCACTGGAAACCTCGCGGACCCGGGGAATCTTGGACGCACTCTCTGGTGAGGACCTGGATGTCCGAGGGGAGCGGCGTGGCGCCGAGGGGGATTGAGCGCCACCGCCCCGGAACGACGATGCGCACCGTTCGCTTTTAGGCCATACGGGCAGTCGCACGCCCCGGCCACACCCTCGGGACTGTCCAAGGGCGGCTCCACCTCGTACCGCTCCGTGCCGTGGACGGTCGCGGTGACCCAGGCGTCACCGATCTCGATGCCGGACGCCGCGTTGAGATCCACACGACCCTCCGCTTGTGCCGACCGCGAGTTTAGACCCGCAGGTCAGCCGCTCGCCGGTGTGCGTGGCCAACCTACAAAGAGGTCATCGTCCGCGTCCTGGGCCGCAGGATGGAATCGGTCATCATCTACATGGACAAGCTGCTGCGCTCCTTCGCCGAGCTCTGGCGGGAGAACGGCGACCCCGAGACGGCGGCGCAGCTGGACGACTACCTGGACCGTATGGAGCTGTCCACGGGCGCCCTCGTCGTCTTCGGCCCCTACGCGCAGACCGTCCGCCGCACGAGCGCACCGCCTTCTCGCAGCAGACCACGCCGTCGGGGTGCACTGCCACCCTGCTGCGCGCCTGATTGCCGGGAGACCCGATGTCTACCCACGGGCGCTCTCGGAGTAGCACGGGTTCCCTGCGGGAGCCGGAAGGGCTCGGCAGCCAGGAATCACGGCAGTCCGGTGCTGACACGTCAGCACCGTGTCAGCACATGGAACCCTGGGGGCAGGGGCGTGTCTTTGCTGGAGCACAGAATGAGACGTCCCGGGACGGCGTGCCGTCCGGGACGTCTCCGGTATGGTGGCTGGGGCCGGGATCGAACCGGCGACCTATCGCTTTTCAGGCGATCGCTCGTACCAACTGAGCTACCCAGCCACGCAGTTCACCGAAATGAACTACAAGCGGTCCTGACGGGATTTGAACCCGCGGCCTCCACCTTGACAGGGTGGCGAGCACTCCAAACTGCTCCACAGGACCAGATCTGCACACGCGAACGAATTCGCATATGCAAGGTTGTGCGTGCCCCCAACGGGATTCGAACCCGTGCTACCGCCTTGAAAGGGCGGCGTCCTGGGCCACTAGACGATGAGGGCTGATGGCCCACCTGGGCGCCTCGTCAGCGCGTCGGGGACGTGAGAAGCATATGGGATAGCGGGACGGTTCGCCAAAACGGATTGCGGCGGGTGCGGCGGTGGACGTCAGGGCACCGCCGAGGGCTCGCGCGCGGGGCTGCCAGGGTGGCTCAGGGCGGGATCGCCGGTAGGCGAGCCGGTCGGGGAGCCCGTGGGGGAGCCGGTGGGCGAGGGCGTGCCGGTGCCGGTCGGGGTGGGGGACGCCGTCGGGGAGGGGCCGGGGGCGGGGAGGGGGTCGTCGACCAGGTGGCGGACGACCTCGGCGGAGGTCAGGCCCAGCCCGCCCAGGGTGATCTCGTCCCACGCCTGGAGCTGCCGCGTCTCCTGGCCGATGTAGAGCACGGAGGCGTTGACCTCCTCGGGCACCTCGCCCTCCACCGCGCGCAGCCCGCCGCCCCCGGTGGAGCCCTCCACCATGAGCCGGGTGCCGCCGGGCAGGTCGCGCTGCTTGCGGTGGTGGACGTGCCCCGCCAGCGCGAGCGGCACGGTGCCGTCCACCTGCTCGGCGAGCACGGGGTTGTGGGCGACGGCGATGTCCACCGGATCGCCCGCGCGCTGGGCGGTGAGCAGGCGGTGGGCCAGCTCGCGGCCCGCGGCGCGTTCGGCGGGGTCGCCCTGGGGGACGACCGAGCGGTCCGGGGTGAACTGGGGGTCGCCCATGCCGGCGACGCGCAGCCCGGCCACCTCGGTCACCTCGCCGTCGTCCAGGACGTGCACGTTGTCCAGCGCGGCCAGGTAGTCCTGGGTGGTCTGCGAGTCGTGGTTGCCGCGCACCCACACGTACGGGGCGCCCAGCTCGGCGGCGGGGTCGAGGAAGGCGTTCTCGGCCGCGGTGCCGTGGTCCATGGTGTCGCCGGTGTCGATGACGACGTCGATCTCGTACTGCTCCACCAGCGACTCGATGATCGCCCAGGCGGCGGGGTTCAGGTGGATGTCGGAGACGTGCAGCACCCGGATCGTGGTCGGGTCCGCGGCGAAGGTGGGCAGCGTGGAGACGGCGTCGTACAGCTTGGTGACGTTGGTCACCAGGCGCGCCAGCTCCCGCTGGTAGACGTCGAAGTCGGAGGCGATGCTGCGGGCGTTGCCGACGAGGCTGGGCGCGCCGGCGAGCAGGCCGGAGAACCGCGGCTCCAGCACGGCCTTGGGGTTCCAGGTGGCCGCGGCGCTCGCCCCGGACGCGGCCAGCAGCACGAGCGCGAGGCCGCCCGCGGCCAGGGCCCGGCGCGGCCTGCGGTACACCGCGAGGGCCAGCGCCGTCGCGCCGAAGACGACGGCGACGCACGAGCGGACGGCCAGGTCGCGGGTGCCGGCGGCGACGTCGTCGGTGACCTGGTCCTGGAGCCCGGCGAGGCGCTTGGGGTCGTCCACCAGGTAGCCGACCCGGTCCGGGTCGAGCTGGGTGACGTCGACGTCCAGGCGCAGGGGCGCGTAGTGGCTCTCCAGGTCCAGCGCGCCCAGCGGCGGCACGTTGATCCGGGTGCCGCCGACCGCCGAGGGGCGCAGCGTCATGGTGGTGTCCATCGGCCCGACCGGCTTGTGCACGTTGCCGACCGTCAGCAGCCCCAGCCACGCCCCCAGCACGGTGACGGCGAGCAGCCCCGCGGCGCGGGCGTAGCGGTGCCGGGGGCGGCGGGCGGCCAGCTCCGGGACGACGCGGGCCGATCGCCCGGAGCGGAAACGGTGGACCAGGCGGCGGGCGGCGGCGCGGGCGCGGACACCGGCGGCGCCGAGCGTCCTGAGCTGAGCACGGGCCATGCGCAACCCCCTGCCCCGTCCGGACCCGAGTATGCGGCGGCCCACCGCGGTACCCGACAATGGACCAGTGGTGGAGATGACGCGCGAGGAGTTCGAGGAACTGGTCGCCGAGGCGCTGGACCGCATACCGCCCGAGCTGACGCGGCTGATGGACAACGTGGCCGTGTTCGTCGAGGACGAGCCGGCCGCCGAGGACCCGGAGCTGCTCGGTCTGTACGAGGGAACGCCGCTGACCGAACGCGGCGAGTGGTACGCGGGCGTCCTGCCCGACCGCATCTCCGTCTACATGGGCCCCACCCTGCGGATGTGCGAGCGGGAGGGCGGCGGGCGGGAGCTGGTCGTCCAGGAGGTGGAGACGACGGTGGTGCACGAGATCGCGCACCACTTCGGCATCGACGACGAACGGCTGCACGCCCTGGGATACGGGTGAGCCCCGCTCCCGCCCACGCCTTCGGGGACGGCCCGGGCGGGCGCGGCCGGGCCGTCGACCCCGACGTGGACCTGAGCGTGCCCGCCGACCGGGCGGAGGCGCGCGGCGCCCGGCGCCCGCGGGTGCTCGCGGCCGTCGCGCTCGGCGGCGCGCTGGGCGGCCTGGCCCGGTACGGCCTCACCCGGCTGTGGCCCCCCGGCGGGGGCTTCCCCTGGGCCATGCTGCTGGTCAACCTCGCGGGGTGCGCGCTCATCGGCGTGCTGATGGCCGTACTCGACGCGCGCGGGGCGCCCGCGCTGACCCGGCCCCTCCTCGGCGTCGGCCTGCTGGGCGGCTTCACGAGCTTCTCGGCGTACGCCTGGGACGGCCTGACGCTGGTGGCGGACGGCGCGGTCGGCGCCGCCGCGGCCTACCTCGGCGGGACGCTGCTGGGCGCGCTCGGCGCCGTGTGGGCGGGCGCGGCGGCCACCCGACGGGCGCTGGCGGCCGGACGGGCGCCGGGGGCGGGGCGCAGTCCGGGGGCGGGGCGGGCTCCGGGGGCGCGCCGGTGACCTGGCTGCTGGTGGCGCTCGGGGCCGCGGTGGGCGCGCCGCTGCGCTACCTGGCGGACCGCGCGGTGCAGGCCCGGCACGACTCGGTGTTCCCGTGGGGCACGTTCACCGTCAACGCGGTCGGGTGCCTGCTGCTCGGCGTGGTCGCGGGGGCCGTGCGCGGCGGGGCGCTGGGCCCGTCGGCCGACGCGCTCCTCGGCACCGGCCTGTGCGGCGCGCTGACCACGTACTCCACCTTCTCCTACGAGAGCCTGCGCCTGGTCGAGCGCGGCCGTGCGCCGGCCGCGCTGGCCAACACCGGCGGCACGCTGGTGGCCGGACTCGCCGCGCTGTACGCCGGGTTCGCCGCCGCGCGCGGCCTGGCGGGCTGAGCGCGGGCGGCGTCCTCCGCGGGCGCGTGTCCTGGACGCCGCGTGCGCAGTTGGGCAGGGGGCCCGTCCCGTTCCGGCCCACGCGGCCGCCGCCCCCGCCGAGAGGTGCCCGACCGTGTGCTCCGCCCCCGAACCCGCCGCCCCCCGCCCCGCCGGCCCCCGTCCCGCCGCCCCCCGTGCCACCGGCCCCCGTCCCGCTGTCCGGGTCGCCGCCCCTGCCCGGGGTGCCGCTTCCCGGAACGCCGCGCGGGGGGCCGCCCGGGCCGTCGGTGCCGGGCTCGCCGCCGCGTTGGCCGTCCTGGGCGTCACCGGCTGCGTCACCGTCGGCGCCGACGAGAGCCCCGGCACGGCGCCGGTGGGCCACTCCTCGGTCCCGGACGAGCCCGGCGTGGTGGACGGCGGGCAGGTACCCGGTGCGCCCGGCGCCCCCGGCCCCTCGGCGCCCGGGGCCCGGGCGGAGGAACCCGGTGCCACCCCCGCGCCCGAGCCCGGCGCCTCCGGTACGGCGGACGGCGGGCGCGCGGAGGACCCCGGGGAGGCGGGGGAGGGGCCCCGCGGCGCCGGCGCCCCGGGCCGGGACGAGGGCCCCGGCGTCCACCCCTCCCGCCCCGGGGCCGACGACCCCGGCGACGCGCCCCCGGACGAGGGCGGCGAGGGGCCGCGGGACCCCGGCCCGCCGGTCGAGGAGCCGGGCCCCACCCGGCCCCCGTCCGCCCCGCCACCGTCGACGCCCACCCCCACCCCGCAACCGCCGCAGAGCCCCGGCGAGACCCCGGAAGCCTCCGACGAGCCGGGCGGTGGGGAGGGCGGGTGAGCCTCGCCCCGGCCCGGCGGGCGGCCGCCGTCGTCCCCCGACCGGACGCGTTTGCACGAAAGGGTGGCGGGTGCGTATGGTGGTAGATCGTTTGATCCCATTTGCCCGGCGCCGAAACCGAAGCGCGCCGTGTGGCGCGTTCCGTTGCTTAGCCGTGGGCTTGACCGCACGAGGCGGTCGTGTGCGAATCACGGAAGTTTGTGGCGCGTGCCGATGAACTCCGGAAGGTTCGCATCAGCATGTCTGTTTCCACGCCCGAAAACGCCTCCGCCGTCGTGGAGGAGATCGAGCGTACCCTCGACGCCCCCGTAGGCGAGCGGGCGGACGCCGACCCCGACATCACTGTCCCGGCACCGGCACCGGCCGCCGACGCGACCGCGGCGGCCGACAGTGCCGAGGCGCCCGACGCGGCCGGTGCGGCCGGTGCGGCCGGTGCGGCCGGTGCGGACACCACCGCCGACGCCGACGCCGAAGAGGCCGAGCCCGAGGTCACGTTCACCACCCTCGGCCTCCCCGAGCCCGTCGTCCGCAAGCTCGCGCAGAACGGCGTCGTCGCGCCCTTCCCCATCCAGGCCGCGACCATCCCGGACGCGCTGGAGGGCAAGGACATCCTCGGCCGGGGCCGCACCGGCTCCGGCAAGACGCTCAGCTTCGGCCTGCCCACGCTCGCCCGTCTCGCCGGCGGGCGCACCGCCCGGAACCGTCCGCGCGCGGTGATCCTCACCCCGACGCGCGAGCTGGCCATGCAGGTCTCCGACGCCCTCCAGCCCTACGGCGACGTGCTCGGCCTGAAGCTGAAGGTGGTGTGCGGCGGTACGTCCATGGGCAACCAGATCGGCGCCCTGGAGCGCGGTGTGGACGTTCTCGTGGCCACCCCGGGCCGCCTGCGCGACCTGATCAACCGCGGCGCGTGCACGCTCGCCGACGTGCGGGTCGCCGTCCTGGACGAAGCGGACCAGATGGCCGACCTCGGCTTCCTGCCCGAAGTCACCGAACTGCTCGACATGGTGCCCGAGGGCGGCCAGCGCATGCTGTTCTCGGCCACGCTGGAGCGCGAGATCGACTCCCTGGTCAAGCGCTACCTCGTCGACCCGGTCAGCCACGAGGTCGACGCGGCGCAGGGCGCGGTGACGACGATGACGCACCACATCCTCATCGTGAAGCCGCAGGACAAGGCGCCCGTCACCGCGGCCATCGCCGCGCGCAAGGGCCGCACCATCGCCTTCGTCCGCACCCAGATGGGCGCCGACCGCGTCGCCGAGCAGCTCCGCGAGTCCGGCGTGCGCGCCGACGCCCTGCACGGCGGCATGACCCAGGGCGCCCGCACCCGCACGCTCGCCGACTTCAAGGAGGGCCACGTCAACGTGCTCGTCGCCACGGACGTCGCCGCGCGCGGCATCCACGTCGACGGCATCGACCTCGTCCTCAACGTCGACCCGGCCGGCGACCACAAGGACTACCTGCACCGCTCCGGGCGTACCGCCCGCGCGGGCCAGTCCGGCACCGTCGTCTCGCTGGCCCTCCCGCACCAGCGGCGGCAGACGTTCCGGCTGATGGAGGACGCCGGCGTGGACGCGTCCCGCCACCTCATCGGCCGCGGCGACGTGTTCGACGACGAGGTCGCCGCCATCACCGGCGCCCGCTCGCTGAGCGAGGTGCAGGCCGAGGCCGCCGCCAACTCCGCCCGCCAGGCCGAGCGCGACGTCGCCAAGCTGGCCAGCAAGCTGGAGGACGCCAGGAGCCGGGCGAAGGAGCTGCGCGAGGAGGCCGCACGGCTGACCGCCCGCGCCGCCCGTGACCGCGGCGCCGACGCCGACGAGGCCGTCGCCCAGCTCGGCGCCGACATGGACCGGGTCGCCGTCGAGGAGGCCGAGCGCGCCGCCAAGATCGCGGCTGCCCGCGTCGCCGAGCGGGAGCGCGAGCGCAAGGCGGCGCAGCAGTCCCGCGAGGACCGCAAGCGCGAGGGCGGCCCCCAGCGCCGCGACGACCGCCGCGACCGCCCGTTCAACCGCGACCGGGACCGTGGCGACCGCCCCTTCCGCCGCGACGACCGCTCCCCCCGCCGGGACGACCGCCGCGACGACCGTCCGTTCAACCGTGACCGCCGCTCCGACGACCGCCGTCCGTACGGCCGCCGCGACGACCACGCGGACCGGGGCTTCCGCCGCGACGACCGCCCGTTCAACCGCGACCGGGACCGCGACCGCGACCGCCCGTTCAACCGCGACCGCCGCTCCGACGACCGCCGCCCGTACGGCCGTCGCGAGGACCACCGCGGCGCCCCCGCCGCCGGCAACCGCGCCTACGGCCGCCGCACCGACAAGCCGCGCTGGAAGCACAACGGCTGACCGCCGCCGCCCGCAGGCCCACCCGGGCCTGCGGGCACCACGCGCCGCCTGATACCCACTCGGCCCCCAGCGCCCCGCCCCGCTATGCTCGATCCAGCACAGCCCGGGCCGTTAGCTCAATTGGCAGAGCAGTGGACTTTTAATCCATTGGTTGTGGGTTCGAGTCCCACACGGCCTACCGACAAGCCCCAGCTCAGAAGCGCCTGAGCCGGGGCTTTCGTCGTTCCTGGGCCGCCCAGTGGGCCATTGCTCGGCCGAGTGGTGGCGATCATGCATGACGAGGCCCCCGCTCAGCCGGAGCTGAGCGGGGGCCGGAGAGTCGCGTTACTGGGTGGGCTGACCGGCGCCGGGGCACATGGCCCGATCGCCGGCTGGCTGGTGGGGCGGGCAGGGGGTGCCGGGCGGGACGCTCACCCGGGCCCCGCATGCGCCGCAACCGGACTGGTCAGACATGACGACCTCCTCGGTGGGTGGTGGTGCAGGTCCGTGCTCGGTGGTGCGCTACGCCCGCCCGCGGGCGGATCAGCGGATGACGCGGGCGTAGATCCTCGCCGTGTCGGCGAAGAAGAAGGTGACCCCGTGGTTGCCCTCCCGGTTGGTCTTCCGAGGGGACCAGATGACGATGTCGACGAGCTCGCGGGAGCCGGAGCGGGCGACCAGGTCGGCCAGGAAACGCTCTTCGGGCAGGCCGCCCGTCGGTACCGCGTCGGTGTTGAAGGGCTGCTGGGCCTCGGTGACGCGCTCCGGCTCGTCGAACTTGTCCCCGTCTCGGGACTGCGCGATGAACTGGAACCGCATGTCGCGGCCGTCCGCCGTGACGGCCAGCCCGTAGGGGTACCGGCTCTCCCCGGCGTCCTTCAGCGTCGTGGCGGCGCCGACCTTGGGGTCGTTCTTCGCCAGGTCCAGGGCCAGTGACTCGAAGCGCTGGGGTCGCATGGTGTTCCTTCCGTCGGCGGCACGCCAGTCTACGAACCCCGCCGGGCCGCGTAGGGGCCGCCGGGCGGGCGCTTCCAGACCGAGTACGGCAGGAACACGTAGGGGCGTACCCGGGCGGCCCGGGGCGGGAGGTCGGCATGGCACAGAGGGACAGGGTGTCCCTCTCTCGGAGCGCGCGGTACCCGCACGTGCGGCGCGATAACGAGACGCCGGGTCACTGACGGCCCTTCTCGCGGCAGATGCGGCAGGGGAACGGGCAGGGTGCGGGCGGCGGGGACTCGGGGCCGCGCAGGGGAACGGTGTCGACAGAATTGACGGAACGGGCCTGGAGCGGTGTTCCGTCAATTCTGTCGACGGGTTCCGAGTCGAGCGGGGTGCGGGGGACGCACCGCCGGCAGGCGTACCGGGTCCAGCCCGGGCCGGAGCCGGATTCGATGAACGCGACGGGGCGCACGTCGCCGCGCAGCTCGCCGCAGTCGGGGCACCGCGGGGGCGTTGTCCTCATCGCTCACCCTCGCCTGGCCGCGAGCAGGCGGGGCAGGCAACGGCGGGCTGCGGTGCGCCCTCCCCGGCCTTCGGCGCGTCGACCGGGGTCCCGTCCTGGGTCAGATCGCCGCATCGGCAGCAGCGCAAGAGCGCCCGGGCGGGGGGCGGGTAGTCGGTGGGGGTGGGGTTGAGCACGGCAACCTCCGGGCGTCCGTAGTGGCGTGTGCACCGAACGTAGGGAGGGTGGCTGAGGAGCGGCTACGAAGTTGCGAAAAGTTGCGACTCGTCAGCCCAAGGCGTCGAGGGCCTGGGTGATCAGCCGCCTCGCTGGCGCTCCGTAGACAGCCATCTCGGCCATCCGCCCGAAGGCCCGCTGGTAGGTGGCGATCTCGCCGGGCTGGGTCACGGTCACCTTCGCCGTCAGCAGCTCCACGTGCACGCGCGCCTCGTCGAACATCGTGAACGTCTCCAGCGTCCACATGGTGCGCGGGGCACCCCTCGGGATCACGCCGAGGGACACCGATGGCAGCGCCATCACCGCCAAGAGGTAGCCCAGTTGCCCGGCCATCACTTCCGAGTCGCCGTGCAGCCGGTACAAGATGTCCTCCTCGAACAACAGGGCGAAGCGGTGATCTCCTTCCCGGATGACGTGCGAACGGGCGACGCGGGCGGCGGCGGCCCCTTCCGAGTCGTCGGGGGTGCCCTGGAAGCGGCTGATCATCGACAGCAGGGACGCGGCGTACTCATGGGTCTGGACAAGCCCGGACATGACGGTGGAGCAGTAGACCCGGAACTGGCGGGTACGTTCGAAGAGGGGTACGAAGTCCTGCTGGGCCTTCCTCATGCCCGTGCGGTGCAGTTGCTTCCACTCGACGTACATCGAGTCGGCCGTGCGCGAGGCGGCGATGAAGTCCTCGACCCGCTCCTCGCAGCCGCAGGCTGCGCACCAGGCGCGGATGTCGGCGTCCGAGGGGACGGCCTTGGCGGACTCGATGCGGGAGGTCTTCGCCGGGTGCCACCCGCAGCGCTCGGCGATCTGGCGGCCGGTCAGTCCAGCGTCCAGGCGGGCCTCCCGCAGCCGCTGGGCGACTGCCTTACGGGCCTCCTGGACGCTGGACGACGGCGAGAGCGACATGCTGGGCGGATCAGACGGTGAACTCGCTGTGGGGGACCGCGCGGGCCCACACGGACTCGAACGCTGTGGCGCAGAGGTTTGCGACGGCAGGGTCGTCGCACATCTCGCCACCAGCGGAGGCACCGTCGCCGGTGAAGTGGTTCCACCTGATCAGACGGTCGTCGATCAGCCAGAAGTCGTTGCCTGGCAGGGCGATGTCGGATGCCCGCCGCCGGGGCAGCCACCGCACCTGTTCGCCTGCGGCCAAGTTGACGGGCGCCCCGGCGTACCCGTACCGGACATACTCAGACACCGGCTCGGAGACGATCCGTGCTCGGCGCACTTGAACACCGCGTGCGACGGTGCGCCGGATCAGGGTCGTCCACGCTTTCCAGTACGGCGAGTCCGGGTCGGTCGGCCGGACGCCGGTTTCCTTCCACATGCGGAAGTGCTCGTTCTCGTGCGAGACCGCGTAGACGTCACGCATCTCCAGGTGAACCGCCGACCGCTCGGCTGAGTCCAGCAGTTCGTCAAAGCTGAGCACGCTCGGCGGCATCGCAAGCCTCCCTGATGATCGACACCATGCGGGCGGGGATACGAACGACCGCTTCGTGATCCGGGATCACACCCACCTGCAGGCACTCCTTCTCGGTGGCCTCGTCGATCTTCCAGCCTTGGAAGACGAGATCGAAGTTTTTCTCGTCCACCCACACGGTGGGACTTTGACCCGTGTCTGTCTCCGGGTCCTTCGCGATGAACCGTAGTGGCATGGCAGCCTCCGGCGTCGAGGGAGTTGCGTTTCCTTGCGCACCTTCGCCCTGTGGGTCAGCGCCGTCAAGACGGCATCAGGTCGATGTCCGGACATGACGAAGCGCCCCCGCTGGCCGAGGCCAGCGGGGGCGCGGTGGGTCAGCGACTGATCTCCAGGAGGGCGATGACCAGGGCGGCCACGCCGGTGAGCGCGGCGATCGACGCCAGCGGCCACCTCGACCGCTCCAGCGCCCGGATACGCGTTTCGTGACCCTGCACGTCGCCCCGGATATCCCGGGTCTCGTCGAGGAGTCCGTCGAGCTTGTGCTCGATCCTGTCGACCGTCTGGGCCAGCCCCCTCACCTCCTGGTACTTCTGGGTGACGCTGATGTGGACGCCGGACGGCTCCGGCGGCGCCGTCACGGCGAGGTGGTCGTGATCACCGGTCTCCGGTACGGGAACGCCGGTACGGGCGCGGACGGTTCCGGGCGGCGGCCGGACCCGGCGCTCCGCCCGGCGTCCGGGCCCGGCGGTGGGGCGGGGGCGGGGGACGAGGTGGGGGACGAGGTGGGGAAAAATTTCGGTGGCGTGTCGATCGGGGGCGTGGGCGTTCGACCTTGGGGTGAGAGGGTCCACACGAGGGCCCGTGGAGAGCCCGGGAGAGGGAGAACCATGAAGTACATGCTGATCTGGCGCGCCACCGACGAGGCCTACGCCGGGATGGCGGACCTCGACTTCGACCAGCTGCTGGAGACCGTCGGCAGGTACAACGAGGAGATGATCCGGGCCGGGGTGCTGCTGGCCGCCGAGGGGCTCGACGACGCCGGGGAGGGCGTGGTCGTCGACCACTCCGCCGAGCCGCCCGTGGTCACCGACGGCCCGTACGGCGAGACCAAGGAGCTGTTCGGCGGCTTCTACATCATCAACGTGGCCTCCAAGGAGGAGGCCGTGGAGTGGGCCAAGCGGGCGCCGATGACCGGGCCGGGGTTCAAGACCGAGATCCGGCGGGTCACCACGATCGACGAGTTCCCGCAGGACAACGAGTGGATCAAGAAGGAGCGGGCGTGGCGCGAGGCCACGGGCCAGCTCTGAGCGGAGCGGTCGGAGATGGGTGAGTACAGCGGCCGGGAGGCCGTGGCCGCCGTGTGGCGGATCGAGTCCGCGCGCATCGTCGGCGCGCTCGCGCGGTACACCGGCGACTTCGCGCTGGCCGAGGACTGCGCGCAGGAGGCGCTGGCCGAGGCGCTGGTGGCCTGGCCGCGCGACGGGGTGCCGCGCGACCGGACGGGCTGGCTGCTCACCGTCGGCCGGCGGCGCGCGATCGACGCGTTCCGCCGGCGCTCCGCCCTCGCCGAGCGGTACGCCTCCCTCGCCCACGGGCTGGACGAGGGAGGCGTGGCCTCGGGCGGCCCGCCGGGCGCCCGGGACGGGGGCGCCGAGGACGTGCTGTGGGACCCGGACCGGGTCGACGACGACGTGCTGGCGCTGATGTTCGTCTCGTGCCACCCCGTGCTGTCGCGCGAGGCGCGGGTGGCGCTGACCCTGCGGGTGGTCGGCGGCCTGACGAGCGACGAGATCGCCAAGGCGTTCCTCATCCCCACCGCCACCGTCCAGGCCCGCGTCACGCGGGCGAAGAAGACGCTCGCCGCGGCCCGGGTGCCGTTCGCGGTGCCACCGGCCGACGAGCGGGCCGAGCGGCTGGGCTCGGTGCTCAGCGTGGTGTACCTGGTCTTCACCGAGGGGTCCTCGGCCAGCTCCGGCGGCGAGCTGATCCGGCTCGACCTGGCGGGCGAGGCCCAGCGGCTGGCCCGGGTGCTCGCCCGGCTGGCGCCCGGCGAGCCGGAGGTGCACGGCCTGCTGGCCCTGCTGGAACTGACCGCCGCGCGCTTCCCCGCCCGCACCGGGCCGGACGGGCGGCCGGTGCTCCTGGAGGATCAGGACCGCGGCCGCTGGGACCGCGCCGCGATCCGCCGGGGACGCGCCGCGCTGGCCCGCGCGCAGGGCGCGGGCCGGGGCCTGGGCGTCTACGGGCTCCAGGCGGCCATCGCGGAGTGCCACGCCCTGGCCCCCTCGGCCGACGCGACCGACTGGGAGCGTGTCGTGCTGCTCTACGAGGCGCTCGGCCGGCTCGCGCCCTCGCCCGTGGTCGACCTCAACCGGGCGGTGGCCGTCTGCATGGCACGGGGGCCGGCCGTGGCGCTGCGCATCGTGGACGGGCTGGTGGCCGCCGGAGCCCTGCCGCGCTCGCACCTGCTGCCCACGGTCCGCGGGGAGTTGCTCGTCCGGCTGGGCCGCGCCGACGAGGCGCGCGCCGAGCTGGAGCGCGCGGCGCGGCTGTGCGGCAACGACCGCGAGCGCGCGGTCCTGGAGGGCAAGCTCGCCGACCTCGGCTGACCCAGGGGGGTGTGGGCAGGAAAGCCGGTGTGCACGTAACGTCAGGGGGCGTAGCGCGCCGTGTGCGGCGCGGTGGTGGGAAGACGAAGGAGCGAACGGTTCCCATGGTGTTCAAACGACTGCTCGGGGCGCTCGGGGTGGGCGCGCCCACGGTGGACACGGTGCTGGACGGGTCGGCCGTGCCCGGCGGCACGCTGCGCGGTGAGGTGCGCCTCAAGGGGGGCGACGCGGACTACGAGGTCGAGCAGGTCACGCTCGACCTCGTCGCGCGGGTCGAGGCGGAGCACGAGGAGGGGGAGGCGGAGGGGACGGTCTCCTTCGGCCGCTTCACCGTGGGCGGCGGCTTCCGGCTCGCGGCGGGCACCGAGCACGCCGTTCCCTTCGCCGTCACCCTGCCGTGGGAGACGCCGCTGACGGAGCTGCACGGTCAGCACCTCGGCGTGGTCCTCGGGGTGCGCACGGAGCTGGCGGTCGCCGGTGCCCGGGACAAGGGCGACCTGGACGCGCTGGCCGTGACGCCGACGCCGGCCCAGGAGGCGGTGCTCGAAGCGCTGGGGCAGCTCGGCTTCGGCTTCGCCTCGGCCGACGTGGAACTGGGGCACATCCACGGCACCGGGCAGCAGTTGCCCTTCTACCAGGAGATCGAGCTGACCCCGGCGCCGCAGTACGCGCACGCGCTGCACGAGCTGGAGGTGACGTTCCTGGCCTCGCCGGCCGGGGTGGAGGTCGTCCTGGAGGCCGACAAGCGCGGTGCGGGCCCGTTCGGCGCCTTCGGGGGCGGCGACGCGCTCAACCGCCACGTCGTCCCGCACGAGGGGGTGGCGGACCGGGACTGGGTGGCCGAGGTCGACGCCTGGCTGCGCGCGCTCGTCGACGCCCGTGCCGCCTACGCCGCGTCCGGCACGGACCACGGCCACCCCTACGGGGCCCACCCGGGCAAGGACGGGCACCACCACGCGGGCCACCACGGCTCCGGCTCCGGCGTGGGCGCGGCCGTCGCGGCGGGCGCGGCCGGGCTCGCGGTCGGCGTCGTCGGCGGCATGGTCGCCGCCGAGGTCGTCGACGAGATCGGGGACGCCTTCGAGGGCGACGACGAAGGCGACGACGAGGGCGGGGACGAGGGCGAGGAGGGCTGACGGCGCGCCGCGCCCGCGGCGCGCGGCGGCGGGACGCCGCTGACCGGTCCACGACCGACCCCGGAACGCGCCGCGCCCGCCGCCCCGCGGTCGCGGCCTCCCGGTGCCCCCGCCCGGTGGCACCCGCCCAGTGGCCCCCGCCCGGTGGCCCCCGCCCGGTGGCCTCGCCGTCCGGGCTGCTCCGGGACGCGGAGGGGCGTACCCGGGGCGGCCGAGGTCTGCCCCGGGTACGCCGGGTGAGAGGGTGGGGGCGTTCGTCGCGTCCGGGGCCATCCGGGGTCGTCCGGGGCCGTCTGATGTCGTCCGAGGTCGTCCGAGGTCGAGGGAGTGCACCGCGTGGTCGTCGCCCGTTCCGTCGCGCTGTTCGTGCTGGCCGCCCTGTGCGAGATCGGCGGCGCCTGGCTGGTGTGGCAGGGGCTGCGCGAGCACCGGGGCTGGGTCTGGGTCGGCGCGGGGGCGATCGCGCTGGGGCTGTACGGCGTCGTCGCCACCTTCCAGCACGACGCGAACTTCGGCCGGGTGCTGGCGGCCTACGGCGGGGTCTTCGTCGCCGGGTCCCTCGCCTGGGGCATGGTCGCGGACGGCTACCGCCCGGACCGGTTCGACGTCGCGGGCGCGCTGCTCTGCCTCGTCGGCATGGCGGTGATCATGTACGCGCCGCGCGGCGGCTAGCCGGACGGCCCGCGCGGAACGCGCCGCACGGGCCTCGCGGGGGGCACGGTCCGTGCCGGGGCACGCGCCCCCGCGGAGACGGGCCCCGCCCCGCACCGGACGGAGCCCGTCACCGCGGCGGCCGCCGGGCGGTCAGCCGAGCGGCACGGTCAGCTCCGTGTCCGTGAACGTCAGGGACTGCGCGAAGCTGTTGTGGTCGGTGTAGAGGGTGTCCACGCCGTCGATGACGAGTGCCAGGCGGTGCCCGGCGGGCACGTCGTAGGCGGTGGCGAACAGCTCGACGTCGAGGGCGAAGGGCTTCCCCGGCACCGCGTCGTGGAACGTGGCCGGCGCGTGCGTGATCAGTTCGCCGACGCCGAGGGGGCCGACGTCGTAGAGGTAGGCGACGGCCGTGCCGCTGGGGTGGGAGCTGGTCACCGTGGTGCGGACGGTGGCGGCGCCGCGCACCCGCCGCTCGGTGTCGTGGCGCCCGGTCTGCCAGGTGGCGGCGCGGTGGCCGGGCAGCAGCGGGATGGCCGCCTTCGGGGCCTCCCGGGTGAACTGGTCGAAGATGTTCGACAGGAAGGACACGCCCGCGTTGGCGCCCGAGCCCCCGTTCGACAGGATGCGCTCGCGGTCGGCGAAGGCGATCCGCTCGGTGCGCGCCGTGGCCTGCGACCAGCTCGCGTAGGACTCGTACGGTGCTCCGCTCCGCGGCTTGAGCCGCACGGGCCGCTCGGTGTCGATGCCGTTCCGGACGCCTCCCAGGTGGTGGTCGAACCAGCGCTGGGTGCCGGTCCACACGTCGTTGGGCAGGCCGAGCAGGCCGGTGGCCTCCGCGCTGGCGTGGTCGCCGGGGCGGAGCTCCAGCCGCTTGGGGCCGGTCAGCTCCTCGTAGAAGTCGGCGTACTGGTTGGGCGCGAAGAAGGAGTCGCCCCAGGCGTTGGCGAGGTAGACGGCGGTGCCGTTGGCGTTGATGCGGTCCACCTGGTGGGTGGCGGAGCGCTGCTCGGCCCAGGCGATGACGTCGTCCAGGCCGTCGAGCTTCCCGCTGAGCATGCGCTTCATCATCGTCGCGGTCCGCTCGCTCGGGCGGCCGGTGAGGTAGCCGGCGCCGGTGAGGAACGCGGTGGCCTGCGTGTGCTGGGTCTGCCCCGAGTACAGCGACTCCACCAGGTCGGCCCAGCCGCTCATCGCGGCCACCGCGCGCACGCGCGGGTCGGCGGCGGCCGTCAGCAGGCTGATGCCCGCGCCGTAGGAGACGCCGCCCATGCCCACGCGCTCGGGGTCGGCGGCGGTGTGGGCGAGCGCCCAGTCGATGACCCGGGAGGCGTCGGCGATGTCCGCGGGCCCGGCGACCTCGATCTCGCCGCCGGACTGCCAGAAGCCGCGCACGTTGTAGGAGACGACGACGTAGCCGCGCGCCGCGAGCTTGCGGGCCTGTGCGACGTACTCCACCTGCGGCATGGCCCAGCTCGTGGGGAACACCAGCACGGGGTGCGCGCGGCCGGTGCCGGCCGGGGCGACGACGTTGGCCGCCAGCCGCACGCCCTGGTGGCCGGGGATGTCGACGAACCGGACCTCGGTGGGCAGCTCCGCCGACGCGGTGACGGCGGTGGGCGGGGCGGTGACGGCGGTGGGCGCGGCGTGCGCCGCCGGGGCGCCGCCGAGGGCCGCGCCGGCCAGCAGCGCGACGGACACCGCCCCGACGGCGGCGCGTCTCCTGCGGTCCGCCCGGCTGCTGCGGGCGCGGTGGCTACGGTGCATGGCGTCGGCTCCTCGGGACGCGGCGGCTGTTACCCGGGGGTAACACAGGCTGTGTCCAGGATGGCGCGGCGAGCGGTGCCCGGCGCTGGGCCGGTGCCAAAGTTCCGACGCCGTGGTTGGTGACGCGTCACAAGCCGTGCGGCGGAACCGTCCGTCCCGTCGTCCCGCGCGTGAGTCCGCGCGCGTACGGCGCCGCCGCACGGCCCTCCGCCACCCCCGCCCCGGGCACGCCCGCGCCCGGCGATGCGTGCGCGCCGCACCGGGGCGCCGGGTGCGGCGGCGGCTCAGGGGCGGGCCGCGTCGTAGGCGGTCAGCGCGGCCTGGACGCGGGCCGCGTCCGCGGGGCGCGTGGCGTCGAGCCCGGTGAAGGCGGTGACCCGGCGCAGCCGGTAGTCCAGCGTGTTCGGGTGCACGCTCAGCGCCCGCGCCGTGCCGCGCCGGTCCATGCCGTGCGCCAGGTACGCCCGCAGGGTCGCCAGCAGCTCCGGCTTCGCGCCCAGCGGCGCGAGCAGCCCGGCCAGCTCGTCCCGCGCGGGCCCCGGCCGGGTGAGCTGGTACTCCAGCAGCACGTCCGCCAGCCGGTACAGCCCGGGCGGCCGTCCGGCCGCGGCGGCCACCGTGCGCACCTCCTCGGCCAGCCGCACCGCGCCGGGCACCCCGTCCGGCGCGGCGGCGACGACGCCCGCGGTCACCTCGGCGCCCGCGACCCGCGTCAGGTGCGCGAGCACCCCGGCCAGCCACTCCCAGGTGGCCGCGCGCACCGCCCCGGGCGCGGACTCGGCGGGCAGCAGGGCGGGCCCGCCGTCCGCGGTGAGCGCCGAGAGCGTCACCCCGCGCACGTGCCGCTCCAGCTCCACCCGCAGCCGCCGCAGCTTGCGCCGCCCGGCGATCACCGGGTCCACCCCGGGGGTGCGCTCGTCCGGGTGCGGCCCCACGGCCAGGCTCAGCACCAGGTAGCAGGGCGGCAGCCGGATGCCGGCGCGCCCGGCGGCGTCCGGGGCGGACGCGCCGTCCAGCAGCGCGTCCAGCAGGGCCCGCCGCGCGGAGTGCTCCTCGCCGAAGGCGGCCTGGCGCTCCTGGAAGTAGCCGTCGACGCCGGCCGCCGTCACCCGTCCGAGGTAGTCCAGGAGCAGCCGGTTGAGCTGGAGGACGGCGGGCAGGTCGGCGGGGCGGGCCAGCGCCGCGAGCTCGTCCGCGCACACCCGGGCGCCCAGGTGGTAGGCGCTGACGACGGCGCCGAGCCGCAGCCCCTCCTCGGCCCGCCGGGCGGCGGACTCCTCGATGGCCGCCAGCCGCTCCGCGTCCGGCAGCCGGCCGCTGTCCAGCGCCCGCGCGAAGGAGCGGATGCTCCGGTGCGCCACCCGCACGATGTCGGTGCGCAACTGCTCGTCCGGCAGGGCGGCGTACGCGGCGAGCTGCCCGGCCAGCTCCTCCACCACGCGCAGGGCGAGGTCGTGCGCGTGGGCGGTCAGGTGCCGCGCGACGGGGACGCCGCCCAGGATGATCCCGGCAGGTTTGGGTTCGGTCACAGTTCACTGTGGCACGCGGCGGCCGTACCGTGCGGCCATGCCTGAGACGTCACCGCCCGGCGGCTTCGGCCGCGCCCGGCAGAACACCCACTACCGGGCGGGCGCGCTCGGCCGGAAGCCGACCGTGCCGACGGACTTCGCCACCCTCGAACGCCGCGCCCGCCGCGCCATGTCGGCCCGCGCGTGGGCCTACGTGGCCGGGGGCGCCGGGTCCGGCGCGACGACGCGCGCCAACCGGGCGGCGTTCGACCGCTGGGCGATCGTCCCCCGCGTGCTGCGCGACGTCTCCCACCGCGACCTGTCCGTCGAGCTGTTCGGCCGCCGCGTTCCCGCACCCGTGCTGTTCGCCCCCGTCGGCGCGGCCGAACTCGTGCACCCGCGGGCCGACGTGGCCGTCGCCCGGGCCGCGGCCGAGCTGGGGGTGCCGTACGTCCTCTCCAACCAGGGCTGCGCCCCGATGGAGGAGTCGGCGGCGGCGATGGGGCGGGCGCCGCGCTGGTTCCAGCTCTACTGGAGCTCGGACGACGCACTCGTGGACAGCCTGCTGCGGCGCGCGCGGGACATCGGGGCGGACGCCGTCGTCGTCACCCTCGACACCACCATGCTCGGCTGGCGTCCGATGGACCTCAACCTCGGCTCGCTGCCCTTCGCCCGCGGCCAGGGCATCGCGCAGTACACCTCCGACCCCCGCTTCCGCGCCCTGGTGCGCGAGCGGATCGCCGCCGCCCGCGCCGGGGGTGGCGGCGCCCGCCCGGACGCCCCCGGCGTGACGCTCGGCGCCCTGCGCACCCTGCTGGCGATGAGCCGGCGCTTCCCCGGCACCCTGGCCGCCAACCTGCGCTCACCCGAACCGCGCGCCGCCGTCGAGACGTTCCTGGACGTCTACTCCCGCCCCTCGCTGAGCTGGGCGGACCTGGCCACCCTGCGGGAGCGCACCGACCTTCCGGTGCTGCTCAAGGGCGTCCTCCACCCCGACGACGCGCGCCGCGCCCTGGACGCCGGGGTGGACGGCATCGTCGTGTCCAACCACGGCGGGCGGCAGGTGGACGGCGCCGTCGCGGCGCTGGACGCCCTCGCCGACATCGCGCCCGTGGTCGCCGGGCGGGCCACCCTGCTGCTGGACAGCGGCGTGCGCGGCGGAGCCGACGTGTTCAAGGCGCTCGCCCTGGGCGCGGACGCCGTCACCGTCGGCCGCCCCCACCTGTACGGGCTGGCGCTCGCCGGGGCGGCGGGCGCGCGCGACGCGGTGGCCGACATCATCGCCGAGTTCGATCTGACGCTGGGCCTGAGCGGACTCACCCGCGTCGCCGACCTCACACCGGAGGCCCTGCGCCGCATCTAGCGCCCGCGCCGCCCGCGCCCCCCGCCCGGAGCGCGGGGGCAGCTCGTACCCCGGACGCCCGCCCCCCGGGCCGCTCGGCACCCGCGCCCGCCGGTACGCGCCGCCCGCCGCCCGCGTCCCGCCATCGCGGGGCGGAGCGGGAGCGGCGCCGCCTCGCCCCGCACGGTCGGTGGACCCCGGACCCCCGTGCCGGGGCCCACCGCGCGGCGCTCAGCGCAGCTTGTCCACCGCCGTGCGCAGCGTCCGCCGGAACTCGCGCACCGGCGCGTCCTCGAGCGTGCCCATCTGCCCCCACTCGACGACGGTGACCAGGCGTCCGCTCCGGGCGACGCCGACCATGTTCACGTTGCGGCTGGACTCCGGCACCTCGGTCTGCAGGGCGTGCACGCGTCCGTGGTCGCGCTCGCGGACCTTCCCCTCCGGGTACCGCTCGGCGAACCGCTCGGCGCAGGTCTCCACCGCCTCGCGCAGCTCCGCGGTCAGGTCCCGCGCGTCCCGCACGCTCGCCGCCTCGTGCACGATCTGCGCGCCGCCGGTGTCCAGCTCGGTGTGGAAGGACCGGTGCACCGATCCGGCGTTCGGGACCCGCGACTCCACGCAGAACCGCTCCCCGCCGGCGCCCTCGGTCACCGGCCCGGCCGCCCACGGGGTGGGGGCGGGCGGCAGGTCGGCGGCGTCCAGCAGCGTGTAGCCGCGCTCGGCGGGTCGCACCGTCGCCTGGGCGGGCCCCGGCACCGCGACGGTCAGCGCCACCGCGGCGGACGCGGCCGCGACCACACCGGCTCGCAGTGGACGATGCGTCAGTCTCATCTCGTTCCTCCTGGTCATCGAGGTCCTACGGCAACGAGTCTCGGCACGGCCACCGCGCCGTGCCAACGGTCCGCGCCGCATGCGGGACGCTGGAACGCCGGGGAGTACGCTGACCAGGGAACGCGTCACGGGCCTGGAACGGCGGGGTGGAACAGCCGGGCGGAGCGACGGGGGAGGCATGGGCGCACGACATCCGCAGACGGCGCACTTCGCCGCGTACCTCCGCGAGCTGAAGGAGCGCTCGGGACGCAGCTACGGGTTCCTCGCGGGGCGCCTGCACGTGAGCACGTCCACCCTGCACCGCTACTGCAACGGCGCCGCGCTCCCCGCCGACTACGCCCCCGCCGAACGCCTGGCCCGACTGTGCGGCGCGACGCCGGGCGAGCTGACGGAGCTCCACCGCCGCTGGCTCCTGGCCGACGCCCACCGCGCGGCCCCCGCACCCGGCCCGGAGCGGCAGCCCGCGTCCGAGCCCGGGCCCGCGCCCGCGCCCGGGTCCGCGTTCGGCCAGGAGGCCGGACCCGGTGCGGAGCCCGCGCCGGGGCGGAGTTCGGGGGATGCGTCCAGCGCCCCGTCCGGACGGCGGCCCGCGCCCGACCCGGAGCCTGCGCCCGATCAGCGGCCCACGCCCCCGCCCGCGCCCGAGCCGGACCCCGTCACCGACCCGCAGCCCAAGCCGGCGCCGGGGGCCGGTTCCGCGTCGGAGGCCGGTTCGGAGCCCGAGTCCGGGCCGGGGCCCGAGCTCCGTCCGGGACCGGACCCCGAGTCCGGGCCGGAGTGGCGCCGGGGGGTCCGGGCCGCCGTGGTGGAGGTGCGCGGGGTGGTGCGGCGGCGGTCGTCGGTCGGGGTGGTGCTCGCGGGCGTGCTCGCGCTCGCCCTGCTGCTGACCTCCGCCGTGCTCGCCCTCACCCGCGACCCGGGCGGCCCGTCCGCCGCCCCCTCCGGCGGGGGACGCGCGCAACCGGGCGCGCCGGAGGTGTCGACGCCCGCGCCGGGCGGTAGTGCGGAGCCGGGCGGGCCGCTCGCGCCCGGAGCCGCCGACGGCCCGGCGGTGAGCGGTGAGGCGGGTGGCACCGAGCCCCCGGGGACGCCGCGCCCGGCCGGGTCGGCGCCCGGCGGGCCCGCGCCCGATGACCCCGGCGCCGCTCCCGTGACCGTCACCACGCGGTCCCACGTGTGGCTCGCCCAGTGCGACCACCGCTACCTGATCGACCCCGGCCGCACCGCCCCCGCCGACGTGCCGCCGCCCCCCGTGGAGCAGGACGCGCCCCGGTGGGCGGCGGACGTGGGCGCCGTGCACGGCGACCGCACGCTGCTGGAGGTGACCGTTCAGGGGGTGGACAGCGCGACCGTCGTCCTGCGGGACCTGCACGTCCGCGTCGTCGAGCGCCGCGACCCGCTGCCGTGGAACGCCTACGCGATGTCCAACGGCTGCGGCGGCGCGCTCACCCCCGCCCGCTTCGCCGTCGACCTGGACGCCCCCCGCCCGCAGGCCGTGCCGCGGGACGGTTACGACGGCGAGGGGGAGGGCCGCGCGCTGCCCGCCGAGCGGTTCCCCTTCCGCGTCTCGGCCACCGAGCCGCACGTCCTGCGGGTGACGGCCACGACCACGGGGTGCGACTGCGACTGGTACCTGGAGCTGGACTGGTCGGCGCGGGGCCGCTCCGGCACGCTGCGCGTCGACGACCACGGGCGCCCGTTCCGTACGAGCGGTACGGCGGACCGCCCGCTGTACGGCCACGACCACGCCACGGGCAACTGGCGCGTCGGCCTGCTCGGCTGACGCCACCGCACGAGGAGACCGGGGGCGGCCGCGGAGAGCGGGGGAGTCTCCGGGCCGCCCCCGGTGGCGGTCCCGCCGCGGGGAGGCGGAGCGGGACGTTCTCGGGGAGCGGCCGGTCGGACCGGCCGGGGCGGGGTCAGAAGGCGAACACGGCCCGGCCCTCGGAGCCCTTGGCGCAGGCGTTGCCGAAGGTGCGCTCGTAGGAGACGCGCTTGCCGTTCCACACGCCTTCGGCGGTCACGACGACCGGGTCGTAGTGCAGGGGGCACAGCCGTTCGCCGCTGCCGGGCAGGTTCTCGAAGTCGCCGTCGGCCGCGATGAGCTCCCGGCAGGCGGCCGCGGCGTTCGGGTGGGTGCCTCCGGTGCCCGGGGCGCAGGAGAGGGTGACGGCGCGCTCCGGCGTGGTCGTGGCGGCGCTCTCGCCCTCGGCGACGGTCAGCGCGAGGGCCGAGGGGGCGAGGGTGGGTGCGGGGGTCGCGCCCGCAGTGCCACCGAGCGGGACGAACACGGCTGCTGTGAACAGGGTGCCCGCCGCCAGCTTCGCGGTGATCCGCATGGTGTGCTTCCTTCCGCGTCAGTGATGACGTTTGGTGTGTGCGTGACTGCGTTCCGGAGTCTGCCGACTGCCTTCCCGGAATGCACATCGACCCGCCATATTCGGCAACGTTGCGTGGTGAACCAGTGGCGCGAAGTCACGAGTGGTCCTGGCGTGCGGCCTGGGCGGACTGGTGCACAGGGGGCGTGAACCGGACGGCTCGCGCCGGTCACGGCCCGCTCGGCAAACGGCTGGAAACGGTTCTCGGGCGCTCCGCCGGGGCGGCCGCGGGTCCGCGTCCGGTCACACGGCGTTCACCGGGCCGACCCCGTGGCCCGGCGCGGAGCCCCTGCTCGCGAGGGGTGTTCGACGTACGGGGACGGCCGTAGGCTCGGCGCGTGCCCGCGCCGTCCGCCACCCCCGCCACCCCCGACGAGCCCCCGCGTTCCGGGGAGCCCCCGCGTTCCGAGGAGCCGCCCGGGGCGGCCCCCGGGACGGCGCCCGTGCCCCCGGAGGTGGCCGTCGAGGCGCGGCGCGTCCGAGCCTTCTGGCGGGAGCTGGGCCTGCCCGGCCTGATCGACGTCCACACCCACTTCATGCCCCGGCGCGTGCTGGACAAGGTGTGGGCGTACTTCGACTCCGTGGGCCCGCTGACGGCCGTCGCGTGGCCGATCACCTACCGGTTCGACGAGGACCGGCGGCTCGCCGTGCTGCGCGGCTTCGGCGTGCGCGCGTTCACCTCGATGGTCTACCCGCACAAGCCCGGCATGGCGGCCTGGCTCAACGAGTGGAGCGCCGGGTTCGCCGCCCGCACCCCCGACTGCCTGCACACCGCCACGTTCTTCCCCGAGCCGGACGCGCCCGCCTACCTCGCCCGGGCGCTGGCGGCGGGCGCGCGGGTGTGCAAGGCGCACGTCCAGGTCGGCGGCTACGACCCGGCCGACCCGCTGCTGGACCCGGTCTGGGGCCTGCTCGCGGACGCCGGGGTGCTCACCGTCGTCCACGCCGGCTCCGGTCCGGCGCCCGGAGCGCACACCGGCCCCGGGCCCGTCGCCGCCGTCCTCGCCCGGCATCCGGGGCTGCGGCTGGTCATCGCCCACATGGGCATGCCGGAGTACCGCGAGTTCCTCGACCTGGCCGACGCCCACCCCGGCGTCCACCTCGACACGACGATGGCGTTCACCGACTTCTCCGAGCGCATGAGCCCGTTCCCGCCCGGGCTGCGCCCGCGCCTGGCGCACCACGCCGACCGCATCCTCTTCGGCAGCGACTTCCCGAACATCCCCTACGGCTACGCCCACGCGCTGGAGGTCCTCGCCCGGCTCGGGCAGGACACCGTGGACGCCGCCTGGCTCCGCGCCGTCTGCCACGACAACGCCCTGCGCCTGTTCCCTTCGGCCGCCCGCCCCTGACGGCCCGGGGGTCGGGTCAGTCCCCGTGGTGGGTCTTCAGTGGCACCTCGCGGATGCACACCACCAGGACCAGGGCCACCACCGCGACGGGCGCCGCGAACAGGTAGATGTCGCCGATCCCGTGCCCGTAGGCGGCCTCGACGACCGGCCGCACCGGCGCGGGCAGCGCGTCCAGGTCCGGGATCGCGCTGCCGGAGCCGCCGAGCGAGCCGCCCGCGTCGAGCCCGGCCCGCGCCATGCCGTCGCGCACGTAGCCGCTGATCCGCTCCGAGAGCACCGCGCCCAGGGCGGAGACGCCGACCGCGCCGCCCAGCGAGCGGAAGAAGGTGATGGTGGAGCTGGCGGAGCCCAGCTCGCTCACCGACACCTGGTTCTGCGTGGCCAGCACCAGGTTCTGCATCATCATGCCGATGCCGAGCCCGAGCAGCGCCATGAAGACGCCGACCCGCCAGTACTCGGTGTCGTGGCGCATCGTGCCGAGCAGCCCCAGACCGACGCTGACCAGCACCGCGCCGGTCACCAGCCAGCGCTTCCAGCGCCCGGTGCGGGTGATGACCAGGCCGGAGACGGTGGACGACAGGAACAGGCCGGCGATCATCGGGATCGTCATGAGCCCGGACATCGTCGGCGACTGCCCGCGGGCGAGCTGGAAGTACTGGCTGAGGAACACCGTCGCCCCGAACATCGCGATGCCCACGAAGAGGGACGCGCCGGCGGTGAGGGTGATCGTGCGGTTGCGGAAGAGCCGCAGCGGGATGATCGGGTCGGCCGCCGTCGCCTCCACGCGCAGGAAGGCCAGCCCGAGCAGCACCGCGCCACCGGTCATGGCGAGCGTCTGCCAGGACGCCCACGGGTACTCCTTGCCCGCCAGCGTCACCCAGATGAGCAGCAGCGAGACGGCGGCGCTGACCAGCAGGGCGCCCAGCCAGTCGATGCGCACGCCCTCGCGGCGCACCACGGGCAGCTTCAGCGTCTTCTGCAGCACCACCAGGGCGATGACGGCGAAGGGCACGGCGACGTAGAAGCACCAGCGCCAGCCCAGCCACGAGGTGTCGGTGATGACGCCGCCGAGCAGCGGCCCGCCCACGGTGGCGACGGCGAAGGTGGCCCCGAAGTAGCCGCTGTACCGGCCGCGCTCGCGGGGCGAGACCATCGCGGCCAGGATCGTCTGCGCCAGGGAGACCAGGCCGCCCATGCCCAGGCCCTGCACCGCGCGGAAGGCGATGAGCTGGCCGGTCGTCTGGGACAGCCCGGCGCCCGCGGAGGCGAGCACGAAGACGACGATGGCGCACTGCACGAGCATCTTCTTGCTGGTGCGGTCCGCGAGCTTGCCCCACAGGGGTGTGGAGGCGGTCATGGTCAGCAGCGAGGCCGTGACGACCCAGGTGTAGGCGCTCTGCCCGCCACCGAGTTCGGCGACGATCTGCGGCAGTGCGTTGGAGACCACCGTGGAGGACAGGATGGCGACGAACATGCCGAGCAGCAGCCCGGACAGCGCCTCCATGATCTCCCGGTGGGTCATCGCGGGCGCGCCCGCGGACGCCTGCTCCGCGCCCGCCGCCCTGGGTATCTCCGCCTCGGCCGTTCCCGTAGCCGCCGCCATGCACGTTCCTCCAGTGTAGTTTGTTGCTCTAAGCAACCATACGGCCGGCGGTCGAACCGGACAAACGAAAACAGGGCACGCGTGGCAAACAGTCGTTAAAGCTCGCGCAAAACGGACGGTCGGCCTCCGAAGCGTGCGGCCCGGTACGCCGGTTCGCTAAGGTCACGCCTATGGCTAACCACCCGCAGGCGCCGCAGGGTCCCCAGGGCGACCACGACCCGGCCGGCAACACGCAGATGTTCCGCGCCTTCGTCGACGAGGGCGGCCCCCAGCCCGCCGCCCGGCCCGAGTCCAAGGGGCCGAACCTCCGCCTCGTCGTGGCCCTCGTGATCGCCGTCGCCCTCGTCGCCGTCGCCTGGCTCGCCGTCACCGGCTGAGCGAGCGCGACCGCCGGGCCGCGTCGCCCGTGCCTTCCGCGTCGCCTGCCTTCCGCGTCGCCTGCCTGTGCGCGTCAGCCCGGTGACCCGGACGACCGTGGCGCCGGGTGGCTCCCGCTCGGCGGTCATGCCCGGGTGTGCCCGCGCTGCTGTGCCGCCGGCGCCCGCGCGCGTCGACCCCGGAGACTGCTGATCGGTGCGGCTCCGGCGGGCGGCGTGGTCACTGCGGCGCGTGGCGCTGGTCGCGCACGCTGCTCCGGGTGGTCACTGGGCATGGTGCCCACCGGGCCGTGTGACGCCGTCGGCCCGTGCGCGCGGAGCCGTGGAGCCGCTGCGCCGTGGGGCCGCCGGGTCGCGTGCCACCGGGCCGGGCACGCCGTTCCGCGCGCGACCGCCGGTGCGCGCGACCGCCGGTGCGTGTTGGCGCGGTGGTGCTCGGCGCTGGCTCCGTGCGCCACTCGCCTGCCTGGGCCGTGCTCCTCGTCCGCTCGTCCGCCTGTGCTGCGCGGAGCCCCCGTTCTCGGCGCGCCCGCCCGCGTCACCGCTCCCGCGCGCCGCGTCTTTGACGCCCGGCGCCGGGCCGTCGCGCGCGCCGGGCCCTCGCGCGCCGGGTCCCGCGCGCGGCGGGGGCGTCACCCGGCTGGGCACGGCCGCCTGGACGGCGCGCTCCCGTCCCGGCCGCCGCCAGGACGGGCGAGGGCGCGGGTGCCGCGGAGGGCCGGCGTGGGGGAGAGGCCCCCGGGCGCCCGCCGCGGCGCGGTGCTCACTCCTCGGAGATCAGCCCGTCGCGGAGCTGGGCCAGCGTCCGGGTGAGCAGGCGCGAGACGTGCATCTGCGAGATGCCGACCCGCTCGCCGATCTGCGACTGCGTCATGTTGCCGAAGAACCGCAGCATGATGATCTGCCGCTCCCGGGAGGGCAGCCGGGCCAGCAGCGGCTTCAGCGACTCGCGGTACTCCACGCCCTCCAGCGCCGCGTCCTCGTAGCCCAGGCGGTCGGCCAGCGAGCCCTCGCCGCCGTCCTCCTCCAGCGCGGGGGAGTCCAGCGAGCTGGCGGTGTAGGCGTTGCCGACGGCCAGGCCGTCCACCACGTCCTCCTCGGACACCCCGAGGCAGGCGGCCAGCTCCGTGACGGTGGGGGAGCGGTCGAGCTGCTGGGACAGCTCGTCGCTCGCCTTGGTCAGCGCGAGCCGCAGCTCCTGGAGGCGGCGCGGCACCCGCACCGACCAGGAGGTGTCGCGGAAGAACCGCTTGATCTCGCCGACGACGGTCGGCATCGCGAAGGTGGGGAACTCCACGCCCCGCTCGCAGTCGAACCGGTCGATGGCCTTGATCAGCCCGATCGTGCCGACCTGGACGATGTCCTCCATCGGCTCGTTGCGGCTGCGGAAGCGGCCCGCGGCGTAGCGCACGAGCGGCAGGTTCAGCTCGATGAGCGTGTCCCGCACGTAGGCCCGCTCGGGGCTGTCCTGCGGGAGCGAGGCCAGGCGCAGGAACAGCGAGCGGGAGAGCGTGCGGGTGTCGAGCGCGGTGACGTCGGGTGGGAGTCCCGCGTCGGCGGCCTCGCCGCCCGGCACGTCGGACTCGGGCACCGTGCCGTGCTCCGCCTCGGCGCCGATCTCCTCGATGAGCACCTTGGAGCTGCCCAGTTCTACGGACATGCCACCCCCTTGAGGTCGCGGACGGGTCGCAGCGGCCCCCTCGCAGGCGAGGATGGCACCTCCGGCTCCATACCGACGGTGCGGCCACGGCAAACGCGGTTCTTGCAGAATGTCACAAGTCAGCAACACGACGTAGCGCCATGTCGATAAAACCGCACTGCTCCGTCTGCGCGCAACCCACTTGCCCGTCGCTCGAATTGATTACGCGTCGATGGTGTTCGCGGCACGCAGCCGGGCGAAGCTCCGCGAGAGCAGCCGGGAGACGTGCATCTGGGAGACGCCGAGCTCCGCGCTGATCTGGGACTGCGTCAGGTTGCTGTAGTACCGCAGCAGCAGAATCCGCTGCTCACGCTCGGGGAGCTGGACCAGCAGGTGCCGCACGAGGTCCCGGTGCTCGACGCCCACGAGGGCCGGGTCCTCGTAGCCGAGCCGGTCGATGAGCCCGGGCAGCCCGTCGTCGCGCTCCTGGGCCGCCTCCAGGGACGTGGCCCGGTAGGCCCGGCCCGCCTCCATGCACGCCAGCACCTCCTCCTCGGGGACGCCGAGGCGCTCGGCGATCTCGGCCGTCGTCGGGTTCCGCCCGTGCAGCACGGTCAGCTCCTCCCCGGCCGTGCTCACCTGCGCCCACATCTCGTGCAGCCGCCGCGGCACGTGGACGGTGCGCACGTTGTCGCGGAAGTAGCGCCGGATCTCGCCGACGATGGTCGGCATGGCGAAGGTGGGGAACTGCACGCCGCGCTCCGGGTCGAAGCGGTCGATGGCGTTGATCAGGCCGATCGTGCCGACCTGGACGATGTCCTCCATCGGCTCGTTGCGGTGCCGGAAGCGGGCGGCGACGTACCGCACGAGCGGGATGTTCGCCTCGATCAGAGCGCCCCGCGCACGCTCGTGCCCGGCGGTGCCCGGCTCCTGCCCGGCCAGCTCCTCGAAGAGCATCCGCGTCAGCGCCCGTGTCCGCGCGCTGCGGCTCCCGCCGGCCTGAGTCGCCGCCACCGTCTGACCACCCCTTCACGGTCCCTCATTCCGGCATGTTCCGGCAAAAGCGGTCATAGCATCACAATTCCGCTCGCCGGTGTGCAAGCACCCGGGATTTCCGTGTTGGTGGCCGGTGAACCGAACGGCCGAACGTCAGTTGACGAGCTCGGTCATGAAGTCGCCGACGCTTCCGGCGGCGGAGGAGATGCCCTGGAACCCCATCTTGACCAGCTCTCCGGACCGCTCCGGATCGTTGATGATCGTGTACATCACGAACACCGTGAGACACACCAGAAAGACCTTCTTGGCCTGGGCCACGCCGCCCCTCCCCGCTCTGCGCGCCGACTCCCCCGGGCGCGGTCGCGAGAGTCTAACCGCCCCCCTGCGCGCCTCACCCCCGCGCAGCCGCCGGTCCCCGCGCGCGCCGCGCGGCCCGCACACGCGTCAGGGGCCCAGCCGCACCCGGCTGAGCCCCTGACGAGGAGAAGCGGTAGCGGTGGGATTTGAACCCACGGAGGAGTTGCCCCCTCACTCGCTTTCGAGGCGAGCTCCTTCGGCCGCTCGGACACGCTACCGGGAGAGAGCCTAGCCCATGCCCGGCGCTGCGCCGAAATCGGTGTCCGGACGCCCCCGGAAGAAGGCCGTCAGCAGGTCGCCGCAGGCGTCGGCGAGCACTCCGGGGACCACCTCGGGGCGATGGTTGAGACGCCGGTCGCGGACGACGTCCCACAGCGAACCGGCCGCCCCCGCCTTGGCGTCCCGCGCGCCGTAGACGACGCGGTCGACGCGGGCGAGCACGAGCGCCCCGGCGCACATCGTGCACGGCTCCAGGGTGACGACCAGCGTGCACCCGCCCAGCCGCCAGCCGCCGAGCGCCCGGGCGGCCGCGCGCAGGGCGAGGACCTCGGCGTGCGCGGTCGGGTCACCGCCGGCCTCGCGCTCGTTGCGGCCGCGGCCGAGCACCGTGCCGTCCGGGCCGAGCACCACCGCGCCCACGGGCACGTCGCCGCTCTGCGGGGCGCGGGCGGCCTCGGCGAGCGCGAGGCGCATCGCGGGCAGCCAGGGATCGCGTACGGGGTCGGCGGACACGGCCCCATTCTCCCGCCCGCCCACGACCGCCGCCGTCCGGCCCCGGCAGTGCGGCCCCGGCGGTGCGGTCCCGGCGGCCGTCCGGGCCCCCGCGGGCGTCCCGGCGCCGGCCCCGGGAACCGTCCGGCCCCGGCCGCCGCGGGGCCGGCCGTGCCGCGTCCGCGCCGGGCTAGCGGACCGCCTCCAGCACCTCCGTGCAGCCCAGCGCGTCGGCGATCTCGCTCAGCGCCTCCTCCGCGCCCAGGGAGAGGACCTCCTTGTCGGCCATCCCGAAGTCCTCCAGCAGCTCCGCGTCCCCGACCGGGCCCTCGGGCACGGCGTGCGGGCCGGCGTCCGGCTCGTCGCCGTCCGGCTCGGGCTCGCCGTCCTCGGTGCCGTCGAGGTCGGTGAGGCGGTCCAGGTCGTCGGAGCCGTCCGGCTCGCGGCCCAGCAGCTCGTCGGTGAGCAGGATCTCGCCGTAGGCGCTGCGCGCGGCGGCGGCGGCGCTGGAGACGAAGATCCGCGGGTCCTCCTCACCGTCCACCCGGACGACGCCGAACCAGGCGCCCTCCTGTTCGATGCAGATCAGGACCGTATCGTCGTCGACGGCCGCCTGATGGGCGAGGTCGGCGAGATCGTCCAGGGTTTCGACGTCGTCGAGTTCCGTGTCGCTCGCTACCCAACCCTCTTCGGTACGAGCGAGCAGTGCGGCGAAGTACACCGTGACTCTCCCACTGGTTTCCGCGTTCCCGAGTCGCAAGAGGGGCGGCGCCCCGCTCACTTTCGAATCGTGACAGAAACCTCAGCTCCGAGAGGAGTGTTCGGGCGTGCGTCGGGCAGGTGTTTACCGCCCGCACGCCGACTGGCCCCACGCTTCACCAGCGGAACGTGCGCATCCGCATCTGCTCCCGCATGCGCGCCGCCCGGGCGCGGCGCGGCTGGACGCGGTCCCGCAGCGCCTTGGCCTCGCTCAGCTCGCGCAGGAACAGCGCGCGCCGCCGCAGCCGTTCGGGGTCGAAGACGGCCTCGCCCGGCCGCGGCGCGGCCCGCCCCTCGGAGGTGCGCGGCCGCTCCGGCGGCTCGCCGCGCGCCTCGCGCGGGGGGCGCCGGGGGCTCCGGGCGCCGGAGGGGGCGGGGGAACGCCTGGCGGGGGACGCTTCGGGCATCGTGCATCACCTCCGGCCTGTGCGTCCCACTTTCCCCGGAACATCTGTTTCATGCCACCGGAGGCGGCGCCGGTAGGGTGCGGGGCATGCGGACCCACGTCGTCGACCACCCGCTGGTGGCGCACAAACTCACCACCCTGCGCGACGCGCGCACCGACTCCCCCACCTTCCGGCGGCTCGCCGACGAGCTGGTGACCCTGCTCGCCTACGAGGCCACGCGAGACGTGCGCACCGAGCGGGTCGGCATCACCACCCCGGTCACCGGGACGACCGGGGTGCGGCTGTCCCGGCCGCGCCCCCTGGTCGTGCCGATCCTGCGCGCCGGGCTCGGCATGCTCGACGGCATGGTGCGGCTGCTGCCGACGGCCGAGGTGGGCTTCCTGGGCATGATCCGCGACGAGGAGACGCTGCAGGCGTCCACGTACGCCACCCGCATGCCCGACGAGCTCTCCGGGCGGCAGGTCTACGTGCTCGACCCGATGCTGGCCACCGGGGGCACGCTCGTCGCCGCCATCCGCGAGCTGATCGCGCGCGGCGCGGACGACGTCACCGCGCTCTGCCTGCTGGCCGCGCCCGAGGGCGTCGAACTGATGGAACGGGAGCTGGCCGGGACGCCGGTGACCGTGGTGACGGCCGCCGTCGACGAGCGGCTCAACGAGGACGGGTACATCGTGCCGGGCCTGGGGGACGCGGGCGACCGCATGTACGGCGCCGCGGGCTGACCCGGGGCCGCGGCGCGCTCAGCAGCCGGTCGGCCGGGGCTTCGGCGACGGACTGGCCAGCGCGGTGACGGTGCGCGCGGCGTCCGCCGGAGCGGCCAGCTCCGTGAAGCCGTCCCCGAGTACGAGATCCACGCTGCCCGCGGCCGCCCCCTCGCGCGCGGCGTCCACCCGGTTCTCGGCCCGGGCGAGGTGCGCGCCCAGCAGGGCGAAGACGCCGTCGGCCGCGGCGTCCGGCGGGCCGATGAGCAGTCCCGGCGCCGACACCTCGCCGTCCAGCTCCGGCGGGGCGTTGTCCACGGCGCCGATGGTGAAGCCGCGCTCCTCCAGCGCGTCGGCGGTGCGCTGGGCCAGGCCCGCGCGCCGGGTCGCGTTGAGCACGTTGACCGTGACGTCGGCGGGCCGCGCGACGCTCACCGGCGAGACGCGCTCGGACCCGGCCGACGCGGACGCCACGGGCGGCTCCGTGGCGGAGTCCGCGGGACGCGGCGAGCAGGCCGCGGCGTGCGCGGAGCGCACCGGCGCGGTGTGGCCGGCGAAGACGTCGACGAGCTGCAGCGTGCCCCACGACAACAGGCCCAGCGCGGTGACCGCGGCCAGGCCGCCCAGCACGATCCGGCGGCGGCCGCGACGGCGCCGCATCCGGGGGTAGCGGTCTCCCGTGATGCGGTACTCGCCGCCCATGCCGGGGGGAGTCAGCATGCTCATGGCCGCAGGGTATCTCCGCGCGAAGGATGTGCGTACTGGCTGAACATCGTACGGGGCCGGGGGCGCCCCGAAAGGGTCACGGCACTACGGAGAACAGGCCAGCGCCCGCCCCCGCCGCACCGCCGGCACCGGGACGGTGGCGGGAGCGCCGACCGGCCCGGGGGCCTGCCGCGGGCCCGTACACCGGCGTACCGGTGCGGCGCCCTCGCGGGCGGCGTCCGGCGCGGGGGCCGGGCCGGGTCGTCGAGCCGGGGCGGGGCGTCCCGGCGCGCCCGGGCGCCCCACCGCGCGGCGTGCCCGGCCGGGCTATGGGGCGCCGGACGGGGGCGGGCGGGAAGTGGCCGGGTTCAGTCGAGTTCGAGCACGCGGGCGTGCAGGATCTGGCGTTGCTGGAGCGCGGCCCGTACGGCCCGGTGCAGCCCGTCCTCCAGGTAGAGGTCCCCCTGCCACTTCACGACGTGCGCGAACAGGTCGCCGTAGAAGGTGGAGTCCTCCGCCAGCAGCGTCTCCAGGTCGAGCTGCCCCTTGGTGGTGACGAGCTGGTCAAGTCGGACCGGGCGCGGGGCGACGTCCGCCCACTGGCGGGTGCTGTCCCGGCCGTGGTCGGGGTACGGTCGACCGTTTCCGATGCGCTTGAAGATCACACGGAAAGCCTACCGGGCGCACGGCACCCGGCACAGCCGACTGAACCGGCGTGAGCACCGGCGCACCCGGGGCGCACGACACCCGGCGCGCGCCCTTCCCGGGCCGCAGCACGGGCGTCCCCCCGGTCCGCCGGGACCGGGAGGACGCCCGCTCGGGTGAGGCCGGTGTTACTCGGTCACGCCGCCGTGGTCGTGGTCGTGGCCGCCGTCGGTGTCGGACCCTGGGCCGGAGGGCACGGAGGGCACCTCGGCGGTGAGCGAGGAGGTGTCCCAGGCGTATCGCCCGACCGCGTCCGCGATCACCCGGACGTTGACGTCGAGCGCGTGCTCGTTGACGTTGTCCAGGTCGTCGCAGGCCTGGTGGTAGCACGGGTCGTAGGACTCGCCGGCCGTACCGCCCCACAGGGCGACCTGCTGCTCGGTCTTGACGCCCTCCGCACCGGTGAAGGTGCCGCCGGAGGGGATGCCGACCTCGATGAACGGGCCGTAGTCCGACCGTCCGGTGAAGTCGGTGCCGCGCGGCTCCTCGCCCCGGGAGCGGATGAACTCGTTGATGCCGTGCTCGATCTGCGCCGAGCCCTCCGGGCCCGGACCGGCGCCCACGCCGTCGGAGTCGTCGCCGTCGTAGACGAACAGGCCGTAGTTGGGGGAGGCGATCATGTCGAAGTTGAGGTAGAGGGCGATCCGCTCGCGCTCGGCCTCCGACAGCGCGCCCACGTAGTGCTCCGCGCCCAGCAGCCCGAGCTCCTCGGCGCCCCACAGCGCGAACCGCACCTTGTTGGCGGGCTGCGCCCGGTGGTCGCCGCGCGGGTGCCACTGCTTGGTCGCCCACGCGTACTGCAGCGCGGACTCCAGCACGCCGGCCGAGCCGGAGGCGTTGTCGTTGATGCCCGGGCCCTCCGGCACGGAGTCGAGGTGGGCGCCGACCATCACCACGTTGTCCTCGTCGCCGCCGCGTGTCTCGGCGATGACGTTGCTGGTGGTGCGCTCCTCCTGGAACTCGATGAGCTCCAGGTTGACGGTGACCTCGCCCGCCGCCACGGCGTCGGACAGCGCCTCGCCCGCGGCCTGGGACAGCCCGCCGGTCGGGACCCGCCCGGCCGCCGGGTCGCCCAGCGTGCCGTTGAGGTCGCCCTCGACGTTGTTGTAGACCAGCGCGCCCAGCGCGCCCGCCTCCGCGGCGGCGGCCTGCTTCTCCGCGAAGGAGCAGCCGCCGCGCTGGATCAGGGCGATCCGGTCGGTGAAGTCCCCGGCGGCGTAGTCGTCGGTGGTGCAGCCGGTGGTGCCGTCCTCGTCCACCGGGACCTCGGTCACGGCCGCCTCGACGCCGCCCTCGGCGGTGCTGGGCGTGTAGGTCATCAGGGTGATGGGAATGTCGCGCTGCTCGGGCGTGAGCTGGGTGAGCGACTCGGCGACCGTCTCGCGGTAGGTGAACGCGAACTCCTGCTGCGTCACCTCGTACCCGGCCGCGCGCAGCAGGGCGCTCGCGTACCAGGCGGACATGTCGTAGCCCCGGGAGCCGGCGGCCCGGTTGTCGTCGTTGAGGTCGGCGATGGCCTGGAAGACCCGCATGTGCCGCAGGGCGCCGTCCCCGGTGGTCTTGCGGACGAGCTGCTTGGCCAGCCGCTCGCCCCGCTCGGCCGGGTCCTGCTGGGCGGCGGCGGGCGCGGCGGTGGCGGTGACGAGCAGGGGCGCGGCCACCGCGGCGGCGGCGAAGGCGGCCAGGGCGCGCCGTCTGTTCCTGGGCGAATCTGACACGGACAGTCCTTCCGGTGGAGGAGCGGCAGGAGCGGCGCGGGGGCGCTGGGCGCTCGGCCGCCGCCGGCTGCGTGCTGTTCGGTGTGCTGTGCCTCGTGCTGGTGTGCGTGCTGGTGTGCGTGCTGTTCCGCGTGTGCGGGCGTGCTGTTCGGCGTGGGGGGCCGCGTGTCCGGGTTGCGGACGCGCGTCGCAGGCAAGGTAGCGGGCGCGGCGCGCGATGGGAACGCATGTCGCACACTTCGCCCCCACGGGTGTGGCGCGAGGGGCTCCGGCCGGAGTCACCGCGCGGCCCGGGCCGCGCCTCCCGGGCGGGCGCGGACGGAGCGGCACGGTCCCGCCGGAGCGGCTCCCGCACCCGGCGGGTCCGCGGCCTCCCGGCGGCGGGCCTCCCGGGGAGCCCGCCGGCGCTGGGGACGCCGCGTCCGCCCGCCCCGCCCGGGCCTCCCGGCGCCGGCTTGCCGCGCGAACCCGCCGGGGAGCACCGCACCGGCGCCGGCCGGCCGCACGGCCCCGGGGGCCGGAGCGCCCGCGCGGTCGGCGCCCGCGCGTGCTCCCCCACGCGCCGGGCGCACCCCGCGCACGCCCCGCGCGTGAGCGCGCGGCCCGCCGTTCGGCCTGCTCCGGTCGCCCGGAGCGCGCGGCGCCACCACAGTGGGAGGGTGGGCAGGCGAGGGCTGGACGCAGTGGTGGACGGGCTGGACGCGGAGACCACCGGTCGGCGGCTCGCCCGGTTCCTGCCGCCCGTGCTCCTGGTGGCGGCCGTCACCGCACAGGGCCTGACCCCGCGGACCTTCGTCTTCGCCGCCCTGTTCGCCGCCGTCCCGCTCGTCGCGGCGCCCCTGTACTCCGCCTGGGCGACCGCGTTGCTCGGCCTGCTCGCCTCGGCCTCGCTGAGCGTGCTGATGTACGCGCGCGACGGCTTCGACCTCTTCGAAGGCACCCTCCGGGCCGCGACGGTGACCACGGTCTCCGTCATCGCCGTCGTCCTGAACCGCGTCCTCCGGCGCAGCCAGAGGCAACTGGCCAGCGTGCGCGACATCGCCGAGGCGGCGCAGCGCGCACTGCTGCCACCCCCCGAGCGGCGGCTCGGCCCGCTGCGGATCGCGGCGCGCTACCAGGCCGCCCACACCGACGCGAGCATCGGCGGCGACCTGTACGCCGTGCAGGACAGCGCCTTCGGCGTGCGCATGCTGGTGGGGGACGTGCGCGGCAAGGGCCTGGAGGCGGTCGGTGCGGTGGCGATCGTGCTGGGTGCCTTCCGGGAGGCCGCCGAGGACGAGGAGACGCTGGCCGGGGTGGCCGAGCGGCTGGACCGGGCACTGCGCCGCGAGGCCGCCCGCCGCGCGGGGACGCTGGACGCGTCGGAGGGGTTCACCACGGCCGCGCTCGCGCAGGTCTCCGGGGACGGGCGGCTCCACGTCGTCAACTGCGGGCACCCGCCGCCGCTGCTGCTCGCTCCGGACGGCGAGGTGGGTGTCCTGGACGCGTCCACGCCCGCCCTGCCGCTCGGCCTGGCCGCGCTGCCCGTCGGCCTCCAGGAACCCCCCGGGACCGACGCGTTCCGCCTCCCGCCCGGGAGCACGCTGCTGATGCACACCGACGGGCTCACCGAGGCCCGCGACCCCCACGGCGTCTTCTACGACCTCACCCACCGGCTGGGCGAGGAGGACTGGGCGCGGGCCGGACCCGACGCGCTGCTGGACGCGCTGCTGGCGGACGTGGCGGAGCACACCCACGGCGGCCCGACGGACGACATGGCCCTGCTCGCCGTGACGTACTCCGACCGTGACGGTGAGTGACCGGGCGTACCGCGTGAGATGACGACTTGGCCACGATCGGCCCGGGGAGGGCAACCACAGGGGTGGAGGCATATGCCCGGTTCTGCCCCGCGCTGCGGCGAACGTGCAGGCCGGAGCGGGGGGTTGTTCCCCGGAAAGCTTGGAATATGAGGCACGCGTCTATTAACGTTCGATAACGCAGCGCGGTCGTCACCGCCGCCGCAAGAGGCGGCACCGTGCGCCTTGGCCGAATCCTGACAGTGCGTCGACTGCCAACCCGGCTGCACCACGGCATCACCGCACTCAAGGAACCGGGGAACCACTTCTTGGGGTGAATCGGGCACCCGTGCCCGTAGGAGACCTTCCTGCTCCGAACCCGTCAGCTAACCCGGTAGGCGAGAAGGAAGGAAAGGAGAGCGCCCCCGTGGCGTCGAGCAGGTCTGCCACCGGTACCGGACTGGCCGGTTCCCCCACGTACGAGGTCTACGGACCGGCCCTGTCGGAGTCCGACGACTCCCTCGGCACGTGGAACCCCACCACCGACAGCGTCCGCCCCGTGCGCGGACGGCACCGGGTGGCCAAACAGCGCGGCATGGCCCGCAGCGGCGCCGTGCTCGGCGTCGGCATGGTCGCGGCCATTGGAGCGGGCGGCATGGCCAGCGCCCAGTCCCCCTCCACGGCCCCGGTCTCCATGCCCGACCTGAGCGGTCTGACCGACGGCATCCCGGGCGCCTCGCTCCTCGCGGGCGACGCCGAGGCGGCCGCCGACCCGGCCGACGCCGCCGCCGCGGACCCGGCCGGTACCGCCAAGGCCGCGCCCACCGCGCAAGCGGTGCTGACCGGAGCGGAGAACGGCACCGACGCGGGCGAGGCACTGCGCTCCCGCATTCTCCAGCAGGCCAACGCCCAGCAGGCCGCGGCCGACGCCGAGGCCGCCCGGGCCGCGGTCGACGCCGAGGCCACCGCCGCCGCGGAAGAGGCCGCGCGGACCGCGAAGGCCGAGGCCGAAGCGGAGGCCGAGCGGCAGCGCAAGGCCGAGGAGGAGCGCAAGCGCAAGGCGGAGGAGGAGCGGCTGCGCAAGCTCGCCGCCAGCTACGCCCTCCCGCTGAGCAGCTACCAACTGACCTCCAGCTTCGGCGACTCCGGCTCCATGTGGGCCAGCAACCACACCGGGCAGGACTTCGCCGCGCCCACCGGCACCCCGGTCAAGGCCGTGCACGGCGGCACGGTCAAGGAGGCCGGCTGGGCCGGCTCCTACGGCTACCGCATCGTGCTCCAGCTCGACGACGGCACCGAGATCTGGTACTGCCACCTGTCCTCGATGACCGTCACCAGCGGCCAGGTCACCACCGGCGACACCATCGGCCGCGTCGGCTCCACCGGCAACTCCTCCGGCCCGCACCTGCACCTGGAGGTCCGCCCCGGCGGCGGCGACCCGGTCGACCCGCTGAGCTGGCTGCGCGGCAAGGGCCTCGACATCTGACCCCCGCGCGCCGGTACGTCCGCGACGCAACCGTCCCCGCCTCCGGCGGCCCTGGTGGACCACCCCCCGACACCAGGGCCGCCGGTCCCCACCACGCACCCGCGCCCCCTTCGCCCGCCCCGGGGCGACGGCGCCCGGGGCGGCGTTGTGCGGGCCGGTCGCGGGCGGCGGCTCCGGGCGGGGGCGCCTCGGCAGCCGGAGCCGGCGGTGGCGTCGCCCCCCCCGGCCGGCTCGCCCCTGTGGCGGCGCCCCGACCGGCGGGCACTGGCAAGCCCAGCTCGCGGTGGAGAGGCGAGTGAGGCGTCGTTGACCGCGTAGCCCTTGCGGCGGTGAGCGCGGTGGATCTCGACGCCCGTCCTGAACCGTCCCGCACGACTGTCGGTTTCCCCGACCGTCACAGACCCTGCGAACGCGTGGTCGGCAAGCGCCTCGACGACCAGCCGGAACGCCTCCCCGCCCGGGGGCGTCCAGCACGCTCAGCAGTCCAGGCACGGAAGCCCTCCTCTGATCGGGGAGGCTCGACCAGGTCGGCACTGCGCACGTCGACGGTCGGACAGCCGCTGGGCGGATCGGAACCGGGTGACGACCGGCGGCTCCGCACAAGCCGTACCCGGTGGCCGCCCGGACCGGACGCCCGTACCCGCGCCACCGGTACCAGCTCGTCGTGGAGGCCCACGCCGGGTACCGCACCCGCGGGCGCGGTACCCGGCATCCGGCACGGGCGCCGGGGCCGGACCTCCGAACCAGGCGGGTTTCCGAACCGGGCCGGGTTTCAGAACCAGGCCGGGTTTCCGAGTAGGGCCGGGCCTCAGACCCGGGCCAGCTCGGCCGCGCCGAAGGAGACGTCGAACCGGTCGCACCAGATGCTGACGCTGGTGTACGCGTCCAGGTCCGCGTCGGCCGGGAGCGCGTAGTTGTGGCTGCCCTTGTTGCCCTTCAGCTCACCGAGGTCGAGGTAGGCGCCGTCGTCGAACACGCTCCAGCCGTCCCGGCCGGGCAGCACCTCGGCGTCCGTCACCCACACCTTCAGGTCAGGCCCGTTGCTGGTGTCCAGCCCCTCCAGGCGCAGCACCCGCGAACCGTCCGCCAGCTCGACGATCCGCACCATGCCGCGCGTGGCGTGCTCGTGGGTGATGAACTCCCCCGAGGCCAACGTCACCGGCCCGGCCGGTCGCGACTCCCCGGGCTCCGGCCGCTCCGCGTCCCCGGCCTCCTGCTCCGTTGCCGGCCGGGTCGACGGCAGCGACTCGTGCACCGCCCGGTCCGTCCACAGCGTCCACGGCTGGAACAGGTACAGCCCCACCCCGCCCAGCGCCAGACCGAGCGCCAGCACCGCCACGAACCACGGCTTGCGACGCCTCACGTCCGCCCTCCCCTACCAGCGATGAACCGACCGCGCCCCGCGGTCTCACCCCGGCAACGCCGGACCCGGGCCGGGAGTTCCGCCGCCGTCCAGCCCCGCCGCGTCCAGGACCCGGCCCTCGGCACGGAGCACCGCCGTGCCCCGCGCGCACACCCGGTGGTCGGCGCGCACGCGCGCCACCCACTCCCGCGGCGTGCGCCCGAACAGCGCCCGCAGCCCGGCCGAGTGCCGCAGCAGGTCACCGAGGAGCTCCGGTTGCGGCCCGGCCGCCCGGGGCCGCCCGTCCGGCCCGGCCAGCAGCCCGCGCACACCCGCGTAGACGTGCGCGCCCTCGCCCACCTCGACGGCCCGGCCCGCCGCCCGCACCGGGAAGCGCCCCACCGGCAGCCGCACCCGGCGGTAGTTGCGCCGCTCCGACGCGTCCACCACGGCGAGCTGCTCCGCGTCCAGCCACAGCAGTACCACCTCCGCGTGCCGCCCGGGGGCCGCGTACGGCGCGTATGCCACGTACCCCGCCACGCTCACGTGCCCGGAGTGGCCCACCGCCAGCCCACCCACGCGCACGGGCACCATCGGCACTGTTCCCGAGACCCCGGCCGACGCCAGCTTGTACCGCAACTGCGCCGGCGCCGCGTTCGACCCCACCGCCACCACCGGCACCCGGCCCCGCGTGCGCACACCGGTCAGCGGCAGCAGCTCGTCCCCGCGCAGCAGCGTCGGCCCACCCACCGCCCGCCCCGGATACGCCAGCGGACACACCAACGGCACCACCCCATACCCCAACTCCCCCAACCCCCCACCACTCACCCGCAACCCCACCCCACAGATGCCCACCCCGCCCGACGTCTGCCGGCAAGCTCCACCGCGCCGTGCATCGGCTCGGAGATCACTGCCTCCACCCCTCCAGCAGCCGATGAGCGCTCCGCGAGGGTCTGGCAGGCCCCGTCCCCGTCGTGGTTGACGGGGCTGGGGCGGGAGCAAGGGCCCGTGGCCGGGGCGGGGCCTGGCCGTCGGACGTCTGGTTCCGGCAGACTGACCGAATGCCAGGGGGTTGGAAAATCTACTTTGGTCACCCGCCCAATGTTGCCGTGGGAGCCACGTTCACCTCGCATCGCGAGCTCTATGACAACAAGTTGCACCGCGCGTACGGCAAGGGCATCGCGGGGAACCGCCACACAGGTGTTGACTCGATCGTGGCGTCCGGAGGCTATGCCGACGACGAAGACCACGGCGACGTCATCGTGTACACCGCAGAGGGTGGGCATCCCGACAAGGAAGGGCACATTCACAGTGATCAGTCCCTGAGCGTCACCACCAATGCCGGTCTCGTGGTCAACGTACGCGAAGGTCTCCCACTGCGTGTCATCGAAGGAACGGCAGTACGGGGTGGAGGCAAGAAGAAGCAGTACACCTACCGCGGCCTCTTCCGAGTCGAGGATTACTGGAGCAAGAAGTCACGGTACGGCTGCATCCTGTGGCAATTCCGCTTGGTTCAGACGGCAGCGGAGCCGGAGACGCTCGCCACCGGAGCTGAGTCCGTGGATGCCGAAAGCTCGGCGGTGGGCGTCACGGACGTCGGTGGACTCACCGAGTTGGAGAAGCAGGCGGCGCGCTTCGTGACGACGCAGCGCCGGGTTCGCAGTACTCAGCACACACGGGCAGTGAAGGAGCTGTACGGCGGCCTCTGCCAACTGTGTCGCATCCCGGTGACCCTCGGAGATGGCGTCCACTACAGCGAGGGCGCGCATGTCCAGGCCCTTGGCCGTCCCCATTTGGGCCCCGATGTTCCGGAGAACATTCTCTGTCTCTGCCCCAACTGTCACGTGCTGTTTGACAACGGCGCCCGCCTCGTCAGCGACGAGCTCCGGGTCGTGGACGCCCTCTCGGGGCAAGTGATCGGCGACCTGTACGTGCACGCCCGGCACAACCTTGAGGTGCGTTACCTCAGACAGCACCGAGCGCGGTGGATCGATCGCTCGCGAGCACTGGGCTTGGACCCCAACCCCTAACGCCACGGGCCCAGGAGGGTGTGCGGGGGGACCGGGGCGACGGTGGTGGTGGGGGGGCTGGCTTGGGGGCGGTGGGTGAGGAGGGTGCTGAGGAGGGCGGACTCGCGGGCGGGGAAGTCGGGGGGCGGGGTGGCCGTGCGTTCGGCGCGGGCGCGCAGCAGGGCCAGGGAGGTGGCGGCCGCGTGGTAGGCCGCGACGGAGCGGGCCGCGGGCTTGCCGTGCACGCGGCGGGCCAGGGAGCGGGCCTGGGAGCGCGCGTGCATGGAGCCCAGCGTCCACGGCTCGGCCGGGTGCAGCCAGCCCTGGGCGGCGTAGGCGTGCAGGGTCTCGCGGATGGTGCGCAGGTCGCGCCCCCGGGACCAGACGGTCAGCCAGACCAGGGTGGCCAGCACCGGCATCATGAACAGGGCGTACACGAGCAGGAAGTGCAGCCCGTTGTGGGACGAGGCGGCGCCGTTCCACAGGGCGTGCAGGACCATCGCCGTCACCAGGCCGACCAGCGGCAGCGTGATGCGCACGCTCCGGCGGCGGGCGGAGACGGCGGCGGCGATGCCGAAGCCGATCCCGGTCATCGCGGTGAACAGCGGGTGCGCGAACGGGGACATCACGATGCGCACGAAGAAGGTCTGCGCGGTGGTGGCGGCGAACCCGTCACCGGCGTAGAGCTGGTCGTCGGCGTAGGCGGTGCCCAGGTAGAGGATGTTCTCGGTGAAGGCGAAGCCGGTGGCGGTCACGCAGGCCGTCACGACGCCGTCCACCACGCCGCCGAGGAAGCGGCGCCGGTGCAGGAAGAGCAGGAGCACGGCGGCGGCCTTGGCGAGTTCCTCGACGACCGGGGCGACGACGGTGGCGCCGACGAGGTCGGCGTCGCTGTCCGGCACCACGCTGGTGGTCAGCCACTCGGCGGTGAAGCCGTTGGCGATGATGGCGACGAGGGTGGCCGCGCACGCGCCCCAGGCGAAGGCGAAGGCCACGGTGCGCCAGGGGGACGGCTCGACGTTGCCCACCCAGCGGAACGCCGCGATGAGCAGCGGCACCGGGAAGGTGGCCAGGAGCAGACCTATGAGGAAGCCGTCCGTACCCGTCTGCTCGCGCACGATGGCGAGGATGGTGGCCCCGGACAGGGCGAGCAGCACGGCGATCGCGACGGCCCGCACCGTGCGGCGACGCCACCAGGCGGCCCGGGGCGGCGGGTAGGCCCACGGACCCGGCGGCGGTGCCGGTGCCGGTGCCGGAGACGCGGCCGGGGCCTGTGGGGGCGCGGGCGGCGGCGTGCGCGGGGCCGGCGGCGCGGTCGCGGGGAGGTCTCCGGGGGCGTGTGGCTGCACGCGTCCGACCCTAGACGACCCGTGGACGGCCCGGCCCGGCGTTCCCGCGCCGCCGCGTGCGGCCCTCCGCGCGGTGCGGCCCGGCGCCGTCGCCGCGCCCGCGCGCAGGGGCGCGGTCAGTCGGCCACGCGGCGGAAGAGCAGGTCGCGGACGGTGTGTCCTTTGCCCAGGCCCTGCCCCTCGAACTTGGTGAGCGGACGCTCCGGCGGCCGGGGGGCGAAGCCGCCGTCCGGCCGGGTGTTCTCGTACGCCGGGTGGGCGGTGAGGGCGGCCAGCATCTGCTCGGCGTACGGCTCCCAGTCCGTGGCGCAGTGCACGAGCGCGCCCGGGGCGAGCGGACCGGCGGCCAGGTCGAGGAAGGCGGGCTGGATGATGCGGCGCTTGTGGTGGCGCTTCTTCGGCCACGGATCGGGGAAGTAGACGCGCAGCCCGGCGAGCGAGGCGGGCGGGAGCATCTCCTGGAGCAGAATGACGGCGTCGCCGTTGGCCACCCGGACGTTGGTCAGTCCCCGCTCCTCGGCGAGCCGCAGCAGGTTGCCCTGGCCGGGGGTGTGCACGTCGGCGGCGAGGATGCCGGTGCCGGGGGCGTCGGCGGCCATCCGCGCGGTGGCCTCGCCCATGCCGAAGCCGACCTCCAGGACGACGGGGGCGCCGTCGGGCAGGGTGTCGAAGAGCGCGGGCAGGTCCAGCACGCGCCGACCGTCGATGTCCAGGCCCCACCGCGGCCACAGCCGGGTCAGCGCGGCGCGCTGTGCCTGGGTGACGCGGCTGCGCCGGGGCTGGAAGCTGCGGATGCGGCGGTCGTGGTGCGAGCCCGCCGGGTCGGCCGCGGGCCCGGTACCGGGCGGAAACATCGGTGAGGACACAAGGCCGGTATTTTACCGGCCCGGAAGGCCCCGCCGTGGGCCGTCGCCCCCCGTGGCTGGACGGCCCCGGCCCGCACTCGGCGGCGCGGCGGCCGAGTGGCTGGCGGTCGCCGCCCGGCGGCGTCGCGGTGCCGCGCGCCATCCGGTGCCGCTCGGCCCCGTGACGCGGACCGCAGTGACGTTGGGCACCGGGGACGGACGGCGTTCACGGCGCCGGCGGACGAGGGCAGCGGTGCCCGGCCGTACGGCGGCACCGGCGCCGCCGGCACCGACGACCGGGCGCGCCCGCACCCAGCGCCCAGCGCCCCGCGCCCGGCGGCCGCGGGCCTCGCGGCGCCGTAGGGCGTCAGGGGAGTCGGGCGAGGGCCCGGGCGGCGATCTCGCGGCCGATCGGGAGCGCGGCGGTGGCCGCCGGGGACGGCGCGTTGAGCACGTGCACGGTGTGCGGGGCCTCGGTGATGAGGAAGTCGTCGACGAGCGTGCCGTCGCGCAGCACGGCCTGGGCGCGGACGCCGGCGGGGGCGGGCCGCAGGTCGTCCTCGGTGACCGTGGGCAGCAGGCGGCGCACGGCAGCGGTGAACGCCCGCTTGGACAGCGAGCGGCGCAGCTCGCCCGCCCCGTAGCGCCAGTGCCGCCGTCCGACGTGCCAGGAACCGGGCCAGGCGAGCGTGCCGGCCAGGTCGCCCGCCCGGGCGGTGCGCCAGTCGTACCCCTCGCGGGCGAGGGCCGGGACGGCGTTGGGACCGATGTGGACGGTGCCGTCCACGCCGCGCGTGAGGTGCACGCCCAGGAAGGGGAACGCCGGGTCCGGCACCGGGTAGACCAGGCCGCGCACGAGGGCGGCGCGGGCCGGGGCCAGCTCGTAGTACTCGCCGCGGAACGGCACGATCCGGGCGGGCGGCGCGTCCCCGGCGAGCCGGGCGACCGCGTCGCAGTGCAGGCCCGCGCAGTTGACCAGGGCGCGGGCGCGCAGCACGGCGCCCGTGCCGGTGCGCACGGCGACGCCCACGCCGTCCCGCCGGTCGACGGCCGCCACCTCGGCGCCGTAGCGCACCTCCGCGCCCGCGTCGCACGCCAGCCGTGCCAGGGCGCGGGCGACGCCGGAGTAGTCGCAGACGCCGGTGGTGGCGATGTGGATGGCGGCCTGCCCGCGCACGTGCGGCTCCAGGGCGCCGATCTGCGCCGGGCCCAGCTCGCGCAGCGGGATGCCGTTCTCCCGGCCGCGCTGGGCCAGGGCGTGCAGCCGGGGCAGCTCCGCCCGCTCGGTGGCGACGATCAGCTTCCCCGTCACCGCGTGCGACACCCCGTGCTCGGCGCAGAACTTCACCATCTCGGCCGCGCCCTGCGCCGCGAACCGCGCCTTGAGCGAGCCCGGGCGGTAGTAGACGCCGCTGTGGATCACGCCGCTGTTCCGGCCCGTCTGGTGCCGGGCGGGGCCGGCCTCCTTCTCCAGCACGGTGACGCGCAGACCCGGCCGCGCGCGGGTCAGCGCGTGGGCCGTGGCCAGGCCGACGATGCCGCCGCCGACCACGAGCACGTCGCAGTCGTACGCACGGCCTTCTGCGGGGGCTGGAGCGCTGCCGTCGCGGTTCACCACGCGTCCATGATGAGGGGAGCCACTGACACCGGTCGCGGGGAGGGGTGACGAAGGCACGGGGTGCGGGAGGCGCCGGGCGGAGCGGCGGGCGTCACGCCGGGGCGGCCAGCAGGGGGCGGGCGCGTTCGCGGAACTCCACGACGCGGGGGTTGTCGCCGTAGGGCTCCATGCGGTGCAGCAGGTCCCGCACGTACTCGGTGGTGCGCGCGGACGATATCCGCCCGGCCACCTCGACCGCCCGCGTCCCGGCCGCGCAGGCCGCGTCCAGGTTGCCGGACTCCAGCTCGGCGACGGCGGAGACCAGCAGCCGCAGCCCGTGCGAGCGCACGTACTCCTCCGTGGGCCGGGACAGCGCCTGCTCGGTGAAGCGCCGCACCTGGCGCGGGGCGCGCAGGTCGCGGTAGCACTCGGCGGCGTCGGCGGCGAGCCGGTCGTAGGAGTAGAAGTCCAGCCACGACGGGTCCGGGTCGCCCTCGCGTGAGCGTTCCAGCCAGCTCTCGGCGGCCGACAGCGCCGTGGCGCACGCGGCCGCGTCGTCGGCCTTGGCGTGTGCGCGGGCCTCCACGAGATGGAAGAAGCTCATGCCGCGGGCCGTGGCGACCGAGCGGTTGCGCTCCAGGGCGGCCTGCGCCAGATCGACGCCCTCGTCGGCGAAGCCGCGGTAGGTGGCCTGCAGCGACATGGAGGCGAGCACGTAGCCGCCGAGGGGCACGTCGGCGGCCGCCCTGGCCAGGCGCAGGGCCTGGATGTAGTACCGCTGGGCGGCCTCCTGCTGCCCGGTGTCGAAGGCCATCCACCCGGCCAGCCGGGTCAGTTCGGCGGTGGCGCCGAACAGCGCGCGCCCGACCTCGTCGGTGTACGCGCCGAGCAGCAGCGGGGTGGCGTCCACCCGCAGGCACTCCGGCACCATCGACGAACGCCAGTCACCGCCGCCGTACTTGGAGTCCCAGCGCCGGGCCTCCTCGGCGGCCTCGCGCAGCTTCGCGACGTCGCTGTGGCCCACCCGGGAGCGCGGCACCGCGCCCGCCGGACCGCGCCCCGGGCCGCCCGCGGTCCCGGCGAGACCGACGACCTTCCCGCCCGGAACGCCCGGGAACCCCGACGTACCCGTGGTGCTCGTGGTACCCGTGGTGCTCGTCGTGCCCGCGGCGCCCGGGCTGCCCGGCGCCCCCGCGCCGCCCGGCGGCTCGGCCGCGGCCTCGGTCCGCGGACCGCCGCCCTCGCCGGGCGCGTGCGCGCGGGCCACGGAGCTGTCGACCGGGCTGATCAGCCACCGCGAGACCGGGGTGGCGTACGCGCTCACGGCGAAGGAGCCGGCCAGCGACTGCCACACGCTGCCGCTGCCCCGGCGTCCGGCGAGATCCAGCCGGTACAGGTCCGTCGCCGACTTCACCGCGGCGCCGACGTCACGGGGGAAGGCCAGGCCGATCTCCGGCGCCGGGTCGGCGTCGGCCAGCCCGATCTCGTGCAGCGGCACCGGGCGGCCCAGCTTGCTGCCGATGGCGGCGGCGATGAGGTGCGGGGCCGCGCCCTGGGGCACCATGCCCTTCGAAACCCAGCGCGCGACCGACGTCTTGTCGTACCGCAGTGACAGTCCGCGCTGCGCGCCGAGGTCGTTGACCCGGCGGGCGAGCCCGGCGTTGCTGATTCCCGCGAGGGCGAGAACGGTCCCGAGCTTCTCATTCGGTCCGCGTGGCTCCCTGGACATGCGCACCCCTGACACACGACGCCCGCCCCGCCGCACACGGAACATGCGCGGGGCATTCGTGAACCCAGAGTAGTTCGCCGCATCCCGACCGTTAAGGGGTGGCGCCCCGGTTGGCGGGATTCCTCCCCGTACACGAGTGCGCCGGGGGAGCCGCCCGCCGCCGGGCGGGCCGCGCGGCGGGGGCGCGGGCGTCCGCGCGGGCGCGTGCCCCGGCCGTGTGGCCGTGCGCCCGTGCGTGCGCTCTGCCCGGCGGTGTACTGCGGCGTTTGGATGGGCTCCGCGTGGGTCGGCCCGCTGTGCGCGTGGCAGTGGGCTGGGGGAATGCCGCCGTCCCACATCCCCGCGGGCGGCGGTCCCGGCCCGGGAGCACTCCACGTCTCCCGGGCCGTCGACGCGCGGCCGCTCCCGCGCGGCACGCCGTCCCGCGGCGCGTCCGGCAGGGGACGCCGCCCGCGGCGTTCCGGCCCGACCGCGACGACCACGACTGCGAAAAGGTTTCGCCAAGGAGCCGGGCCGCACCGCAAGTTGGCTGGAACTAGTGGTTTGAAGACCGTCCGGCACGGGATCACTACCCGCGAACACGGCTGCCGCCACGCGCCTTTCACGCCGCCACCGCGCCCGACACATGGCAGCATGGGCCCAGCGTCGGCCGGAACGGGAGTGGCGGACGGGGACTCATGAGCAGCCGGTGGGAGCTGAGGCGCCCGCGGCGCAGCGGTCCGGGCGTGGGCCCGCCGGTTCGGGCACAGGCCCCAGCGATGCCCGGCCCACGGGTGGAAGGCGGCGGCGATGCGGTGGTTGGTGGGGTGGAGCAGCACCGCGGCGGGCCGGGCCCGCGTCCCCGGCGGCCTGGCCGAAGGCAGCCTGTGCCCCGTGGGCGGCCACCGGCTCTGGGGCGGCACCGACCCGCTGTGGGCGGTGGGCGACTGGCGCCCGGACGAGGTCCGCGTCGTGGACGGCGGCCGGGACGCCCACCTCGCCGTCTTCGGCCACTGCGGCGCCGGTGACGAGGACCTGCGCGTCGGCCTGCGCGCCGCCCGCGGGGGAGCCCTGCGCCACCTCACCTCCTGGCCCGGTTCCTACACCGCCGTCGCCCGGATCGGCCGGCGCGTGGCCGTCACGACCGACCTCGCCGGCGCCCGGCCCGTCTTCCACACCCCGTTCGCGGGGGGCACCGCCTACGCCACCGCCGCGCTGACCCTCGCCGATCTCGTGGAGGCCCAACTCGACGTCGGCCACCTCGGCGCCCTGCTCGCCATGCCCGACGTGCCCGAGGCCCTCGGCGACAGCACCCCCTACACCGGCGTCCACCGCGTACCGCCGGGGCACGCGCTGATCCTGCGCGAAGGCGGCTCCCGGGAGATCGCGAGCTACGAGCCCGCCGCGCCCACCGTCGTCGCCGCCCCGCCCGTGGAGGCCGACGCGGCGGTGGGCGCGGTGCGCGACGCCCTCGTGGACGCCGTCCGGGTCCGGCTGGCCGCGCCCCGGCACGTCCCGGACGCCTACACCGCCGCGCCGGAGGCCGCACCGGACGCCGACGGCACCCCGGGCACCCCCGGCGCCGTCCGTCCCGACGGCCGACCCGGCGACGCGCACGGACCGCACGGGGCGCACGGACCGCACCGGGCGCACGAGCCGCGCGGGGAGTACGAGCCGCGCGGGGAGTACGAGCGGTACGCCGCGTACGGGCGGGGCGCAGGCGGGCACGTGCCCGGCGCCCGCGACGGCCGCGACCCCGGCCCCGTGCCCGGCCTGGGCCCCGACGCCCGCCGGGGGACCCCCGCCCCCGGCCTGGGCGCCGACCTCTCCGGCGGGGCCGCCTCCGCCACGCTCGCCCTGCTCGCAGCCGGCCTGCCCGGCGTGCCCGGCACCATCGCGGGCGCCCCGGGAACCGTCGCCGGACAGCGGCTGCTCGCCGTGACCTTCAACGACCTCACGGCCACCGCCGACCCGGCGCGCCAGGACGAGCTGGAACGCGCCCGCGCCGTCGCCGCCGACCCCCGGCTCCACCACGTCGTCGTCACCGGGCACGAGGAGGCGCTGCCCTACGCCGGGCTGTGGGACCTGCTGCGGCTGCCGCTGCCCGACGAGCCCGGGCCCGCGCTCGTCGTCGCCGCCCGGCACCGGGCCAGGCTGGCCGGCGGCAGCGCCGACCAGCTCACCGGCTACGGCGCACGCCAGGTGTTCGACGCCCACCCGGCCCGCCTCGCCGACCTGCTGCGCGACCGGCGCCGCCGCCACCTGCTGCGCCCGGCCGCCGCGCTCGCCGCCGCCGAGGGCGCCCCGCGCGGCCGGGCCCTGCTGGTGCCCTTCGCGCTCTACCGGGCGGCCCGCCGCCTGGCCCGCACCCCGCACCGTGACGGCGTGGCCGCCGCCGCCCGCCGCCTGCGCGCACGCGACCTCACCGGCTCCGGCCACCCCGAGGAGGACGGCGCGCTGGAGGCGTCGCTGGCCGCGCTCGCCTGGTGCCGCCCCGGCCCCGCCGCCCGCTGGATGACCGGCGAGGCGCTCGCTGACGTATCGATTCGCCTGGAGCACGCCGCGCGGCGTGCCGACACCGGCGACGGGCTGCGCCCGGGGGTGCACCGGGCCCGCGCCGCGCTGGCCCGGCACGCCGCCGACTACCGGGCGCTCGAACAGCTCGCCGCCGCGCGCGGGCAGCGGCTGCACGCCCCGTACCTGGACAACCAGGTGGTCCGCGCCGCCCGGGAGCTGCCCGAGGCGCTGCGCGTGCGACCGGGTGCGCGCGCGTCCGTCCTGCGCGCGGTCCTCGCCGGGGCCGGGGCGCGCGACCTGCCGCCCGGCTGGGGCTCGCCCACGCACGCCGCGCACACCGCCGCCCTCCGCGCCGGGCTGCGGGCGCACGGCGAGGAACTCCTCGACCTCTTCGCCACGTCCTGGCTCGCCCACGCCGGCCTGGTGGACGCCCACGCGCTGCGGGACGCGCTGCACGCCGCGGTGCGCGGGGAGGCGCTCCCGCCGGACGGATTGGCCGAACTCGTCTCCACCGAGCTGTGGTTGCGGCGGCTCACCCAGCGGCGCGGCACGAGCTGGACGGGCGCCGCCGCGCCGCGCAGCCGCGCCGTCTCCGCCGGGGTGCCGGGGCGCACGGTGGCGGCCCGCCCCGCCGCCCCGCTCGAAGGAGCCTGACGCGGGCCGCCCGCGTCACCGGCAGTGGAGCACGGAACGCGCCCAGTCCGCCTGCGTCACCGACCCGTACGGCCCGTGCGGCTCGACCACCAGGCTCACCACCCGCACCCCGGCCAGCGGCACGCGCACCGGCACGGGCGGCTCGCCACCGCGCACCACGCCGGAGCGCCACAGCGGCCGCCCGTCCCCGAGCACGCTGAAGCGCGCCGCGCCCAGGCCCAGCGTCAGGTCGTCCACCCCGGCGAGCGCCTCGTAGCCGGTGCACTCCCGCCGCAGGTCCACGAGCACGGTGGACGGCGCCTGGACCGTGATCCCGTGCGGGTACGTCCGGCCGCCGACGCGCAGCGGCCCGCGCGGCCACACCGGGCTGCTCCCTTCGACGCGCACGGCCGGACCGTCGCCGCCCAGCACGTCGAACGGCAGCGTGCTGAGCCGGTACGCGACCGGGGCCGGCGGCTCGGGCGGAGCGGTCGGCGGCGCCGACGTACGCGACGGGGCCGGGGCCGGGGACGGACTGGGCGGCGGGCCGGGGGACGAGGGTGGTGGGGCGGACGGCTCGGGAGGCGCCGTCTTCGGGGCGGCCTCCGGGGGCGGAGGCGGAACGGTGGACGGGGCCGTGGCCGGTGTCGCCGACGCGCGCGGGGCGGGTGGCACGGGCGCCGGGGGCTCGGGTGCCGGTCGCGGGGCCCGCGTGACCGGGGGATCGGCCGGTGCGGTGGGAGCGGGGGACGGCCGGGCCTGCGGCGGAGGCGGCTCGCCCGGCTGCGGAGCACCGGCCAGCGCCAGCACCAGCGCCACGGCCGCCGCCGCGGCGGCCAGCACCGCGCCGGCCCCGGCCTTCACCGGCGCGCCCACCCCGGCCCCTCCGGTGCCTCCGGGGCCGGCCCCTGCCCCGGTGCCACCGCCCGCGCTCGCTCCGGCTCCGGCTCCCGCGCCCGCGTTCGCCCCGGCTCCGGCTCCCGCGCCCGCCGCCGTGGCGGTGGCCGTGCCGAGCGCTCCCGCGCCGGCGGCCTGGGCCGTGTACTCGGCGGCGAACCAGCCGATGACGGCGACCGGGAGCAGGCCGCGCAGCCGGGCGTTGAGGTCGCTGAGCTCCAGGGCCGCCGTCCGGCACCGGGCGCAGCCCTCCAGGTGCCGGCGCACGCCGCGCTCGGCGCGGGTGCGCAGGGCGCCACGGGCGTACGCCCCGAGCCGGTCCGCGTGCTGCGCGCAGGAGCCGCCCGTCGTCAGCGCGTCGCTGACGTGGGCTTGCAGGTACGCCTGGCGCAGCCCCTCGCGGGCCCGGTGGGCGAGGACGGCGGTGGCGTTGGGCGTGAGCCCGAGCAGCGGTGCCACCTCGTGCGGCGGCGCCTGCTCGACGGTGGTGTGCCACAGCACCGTCTGCCAGCGCTCGGGCAGGGCGCGGAAGGCCCGCACCACCAGCGCCTGCTCGGCCGCGTGCAGGGCCCGCACGTCCGCGCCGAACGCCAGGGTCTCGTCCGCCGCGGCCCGCCGTCCGCCCGCCGCGGCGACGGCGAACGCCGCGAAGTCGTCGACCAGGTGCTCGCGGCGCCGGGTGCGGACCCAGTGGGCGGCGGCGTGCCGCACCGCCGCCAGCAGGTAGGGGCGCACCGCCGTCCGCGGGCCGCTTCCGCCGCGCACCGCGAGCAGGGTGCGCGCGAAGACCTCGTGGGTGAGGTCGTCCGCCGTGTCGGCGTCCCGGCAGCAGGCGCGCGCGTACCGCCGCACGGCCTCGGAGTGCCGCCGGTAGAGCTCGCCGTAGGCCTGCCCGTCGCCCTCGCGCATCCGGGCGAGCAGCTCCGCGTCCGCGACCCCGGCCCGCGCCCCCTCGGCGGGCCGTTCCGCCTCGCCGCGCGGGGCCGGGCGCTGAGGCGGTACGGCCTGCCCACCGCGCCCGCGGGCGTGCCGCGGGCCCGTGCGGCCGGACCGGCGCGCGGCGCGCCCGCCCTGCTGCGGCACCCTCGGTCCCGTCGGTCCCGTCGGTCCCGTCGGCCGCCCGGGCCCGGCCACCGGGCGTGCCCCGGCTCCCTCCGCTCCGTCGCGCGCCTCGCCCGCTCCGTCGCGCGCTCCGTCCGCGCCACCGCGCGGCTCGCGCTCCTCAACGCCCATCGTGGCCGCCCCCACACTCCCAGCCCAGCACCGGGTGAGCGTGGCACGCCGGGAACGCCCGCGGCCGGGGTCCGGGCGTGAATCACCCGGGCGGGGCGGCCTCGGACGTCAGTGCGACGCGGCGTCGCTCAGCGTTCCGGGCGCGCGCGCAGCCCTTCCAACAGGATGTCCAGCAGCCGCAGGGAGGCCTGCTCCTGCTGCTCGGCGTCCGGCAGTGCGGGGGCGGCGGTGGCGATGACGAGCAGGACGTCCCCCACGGTGACGTCCGGCCGCAGCGCACCCACGTCCCGCGCCCGGCGCACCAGCTCGCCGACGACCGACAGCAGTTCGGCCGAGTCCGCGTCCACCGGGACGCCCGGCGCCCCGGCCGCCTCCGGTGCCGCCCCGCCCGGCGCCCCGCCGGCGTCGGCGGGTTCGCCGGCGTCGACAGGCCCGGCGGCTTCCGCGGGCCCGGCGGTTTCCGTCGGTATGACCGGCTCACCGGGTCCACCCGCCCCCGTGGCCCCGGGCCGACGCTGCTGCGGCACGTGCGGCCCCGCCTCGGCGTCGCCGGGGTCCGCCACCGGACCGGGCACCGCTCCCACGCGCAGGACCTCCGGCGGCAGCAGGCGCCCCGCCCCGGAGGCGGCCGAGGTGCGCAGGAACGAGGCCAGCGCCGGCCACGGCTCCTGCTCCCGCCACAGCGCCGTGCGCGCCTGCTCCGTCAGCCGCGCCGTCTCCTCCCGGGCTATCCGCCGGACGAGCACGTCCTTGCTCGGGAAGCGCCGGTACACCGTGCCCACGCCCACCCGGGCGCGGCGCGCCACGTCCTCCATCGGCGCGCCGTAGCCCAGCTCGCCGAAGACCTCGCGTGCCGCACGCAGCACGTGTTCCAGGTTCCGCTGGGCGTCGATCCGCAGCCGGGCGGGTTTGCCCTGCGCACCGCCGACACCGTCGGCCTGGCCCGGGGCGCCCGCCGCGCCCGCCGGCGCCGTCTCCGTACCCGGCTCGCGCTCACCGGTGCCGCCCGGGCCCGGCACCGCGTGCGGCACCACACCACCCGGCGCGTCCCCCGCGGCGGGCCCGGGCGACCCGTCCGCCTCGCCCGGTCGGCCCGAGGCGTGGGCCGTGGCCCTGCCTCCCGCGCCTCCCGCGCCTCCCGCGCCTCCCGCCACGAGCGCCATACGGCCGCGCGGCGCCGGGGCCCCCTCGACGGCGCGCTCGCCGCGCACGTCCTGAACCGCGCGCCCGTTGTCGCCGCCGCGGACCTCCTGGACGCCGCGGACCTCCTGAACTCCGCGCATCTCCCGGACGCCGCGCATCTCCTCCGCGCCGTGCAGGTCATGAACGCCGTGAATGCCCTGAATACGCATGGGTCTTCCCCCGAAAATCACTGTCTCCCCCCGGAGACTCCCCTCCTGTGAACGCCGGGCTTCCAGCACCCTCCCCGCCTCACCCCGGCCGTACGAACATAGTTGACCCCAGGTCACGACAGAAGAGGGCTGACTCCCGGCGCGTCCCGCCGTCGGGGATTACTCCATTCGGCGTGGCCCGCGCGCCTCCGGGCACGCGCGGCGCAACCCCGGCTGAACTGCGCCTTTCCCTGCGCTATCCATCTGGCGAGCCATCCGGAAGGAAAGCCTCCACTCGTCGTACAAATTCGTCAGCCCTGTGGACAAACACGTGCCCGCAGGTGCGTCATGGATGAGTGACGCGAGGACAGGGGTCCCAGTTGACGAAGGAACCGGTGCGCATTCTGGTGGTCGGCGGCGGCTACGTCGGCATGTACACCGCGCTGCGCCTGCAGAAGAAGTTGAAACAGGAACTGAAGCAGGCGCGAGAGGGACGGGGCGGCGTCGAGATCGCTCTCGTCAGCCCCGAGCCGTACATGACGTACCAGCCCTTTCTCCCCGAGGCCGGAGCCGGGTCGATCTCACCGCGCCACGTGGTCGTGCCGCTCCGCCGGGTCCTGCCGCACTGTCGCCTCGTCGTCGGCGAGGTCAGGGGCGTCGACCACGCCGAGCGCACCGCGACCGTCGAGACCGTCGCCACGCGGGACGAGGGCGGCGCCCCGCGGCGGCTGCGCTACGACGAGCTCGTGCTCGCCCCCGGCTCCGTCTCGCGCACCCTCCCCGTGCCCGGCCTCGCCGACGTCGGCATCGGCTTCAAGACCGTCGAAGAGGCCATCGGCCTGCGCAACCACGTGCTCGAACAGCTCGACATCGCCTCCTCCACGCGCGACCCGGCCGTCCGCGACGCCGCCCTCACCTTCGTCTTCGTCGGCGGCGGCTACGCCGGTGTGGAGGCACTCGCCGAGCTGGAGGACATGGCCCGCCACGCCTGCCGCTACTACCACAACCTCCGCCCCGAGGAGCTGAAGTGGATTCTGGTGGAGGCCACCGGGCGCATTCTCCCCGAGGTCGGAGAGGAGATGGGCCGCTACGCCGTGCGCGAGCTGCGCGCCCGCGCGGTCGACGTCCGCCTCGACACCCGCCTGGAGTCCTGCCTCGACCGCGTGGCCGTCCTCAGCGACGGCGCGCGCTTCCCCTGCCGCACGCTGGTGTGGACGGCGGGCGTCAAGCCGCACCCCGTGGTCGCCGCCACCGGTCTGCCGCGCACCGGACGCGGCAGGCTGCGCTGCACCGCCACCCTGCGCCTGGCGGACACCGAGCACGCCTGGGCGGCCGGAGACGCCGCCGCCGTACCCGACCTCACCGCCGACGAAACCGGCGCCGAGTGCGCCCCCAACGCCCAGCACGCCGTCCGCCAGGCCCGCGTCCTGGCCGACAACCTGGTGGCGGCCCTGCGCGGCGGCGAGGAGACGCCCTACCGGCACGCCTACGCCGGTTCCGTCGCCTCGCTCGGTCTCCACAAGGGCGTCGCCCGCGTGTACGGTCGCAGGCTCAAGGGCTACCCCGCCTGGTTCATGCACCGCGCCTACCACCTCAGCCGCGTCCCCACGTTCAACCGTAAGGCCCGCGTCCTGGCGGAGTGGACCCTCGCCGGGTTCTTCAAGCGGGAGATCGTCTCCCTCGGCTCCCTGGAGCATCCACGCGCCGAGTTCGAGCTGGCCGCGGGCGACGGCCGACGGCCGCGCGAGGACTGACGGATGTCAGTGCCGTCGGACACACTGCTCATGTGACGATGGGTGGGTCCATGGCGGCACTGCGTGACGACCATGAGCCATCATGGACGCATCACGACGTCCGGGCGGGCCGCCTCCCAGCCCGCCCGGCCCGCGGTCCGCCGCGGCCGCACCACGCTTCCATCCCCAGCAGAATCGGACCTGAACCGCAGTGAACTTCACGCGCTGGAGCGCCCGACTGCCCGGTACCCCGCGACGCACCTTCGCGCGCGCCGGTCGGTCCGCCGACTCCGTGCCCGCCTCCGGCTCCGGCCGCGAGGTGCCACCGGCCCGCCGGTCGCTCCGCGGCCGCGCCGCCGCCGGCCCCGAAGCGTCGGCCGCGCGCACCGCCCACGGCCCGCGCCCGGACGCCGCCCGCGCCGCCGCCGGCGAGGAGCCGGCCTCCCGCCCCGCGCCCGGACCGGACGGGCTGTCCGTGGCCCACGTCCTCGGCCGCATCCCGGCCCTCGTCGCCCTCGTCCACGGCCCCGAACACCGCGTCGCCCACCTCAACGCCGCCTACCGCGAGGTCTTCGGCGACCGCCGGGTGGGCGAACCCGCCCGCGCCTGCCTGCCCGAGCTCGTCGAGCTGGGCCTGCTGCCGCTCATGGACCAGGTGCTGCGCAGCGGCAGGCCGCGCACCGTGAAGTCACGCCGCGTCAACGGCCACGGCAAGCACGGCTACTACACCTTCACCTGCACCCCGCTCGACCTCGCGGCGGACGGCCGCCCCGCGCCGCCGGGCGCCCGCCCCGAGCGCGGCGTGCTCGTGTTCGCCGCCGACGTCACCGACCAGGTGGAGTCCGCCGAGCGGCTGCGCGCCAGCGAGGCCCGGCAGCGCGAGGCGGCCGTCACCCTCCAGCGCAGCCTGCTGCCCCAGGGCCTGGAGCAGCCCGACGACCTGCGGGTGGCCGCCACCTACCGCCCCGGCGGCACCGACGCGGCCGTCGGCGGCGACTGGTACGACGTCATCACCCTCGGCGCCGGACGCACCGCCCTGGTCATCGGCGACGTGATGGGCCGCGGGGTGCGTGCCGCCGCCGTCATGGGCCAGCTCCGCACCGCGGTCCGCGCCTACGCCCGGCTCGACCTGCCCCCGCACGAGGTGCTGCAACTGCTCGACGGCCTCGCCGCGGAGATCGACGCCAGCCAGATCGCCACCTGCGTGTACGCCGTGCACGACCCGAGCGAGGGCACGCTCAGCTACGCGTCCGCCGGCCACCCGCCCGTCCTGGTGCGCGCCGCCGACGGCACGATCCACCGGGCCGAGGGCCCCACCGGCCCACCGCTGGGCACCGGCGGCTGGCTCTACACCTCCGGCTCCGTGGCCTTCCCCGTGGGCGCCTGCGCCGTGCTCTACACCGACGGGCTCGTCGAACGCCGGGACGCCGACATCGACGACGGGGTCGCCACCCTGGAGCGCGCCTTCGCGGGCGCCACCGGCACCCCGGACGTCATGTGCGACCGCCTCCTGCGCGCCCTGGGCATCACCGCCGAACACGACGACGACGTCGCCCTGCTCGTCCTCCAGCACCCCAGCCGCGAGGGCGAGGACGCCGAGCTGTTCCGCAACGCCTCGCTCGACCTGCTCGGCGGCGTCGAGGCCGCCCCGCGCGCCCGCGCGTTCGCCTCCGGCGTGCTGACGTCCTGGCGCTTCCCCCGCGAGCTGCACGACCTCGGGGTGCTGGCCGCAGGCGAGCTGGTCGCCAACTCGCTCCAGCACGGCGTCCCGCCCATGCGGCTGCGGCTGCGGCGCACCGACCGCCGGCTCATCGTCGAGGTCACCGACGGCGACGACCACCTGCCCCGGCGCCGCCGCGCCGACCCGGGGGACGAGGCGGGCCGCGGCATCTCCATCGTCGCGACCATCGCCTCCAACTGGGGCTGCCGACGCACGCCGGACGGCGGCAAGGCGGTCTGGTGCGAGTTCGCCCTGCCCGGCTTCCGGCCGGCCCCGGCCCTCACCTGACCCCCGGCGGCTCCGCCCGCGGGCTCACGCCGGGACGGCCACCGGCCCCTCGGCCTCCCGCGCCGGCGCCGCGGCGGCCTCCCGCAGCCGCGGATTGTCCTGAACCGGCGTCAGACGGCGGCCGAGCCGCAGCGCGAGCACCGCGACACCCAGCGAGCAGGCCACCAGCAAGACCACGTACGAGGCGTACGCGCCCCGCGCCGCCATGACGCCGCCCACCGCCGGTCCGACGGCCACGCCCACCTGCTTGACCAGCGCGAACGCCGAGTTGTACTGGCCCACCATCCGGCGCGGCGCCAGGTCCGCCACCAGCGGGGCGACGGTGGGCGAGAGCATCGCCTCGCCCAGCCCGAAGAGCGCGTAGGTGCCGACGAACAGGGCCGTCGCCACCGCCGGGGCCTGCGGGACGAGCCCGGAGGCGCCCGCCGCGAGCCACGCCACCGTCCACACCACGCCCACGAGTGCGACGACGCGGCTCCGCCGGTGCCCGTCCACCAGGCGCAGCACCACGAACTGGGCGACGACGATCACCCCGGTGTTGGCGAACAGCGCGAAGCCCAGCGTGCTCGCCGAGACGCCGGTCACCGCGGTGCCGTACGCCGCGAGCCCGGACTCGAACTGCCCGTAGCAGGTGAAGAAGAGCACGAAGCCCAGCACGCAGAGCAGCAGCATCGCCCGGTCCGCGAGCAGCCTGCGCCAGCCCGCCGCCGGCGTGCCGGAGTCCGCCGGAAGCGGCTCCGCCACCCCCGCGCCGCGCGGCAGCCGGACGGTCAGCAGCACACCGGCCAGCACGGCGAACATGAGCGCCTCGATGCCGAACAGCAGGGTGAAGCTCGCCGGGGCGTGCTCGTCGACGATCTGCCCGCCCAGCAGACCCCCGGCGCCCATGCCCAGGTTGATCAGGAAGAACTGGGTGGCGAAGGCGCGCGAACGCGTCTCCGTCGTCGAGCTCCACACGATCATCGTGGCGAGCGCGGGTTGCAGGACGGCGATGCCGCCACCCATCACGGCCGCCGACGCGGTGACGCTGGACGCCGTCCCGGAGAGCCCGAAGCCCAGCGAGCCCACGGCCGCCGCCGCGCTGCCCGCGAGGGCGACCGGCAGCGGGCCGTGCCGGTCGATGACCCGCCCCACCAGCGGCAGCACGAGCAGCGAGGCGGCGGCGAAGACGGCCAGGACGAGCCCGGCCGTGGTCGCCCCGAGCCCGCGCACGTCGGCCACGTAGAGGAAGAGGTACGGCACGGTGAAGCCGCTGCCGAACGCGCTGAGGGCGTTGCCGCACTGGATCCGGCGCAGCGTCGCGCCCGTCTGGGTGGTCACACTCACCTTCCCTGGGTCGTCTGGTCGTCGTCCTGGTCCCCATGACGACGACCAGAGACTTCGAAGTTAAAGTTCGAAGCTAAAGAGTACACAGGGAAAGCCTTCGACGCTAATCGCCCGCGTGCGATACTGCGGGGCATGCCCGACGACCCACGGCCCTCGCTCGACGAGCAGATCGCGATCTACCAGCGCGAGTACCGGCACCTCGACCCCCAGGTCGAACGCGTCGTCAACGCGCTCTCGCGGCTCGACCGGCGGATGAACGTCGCCTTCGGCCGGCAGCTCGCCACCCACGGGCTGAGCAACGCCGAGTGGGAGGTCCTCAAGGAGCTCGTGATGGCCGGCGAGCCGTACCAGCTCTGGCCCGGCACGATCGCCAAGCGGCTCGGCCTGACGCCCGCCGCCATGACGCACCGGATCGACCGCATGGTCGACGCCGGCCTCGCCACCCGCGCGCGCGACGACGACAACCGGGTCCGCGTCATCATCGGCCTGACGGACCAGGGGCGCGAGAAGTGGCTGGAGGTCATGCGCGAGGCCACCACCTTCGAGGCGGAACTCCTCCAGGACCTCACCACGGCCGAGCGCACCCACCTCGGTGACCTGCTCATCCGGCTCCTCGACCGGGTCTCCCGACACCTCGACTGAGCCGGGTTGACACGGGGCGGGCCGCTCCGTAGAGTACTTCGGGTTGTCAGCGGCCCATCGTGTCGCGTGACGGCATCTCCGCCACTTCCGGTGGCACCCACTACGAGCACGGCAAACCCCCGCTGGGGGCTGTTTCGGCATGCCGAAATCGCGTCCAGAACGGCTGATTTTGAATGGCCGGGGAAATCGCCTAAAGTGGTGGA
>NZ_JAPKFL010000021.1 GCF_026262575.1 Streptomyces marinisediminis
GGCGCCGCGGGGGCCGGCGGGCGGCCGGGACCCCCGGGGGGGGGCCCCGCCGCCCGCCGTAGGCCCGCCGCCGGGCCGCGCCGCGCGCACCGGTCGCCCCCTTCCGCGCGGCGCGGCCCGGCGGGTTCTGCCATCGTTGGACGGGACGAGCGGAGGCGAGGATGCGCGGTCCGGACGACGTGGTGGACGCCGCCCGTGGCTACTGGCAGCGCCGCGGGCTGCCGACCGGAGCGGAGCAGGTGGTGTACGCCCCGGCGGCCGGGGTGCTGCTGCTGGCCGTGCTCGCCGCCACGGGGCCGCGCGGCGTGCTGCTGCCCCGGCCGGGCCCGCCCTGGCACGCGGAGCAGGCCCGGCTGCTCGGCCGCGCCGTCCACCTCCTGCCGACGCCGGCCGAGTGCGGTGGCGTCCCGGACCCGTTCGTGCTGCTGGAGACGGTGCGCCGGGAGCGCGCGGCAGGCGGTGATCCGGGGGTGCTCGTGCTCTCCGTCGCCGACGACCCCACGGGCACCGTGCCGCCGCCGGAGTTGCTGCACGAGGTGTGCGAGGCCGCCGCCGAGGCGGGGCTGCTCGTCGTCAGTGACGAGAGCTGGCGCGACACCGTGCACGACCCGCACGGCACCGTCATCGTCAGCCCCGCCGAGATCCTGCACGCGCCCGGGGCCCCCGACGCCGAGGGCGTCGTGCTCCTGACGGATCTCTCGCCCTGCCTGCCGCCGCCCGACGCCGCGTCGGCCCGCCCCGCCCCGGCGCTCGCCCGGCTGCCGGGGACCGCGCGCGGCCGGGAGCTGGCGGATGCCGTGCGCGGTGTCCTGACCGCCCTGCGGCTGCCGGAACCGGCGGCCGCCACCGCCGCGCGGAGCGCCGCCGCCCTGGCGGAAACGGCCGACCGCGGCGCCGAGCGGGCCTCGGTCGCGCGGGCGCACGGACGGCACGCCGCCGCGCTGTGCCAGGCCGTCACCGCGGCCGGAGGGCTGTGCCGCCCCCCGCAGGCCGGACGCCACCTCTACCCCGACCTGGAACCCCTGCGCGGCCGCCTGGCCGAGCGCGGGGTGCGGGACGCGGCCACGCTGGAGGCGGCGCTCGTGCCCCGGCTGGGCTCGGCCGTACTGGGCGGCCACCGCTTCGGGGACGACCCGCACGCCCTCCGCGTCCGCCTGGCCACCACCGCGCCGCCGCACCGGGCGCCGGGCGGCCCACTGCCGGAACCCCGCGCGGGGGCCGAAGCGTTGGCGCGAGTGGAGGCCGCGCTGGCCGACCTGACGGGAAGCGAAGGATGACCGAACAGGAACAGCGACAGCAACACGTACGACAGCTCCCGGGGGCCGGGCGGGGCGCACGGCCCGCCCGGCGCGGCTCGCCCCCGGTGGACGCGGCGGAACCGGCGGCGGGCGGCACCGGTCCGGTGCGGCCGCTGGGCGCGCGCCGGCGGTGGACCGGCGGCTTCGGCGACCGGCTCGGCGAGCCGCTGCCCGGCCCGCTCGCCATCCTGCGGGCCACCTGGCGCGGCGGCATGCGGCCGGAGCAGGAGGTGCTGCGCGCCCAGCGCCCGCGCCTGCCCGTGGCGCCCGGCCCGCTGCCGTCCGCGGGCCCCGGCACCGTGGCCGTCACGTGGGCCGGCCACGCGAGCTGGGTGATCTCCATCGCCGGTCTGACGGTGCTCGCGGATCCGGTCTGGTCCCGCCGCATCCTCGGCACGCCCGCCCGCATCACCCCGGTCGGCGTGCCGTGGGAGGACCTGCCGCCCATCGACGCCGTCGTCATCTCGCACAACCACTACGACCACCTCGACGCCCCCACCCTGGCCCGGCTGCCCCGGGACACCCCGCTGTTCGTCCCCGCCAACCTGGCCGGCTGGTGCCGGCGGCGCCGCTTCACCACCGTCACCGACCTCGACTGGTGGGAGGCGGCCGAACTCGCGGCGCCCGGCGGTGGCCACGTGCGGTTCGACTTCGTGCCCGCACACCACTGGTCGCGCCGCGGCCTGGCGGACGGCTGCCGCTCGCTGTGGGGCGGGTGGGTCCTCACCGCGCCGGACGGGCGGCGGGTCTACTTCGCCGGGGACACCGGCTACGGTCACTGGTTCGCGGAGATCGGCCGCCGGCTGCCCGGCATCGACCTCGCGCTGCTGCCCATCGGCGCCTACGCGCCGCGGCGGCTGCTGCGCCCCGTGCACACCGACCCGGAGGAGGCCGTCCGCGCCTGCGGGGACGTGGGCGCCGCGCGCATGGCGCCGATGCACTGGGGCACGTTCCTGCTGTCCGGCGAGCCGCCGCTCGAACCGCTGATCCGGGTGCGGAAGGCCTGGGCGGCGCACGGACGTCCCGCCGAGGACCTGTGGGACCTGCCCGTCGGCGGCTCCCGCGCCCTGCCCGCGCGCTGACGCGCCCCCCCCGCACCGCGACGCCCACCGACGACGCGCCCGAGAAGACGCACCCGAGAAGGAGCCCCGCCATGGCCAGGCCGCAACCGCTGACCGACGCCGAACTGTCCACCGCGCTGGCCGAGCTGCCCGGCTGGTCCGCCGACGGGGGCCGGCTGGCGCGCACCTACCGGCTGCCCGGCCACCGGCACGCGGCGGCGTTCGTGGTGCACGTCGCCGCCATCCAGGACGAGTTGGACCACCACGCCGAGCTGACCCTCGGCTACCGGACGCTGGCCGTGTCGGTGGTCACGCACAGCGCGGGCGACCGGATCACGGAGCTGGACGCGCGACTGGCCCGCCGCATCGAGGACGCGGCACCCGCGCACGGCGCGAGCGACGACGCCTGAGCCGCCCCCCGCCCGGCGCGGGCGGGCCGCGTGCCCACGAACGGCGGTGGCCGCACCGGGGGTCCGGTGCGGCCACCGCCGCTGACCACGTCGCCGTCCGTGTGGCACGCCGCCCCGCGGCGGCCGGGGCGGGACGGCCGAGGGCCCCCCGGTCCGGAGACCGGGGGGCCCGTGAGGCGAGGGGCGTCAGCCCGTCACCAGGGTCAGGCCGTAGGAGGAGAGGATGGGGTTGAGCGGCTGGAAGTAGGTCGTCCCGCCGGTGCGGCAGTTGCCCGAGCCGCCGGAGGTGACGCCCTGCGCCTGGCTGCCGGAGATGTACGCACCGCCGGAGTCACCGGGCTCGGCGCACACGCTGGTGCGGGTCACGCCGGAGATGGTGCCCTCGGGGTAGCGCACGGAGGTGTTGTGCTGCTGGACGGTGCCGCAGTGCCAGCCGGTCGTCGAGCCGGAGCGGCAGATGGACGAGCCCACCGGGGCCTGCCGGGAGCCGGCCACGCGGTAGCTGCTGCCGCGCACGTAGGGGGTCGGGTTCCAGGAGCTGTTGACCGCCACCCAGGCCATGTCGCGGCCGGGGAAGTAGGAGGCCTGGAAGGTGCCCTGGGAGGCCCGGTTGTACCCGTAGGTCGAGGTGCCGACGCGCCCGCAGTGGCCCGCGGTCGCGAAGCCCGGCGTCGAGCCGCGGCGCACCGCGAAGCCGACGGAGCAGCGGCCGCCGCTGCCCATGTAGTAGGCGTCGCCGCCCACCACGTCGTACAGCGGCCGGGGGGCCTCTTCGGACTTCTCGACGCGCACGGCGCCGGCGTCCACACCGCTGTCGGCGACGAGCTGACGGGCCTCGGCCGGGTCGGCCGACCGCACGACGATGCTGTTGGACTCGGCGTCGACGTACCAGACCGACGCGGCGTCCTTCGCGGCGCCCTGGGCGGCCTTGTCGAGCTTCTTCATGCCCGCGTTGAGCTCGCCGAGGCTGTGCTCGACGACCTTGGCGGTGGCGCCGGCCTTCTCGATGGCGGCTGCCTGGTCGCGGTCGCTGGTGGCCACGACGAGTTCGGCGGTGGCGCCGGAGACCCAGGCGCCGCTGAAGTCGCTGCCCAGCGCCTTCTCCAGCTTGGGCGCGAGCTTGCTGGCCTCGGCCTCGTTGACGACCCGGGCCTTCGCCTCGGCCGGGGTCAGGCCGAGGTCGCGTTCCATCGCCTTGAGCATGCCCGCGGGCATCTCGACCGACGGCTTGGCCTGGGGCAGCTCCTGGGCGCCCGCGGTGACGGGGAGGGTGCTGATGAGGCCCAGGGCGGCGATTGCGGCGGCGGCGCCGGTGAGCGCACGTCGTCTGTGGAGCATGGGGGTTCTCCTCGGTGTTGGGGGGTGCGCTGATCAAGTTAGCCATCACTCGATCGGGCGTGTACCTGCCAACCAATCCCTCTTACGGTGTGATGGAAGACACGTCCGGTCGGCCTCCGCGCCGGAGGCCGACCGGACTCCGGCGGCCGGGTGGGCGCCGACCGGGGTCAGCGCGGGTGCCGGCGCCGCCCGGGTCAGCGGCCGCGCCGGTGCGGGGCGTCGGAGGCGAGCCAGCGCGCGTAGCGGGGGTTGCGGGCCGCCGCCTCCCGGTGCGCCTGCCGGGCGGAGGCGAGCACCGCGGGCGCGGCGCCGGCCGCCGGCCCGGCCGGGTCGTGGCCCAGGACGTGCCGCCAGCTCAGCGGCGTCCCGGCCAGCGGGACGGTCACCACGCCGGGCGTGGGCGGGAACGTGGCCCGGCACAGCCCCACCGCCCGGCCCACTTGCACCAGGTGGACGCACGAGGAGGTGTCCGTCTCGAACAGGGGCCCCGGGGTGAAGCCCGACTGGGCGCAGGCGGCGGCGAAGCAGTCCCCGAAGCAGCCGTCGCCGGGTGTGCTCGTCCAGCGCTCCTCGGCCAGCTTGCCCAGTTCGAGCTCGGCTTCACCGGCGTGCGGGTGGTCGGCCGGCAGCAGGACGAACACCGGGTCGCAGGCCACCGTGCGCCACTCCAGCCGGTCCGACTCCGGTGGCAGGGCGTCGCTGCACACCCCGGTGAGGGCGAAGTCCAGCCGCCCGTCGACCACCTGCGCGGCGACGTCCTCCTGCGACCAGGAGGTGTAGGTGCTCACCGGTGCGGTCGGATGCGCGGCCGACAGGTGGTCCACCAGCGCGCCCAGCAGCATCCCGTGGGTGCCGCCGAGCCGGAAGCGGGGCGCGGCCTGCCACGCCCCGGCCAGCCGCTTGGCGTCCTCCTCCAACTGCCGCATCGCGGGCAGCACCACCCGGGCCCGGTCGAGCACCAGCTCGCCCAGGGGCGTGGGCCGCGCGCCGCCCCGGTCCCGGACGAACAACGGCCCGCCCAGGGCCCGTTCGATGCGTTTGAGCTGCGCGCTGAGCGCGGACTGGGCGAGTCCGAGTGCGGTGGCGGCGCGGGTGAGGCTGCCCGCGTCCGCTATCGCCCGGACGACCTTGAGGTGCCGTAGCTCCAGGTCCATGCGTCCTCTTCTCCGTGGCCCGAGCCCGCCCGGGGTCGCCGGGTGGGCCGATGGCGGCCTGCGCCCGCGTGGGGGAGCGGGGTGGGCCCTGACGACGCAGGTCGCACCGAGAAATTAGGCCCCGGGGAGGCGCGGGGCAATACGCTTCCGCGCACCGGGCGCACGCCGGACGGGTCGGGAGAGCGGCATGAGGACCGAGCCGACGAGGTACGCGGTCGCGTTGGCGGCGGGGACGGGGCCGCAGACGACGGCGGCCTCGTCGTCCACGGTGTACTCCTGGGTACTTCTGGGTAGTCCTCGGTACTCCTCGCCCGAGCCGGAGGTCTTCAGCTCCTGCTCCGCGAGGGCCTTGGCGGCGCGGCCCCGCGGGCCGGCCGGGCCCAGGCGCTCGCCCCCACGTGGTGGGTCAGCACCTGGGTGAGCTTCCTCCGGTCCTCCGGCAGCGCGTTCGGGTCCTCCTCCGGGAGCTGGGCGAAGGCGTCGTCGGCGGGCGCGCAGACGGTGAAGTCCTCGGCGCTGGTGAGGGTGTCCACCAACCCGGCCGCCTGGACGGCCTGGACCAGCGGGGACGGCTCCGGGTGGCCGGACGCCGCGGTGGCCACCGGGTCGTCGGCCATGCCGTCGACGCCTCCCTCGCCCTCGGCCGGGGCGGCCGAGCACGCCCCGCCGAACGGCCGGGTGCCGCCGCCCCGGCCGGCGGTGGCGTCCCCGGTGGCCTCCGTGGTCGCCTCCCGGGCGTTCCGGTCCCCCACCGCTCGCACACGCCACACGCCGCGACCCGGGGCTGCGGGGCGCGGCGTGCGGGGCAGCCCGGCGCACGGGCGCGGCGCGGGGCGGGCCGGTTCAGCCCATGAAGTCCATCGTGGACGGGTCCGGGCCGAGCCGGGAGCCCGTCTCCAGGGCCGCGATCGCGGACATGTCCTCCGCGTCCAGCTCGAAGTCGAGGACCTCGAAGTTCTCGGTGATGCGCGACGGGGTGACGGACTTGGGGATCACCACGTTGCCGAGCTGGAGGTGCCAGCGCAGCACGACCTGCGCGGGGGTGCGCCCGTGCTTGCGCCCGATCGCCCCGACCGACGGCTCGGTCAGCACGTCCTTGCCCTGACCCAGCGGCGACCAGGCCTCGGTGGCGATGTGGTGCGCGGTGTTGAAGGTGCGGAGCTGCTCCTGCTGGAAGTGCGGGTGCAGCTCGACCTGGTTGACCGCCGGCACGGTGGACGTCTCGGCCAGCAGCCGCTCCAGGTGCGGGGGCTGGAAGTTGGAGACGCCGATGGCCCGCGCCCGGCCGTCGGTGGCGAGCTTCTCGAACGCGCGCCAGGTGTCGACGTAGCGGTCGAACATGGGGACCGGCCAGTGGATCAGGTACAGGTCCACGTAGTCGGTGCCCAGGCGCTCCAGGGAGGCGTCGAAGGCGCGCAGCGTCGCGTCGTACCCCTGCTCGGTGTTCCACAGCTTCGTGGTGAGGAAGACGTCCTCGCGCGGCACCCCGGACTCGGCGATCGCCCGGCCGGTGCCCACCTCGTTCTCGTAGGCGGCGGCGGTGTCGATGCTGCGGTAGCCGGCCTCCAGGGCCCGTGCGACGGCGGTGGCCGCCTCGTCGTCGGGCACCTGCCAGACGCCGAAGCCGAGCTGCGGCATGGTGACGCCGTTGTTCAGGGTGATGCGGGGAACGCTGCTCACGTGTGCGGGGTCCTCACGTCGGTCGGTGGTGCGCGTACTCCCAGGGTGAACGTACGACGGCGCCCGCGCATTCCCGGACGCCCGCGGCCGGAGCGCGCCGACCGCATCCGCCGGCCGCGTCCGGTGCTCGGATCCGCGTCCGGGTCCGACGTCCCGCTCCGACGTCCGGCTCGGGCGCCCGGGCGCCGCGGCGTGGCCCCCCGGAGGCGCTCAGGTGCGGTAGAGCCGGTCGATCTCCGCCGCGTACGCCCGCTCGATCACGGCCCGCCGCAGCTTCAGCGACGGCGTGAGGAGACCGTTCTCCTCGGTGAACCGCGTCCCCAGGACGCGGAAGGCGCGGATCGACTCCGCCGTGGAGACCCGGGTGTTGGCGGCCAGCACCGCGCGCCGGATCTCCGCCTCCAGTTCGGCGTCGCGCACCACCCGCCGCCGTGCCAGGGCCGGCCGGTGCCGCAGGGCCAGCCAGTGCGCGACCGCCTCCGGGTCCAGCGTGATCAGCGCCGCCACGTAGGGCCGGTCGTTGCCGACCAGCAGGCACTGCGCCACCAGCGGGTGCGCGCACACCCGCTCCTCCAGCGGCCCGGGGGAGACGCTCTTGCCACCGGAGGTCACCAGGATCTCCTTCTTGCGCCCGGTGATCGTCAGGTAGCCGTCCTCGTCGAGCGAGCCGAGGTCGCCGGTGGCCAGCCACCCCTCGTACAGCGCGTCGGCGGAGGCCTGCGGGCTGTTGTGGTAGCCCCGGAACACCTGCGCGCCGTGCACCCACACCTCGCCGTCGTCGGCGATGTGCACCGACGCCCCCGGCAGCGGCCGGCCCACGGTCCCGAACCGCACGCGCCCGGGCGGGTTGGCGACGACGCCGCCGGTGGTCTCCGTCAGTCCGTACCCCTCGTAGATCCGGACGCCCGCGCCGTCGAAGAACAGCCCCAGCCGCCGCTCCAGCGCCGAGCCGCCGGACATCGCCGCCGCGCACCGGCCGCCCAGCGCCTGACGGAACCGGGCGTACACCAGCCGGTCGAAGACCCGGTGCCGCACCCGCAGCGCCGGGCTCGGCCCGGGCCCGGCGCCGAAGGCCCGCGCCTCGCTCGCCTCGGCGAAGCGCACCGCCACCTCCACCGCCCGGTCGAAGGTGGCGAGCCGGCCCTCGGCCTCGAACCGGCGGCGCGCGGCGGTGAACAGGCGCTCGAAGACGTAGGGGACGGCCAGGAAGAACCCGGGCCGGAAGGCGGCCAGGTCCGGCAGCAGCTCGGCGGCCGTCAACGCCGGCTGGTGGCCCAGCTTCACCCCGCCGCGCACCGCCGCCACCTGCACCATCCGCCCGAAGACGTGCGACAGCGGCAGGAACAGCAGCGTCGAGGGCCGCGCGCCCGGACGCGGCCGGATCACGCGCTCGTAGTGGGCCAGCATGCCGTCGCACTCGGCCATGAAGTTGCCGTGCGTCAGCACGCAGCCCTTGGGCCGCCCGGTGGTGCCCGAGGTGTAGAGCACCGTGGCCGGGACGTCGGGGGTGAGCGCCCTGCGGTGCCGGTCCACCACACTGTCCGCCAGGTGCGCCCCCGCGGCCACGAGATGCTCCTCGGCCCCCGCGTCGACCTGCCACAGCCGCTTCAGCATCGGCAGCCGGCCGATGACCGAGCCGACCGTCATCGCGTGGTCCTCGCTCTCCACGATCGCCGCGCTCACTCCGGCGTCGTGCAGGATCCACCACACCTGCTCCGCCGAGGACGTGGGGTAGACCGGCACCGACTGGGCGCCCACCGACCACAGGGCGAAGTCCAGCAGCGTCCACTCGTAGCGCGTGCGGCACATCAGCGCCACCCGGTCACCGAACCGGACGCCTTCCGCGAGCAGCCCCTTGGCCACCGCCAGCACCTGGTCGCGGAAGTCGGCCGCGCGCACGTCCCGCCAGCGGCCCCGGGCGTCCTTGCGCGCGAGCACCGCCAGGTCCGGCTCGCGCTCGGCCCGGGCGAAGACCGTGTCGGCCAGGCCGCCGACGGGGGCCTGCGTCACCACGGCCGGGACGGTGACATCGCGCACGGGCCGCCTCCTCCCGCGTGTGCACAGATGCACAGCGTGAGTGACCGTACCCGAGGCGCGCGCGGCCCCGGAAGGCGGTTGGTGCAGGTCAGTGGGGGGCAAACCCGGCGGTTCGGACGCCCCGGGGGCGGCCGGGCCCCGTTCCCGCGGCACCGCACGGACGGCGTCCGCCGGATCTGCACACAACCTCCGCCGACCCGGCGCAGCGGCCCCGCGCGCCGCGCACCGCCTGCCGGGCGGCGGTGGGCGCGGCGCGGGTCACGGGGCGGACGTCGACGGGGCGGTGCGCGGTCCGTGGTTCAGTGGACGGATGCGCCGCCTCGCCACCCTGTTCGATCCCTTCATCGTGCTCCTCGTCGCCACCGTCGCGCTCGCCGCGCTGCTCCCGGCCACCGGCGGCGCGGCCGACGCCGTCCGCACCGCCTCCTCGGTCGGCGTCGGGCTGCTGTTCTTCCTCTACGGGGCCCGGCTGTCCACCCGGGAGGCCGTGGCCGGGCTGCGGCACTGGCGGCTCCACGTGACCGTGCTGCTGTGCACCTTCGCCGTCTTCCCCCTGCTGGGCCTGGCCGCCGGGGCGCTCGTGCCGCACGTGCTCACCGAAGAGCTGTGGCACGGCCTGCTGTTCCTGTGCGTCGTGCCCTCCACGGTGCAGTCCGCCATCGCCTTCACCTCGCTCGCGCGCGGCAACGTGCCCGCCGCGATCTGCGCGGGCACCTACTCCAGTCTCCTGGGCATGGTGCTCACCCCGCTGCTGGCCGCCGCGCTGATCGGCACCGCCGGGGGGTTCACCGCGGACGGCCTGCTCGCCATCGCCGGGCAGCTCCTCGCCCCCTTCCTGGCCGGGCAGCTCCTGCGCCCGCGCGTGGGCGGGTTCGTCACCCGGCACCGGGCGCGGCTGGGCCTGCTGGAGCGGGGCGCGATCCTGCTCGTCGTCTACGCGGCGTTCAGCCGGGGCGTGGTCGAGGGCGTGTGGGGCCAGCTCCCGCCGTGGCGGCTGGCGGCCCTGTTCGGCACCGAGGCAGTGCTGCTGGCCCTCATGCTCACGCTGACGTCCTACGGGGCCCGGGCGCTGCGCTTCGCCCGCGCCGACCGCACCGCGATCGTGTTCGCGGGGTCGAAGAAGTCCCTGGCGGCCGGACTGCCCATGGCCGCCGTCCTGTTCGGGCCGCAGGCCTCCCTCGCCGTGCTGCCGCTCATGCTCTTCCACCAGCTCCAGCTCATGGTGTGCGCGGTGCTGGCCCGGCGGGCCGCCGCCGCTCAGGAACCGGCGCCGCCCCCACCCGGCAGCACCAGGCGCTCCGCCCCGGCGTAGACGTTCATCGACGCCCCGCGCAGGAACCCCACCAGCGTCAGCCCCGTCTCGGCCGCCAGCCGCACCGCCAGTGACGACGGCGCCGAGACGGCGGCCAGCACCGGCACGCCCGCCATCACCGCCTTCTGCGCCAGCTCGAACGAGGCCCGCCCCGAGACCAGCAGCCCCGCGTGCGACAGCGGCAGCAGCCCCTCCCGCAGCGCGCGGCCGACCAGCTTGTCCACCGCGTTGTGCCGCCCCACGTCCTCCCGCACGTCCAGCAGCTCGCCGTCCCAGGTGAACAGCGCCGCCGCGTGCAGGCCGCCGGTGCGGTCGAAGACCCGCTGGGCCGCGCGCAGCCTGTCCGGCAGCGCCGCGAGCACCTCGGTGTCCAGCCGCGTGGCGCCGGCGTCCGGCAGCGGCCAGCGCGCCGTCGTGCGCACCGCGTCCAGGCTCGCCTTGCCGCACACCCCGCACGAGGAGGTGGTGTAGACGTTGCGCGCCAGCTCCGTGTCCGGCACCGGCACCCCGGGCGCCAGGCGTACGTCGACGACGTTGTAGGTGTTGGACCCGTCCCGCGTGGCGCCCGCGCAGTACACGATGTTCGCCAGCTCCGCCGGGTCGCCCAGCACGCCCTCCCCGGCCAGGAAGCCGGCGGCCAGGGCGAAGTCGTCCCCCGGGGTGCGCATCGTGACCGTCAGCGGGGTGCCGTTCAACCTGATCTCCAGCGGCTCCTCGGCGGCCAGCGTGTCCGGCCGCTCGCTGACCGCACCGTCCCGCACCCGCACGACCCGTCGCCGCTCCGTCACTCGACCCATGCCCCCATACTCCACCATGGCGGGCGGCGCCCCGCTCCGCCCCGCGGCGGGGCGCCCGTAGGCTGACGGCATGCGCAGCATCGCGGTCTTCGACCTGGACGGCACCCTCAGCGACGCCCGGCACCGCCTGCACCACCTGCGGGGCCGGCCGAAGGACTGGGACGCCTTCTTCGGCGCGGCGCCGCAGGACCCGCCGCTGGCCGCCGGGATCGAGCTGGCGCGGCGCTGGGCGCAGAGTTGCGACCTCGGCTACGTCACCGGGCGTCCCGAGCGCACCCGCCGCGCCACCGAGCGCTGGCTCGCCGCGCAGGGCCTGCCCACCGGCCCCCTGCGGATGCGGGCCCGCGCCGACTTCCGGCCCTCGAAGGTCGCCAAGCTGGAGCTGCTGCGGGCGCTGGCCGCCGACCGGTCCGTCGCGGTCGTCGTGGACGACGACCCGGAGGTCTGTGCCGCCTACCGGGCCGCCGGCTTCCCCGTCGTCGAGGCCGACTGGATGCCCGCGCCCACGTCGGCCGAGGCCACGCTCCGGCGGGCGCAGCAGGAGGAGGGCCGCACCTGAGCACGCCGCCGGTGGCGGGCCGGAGCGCTGCTTCCGTCCCGCCACCGGGGTGCCCGGCCTCGCCGGTGCGTGCCGTCGCCGGTGCGTGCGGCCGCCGGGGCGCGGCCCGGCCGGTTCGCGCGGGCCTACCGCCGGCGGCGCTCGCCCCGGCCCTCCGGGATGCCGTCCGGCGTGTCGGACTCCGCGTCGATCCGCTCCTTGCGGACCTGGCCGCGCACGGTCTCGTTCTCCGTGCGCTCCTCCACGCGCAGCCGCACGCGCTCGACCGGCTCCGCCCGCTTCTCGACCATCGGCCGCTCCTCGTGCAGCGTCACCTCGTACTCGCTCTCGGCGATCTCCGGGCCGCTGAGCGCCGCACCGCGGTTGGCCTCGGTGATCGGCTCCCGCTCCAGGCTGACCTGCTCCTTGCGCAGCGGGATCGTCTGCTGCTCCTCCTCGGTGACGACGTACTTGCGCAGCCGTGCGTGCCCCGTCTCCTGGCGCTCGGCGCGCACGTGCAGGTGCTCCTCGGAGCGCGTCATGTAGTCGTCGCCAGCGTGAGCGGCCTTCTCGGCCTGCCCGGAGTTCTCGCCGCGCATCAGCCGGCGCGACTCCTCGCCGCCGCCCGTGCCGCCGCGGCCGCGTGCCTCGTCCCGTCCGCGCATGTCCTCAGCTCCTGGTGTCGTCTGGCGACCGCGCGGGTTCGCGCGGTCCGCGTCCTGCTGGGCCGGCTTGCGGTGCCGGCCGGTCCCGGCGGGGGCTTCGGCCGTGCCCGCGCCCATCGCCCCGGCCGCCGGCCCCGCGCCCGCGGCCGTTCCGGGCCCGGCCCCCGTACCGTCGCCCCGGCCGGCGCCGGGCCGGGACTCGCCGCGCGCCCAGCCGCCCGGGCCGGGCCGGTTGGCCTCCCGCCAGGAGGCGTCCCAGGCGATGCCGTAGTGGTCGAACAGGCGGTGCTCCTCGTCCTGTGACAGATGCCCGCCGCTGTCGACGTCCACGTGGGGCGCGCTGCTGACCTGGTCCTTGGAGTAGGGGACTTCGAGGTGGTCCTGCACGGCCGTGGCGTCGCGGACGGGAATGAACGATTCGTGCGTGCCGAACATGCCGGTCTTCACGCTGACCCACTCCGGCTCACCGGTGGCGTCGTCGACGAACACGTGCCGCGCTTCGCCGAGCTTCTTGCCGTCGGAGCCGTACACGGGGTGGTCGAGGACCGTGGGTATCTGGTTTCGAGTGATCACTTTCCTGCTCCTCCTGTCCGGGTGCTGTCGGTGTCCCGGCCTGGCCGGCTCCTGCGTCGGTGCCGGGGGGCGGGGCGCGCACCCGCGCCGGGCGGCGGCTCAAAGCCGCGGTGGCTCAGGGCCGCGGCGGCTCAGGGCCGCCCCTGGCTATCGCCGCGCTCCCGTGCCTCGTCCGCCACGGTCTGCCCGGAACGCCGGGCCCGGTCGCGCAGCCCCTCGCCCTCGGCGCGGGCCTGCTCCTGCGCGTCGCGCGCGGCGCCGGTGGCCGACTCCCGCACGTCCCGCACCGCCTCCTGGGCCGAGTGCGTCGCGTCGTCGCGCAGGCTGCGCGCGGACTCCGCGGCCGCCTCCCGGACCGGCTCGGCGTGCTCCGCCAGCCGTGACGCGGCCCGCTCCTCGGACTGCGAGCCCGGCAGCAGGGACGCGGCCAGGGCCCCGGCGCCGAACGCCACCAGCCCGGCGGCCAGCGGGCTGCCCTGCGTCTCCCGCAGCGCCTGCTCCGGCGCCCGGCGCGCGGTGTCGCCCGCCTGCCCCGCGGTGTCCCGCACCGCGTGCGCGGCGTCCCGCGTACGGGCCCCGGCGTGCCCGGCGCCACCGGAGGCGGAGCCCATCACGCGCTCCCGCATCCGGCCGACGGAACCGCGCGCCCTGTCCCGGCGCCTGCGCATGATCCGCCCCGGACTGGTCCGGTCGGCCAACCTGTCAACGTCGTGTGCCAGTTCGGCGCGGCTGTTCTCGATGTCCGCCTTCACCTTGTCGGATGACGTGCCCACTGGGCGTCCTCCTTGAGCGTCTCGACCGTCTTCTCGGGTGTGGGCGACACCCGGCGCATCTGGGACCGGCCCAGCCAGAACAGCGCGGCGCCGACCAGCGCCCACACGCCGGTGAGGATCAGTGCGGCCCACCGGAGGTCCATGACCCCCCAGAGCACGAACATCACGGTCAGCGAAAGGAAGAGCAGGACCATGTAGCCAGCGAAGGCCGCACCGCCGAACATTCCGGCCGCCTTGCCGGCCTTCGTGGCCTCCTCACGGGCCTCGGCCTTGGCCAGCGCCACTTCCTGCCGCACGAGCCGCTGCACGTCCTCGGTCACCTTGGACAGCAGCTCGCCGACGGAGGGCTCCCCGTCGTGCCGCTCCTGCCTGTCGTGCCGGTGCGCACGTCGCGAGGACCGGGCGGTCCACGTGGTCGCCATCTCACACCTCCCGACGCGGGACGCCCCGCTGCTGCTCCGACTCGTACCGGGCCGGCCACCCCGTGGCCTCCGGCTCCTCGGCCCACGCCGCCTGCGGTCGCGCCGATTCCGCCGGCGCGGCGCCGGGTGCGGCGCCCCCGCGCCCGGTGCCGCCGTACCCGTCCCCGCCGTACCCGTCGCCGTGTCCGTCGCCGCCGTGTCCGTTCCCGCGCGACGCCGACCCGGCCTTCGCCAGCCGCCCGACGGCGAGCCCGGCGATGGCCGCCGCGCCCAGGAAGGCCGCCGGACGCCGCCGGGCGAAGCCCTGCACGTCCTGGAGCAACCCGTCCACGCCCCGGTCGTCGAGGTAGTCGGCGGCCCGCTGGCCCCCGTCGGCGACCTGGGCGACGAGCCGGCGCGCCGGGGAGTCGTCCTCGGCGCCCTCGGCCATCCCCGACAGGTCCTCGGCCCAGTGCCGCACGGTCTCCGCCGTCCGGTGCGCCTGCGTCTCGGCCTCGTCCCGGGCGCGGTCCTGCAGCTCCCGGACGGCCGTCATTCCCTGCTCGCGGGCCTCGCCGGTCACGGCCCTGGCCTGCTCGGCCGCCGTCCCCGCGACCCGGCCGGCCGCCTCCCGGGCCTCCCCGCCCGTCGCCGCGGCCTCCTGCCGGGCCTGCCCGGCTCCGGCCTTCACCGTGTCACTCATGGAACCTCCTCGGCGTACTCCTCCAGTCGCTTCCGTCGCTCTGGCGTACGCACCCATCCGGGTAACCAACGCCTTTCCGTGCAAAACGGCTCATTCCACACCATTAGCGGCGAGCCTGTGAAGGGGCTTGACCAGGGCGAACGCACCCGAGCGCAGCCATGCCGTGACAGCATGTGGCGGCCGTTCCGCCTGCCGACGCCCCGCGGCAACCGGGATGAGAAGGCCCCGGAAACCTTGGTATCGTTGTCCGCGCAACGCACCGGTCCGGGTGGCGGAATGGCAGACGCGCTAGCTTGAGGTGCTAGTGCCCGTTAAGGGCGTGGGGGTTCAAGTCCCCCCTCGGACACCAGCAGAGACCCCAGTTCACCTGGGGTTTTTCTGTTTCTCCGACCGTGGCGTGACCAACAGCCGAGCGAACTTCCTGGTCAGACCAGGGATGACAGGCCGAGACGGCTGGCGCTCGAAGCAGCCAGCTTCTTCGCTCCCTCAGCGCGGCGCTGCCGTACCGCGCCATCGTGTAGCCCGGCGAGTGGTGCCGGGCGTTGGTCGAGACCTCTACCGGGTTCTCGTGGTTGTCGAGATCGTTCGTGATCTTCAACGCCCGCCAGTCGTGCAGCCGGAAGTTCTCCGGCAGGTGCAGACGGTTGCGTGCCGTCCGCCAGCGGGCCGATACCTTCCCGGGGTCCTGCGGTCCGCCTGCCTCGCCCCGGTACAGCTTGAAGCCGTCACGGGCAAAGACAAGGTCATGGTCCACCCACAGATCCCCGAGCCGCTCCCGCTCCGCGTCCTGGCGTTCCTTCTGCCACTTGAGGATGTTCATCAGGGCTTGGTCCACGTAGATGATCGCGTTGTCGTCTCCGTCCTTGGTGAGCTTCCGCAGCCGGTAGGTGTTGCCCTCTTCGACCACGACCCAGGCCAGTTCGATGGCGCACTCATCCCAGTGGATGAGCGACCACTTCCGCCCCAGCACTTCGCTGCGGCGGCACAGCCATCGCCAAGGCCCTGGGAATCGGCCGAGCCACCTTGTACCGGCACATCGGTGAGAGTGCCTGAGACAGGCGCACAGGGGCGCAGTCAGGCGCTCACCTCGGAGTGCACCGGGACGGGCGGGCGTACTCCGGTGAGCGCCTCTGCACGGGCCACGAGGTGGGGCGCAAGGTCGGGGTACCAGCCACGGGCTACGGCTTGCAGCATCTCGGCCAGGGCTGCCAGTTCCCCGATTCGGCCGGCGGGGGTGTCGAGGATCGGCGCGAACTCCTTGCGGATGCGGGCGGCTACGTCGGGAACAAGCAGGCTGTTGGCGTGGAGGAGTCCCGCGTCATAGCCGAAGGGAACCCGTCCCCACCGCTCCCAGTCCAGCAGGCACAGGGGCGCGGCGGTGAGGTTGCCCCAGTGCAGGTCACCGTGACCGGTCACCCGCTCCACCGTGGCGGGGGCAGGGATGCCGAGGAACTGGGGGAAGGCTCGTTCGATCCACCCGTCCCGCACGGTTGCCTTCACTCCCTCCGCTTCAGCGAGCAGGGCAAGGGCTTGGCGAAGGTCCGCCCACCACTCGTCAGGCAACCCCGGTTCGTGGTCGATGTCGGCCCGGTCGGGGGACACGATGGGTTGCGTGAGGTAGTCCAGGACTTCCGACTCGAAGGCCCACTCGCCGTCAGTCCAGTCATGCACCGCGTACAGGTGAGGGCGGGGCACGCCGTCAGGCACCAGCTCCGAGGCGCCGACGATGCCTTCCCCCGCCTTCCTGCCCGCGTTCCTCTTCGCCGTCCGACTGACCCGTAGCCACCGGTCCCCTGCTCGGCGTCCGAGAGTGACACCGAGGAAGCCCCACGCCAGCGGCCCCGTGCAGGTGAGGCCCAGTGCCTTGGCCGCCCGGTCGTGGGCGGCATCCATCAGGGCCTGTACCTCCTCATTCACCGGCGAGTTCATCCGTCACCCTCCTGAGTTCCTGGGCCGTCAGAGGCGCAGCCAGAGCCTTGGCCACATCGTCCCAGTGCTCGCGGGTGCTCGCGGAGGTGAGGACGACATCGAGGCCAGGGCACGAGCCAGCGGCCAGCAGGGCAGCGGCTGCGGCCGACAGGCCGGGGCGGATGAGGTTCACCAGTTCGGGTGTCATGGCGTCGAGGAGTTCGCCCCCGTGCAGGGGAGCAGAGCCGAACGTGATCAGCCCCGCGTCCGTCGCCTGCACCAGCGGTCCGCCGCCGTTCAGGGCCTGTGTGATCGGGGCATCCATGACCAGGCTGACGGGCATCTGCAAGCCCGTGAAGTGGTGCTCGGCGGAACCGGCCGCCTGACGGGCGAGCGTGAGCAACTCGGGGACGCTGAACGCTCCGGAGGTCAGGCCCGACCAGGTGGCGACGCCGTACCCGCCGATCCTGCCCGCATGGGCGAACTCTTCCAGCGCCGTGAAGGCTTCCCGCACACGCCCGTGCAGAGCGGCACGGTCAAGGCCGTGCCCGTGGTGCTCCGGGTTGTGCACGAACACCAGGTCCACGCGCCCGAGCGCGGCCAACGACCGCTCCGTCTGCCAGCGGACGAAGCCCCGCTCAAGGCTGTGCCTACCGGCCGCCTCCTCGCGGGTGAGCACACCCTCAGCCAGGGCGGTGCGGCCTTGCTCCGCCGTGAAGAACCCCGCCTTCGTAGCTACCCGCACAGTCGGGTACTCCCCGAGAACCGGGCGCAGTTCCTCATGCGCCAGACCACGGGCGTAGTTCGGGGCCGTGTCGACCCAGGGGCTACCGGCGGCCAGGGCGGTGCGTGCCGCCTGAGCGACGGCACGCACGCGGTATGTCCCCAGGCAGAGAGCGGCGGTCACAGCGCCGTCCCCACGACTGCGACGGCGTGGCCGTCGATGAGAACGGAGACCAGTTCGGCCACCTCCTTGACCTCCAGCCCGGCGGAGTCGGCGAGTTCGCCGAGCGTGGTCGGCTGGTTGGTCAGCAGCGTGCCCAGCGCGGGAGCGGCGGACTCGGCGAAGTCCCACGCGGTACCGGCCGCCGAGAGGGTGACTGTGCCCTGTTCGCGGTTCGCCGTCAGGCGGCCCCTCGGAGTGGTGAGCTTGACCGTGATCTCCCGCTGGGCGGGGAGCCCGTCCACGTAGGGCAGGGACGGGATCGCGTGGCCCAGGTCCGTCGTGTCGATCGACTCCGCCCACCGCTCCACGAGGCGGGGGTCCGCCATCATGTCGGCCACTTCACGGCGTACGGCGTCGGTGAAGTCCGACTGTTCCGCCAGCGAGCCGAAGCGCGGGATGTCCCTGCGGAGCGCGAGGGACGCCCGAAGCTGGTCGACGACCCAGAGCATCAGGTCAGCGCCCGTGTGCGGGACCATCCCGAACGTGAGGTGAAGGACTTCTGTCCCCTGGTCAGCGGTGACCGAGTGCCACCAGCCGCGCGGCAGGTAGAGCACGTCACCCGGGGACAGAACGAGGTCCGCCACCGGGTCGCCCTCCGGCTCCTCCGGCGACTCCACGTCCCGAAAGGTGGGCGCTTCACGGGTCATCCCCCAAAGGCGCCACCGCTTCGAGCCGTGCAGTTGGACCACGACCACATCGTGGTCGTCCCAGTGCCGGCCGAAGCCCTCCCGCTCGGTCCACGAGGCGTACACGTTGGCCTGCACGGAAGTCCCAAGGAAGCGTTCCAGTCCCTCCGCAGCCGCCCCCACAGCGGGGTGGATCTTCTCCACCGCGTCCAGGACCAGCGACGCCCCGTCCCTGAGCTGGGCGTGGAAGTCGGACGGCTGGATGCGGGACCAGGTGACCGCGCGGCGGTTCGTCGTAGGGATCGCGTAGCGGGACAGCGGGACCATCTCGCCGTCGACCGACAGGCGCAGCCGGGGCGGCTCCAGCCGCTGCGTGGCGATGATCCGGTTCAGGTCGTCCCAGGAGAACAGGCCCGCCGTGTCGGCGGCTCCGGGGAAGTGCGCGTAAGAGCGGTGGTACGTCTGGGCGAGGAACGTGTCCCCGCCCAGACGCCCCGCCCACGAGGCTGCATCAAGCAACGTGGGCGCTCCCGTCAGTCGTTGCCGTCGGAACGGCCACTGCTGACGTCAGACTCCTGCTCGGCACGCGTGCGTGCGGCCACGATCTTCCGCTTCGCGACGAGCAGGCCACCCCCCTCGGGGGTCACCGAAGTGGTGTTCTCCTCCACCATCGGACTACCTCTCTTCTCGGGAACTCCCACCGGGAATCCGGCGGGAGGCATCAGAGACAGCGGCCAATGCGGTTACCAAAGAGCCACGGTGAGAACCAGGGCACAGCCGCCGAGGATCACAGCCAGGTAGAGCGGCCCCGCGTACCGGCCAAAGTGGCGCAGCACCCAGTGGCCCAAGCGACGCATCACGTCGCCTTCGGCTCCACCGCCACGGGGCGGAGAGCACTGGCAGGCAACGAACTGCGCCCCGTGCACCGAGGGCACCCGCACGGCGGGTACTTGGTCGGCGAACCCAGGATCACCGCATTGCGCGGCTCCACCTGCACCTCACGAACCGGGCCGTACGTCCGGCCGCCGTCGTACGACACCCGCAGAGTCATGCGCCCCGTCATGAGCGCACACCACCATCAGGGCCGCACGTCCGCCGGTACTCCAACCCCCGACTTACGCCGTAACACACCCGCTCTTCGTTTCGCTCGGTCGCTGTCATGGGGGAAATCATTGGCCCAGAAAGCGGCGGCTGTGTAGTTCTTTCCCGTCATCGACTAAAGATCATGAACGGCAGTCGGCAGCCCACTCCGTCAACAGGGCTCGCGCGTCGGCCCCGAACAGCGCGTATCCCTCCAGTGTCGAGAACAGTTCCAAATGCATTTCGATGTCGCGCGGATCTCTCAGGATCACGACTCCGGTGGCGTTCTCCACAGTGGCCAGGGTGTTGTCGTAGACAGTGAAGGTGTCCATCGGAGCCGTGGGCTTATGGCCCGCGATTGGGATGACACCGAGCTTCACATTCGGCAGGTGGGTCAGTGAGGCCAGCCGGTCAATCTGCATCGCCATAGCGGCCGGGGGTAGGAGTGGCCACCTCGCGGCCTGTTCGGTGAGGATGAAGGTGAACCGCTTCTTCGTGTCGTAAAGAACCTCCTGCCGCTCCAGCTTCCTCGCGATCGTCTTAGTGACATCAGCTGGTGAATGGGCAAGGCTGGCCCGGATGTACTCAGGGGTGGACAGTAGCCCCGTAATCATCGAGAGCAGAAAGAAACGGAACTCGGTAGAGGAGGATTCGAGCGCGGCAAGTTCGGTCTGCTTCTTCTCCAGCCCCCTTCGCCGCAACGAGCGCAGGTCTTGCCACTCGGTATTGGCCAGCCTCGCGAGGGCAATGACCTCCTCGATGACCTCGGGCGGAGCAACGACAGCCCGGAGGATTCTCTCCAGGTCGAGCAGGCTCGGTTGGGCTTTCCCGTTCTCGATCCGACTGATCTTCGATTGGGACATGTTGCAACGCCGAGCGAGCCGGTCCCCAGTGAGGCCGGCTCGCTTGCGTAGTTCTTTCAGCAGGGCGGCCAATTCTTGCTTCGGCTGCCCCAACTGTTCAGGGTCGAACGTCACCCGCTCACGTACTCCAGGAATGGAACCGACTCGACCACGGCAATCCTCTTCCACTGCCGATACGGCTCAGGATCGCCCTCGTACAGTTCCCGGTTTATCTGCGTCCCGTCCGCCCGGTAGTTCATCAGGACCACCTTGGACTCATCGAAGATCCAGAAGTCCTGATCCGGGAGCCCCGGGTTCTCTCGATCGGTGAGGTCGAGAATGCGGATATCCTCGCCCGCTTTCACGTGGTGCCGGTAGTAATACTCGAACTCGAACCGAAGATAGTCCGAGAGCGGGCGGGTCACGACGTGCACCCTGCCAACACTCTTTCCTTCCGAGGCCCATTGCCGAACCTCGTCCATCCAACCCGAGGTGTAATTGTCCGGCGAATTCTCCCCGGCGAGAAAGCGCTTCAGCTTCTCCGCTTCCTGGGGCATGGTGTAGACGGGCAGCGTTTCCAGCCGCCACGCCCCACGCTCCATGGAATCGAAGCAGTCATTCCACGCGTCACCATCCAAGAGCACGGACGGCCTCCCTCAGAACGTCCTCGGGAATCTTCACCAGCGCCTCACCTGCCGGGGGCTGGAACGCGGCGCACTGGTCGCCCTGAACAACGATTCCGCCGTCCGTCTCGTCGCGGTAGACGTTCGGGCAGTCCTTCTCTCCGCACTCGCCGTTGCCGTTGCCCGTGAGCCGGGTGAGTGCCGAACGTTCGGACATGCCAAACCCCCCCTTGCTCTGGCCCCGTTTGGGCCGCCTGCCCACCGACAGTAGAGGGGGTGGCGCTACGCGTCTATGCGTGAACGCGACTATGCGTGTCCTTGCATAAACAGGTCCCCGGCCGCCCCAGCCACCCCCGGTACGTGGTCACATACGCGCCCGTGCAGACTGGGCGTAGCCCCGTGGCGCGGTCCGGGTAGCCTGACCAGGGACGGACGCCCCCGAGGAGGGTTGGTCACGTGCCAACGCATGACCAACAGGGGCCGGAACGCGCCTGAAACAGCAGGAAAGAACAGGAGAAACGCCCGCCGAAACCAAGCCTGTCAGCAGGCGTTTCCCCAGGTCAGAGCGGTTGGGGGCTGGTGCCCGAGTGGAGAGTTCAAGTCCCCCCTCGGACACCACCGGAAGACCCCTGTCGATCAGGGGTCTTCTGCTTGCCCGGGCACCGGCGTGACCCACCGCGTGGCCAACGGCCCAGCGAGCTTCCAGGTCGGGCCAGGGGCGGCGGGTCGGGTCGGCGCGCACGGGGAGGCGGCCAGTCGCCGCGCCCCGTCCTACGCGAGTGCCCTGCCGGGCCATGGCGCAGCCCCGGCGAGCGGCGCCGGGCGTCGGCCGAGACCTCGGCCGGGCTCTCGTGGTCGCCGAGACCGTTCGTGATCGCCGGTAGTCCTCGATCGCCGGTCGGCCAGCGTGGGCCGGCTCCGCCAGGGGCCCGCCTCTTCCGCGAACGCGGCCGTTGCGGTCTGCCGCGGGGCCGTGCCGGGGAGAGCGCGCCATCCCCTGCGGGCCGGCTTTCCCGTGCGGCTCGATCCGGACTGCGCGGGGTTTCCGGGCCGACCCCGTACCGGCACCTCGGCGAGAGCGCCCGAGGCAGACGCACGGGGCCGCGTCAGGTGCTCGCCTCGGAGTGCACCGGGCCGGACGGGCGCACCCCGGTGAGCGCCTGCGCGCGGGCGACAAGGCGTGGCGCGGGGCCGGGGTACCGGCCACGGGCCACGCCCGCAGCATCCCGGTCAGGGCCGCGAGTTCCCCGATGCGGCCGGCCGGGGTGCCGAGGGACGGTCGCCGGTGCTCTCGCTGGACCCGCGGTGCGGGCGGGTTCGGTGGGGGAGTGGGGGTCGCTTCCGGGGCGTCGAGGGGGCAGGGTGGAGGGGTGAGGGAGGTGGCGAGTATGGCCGAGTCGCAGGTGATCGCCGCGGTGGACGGGTCCGAGCACAGCATGCGGGGGCTGGAGTGGGCGCTGCGGGCCGCGCGGCTGCGGGACGCGGAGGTGCTGGCGGTGCACGTGTGGCCGTGGCCGCCCAGCATCCACGGCGCGCCGGAGCCGCCGCCGACCGCGCCGCCCGCACCCGAGGACCCGGTGCTCGACGGCGTCCGGCGGCAGCTTGAGGGGCGCGCGGACCTGCCGGAAACGCGTTTCACCACGCTCAGCGGCACCCCGGCCGCCGCGCTGCCGGAGCTGGGTTCGGCGGGCGATCTGCTGGTGCTCGGCTCACGCGGGCGGGGCGGGTTCGCCAGTCTCCTGCTGGGTTCCAACGGGCGGGCCTGCGCGGCCCACGCGCACTGCCCGGTCGTCGTCGTGCCGCACCGTGAGCGCGGGCGCGGCGCGGTGGCCGAGCCCGTGGGGCGCGTGGTGCTGGCACTGGAACCGGCCGAGACCGTGGACGCGGTCATCGACTTCGCCGTGCGCGAGGCCCACCTGCGCGGCGCCCAGCTCCAGGTCGTCACCACCTACCCGGTGCCCTTCTCCACGCTGGCGCTGCTGGGCGCCGCGCAGGTGGACGTGGCCGACCCGGAGGGGCCGCAGATCGCGAAGGAGACCGCGCGGGCGCAGCGCGACCGGCTGGAACACCTCGTGCGGGCCCGCGCTCCCGAGGTGGACGTGGACTGGGTGGTGGCCCCCGGCGACGCCGCGGGTCGCCTGGTGGACGCCTCCGACGCCGCCGACCTCGTCGTGGTCGGACGCCACCGCCACCGGTTGCGGCACGCGGGGATGTTCCTCGGTTCGGTCACCAACGCCGTGCTGCTGCACGCGCGGTGCCCGGTCGCCGTGGTGCCCGCGCCGGAGCGCTGAGCCGGCCGCGCGCAGGCCGTGTGCCGTCCAGGTGCGACCGCGCGTCGGCCGCGCTCCGGCCGGGTCCCCGACCGCGCGTCGGCCGCGCTCCGGCCGGGCGGCGGTCGTGCCCCGTCCGGCCTCCGGATGGCGGCTCACGGAGTGCGGCGGCGGGTGCCCGGCCCTACCGTTGCGGTGACGGAGCGTAGTGACCACGTCACGCGGAGCGGTCCGCGGCGGCTGCGCCCGAGAACCGGAGACAAGCCACGATGCGCCCCATGCGCCCCGTGCCCGCGTCCGCGGCGGGCACCCCCCGCTCCATAGCCGCGTTCGCCGCCCCCGCGTCGGCTGCCGACGCCGCGGCCTGTCCGCGACGTGACGCGCCGGGCGGCGCCTCCACCCCCTCCGCGGGCGGTCACGCCGGCGGCGGGAGACCCCCAGGCAGCACGGGCAGCAGACGGGCGGGCAGACGGACGCGGTCCGCGCCCGCCCATCGCCCAGCGCCGGTGGCCGACGGCCGCGGACGCGTACCGGGCACCACGCCGGACCCCGTCGGGCGCATCCCGCAGTGGGGCGAGGCCGGTGTCTGCCCGGGCCGCATCCGGCGGTGCGCCGTGCGCTGAGCGATCGCGGTCAGCCGGCCGTACGGGCCCGTTCCGTGCGGCACACCCGGTCCCCTGGAGCGGCGCGCGCCAGGGGACCGGCTGCGTTCGGCGGCCGGGTCACGGGTGCGGACGCGGACGTGCGACGAACTGCAGCGCCAGGGCCCCGGGCGGCTCCGCCAGGCCGGGGCCGCCGGCGGCCGTCCACTCCAGCAGGTCGTCCACGCAGGCGTCGTCCATGACCCACCCCACCCACACCGGGCGGCCCCCCTGCCGGCGTCCGGCGGGGGAGGGGCGCACGACGACGAGGTTGGCCTGCCCGCACGGGCCCAGGCACGCGGAGGTCCGCACCGCCAGACGCCCGCCCGAGGCGTGCGCGGCCGCCCGCAGCCGCCGGAGCTGGCCGGCGTGGTCGGTCCGCGGGTGCTTGACCGGGTCGCCGCAGCAGCAGCCGCGGCACACCACGAGCGTGCAGCCGGGTTCGGGAGAGGCCGCCGGGACGTCGGACGCGGTGGGCGCCGGCCGGGCGCCCCGGGGCGGGGTGGCGGGTGCGGTGGTCATCCACCGCACCCTACGGCCTACTTCAGCAGCCGCGACATGCGGCGATCGGCCAGCACCCGGCCGCCGGTCTGGCACCGCGGGCAGTACTGGAGCGAGGAGTCGGCGAACGCGACCTCGCGGATCGGCTCCCCGCACACCGGGCACGGCCGGCCGGTGCGCCCGTGCACCCGCAGGCCGACCCGCTTCTCCGCCTTCAGCTCCCCCGCCCCCAGCCCCCGGGCGCGCTCGACGGCGTCCCGCAGGGTGGCGCCCAGGGCGTCGTAGAGCGTGCGGCTCTCCTCGTCGGTGAGGTCGCCGGCCAGCCGGTACGGGGAGAGGCGGGCGGCGTGCAGCACCTCGTCGGAGTAGGCGTTGCCGATGCCTGCGACGACGCTCTGGTCCCGCAGGACGCCCTTGATCCGGTGCCGCCGCCCGGCGAGCAGGGCCCGGAAGGCCTCCAGGGTGAAGTCCGGCGCGAGCGGGTCGGGCCCCAGCCGGGCGATGCCGGGCACCTCGGCCGGATCGCGCACGCAGTACACGGCCAGCCGCTTGTGCGTGCCCGCTTCCGTGAGGTCGAAGCCGTCGCGCGCGGGTCCGGCGAGCTGGACGCGCAGTGCCAGCGGCCCCCTGCCCGGGCGAGGCGGGGCAGCGGGCAGCGACTCCTGCCAGCGCAGCCACCCCGCCCGCGCCAGGTGGACCACCAGGTGCAGTCCGTCCGCGTGCAGGTCCAGGAACTTGCCGTGCCGCGCGACGCCGGTGAAGGCGGCCCCCTTCAGCGCCGTCACCGGTGGGTCGAACGTCTTCAGGACACTGACGGCGACCGGGCGGACCGCCTCGACGGTGCGCCCGGTCAGCCGTTCGGCGAGGGCGTCGCGGAGCGCCGCGACCTCGGGCAGTTCGGGCATGCGCCCAGTGTCGCGCAGGGGCGTCCACCCGTCACCCGCTCCGGCGGCGCGCAGGGGCGCGCCGCCGGGTTCACCTGCGGTTGTACAGCCGCATCGTCACCGTGCCGAAGACGGCGACGAGGGCGGCGCCCCACCCCAGCGACCAGGCGATCTCGGCCCCCGGCCACTCGCCGGCCATCAGTCCGCGCACGGCGGACGCCAGGTGGGTGATCGGGCTGTTGTTGACGAACGCCTGCAGCCACCCCGGCATCGTCGAGGGGTCGACGAAGATGTTGCTGAGGAAGGTGGCCGGGAAGAGCACCATCATGCTGACGCCCATCACGGACTTCTCGGTGCGCAGCAGCAGCCCGAACATCGTCCACACCCAGGAGAAGCAGAACGAGAACACCACCAGCAGCGCCACCCCGGCGAGCACCCCGGGCACCCCGCCCGCGGGCCGGAACCCCATGATCAGGCCCACGGTGAGCATGACGGCCGAGCCGATGGCGTAGCGCAGCATGTCGCCCAGCAGGTAGCCGACCATCGGCGCGGGCCGCCATATCGGCAGCGTCCGGAACCGGTCGAAGACGCCCTTCTCGATGTCGATGTTGACCGCGACGCCGGTGTACATGGTGATCATCACGATGCTCATCACCAGGATGCCGGGCAGCAGGAACTGCAGGTACTGCTGCGTGGACCCGGCCAGCGCACCGCCGAAGAGGTACGTGTACATCAGCACCATCATGATCGGGAAGGCGGTGACGTCGAAGAGCTGCTCGGGCACGTGCTTGATCTTCAGCATGGCGCGCCAGCCGAAGGCGAGGGACGCCGCCCAGGCGCTGGGCCGGGGCGGGCGCTCGGCGCTGACCAGCAACGGGGCCAGGCCCTCGGCGCTCACCGGGGCCAGCTCCTCGCCGTCGGCCCGGGTCGGTGCGGTGGTGGTCATGCCAGGGCCTCCTTGGACTCCTGCGCGCGCCGCTCGGTGGCGGGGCGGTCGGTGAGGGCGAGGAAGACCTCGTCCAGACTGGGCTGGCCGAGGGAGAAGTTGTCGACGACGACGCCGCCGCGCGCGAGTTCCGCGAGCGCGCGCGAGGCCTGCTCCGCGGCGTCCTGCCCGCCGTCGCCCACCCGGGCGGTCAGCGCCACGGCGTCGGCCTCCAGTTGCGGCTCCACGCCCAGGACGGAGCCCAGGATGCGGGCGGCCTCGGGGCGCTGCTCGGCGCTGCGCAGCCGCAGGTGTACCGAGCCGGCGCCCACGGACGCCTTCAGCTCGCCCTTGGTGCCCTCGGCGATGACCCTGCCGTGGTCGATCACGGCGATGCGCGAGGCGAGCTGGTCGGCCTCGTCGAGATACTGCGTCGTCAGCAGCACGGTCGTGCCCTGGGCGACGACGGCCCGGACGATCTCCCAGACCTGGTTGCGGCTGCGCGGGTCGAGGCCCGTCGTCGGCTCGTCCAGGAAGAGCAGGTCGGGCGTGTTGAGGATGCTCGCGGCGATGTCGATGCGGCGGCGCATGCCGCCGGAGTAGTTCTTGACCTGGCGCCCGGCGGCCTCGGTGAGCCCGAAGGCCTCCAGCAGATGGCCGGAGCGCTCGCGCGCGGCCCGCTTGCCGTGCCCGAGCAGGCGGCCGAGCAGCACCAGGTTCTCGGTGCCGGTCAGGTCCTCGTCGACGGAGGCGTACTGGCCGGTCAGGCTGACCCGGCCGCGCACGGCGTCGGCCTCGTGCAGCACGTCGTGGCCGAAGACGCGGGCCTCGCCGCCGTCCGGGCGCAGCAGCGTGGCCAGCATCTTCACCGCCGTCGTCTTGCCCGCCCCGTTGGGGCCGAGGACGCCGTAGACCATCCCGGCCGGGACCCGAAGGTCCACCCCGTCCACCGCCCGGGTCTCCCCGAAGGTCTTCACCAGTCCCGAGGTCTCGATCGCGAGCCCGGAGCCCGGATCGTCGCGGCGCCCCACCCTGTGCGCTGTCATGGTCGTGCTCACTTCCGTGTGTGGTCGTCGTCGTGCTCTGGTTGTGACGGTTCGCGGCCCCGCTTCTCATCGGCCCCGCACTCGTCGAGTGTGACGCGCACCACTGACAACGTATGCCCGGCCGGGTCCCGAGGCACCCCGGGACCGGCCCTGGGTCCCGGCCGGGCCCGGCTCCCGGGCTGCCGGGGTCCGCAAACCGGCCCCCGCGCCGCCCGTCCGGCCCCAGCGCCCGTTCCGCTCCGGGCCCCGGCCTCCGGTCAGCCGCGTAGCCGGTCGACCGTGTGCAGGGCGGCCTGGGCCAGCGCCAGGCGGACGTCGAGGCCGTCCTCGTCCCACACGTACTCCCCCCGGCCGTGCCGGAAGCCGAGGACGCCGCGCGAGCCGGCCGCCCGCCGCCAGACCACGCGGCGCGGCGCGCTCCACACCACCAGCTCCGTGACGTGGCCCAGCGTCACGAGCGCCGCCAGCAGCGACACCCCGGCGAACAGGAACCACAGCGGCAGCAGCGCCGCGAAGGCGAGCCAGCCCGCCAGGGTGCCGCGGTGCCCCACCACGGCACCGCCGGTCACCGGCTCGATCCGCCACCGGACCCGCCCGGTCCACCGCGAGCGCCCCGTGCCGATGCGGCCCAGCGGGCGGCCGTCTGCGTCCAGCACCGCGAAGGAGCGGGGACGCGCGAGCGGTGGCTCGGGCCGTACCACGCAGCGCACGTCGCCGCCCGCGCCCGCCGGAGCCGGGGTGCCGTCGGCCGTACCGGCGTCAGCCGTGTCCGGGGCGCACACCGTGAGCACCGGGTGGTCGGCGTCCCGTCCGGCCGACTTCTCCGCCCGCGCCTCCACCTCCCGGACGGTCACCGGACCGCCCGCCGCCCGCGGTGCCGCGAACGTCCCCGGGGCCCCGGGCAGGACCCGGGCCAGCGCGTGCGACCTGCGGTGTTCGCCCACCGGCAGCACCAGCCACCCGCTGTCCCACAGTTCGCACTCCTGCACGGTGAACGCCGACCGCCGCACCGGTTCCGCTCCCCTCCGCCGCTTGGTCCCCCGCCTGCCGGGGGCGTGCACCTGACCGTAGGGGAAAGCATTACGCTCCTGGGCTATGACGGCACTCGGCGAGAACGACACGACCCCCCACCACGTCGCCCGGGAAGGCGGCGGACTGACGCCTCGCCAGGCCCGGTTGGTCAGGGGAGTCGCGGCGGCGGTCGTGATGGCCGCGGTGGCCGTGACCATGGTCGTCCGCTTCGCCGTCAAGCCCTCCCTGCTGACCCTGGGGCTCTACGGGGTGGCGCTGATCCTCTCCGGCACCGCGATCCAGCTCAGCCGCCGCGGGCGCACCCGGGTCGCCACCGCCGTGCTCGCCGGTGGTCTGGCCGTCGCGGTGCTGGCCGAACCGCTCCTGGGATAGAGGTGGGGACGGCGTCGCGGCCCGGACCGGTGCTGCGTAGGGTGCGGGCATGAACGACGAGCTGCCCCAGATGCGGGCGTCGGACGCCGAACGGGACCGGGTCGCCGAGGTGCTCAGGGACGCACTGGCCGAAGGGCGGTTGACGACGGAGGAGTTCGGCGAGCGGCTGGAGTCCGTCTACCAGGCCCGCACCCGGGCCGAACTCCTCCCGCTCACCGCCGACCTGCCGCACGACGACGAGCCGGAGCGGCCCCTGGCCCCGGCCGCGCGGGGCTGGGCCGAGCGGTTCGGCGGACGCCCGACGTCCAGCGGCGGGCTCGCGCTGATGGGCGCGTTCGTGCGCAAGGGGCCGTGGGTCGCGCCGAAGGCGTTCACCGCCGTCGCCTTCTGGGGCGGCGGGGAGATCGACCTGCGCGAAGCCCGCTTCGAGGACCGGGAGATCGTCGTCCGCGCCGTGGCGATCATGGGCGGGGTGCACGTCATCGTGCCGCCCGACGCCGAGGTGACCGTGGGCGGCGTGGGCATCATGGGCGGCTTCGACCACACGGCCACCGGAGCGGGCGCGCCGGGTGCCGTGCGCGTCACCGTCACCGGCCTCGCCTTCTGGGGCGGCGTCTCCGTGGAGCGGCGGGCGCCGGGCGCGGACGCCGGGGACGACGGCAAGCGGCTGGACGGCGGCGGGGGCGGCCCGCGCGCCCTGCGCTGACGGCTCCGCCGACCCGGTCCGCACGGCCGGACCGGGTCGGCCGCCCACCGCATCGCCCCCCACCGCACCGCACCCCATCCCACCGCACCGCACCCCGCACCGCGCGGCCTCGCCCCGGCTCCGCGGCGCCCGGTACCCGGAGGAACCCCGCCATGAGCTTCCAGCACGCGGCCGACATGATCGCGCACCAGGGGGAGGCCTGCGCCGAACTGGGCTCGCCGCTGTACGCGGAGCTGTTCGCGCGGGCGGCCGAGGACGTGCGCGCGGGCGGGCCCTGCGCCGAGGCGATCGCCGGCCACGAGGACGCCGCCGGGCCGCAGGCGCTGGCGCTGCGCCTCGCGGGCGGGGTGCACGCCCTCGCGCTCAGCGGCCGCGCCCCCGCGCTGGCCCGGTTCTACCCGAGCGCGGGCGGCGCCTTCTCACCCGCGGTGGCCGAGGCCGCGTGGGCGGCGTTCCGGGACACGGTCGCCGCCGAACTGCCCCGGGTGCGCGACTGGCTGACGCGGCCGCCGCAGACCAACGAGGTCGGCCGCGCCAACCTGCTCCTCGCGGGGCTGCTGTGGGCCGCCGACCGCGTGCCGCTGCCCGTGCGGCTGTTCGAGATCGGCGCCAGCGCGGGGCTGAACCTGCGGGCGGACCACTTCCGGTGCGTGGGCGAGGGCTACGCCTGGGGCGCGCCGGACGCCGAGGTCGTCCTGGACGGCGCCTGGCGCGGCGCGCCGCCCGACTGGCTGCCGCGGGCCGCCGCGCGCCACCCGGAGCTGGCGGTCGTGGCGCGCCGGGGGTGCGACCCCGACCCGGTCGACCCCTGCGCGCCCGGTGGCGCGCTCGCGCTGCGCGCCTACGTGTGGCCCGACCAGGCGGACCGGCACACGCGGCTGGCCGGGGCCCTGCGGCTCGCCCGTGCCGTGCCCGCCGAGGTGACGGCCACCGGTGCCGCCGCGTTCCTGCGCGGCGTCGAGCTGCGCGCGGGCACGCTGACGGTCGTGTGGCACTCGGTGATGCGCCAGTACGTGCCCGGCGCCGAGTGGGACGCCGTCCGCCGCGAGCTGGACCGGCTGGCCGCCGGGTCGGGGCCCGACCGGGGCTTCGCGCACCTGGCCTTCGAACCCGAGCAAGTCGGCGGGCGGCGCCCCTTCCGGCTCACCGCGCGCGTGGGCCGTGAGCCCGCCGTGCCGCTCGCCGACGCCGCGCCGCACGGGCTGCCCGCGCATGCGCCCGCCTGACCACCGCCCGCCGCCGGGCGGATACGCGGCGGCGCACCGCACGCCGCCGACGCGGGCCGCCGCCGTCGCGGTGCAGGAGGAGCTGCGCGGGCGGGTGGTCGCGCTCGACCAGGGCCCGGCGCCCGGAGCGCCGGGCACTCTCGTGGCCGGGGTGGACGTCGCCTACGACGACGCGCGCGACGCGGTGGCCGCGGCGGCGGTCGTCGTCGACGCGGCCACCCTCGACGTCGTCGCGCAGGCCACCGCGCGCGGGCCGGTGCCGTTCCCGTACGTGCCCGGGCTGCTGGCCTTCCGCGAGCTGCCCGCCGCGCTCGCCGCGCTGGACCGGCTCCCGGTGGCGCCGGACCTCGTGGTGTGCGACGGGTACGGGATCGCCCACCCGCGCCGCTTCGGCCTGGCCAGCCACCTCGGAGTGATCACCGGGCTCCCGTCGATCGGCGTGGCGAAGAACCCGTTCGGCTTCGCCGTGCCGACGCCGCCGGGCGCCCCGCGCGGCAGCGTCGCACCGCTGGTGGACCCGGACACGGGGGAGGAGGTGGGCGCCGCCGTGCGCACCCGGGACGGGGTGCGGCCGGTGTACGTCTCCCTCGGGCACCGGGTGTCGTCGGCGGCGGCCTGCGCCCACGTGCTCTCGCTCGCGCGGGCGTACCGGCAGCCGGAGACCACGCGGCTGGCCGACCGCCTGTGCCGCGCGGAGCTGCGCCGACCGCCGGACGCGTGACCCGGGCCCGCGCCCTCACCGGCCGTGGTGCGTCACCCGGAAGCCGAGGCCGGCCGCCGACAGGCGGTCGATGAGCGGCCGGCCCATCGCGGCGGCGGGGGTGACCTGCCCGGCGGTGCGGGGAAGGTCGTCGAAGGCCAGGCACAGCGCGGACTCCGCCAGCATCTTGGCCGTCTCGTCGTAGCCGGGGTCGCCGCCGCTGACCTCGGTGGCGACCCGGCGGCCACCGCCCGTGCCGAGGAAGCGCACGGAGAAGGTGCTGCGGGCCCGCCGCTCCTCGCTCGGCCCCTCGCCCGGGGCCAGCCGGGCGGACAGGGCGCGGCGGGCGGCGGGCACCTGGGCGAGCGCCACGAGCCCGGCCACCCCCGCGACGCCGCCGAGCGCGACCGGCAGCCGCCGCACCGCCGCCGCGTGCCGGTAGCGGAAGTCGGGCCCGTAGCGCTCCAGCGCGGCGGCCGAGCGGCCCACGACCTGCGGGTCGATGGTGGGCAGGGGCACCGCCCAGGCGCCCAGCAGCGGCACGCGGCGCACGCCGCCGGTGGGCAGGGAGATGCGCCGGTCCTCGGGCCTGGGTTCCGCCCGGCGCCGCTCGCGGGCCGCGTCGAGCGTCTGCCGGCCGCGGGCGAGCGCCTCCAGCGCGGAGGCCAGCGTGCCGCCGGAGAAGGTCGCGTCGGTGCGCACGTAGCCGTCGACGCGCAGCGGCACGCCCTCGGGGAGCTGTTCGACGGTGTAGAGCACGCCCAGGTCGTGCGGCACGGAGTCGAAGCCGCAGGCGTGCACCAGCCGGGCGCCGGTGCGCACGGCGGTGGCGTGGTGCCGCAGGTACATGGTGTCGACGAACTCGGGCTCGCCGCACAGGTCCACGTAGTCGGTTCCGGTCTCGGCGCAGGCGGCCACCAGGGGCGCCCCGTGGCGCAGGTAGGGACCGACGGTGCTGACGACCACCGAGGCGTCGGCGGCCAGGCGGCGCAGCGCGTCCGCGTCGCCGGCGTCGGCGTCCAGGAGGGGCAGCTCGCTCAGTTCCGCGCGCTCCGGGCGCAGGGCGGCCAGTTCGGCGCGGACGGCGGCGAGCTTGCCCCGGTTGCGTCCGGCCAGGGCCCAGCGGCAGCCGGGCGGCGCGTGCTCGGCCAGGTAGCGGGCGACCAGGCGGCCGGTGAATCCGGTGGCGCCGAACAGGACCAGGTCGTGGGCGGGGCTGGAGGGCAAGCGGGGGCTCCTTCGCCGGTCGTTGGGGACGCGCGGGCGGGCGGGCGGGCGTCGGTGCGCCGCCGCCTACCGCGACCGTATGGCCGGGCGGGCGGATGATCCACCGGTGCCACGGGAATCGAGGCGTGAGTTCGCCCTCACACCTCCGACGTCCGCCCGCGGAGCGGCCCGGTGCGGGCAACGCCCCCGGCGCGGAGGCGCGGTGGGACGGCCGGGAGGGCGCCCGTCCGCCTCGGACGGCTGACGGCCGGGCCGGCGCCACGCGCATCGGTCCCGGTCGCACGGCAGCGCCGTCCCCGGTCGCCGCCCGTCCGCGCGTGGGCTCGCCCGCCCCGGGCGGCGGCGTTGCCGGCACCGCCCGGCGTGCCGTCCGCTCCCGCGAGGGGTGCGGGGAGGAGCCGCCGCACGTCCGCCCGGGGCGGGCGGGGGCCGGGCCGGGCCGCACCGGGCGTGCGCCACCGCGGTGTACCCGTCGGTAATCCGCGCCCCGGAAGGGCTTGTGCCGGGGGCCCCGCCTTCTTAGCATCATCGGTGTTACATCAGTTGTGTCACATGGCTGGGGGCCTGATGACGGCGGCGACAGCACCCGGACAGGGCGGAGGCCCGCTCGCGGGCGTGCGCGTGGTGGAACTGGCCGGGATCGGCCCCGGTCCCTTCGCGGCCATGCTCCTGGGCGACCTGGGCGCCGACGTCGTCCGCGTCGACCGTCCCGGGGGCGCCGGGCTCGGCATCGACCCCGCCGTGGACGTCACCGGGCGCAACAAGCGCTCGGTGCTGGTGGACCTGAAGGCCGCGTCCGGGGCGGCCACCGTGCTGGACCTGGTGACCCGGGCGGACGTGCTGGTCGAGGGCTACCGGCCGGGCGTGGCCGAACGCCTCGGGGTGGGCCCGAAGCCGTGCCTGGCCCGCAACCCGGCGCTCGTCTACGGGCGCATGACGGGCTGGGGGCAGGAGGGGCCGCTCGCCCCGCGCGCCGGGCACGACATCGGCTACGCCGCGCTCACCGGGGCCCTCGGCCTGGCCGGTCCGGCCGGCGGCCCGCCCTACGCCCCGGCGAACCTGCTGGGCGACTACGCGGGCGGCTCCCTCTACCTCGTCGTCGGCGTGCTGGCCGCGCTGCACCACGCGCGCGCCCACGGCACCGGCCAGGTGGTGGACGCCGCCATCGTGGACGGCACCAGCCACCTGACGGCGATGCTGCACGGCATGCTCGCCGCCGGAGCCTGGCAGGACGCGCGCGGGGTCAACCTGCTCGACGGCGGCAGCCCCTTCTACGGCGTCTACGAGACCGCCGACGGCGGCCACATGGCCGTCGGCGCCCTGGAGGAGCGCTTCTACGCCGAGTTCGTCCGGCTGCTGGGCCTGGACCCGGCCACCGCCGACCGCACCGACCTCGCCCACTGGCCCGCGCTGCGCGCGGCGGTGGCCGACCGCTTCCGCACCCGTACCCGCGACGCGTGGGCGGAGGTCTTCGCCGGCTCCGACGCCTGCGTCGCGCCCGTGCTCTCGCTGCGCGAGGCACCGCACCACCCCCACCTCGCGGCGCGCGGCACCTTCGTGGACCACGGCGGCATCACCCAGCCCGCCCCCGCCCCCCGGTTCTCGGCCACCCCCGGCGCCGTGCGCACCGCCCCCGCCCGCCCGGGGGCCGACGCGGCCTCCGTCGCGCGCGACTGGCGTCTGCCCGCCGACGCCTTCGCGGCACCGGCCGACGCCCCCTGACCCCGAGCAGTCCACCGACGACCCGCCACAGCGGCAGGAGCAGCATGCAGCGCGAGATCTACACCGAGGACCACGAGGCGTTCCGGGAGACGGTCAGGACGTATCTGGCCAAGGAGGTCACCCCGCACTACCAGCAGTGGGAGCGCGACGGCATCGTCAGCCGGGACGCCTGGCGGGCCGCCGGGCGCCAGGGGCTGCTGGGCCTGGCCGTGCCCCGGGAGCACGGCGGCGGAGGCGAGTCCGACTTCCGCTACAGCGCCGTGCTCACCGAGGAGTTCGCCAAGGCCGGGGTGTCCGGCCTGGCCATCGGCCTGCACAACGACATCGTCGGCCCCTACCTGCTCTCGCTCGCCACCGAGGAGCAGCGGCGCCGCTGGCTGCCCGGCTTCTGCTCCGGTGAGCTGATCACCGCCATCGCCATGACCGAGCCGGACGCCGGCTCCGACCTCCAGGCCATCCGCACCACCGCCGAGGACCACGGCGACCACTGGACGCTGCGCGGCTCCAAGACCTTCATCTCCAACGGCATCCTCGCCGACCTGGTGGTCGTCGTCGCCCGCACCACCCCCGAGGGCGGCGCCAAGGGGCTGAGCCTGCTCCTCGTCGAGCGCGGCATGGACGGCTTCGAGCGCGGCCGCAACCTCGACAAGATCGGCCAGAAGGCGCAGGACACGGCCGAGCTGTTCTTCCACGACGTGCGCGTGCCCAAGGAGAACCTGCTGGGCGAGCTGAACGGCGCGTTCACGCACCTCATGACGCATCTGGCGCAGGAGCGCATGGCCATCGCGGTCGCCGCCGTCACCGTCGCCGAGCACCTGCTGGAGACCACGACCGCCTACGTCAAGGAGCGCGAGGCGTTCGGGCGCCCGCTGGCCCGCCTCCAGCACATCCGGTTCGAGATCGCCGAGATGGCCACCGAGTGCGCCGTCACCCGCTCCTTCCTCGACCGCTGCATCACCGAGCACACGGCGGGGAGACTGGACGCGGTGCACGCCTCCATGGCCAAGTGGTGGTCCACCGAGCTGCAGAAGCGCGTCACCGACCGCTGCCTGCAACTGCACGGCGGGTACGGGTACATGGCCGAGTACCCCGTCGCCCGGGCCTACACCGACGGCCGCATCCAGACGATCTACGGCGGCACCACCGAGATCATGAAGGAGATCATCGGACGCTCGCTGCTGGCCTGAGCCGTCCCCGCGCCCGCCCACCCCCGCCCCGCGACCCCCGCGACCTCGCAAGCCCCCAGCCGAAAGGCCCCACCCGTGAGCACCGAAGCGTACGTCTACGACGCCATCCGCACCCCGCGCGGGCGCGGCAAGGAGAACGGCGCCCTGCACGGCACCAAGCCCATCGACCTCGTCGTGGGACTCATCCACGAGCTGCGCGCCCGCTTCCCCGGCCTGGACCCGGCCGCCATCGACGACGTCGTCCTCGGCGTCGTCAGCCCGCACAGCGACCAGGGCTCGGACATCGCCAAGATCGCCGCCCTGGCCGCCGGGCTGCCCGACACCGTCGCCGGCGTGCAGGAGAACCGCTTCTGCGCCTCCGGGCTGGAGGCCGTCAACCTGGCCGCCGCCAAGGTGCGCTCCGGCTGGGAGGACCTGATCCTGGCCGGCGGCGTGGAGTCCATGTCCCGCGTGCCGCTGGGCAGCGACGGCGGCGCCTGGGCCATGGACCCGATGACCAGCTTCGAGACCGGGTTCGTCCCCCAGGGCATCGGCGCCGACCTCATCGCCACCATCGAGGGCTTCTCCCGCCGGGACGTGGACGAGTACGCCGCGCTCTCCCAGGAGCGCGCCGCCGCGGCGTGGAAGGAGGAGCGCTTCGCCCGCTCCGTCGTCCCCGTGCGCGACCGCTCCGGGCTGACCCTCCTCGACCACGACGAGCACCTGCGCCCGGGCACCACCGCCGACTCCCTGGCGAAGCTCAAGCCGTCCTTCGAGACCATCGGGGACCTGGGCGGCTTCGACGCCGTCGCGCTCCAGAAGTACCACTGGGTCGAGAGGATCGACCACGTGCACCACGCGGGCAACTCCTCCGGCATCGTGGACGGCGCCGCGCTGGTCGCCGTCGGCAACGCCGAGACCGGACGCCGCTTCGGGCTCACCCCGCGGGCCCGCATCGTGTCCGCCGCCGTCTCCGGCGCCGACCCGACCATCATGCTCACCGGCCCCGCGCCCGCCTCCCGCAAGGCGCTCGCCAAGGCCGGGCTGACGATCGACGACATCGACCTGGTGGAGATCAACGAGGCGTTCGCCGCCGTCGTGCTGCGCTTCGTGCGCGACATGGGCCTGAGCATGGACAAGGTCAACGTCAACGGCGGCGCCATCGCCCTGGGCCACCCGCTGGGCGCCACCGGCGCCATGATCCTGGGCACCCTCGTCGACGAGCTGGAGCGGCGCGACCAGCGGTACGGGCTGGCCACCCTGTGCGTCGGCGGCGGCATGGGCATCGCCACCGTCGTCGAACGCCTGTGAGGCCCGGACGCCCGCCCGCGCGACCGCCCGCACCCCGCCGACCCCTTCCCAGGAGACAGCACGCCATGCCCGAGCCCACCACGATCCGCTGGCACCGCGACGCCGACGACATCGTCACCCTCACCCTGGACGACCCGGACCAGTCCGCCAACACCATGAACGAGGCGTTCACCGCCTCGCTCACGGCCGTCGCCAACCGCCTGGAGGCGGAGCGCGAGGAGATCCGCGGCGTCATCGTCACCTCCGCCAAGAAGACCTTCTTCGCCGGCGGCGACCTGCGCCTGCTCGTCCAGGCCACCCCGGAGAACGCCGAGGAGATCTACGCCAAGGGGATGCGCGTCAAGCGCGACCTGCGCCGCATCGAGACCCTGGGCAGGCCCGTCGTCGCCGCCATCAACGGCGCGGCACTCGGCGGCGGGCTGGAGATCGCGCTCGCCTGCCACCACCGCGTCGCGCTCGACGCCCCCGGCAGCCGCATCGGCCTGCCCGAGTCCACGCTCGGCCTGCTGCCCGGTGGCGGCGGCGTGGTGCGCGCCGTGCGGCTGCTGGGCATCGCCGACGCGCTGCTCAACGTCCTGCTGCAAGGGCAGCAGTACGTGCCCGCCGCCGCGCGGGACAAGGGCCTGGTGCACGAGGTCGTCGCCGACCACGACGCGCTCCTCGCCCGCGCCCGGGCGTTCATCGAGGCCCACCCCGAGGCCGCGCAGCCCTGGGACACCGAGGGCTACAAGATCCCCGGCGGCACCCCGGCGCACCCCGGGTTCGCGGCGAACCTCCCCGCCTTCCCCGCCAACCTCACCAAGCAGACCGGCGGCGCGCCCTACCCCGCCCAGCGCTCCATCATGGCGGCGGCCGTGGAGGGCGCGCAGGTCGACTTCGCCACCGCCGAGCGCATCGAGGGCCGCTACTTCACCGAGCTGGTCACCGGCCCGCTGGCCAAGAACATGATCCAGGCGTTCTTCTTCGACCTCCAGGCCGTCAACTCCGGGGCGAGCCGCCCCGACGGCGTGCCCGAGCGGAAGGTGCGCAAGGTCGCGGTGCTCGGCGCCGGGATGATGGGGGCGGGCATCGCCTACTCCTGCGCCAAGGCCGGCATCGAGGTCGTCCTGAAGGACGTGTCGGCGGAGGCCGCCGAGAAGGGCAAGGACTACTCCGCCGGACTGCTGGACAAGGCGCTGGCCCGGGGCAAGACCACCCCCGACAAGCGCGACGCCCTGCTCGCCCGCATCACGCCCACCGCCGACCCGGCCGACCTGGCGGGGTGCGACGCCGTCATCGAGGCCGTCTTCGAGGACACCGCGCTCAAGCACGCGGTCTTCCAGGAGGTCCAGCACGTCGTGGAGCCCGACGCGCTGCTGTGCTCGAACACCTCCACGCTGCCCATCACCGGGCTCGCCGAGGGCGTCGAGCGGCAGGCGGACTTCATCGGCCTGCACTTCTTCTCGCCCGTCGACAAGATGCCGCTCGTGGAGATCGTGCGCGGCCGCCGGACCGGCGACCAGGCGCTGGCCCGCGCCTTCGACCTGGTACGGCAGATCGGGAAGACGCCGATCGTCGTGCACGACGCCCGCGGCTTCTTCACCTCCCGGGTCATCGGCCAGTTCCTCAACGAAGGCGTCGCGCTGGTGGGGGAGGGCGTCGAGCCGGCCTCCGTCGAGCAGGCGGCGGCCCAGGCCGGGTACCCGGCGAAGGTGCTGTCCCTGATGGACGAGCTGACGCTCACCCTGCCGCGCAAGATCCGCAACGAGACGCGCGCGGCCCTGGAGGCCGAGGGGCGCGAGTGGCCCGAGCACCCGGCCGAGAAGGTCATCGACCGGATGGTCGACGAGTTCCGGCGGCCCGGCCGCAGCGGCGGGGCGGGCTTCTACGACTACGACGAGGACGGCCGGCGCACCCGCCTGTGGCCGGGCCTGCGTGAGCACTTCGGCACCGTCGGCGGCGCGCCCACGGTGCCGTTCGAGGACATGAAGGAGCGCATGCTCTTCTCCGAGGCGCTGGACACCGTGCGCTGCCTGGAGGAAGGCATCCTCACCACGGTCGCCGACGCCAACATCGGCTCCGTCATGGGCATCGGCTTCCCGCCGTGGACGGGCGGCTGCCTGCAGTACATCAACGGCTACCCCGGCGGGCTGCCCGGCTTCGTCGCCCGCGCCCGCGAGCTCCAGGAGCGGTACGGCGACCGCTTCGCGCCGCCCGCCCTGCTGCTGGAGAAGGCGGACCGGGGCGAACGCTTCACCGACGCCGCCTGACGCGGGCGGGCCCGCCCGGGCCCGCCCGCGTGCGGGGGCCGGGCGTGCGAAGCCCGGGCGCGGGGCCCCGGGCCCGCCCGCGCCCGGGCCCCCGCGGTGTGGCCGGCGACCCGGGTCGGCGGATGCGCGGGGCGGGTGCCCCGCGCGGGCGGTGGACCGCGCCACAGCCGCGCGCGGGCGGTGGACCGCGCGCGGCTGGGGGCCGGTGGACGACGGGTCAGGCGCGCCCGGAGCGGGTGGCCCGGTCGGCCGCAGCGGCGCCGGGGTCGCCGGGGCCGAGCCGGGGAGCGCGCTCCTTGGGGAACGCCTCGCGCAACTCGTCCTTCAGGGAGCGCTGGAACGCCGTCAGCAGAGCTTGTACCACCAGGGGCTGCATGTGCGCCGACAGCGACTTCATCGCCTCCACCTGGTCGGGGTCCGGCCCCGTGCTGCGGTAGGGCTCCCACACCTCGGCGCGGAAGAGCCGGCTCAGCTCCCGGGCCACCTCGCGCGCGTGGTCCAGCACCACGCGGCGCGCCGCGAGGATCGACTCGTGCGCGATCGGCACGTCCAGCAGGCGCACGCCCAGGTGCAGCAGGCCGGGGTCGACGAGGAAGCGGTCCGGCCCGTCGGTGCGCCGCAGCACGCTCATCGCGGCCAGCCGGTCCACGTCCGCCTCCGTCAGCGCCCGGCCGCAGCGGCGCTCCAGTTGCCCGCGGGTCACCTCGTCGGCCGTGTCCGGCATCCAGGAGGCGACCAGGGCGCGGTGGATGGCCAGGTCGTGCGCGCTCAGGTCGGCCGGCAGCCGCTGTACGTAGCGCTCGATGGCGGCCAGCGTCATGCCCTGGCTCTGCAGCTCCTCAATGAGCGCGAGCCGGGAGAGGTGCTCGTCCCCGTACCGGCCGACGCGGCGCGGGCCGATCTGCGGTGGCGGCAGCAGCCCGCGCGTGCTGTAGAAGCGGATGGTGCGCACGGTCACTCCGGCGCGGGCGGCCAGCTCGTCGACGGTCAGCCCCGCACCGCGCTCCCCCTGCTCGTCCATGGGCGGCGCCCTCCCTCTCGTCCGGTCTGCGTGCGGCACCACGTGCAACACTATTGGTGTCTCACCGGAACTGTGAAGCGCGCCGTCCGGACCGGGCACCGACCCCAGTGCCGTGTCAGTCAGGGTTTGCCCGTCAAGGAGCGGCGTCCGGTGCGGTGCATCGCAAGGCGCCGGATCGGCGGCGTAGTAGGCGTAGTGGGCCTACTCGGTCGATTCGGCAACGCCGCGAGGCGCCGTGCCGGGCGTCGCGACGGGGCAAACCCTGGCTGATGCGGCACTAGCGGCCCACCACCGGGTAGTGGTCGCTGAGGTTGGTGTAGGTGTACGAACGGCCCCAGCTCGTCACCGTCCACGGGGCGGACCGCTCGTCGACCGTGGCGTTGTGCCACTCGGCGGGCCGGACGTGCCCCGCGCGGTGCAGCACGTGGTCGAGGTGCTCGCGGGCCTCGCCGGGGTAGCGGTCGGCGGCGACGGAGTTGCGCACGGGGTCGAAGGAGTGGGCGGGCCCCGAGCGCCCGTCGGGGTCCACCAGGTCCGCGGTGGCCAGCAGCGACGCGTACTCCGAGCTGTGGCTGTCGACGTTGAAGTCACCCGCGACGACGACCTGTTCGTGCGCCGGGATGGCCTTGCGGTCCAGGAAGGCGTCCAGCTCCCGGAACTGGGAGGCGCGCACCCGGGCCGCCTCGCCGGTGCCGCAGCCGGGGTCGGTGGACTGGGCGTGGGTGCCGACGACGTGCACCCGCTCCCCGCGCACGTCCAGCACGGCGTAGACGAAGCCCTTGTTGGACCACCCGTCCGAGCCGCAGCCGTCGGCGTACACGTACTGCTCCTGCCGCAGCACCGGCCACCTGCTGAGCACGCTCACCCCGCCGTCCTCCGGGGCGAAGGAGGAGTAGGAGCCGCCGGTGGCGTCCCACCCCGAGCGCGAGCGGCCGAGCACCGGCGTGCGGTGCGGGTAGTCGGCGGCGGCGCCGCTCAGCAGCGCGTCGGAGGAGGGGTTGTCGAACGCCTCCTGAAGCACCACCACGTCGTGCCCGCGGAAGAAGTCCGCGCGCGGAATCCGCGCGGCGCGCTGGTCCTGACCCCAGTTGGGGTAGAGCGACCGGTTGAACAGGAACACGTTGTAGGTGAGCACCGAAAGGCGCTGCGGTTCGGCGGACGACGGCGCCGGGGCGGACGGCGCCGGGGCGGTGGCCGGGACCGGGGTCGCGGCGGCGGGCGCGGCGGTGAGGCCTGCGGCGGTCGCGGCCAGCACGGCGGCGGTCACCGCGAACCTGCGGACGGCGCGACGCGCGGGATGCTGCGGCACGGAGGACTCCTCTCACGGGGCGGACGGTGCCGCACATCCAAGCAGCCGCGATTACTCACAGGTAACCCTTGGGCGGTCAGAAGGTGACCGGGGCGCGCACGCCCCGCGACGCCCCCGGCGGCCGGGCTCCCGCCCCGCCCGTCCCGCCGCCCCCGGGGCGGCCGGGGCACCGCTCGGCGCGGTCCGCGTCTCCCCGGCGTCCCCGTGCTGGTGCGGCCCGTGGCGGGCGCACCCGCCACGGGCCGCACCCCGCGCGCCCGCACCCTGCTCAGTGCGCGGGCTCGCCCGGCTCCACCGGAGCCACCTCGCGCAGCTCGCCGTCCAGCCGCAGCCAGCGGGTGATGCCCAGCGCGTGCAGGAACGGCACGTCGTGCCCGGCCACGATCAGCGCGCCCTCGTAGGACTCCAGCGCGGCGGTGAGCTGGGCGACGGAGGTCAGGTCCAGGCTGTTGGTCGGCTCGTCCAGCAGCAGGAGCTGCGGCGCCGGTTCGGCCAGCAGCAGCGCCGCCAGCGTCGCCCGGAACCGCTCGCCACCGGAGAGCGTGCCCACGAGCTGGTCCGCGCGCGCCTGCCGGAACAGGAACCGGGCGAGCTGGGCGCGGACGCGGTTGTCACCGGCGCCGGGCGCGAACCGGGCCGCGTTGGCCGCGACCGACAGGGACGCGTCGAGCACGTCCAGCCGCTGCGGCAGCATCCGCAGCGGGACGTGGGCCCGCACGTCCCCCGCCGCCGGCGGCAGCAGGCCCGCCACCGTGCGCAGGAGCGTCGACTTGCCGGCCCCGTTGGCACCGACCAGCGCGATCCGCTCGGGACCGTGCACGTCGAACGTGGCCCGCGCGCCGCACCGCAGCACCGCGTCCCGCACGCTCAGCACCTGCCGGCCGGGCGGCACCCGGGTGCGGGGCAGGTCGACGCGGATGCGGGCGTCGTCGCGGACGTGCTCGGCCGCTTCCGCCAGCCGCTCGCGCGCGGCGCCCAGCCGCCGCTCGTGCAGGATGCGGTGCTTGCCCGCCGACTCCTGCGCAGCTCGCTTGCGCGCATTCATCACGACCTTCGGCTCGCGCTTGCTCGCGGCCATCTTGCCGCCGTACCGCTTGCGGGCGGCCAGCTTCTCGTGGGCCTCCGCCAACTCGCGCTTCTGCCGCCGCACGTCGGCCTCGGCCACCCGCACCATGCGCGCGGCGGCGGTCTGCTCGGTGGCCACCGCCTCCTCGTAGGCGGCCAGGTCGCCGCCGTACAGGCGCAGGTCGCCGTCGTGCAGGTCGGCGATCTGGTCCACCCGGCCCAGCAGCTCCCGGTCGTGGCTGACGACGACCAGCACGCCGTGCCAGGCCTCCATCGCCGCGTACAGCCGGTGCCGGGCGGCCAGGTCCAGGTTGTTGGTCGGCTCGTCCAGCAGCAGCACGTCCGGGCGGCGCAGCAGCAGGGCGGCCAGCCGCAGGAGCACGGCCTCGCCGCCGGAGACCTCGCCGATCGTGCGGTCCAGGCCGACGCCCGCCAGGCCGAGGCCGTCGAGGGTGGCCCTGGCCCGCTCCTCGACGTCCCAGTCGTCGCCGACGGCCGTGAAGTGCTCCTCGCGCGCGTCGCCCGCCTCGATGGCGTGCAGCGCGGCACGAGTCCGGGCGATGCCGAGGGCCTGGTCGACGCGCAGGCCGGTGGCGAGCGTGACGTCCTGCGGCAGATGGCCGACCTCCCCGGACACCCGCAGTGTCCCGCCGTGCGGGGCGAGTTCCCCGGCGATCAGCTTGAGCAGGGTCGACTTGCCGCCGCCGTTGCGGCCGATCAGCCCGGTCCGGCCGGGGCCCAGGGCGAGGTCGAGCCCGTCGAAGACGGTGGTGCCGTCCGGCCAGGCGAAGGTCAGCGCGGTCCCGGTGATGCCCGGGCCGGGCGTGCCGCGGTGGGACGGGGTGGTCATGGATGCCTCCTGGACGCGTCGAAGGGGAAGGAGCAACGCGGGAAGACACCGGGAGGCCACCCGGGAGACGCGGGCGTGCGGGAGCGGGCTCGCATCCGAGGTCACACGCGTGGCACGGCGCGACGCGCCGCATCAGCACACGGTGTCTTCCGACCTCAGACGAGCAACGGCCTCTCCCATCGACGGCAACAGGGCCGAAAACGACGTTAGGGGCCGGCCGATGGCCGTGCAACGCATTTACGCCGGGCGCTCCGTGTGCTGTGCTGCGGGCATGGTGCAGACCAAGCCGTATCCCACCGTGCCGCTGGAGCCCATGGCCGTCCCCACCGGGCAGGCCGCCGAACGCGCCCGCGCCTTCCACGACGTCATGGCGCGCCGCCGCACGGTCCGCGACTTCGACCCCCGGCCGCTCCCCGACGGCGTCCTCGACTGGGCGGTGCGCACGGCCGCCACCGCGCCCAGCGGCGCCCACGTCCAGCCGTGGCGCTTCGTCGTGGTCACCGACCCCGACCGCAAGCGGCGGCTGCGCGAGGCCGCCGAACGCGAGGAGCGCGAGTTCTACGGGCGGCGCGCCTCACCGGAGTGGCTGGCGGCCCTCGCCCCGCTGGGCACCGACTGGCGCAAGCCGTTCCTGGAGACCGCGCCGGCCGTGATCGTCGTCTTCGAGGTGCACAAGGGGCCGTGCACTCCTCGGCCGTACTACACCAAGGAGTCCGTCGGGATCGCCGTGGGCCTGCTGCTCGCGACGCTGCACCAGGCGGGCCTGGCGACGCTGACGCACACTCCGAGCCCCATGCGCTTCTTGAACGAGGTCTGCGAGCGTCCGGAGGAGGAGCGGGCCGCCTACGTCATCCCGGTCGGGTACCCCGCCCCCGACGCGCGCGTGCCCGACCTGCGGCGCAAGGAGCTGGAGGACGTCGTGGTGCGGCTGTGAGGTGAGTGCGCCCGCGCCGGGCCGCCGCCGCGGCCCGGACCGCCGCCCGCCCGCTCGGTAGCCGCGTCGCCGCGTCGGCACCGGCCGCCGCGCTGGTGCGTCGGTTGGGTCGGCTGTTTCGGCTTTCGGCAGGGCGGGCGGGGTGGCCGGGGGTGGGGTGGCGGTGTGCGGCTCGGATCAGTCGCGGGCCGCCTCCGGCGGGTCTTCCGGCTCCCGCGCGTCCGCCGGACTCCCCGTGGTGCGCGGGCCCTCCGGCCCGGCGGCCTCCGGCTCCGGGCCGTGCGGCTCCGGCCGCCCCGACGGCGGGGCGGCCCCGGACTCGTCGGCGTCCTCGTCGCGCGCCGAGTCGGGTACGCGGTCGTCCAGGAAAATGGTGACCGGTCCCCCCTGCGGCCCGAGCGCCGTCAGCCCGGCGGCGATGCGGTCGTAGACGGTGGAGGCCAGCGCCCAGTCGGCGTCGCCCTCCGGCGCGGTGTGCCAGGCGGTGAACAGGCTGCTCAACACGCCGATCAGGGAGCGCCCGGACACGTCGGCGGCGATGCGGCCCTCGCCCCGGTCGGCGAGCTGCGCGGGCAGGCGGAAGTGCGGGTGCCGGCCGGCCTGGCCGATGACGAACTCCCACAGGTCCCGGTGGCACACCAGGAGGGCCGAGGAGACCCCGGCGGCCCGCCGCAGCAGCCCCCGGTGCTCGTCCGTGGCCACGGGTGCCCCGGGCAGCCCGGCATCCTGCCCGGGGCGCGGCGGGAGTTGTTCCTCCCACCGCGCGGACAGCGTCGCCACGTCGGTCTGGAGCCCGACCAGGTGGACGCCCAACTCGTCCTGGAGCGCGCCGCACTCCTGGCGCAGCGCGGCCACGACGGCCTGCGCGAGCCGCTCGGCGTGCGGACCGTCCTCCGCGCCGCCCGGCCCTCCGGCCTCCTCGGCCGCACCCGCCCCCTCCTGCGCTCCGGCTGCGCCGGTCTCCACCTGCGCGCCGTCCGCCGCGCTGTCGGGTGGGCTGTCCGCCTGCGCGCCGTTCGCCGCGCTGTCGGGTGGGCTGTCCGCCTGCGCGCCGTTCGCCGCGCTGTCGGGCGGGCTGCCCGTCACCGCGCCGTCCGTGGCCCGGCGCTGGGCGGGCACGGTGCCGAGGAGCGCGGTACCGACCGGGAGGGTGCCCACCGGACCCGCGTCGGCCGTCCCCGCCGCGTCGGCCGCACCGCCCTCCGGCCGGGCGTGACCACTGGTGTCGGTGGGCGCGCCGTCCGGGCCGCGGTCGTGCTCGAAGGCCTCCCTGAGCCGACGCAACTCCTGCTGCAACCCGCTCAGCGCGGTGTGCACCTCGGCGCCGAGTTCGCCCCGACCGCTGATCAGCTCCTTCCTGGACTCCCAAAGTTCACCGCGCAGCCTGCCCAACTCGGCCGTGACCGCCTCACGAGTGGAGCGCTGCGCCGAACCGCCCGCCTCGCGCACGTCGTTCAGCCCGGCCGTCAGTGCTTCGCGCAGCTCCTTGTTCGTGTGCATCAGGGTGTTGTGCACGATGCCGCACCAGTGGGCGGCGTCGTCGTTCCGCTTGCGGGGCAAGGCGATTCCTCATCTCGGCAGAAGTCGTCATCCGCTGGCGCGGAAGACACTGCCCGGGTGGATCACCTTCCATGAGGTTCATCGGATGAGTTCACCCGTACGGGACGACGCCCCGCGCGGTGGCCGTGAGCAGGAACTATCCGTCTGCCTGCCTGCCTGCCTGCCCGCCTGCCCGCCTGCCCGCCTGCCCGCCTGCCCGCACCGCGCGGCGCGGGGAGCGGGCAGGCGGGGTCGCTCAGGCCAGCCCGGCGCGGCGCAGGGCGTCGGCCATCGCGTCGTTGCCCGGCGGCGGGCCCTGGCGGCGCTGCCCGCCGCCGCGCTGGTTCCCGCCGCGCTGGCCGCCCTCACGCTGCCCGCCCTCGCGGCGGCGCGGCACACCGCCGCCGCGCTGCCCGCCGCGCTGTCCGCCCCGGGGCCCGTCGGACGCCTTGCCGGGCTCGTCGTCCAGCCGCAGCGTCAGGGAGATGCGCTTGCGCGCCTCGTCGACGTCCAGCACCTTCACCTTCACGATGTCGCCCGGCTTGGCGACCTCCCGCGGGTCCTTGACGAAGGACTTCGACATGGCCGAGACGTGGACCAGGCCGTCCTGGTGGACGCCGACGTCCACGAAGGCGCCGAAGGCGGCGACGTTGGTCACCACGCCCTCCAGCACCATGCCCGGCGCCAGGTCGCCGATCTTCTCCACGCCCTCCTTGAACGCGGCCGTCCGGAACGCCGGCCGCGGGTCCCGGCCGGGCTTCTCCAGCTCGCGGAGGATGTCGGTGACCGTCGGCAGGCCGAAGGCGTCGTCGACGAAGTCGGCCGCGCGCAGGCCGCGCAGCACCGTCGTGTTGCCGATGAGCGCGGCGACGTCACCACCGTCGGCCCGGGCCATGCGCCGCACCACCGGGTACGCCTCGGGGTGCACGCTGGAGGCGTCCAGCGGGTCGTCCCCGCCGCGGACGCGCAGGAACCCGGCGCACTGCTCGAACGCCTTCGGGCCCAGCCGCGCGACCTCCTTCAGCGCGGCGCGGCTGCGGAAGGGGCCGTGGGCGTCGCGGTGGGTGACGATGTTCCCTGCGAGGGTGCCGCCGATGCCCGAGACGCGCGAGAGCAGCGGCGCGGAGGCCGTGTTGACGTCCACGCCGACGCCGTTCACGCAGTCCTCGACCACCGCGTCCAGGGAGCGGGAGAGCTTCACTTCGGAGAGGTCGTGCTGGTACTGGCCGACGCCGATGGACCTGGGGTCGATCTTGACCAGCTCGGCCAGCGGGTCCTGGAGACGGCGGGCGATCGAGACGGCGCCGCGCAGCGACACGTCCAGCTCCGGCAGCTCCTGCGAGGCGTAGGCGGAGGCGGAGTACACCGACGCCCCGGCCTCGGAGACCATGACCTTCGTCAGCTTCAGGTCCGGCTCGCGCGCCAGCAGGTCCCCGGCGAGTTTGTCCGTCTCGCGGGAGGCCGTGCCGTTGCCGACGGCGATCAGCTCCACCGTGTGCTCCCGCGCGAGCCGGGCCAGGACGGCCAGGGCCTCGTCCCACCTGCGCTGCGGGGCGTGCGGGTAGACGGTCTCCGTCGCGGCGACCTTGCCGGTGGCGTCGACGACGGCCACCTTCACGCCGGTGCGCAGCCCCGGGTCCAGACCCATCGTCGCGCGGCTGCCCGCGGGGGCGGCCAGCAGCAGGTCGCGCAGGTTGGCGGCGAAGACGTCGACCGCCTCGTCCTCGGCCGCCTGCCGCAGCCGACTGCGCAGGTCGATGCCCAGGTGCACCTGGATGCGGGTGCGCCAGGCCCAGCGCACCGTCTCCGCCAGCCAGGCGTCGCCGGGCCGGCCGCGCTGGACGATCCCGAACCGCGCGGCCACGGCCCGCTCGTAAGGGGTGGGGCCGGCGGGGCCGGTGGCCGTGCCCTCGGCGCCCTCGGCGTCCGGCTCCAGCACGAGGTCCAGCACGTCCTCCTTCTCACCGCGCAGCATGGCCAGCACCCGGTGCGAGGGCAGCTCGGTGAAGGGCTGCTGGAAGTCGAAGTAGTCGGCGAACTTCGCGCCCTGCTCCTCCTTGCCCTCGCGCACCCGGGCCACCAGGCGGCCGTGCGTCCACATCCGCTCGCGCAACTCGCCGATCAGGTCGGCGTCCTCGGAGAAGCGCTCGGTGAGGATCGCCCGCGCGCCCTCCAGCGCGGCGGCGGCGTCGGCCACCCCCCGGTCGGCGTCGACGAACGCCGCGGCGGCGGCCCGCGGCTCCACCGCGGGGTCCGTCAGCAGCCCGTCCGCCAGCGGCTCCAGCCCCGCCTCCCGGGCGATCTGGGCCTTCGTGCGGCGCCTGGGCTTGTAGGGCAGGTAGATGTCCTCCAGGCGGGCCTTGGAGTCGGCCGCCAGGATCCGGGCCTCCAGGCGGTCGTCCAGCTTGCCCTGCCCGCGCACCGACTCCAGGACCGCGGCGCGCCGCTCCTCCAGCTCCCGCAGGTAGCGCAGGCGCTCCTCGACGGCACGCAGTTGCGCGTCGTCGAGCGTGCCGGTGGCCTCCTTGCGGTAGCGGGCGATGAAGGGCACGGTCGAGCCGCCGTCGAGCAAGTCGACGGCGGCCTTGACCTGCCGCTCTGCGACGCCGAGCTCGTCGGCGATCCGGGCTTCGATGGTCAGGGTCGTTGCGGTCACGCCCCGCATTGTGGCAGGCGGGGCCGACGGCGTGGGGGACCGGCGGGGCCCGCCGGGCGGGGGCCGGCCTCAGCCCTTGCCGAACAGGCCCTCGGGGAACGCGCCGGCCTGGAGCGCGGCCAGCGAGAACGCGTTGCCCAGCTCCGTCAGGCGCTCCACGCCCGCCGCGCCCAGGTGCTCGTACGGCGCGCGGTCGCGGCGGTCGGTCTCCGCCTCGATCTCCCGGCGCAGCGCGGTGCCGGCCTCGGTCAGCTCGCCCGCCGCGTCGAGCAGGCCGCGGTCGCGCAGCCGCCCGGCGGCCGCGTCCCAGTCGGCCTGCCCGTAGCCCCGGGTGCGCAGCGCCCACTTCGGGCTCATCCCCTTGCCGGTGGCGGTGTGGCTGACCTGCGCCTCCAGCCCGCTCAGGCCCGCGCCGGCCAGCGCCGCGAGGTGTCCGTCGCCGCGGTGCTCGCGCAGCAGGGTGGCCGCGTGCCACAGCGCGAGGTGCGGTTCGTCGGGCACCGGCAGGTCGGCGTGGGCGGCGTACAGCGGGCGGGCCCCGCGCTCGCAGGCCTCGGTGGCGCGCAGGGCCAGCTCGGCGGCCTCGGCCATCTCCGGGGAGGCGACGGTCCGCGCGCCGAGCAGCCGCCGCAGGGTGCGGTCCGCGCCGCGCAGGCGCGCCGCGAGCACCTGCCGGGGCGCCGCCGTCTCCCAGGCGGCGGGCAGGTGCCGGGCGATGAGGTCGTAGCTGAAGCTGTAGAAGGTCGCCGCGACGGTGCCGGGTCCGACGGCGCCCAGGGCGGCGGCGCGGGAGGCGAAGTAGGCGCCGGAGAAGTCGGTGAGGCCGAGGGCGGCCAGCTCCTCTGCGGTGTCGGGGGAGAAGTAGACGGTCGAGTGCAGCGGGTTGATGGCGTTGTGGCAGCGCCGACCGGCGCGCTCGTAGAGGTGCGTCATGCGGGCAGGGTACTGAGCAGTCGCTTAGTGGACCAGTCGGTTCGGCGGCGCTCCGGTCACGCCGGGGTGCCCGGCCGCGCTCCGGGGCCGCCGGCGGGCGCGCCGGGCCCCGGCGACCAGGTGAAGCGCGGCCGTCGGCGCTCCAGGAACGCGGCGACGCCCTCGGCCGCCTCGCCGCAGGACGCGGCCTCGCGCTCCCAGTGGGCGATCCGGTCGGGTGCCGCGGGGCCCGCGGCGAACTCCTTCGCCGCGGCCTGGGTGAGCTGCGAGCGTTCGGCGAGGACGCCGGTGAACGCCGCCACCCGCTCGTCCAGACCGGCGGCGGGCAGCACCTCGTCGACCAGGCCGGTCCGCAGCGCCCGCGCCGTGTCGATCAGCTCGCCCGAGAAGAGCAGGTACTTGGCCGTCGCGGGGCCGACGAGGGACACCAGGCGCCCGGTGGAGCCGGCGCCGTAGACGATGCCGAGCTTGGCCGGGGTGATGCCGAACGCCGCCCCCTGCGCGGCGAACCGCAGGTCGCAGGCGACCGCGAGCTGGCAGCCGCCGCCCACGCAGTAGCCGCGGACCGCGGCCAGCGTGGGCTTGGGGAAGGCGGCCAGCGCCTCCTCGGCGGCGCGGGCGAGCGCGGGCGGGGAGCTGTCGTCGCGCAGTCCGGAGATGTCGGCGCCCGCGCAGAAGGTGTCGCCCGAGCCGGTCAGCACCAGCGCGCGCACGGCCGGGTCGGCGCCCAGCCGGTCGAGCAGCGGCGGCAGGTCCCGCCACATCGCCGCGGTCATCGCGTTGCGCTTGGCGGGGTGGTGCAGGCGCACGGTCGCCACCGCGCCGTCCACCGTGCAGAGCAGACCTGACTCCATGAGGGCGATGCTATTCCGCGCCCCCGCGCCCCTCGGCCGGGGGCCGGGCGGGAGCCGGTGGGGGACGGGGCGGACCCGGGTACGAATCCGGGCAGGGGGCCCGGAACGCCGCAGAAAGCGATCACGTCCGCGCACGCCGCGGTCGTCGGCGTGCGCGAGCGCTTGGTGCCGTCCGAAAGGCGACCAGTTCCGCACAGCTCCCCACCCCTTCGCACGCGGGGCCCAACACTCGGGGGACAGGTGGCCCGGGGCGACGTGCGCGGGCCGCGCGGGCGCGTGGAGACGAGAGGACGCCGGTCACGATGGAGAGCAGCGGGAGAGCCCTGCGGCCGCCCCCGGCCGGGGGAGCGGGCTACGAAGGCGCCTGGCGGTTCTCCGCCCCCGCGCTGGACTCCTCGGTCCCGCGGGTGCGCCACGCCGTGCGGGACCTGCTCGCCAGGCAGGGCGCGCCCGTCTCCGGCGAGGCGCTGGAGGGGCTGCTGCTGGTCCTCTCCGAGCTGGTGACGAACGCCGTGCGGCACGCGGCGCTGCTCTCGCCGCACCTGGGCGTGGAGGTGTCCCTGGGCACCGGCTGGGTGCGGGTGGCCGTGGAGGACGGGCATCCCTACCGGCCGAAGGCACTGGCCGCCGACCCGGCCGAGGAGCACCTGGGCGGGCGGGGGCTGCTGCTGGTGAAGGCGGTCTGCGCGGAGCAGGCGGGGGCGTGCGGTGTGGAGCGGACCGCGGCCGGCGGCAAGGTCGTCTGGGCCTGCCTGCCGCTGGCGGCGCCGGCCGGGTAGCGCACCGGAACCCGCGCTCCGGCACGCCCCGGACCGCGCGGCCGGCCGGGGCCGTCGCCGCCCTCGCCGGCGCCGCGGACGGCGCGCACCGGTGCGCGCGCGGACCGCCGGTGGCGTCCTACCAGCCGCCGCCGGTCACCGCGCGGATGCCGTCGCGGGCCGTGTCGAGCACCGTCATGAACCACGCCGAGAACGGGTCGCGGGCGTGGCGCGCGGCCAGCTCGTCCGGGGTGACGAAGGCCGTCTCCGCGATCTCGGCCGGGTCGGGCCGCGGCGGCTGGCGGAGGACCCCGGCGAACAGGTGGTTGTACTCGCGCTCCACCAGCCCGGACAGCGGGTCGGGGTGGCGGTAGGTCACCGTGCCCGCCTCGGCCAGCAGCGCGGGGCCCGCCCCCAGCTCCTCGCCCACCCGCCGGGCCGCGGCCGCGAACGGCGGTTCCCCGGGATAGGGGTGTCCGCAGCAACTGTTGGACCACACACCGGGGGAGTGGTACTTGTCCAGGGCCCGGCGCTGGAGCAGCAGCCGCCCCTCGTCGTCGAAGAGGAAGACCGAGAACGCGCGGTGCAGACGCCCCGGGGGCTGGTGCGCGGCGAGCTTCTCGGCGGTGCCGACGGTGCGCCCGTGCTCGTCGACCAGCTCCAGCATGATCGGAGTCGTCATGGTGTCAGTCATACTGATCTTCCTATACCGCCGCCCGCTCCGGTGTCGCCCGATCCCGGGCCTACACCACCTGGTCAAGTGACGTTCAGTGGCACACGCGTCCCTCGTGGGCGGCGTGGCCGCGCGGTTCGAGTTGGAACGTGCAGTGCTCGACGTCGAAGTGGCTCCCCAGGCACTCCTGCAGCTCGTGCAGCACCCGGTCGTGCTCGCCCGCCTCCAGCAGCTTGTCCTCCACCACGACGTGCACGGACAGCACCGGCATGCCGGAGGTGATCGTCCACACGTGCAGGTCGTGCAGTCCCTCCACCCCGGAGACGGCCAGGATGTGCCGCCGCACCTCGGCCACGTCCACGTCCTTCGGCGCGGCCTCCAGCAGCACCTCCAGCGCCTCCCGGGCGAGCTTGACCGTGCGGGGCACGATCATCAGCGCGATCACCAGCGAGGCGACGACGTCCGCCCGCGTCCAGCCGGTGACCAGGATCACCACCGCGGCGGCGACGACGGCCAGCGAGCCGAGGGTGTCGGCCAGGACCTCCAGGAAGGCGCCGCGCACGTTGAGGCTCTCCTTCTGGCCGCGCATGAGCAGGGCCAGGGACAGGCAGTTGAGCGCCAGGCCGATGAGGCCGATGACGACGGTGGGCCCGCCGGGCACGTCGGCCGGCTCCTGGAACCGCTCCACCGCCTCGACGACGATGTAGCCGCCCACCCCGAGCAGCAGCACGCAGTTGAACAGGGCGGCCAGGATCTCCGCCCGGGCGAGTCCGAAGGTGCGGCGTTCGGAGGCCGGGCGGGCCGCGAAGTGGATCGCGGTGAGCGCGACGGCGATGCCCGTGGCGTCGGTCGCCACGTGACCGGCGTCGGCGAGCAGCGCCAGCGAGCCGGTCAGCCACGCACCGGCGAGCTGCACCAGCAGCAGTGTGACGGCGATCACCAGAGCGATCAGCAGCCGCCCCCGGTACGCCGCCGATGCGGTGCCGGACGTTCCCGGCGGTGGCCCTCCGTGGTTGTGCCCCGCGCCCATGCGCACGCCTCCCGTTCGGTCGGTTACCCGCACAGTCAACTACGGGTCGGGGGTATGGGCAACGCGGCACTGAACACCGTTGTCATGTGCCGTGACCTGCGGGTTTACCGTGCAGCTCAGCGGTGTGCGGGGCCGGGTGGCGACGCCGGGGCACCCGGTCGGCCGCCCCCCGGACGGCCGTCGGACGGCCGCTGGGACGGCCGCCGGTCCGGGCGGGTCGCGGAGCGGCGGGGCGGCGGCCGTCCGGCCTCCCGCGGACCTCGGTCGCCTCCGCCCACCGGGCCGTAACGGAGGCAACCCCGTGTCGCTGAACGCGCGATGAACAGTCCCTTCCGGGATCGGATAGCCTCTGGCGAGTCCGCGCCGCCCACCGGACGGGCGAACGGCACGCCGCCGGGCGCTGCCCCGCGTCCGGCCGAAGACCGGCCGCACGCCCCCCGCACCGGGCCTCGCTGTCAAGGAGTGAGTTCGTCTGCCGACCGCCATCCTCACCGGCCCGCCGGTCGCCGGATCGACGCTCGAAAGCGACCTGCGCTCGCTCGGCTTCACCGTGCGCACCGCCGCCGCCCCGGCCGACGTCGCGGCCCTGCTCACCGCCGTCCCGGCAAGGGAGCGGGCGGCCGTCGTCGACCACCGCTTCACCGGACACCTGCACAGCCTGCGGCTCGGCCTGACCGACCCGCGCTTCCCGGCCGCCGCCGTCCCCGGCGCCGTGACCGCCCAGCCCGCCGCCCGCGCCGCCCTGGCCGACGCCGCGCGCGGCACGCCCGCCCCCGACGAGCTCGCCGCGGCCCTGGAGGCCGGCGGCACCGCCGTGCACCGGCCCGAGCTGGGGGTGCTGGTGGCCGCCGTGCCGCGCGACGCCCAGGCGCTGGACGCCGCCCGTGCCGCCACCGCGGCCGTGGACGAGGAGGACGTACGGCTGCGCTCGGCCGTGAAGTCCCGCGACGGGTTCTTCACCACCTTCTTCATCAGCCCCTACTCGCGGTACGTCGCGCGCTGGTGCGCCCGGCGCGGGCTGACCCCCAACCACGTCACCACCGCCTCGCTCCTGGTCGCCCTGGTGGCCGCCGGGTGCGCCGCCGCCGGCACCCGGGCGTCCTTCGTCGCGGCCGGCGTGCTGCTGCTGGCCTCCTTCGTGCTGGACTGCGCCGACGGCCAGCTCGCCCGCTACGCGCTGCGCTACTCCACCCTGGGAGCCTGGCTGGACGCCACCTTCGACCGGGCCAAGGAGTACGCCTTCTACGCCGGGCTCGCGCTCGGCGCCGCCCGGGGCGGGGACGACGTGTGGGCCCTCGCCCTGGGCGCGATGGTGGTGCAGACCGTGCGGCACGTCGTCGACTTCTCCTTCGCCGAGGCCGACCGGTACGAGGACGGCGCCGGGGCGGGCGCCGGCCCGACCGCCGCCCTCTCCGGCCGGCTGGACGGCGTCGGCTGGACGGTCTGGGCCCGCCGTATGGTCGTGCTGCCGATCGGGGAGCGCTGGGCGCTGATCGCCGTCCTCACCGCGCTCACCACCCCGCGCACCACGTTCCTCGTGCTGCTCGCCGGCTGCCTGCTCGCCGCCTGCTACACCACCGCGGGCCGCGTCCTGCGCTCGGTCGCGCGGCGCGGGCGCCGCACCGCCGGGGCCGCACGGGCGCTGGCCGACCTCGCCGACGGCGGCCCGCTCGCCGAGCTGGCCGCGCGCGCCGCGCCCCCGCTGCGCGGCCTGGCGCCGGTGCTCGCCGGGGTCGGCGCCGTCGCCGTGCCGGCCACCGCCCTGTGGTCCCCGGCGGGCGGCTGGCTCCCGGTCTGGGCGGCCGCGGGGTACGCGCTGCTGTCCGGCTGGGCGCTGGCCCGCCCGCTGACCGGGCGGCTGGACTGGCTGGTCCCGCCGCTGTTCCGGGCCGCCGAGTACGGCACCGTGCTCGCGCTGGCCGCGGTGTCCGAAGTAAACGGAGCGTTGCCCGCGGCTTTCTGCCTGGTAGCGGCGGTCGCCTACCATCACTACGACACGGTGTACCGCATCCGTGGCGGCAGCGGGGCACCGCCGCGGCCGCTGGTGCGGGCCGCCGGGGGGCAGGAGGGCCGCACGCTGCTCGTGGCCGTCGCCGCCGCGCTGTGGTCCGGCGGCCCCCGTCTCCCCGCCGCGCTCTCGGTGCTCGCCGGGATCGTGGCCCTGGTGGTGCTCGCCGAGAGCATCCGCTTCTGGGTGTCCGCCGCGGCGCCCGCAGTACACGACGAAACAGGAGTTCCCGCATGATCGGCCTCGTGCTGGCCGCCGGCGCCGGACGGCGTCTGCGTCCCTACACCGACACTCTTCCCAAGGCCCTGGTGCCCGTGGGGTCCGCGGGAGAGCCGGCGACGACCGTGCTCGACCTCACGCTGGGCAACTTCGCCGAAGTCGGGCTGCGCGAGGCCGCGATCGTCGTCGGCTACCGCAAGGAGGCCGTCTACGAGCGCAGGGAGGAGCTGGAGCGCCGCTACGGCCTGAAGCTCACGCTCATCGACAACGACAAGGCCGAGGAGTGGAACAACGCCTACTCCCTGTGGTGCGCCCGCGAGGTGATGGAGCAGGGCGTCATCCTGGCCAACGGGGACACCGTGCACCCCGTCTCGGTGGAGAAGACGCTGCTCGCCGCCCGGGGCAAGGGGCGGATCGTGCTGGCCCTGGACACCGTCAAGCGGCTCGCCGACGAGGAGATGAAGGTCGTCACCGGCGCGGAGGGCGGCGTCAGCCGGATCACCAAGCTGATGGACCCGGCCGAGGCGACCGGCGAGTACATCGGCGTGACGCTGATCGAGGGCGAGGCCGCCGGCGACCTGGCCGACGCGCTGCGGGCCACCTTCGAGCGCGACCCGGACCTTTACTACGAGGACGGGTACCAGGAGCTGGTCGACCGCGGCTTCACCGTGGACGTCGAGCCCATCGGCGACGTGGCGTGGGTCGAGATCGACAACCACGACGATCTCGGCAAGGGCAGGGAGATCGCGTGCCAGTACTGACCCGGCTCATCCCCTCGCCGGTCGTCGTCGACATCCGGCCCGGGGCGCTGGACGACCTCGCCGGTGTGCTCGCCGACGAGCGGATCTCCTCCTCCGGCAAGCTGGCCGTCGCCATCAGCGGCGGCTCCGGCGCGGCGCTGCGCGAGCGGCTCGCCCCGGCGCTGCCCGGCGCGAGCTGGTACGAGGTCGGCGGCGGCACCCTGGACGACGCGATCAAGCTCGCCGACGCCATGAAGTCCGGCCGCTACGACGCGGTCGTCGGCCTGGGCGGCGGCAAGATCATCGACTGCGCCAAGTTCGCCGCCGCGCGGGTCGGGCTGCCGCTGGTCGCCGTCGCCACCAACCTCTCGCACGACGGGTTGTGCTCCCCGGTGGCCACGCTCGACAACGACGCCGGGCGCGGCTCGTACGGCGTGCCCAACCCGATCGCCGTCGTCATCGACCTCGACGTCGTCCGGCAGGCCCCGCCCCGCTTCGTGCGCTCCGGCATCGGGGACGCGATCTCCAACATCTCCGCCGTCGCCGACTGGGAGCTCTCCCACCGGGTGACGGGGGAGAAGATCGACGGGCTCGCCGCCGCGATGGCCCGGCAGGCCGGTGAGGCGGTGCTGCGCCACCCCGGTGACGTGGCCGACGACGGCTTCCTCACCGTGCTCGCCGAGGGCCTGGTGCTGACCGGGATCTCCATGTCGGTGGCCGGGGACAGCCGCCCCGCCTCCGGCGCCTGCCACGAGATCAACCACGCCTTCGACCTCCTCCACCCCAAGCGGGCCGCCAGCCACGGCGAGCAGTGCGGGCTGGGCGCGGCCTTCGCGATGCACCTGCGCGGAGCGCGCGAGGAGTCCGGGCTCATGGCGCAGGTGCTGCGCCGGCACGGCCAGCCCGTGCTGCCGCGGGAGATCGGCTTCAGCGTCGCGGAGTTCGTCGAGGTCGTGGCGTACGCCCCGCAGACCCGTCCGGGCCGCTACACGATCCTGGAGCACCTCGACCTGTCCACCGACCAGATCAGGGACGCGTACGGCGACTATGTCCAAGCCATCGGTAGCTGAACTCAGGCCGGTCGTCCACCCCGAGGGCGTCAAGGACCGGCGCAGCGGCGAGCACTGGGCCGGGCGGCTCTACATGCGCGAGATCTCCCTGCGCTGCGACCGCCACCTGGTCGGCACTCGCATCACGCCCAACCAGCTCACCTACCTCATGGTGCTCGCCGGTGTGCTCGCCGGGGCCGCCCTGCTGGTGCCGGGGATCACCGGGGCGCTGCTGGCCGCGGTGCTCGTCCAGCTCTACCTGCTGCTGGACTGCGTGGACGGCGAGATCGCCCGGTGGCGCGGGCAGACCTCGGTCACCGGCGTCTACCTGGACCGCGTCGGGCACTATCTGGCCGAGGCGGCGCTGCTCACCGGCTTCGGCCTGCGCGCCGCCGACCTCTTCGGCGTCGACGGGCGCGCGCACTGGATGTGGGCGTTCGTGGGCACGGTGGCGGCCCTCGGCGCGATTCTGATCAAGGCCGAGACGGACCTGGTGGACGTCGCCCGGGCGCGCGGCGGCCTGCCCGCCGTGCGCGAGGCGGCCGCCGTGCCGCGCTCCACGGGGCTGGCCTTCGCCCGGCGGGCGGCCTCCGCCCTGAAGTTCCACCGGCTGGTCGGCGGCGTCGAGGCCTCCCTGGTCATCCTGCTGGTCGCCCTCGCCGACGCGGTGGCGGGCGGGCTGTTCTTCACCCGGGCGGGCGTGGCCGTGCTGGCCGCCATCGCCGTGGTGCAGACCGTGCTGCACCTGGTGTCCGTCCTCGCGTCCAGCAGGCTCCGGTGAGCGGGGACCCGGCCCCGTTCCGGCTCGGCGCGGTGGTCCTCACCATGGGCGACCGCCCCGAGGAGCTGCGCGCGCTGCTGGACTCCGTCGCCCGGCAGGAGGGCGACCCGGTCGCGGTCGTCGTCGTCGGCAACGGCGCCCCGCTGCCCGAGCTGCCCGAACTCCCCGGCGGGCTGCGCACGCTGGAGCTGCCGGAGAACCTGGGCATCCCCGGCGGGCGCAACGCCGGCGTCGAGGTGTTCGGGCCCGCGGGGAGCGAGGTGGACGCGATCCTCTTCCTGGACGACGACGGGCTGCTGCCGCGGGCCGACACCGCCGAGCTGTGCCGGCGGGCGTTCGCGGCCGACGAGCGGCTCGGCATCGTCAGCTTCCGCATCGCCGACCCGGTCTCGGGGGAGACCCAGCGCCGCCACGTGCCCCGGCTGCGCGCCGCCGACCCCCTGCGCTCCTCGCGCGCCACCACCTTCCTCGGCGGCGCCAGCGCCGTGCGCACGGCGGTGCTCCGGCAAGTGGGCGGGCTGCCGGACGACTTCTTCTACGCCCACGAGGAGACCGACCTGGCCTGGCGGGCCCTGGACGCCGGGTGGGGGATCGAGTACCGCGCCGACCTCGTGCTGCACCACCCGAAGACGCTGCCCAGCCGCCATGCCGTCTACCACCGCATGGTCGCGCGCAACCGGGTGTGGCTGGCCCGCCGGCGCCTGCCGCTGCCCCTGGTGCCGGTGTACCTGGGGGTGTGGGTCCTGCTGACCCTGCTGCGCCGCCCCTCGCGCGCCGCCCTGCGCGCCTGGCTGGGCGGCTTCCGCGAGGGCTGGGCCACCGCGTGCGGTCCTCGGCGCCCCATGCGCTGGCGTACGGTGTGGCGCATGACCCGGCTGGGACGCCCTCCCGTCATCTGAAATGCTCGGGTCTGAGAACATCAGCACCTCACCCTCCCGTACCCTTCCGCACCAGAGGACAGACGTTTCACCGTGAGCGAGTCTGCGCACGATCGTGCGGTCGCCATGCAGGCGCCACCCCATCCCGATGACGGCCTGACGCCGGCGGAGCTGGCGGCGAAGTACGGCCTGAGCGTCAGTGGCGCCCGCCCGCCGCTGCTCCAGTACATCCGCCAGCTCTGGCAGCGGCGGCACTTCATCGGGGCCTTCTCCCGGGCCAAGCTGCAGGCCCAGTACAGCCAGGCGAAGCTGGGCCAGATCTGGCAGGTGGCCACGCCCCTGCTGAACGCCGCCGTGTACTTCCTGATCTTCGGGATCATCATGGAGGCCCGCGAAGGCGTTCCCGGTGGCGACCACAACTACGTGCCGTTCCTGGTGATCGGCGTCTTCATCTTCACCTTCAGCCAGCAGTCGGTGCTCTCCGGCGTGCGGGCCGTCGCGGCCAACCAGGGTCTGGTGCGGGCGCTGCACTTCCCGCGCGCCTCGCTGCCCATCGCCTTCGTCCTCCAGCAGCTCCAGCAGCTCCTGTACTCGATGGTCGTGATGCTCGTCGTCCTGCTGGCCTTCGGGCAGCGGCCGGGCCTGTCCTGGCTGCTGGTCTTCCCGGCGCTGGCGCTCCAGTTCCTCTTCAACGGCGGGCTGGCGATGATCTTCGCCCGGCTGGGCGCGGGCACCCCCGACCTCGCGCAGCTCATGCCCTTCGTCCTGCGCACCTGGATGTACGCCTCCGGGGTGATGTTCCCGCTGCACGCGATGCTGGCGGAGAAGGTCCCGCCGTGGGCGATCGACCTCGTCGCCGCCAACCCGGCGGCGGTCTTCATGGACCTCATGCGCTTCGCGCTCATCGACGACTACACCTACGCCGACATCGCCCCCTACCCGTGGCTGCTGGGCCTGGGCTGGGCGCTGGTGGCCGGGGTGTTCGGCTTCGTCTACTTCTGGAAGGCCGAGGAGCGGTATGGCCGTGGCTGAACCGACGACTCCCACCCCGCTGTCGAAGGCCCCGCAGGCCCCCGACCGCCGACCGACGGTCATCGCCGACGACGTGCACATCGTCTACCGGGTCGCGGGCGGCACCCGCGGCAAGGGCAGCGCCACCGCGGCACTCAACCGCATCGTGCGCCGCAAGCCCAGCGGGCGCGTGCGCGAGGTGCACGCGGTCAAGGGCGTCAGCTTCACCGCCTACCGGGGCGAGGCGATCGGGCTGATCGGCTCCAACGGCTCGGGCAAGTCCACGCTGCTGCGGGCCATCGCCGGGCTGCTGCCGCCCGAGCGCGGCAAGGTCTACACCGACGGGCAGCCCTCGCTGCTGGGCGTCAACGCCGCGCTGCTCAACGACCTCACCGGCGAGCGCAACGTGGTGCTCGGCGGGCTGGCCATGGGCATGTCCCGCGAGGAGGTCCGCGCCCGCTACCAGGACATCGTCGACTTCTCCGGCATCAACGAGAAGGGCGACTTCATCACCCTGCCGATGCGGACCTACTCCTCGGGCATGGCCGCGCGGCTGCGCTTCTCCATCGCCGCGGCCAGGCGCCACGACGTGCTGATGATCGACGAGGCGCTGGCCACCGGCGACAAGAAGTTCCAGAAGCGCTCGGAGAACCGCATCCGCGAGCTGCGCAAGGAGGCCGGCACGGTCTTCCTGGTCAGCCACAACAACAAGTCCATCCGGGACACCTGCGACCGGGTGCTGTGGCTGGAGAAGGGCGAGCTGCGCATGGACGGGCCCACCGAGGACGTCCTCGCGGCCTATGAGGAGTACACCGGCAAGTAGGCCCGCGCCCGCGGGCGCACCCGTCCCCCGCCTCCCCCGGCCCCGGTGGCCGGGGGAGCGTCGTGTCCGGGTGCCTCCCCGATCTGGCGTGTCCAAAATGACGATTATCTGGCAATCAAGGTAGAAACGAGGCGTGACGGCAGTGGAGACGGACAGCGCGTGGTGACCGCCTCGCAGCCCCCGGCGCCCCGGGAACCCACGGTGCCCTCGGCGGACGCGGCCGCGCGCGGCGTGCTCGACCAGGCGACGGCGGAGAACTTCCCCGTGGCCCCCCGCTTCCTGCCCGCCGCCTGGCGCGCCGACCTGCTGGCCGTCTACGGCTACGCCCGCCTGGTGGACGACATCGGCGACGGCGACCTGGCCCCCGGCGGCGCCGACGCCCGCCTGCTCGGCGTCGCCCCCGAGCACGCCGGCGACCGGCTCGCGCTGCTCGACGCCGTCGAGGCCGACGTCCACCGCGTGCTGACGGCCGCCCGCGCGCCGGGCGCCCCCGCCCCCCGCCACCCCCTGCTGCGGGCGCTGGTCCCGGTCGCCCGCGCCCACCCGCTGACCGCCGAGCCCTTCCTCGCGCTGCTGGAGGCCAACCGGCTCGACCAGCACCGGCACCACTACGCCACCTGGGAGGAGCTGCTCGGTTACTGCGCGCTGTCGGCCAACCCGGTCGGGCACCTGGTGCTCGCCGTGACCGGTACCCAAAGCCCCGAGCGCGTCCGCCGCTCCGACGCGGTGTGCACCGCCCTCCAGGTGGTCGAGCACCTCCAGGACGTCGCCGAGGACCACCGGCGCGGCCGCGTCTACCTGCCCGCCGCGGACCTGGACCGCTTCGGGGTGCGCGAGCGGGACCTGGGCGCGCCGGTCACGGGCGCCGCCCTGCGCAGCGCCGTGGCCGTCCTGGCGGAACGTTCCTCCGCACTGCTGGACGAAGGGGTCCCGCTGGTGGCGAGCGTGCGCGGACGGCTGCGGCTGCTGCTGGCCGGGTTCACCGGCGGCGGACGGGCCGCCCTCCGGGCGCTGGCCGGCGCCCGCTACGACGTCCTGGCCGGAGCCCCGAAGGCGCGGCGGCCCACGCTGCTGCGCGAGATCGCGGCGGTCCTGGCGGCCGCCCGGCGAGGAGGACCGCGATGACCCCGGCGACGAGCGCCCCCGCGACCACCGGCCCCGCCGACCGCCCGGCCCCGGCCGGGGAGCCGCCGCCCCCGGTGCTCGCCGCCTACCGCTACTGCGAGACCGTCACCACCCAGCAGGCCCGCAACTTCGGCTACGGCATCCGCCTGCTGCCGCCGCCGCGCCGCCGCGCCCTGGCGGCCCTGTACGCGCTGTGCCGCCGCGTCGACGACATCGGCGACGGCTTCCTGGACACCCGCACGAAGACCGCCCGCCTCGCCGACGCCCGCGCCCTGGTCGCCCGCGTCCGCGCCGGCGCGGTGGCCACCGACGACACCGACCCGGTCGCCGTCGCGCTCGCCGACGCCGCGCACCGCTACCCGGTGCCGCTGGACGCCCTGGACGAGCTCGTCGACGGCGTCCTGATGGACGTGACCGCCCGCACCTACCGCACCTGGGACGACCTGCGCGACTACTGCCGCTGCGTGGCCGGAGCCGTGGGGCGCCTCTCGCTCGGCGTCTTCGGGACCGCGCAGGGCGGCCCCGGCCGGCCGGAGGCCCCGCAGACCGCCCGGGCCGCCCAACACGCCGACACCCTCGGCATCGCGCTCCAGCTCACCAACATCCTGCGCGATCTGCGCGAGGACGCCCGCGGCGGTCGCAGCTACCTGCCCTACGAGGAGCTCGCCGCGTTCGGCTGCGTCGGGGCCTTCGACGCGGCCAGCGCCCCCCGCGACGCCGACCTGACCGGGCTGGTGCGCCACCAGGTCCAACGCGCCCGGGAGCTGTTCGCCGACGGCTACCGGCTGCTGCCGCTGCTGGACCGGCGCTCGGCCGCCTGCGTCGCGGCCATGGCCGGGATCTACCGGAAGCTGCTGGACCGCATCGCCGCCGACCCCGAGGCCGTGCTGCGCGGCCGGGTCGCCGTCCCGCCGCGGCAGAAGGCGCTGGCGGCGGCGCGCGGCCTGTCCGGGCTCGACGCCGTGCTGGTGCGGCGGGCCGTCCGCCGGGAAGCCCGGTGAGCACGGACCCCGCCGCGCCCGGGCCCCGGGGCGCGGCGGCGCACGCGGACCCGCGGAGGGGCGGCGCCGTCGTCGTCGGCGGCGGGCTCGCCGGGATCACCGCCGCGCTGCGGCTGGCCGACGCGGGCGTGCCCACGACGCTGGTGGAGTCCCGGCCCCGGCTCGGCGGGCTGGCGTTCTCCTTCCACCGCGACTCCCCGGCCGGGCCGCTGACCGTCGACAACGGCCAGCACGTCCACCTGCGCTGCTGCACCGCCTACGGCTGGTTCCTGGACCGGATCGGCGGCCGGGAGCTCGCCCCGCTGCAACGCCGCCTGGACATCCCGGTGCTGGACGCCCGCAGTCTGCGGCTCGGCCGACTGCGCCGCTCGGCCGCCCCGGCGCCGCTCCACCTGGCCGCCGCGCTGGCCACCTACCCGCACCTGAGCCCCGCCGAGCGCCTGCGCGCCGCCCGCGCCGCGCTCGCCCTGCGCCGCCTGGACCCGGCCGACCCCGCGCTGGACGGGCAGGACTTCGCCACCTGGCTGCGCCGCGCCGGGCAGTCGCCGCGCAGCGTCGAGGCGCTGTGGGACCTGGTGGGCGTGGCCACGCTCAACGCCCGGGCGCACGACGCCTCGCTGGCGCTGGCCGCGCTGGTCTTCCGCACCGGCCTGCTCAGCGCCCCCGGTGCCGCGGACATCGGCTGGGCCCGGGTGCCGCTGGGCACGCTGCACGACACGCTCGCCCGCCGCGCCCTGGACCGGGCCGGGGTGCGGGTGCGCACCGGGGTGCGGGTGCGCGGGCTGGGCCGGGACGCCGACGGGCGCTGGCGCCTGGACACCGGCCGCTCGCCCGGCGCGCCGCCGGAGCCCGCCGCCACCGCCGTGCTCGCCGTGCCGCAGGACCAGGCCGCCGCCCTGCTGCCCGCCGGTGCCCTGCCCGACCCCGGGCGGCTGGCGGCCATCGGCACCGCGCCGATCGTCAACGTGCACGTCGTCTACGACCGGCCGGTCCTGCGCCGGCCGTTCTTCGCCGCGCTCGGCAGCCCCGTGCAGTGGGTCTTCGACCGCGGCGCGGCGGCCGGGCTCGCACCGGGCGGCGGCCAGTACCTCGCGCTGTCCCAGTCCGCCGCGCACGCGGACATCGACGTCCCCGCCGCCGCGCTGCGCGAGCGCTACCTGCCGGAGCTGGCCCGGCTGCTGCCCGCCGCCCGCACCGCACGCGTGCGCGACTTCTTCGTCACCCGCGAGCGTCATGCCACGTTCGCGCCCGTGCCCGGGGTCGAGCGCCTGCGGCCTGCCGCGCACACCCGTGCGCCGGGCGTGTACCTTGCGGGCGCGTGGTGCGCCACCGGGTGGCCCGCGACGATGGAAGGCGCGGTACGCAGTGGCCACGTCGCTGCGCACGAGGCCCTCGCACGCCTCGGGCACCCGCACGGCGACGCCCCCTGGGAGTCGGCGTCAGGACGACCGCTGAACGCTAAGGAGACCATGTGAACCCGGTGCAACCGGCCCACGCCGGCATCGACACCGCCGCGGTGACCGCTCTGCTCACCCGCGGGCGCACGCTGCCCCAGCCCCGGCTGCGCGCCGCGGTGGCCCGTCTCGCGCCGCCCATGGACACCGTCGCCGCCTACCACTTCGGCTGGATCGACGCCGAGGGCCGCCCCGCCGACGGCGACGGCGGCAAGGCCGTGCGTCCCGCGCTGGCGCTGCTGTCGGCCGAGGCCGCGGGTGCCGCGCCGGAGGCCGGTATCCCCGGCGCCGTCGCCGTCGAGCTGGTGCACAACTTCTCCCTGCTGCACGACGACCTCATGGACGGCGACGAGCAGCGCCGCCACCGGGACACGGTCTGGAAGGTCCACGGCCCCGCCCAGGCCATCCTCGTGGGCGACGCGCTGTTCGCGCTGGCCGGGGAGGTCCTGCTCGAACTGGGCACCGCCGAGGCCGCCCGGGCCGCCCGGCGGCTGTCCTCCGCCAGCCGGGCGCTGATCGACGGCCAGGCCCAGGACATCTCCTACGAGCACCGCGAGCGGGTCAGCGTCGCGGAGTGCCTGGAGATGGAGGGGAACAAGACCGGCGCGCTGCTGGCCTGCGCCGCCTCCATCGGCGCGGTGCTCGGCGGGGCGGACGACGCCGCCGCCGACGCGCTGAGCGCCTACGGCCACCACCTCGGCCTCGCCTTCCAGGCGGTGGACGACCTGCTGGGCATCTGGGGCAACCCGGACGCCACCGGCAAGCGGACCTGGAGCGACCTGCGGCAGCGCAAGAAGTCGCTGCCGGTCGTGGCCGCCCTGAGCGGCCGGGGACCGGCCGCGCGGCACCTCGGCGAGCTGCTGCGCAAGGACGCGACGAAGAGCCAGGCCGAGTTCGACGACTTCGACGAGGCGGAGTTCGCGGCGCGGGCCGCGCTGGTCGAGGAGGCCGGGGGCCGGGACTGGACGGCGGCCGAGGCGCGCCGCCAGCACGCCGCCGCCCTGCGCGCGGTCTCGGACGTCGACATGCCCTCCGCCGTGCGGGAGCAATTCGTCGCACTGGCGGACTTCGTGGTGGACCGCCGCAGGTAGCCCGCCCTGGTCTCCGCCCCGCCGCGCCCCGGCCCGGGCCCCGGGCCGGGGTCCGGCGGCTAGTCCAGGAGCCGGTCCCGCAGGGCGGCGCGCGTGGCGCCGGACAGGCCCAGGCCCCGCGACAGGTAGGTGTCCACGTCGCCCCAGGTCTGCGCGATCGTCGCGTACGCCGTCGCCAGGTACGCCGGCCGCGCGTCGAAGAACGGCGCGAGGAGCTCGCGCACCTCCGGATCGATGCGCTTGCGGTCGCCCGCCTCCAGGGCGCCGTCGCCGCGGTGCACCTCGTAGCGCCGGTGCGGCTCGTTGGACAGCAGGTAGTCCGCCTCGATCGCCTCCCGCTCGACGCCGAGCGCCAGCAGCGTGACGGCGACGGACAGGCCCGCCCGGTCCTTGCCCGCGGCGCAGTGCATCAGCACCGGCACCCGCCCGTCGGCCAGCTCGTGCAGCATCCGGCTGTGCTCGGCCGTGCGGTGGCGCACGATGTCGGCGTAGGACTCCTGCATACGCGCCACCGCGCGGCCGTCGGCCAGCTCCTCGCGCAGCACCGCCACCTCCCCGTCGCGCACGAGCTTCCAGAACTCCACGCCGTGGGCCGGGTCGGTCAGCGGTATGTTGACGTTGCGCACCCCCGGCAGGGCGACGTCGGGCCCGTCGAGCGCGATGTCGGCCTCGTTGCGGAAGTCGTACACGGTGTGCAGGCCGAGCCCGGCGAGGAAGGCCGCGTCCTCCTCGGTGGCGCGGGCCAGGTGGCCGCTGCGGTACAGCAGGCCGTGGCGCACGCGGCGTCCGTCCGTCGTCGGCAGTCCGCCGAGATCACGGAAGTTGCGCACCCCGGCGAGCACGGGCTCCACGGCTTCGGACGTCACTGGCGGCTCCTCACACCTGCACCTGCACGAACGGTCACACCCAACGGCATACGCCTCGACGATACGACAAGCGGTTACCCGCCGGTCGCCCCGCCGGGTGCCTACCCTGGCCCGGTGAGTGCCGAACTCTTCCCGCGCCCCGCCGCCCGGGTGGCGCCCGGGGCGGTGCACCTGCCGGGGCGGCTGGACGCCGAGGCCCAGCGGGCGCTGCTGGCCGCCTGCCGGGAGTGGGCCCGGCCGCCGGCCGGGCTGCGCACCGTGCGGATGCCGCAGGGCGGACGGATGTCGGTGCGCCAGCTCAGCCTCGGCTGGCACTGGTACCCCTACGGCTACGCGCGCACGGTCGTCGACGGCGACGGCGCCCCCGTCAAGCCCTTCCCCGGGTGGCTCGGCCGGTGGGCCGGCGCCGCGGCCGAGGCGGCCCGCGCGGTGGACGAGCGGGTGGCCGAGCGGGTGGCCGAGCGGGGGGACGCCGCGACCGGCTCCGCGGGCCGTCCCGCCGGCGCCGCCTATGACGCCTATGACGCCTACGCCGCCTATGACACGGCTCTGGTGAACTTCTACGACGAGCGCGCCCGCATGGGCATGCACCGCGACAGCGACGAGCACACCGACACCGCGGTGGTCTCCCTCAGCCTCGGCGACACCTGCGTCTTCCGCTTCGGCACCACGGCCGGCCGGGGGCGGCCCTGGACGGACGTGGAGCTGGCCAGCGGCGACGCCTTCGTCTTCGGCGGCCCGGCGCGACGCGCCTACCACGGCGTACCGCGCACCCGCCCCGGCACGGCCCCCGCCTGGCTGGGGCTGCGCGGCCGGCTCAACGTCACCGTGCGCGAGCGGTGACCGGCGTCCGCGGAAGGGGCTAGTGCGCGGCGGCCAGCGGCAGCTCCACGGCCATCCGCTCCGGCGGCCCGGGGCGCGCGTAGAACCAGCCCTGCGCCGAGTCGCAGCCCAGCGCCCGCAGGTGCTCGGCCTGCGCCGCGGTCTCCACGCCCTCGACCGTCACCGACAGGTCCAGCACGTGGGCGAGCGAGACGATGCCCTCCACCACCTTGAGGTCCACGGGGTCGGCGGGGTGGTGCTGGAGGCCGCGGGTGAAGGAACGGTCCAGCTTCAGCGTGCTCGCGGGCAGCCGCCGCAGGCTCGCCAGGTTCGAGTAGCCGGTGCCGAAGTCGTCCAGCGCTATCCCCACGCCCAGCTCGGCGAGCTGCCGCAGCGGCTTCAGCTCGGCGTCGTCGGCCCGGATCATCGCCGACTCGGTCACCTCCAGGCACAGCGAGTGCGGGGGCAGGCCGGCGTTCTCCAGGACGGCGACCGTCTCCGCGACCAGGTCGGGGTGGCTGAGCTGGCGCGGCGAGAGGTTGACGTTGACCCGCAGCGGGCGCGTGCCGCCGATGCCGCGCACCTGCCACTCGCACGCCTGCCGCACCGCCTCCTCCAGCACCCACCGGCCCAGCGGCACGATGAGCCCGGTGTGCTCGGCCAGCGGGATGAACCGGTCCGGGCCGAGCACGCCGTGCCGCGGGTGCTCCCAGCGCACCAGCGCCTCCGCGCCCTCCACGCTGCCGTCGGACATGCGCACCAGCGGCTGGTACTCGATGAAGAACTCCTGGCCCTCCAGCGCGGCCGGCAGCCGGTTGGTCAGGCTGTGCCGGCTGATCACGCGGGCGTCGGAGTCCGGGTCGGCCAGCTCGTAGCGGTTGCCGCCCTGCGCCTTGGCGCGGTACATCGTGATGTCCGCGCTGCGCAGCACCTCGGCCGCGGTGCGCTCGCCCGCCGGGCCGTCCACGATCCCGATGCTGGCCCGCACCGGCAGCTCCCGCCCGTCGACCAGGACCGGCGTGGACAGCGCCTCCAGCGCGCGCTCGGCCAGGTCCGTCACGTCCCCCGAGCAGGCCGGGTCGGCGACCAGGGCCACGAACTCGTCGCCGCCGATGCGGGCGACGAGCTGTCCCGGCCCGTTCACGCAGGTCTGCAACCGCTCGGCGACGGCCACCAGGAGCTGGTCGCCCACCGCGTGCCCCAGGCTGTCGTTGACGGTCTTGAAGCCGTCCAGGTCCAGGTAGCACAGGCCGAAGCGGGTCTGGGCGCCGCGCGCGAGCGTCTGCTCCAGGCGCTCGAAGAACAGCGTGCGGTTGGGCAGGTCCGTCAGGGCGTCGTGGGTGGCCTCGTAGCGCAGCCGCAGGTGCAGCAGGCGGCGCTCGGTGATGTCTTCCATCAGGGCCAGCATGTAGCGCGGGGAGCCGTCCGGGTCGCGCAGCAGCGACACCGTCAGGTGCGTCCACAGCACGGTGCCGTCGGGGCGGTGGTAGGGCTTCTCGGTGCGGAAGTGCTCCCGCTCCCCGCGCACCAGCTCGTCGTACATGCGCCACACCGCCGGGCCGTCGTCCGGGTGCACCCAACTGGTGACCTTGCGGCTGCTGAGGTGGTGCCGCTCGGTGTCGCCGAACATGTCGTTGAGCGCCCGGTTGGTCTCCAGCACGGTGCCGTCCAGCGCGGCGATGCCGATGCCGATGGTCGCGCCCTCGAACACCGCGCGGAAACGCGTCTCGCTCTCGTGCAGCGCCCGCTCGATCTCCGACTGCGCCGCCAGCGCCGCCCGGGAGAGCGACTCCTGCTCCGCCCGGGTGCGCTCCTGCAGGGCGCGCGCGAACCCGGCGGCGATGGCGTGCTGGAGCCGGGCGCACCGGGCGCGGCCCTCCTCCGGCGGCAGCAGCGCCGGGTCCGCGCAGTACAGGAGCAGGTAGGCGTCGACCACACCGAGGATCTGCGGCAGCGACTCGGGGGCCGTGCAGTGCGCGGCGACCAGCGCCGTCCCCACCGCCCGGGCGGGCCCGGGGTCGAAGGGGCGGGCGTGCAGCGTGGAGCTGAGCAGCTCCGCGAGCGGCACCAGGTGCTCCTCGAACTCCGCCCGGGTCATGCACGTCGCCGTGGTCGGGTACACCGCCCGGCTCCAGATGGTCGCGAAGCGCCGCAGCCCGTCGGGGTGCGGGCCGCAACCGGCCGGGTGGGGCCCACCCGGCCCAGCCGTCTCCTCGGGGCCTGTGTTCACGCTTTGCGTCCCACTCCGCCGAACCCGGTGAACACCACCGGGTCCTCCTGGTCGACGGGGCTGTCCGGACGCCAGTTGGGCATCGAGACCAGGCCCGGTTCGACGAGCTCGAAGCCGTCGAAGAAGGCCAGCACCTCCGGGCGCGAGCGCATCAGCAGACGCGAGCCCACGCTCCGGTAGACGTCGGAGATCTCGCGCCCCTGCTGGGTGCTGTGCGGCCCGCCCTCGGTGGAGGCGTGCGTGAGGATCAGCAGGGAGCCGGGGGCCAGGGTGTCGTGGAACTCCGCCAGCGCCTTGCCGGGTTCCTCCTCGTCCTTGATGAAGTGCAGCAGCGCCACGAGCAGCAGGGCCACGGGGCGGTGCAGGTCCAGCAGCCGCCGTACGGGCTCGCTGCCGAGCACGGCCTGCGGATCGCGGAAGTCGGCGGCGACCACCCCGGTGTTCTCGTTGCCCTCCAGCACCGCGCGGCTGTGCGCGACCGCGACCGGGTCGTTGTCCACGTACACCACCCGGGCGTCCGGCGTCGCCGCCTGCGCCACCTCGTGGGCGTTGCCGAACGTGGGGATGCCGGAGCCGATGTCGAGGAACTGGGTGACCCCCTGGTCCACCGCGTAGCGCACGGCGCGGCGCATGAAGGCCCGGTTCGCCTGCATCACCTTGGGGAGCCCGGGGAACACCTCGATGGCACGGCGCGCGGCCTCCCGGTCGACCTCGAAGTTGTGGGAGCCGCCCAGGTAGTAGTCGTAGATCCGGGACACGCTCGGCTGCGACAGGTCGATGCCCTGCGGGGCCCAGGAGGGACGTTCCATCAAAGACTCCTCATCACGATCGCCGACGTATTGACGTTCGAGGGATGAGGCTACTGACCAGAGGTGCGTGGGAGTAAGGAAACGGAGACTCAACCTCCCGATACTGTCCTGGTGTTGAGTGTTATGCCCGTTTCGCGGGGGCGGAATCCTCCGTCCGTGCGCCGACCTCCGGCCTGCTGAGCGCCGGTTTTCCGCCCCCGCGCCCGGGTACCCGGGGCGGCAGGAACCCACTGGGAGGTGAGCATCCGTGCCCGCACGCGAGGAACTGCCCTCGACCCTGCGCCGCTCACCACAGGGCGCGCAGCGGACGTGGATCAAGGCCCATGACTCGGCCGTGGAGACCTACGGCGAGGGCGAGCGCGCGCACCGCGTCGCGTACAGCGCCCTCAAGCACACCTACGAGAAGATCGGCGACCACTGGGAGCGCAAGGAGGGCGGCCGCAAGGGCCCCTCCGACCCCAAGGCCGCCCGCCCGCGCCAGGTGGGCGGACGCGGCGGCGAGGGCGTCGACGAGAACGCGACCAAGGGGCACCTGTACGACGTCGCCAAGCGGCTCGACATCTCCGGCCGCTCCTCGATGAACAAGGCGGACCTGCTGGACGCGATCCGCAAGGCCAACCGCTCCTCGACGCGCAAGGCCCGAAGCTGACCCGGGCCCGCCCCCCGGCGCTCCGCGGCGCCGGGGGCGGCGTGACCCCCGTCGGCTGGTGACCCCGGCGACGGCCCCACCCGGCCGCCGCCGGGGTCCTCGCGCGTCCGGGCGCGGTACCCGGCGGGCCGCGCGCGCCCGAGGGAGGCGTCCCCGGCCCGACGGCGGCGCGTCGCCCACCGCCCGGCGCCGTGCCCCGCTCGCCGCAGGAGCGGCCCCCTCCCGTCCCCTGACCGGTGCCGTCCGCGCAGCCGCCGACCGCCGGTACCGCTCCCGCCGGTCACCGCCTGCCGGGCCACGGGACGGCGGTGGCGGTCGCGGGGCCGGGCCGGGGCGGCGCGGCGTGACGTGCTCCCGCGGCACCCGGACTCCTGCGGCGAGGCCCCCGCGCCGGGCGCGGCCCGGGGCGACGCGCCCCACGGCACCCGGCCCGCCGGTCACCCCACGTAGCGCCGCGCGGCCGACGCGCGCTGTGCGGCGTCGAGCGTGCGCAGGCGTTCCTCCACCGCCGGGGGCACCACGGCCCGTTCGCGCAGCACCCACGGGAGGCCCGCCAGCGCCTGGCCGAAGGCGCGCAGTGAGGCGGCGTCGCGGGGGACGGTGCGCGCCAGGTGCCAGGTGCGGTCCAGCGCGGCGGGCAGCGGTCGGCGCAGCCAGCCGAACCACAGGGTGTTGCGCAGCCCGACGACGCGCCGCCCGGTGGCGTCCCGCGCGGCCGAGGGCGCGTGGTGCACGGTCACCTCGGGCGCGTAGCTGAGCCACCAGCCGCGGGTCATCAGGTCCGTGGCGAGCAGCTCCTCCTCCCCGCCGAGCCAGAGCCGGGGCGAGAAGCCGCCCGCGGCGCGGAAGGCGTCGGTGCGCAGGACCGTGGCGGCGGCCAGGAAGGAGCCGAGCGCGGGACCGGGGAGCCAGTCGGGGCCGGTCAGCGGCGAGTCCCGCAGCTCCGCGACGATCGGGTCCTCGGTGCCGCCCGGCTCGACGAGGATGCGGCCGGTGACCGCGCCGAGCCCGGGGTGGGCGTCCAGCAGGTCGGCCGCCGCGGTCAGCGCGCCCGGCGCCCACCAGGAGTCGTCGTCGCAGAAGGCGACGTAGGGCGTGCGGACCAGGCGGACCGCGGCGTTGCGCCCCACCGCGCCGAGGTTGCGCTCCGCCCGCAGCAGCCGCACCCAGGGGTGGTGGCGGGCCACGGCCTCGGGCGTGCCGTCGGTGGAGGCGTTGTCGGTGACGAACACCGGGGGCCGGTCGGGCAGGTCGGCCAGCCGTCCCAGCGTGTGCAGCAGCTCCTCGCGGCGGTTGCGGGTGATGACGACGACGGAGACGCGCGCCCCGTCCCCGGCGGCGGCCTCAGCGCTCGTCATGGGGGGCGGCTCCTTCCAGCCGGCGGACGGTCCGCTCGGTCCACGGGGGCAGCGTGCGGCGCTCGCGCAGCGCGGCCGGCAGCGCGGAGAGCACCTCGCCCAGCGCCCGGCGGGCCACGGGGTCGGTGCGGGCGGCGGCGGCCAGCGCGGCCGTGCGGCGCAGCGCGCGGGGCAGCGGGCGGCGCAGCCAGCAGCTCAGCACCTCGTTGCGCCGCAGCATCATGGGGCGCTCGGGCCGGGGGCCGTCGTCCGGGTCGTGCCAGGCGGTCACCTCGGGGCAGTAGGAGATGCCCCAGCCGCGGGCGGCCAGGTCCCAGGCCAGCAGCGTCTCCTCGCCGCCGATGCACAGCAGCGGGTGGTAGCCGCCCGCGTCCAGGAACGCGGCGCGGCGGGCGACGGCGGCGCAGCCGAGGAAGCCGAGGACCTCGGGGCCCGGCAGGTCCGGCGGCCGGCCCAGCGGGCTGTCGGCCAGGACGGCGTTGAGCGGGTCGGGCACGCCGTCCGCGCCGACCCGGGTGGCGGCCACCACCAGGCCGAGCCGGGGGTACGCGCGCAGGAGCGCGGCGGCCCGGTCCAGGGCGCCTGGGGCCCACCAGGAGTCGTCGTCGCTGAACGCCACGACGGGGGTGTCCAGGGTGGCGGCGCCCACGGTGCGGGCGGCGGCCCCGGCGTTGCGCTTAAGCGTGAGCACCCGCACGCCGGGGAAGCGCTCGGCCACCAGGGCGCGGGTGTGGTCGGTGGAGGCGTTGTCCACGACGATCACCTGCGGCCGCTCGGGCAGCGCGGTCAGCCGGGTCAGCGTCCGGGCGAGCCGGTCGGCGCGGTTGCGGGTGGCGATGACGACGCCGACGGACGTGCTCGGTGCCGTGTCGCCCGGGGCGCCGTCGGCCCGTGGGCCGGCGGCGGGGGCGAGGGCGGAGCGGGCGGTCGGTGTGCCTGCGGGCCGGGAGCGGCCGGGCATCGCACCTCCAGCGGGTCGTGGGGAAGAACGTGCGGGGCGCCGAGTGCGGCGAGGACCTCGGGCACCTGGACGGCCAGCAGCCGGGGGTCAAGGTGGCGGCCGTGCGGGTCGCCGGGCGGCCCGGCGTGCCACAGGGCGCGGTGCCGGGGCAGCGGCGGTGGCCCCCACGCGCTCGGCGGGACCGGGCCGAAGAGCGTGACGGACGGCGTGCCGTGGGCGACGGCCAGGTGGGCCAGGCCGGTGTCGCCGCTGACGACCGCCGCCGCGTGGGCCACGAGCGCGGACAGCACCGGCAGCGGCGGCGCCGCGCACACGGCGTCCGGCGGCAGCCCGGCCAGGGCCGCGACCCGGGCCGCGAGCGGCCGCTCGTCCGGCCCGGCGGTGACGGCCACCCGGTGCCCGGCGGCGGCGAGCGCGGCGGCGACGGCCGCGAACCGCTCGGCGGGCCAGCGCCGGGAGCCGGAGGCGGCCCCGGGGTGGACGAGCACCGCGCCGGGCAGCGGGCTCGGCGCGGCGGGCGGGGGCAGCCGGACGTCCGCGGCGTCGGCCGGGACGCCGTACCAGCGCAGCAGCCGGCACCAGCGCTCGCGTTCGTGTTCCTGTGCGACGACGGGCGGGCCCGCGGCGTCGGCGAAGGCCAGCAGCCGGGCCGGGCGCAGCGGGCGCAGGAGGTCCGCGCTCTGCGGCCCGGTGCCGTGCAGGTCCACGGCCAGCTCCGGCGGCGGCCCGGTCCAGTCCAGGCGTGCGGGCACGGCGCGGCCCGGCGCGGAGGCCGGCAGCAGGCGGTCCACGGCCCCGGTGGCCAGGGCGAGTTCGCGCAGGCCCGCGGGGGCGGCGAGGACCAGCTCGTGGCCCGGGTGCGCGCGGCGCAGCGCCTTGAGCGCGGGCACGGCGGCGAGCAGGTCGCCCAGCCCGAGGGCGCGCAGCGCGACGATGCGCGGGCGCACCGGCGCCCCGCGCGCCGCGCGCCGCCCGGCGTCCGCGCACCCGGCCGCGCGGGGCGGGCGGTCCCCTCGCTCGTCGGGGGCGGCGCTCACGGCACGCCGCCCCCGGCGGAGACCGCCGCGCGCTCGGCGAGCTTGGTGCTGGAGCGCCCGTCGAGGTAGGGCAGCAGGACGACCTTGCCGCCCCACCGCTCCAGCAGCTCCGCCTCCGGCAGATCGGCGCGGGCGTAGTCCCCGCCCTTGACCCAGATGTCGGGCCGCAGCCGGTCCAGGAGGCGTTCGGGGGTGTTCTCGTCGAAGACGGCGACCGCGTCGACGCACTCCAGGGCCTGGAGCACCCGCACCCGGTCGGCGAGCGGGGTGATGGGACGCCCCGCGCCCTTGCGGCGGCGCACCGAGGCGTCGGAGTTGACGCACACCACCAGGCAGTCCCCGGTGGCGCGGGCCGCCTGGAGCAGCCCGACGTGCCCGGCGTGCAGCAGGTCGAAGCAGCCGCCGGAGGCCACCACCGTGCCGCCCGCCGCCCGGACGCGGCGGATGACCTCCTCGGCGGCGTCCGTCGGGGCGGCCTTCGGCCCCGCGGAGGCCGACGGCGCCGGACGGCCCGGCAGGGCGAGGGCCGCCGCGCCCCCGGAGGCGACGTAGCCGGTGGCGGCGGCCACCGCGCCGCGCACCGCCTGCTCCGGCAGCGCGCCGTCGGCCAGCAGCCCGGCCGCCTGGGCCGCGAACTGGTCGCCGGCGCCGCAGGAGTCCCCGCCGTGCCGGGAGGGGGCGGGCACCAGCAGGGGGTGGTCGCCGTAGGACAGCAGCGCGCCGTCCGCGCCGAGCGTCACCGCCACGGCGCCCGCCCGCCACGACCGCACCAGCGCCCGGGCCCGGTCCATGACGGCGCCCAGGCCCTCCCCGGCGCAGGCGCGCGGCGCGAAGTGCCGGGCCTCGCCCGTGGTGGGCGTGACCAGGCGCGCGCCGGGCACCGGTGGCCCGCCGCGCGGGTGCGGGTCCCACACCAGCGGAACCCTGGCGGCCCGCTCTTCCAGCAGTCCGCGCAGCACCTCGGCGGCGCCGCGCCCGTAGTCGGAGACCAGCAGCGCGCCCGCGCCGGCGACGGCCCGGCGGGCCTCGGCGGTGGCCCCGGTGGCCCGGCCGGTGCCCCGGTCCAGGCGCAGCATGATGCGGCCCTCGGCCACCACCCGGGTCTTCTCCGGCAGGTTGCCCGACAGCGTGAGCGGCACCACCGTCACCCAGGGCGCCAGCAGCTCCAGGAGCCGGGCGCTGGCGGCGTCCCCGCCCACGGCCGTCACCAGGGTGACCTCCCGGCCCGACAGGGCGGCGAGGTAGGCGGCCAGCGCCGCGCCGCCGGGCCGCAGCCGCTCCTCGCAGCCGTCGACCACCGGCACCGGGGCGTCGGGGGCGAGCCGGTCGGCCGTGCCGGTCAGGTCCCGGTCCAGCAGCGCGTCGCCGACCACGACCAGCGGCGCCGAGGCGGCCGGTTCTTGGCGCGCGTCCCCGAAGCCGCGGTGGTGTGCGCCGGCGTCACTCATCGTCCCCGCCTTCCACGGGGCGGCCGTCGGCACGGGCCAGCACCCCGGGCAGCGCGCCGTCGAACGCCGCGCACACCATGTGCACCACGACCAGGTGGCACTCCTGCACGGTCGCCGCGGTGGCCGCGTCCACGGACAGCGCCTCGTCGCTCCCGGCGGCCAGCGGGTTGGGTTCGGGCCCGGTCAGGCCCCACACCGCGACGCCCCGCCGCCGCGCGGCCTCCGCCGCGGTGAGCAGGTTGGCGCTGGCGCCTGAGGTGGACAGCAGCATCAGCACGTCACCGCGGCGCGCGTGGGCGCGCACCTGGCGGGAGAAGACCTCGGCCACCCCGTAGTCGTTGGCGATGGCGGTGGTGGCGGAGGTGTCGGCGTGCAGCGCTATGGCGGAGAACGGCGGCCGGTCCTCGCGGTAGCGGCCGACCAGTTCGGCGGACAGGTGCTGGGCCTGCGCGGCGCTGCCGCCGTTGCCGGCGACGAGCAGGCGCCCGCCCCCGCACAGCACGTGGGCGAGGCGTTCGCCCCAGCGCTGCGCGGTGTCGGCCGAGTCGCGCAGCGCCAGCAGCGCCTCGCGCAGTTCGTCGCAGTGGCTTCGTACCGAGGCCGGTGCGAAGGTCATCGGACCACCCCCGTCGGGACGCGGTGACGTGCCGTCACCTGGTTGTAGACCTGTTCCGTTCCGTCGGCGACCCGGCTCCAGGAGAACCGGGCCTCCACCCGCCGCCGTCCGGCGGTGCCGTAGGCCAGGCGCACCTGCTCGGAGGTGAGCAGGCCGCCCACCGCGCGGGCGAGCGCGGCGGCGTCCCCGGGGGGCACCAGCCGCCCGGTGACGCGGTCGGCCACCGAGTCGAGCTGTCCGCCGACGCCGGTGGCCACGACGGGTACGCCGCACGCCATGGCCTCCAGCGGCACGATGCCGAACGGCTCGTAGACCGGCGTGGCGAGCATGAGGTCGGCGCTGCGGATCAGCCCCGGCATGTGCTCGTGGCCCACGGCGCCCAGCAGCCGCACGCGGTCGGCCACGCCCAGCTCCCGCGCCAGCGCGCGCAGGCGCCGGGCCTCCGGGTCGGCGTCCAGCAGCGACTCCGGCGGCCCGCCCGCGACGAGCAGCTCGGCGCCGGGCACGTCGGCCAGCGCGCGGACGGCGAGGTCGAACCCCTTGCGCGGGACCAGCCGCCCCGCCGCCAGCAGCCGGTAGGGCTGGCCGCGCGGCACGGTGGTGGCCGCGCGCACCTCGGGGCTGAACTCGGCGGTGTCCACGCCGCACGGCACCACCGAGGTGCGCCCCGGCGGGACGCCCATCGCACCGAGCTCGTCGACCTCGTCGCCGCACGTGGCCAGGACGCGGGCGCACTCGCGGGCGATGCGCCGCTCCGCGTCGATCCGCTCGGCCGGGCTGGTGTCGGCGGCGCCCTGGTGGCGCCGCTTCACTGTGCCCAGCGCGTGGTAGGTCTGCACGACCGGGACGTCCAGGCCGCGTGCGCCGGCCAGCGCGGCCAGGCCCGACATCCAGAAGTGCGCGTGCGCCACGTCCGGTGGGGCGGCGGCCCAAACCCGGGCCAGATGGGCGCCGAAGGCGGGCATGCAGGGGTGGAGCTCGTCCTTCGGCAGCGGCTCCGGAGGCCCGGCGAGCACGTGCTCGACCGTGACGCCGGGCGCGAACGCCACCCGTTCGGGCAGGTCGGCCGCGTCCCGCCGGGTGTAGACGGTCACCGTGTGGCCGCGGGCCGCCAACGCCCGCGAGACCTGCGCGACGTAGACGTTCTGGCCGCCCGCGTCGGGGCCGCCGAGCACCGCCAGGGGACTGGCGTGCTCGGACACCATGGCGATCCTCATCGGGTCACCTCCTTCGTGAGCCGCTCCCAGTCGTCCAGGAAGCGGTGCAGCCCGTAGCGGGCGCTGACGGCCGCCCGGGCCCGTTCGCCGGTCAGCCGCGCGTGCTCCGGGTCGGCGGCGAAGGTGCGCAGCGCCTCGCGCAGCACGTCGAGCCGGTTGGAGACGACGCCCGCGTCCGGGGGGACGGCCTCGGCCGTCTCCGTGGTGTCCAGCGCCACCACCGGCATGCCCAGGTACATCGCCTCCAGCAGCGACAGGCCCAGCGAGGTCCAGCGGAACGGGTGGAGGTACACGCGCCGCGCGGCCATCGCCGTGTGCAGCTCGTCCTGCTGGAGCTCGCGGCTGCGGCAGCGCTCCCCGGGCAGCCCCAGGTGGTCGGCGAGCCCCGCGGTGCCCATGCCGAACACGTCCAGCGGGACGGCGTCGGCGAAGTGCGGCAGCAGGTCGGTGCCGGTGACCCGGCCGCGGCGCAGCGGCTCGTTGACGGCCACGGCCGCCCGCGCCTGCGCACCGGTGTAGCGCGGGCCCGGGTCGATGACGCCGTGCTCGATGACGGTCGTCGGCGTGGTGCCGGCGTCCCAGAAGAGCCGGTTGAAGTGGGTGACGTGCACGAGCGTGCAGCCCGGCATCCCGGCCGCCGGGTGCACCGCGTCCGGTACGCCGCCCAGCGGGGTGCTGTGCTCCAGGTACACCACCGGCACGTCCCGCCCGGGCCGGCGGCCCAGCCAGCGTTCGGCCAGCTCCGCCTCGTGCGGGCGCTGGAGCAGCACCAGGTCCACGTCGGTCTCGCGCAGCTCCTCGGGCGTCATCTCCACGGCGTTCGCCGGCCAGTCCCAGGTCCGGGCCCGGCCCCGGCCGTCCTCGCCCCGGTCCGGCAGCACCGGCAGCAGGTAGGTGTGCGGGCCCCGGACGAAGGACGTCGTCCAGGAACCGTGCACGTGCCACAGCACAATGCGCACGCTCAGTCCTCCTTCAGCAGCTTCTCCACGGCGCCGACCGCGTCGACGGCCGTCACCTCGCCCAGACAGGGGTGGCCCGGGACGGGGCACTGTCGTGCCCGGCTTCCGGCGCACGGCGCCGACTGGTCGCCCAGCAGCACGTGCGGCACCCGGTAGGGACCCCAGCGCCCGGCCGGGACGACCGGGGAGAACAGCGAGACGACGGGCGTGCCGACGGCCGCCGCCAGGTGCGCGGGTCCGGTGTTGCCCACCACGACCGCGCCCGCGCCGGCCAGCACGGCGGCCAGTTCGGCGGCGTCGGTGCGGCCGCCCAGGTCGACGCCGTGCCCGCCCGCGACGGCCGCGGTCAGCTCCCGCTCGCCCGGGCCGCCGGTGACCAGCACCCGGTGCCCCTCGGCGGTCAGCAGGCGGACGGCCTCGGCCATCCGACCGGGCTGCCAGCAGCGCGCCGGCGCGCTCGCGCCGGGGTGCACCACCACGTAGGGCGCCTGTCCGGCGAGCCGCCGGGCGGTGTGCGAGGCGGCCGGGGAGGGCGGCAGCACGCGCAGCTCCCCGCCGTCGCCCGCGGGCAGCGCGAACCCGGCCGCCTCGGCCAGCGCCAGCGCGGCCCGGGCCTCGTGGTGTTCGGGGTCGCGCCGGTGGCGCAGGTCCAAAAGCCCGCCGGGGTAGTGCACGCTGTCCGCCGCGACGCGGGCCACGCCCGCCAGCCGCAGCACCAGCGCCGTGGGCAGCGGGCTCTGGTGCGCCGACGCCAGCACCAGCGCGCTGTCGCACCGCCGCGCGGACAGCTCCGCGACGATCGCCGCGACGTCGTCGGGCTCCACCGGCACCGGGTCGGGCCCGGCCCACGGCGCCTCCCACACCAGCACCTCGTCCACGCCGGGCAGCATCCGGGCCGCCGCCTCGCCGCGCGGCCCGCACAGGAACGTCACCCGCTCCGCGCGGGCGGCCACCGCGCGCACCGCGGGCCCGGCGAGCAGCACGTCGCCGAAGCTGTCCAGCCGCGTCACCAGCGCCCTCATGCCGGGCTCCCCAGGACGGTGCGCACGGCGCTCAGCAGGTCGGGGGCCACCAGCGGCGCGGCGGCCACCTCCTCGGGCAGCGTCTGCGGCGTGGGCACCAGCACCGACACGGCGCCCGCCGCCCGGGCGGCGGCCATGTCCGAGCCGATGTCGCCGATGACGGCGCACTCCGCGGGCCGCACCTTCAGCCGCCGGGCCGCCTCCAGCACCAGGCCGGGGCGCGGCTTGCGGCAGCGGCACCCGAAGTCGCGGTCGTGCGGGCACACCACCCAGGTGTCCAGCGGCCCCAGCAGCTCCTCGACGCGGGCGTTGATGCGGCGCAGTTGCGGCCACGCCAGCTCCCCGCGCCCGAGGGCGGACTGGTTGGTCACCACGGCGGTCTTCAGCCCGCAGCCGCGCACCTGGTCCAGCGCGTCGTAGGCGGTGGGCATCGGCTCCACCCGGCGCCAGTCGGTGTTGCCGGGCACGTCGGCCACCAGCGTCCCGTCGCGGTCGAAGAGGACCGCGCGCACCACGGTCGCGTCGGCGGTCATCGCCCCTCCTCCCGTCGCGCCGGGCGGTGCCGCAGCTCCCCGGCGAGCCGGTGGCCGACGGCCAGGGGCGGGATCAGCGCGCTGGTCACCAGCATCGTGGCGACCTCGTCCCCGGTGCGCGGGCCCGGGGCGATCCGGGCCCGGGCGAACTCGGCGGTGCCCGCCAGCCAGCCGAGGGCGGCCAGGGCGGCCGGGCGGCGGCGTCCGGCCAGCGCCAGGGCGAGGGCGGCGGCGCCCGCGGCGGTCACGGCCGCGTGCCGCCGGATGCGCCCGCGCGGCGCGGCGGCGCGCCGCCACCAGTGGGGGCCGTGCACCGCGCGCATCAGCGCGTCGTCGGCGTTGCCGCGCTGGGCGCGCACCGAGATCCAGCGGTCGGCCGGGCGCACCGGGTGGCGGGTGCGGCGGGTGCCGACGGCCAGGTGGTGCCCGGCGTCCAGCACGCGCAGGGCCAGGTCGGCGTCCTCGCGGAAGGCGCGCGGGAAGCGCTCGTCGAAGCCCTCCACGGCGGCCAGCACCTTGGTGCGGTAGGCCATGTCGGCCGTGGCCCACCGGGCCGTGGCCAGCCCCGCGGTGTTGCGCTCCCAGTCGGTGGGACGGCGCCCGGCGGGCAGCGGCACCTCCAGCACGCCCTGCACCCCGGCGGTGTCCTCGTCCGCTGCGGCGAGGTCGGCCTGGAGGCGCTCGGCCCAGTCACCGCCCACCTGGACGTCGTCGTCCAGGAACACCGTCCAGGCCGCGGTCACCTCGCGCCAGCCGGTGTTGCGGGCGGCGGCCGGTCCGCGGCCCCCGCCGGGCAGCACCGTGGTGCGGGCGCGCAGCGGTCCGAGGGCGTCGAGTCCGGGCGGCTCGCCGGACGGGTCGCGGCGGTCGTCCACGAGTATGACCTCCATCGGCGCGGGCCCGGCCGACCCGGCCAGCGCGCGCAGGCACTCGGCCAGGCACGGGCGCCCCACGGTCGGGATCACCACGGCGTACTCGACGGCGTGCGCCGGGTGGGGCCGGTGCCCCGCGCCGGGGCCGCTCGCGGCGCTCATCCGAACACCGCCGCCCGGCGCACCGCGAACGGCCCGATCGCCAGCAGGTCCACCGGCGAGGACCCGAAGCACTCCAGCGCGTCGCGCGGGCTGTCCACCATCGGACGCCCCGCCGTGTTGAGGCTGGTGTTGACGACCGTGGGCAGCCCGGTGCGGCGCTCGAACGCGGCCAGCATGCGGGCGGTGAGCGGGTCGTCCGCGGCGCTCACGGTCTGGATGCGGGCGGTGCCGTCCACGTGGACGACGGCCGGGATCCGCGCGCGCCACTCCTCGGCCACCTGGTGGGTGAAGAGCATGTAGGGGCTGGGGAGCTGGCCCCGGAACAGCTCGGCCGCGCGGTGCTCGGCCACCATCGGCGCGACGGGCCGGAACTCCTCGCGCCCCTTGACCCGGTTGAGCCGGTCCAGGTTCTCCGCCCGGCCCGGGTGCGCCAGCAGCGAGCGGTGCCCCAGCGCGCGGGGCCCGAACTCGCTGCGCCCCTGGAACCAGGCCACGACGCCGTCGTTCGCCAACACCTCGGCCGCCGCCTCCGCGATGTCGCCCGGCACCTCGTACGGCACGCCCGCCTCGGCCAGTTGGGCGGCCAGCTCCTCGTCCGTCCAGCCCCGGCCCAGGTCGGCGCCCGGCATCGGCGCGCAGGCGGTGCCGCCCTCGGCGGTGACGTGCAGCGCCGCGCCCAGCGCGGTGCCGGCGTCCCCGGCGGCCGGCTGCACCCACACGTCCTCGTACGGGCCCTCGGCGGCGATGCGGGCGTTGGCCACGCAGTTGAGCGCCACGCCGCCGGCCAGCGTCAGGTGGCGCCCGCCGGAGTGGGTGTGCAGCCAGCGCACCAGCTCCAGCAGCGTCTCCTCCAGGCACGCCTGGGCACTGGCGGCCAGGTCGGCGTGGTCCTCGGTCCACTCGGTGCCCGGCGGCCGGGCCGGGGCGAGCGAGGCCCAGTCCACGCCGTGCGCCCGGAAGCCGCCGTCCTCGGTGCCGTGCACCCACTCGCGCAGTTGCGGCAGGAAACGCGGCTTGCCGTAGGAGGCGAGCGCCATCACCTTGTACTCGTCGCTGGAGCGCAGGAAGCCCAGGTGGGCCGTGAGTTCCTCGTAGACCAGGCCGAGCGAGTGCGGCAGCCGCTGGGCCGTCAGCACCTCGAGGTCCCCGTCCCGGTAGCGGCCCGACAGGTGCGAGGCGGACTCGCCGCGCCCGTCCAGCACCAGCACCGCGCTGTCGCGGTGCGGCCCGGCGAGCCCGGAGGAGGCCGCGTGCGCGACGTGGTGCGGCACGAACCGCACCTTGGCCGGGTCCAGTCCGGGCAGCGCTTCGGCCAAGAAGCCCGGGGCCTCCCGCGCGTAGGTCTGCCGCAGGGCGTCCCACGGGTCGTCCAGGCCCAGTTCACCGGCGGGCCGGGCCAGGGCGGGGTCGTAGGAGAACGCGACGGCGTCCAGGTCCTGGGGAGTCAGCCCCGCGTGGCTCAGGCACCACGCGGCGGACAGCTCCGGCATCTCCCAGGCGGAGAACGGGACCGGGCGCTTGCCGTGCTTGCGCCGGCTGAAGCGCTCCTCCTCCGCGGCGGCGACGGTCTTCCCGTCGACGACCAGCGCGGCGGCCGGATCGTGGAAGACGGCGTTGACGCCCAGGATGCGCATGCGTCCCTCCTGCGGTTCGGCGGATGCCCGTGGGGTGGCTCGGGGTCGTTGGGCCTTACGTGGTTACCCTCAGCAGCGGTGTCAAACGCCCCGCAGCGACTCTCGCGTTTGCACCGGTCAACGCCGCTACGGACGTGGGGCCCGGACCGCCTCGGGCAGTTCGGCGAACCAGCTCACCGTGCGCTTCAGGCCCGTGGCCCAACCGGTGCGCGGGGCCCAGCCCAACTGCTCGCGGGCCCGGGTGATGTCGGGCTTGCGGCGCACCGGGTCGTCGCCCGGCAGCTCGATGTGCGCGATCTTCGAGCGCGACCCGGTGAGCGCGATGACGCGCTGCGCCAGCTCCAGGATCGTGATCTCCTCGTCGCCGCCCACGTTGACCGGGCCCGGCAGGCCGGAGGCGGCCAGCGCCAGCAGCCCTTCCACGGTGTCGTCGACGTAGCACAGCGACCGCGTCTGGCTGCCGTCCCCGGCCACCGTCAGCGGCTCGCCGGCCAGCGCCTGCCGCACGAACGTCGGCACCGCGCGCCCGTCCCCCGGCCGCATGCGCGGCCCGTAGGTGTTGAAGATGCGCACGATCGCGGCGTCGGTGCCGTGCGTCCCCCGGTGCGCGGTGACCAGGGCCTCGGCGAACCGCTTGGCCTCGTCGTAGACGCTGCGCGGCCCGACCGGGTTGACGTGACCCCAGTACGTCTCGCGCTGCGGGTGCTCCTGCGGGTCCCCGTACACCTCGGAGGTCGAGGCCAGCACCAGGCGGGCGCCGTGCCGGTGGGCCAGCTCCAGCGCGTTGCGGGTGCCGCTGCTGCCGGTCTCCAGCGTCTCCAGCGGCAGCCGCAGGTAGTCGGCGGGGGACGCCGGGCAGGCCAGGTGCATCACCAGGCCGAACGGGCCGCCGGGCAGCGCGTCGGCGAAGCCCTCGGCGCACACGTCGCGTTCCAGGAAGCGGAAGCCGGGGCGGCCCTCCAGTTCGGCCAGGTTGGCCCGGTCGCCGGAGACGAGGTTGTCCACGGCGAGCACCTCCAGGCCCTCGTCCAGCAGCCGCTCGCACAGGTGGGAGCCGATGAAGCCGGCACCGCCGGTCACCACGGCCCGTCGCAGCTCACGCACCGTCGCCATGTAGCTCTCCTTCTCGCTCACCCGGCCGCCGGGGCCGGGATGCCGATGTGTAGGTTCCGGTCGGTGGGATCACTCGTCGGACATGACTGACGAGAACGACAAGGGCGCCGCTCAGCCCCCGAACCGACCCGACCCCCAGCCGGAGCGCTCGACCGGCCTGGAACCGGGCGGGGGCGTACCGCCGGGGGAGACGCCGCCGGGCGAGAGCTCGCTCTCCGGTGCGGGGCCCGAGGAGACCTACAACCCGACCAAGGGGTGGGCCAGGGGCCCGCTGATCGTGGTCGCGCTCATCGTCCTCGTCTTCGTGGGCTACTTCGTCGCCCGCCTCTTCGTGACGTGAGGCGGAGTGCCCGGATGACTCTGCGGAAAACACTGCTCACGGGCTGGTTCAGTTTCCGTCACGGAGAGGTGACGGCCGGTGACGTGCTGGCGCTGCGCCGCGTCCAGCGTGTCCTGGACTGCTCCGGCACGCCGTACGACACGGTGTGGAGCCCCGGCTTCCGCACCGGCTCGCCCGGCTTCGACGGGCTCGACCCGGCGGAGTACGGGCGGCTGCTGTTCATCTGCGGGCCCCTGCACGGGCCGCAGGTCGCCGCGTTGCACGAGCGGTTCGCCCACTGCACCCGGATCGCCGTCGGGGTGTCGGTCATCGACCCCGGGGAGCCGGCCGTGCGCGGCTTCCACCGGGTGCTGGCCCGCGACGCCTCGGGCAGCCGCCCCCGCCTTGACCTGTCGGTCGCCGCCCCGCAGGCCGCGGCCACCCCCGTCGCCGGACTGGTGCTCACCCACGGCCAGGGCGAGTACGGACCCCGGCGCCGGCACGACGCCGTGGCCCGGACGCTCACGGCGTGGCTGGCCGAACAGGACTGCGGGCGCGTCCAACTCGACACCCGGCTGGCCACCGGGGACTGGCGGCTGTGCGCGACCTCCGAGCAGTTCGAGTCGGTGCTGCGCCGCCTGGACGTCGTCGTCACCGACCGCCTGCACGGGCTGGTGCTGGCGCTGCGGGCCGGTGTGCCCGCGCTCGCCGTCGACCCCGTGGCCGGGGGCGCCAAGGTCTCCGCCCAGGCCCGGGCCTGCGGGTGGCCCGCGGTGCTGGCGGCCGAGTCGCTGACCCCCGGCGAGCTGGACCGGTGGTGGCGCTGGTGCCTGACCGCCGGGCGCACCGCCGCGCGCTCCGCACAGCAGGCGTTCGCCGACACCGCCGCCGCCGAGGACACCGTCCTGGCCGACGCCCTCACCGCCACCCCGGCGGCCGTGCGGGCCACCGGAGGCTGAGCACCGGGGCGCCTGGGCCGGGGTCGGCAGCCCCGGCCCCGGCCGCTCCGGAGCCCGCGCCGTCAGTCGCGGCCCGCGAACGTGGTGGCGTACTCGCGGAGCCGGCCGCCGGGCAGGCGCGGACGCAGCGGCGGGGTGGCCATGCCGGAGCCCGTCCGCAGGGCGGACAGGAACTCGGCCAGCGTCTGCGGACCCGAGCGCCGCGGCGCCCACCCCAGCTCGCGGTGCGCGCGACCGGTGTCCATGAGCGGCAGGCGCACGAAGGCGTCGAAGAGGTGCGGCGACGCCGGCACCGCGCGCAGCCGCCAGGCCGCCGCGAGCGCACCACGCAGCGCGGCGCGGGGCATCCGCACGGTGCGGGCCCCCAGCAGCCCGCCCAGCACCCCGGCGTCGATGGGCGGTTCGGCGGCCAGGTTGAACGCGCCGGACACCGGGCGGACGACCGCACGGGCGAACGCGTCGGCCGCGTCGTCGGTGTGCAGCACCTGGAAGCGCAGGCCCGGCACGTCGGGCAGCACGGGCACCACCCCGGGGCGCACCAGGCGGTGCGGCAGGAACGGGCCCATGAACAGGCGCCGTTGCTCCATCGCCGAGGACTCCTTGAACATGAACGCGGGGCGCATGCGCGCCACGCGGATGCCGGGGTGCTCGCGCTCGAAGGAGTCGAGCATGCGCTCGACGTAGGCCTTCTCCCGGGTGTAGGACGCCTCCGGCCAGCCGTGCGTGGGCCAGGACTCGTCGGCCCGCGTGGACTTCGCGGGGTCCGGCCACGGCGAGTAGGCGCCCACCGAGGAGGCGTACACCAGCGCCGGCACCCCGGTCGCGGCCATCGCGCGCAGCACGCGGGCGGTGCCCAGGACGTTGGTGCGCCAGGTGATGCGGGGGGAGTGGGTGGGCTGGATGAGCCAGGCGAGGTGCACGACGACGTCGGCGCCCTGGAGCAGCCCGGTCAGCTCGGCCTCCGGGGCGGCGTCCGCGCCCGCGCCGAGGTCGACGCTCGCCCACTCGACCTTGCTCGGCGCCCACTCCGGCACGCGGCGCGCCAGCCCCAGCACCGAGGCCACGCCGGGCTCGGCGGCGAGCGCGGCCAGCACGCTGGTGCCCACGTTGCCGCTCGCGCCGGTCACCACGACCCGCAGTCCGTCCGTGTCCGTCACACCGGTCCCCTTCCGCCCCGTGCCCGCCGTGCCGCGGTGGTCACGGGGCGGTGTCCACCGCGCCGCGGGCACTGATGGTCCAGGCGGCGTGGGTACCCGGCGGCGCGGGCCGGAAACGGCGCGGGCCCCAGCGCGCCCGGTCCCGTCCGCGTCCCGTCCGCGTCCTGGACACGCCCCGTCCGCGTCCCGTCCACGCCCCGTCCGCGTCCTGTCCGCGCCCGCCGCCGTGCGCCCCGTCCGCCGTCCGCGCCCGTCGCCGCGACGGCCCCGCCGCGGCCGCCGTCCCCGCGTCCCGCCCCCGCGCTCCGGCGTTTCCGCCCGGGGGAGCGGGGGTACCCCGCCCGCCATGCAGGATCGTGAACCCGGACGTGACCCGGAAGCCGAGCGCGAGGGGCTGCTCGGCCGCGTCTCCCCGCGCACCGGGACGGAACCGGCACGCGCCCGCAGCGCGTTGCGGCTGCGCTGGCTCCTCGGCCTGCTGTTCACCCCGCTGTTCATCGCGGGGGCGGTGCTGTTCTGGGCCTGGTCCGCGGCCGCGGACCCCACCGACGTGCCGACCGACTCCTCGCTGCGCGTGCTCGCGCTGATCTCCACCTTCCTCGCGGTGTTCGCCCTCGCCGACCTGCTGATCGTCCAGCGCCGCCTGTACCGCGCGCGGCGACGCGCCCGGCGGCGCGCCGGTTCCTAAGCCCGGGCTCCGGCCCGCCGCACAATCGCCGCATGCGGGTCATCGGCATGCTCAGCGGCACCTCCTGCGACGCGGTCGACGCCGCGTTCGCCCGGATCACGCACCCGGCCGACGACGGGGTGCTCGAACTGCGCTGCGGCGGCCTGCTCAGCGTGGCGTTCCCCGCCGGACTCCGGGCCCTGCTGGCGGACTGCCTGCCCCCGGCCGACCCGACGTGGGCGCGGGTGTGCCGCCTGGACGCCGAACTCGGCCGGCACTTCGGCGCGGTCGCCGCCCGTGCGGTGGCCGAACTCGCGGACGGCGCCGCCGACCTCGTCGTCTCGCACGGGCAGACCTGCTACCACTGGACGGACGGCCCCCACGCCCTGGGCACGCTGCAACTGGGCGGCGCCGCCTGGATCGCGGAGGCCACCGGCCTGCCCGTGCTCTCCGACCTGCGCAGCCGGGACCTGGCCTGCGGCGGCCAGGGCGCCCCGCTCGCGGCGACGCTGGACGCCCTGCTGCTGCCCGGCCCGGGGCACGCCGCGCTCAACCTCGGCGGCATCGCCAACCTCACCGTCCGCACCCCGCACGGCGTCACCGCCTACGACCTCGGCCCCGCCTGCGCACTCATCGACGCCGCGGCCCACCGCGCCAGCGGCGGCACCGCCCGCATGGACACCGACGGCGCCCGGGCCGCGCGCGGACGCGTGCACCCCGGCCTGCTCGGCCGCCTGCTGGACGAACCCTACTACCGCCTGCCCCCGCCGAAGTCCACCGGCAAGGAGCGCTTCCACTCCGGCTACCTCGCCGAGCGCCTGCCCACGCCCGCCCCGGCTCCCGACGACGTGGTGGCCACGGTCACCGAACTGACCGCCCGCCTGGTCGCCGACGCCTGCCACGACCACCGGGTGACCCGGCTCGCCGTCTCCGGCGGCGGAGCGCGCAACCCGGTGCTCATGGGCCGCGTCCGCGCGCTGGCGGCGCCCGTCGCCGTCGCCGACAGCGCGGTGCTCGGGGTGCCGCCGCGGGCCAAGGAGGCGTACCTCTTCGCCCTGCTGGGGTTCCTGTCGGCGCACGGGCTGCCCGGCAACGTCCCGTCCGCGACCGGAGCGCGCCGCCCCGCCCTGCTCGGCTCCTTCACCCCGGGCGCCACCCCGCTGCGCCTGCCCCCGCCGCCGGCCGGCCCGCCGCGCCGGCTGCGGGTCGTGCCGGAGTGAGGCGTGAAGGCGGAGCGGCAGGGTACGCGGCAGGCCGTGCCACACAACACCAGCGACCAGGAGGTGCCATGTCGCACATCGAGGAATCCATCGAGGTCGACGTCCCCGTGTCCACGGCCTACAACCAGTGGACGCAGTTCGAGGACTTCCCGCACTTCATGGAAGGTGTCGAGCGGGTCGACCAGGTGACCGACACCTCCACCCACTGGGTGACGAAGATCGCCGGTACGGAGCGGGAGTTCGACGCGGACATCACCGAGCAGATCCCCGACGAGCGGATCGCCTGGACCAGCCGCAACGGGCCCAAGCAGGCCGGCGTGGTCACCTTCCACCACCTGGACGACGGCCGCTCGAAGGTGATGCTCCAGATGGAGTACGCCCCGGACTACTTCACCGAGGCGGTGGGGGACGCGCTCGGCTTCGTCAAGCGCAAGGCCAAGGGCGACCTGGAGCGGTTCCAGAAGTACATCGAGAGCCGCGGCGCGGAGACCGGCTCCTGGCGCGGCCAGGTCTGACCGGCGCCCCGCGCCCACCGGGCAGACCCGGTGGGCGCCCCCGCGCACGACGGTGGCCCGGGACGCGTACCCCACGCGTCCCGGGCCACCGTCGCGCGTGCTCCGGGGCGTCCTCGCGCGTGCGGGGGCCGCGCCGCGTGGCGCGTCCCCCCGCCGGGCCTGGCTACGGACCCGGCTACGGCTGGAAGACGACCTTCACCGCGCCGTCCCGCTTCTTCTGGAACATCTCGTACGCCTCCGCGCCCTGGTCCAGCGGGACGTGGTGGGTGGCGAAGTCGTCCACGCCCAGCGGATCGCCGTCCTGGAGCAGCGGCAGGACCTCCGGAATCCAGCGCTTGACGTTCGCCTGGCCCATGCGGAGCTGCACCTGCTTGTCGAACAGCTTCAGCATCGGCAGCGGGTCGCTCATGCCGCCGTAGACGCCGGAGAGCGAGATGGTGCCGCCGCGCCGGACGACGTCGGTGGCGAAGTAGAACGCCGCCAGCCGGTCCACGCCCGTCTTGCGCATCATCCGGCTCGCCCACTTCTGCGGCAGCAGGCCGGTCAGGTCCTGCAGCGACTTGGCGGCGGTGTTGCCCACACCGCCGTGCGCCTCCATGCCCACCGCGTCGACGACGGCGTCCGGGCCGCGTCCGCCGGTCATCTCGCGGATGGCGTCGGCCGCCTCGGCCGGACTGTCGTAGGCGTTGAGGTCCACGGTCTCCACGCCCCGGGCGCGGGCGCGCTCCAGCCGCTCGGGCACCCGGTCGACGCCGATCACCTTGCCCGCGCCCTGGTGGGCGGCGACGCGGCAGCTCATGTCGCCGATCGGGCCCAGTCCGAGGACGGCCAGGGTGCCCCCCTCGGGCACGTCCGCGTAGGCCACCGCCTGCCAGGCCGTGGGCAGCACGTCGGACAGGAACAGGTAGCGGTCGTCGGGCGGGCCCTCGGGCACCTTGACCGGGCCGTACTGGGCCTGCGGCACCCGCAGGTACTCCGCCTGCCCGCCGGGCACCGCCCCGTAGAGGTTGGTGTAGCCGAACAGGGCGGCGCCCATGTCCTGCTCCTTGACCTGCGTCGTCTCGCACTGGGTCTGCAACCCCTGGTCGCACATCCAGCAGTGCCCGCAGGAGATGTTGAACGGGATCACCACCCGGTCGCCGGGGGAGAGGTCGCCGACGTCGTTGCCGACCTCCTCGACGATCCCCATCGGCTCGTGGCCGAGGATGTCTCCCTCGTTCATCATCGGCCCCAGCACCTCGTACAAGTGCAGGTCGGAGCCGCACAGCCCGGTGGACGTGACGCGCACGATCGCGTCCGTCGGCTTCACGATCCGCGGGTCGGGCACCCGCTCCACCCGCACGTCGCGCTTGCCGTGCCACACGAGGGCCTTCATCCCTACCACCTCCGTCGTTACGTGAGCGCCCCGGGTACCCGGCTGCCGGACGGTCACGCGTGGCGCCCGGCGCCGGGGCCGGGGCCGGACGGGGCGCGGCGCACACGGCGCGCCCGGGTGGCGGTGGGGTTATCCGCTGCTGGTCAGGGGTACGCGAGCGGCGGCGTACCGTGATCGCGCACTGAGGGAGGCCGGTGATGACGGAACCGAACCCGGAGAGCAACGACCCCGGCAGGAACCCGGAGGACGAGGGCATCCCCGACCTGCAGGACGGGTCGCCGGAGTCGGAGCGGGCGGAGGACCCGCAGCGCATGCCGGTGCCCGGCGAGCGCCCGGTGGCCGCCGAGGACTTCGGCACCACGTTCAACGAACAGCGCGAGGGCGAGCCGCTGGACTACCGGCTCGCGCAGGAGGAGCCGGACGTGGGCGAGGCGGACGCCGCCGCCGGACCCGAGGACCCCGGGGCGGGGCAGATCAGCGACGAGCGGCTGCCCGGCACACCGGCCGGCGACCACATCGTCGGACAGGAGTCCCCGGCCCACGGGCTGCCCGCCGAGGAGCGCGCCCTGCACGTGGAGGACGTCGGCGAGGCCGACGCACCCCCGCCGGACCCGGAGGAGAACCCCGGCGGGCAGCAGCCCTAGCGGGCCGCCGCGCGGCCCGCGGGGTCACACGGTGACGCCGTGCTCCCGCAGGTAGGCCAGCGGGTTGATGTCGGTCCCGTACCCCGGGCCGGTGCGGACCTCGAAGTGCAGGTGCGGCCCGGAGGAGTTGCCGGTGTTCCCCGAGCGGCCGAGCGTCGTCCCCGCGCCCACCTGCTGGCCCGGCCGGACGGAGATCGCGGAGAGGTGGGCGTACTGGCTGTAGCGGCCGTCGTGGTGTTTGAGCACCACCTGGTACCCGTACGCGCCCGCCCAGCCCGCCGAGACCACGGTGGCGCGGGTGACCGCCTTGACCGAGGTGCCGGTGGCCAGCGGGAAGTCCACGCCGGTGTGGTAGCCGGAGGACCACGAGGCGCCGCTCGCCCGGTAGGCGGTACCCGGCGCGGCCCCCGGAACAGGGGAGGAGAAGGCCGGAGCGGCCGGACGCCGCTCGGCCCGGTCGGTGGTGGAGCGCTCCTCGCGCTGCCCGGCCCCGGCCGGCTTCTGCCGCTCCTGCTGCTCCGGCTCGGCCTGGGGCGGGGCGGCCTCGGCCTTGCGCGGTTCGGGGCGCGGCGGCTTGGGCGGGTCGTCCTCGGGCTGCTGCTCGGGCGGTGCGGGCTTCGCGGACGGGGGTGCCGACGGCTTGGGCGCCGACTGCTTCGGGGCGGGCCCCTTCGGCCCGGTGGCGGTCAGGTGCAGCCGCTGGCCGGGGAGGATCAGGTGGGGGTCGTCGCCGATGGTGGAGCGGTTGCGCTCGTACAGCGAGGGCCAGCCGCCGGGGACGCGGTGGCTGTCGGCGATCGCGGAGAGGCTGTCCCCCTGCTCGACCCGGTGCGTCCGGCTGCCGCGCTGGTGCTCCTGGCCGTCGGGCTCGCCCTCCGCGGCGGGCCGCTGGCGGGGGACGGCCGGCGCCGCGGGGGGTGCGGCGGCGGGCCGGGCCTGGGTGCGCGCCGCCCGCGGTGCGGCCGCGTCCCGTGCCAGCCCGGCGCCCGGCCCGCACTGGGGCCAGGCGCCCGGGCCCTGCCCGGCGAGCACCTTCTCGGCCACGGCTATCTGCTCCGCCCGCGACGCCTGGTCGGCCCGCACCGCGTAGGCCCGGCCGCCGTAGGCGTCCCACGTGGACTGCTTGAACTGCAGCCCCCCGAAGTACCCGTTGCCCGTGTTGACGTGCCAGCGGTTGCCGCTCTCGCAGGCGGCCACCTTCTCCCAGGTCTCCACCGGGGCCGCCTGGGCGTGGCTGACGCCGATCAGCGGCAGGGCGATCCCCGCGCCGGAGGCGGTGACCGTCAGCGAGGCGCGGGAGGCGCGGCTGGGCCGGTAACGGCGGTGACGTCCACGGGCGGCCATGGGTTCCTCCCCCACACCTGCGCGTCGCACGCGCACCAACAAGGTTCTTCACCTACGGAAGTTGACGAGCGCGTCAAACGTAGAGGGAGGTAGGTGGCCCCGGCAACCGGTTCCGGCTTATTCACCGGCCTTCGTACCGGCGCCGTGGGCCGTCACGTGCCGCTCCGCCGCCCGGGCCGCGCCGGCCGCGTCCGCGTAGACCTCGCAGACGAGGCGGCCGTCCTCGGTGAAGTCGTGCTCCAGCTCGAAGAGGCTGACCTCGCGGCCGTCGTCGAGGAGGAACGCGTGCTCGTACACCGAGCAGAAGGCGTTCGGACCGGCGGGGCCGAAGGGCTGCGCGACCCGGCTGATGTCGTGCCGCACCGCCGTGGACAGCAGCCGCAGGGCGTCGTCCCCGGGGTGGTCGGTGTTACCCGCGCGTCGCAGCAGCCGCCTGGCGTGGTCGGCCGAGTCCCGCTCGGGGAAGCCGTGGTGCCCCGACCCGGCCGCGGGGGCGCCCAGTTCGGCCAGCAGCGCGGGGGTGGGCTCCTGCGCGCCCTCGCCGGCCACCGCCTCCAGCACGTCCGGTATCCGGCCCGCCATGCGCTGGTGGACGCGGCTCTCCGCCTCCTGGAGCGCGGCGAAGTCCGGGTAGACCTCGAAGGTGACCTGGCTGTCCCCGTCGGTGTCGTGCCGTAGCTCCCACAGCACCAGGACGGTGTGGTCGGCGCAGGTGAACGTGTACTGGTAGGTCGAACAGCGCAGCGCCGGCAGGGGGTTGCGGTGCTGCCGCCAGGAGCGGAGCTGCACGTCGCAGCGCACGGCCCCGGCCAGCCGGGCCGCCAACGCGTCGCTGATGTCGAAGGAGTTGCGGGCACGGGCGAGGAGCTGCGCCAGGTGGTCTCCCGGCGTCGGCCCGCCCGCGCACCGCGCCAGCTCGTTCATGTGGGGCCTCCTGAGGGCGTTGGGGTGGAGAGAGCGTTCCCTCTCCAGTGAATACCCAAAGTAGCGGCGCCGTGTCACTCGGTGTGCAGATTGGCCGACTTGTGCGGTTCCCGTGGCTGATGTGAGCACAACACGTGTCGACGGCGCGCCGGTGAGCATGGGCGGTTACGTTCCGTATTCCCTTTTTCCCTCCGGCGGACACCGGACCGCGCTCCAGATCCGGCCTCGGTCCGCCGGTCTCCGCCGCCCCTCCTCGCCCCTCTGCCCCTTCCACCCCCTCCACCCCTCCCGACGCCGCGCCGTCGCCCGCCCGTTCACCGGGGGCGGAGCGCCGCGCGGCGGGAGCGGCCCGCGGCCGCCGCGCGGGCCGCCCGGCGCCGGCGCACCGGCCGGGCGGCGCACCGCGCGGCGGCCGTCCCCTCCCATGCCTCCGTCGGCCGCCGCACGGTGTCGGCGGCCGACGGGGATTCACGGCGTCGGCGTGGGTGAGGGCCCGTTCGAACCGGCGCGGACCGAGACGCCGGTGATGTTGGCGCCGGTCGTGCCGACGTGCCCGGTCGGCTTGCTCTGTACCGGGCCGGTCTGGTCCTGGATGCGGATGGTGGTCGTCCCGGAGTCGGCCGTGAAGGTGAGCGACGCCTGCTTCCACCCTGGGTTGTTGTTCTGCCCGTTGCCCAGCTTGCCGCTGTTGTAGATCTTCGTGGTCTTGGCGTGGAGGGTGTCACCGCTCCCGCGGTCGATCGCGCTGGCCTGCGCGGCCATGGTCGCCACCCCCGTGCCGCTGTAGACGTCGTAGCCGAGCCAGTAGGTGAGGGTGTAGCGCTGCCCCTTCTGCGTGGGCACGTCCTGTTCCACGTAGCCCTGCGCGCCGAACCCGTTGAGATCAACGATCTTGGCGCTGTAGGGGGCGCCCTGCGGCATCGGGATGTCTCCGTAGCGCGGGTCCCTGGCCTGCCGGTACAGAGTCACCGGGTGGGCCGGGGCGCCCTCCTTCACACCCGTCCGCCAGGAGGTGAGGCTCGTCCTGCGGTCGGGGTGGAAGTCGACGAGGTAGATGCTGAAGTTCTTGCTCCACTCGGTGGTGGTGTGCCGCTCGAACCAGCGGTTGCGCACCAGCTCCCGGGCGTCCTCCTGGGCGGCCCCCGGCTCGGCGGCGGGGTCGGCGGCGGCGCGGTGGTCGGCGGCCACCGCCGGGAGCATCGTGGCCAGGGCGGCCGCCGAGACGGCCAGCGCGGCCGCAGCGGCGGCGCCTCGCCGGGCGCGACGGGTGCGGGGCGTCCGGGGCTGCTGCTCCGGGGCGGGGGCGGTCGGGTCGTTCACGTGTGGCTCCTTCTGCCGGTGCTTCTCGGTGTGCCGGTGCGTCTGGTGCGGGAGGGGCGGGACCGGGCGTGCGCCGGTCCGGTGGCCCCGGACGGCGGGCGTCGCGTCGTCAGCCCGGGGTGCCGGAGTCGGTGACATCGGCGGCTTCGCCCCCGCCTCCACCGATCTCGTCGGAGTCGGCGGTGTAGGTGCGCCACCACAGCCGGTTGTCGCGCCCCCGCATCACCAGTTCGAGGTTGCCCGGGGCGCGGGAGGTCACGGCGACGTTGTCCGCGGTGCCCTCGTCGGCCCCGCCGAGGTCGCCCCAGTCCGACCACGCGGCGCCGTCGAAGTACCGGTGGATGACCTGGTACTCGCCGCCCCTGGCGAAGACGTCGAGGCGGCCCTGGCCCCAGGCGGCGGCGGCCGGACCGGCGGTCAGGCTCTCGCCGGCGGTGAGGTCCCGCCCAGTGCGCTCCCAGCTTCCGTTGAGGTGGCTCAGGTGCAGCAGCCCGTTCTCGCGGGCGGTCCGGGCGAAGAGGTCGAGCCGCCCGCTTCCCCACGAGGCCAGGGCCGGCTGGCCGGCGACCGTCGGCGGAAGGTAGCGCACGTCGCCCCACTGCGAGCCGTCCCAGTGCAGGTGCCCGAGCCTGTTGGCGGAGTTGCGCACCACCACGTCGACGGGCTGCGGGACGGCGCTGCCCCTGCCGCCTCGGGAGGCGACGGCGGGTGCGCCCCACGCCAGGTCCGTCCGCAGGGCGCGCCAGGACCTCTCCCAGCCGGCGGACGCGTCCCAGGCGCGGCGGTAGAGGGTCTGCCTGCTGCCGGTGTGGAAGGCCAGGTAGCGGTCCGCGCCGTACGCGGTGATCGCTGGGGCGAACTGCAAGGTGCCCCCGAGGGAGCGGGTCCAGCGCACGTCCCAGCCGCCGCGGGACGTCCAGGCGCACCAGAACGGTGTGTTGTCGCTGCTGCGCACCATGCACAGCATGTGGTTCCTGTTGGCCGCGGCGAGTGCCGGTGCGGACTGCACCTCCGGCACTCCGTCCAGCCTCTGCCAGTCGGTCCACTGCCCCATGCGTCGCTTCCTTGTCTTCCGTTCCTCCGTCGAGCTCCGGTACGGCC
>NZ_JAPKFL010000022.1 GCF_026262575.1 Streptomyces marinisediminis
ACCTCGTCGTAGGTGAGCTCGATCTCGGCCCCGTACTTCTCGGCCAGCTCCCGGCCCGCCGGGGACTCGGCGTCCGGCGCGCCGTCCTTGAGGGTGACGATGTACTGGTTCTTGATCGTGCCCGGTGCGCCCGCGTTGGCGATCACGCCCACAGGCTCCTCGGCCGCGACCGCCGGGTAGGCGGCGCCGGCGCCCAGCGCGACTGCCACCGCGGAGGTGACCGCGACGGCGGACCATCTGCGCTTGGGGGAACGCATCACTGCCATGGAGAGATCCTTCTCTTGGTGGTGCGCGGAGTGGGGAAACGGTGGTCGCGAACATGACATTGGCAACCACTGGCCGAAACCCTTCACCGCGGAATCGGATGAGCGCAAGAGGTCTGCGGGAATTTCCTGAACTCCCGTACCACACCCATCACCTGGTGTCCGGACGGCCCTTGGCCCCGGATGAGCCATCCCTACGGATACGCAGAAAACAGGAACACGGAGCACCCGAGAGAAAAGTCTCCGCGCGTTGACCCGTTGCCCATGGCCGGTTTTCCCTTTTCCTCCTCCGGGAAAACGCGACGACGCCTCATGTCACCCGCGTCACGGATACGCAACTAACTCCGCACACGCCCCTGTTGCCCGCCCCGGGCGCGAGCGGACCCGCGCGCTCCCCCCGGCGCCGCACCCGCGCCCCGCGGCCGTCCGCCCGGCGGGCGCCGCGGGGTCTCAGTCGGCGGCTGAGGGCGACGGGGAGTCGGAGGGCGAGGGCTCCGGCTCGGTCGGGGTGGGCGCGGGCTCCTCGGGGGGCTCGGTGGGGCCCGGCTCCGGGGTGCGGCCCTGGCCCTCGACGGTGATGACCGCGCCGGCGGGGGCGAGGTGGATGTGGGCCGTCCACGGCCCGCTGGGCTCGGTGTCCGCGTCCACGGTGACCGTGATCGTCGTCGACTCGCCCGGGGCGAGCGTGCCGGACGCGTGACTGAGCCGCAGCCACGGCGCGTCGGCGGCCGCGGACCAGGTGACGGGCGAACCGCCCGAGGCGGTGAGCGTGACGTGGGTCGCGTCACCGCTCGTCGCGGCCTCCACCTCCACGCGGCCGGGGGCCGGGGCGGTGGTGGCGCCGCCGGCGGGCGGCGGCGTGACCGTCCGGTCGGCGGGCGGCCGGCCGGGGCGCTCGTCGTCCCGGCCGGGCTCCGCCTGGGCCGTCACCGAGACGCCGACGCGGCTCTCGGCATCCTCCCCGGACACCGGGCCGTGGTCCCCGTGGGAGCGCTGGCCGCCCTCGGGGGCGGCGCCGTCGGGCGTGCCGTCGGCGTCCTCGGACTCCACGGCGGCCACCGAGGCGCCCTCGCGCGCCTCACCGGTCAGCGGCGCGCCCCGGTAGGCCGCCCACACGGCGAGGACGGGCGCCGCGATGACGGTGGCGACGACGGTGGTGGTGACGGCGCGGCTGCGCAGGCGCTCGCGGCGCGCGGCCCGGTCGCGGTCGGTGACCGGGAAACCCCGCCGGTCGAAGCGCGGGGTGTGCAGCATGCGGGCGCGCAGCGCGCCGCGCAGGGCGGCGTGGACGGCCGCCCGGGGCGCGGCCAGCACGGGCAGCGTGCCGGAGCCCGTGGGCGCGGTGCCGGGCCAGGGCTGCCCGGCCGTGGAGCGCTCGGCGGCACGGCGGCACAGCGGGCACGCGTCGACGTGCCGGACGAGCTCGCGGCACAGCGCGGTGCCCAGCAGCACCTCGTGGTCCGCGGCGATGCGGGCGACGGTGGGGCAGCCGCCGGTGGCGACGACGGCGAGCGCGGCCCGGGTGCGCTCGACCTCGCAGGCGCCGCTGGACAGCAGGGCGCGGGCGGCGTCCTCGCTCTTGCCCAGCACGGCGGCCACCTCGTGCACGGGAAGCTGGTGGCGCACGGCCAGCTCCAGCGCCTCGCGCTGCTCGGGCGCGGTGCCCGCGGCCTCCGGCCAGGCCAGCGCGCCCAGTTCGCGGCGGCGCTGGTCGGCGGCGGGCCCGGACAGCGGCGGCCCCTCGGCACGCGGCGGAGTACCCGCGGACAGCCGGCGCAGGCACGACCAGCGGGTCAGCGCGTACAGCCAGGGCCGGTGGGCGGCCGGGTCGGCGGGGGCGCGGTCGCGCAGCCGCTGCCGCTCGGCGACGGCCAGTGCCTCGCCGAGCGCGGCGATGGCGGCGTCGTGGTCGCACATGACCGACAGACAGTAGGAGAACAGCCCGTCGAGGTAGGCGTCGAAGTGGGCGGGCGGGCGCTCCTCGGAGTGCCCGGGACGCCGGCCGCTCCCGCCGGAGCGGCCGGAGGCGCGGTGCATGCCGGTGCCGGAGCCCGCGCCGTGCCGTGCGGAGTGCTTGGCGGAGTGCTTCGCCGGCTGCCTCGCCGTCTGTTTCGCCGCCTGTTTCGCCGCCTGCTTCTTCGCCGCCTGCTTCGCGGATCGTTTCGCCTGGCCGGCGGCCCGGCGGTCACCGCCGGGCTCGCCCGCGGCGGCAGCCTGCGTGCCGGCGCGCGGCGCGGCCCGGCGCGCTCGGTGGGCGCCGGTGCGGTCGGGGAGCTGCTCGCGCCTGGTCATCACTGGGTGACGGTAGGCGGCACACCGACGCGATCCACCGGTCACCGACCCGGGTTAACCCGGACGGGTGACGCCTTCTCACTCGGAAGAGGACACGTCGGAGCGCGCCGCTGCCGTCGGCGCCTCACCCGCGCGGGGCGCCGACGCCCCGGTGGTGGCGAGGCGCCCGTCACCCCGCGGGGGCGAGGCGCCGCCCGTGCTGTCGGCGCCCGCCGCTACCGTGAGCGCCATGGCTGCCCGCAAGTCGTCCGCGAAGGACCGTCCCTCCTACCGCTGCTCCGACTGCGGTTGGTCCACCCCCAAGTGGCTGGGCCGCTGCTCCGAGTGCCACGCGTGGAACACCATCGAGGAGCAGGGCGGCCCCGGCGTGCGGACGACGGCGCCGGGCCGGGTGACGGCCCCCGCCCTGCCGATCGGCCAGGTGGACGCCCGGCAGGCGGCCGCCCGCCCCACCGGCGTCCCCGAGCTGGACCGGGTGCTCGGCGGGGGCCTGGTGCCCGGCGCCGTGGTGCTGCTGGCCGGGGAGCCGGGCGTGGGCAAGTCCACCCTGCTGCTGGACGTGGCGGCGAAGGCGGCCGACGAGGCCCGGCCGACGCTCTACATCACCGGGGAGGAGTCGGCCGGCCAGGTGCGCATGCGGGCCGACCGCATCGGCGCGCTCAGCGAGCACCTCTACCTCGCGGCCGAGACGGACCTCGCGGCGGTGCTCGGCCACCTCGACGACATCAAGCCCGCCCTGCTGGTGCTGGACTCGGTGCAGACGGTCGCCTCCCCGGAGATCGACGGCGCGCCCGGGGGCATGGCGCAGGTGCGCGAGGTGGCCGGGGCGCTGATCCGGGCGTCCAAGGAGCGCGGCATGTCCACGCTGCTGGTCGGCCACGTCACCAAGGACGGCGCCATCGCCGGGCCGCGCCTGCTGGAGCATTTGGTGGACGTGGTGCTGCACTTCGAGGGGGACCGGCACGCCCGGCTGCGCCTGGTGCGCGGCGTGAAGAACCGCTACGGCGCGACGGACGAGGTGGGCTGCTTCGAGCTGCACGACGAGGGGATCACGGGCCTGGCCGACCCGTCGGGCCTCTTCCTCACCCGGCGTGACGCGCCGGTGCCCGGCACCTGCCTGACGGTGACGCTGGAGGGGCGGCGCCCGCTCGTGGCCGAGGTGCAGGCGCTCACCGTCGACACGCAGATCCCCTCGCCCCGGCGCACCACCTCCGGCCTGGAGACCTCGCGGGTGTCGATGATGCTGGCGGTGCTGGAGCAGCGCGGCCGGATCAACGCGCTGGGCAAGCGCGACATCTACAGCGCCACGGTCGGCGGGGTGCGGCTGTCGGAGCCGGCCGCCGACCTGGCCGTGGCCCTGGCCCTGGCCAGCGCCGCGATCGACACCCCGCTGCCGAAGAACCTGGTGGCGATCGGCGAGGTGGGGCTGGCCGGCGAGGTGCGCCGGGTGACCGGCGTGCAGCGGCGGCTGAGCGAGGCCGCGCGCCTGGGATTCACCCACGCCCTGGTGCCCACGGACCCGGGCCGGGTGCCCGACGGCATGCGCGTACTGGAGGTCGCCGACATAGGGGACGCGCTGCGCGCGCTGCCCCCGCGCAGCGCGCGGGCCTGAGCCCCGGCGCCGCCGGTAGACTTTGCCCTGGTCTCGCCCGTACGTACGCACGACCCCTCGCCGGAACCAGGCACGACCGAAGGAGCGCCGTGGCACCCATCGACCGGGCAGGAGCCGCTGACAAGCTGATGCGCGCCTCACTCAGCGCGGTCGCCCCCGGCACCGCGCTGCGCGACGGCCTGGAGCGCGTCCTGCGCGGGAACACCGGTGGGCTGATCGTCCTCGGCATGGACCGCACGGTGGAGCCGCTGTGCAGCGGCGGCTTCGTGCTGGACGTCGAGTTCAGCGCGACGCGCCTGCGTGAGCTGTGCAAGCTCGACGGCGCGCTCGTGCTGGACAAGGACATCACCAAGATCGTGCGCGCCGGCGTACAACTGGTGCCCGACGCCTCGATCCCCACGGAGGAGACCGGCACCCGGCACCGCACCGCGCAGCGGGTGTCCATCCAGACCGGCTTCCCGGTCGTCTCCGTCAGCCAGTCGATGCGGCTGATCGCCCTGTACGTCAACGGCCACCGGCGGGTGCTGGAGGACTCCGCGGCGATCCTCTCCCGCGCGAACCAGGCCCTGGCCACCCTGGAGCGGTACAAGCTGCGCCTGGACGAAGTGGCGGGAACGCTCTCCGCGCTGGAGATCGAGGACCTCGTCACGGTGCGCGACGTCTCGGCGGTGGCGCAGCGCCTGGAGATGGTGCGCCGCATCGCCACGGAGATCGCCGAGTACGTGGTGGAGCTGGGCACCGACGGGCGGCTGCTCTCGCTCCAGCTCGACGAGCTGATCGCGGGCGTGGAGCCGGAGCGGGAGCTGGTCGCGCGGGACTACGTGCCGCAGCCCTCGGGCAAGCGCGGCCGCACGGTGGGCAGCGCCCTCACCGAGCTGGACCGGCTCAGCCACTCCGAACTCCTGGAACTGGCCACCGTGGCACGGGCCCTGGGCTACAGCGGCGCCCCCGAGACGCTCGACTCGGCCGTCTCCCCGCGCGGGTTCCGGCTGCTGGCCAAGGTACCGCGGCTGCCGAACACGGTCATCGAGCGGCTGGTCGAGCACTTCGGCGGGCTGCAGAAGCTGCTCGCCGCCAGCGTGGACGACCTCCAGACGGTCGACGGCGTCGGCGAGGCCCGCGCCCGCTCGGTCCGCGAGGGCCTGTCCCGCCTGGCGGAGTCCTCGATCCTGGAACGCTACGTCTGACCCTCCCCCGCCCCGCCACGGCGCGCGGCGCCACGCGACGCCCCGGGCACCGCGACGGCTCACCGCCCCGCGTCCCGCACCGCGCGCGACGGCGCCACCCACCGGCGACCCGTGCGCCACGGCCCCGTGACGCGCGGCGGACGACGGCCCGGGGCACCCCCACGGCGCGCCGCGGCGGACGACGCCGCCCGGGCGTGCCCGGCCCCGGGGCGCAGCGTCCGGCGGGCTCGCGCGCGGTGGTTCCGGCCGGAGTGCGGCGCCGCACCGGCCCCGGCCGGCCGCGCGCGCCGGGGGACGAGCCGTCAGTCCTTGGCGAGCACGAAGGAGATCTGCGCGGTGCCGAGCCCGGGGACGGCGACCTCGGCCAGATACGTGCCCGGGGCGGCGGCGTCGCGCGCGCTCTTCGGGCAGTCGGGGGCGCTGCCCTGCCGGTCCCACCGGACGGTGTGCGTGGCGGTGCCGCCCGCGGGGACCGCCAGGGCGGCCGCGTCGCCCGGCTCGGCGCAGTGCTCGGAGGACCACACGGTGTCGTCGTCCGCCTCCGAGATGGTCAGGACCGCCTGGCGGGGGCCCACGCCCACCCGGCAGGCCGCGTCCCCGGTGTTCTCCACGGTGATCCGCAGCTCGGGCCGCTCGCCGGGGGCGTAGGTGTTCTCCGCGCTCTCCAGCCGCAGTTCCGCCGCGCCGGACGCGCACGCGGGCAGCCCGTCCGGGTCACCGCCGCCGGGCCCGCCCGAGCCCCCGGAGGCGCCCGCCGCGCCGCCGGAGCCGGACGCGCCGCCTCCCCCGGCACCGCCTGACCGGCCGTCGCCGGCGTCCGAACCGCCGTCACCGCCGTCACCGCCGCCCGCGCCGGCACCGCCGGTGTCGTCGCCCGCCCCGCCCGCGTCCGCGTCGCCCTCCGCGCCCGCGTCGGCCTCCTCGCGGCCTCCGGGGCGGTCGTCGGGCAGCGAGCCGGTCGGGGTGGGGCCCGGCGTGATGGGGCTCGACGCCCCCCGGCCGTCGTCCGGGCCGTCGCCCGCCTGGCCGCGCCGGTCGCCGTCACCGCCGAAGCCGGTGAACAGCCACACCACGAGCGCGGTCAGGAGCAGGAGGAAGCCCAGCGCAACGGCCCTCCGACGCCAGTAGATGGAGGAGGGAAGCGGCCCGATCGGATTGCGCAGTGATCCCACGCGGAAACCTTACGAGACTTCGGCCACTCGTCCGGCCTCACCCGCCGGGCCGAACGTCAACTTTTCCGATCTAAGACCGCCGTGCGCCCCGTTCGCGCTCCGCCGCCTGCCGCAACGGCACCGCGCGGGCGACGGTAACCCAGCGCGGCGTTTCCGCCTCACCGCCCGGCGTGCCAGGATCGTAGGGCCATGACTGTCACGACCGAAACCGCGATCCGGGAGCACGACGCCTCCGCGCTCCACGGCCCCGTCATCGACTGGTTCGACGCCCACGCCAGGGATCTGCCCTGGCGCCGCCCCGAGGCGGGCGCGTGGGGCGTCATGGTCAGCGAGTTCATGCTCCAGCAGACGCCGGTCAACCGCGTGCTGCCGGTGTACGAGGCGTGGTTGGCCCGCTGGCCGCGCCCCGCCGACCTGGCCGCCGAGCCGCCCGGTGAGGCGGTCCGCGCCTGGGGCCGGCTCGGCTACCCGCGCCGCGCGCTGCGGCTGCACGGGGCGGCCGTCGCCATAGCGGAACGGCACGGCGGTGACGTCCCGGCCGAGCACGCGCAGCTCCTGGCGCTGCCGGGGGTCGGCGAGTACACGGCCGCCGCGGTGGCCTCCTTCGCCTACGGCAAGCGCCACGCGGTGCTCGACACCAACGTGCGCCGCGTCTTCGCCCGCGCCCTGACCGGCACCCAGTACCCGCCGAACGCGACGACGGCGGCCGAACGCCGCCTGGCGCGGGCGGTCCTGCCCGCGGGCGAGGCCACGGCGGCCCGCTGGGCGGCGGCGACGATGGAGCTGGGCGCCCTGGTGTGCACGGCCCGCTCGCCGGAGTGCGCACGCTGTCCGATCGCCGCGCGGTGCGCCTGGCGGCTGGCCGGGTCCCCGCCGCACGCGGGCCCGCCGCGCCGGGGCCAGACGTACGCGGGCACCGACCGCCAGGTGCGCGGCAAGCTGCTCGCCGTCCTGCGGGACGCCGAAGGGCCGGTGCCGCGCACCGCGCTGGACGCCGTCTGGGGTGACGCGGTGCAGCGGGCCCGGGCGCTGGACGGCCTGGTGGCGGACGGGCTGGTCGAGCCGCTCCCCGACGCCCACTACCGCTTGCCGGGATGACCGCCTTGCCGGGCGAGCGCGTCCGGCGGGACGGCGCGGCACCCCGGGCGCGCTGAGCGCCCGGGGCCGCCCGGCGGCTCCCGCGCCGGCGCCGGTACGGAGCGCGGCGACCGGCGAGCACCACGCCCCGGGCCCGCGGCCGGACCGGACGACGCACCGCCGCCCCGGGCGCGCGGTGCGATCCGGCGCCCGCGGCCACCCCGGCGCGCGGCGCAGCCGGGGCGGACGCCGCCGAGGGGGCGTGCGCCGGGCGGGCCGGGCGTGCGCGGGGCGGCCTGTTACACAACCGATGGCATTCCGCCGGACGGCCGTGCCGTCCGCGCCGGTGTCGCCGCAACACCGCGTCCCTACCGTCGTCGGCGTACGGACGAGGCCGCATCGGCGAGCCAAGGGGAGGCGAACCAGTGACGCCGCACGAGAACCTGACCAGTTTCGAGTCCTTCGAAACCTACGTGCGCAGCCGCCAGGAGGCGCTGCTGCGCAGTGCGCGGCGCCTGGTCCCCGATCCCACCGACGCCCAGGACCTCCTGCAGACGGCACTCGTGCGCACGTATGGAAAATGGGACGGTATCGAGGACAAGTCGCTGGCCGACGCCTACCTCCGGCGCGTGATGATCAACACGCGCACCGAGTGGTGGCGCTCGCGGCGCCTCCAGGAGCTGCCGACCGACACACTGCCCGAGGTGGCCAGCGAGGAGGACCGCTTCGGCCAGTACGCCGACCGCGCCCTCCTGGTCGACGTCCTGAGCGTGCTCGCGCCCAAGCAGCGCAGCGTGGTCGTGCTGCGCCACTGGGAGCAGATGAGCACCGAGGAGACGGCCGAGGCGCTCGGCATGTCCACGGGCACCGTGAAGAGCACGCTGCACCGGGCGCTGGCCCGGCTGCGGGAGGAGCTGGAGAGCAGGGAGCTGTGCGAGCAGTCAGCGGAGCGCGGGCGCGGGCCCACCGGCGGCCCGCGCCCGGGCGTGCCGCGCACCCGGGCCGCCGCGCCGCGGACCACCGCGCCGCGGACCACCGCGCCGCGGACCACCGCGCCGGGGGCCGCCGCGCCGGGGGCGAGCGCGCCGCGCGCCGGCGCACCGCGCGCGGGTGGCCGGCGGCCGGAGCGGAACCCCGCGGCGTGCGCCGTGTGACGCTGCCGGGGGCCCGCCTGGCGGCGCCGGCGCTCTGGGCGCTCGTCACGCTCGTGCTCCTGGCGTTCGTGCTGAGCGGCTGCTCGGCCGGGGACGGCGTGCGGGTCGAGCAGTCGGCCGGCGCCGCCGAGGACCCCGGCGCCCGGGCCACGCCGCTGCCCGCCGCCACGCCCTCGCCCGAGTCCGGGCACGAGGGCGTCGCGGGGGGCGCCGCCCCGGCCGAGCCGAGGCCGCCGACCGAGGGCGGCCGGTCGATGACGGCCGCGGCTCCCGTCTCCCCGCCCGGCGCGGCGAAGGAGGTGGAGGTCGTCTCGCTGCTCAAGGGCGACCCGGCGGTCAGCCAGGACGTGAAGGAGGGCCTGAGCCCGTGCGTGCGCGACGCCTGGCCCGTGCACGTCGCGTACGGCCGCCTGACCGGCAACGGCGGCACGGCCGACCTGGTGGTCAACGTCTCCGCCTGCGCCGACGGCAACGGGCTCGGCTCCTACGTGTACCGGCAGCGGGCACCGGGCGAGTGGGAGAGCGTCTTCGCCCACGAGGGCTCCGCCGTCTACGCGGAGGTCGGGCGGGACGCGCTGCTGCTGCACCAGCAGATCTACCTGCCGGGCGACGCCGTGTGCTGCCCCTCCGGCGAGGACGTGGTGACCTACTCCTGGCGGGACGGCGGCTTCCGCGAGCGGGACCGCGTCTACCAGGAGTACCCCGAGCCCACGGAGACCGAGCCCGGGTCCGCGGACCCGGGCGGGGAGGACTGAGCAGGCCGTGGCCGAGACACACGTGCTGTTCGTCGAGGACGACGACGTCATCCGCGAGGCGCTGCAACTGACCCTGGAGCGGGACGGCTTCGCGGTGACGGCCGCCCCGGACGGCCTGGCGGGCCTGGCGGCGTTCCGCGCCGACCGCCCGGACGTGGCGCTGCTGGACGTCATGGTGCCGGGGCTGGACGGGGTGAGCCTGTGCCGCCGCATCCGGGACGAGTCGACCGTGCCCGTCATCATGCTCTCCGCGCGTGCCGACCCCATCGACGTGGTGCTCGGTCTGGAGGCGGGCGCCGACGACTACGTCACCAAGCCGTTCGACGGCGCGGTGCTCGTCGCCCGCATCCGGGCCGTGCTGCGCCGCTTCGAGCACTCCCGGGCCGCCGCCGGGCCCGACCCCGGTCCGGGCGCGGAAGCGCCGGCCGGGCCGGGGGCGTCCGGTTCCGTGCTGCGCTTCGGGGACCTGGAGGTGGACACCGACGGCATGGAGGTGCGCCGCGACGGGGCGCCGGTGCCGCTGACGCCCACCGAGATGCGGCTGCTGCTGGAGTTCTCCGCCGCGCCCGGCAGCGTGCTCTCGCGCGACCGGCTGCTGGAGCGGGTGTGGGACTACGGCTGGGGCGGCGACACCCGCGTCGTGGACGTCCACGTCCAGCGGCTGCGCACCAAGATCGGGCAGCACCGGATCGAGACGGTCCGCGGGTTCGGCTACAAGCTGAGGGGCTGAGCGGCGGCGGTGCGAGCGTTCCGGGTCGGGCTGCGGTGGAAGCTGAGCTGCGCCATCGCCGCCGTCAGCGCGCTGGTGGCGCTGCTGCTGAGCCTCATCGTGCACAACGCCGCCCGGGTGACGATGATCAGCAACAGCCGCGACGTGCAGGACGAGCGGCTGCGCTCGGCCGAGCGGATCTACGAGTCCAACGAGCGGCTGGCGCTGGGCGCGGCGCTCGACGACCCCGAGCTGCCCGAGCCGCTGCGGGAGGCCGTCGCCGCGGGCGAGCGGGCCACCTACGTCAGCGAGAACGCCGACCACGCCCCGGACGTGTGGGCCGCCGCCCCGCTGCCCGGCGGCGGCGTCCTCTCCCTGCACGCGCGCTTCACCGACCGCTACTCGGTCCTGGCCGACCTCGACCGCACGCTGGTGATCGGCTCCGGCTCCGTCGTCGTGGGCAGCTCGGCGCTGGGCGTGCTCATCGGCGGGCGGCTGTCGCGGCGGCTGCGCAAGGCGGCCGCGGCCGCCGGGCGGGTCGCGGCGGGCGACGCGGACGTGCGGGTGCGCGAGGCCATCGGCGGCCGCGCCCAGGACGAGGCCGACGAGCTGGCCCGGGCCATCGACGCCATGGCCGACGCGCTCCAGGCCCGCCTGGACGCCGAGCGCCGCGTGACCGCCGACATCGCGCACGAGCTGCGCACCCCGGTCACCGGCCTGGTGACGGCGGCCGGGCTGCTGCCCGACGGACGCCCGGCGGAGCTGGTGCGCGACCGGGCGCAGGTGCTGTGCACGCTGGTGGAGGACATCCTGGAGGTCGCCCGGCTGGACGGCGCGGCCGAGCGCGCGGAGCTCCAGGAGGTGGCGCTCGGCGAGTTCGTCGCCCGCCGGGTGCGGGCGCTGGACCCGGCGGCCACCGTCCGCGTCAGCGGAGCCGACGCCCTGGTCACCACCGACCCGCGCCGGCTGGAGCGCATCCTCGGCAACCTGCTGGCGAACGCGGCCCGGCACGGCGCGCCGCCGATCGAGGTCACCGTCGCCGAGCGCGAGCTGAGCGTGCGCGACCACGGCCCCGGCTTCCCCGCCGCCCTGCTGGCCGAGGGTCCCAGCCGCTTCCGCACCGGCTCCGCCGACCGCGCCGGACGGGGACACGGGCTGGGCCTGACCATCGCCGTCGGCCAGGCCCGCGTGCTGGGCGCCGCCCTCACCTTCACCAACGCCGACCCCGGCGCCACCGCCACCCTCCGCCTGCCCCCCTCGGCCCCCTCCGCGTGAGCCGTGCCGGCCGCCAACTCCCGGGTGGGTGCGGGCGCTTAGGCTGAGGGCATGGAACCGAGCGCGCTGGGGATGCGGTTGGCGGCGGGCGCGGTGCGGCCGCTGGTGCAGAAGGTCCTGGTGAGCCGGGGGCCCGGCGCGGGGCTGGTGGACGCGCCGGTGCGGGTGGGCGGCTGGCTGAGCTTCCGCGGGGAGAAGCGCACGCTGCACGAGGGCGACCTGCACCGCCTGGCCACCGAGACCGTCGCCCGGTACGCGCGGGCGCTCGGGCCCCACGAGGCGCCCACCGGACCCGTCCGCGCCGAGGTCGCCGACGCCCTGGTGCGCGCCCTGCGCCACCTGGGCGAGCTGGACATGGACGACGTCCAGGCCGTCCGCCTGGGCCCCGAGCGGCTGGCCGCGCGGCTGCCCCGGCCCACCGCGCTCTCCGCGGACGCCGACGCCGCGTACACCACCCTGCTGCGCACCCTGTGCCTGCACGTGCTGAACTTCTTCACCCAGCACTCCACCTTCGTCGCCCGCACGCTGCTGGAGCAGTCGTCGGAGCTGGAGCGGGTGCTGACCACCGTCACCCTGCTCGCCGAGCGCGTGCCCTCGCGCACCGCCCTGGACGCCCGCTTCGAGGAGTCCTACGCGGCCCACGTCGCCCGGCGGCACAGCGAGCTGACGATCTACGGGCTGGACGTGCACCACGCCCGGGAGTGGCCGCTGGACACCGCCTACGTCTCCCTGGAGGCCGAGGCGGGCGGCGTGCCGGTGCCCGCCGAGCGGGCACTGCGGGGCAACGAGCGCGTGCTGCTGCGCGGCGGGGCGGGGTCGGGGAAGACGACCCTGGTGCAGTGGCTCGCCGTCACCACCGCGCGCCAGACCTACGACGAGCGGCTGACCCACCTCATCGGCCGGGTGCCGTTCGTGCTGCCGCTGCGCCGCGTGCTGCGCGACGGCGAGCCGCCCACCCCGGACCGGTTCCTGCACGCCGCCGGCTCCGTGCTCGCCGGCGAGCAGCCCGAGGGCTGGGCGACACGGGTGCTGCGCGCCGGGCGCGCCCTGCTGCTCGTGGACGGCATCGACGAGGTGCCCGAGCGCGACCGGGACGCCACCCGGCGCTGGCTGCGCGACCTCATGGGCGACTTCCCCGGCAACCTGTGGCTCGTCACCTCCCGGCCGTCCGCCGTGCGCGGCGACTGGCTGGCCCGCGAGGGGTTCACCGAGCTGACCCTCTCCCCGATGGGCCGCGCGGACGTCGCCGCGTTCGTCCGCCGCTGGCACGCGGCCGCCGAGGCCGGCACCGAGCTGGCCGACGCCCTGCTGGAGCAGCTCCGCTCCGTCGGCGACCTCTCCCGGCTGGCGGTCAACCCGCTCATGTGCGGCCTGCTGTGCGCGCTGCACCGCGAGCGGCACGGCTTCCTGCCGCACAGCCGCAGGGATCTCTACGAGGCGGCCCTGGCCATGCTGCTGGAACGCCGCGACGTCGAACGGGCCGTGCTGGACACGGGGCTGCGGCTGTCCAAGGAGACCTCCGTCACCCTGCTGCAGAAGCTCGCGCACTGGATGCTCCGCAACGACCGCGCGGAGATGGACCGCACCGACGCGGTGGCCCAGCTCGCCCGCGCCCTGCCGCTGATGGCCCACATCCCGGCGGACCCGGAGGGGGTCTACCGCCACCTGCGCGACCGCTCCGGGCTGCTCCTGGAGCCCGCCGAGGGCCGCGTCGCCTTCGTCCACCGCACCTTCCAGGACTACCTGGCCGCCAAGGCCGCCGTCGAGGAGGGCGACTTCCCGCTGCTGACCGACCACGCGGAGCAGACCCAGTGGGAGGACGTGCTGCGCATGGCCGTGGCGCACGCCCGGCCCGCCGAGCGGGCGCGCCTGCTGCGCGGCGTGCTGGGGGACGACGCGGACGGCGTCTCCTACCGGCGCGTGCTGGTGGCCGCGTCCTGCCTGGCCCACGCCACCGAGCTGGACCCGGCGCTGCGGCGGGACATCGAGACGCTGCTCACCTCCCTCGTGCCGCCGGGCAGCGCCTCCCGGGCCCGGGAGCTGGCGGCGGTCGGCGGCACCCTGGTGCTCGGGCTGCTGCCCGGTCCCGAGGGGCTGAGCGACGAGACCGCCCGCCACGTCGTCCTCACCGCCACGCAGATCCCCGACGACGCGGCCGTGCCGCTGCTCGCCCGCTACCGCGACCACCCCTCGCTCGGCGTGCGGCGGCAGCTCAGCTGGGCCTGGCACCGCTTCGACACCGCGCTGTACGCCGAGGAGATCATCGCGCATCTGCGGCAGGACAAGCTGTACTTCACCGTCGCGGACACCGAGCACCTGCGCGCCCTGCGGGCCCTGGGCGGCCGCGACCGGGTGCACGTCGCCCACCCCTGCGACCCGGCGGAGCTGCTGGCGCTCCTGCCGGCCGAGCGCCTGACGCACCTGTGGCTGGCCGACGGCTACCGCACGCACCGCGGGCGGTCCTGGCTGGAGGCGTTCCCGAACCTGCGCACCCTGATCCTCCCCGACCGCCACGCCGTCACCGGGGCGGACACGATCCCGGCCCACCTGAAGATCAAGACGGCGTACAACGAGTCCCCCGTGACCCGCGGGCAGGCGTCCGTGTGACAGTGGAGGGGCAGCACGACGGTTGGAGGCGCGTCGCATGGACAGTCGTACCGGGCTGGTCGAGGACCTGATGGACCGGTTCCCGCAGGTACCGCGGGAGGCGGTGATCAAGGAGGACCTGCTGCGCGGCGGGATCGCGTTCGACGACTCCGCCCTCAGCGGCAACGAGGGCGGCGACGTCAAGCCGAAGTCGTACTTCATCTTCTCCTTCGACCACCGCACGCTCCCCGAGCTGGGGGAGGCTGCGCTGCGGCGCCCGCCGGAGGAGATCGTGCTCACCGGAGGCCCCTACGAGCTGCGCCGCACGGTGGTCTCGGTGCGCGTCAACCCCGCCTCGCCCTACCGCGTGCGGTCCGGCGACGACGGCACCCTCGGCCTCTACCTCGACGGCGCGCGCATCGCCGACGTGGGCCTGCCCCCGATGCCGGACTACTACCGGCACACCCTCGCGAACGGCAAGTCGGTGATGGAGGTGGCGCCCACCATCCAGTGGGGCTACCTGATCTACCTGACCGTCTTCCGGGTGTGCCAGTACTTCGGCGCCAAGGAGGAGTGCCAGTACTGCGACATCAACCACAACTGGCGCCAGCACAAGGCCGCGGGCCGCCCCTACACGGGCGTCAAGCCGGTCGAGGAGGTGCTGGAGGCGCTGGAGATCATCGACCGGCACGACACCGCGCGCGCCTCCACCGCCTACACCCTCACCGGCGGGTCGATCACCTCCCACGTCGGCGGCCGCGACGAGGCCGACTTCTACGGCCGGTACGCGCAGGCCATCGAGGAGCGCTTCCCCGGCCGCTGGATCGGCAAGGTGGTGGCGCAGGCCCTGCCCCGGGCGGACGTGCAGCGCTTCCACGACTACGGCGTGCGCATCTACCACCCCAACTACGAGGTGTGGGACGAGCGGCTGTTCCAGCTCTACTGCCCGGGCAAGGAGCGCTACGTCGGCCGGGACGAGTGGCACCGCCGCATCCTGGACTCCGCCGAGGTGTTCGGCCCCCGCAACGTCATCCCCAACTTCGTCGCCGGGGTGGAGATGGCCGAACCGTTCGGCTTCACCACGGTCGACGCGGCGATCGACTCCACGGCCGAGGGCCTGCACTACTTCATGTCCCGCGGCATCACGCCCCGGTTCACCACCTGGTGCCCGGAGCCCACGACGCCGCTGGGCAAGGCCAACCCGCTCGGCGCCCCGCTGGAGTACCACATCCGCCTGCTCCAGACCTACCGGGCGACGATGGAGGAGTACGGCCTGACCTCCCCACCCGGCTACGGCCCGCCCGGCCCCGGCCGCGCCGTCTTCTCCGTCAGCTCCTTCATGGACAGCCTCCCCCTGGAGGACACCCCCGCCCCCGTCCCCACCCACACCCCCTGACCCCACCCACGCGCCCCGGCGGGCGGCGACCGGGCCACACCGGCGGGCGGCACACCCCGCCCGCCGGTGCCCGCGGCGCTGCCCCCGGCGCCCGGAGCCGCCCCGGGCCCGACGCGCCGCACGACCTGCTCGACGCCGCCCGCCCCCCGCCGTGACGCTCCCCACCGGAGTGGCGGTCAGGTTCACGGTGACGGAGGGGGAAGGGCGGCCAGCGCACGGTGCCAGGGGTAGGCGCTCGCGTCCCCCTGTTTCGGGGGGTGCGGTGGGTAGCCGTCGGGGCCATCCAGCACACGGACGCCCTGTTCCCGCAGCGTCGCGAGCGCACGGCCGACGGCGGGCTGCGCTCCCAACGCGGTGCTCCAGAACGGCATGGCCGCCACCGGCACCCCCAAGTGCACGCCCTCGGCAGGCACCCCGAGCGCCACGGTGTCCGTGATGCCGGCGGCCCACTTGCACGCACTCGTCGTCGTCATCGGCGCCACCAGCATCGCCGTGGCCCGGGGCAGCGCGTCCCGCTCGCCGGGAAGCTTGTACCGGTGGCGGACGACGCGCCCGGTCAGGCGCTCCAGTTCGGCCATGCGCGGCTCCCACCATCGGGCCGCCGTGGGGGTGAGGAGCAGGCAGACGTCCCACCCCGCGTCCTGTGCGGCGCGCACGCCCGCGTCGACGTACTGCGTAGGCCCCGCGGCGCAGGCGATCAGGTACAGCACGGATCGCGTCATGCGCGCAGTCCACACCGCCCGGCGAGCGCGCGCAACGGGCCGCTGGGCACGGGGCTTACGACCAGCAGGTCCCCGACAAGTGCAAGCACGGAGGGACGGCTCCTCACTTCCTCCGGCGCCAACCGCTCGGCGTTGAGTACAGCGCTTACAGCAGCCTCTTTGCGACGTGTCAAGAGGCTGGCGCGCGCCACTGTAATGAGGTGCTGTGCCTGTCGTTCGCGTGGGAGAACAGCGACTGCCTGGGGCGCCAGGGCGGTGTGCGCGTCGAGCGCGGACCAGCCGTCCTCGACCCGGACCAGGGCATCGACGCGGTGTAGCCCAACGTTGGTGGGGCCGAAGCTTGTCCAGTCGGCGTTCAGGTCCGCTCCCTGCTGCTCCGCCGCGTCCTGCGCCGCAGCGATCAGCGAGTCCATGGCTTGGATGCCGTCGCGGGAACGACCGTTGCCGGTCACTGCGATCGCAGCGGTCAGATAGAGCATGCCAAGCGTGGAAAGGCCCTCCGCGCCGCGCTGCTCAAGCTCAGAGCGAAGCCGATTGGCCGTGTTGACAGCTAACGTGACCGCCGTGTCGGTGCGCCCCTGTTGGGCGAGGCTCTTGGCCACGCGGCGCGAAGCGGCGGCAACGGCTACGGGGTCGGCCGCCAACTCGGCGGTAGCCAGCGCGCGGTCGGCGGCGACGGCCGCTTCAGAGACGGTGGCGGCCCCGAACTTCTGCAAGTAAGAGGCAGCGAGCTGGTAAGTGCGAGAAAGGGTGCCGTACGCCTCACAGCGTGTTTCCAGGCTCGCTGCGGCGGCAGCAGCGCGGGCGCCGATCAGGAGCCCAGGCAACTCACGGGCCAGCGCGGTGTAGTGGCAGGCCTGGAACGTCGTGCAGCAGTAATCGAGTCGTCGCTTCAGTCGCTCGGGCGCGGGGGTCTCTTGAGAAACGACCTCGTGGAAGGCGTCGAGAACAGCCACGGCTTCCTGGGGTGGCCCATCTGGGGGAGAGCCAGGTCGGGGCTCCGACATGAGCTGTTCCAAAGGAATGCGTAGGACATCGGCGGCACGCTCCAGCACGGAAAGCCGAGGGTCGGTCTGCCGTTGGCCCCCTTCTAGGTCCTGTACCCAGCGGCGGCTCTGCCCCATCAGCCGGCCAAAATCCGCTTGCGTGAGGCCTCGTCGCTCACGCCAATAGGCGAGGCGCCGCCCGATACCACCGGCCTGCATGATCACCTCTCGTAACAATGCACGCACTTTGCGTGCGCTACGACCGTTGTACCCCTCCTACGGTGCTCACGACCAGCCGGAAGCAGAGGAAGGACTCGCTCATCGTGGGCATCATCAGCAGTGTGGACGGGCAGACCACCAGGGGGCCCCGCACAGCCCCCCTCCACACGTCCCCCGCCTCGGTAGAAAGTACGCCTGCGGCCCCAAGCGCCACGAACCTGTTCCGCCCGCCGTTCGAGCGGCCAACCGCCATGGACGCCGGAGTGCACTGGGACGCCGTTCGTGTCACGGCCGGTGTCGCCGCGCTCGCGTTGCCAGAGCTGGACGAGCAGGAGTGCGGGGCGGTCATCTGTGACGGCTACAACGCGGTCGTCTACTGGCTGGTCCCGGTCCACGCGGCGGACGGGTGGAACCTGGCCGCCGTACGCGTACTGGGCGCTCGGAGCTGTCTCGTCGTGCCCGCCCCGCAGCGCGTTGCGCCTCCCGGAAACTTCTGGTTGCGGCCCTACGACCGCGAGCGGTACCTGACCGATGCCGACGCCCTCCACCGCGCCCTGGCGGCAGCGAGCGTCACCCTCCGGCCGGAGGCGTCGGGTGGGTAGGCCGCTGACGCAGGGATGTTGCTGGCTGTGGTGTGGCCGCATCGGCGTTCCCGTGCTGTGGCTCGGCCCGATCCAGTGGGACGGGCAGACCGTGCCCCTGATGGCGTGCGAACCCTGTGTCGAACGCCTCAGCGGCATGGCGCTGGCGCAACTGCTGGAACACGACCGTACGCCCGTCACGTAGGACGGCATCGCGGGGATCGGCGCCCCGGTACCCAAACTGGAGTGCAACCCCAACGGCCAATGGGCGTGGCTCGAAGACGCGGCCGGACTGCCGATCACACACGCGATCGCAGACCTGTTGGAGAACGGAGCGAGTCGGCATGAGTGACCCCCTGTCGTCGGAACACCTACGCGCCGGCCTCGCGCGGCGCCTGTCCGATACCGGCGCTTTGCACAGCCGGGAGTGGGAAGCCGCCGTGTCGTCGGTTCCCCGCGAGTCGTTCCTCTCGCGCGGCTGGTTCGAGTACGAAGACGGCGGGTGGTACCGGCCCGCGGCCGGAGATTCCCCGGGCGGACTCGCGCGGGTCTACGAAGACGAAACCCTTGTGACGCAGGTGGCCGGGGGCGTCTTCCCCGATCAGGTTGATGGGCGCATCGCGGCGGCCCCCTCTTCGTCGTCCACCATGCCGGGTCTGGTCGTGCGGATGCTCGAAGACCTGCGGGCGGGCGAGGGGACGCGCGTTCTGGAGATCGGCACGGGGACGGGCTACTCGACGGCGCTGCTGTGCCATGTCGTCGGCGAGGACAACGTGACCACGGTCGAGGTCGACGCTGAGGTGTCCGCCCGTGCCGGAATCGCGCTGGCGGGCACTGGGTACTGGCCTGCCCGCGTGGTCGGTGACGGACTGGCGGGCCACAAGGAGGGCGGCCCGTATGACCGCGTGATCGCCACGTGCGGCGTGCACACCGTGCCGGCCGACTGGCTCGCCCAGACCCGTCCCGGGGGTGAGGTCCTGGTCACGGTCGGCGGATGGATGCACGCGTCCGAACTCGTGCGGCTCACGGTCGCCGACGACGGCACGGCCTGCGGCCCGGTCCTCGGCGGACAGGTCTCGTTCATGCTGGCCCGGCCCCACCTTCCGCCCCCGCTGGGCATCCTGCCGAACCTCGGCGAGGGGGACGCGGTGCCCGCCGAGCTGGGCGCGGACGTGCTCGACGACTGGACCGCCCGGTTCGTCGCGCAGTTCGCCGCGCCGCGCGCACAGCGGCTCACGCTGGAACGTGAGGGCCGGACGGAACACGTCGTGATCGACGTGGACGCCGAGGCGTGGGCGGTCGTCTTCCAGGACGGCGGCCGGTGGATGGTCCGGCAGGGCGGCACGGCGCGCCTGTGGGACGGGATCACCGAGCGCGTCACGCGCTGGCAGGCGGACGGGCGTCCGCCAGCCGACCGTATGCGGCTGCATGTCGGCGCCGACGGGCAACGCCTCGCCTGGGCGTAGCCGCGGACTGCAGCCTCCGTGACGCCCCGTCCGTCGTTTCCCCACCGCGGACGGGCGGGGCTTGCTTGCGCACTCGGGGCGCGCTCCTGCGATACCCGCTCGGGCTTCTGCTCGGCCAGGTACGTACCGTGCCCGTGCACCGCGGGCGTTATCGCCGGGCCATGCGCGGCCACGTGGCCAGTCGTCGTGCGCCACGCGTGCGCGCGGGAAGCACGATCGCGTCATGCGCGCGCGTCCACACCGCCCACCGTGCGCGCAACGGGCCGCTGGGCGCACGGTGGCTCGTCCGTCGGAGGCAGGGGCGCGCGGCGGGAAGGGGCGAGGACGACGAACGGCCCCGGTGTCCGGGGGACACCGGGGCCGCTGGCCGACGGGGGTTCGCGCCCCGGTGTCAGCCTTCCTTCGTCATGTTGGGGCCGCCCGCGGCCTCGACCGGCGGGGCGTCCGGCAGGGGGGCCTTCTCCTCGCCGCGGAAGGTGAACTTGGCCGTGTCGCCCTCGCCCTCGGTGTCGACGACGACGATGTGGCCCGGGCGCAGCTCGCCGAAGAGGATCTTCTCCGAGAGCGCGTCCTCGATCTCCCGCTGGATCGTCCGGCGCAGCGGCCGGGCGCCCATGACCGGGTCGTAGCCGCGCTTGGCCAGGAGCTGCTTGGCCTCGCCGCTGAGCTCGATGCCCATGTCGCGGTCCCGCAGCCGGTCGTCCACCTGGTTGATCATCAGGTCGACGATGCGGATGATGTCCTCCTGCGAGAGCTGGTGGAAGACCACCGTGTCGTCGACACGGTTGAGGAACTCCGGGCGGAAGTGCTGCTTCAGCTCGTCGTTGACCTTGGCCTTCATCCGCTCGTACCCGGTCTTCACGTCGTCCTTGGCGGCGAAGCCGAGGTTGAAGCCCTTGGAGATGTCCCGGGTGCCGAGGTTCGTCGTCATGATGATGACGGTGTTCTTGAAGTCCACGACCCGGCCCTGGGAGTCGGTCAGGCGACCGTCCTCCAGGATCTGCAGCAGGGAGTTGAAGATGTCCGGGTGGGCCTTCTCGACCTCGTCGAACAGGACGACGGAGAACGGCTTGCGGCGCACCTTCTCGGTGAGCTGGCCGCCCTCCTCGTAGCCGACGTAGCCGGGAGGCGAGCCGAACAGCCGGGAGACGGTGTGCTTCTCGCTGAACTCCGACATGTCCAGGGAGATCAGCGCCTCCTCGTCACCGAAGAGGAACTCCGCGAGCGTCTTGGACAGCTCCGTCTTCCCGACCCCGGACGGGCCGGCGAAGATGAACGAGCCGCCGGGGCGCTTGGGGTCCTTCAGGCCCGCACGCGTGCGCCGGATGGCCTGGGAGAGCGCCTTGATGGCGTCCTCCTGGCCGATGACGCGCTTGTGCAGCTCGTCCTCCATGCGCAGCAGCCGCGAGGACTCCTCCTCGGTCAGCTTGAAGACCGGGATGCCGGTGGACGCGGCGAGGACCTCGGCGATCAGCTCCTCGTCGACCTCGGCCACGACGTCCATGTCGCCGGCCTTCCACTCCTTCTCCCGCTTGGCCTTCTGCGCCAGCAACTGCTTCTCGCTGTCCCGCAGGTTGGCGGCCTTCTCGAAGTCCTGCGAGTCGATCGCGGACTCCTTCTCCCGGCGGACGTTCGCGATCTTCTCGTCGAACTCGCGCAGGTCCGGCGGAGCGGTCATACGGCGGATGCGCATCCGCGACCCGGCCTCGTCGATGAGGTCGATCGCCTTGTCCGGCAGGAACCGGTCGGAGATGTAGCGGTCCGCCAGCGTGGCCGCGCCGACCAGGGCGGCGTCGGTGATGGAGACGCGGTGGTGCGCCTCGTAGCGGTCCCGCAGGCCCTTGAGGATCTCGATGGTGTGCGAGAGCGAGGGCTCGGCGACCTGGATCGGCTGGAAGCGGCGCTCCAGGGCGGCGTCCTTCTCCAGGTGCTTGCGGTACTCGTCCAGCGTCGTCGCACCGATGGTCTGCAGCTCGCCGCGCGCCAGCATCGGCTTGAGGATGCTCGCCGCGTCGATCGCGCCCTCGGCCGCGCCCGCGCCGACCAGGGTGTGCAGCTCGTCGATGAACAGGATGATGTCGCCGCGGGTGCGGATCTCCTTGAGCACCTTCTTCAGACGCTCCTCGAAGTCACCGCGGTAGCGCGAGCCGGCGACCAGCGCGCCCAGGTCGAGGGTGTAGAGGTGCTTGTCCTTGAGGGTCTCGGGCACCTCGCCCTTGACGATGGCCTGCGCCAGCCCCTCGACGACGGCCGTCTTGCCGACGCCGGGTTCGCCGATGAGCACCGGGTTGTTCTTGGTGCGGCGCGACAGCACCTGCATGACGCGCTCGATCTCCTTCTCGCGCCCGATCACCGGGTCGAGCTTGGACTCGCGCGCGGCCTGCGTCAGATTGCGGCCGAACTGGTCGAGGACGAGCGACGTCGAGGGGGTGCCCTCGGCGGGGCCGCCCGCGGCGGCCGTCTCCTTGCCACCCGAGTAACCGGAAAGCAACTGGATGACCTGCTGGCGCACGCGGTTCAGATCGGCGCCCAGCTTCACCAGGACCTGGGCGGCCACGCCCTCGCCCTCGCGGATCAGGCCGAGCAGGATGTGCTCGGTGCCGATGTAGTTGTGGCCGAGCTGCAGGGCCTCGCGGAGCGAGAGCTCCAGCACCTTCTTGGCCCGGGGAGTGAAGGGGATGTGGCCGGACGGGGCCTGCTGGCCCTGGCCGATGATCTCCTCCACCTGCTGGCGGACCGCCTCAAGAGAAATCCCGAGGCTCTCCAGTGCTTTGGCGGCGACACCCTCGCCCTCGTGGATCAGACCCAGGAGGATGTGCTCGGTGCCGATGTAGTTGTGGTTGAGCATCCGGGCCTCTTCCTGAGCCAGGACGACAACCCGCCGCGCGCGGTCGGTGAACCTCTCGAACATCGTTAATCGCTCCTCAGAGCGGTCAGTCAGTAAGGGGTAGGTCCCCTCCCTGTCCTTCCGCAGCTTAGTCCCGCAACGGGGGACCGCTCATTCCTACTGCCGACACCCACACCCGGGCTCCTGCCCCGGGCGGGCGACACCAGTGCCAACCCGATGGTGCGAGACGATGTTCCCGCAGGCCAAGCGGATGCACCCGCTTTCAGTACGCCGACGGCGAACGCCTCCCCGTCGACACGCCCGCCCCCGGACGGCGCCCTCCGGAGCCACACCGCCGTGACCACTAGTGATGTCTTACCCCCGGCGGGTGCGGGTCCATGCCCGGGGCGGGGAGGTCATCCGCTATGGGCGAACACCGGCCGGACACCGAGCGGACACCGGCGCGCCCGGACGCGGGCGGTGGGAGCGGCACCCCGTACACGTCTCGTGTGCACGCGTCAACCCTGGGTTACCCGGAGGGGCGACGCGGCGTTGCTCACGGCATGGACGCACGATGCGCGGGAAGCGCCTACGACTACCTGGAGCTGCCGCTCGACGCCGGGGTGGCGCTGCTGCGGCGCGGGGTGCCCAGCGGCGCCGTGGAGTGGGATGCGCCGGGGGCCCGGCTGCGGGTCCGGGTGCCGCCGGGCAGCGCCGAGGAGCTGCCCGGGCTGCTGGAGTGGCTGCAGTGGGGCGGGGTGCGGCTGGAGCTCACCGCCCGGCCCGGGCCGCGCTGCGCGCGGTGCGCCGCCACCGGCGCCGACGCGAGGGCGGGGGGCGCCGGGTGCGGCTCCCGGGGGGCCACCGTGTCGCTGCGGCCCCCCGAGGGAGATGCGGGACGGGACGGCGTCGAGGCCGACCTCGTCCGGCTGGTCAGCGCGGCGGCGACGGAGTGCCACCGGGCCGTGCTGCACCGGAGTGCCTCCGGTCAGCCGTTCGCCTTCTCGTACGCCTCACGGATCTCGGCCGGCACGCGGCCGCGGTCGTTGACGCTGTAGCCGTTCTCCTTGGCCCACGCCCGGATCTTCGCGGTGTCCTGGGTGCCCCCCGAGGAGGACGCCCGGGCCTTTCCGCGACCGCCGCCGGAGGCCTTACCGGTGCGGCGACCGGCCTTGACGAATTCGGCCAGGGATTCCCGGAGCTTCTCCGCGTTCGCGGTGTTGAGGTCGATCTCGTAGGTCTTGCCGTCCAGGGCGAACGTCACCGTCTCGTCCGCCTCGCCGCCGTCGAGGTCGTCGACAAGAAGTACTTGAACCTTCTGTGCCACCAGTCTGCTCCCCATCGCACTTCCGCGCCTGATCACACGGACTGGGCGCGATAACCGAATACTGATATCGACAACGACAGCAAACAGCTTTTCCGGGGAAAACACAAACCCTCGGCCGAGTTTGCCCGCGGGAGCGCGTGGATTGCCGGGAGGATTCGGACATAGGGGCCACGGTCGTGACGGCGTCGTGATGCCTTCGTGACAAGGCCGACGGCCACCCGCTGAGTACCGCCGACTACGCGGAAGCACCCGGCGGGACACGCGGGGCCGGTTACCCCGCCGCGCGGAAACCCGGTTACCCGGACCGCGGCACTCCGGCGGCGGTCGTCACCACAGGTGCAGCAGCATGCGGCTGTTGCCCAGGGTGTTCGGCTTGACGCGTTCCAGGCCGAGGAACTCCGCGACGCCCTCGTCATAGGAGCGCAGCAGCTCGCTGTAGACATCGCCGTCGACGGGCGTGTCCCCGATCTCGGCGAATCCGTGCTTGGCGAAGAAGTCGACTTCGAACGTCAGGCAGAAAATGCGCCGCACGCCCAGCCGCCGGGCGGTTTCCAGCAGCTTCTCCAGGAGCAGCCTGCCGACGCCGGTGCCGCGCGCGGCCGGGTCCACCGCCAGGGTGCGCACTTCCGCCAGGTCCTCCCACATCACGTGCAGGGCGCCGCAGCCGACCACCGCGCCGTCCCCGGCCCGCTCGGCCACCCAGAACTCCTGGATGTCCTCGTAAAGCGTCACGGTGGCTTTGTCGAGCAGGATCCGGTCGCGGGCGTAGGCGTCGATCAGGCGGCGCACGGTACGCACATCGCCCGTCCGCGCGCGCCGGATCGTGACGGCGTTCTTCCCGCTTATCTCTTCTGCCATGCCCGCACGCTATCGCTCGTCGGCGTCGGTCAGCCGCACGCCATTGAGTTGCACCACGCGCAGGGCGTCGCGCAGGGCGTCGGCCTGTTCCGGCGACAACATGCCGAAGAAGGCGACGAGAGTGGCGGCGGCGTTGTCACTGCGCGACCACGCCTCGTTCATGAGGGCCGCCGCGTAGGCCGCCCGGGTGGAGACGGGCTCATAACGATAGGCGCGGCCCTCCTGCGCGCGCCGGAGCCAACCCTTCTGGTGAAGGTTGTCCATTACCGTCATGACGGTCGTGTAGGCGATCCGCCGTTCCCGCTGCAGATCCTCGAGAACTTCCCGCACGGTGACCGGGCGGTTCCACCGCCATACCCGGGTCATGACGGCGTCTTCCAGCTCACCCAAAGGTCGGGGCACGTCTCGATGATAGTCACGGGCACGAAAAAGAGGCGGAGCCATGGGCTCCGCCTGGTGTGTTCCGCCGTATCGCGATGGCCGGCGCCGCCGCGCTGCGCGGCCCCGGGCTCAGGCGCGGGCGTCCGGCTCGGCGGTCTCCGCGCGGGCGTACGCCGCGTCCACCGCGGCGTCTTCCTTGGCTTTGTTGGCCCCGCCCTGGCTCTTGACGATCGTCACGATGAGGGCGGTGAAGGCCACAGCCATCACCGCGGAGGGGGTCAGTGCGGCGATGTACTCCATACCTGGCTCCTCGATCTTCTGCACGTTCCTCCAGAGTAGAGCCTGCCCCCTTATCAGATTCGTCCCCGCCGCCTCCACCCCGTGTGGTCTTCCCCACGTCGCGCCGGGAGCCACCGCTCGCACCGGACGCCGGGGCCCGCGCCGCGGGGGCCCGGCGCGCCCGCGGTGGCTCCCGGGCGCGTCAGGCCGTCAGGGCGTGGGACTCCTCGGGGCGCCGGGGCCCGCGGCGCGGCGGGAAGACCTCGCCGGGAGTGGGGACGGGGCGGCGGGCGGGGCGCTCGCGTGCGGGCTCGGGTGACGCGGGCGGCGGCGCCGGCACCGGTCCGGGCGCGGGCTTCTTGCGCGGCTCCCGCTCCTCCTCGGCCTCGGCCTCGGCCAGCCCGCCCGGCAGGGCCAGCAGACGCCGCCGGGCCACGGGCAGGGCCGCGCGGACGAGCAGCTCCATGCGGCGCGCGGACTCCTGGGCGCCGGTGCGGTCGGCGCACAGGCGGCGCAGCGCGGTGACGTCCTCGTCGGCCGGGACGTAGCCGGCGTCCAGCGCGCCGCGCAGCCGGGCGAGGTAGCCGGTGGCCGAGCCGGGCAGCGCGTCGCGGTAGCGGGCCACGTCGTCGAAGAGGAAGTCGCGCAGGCGCCGCCCCTCGCGGGTCGCGTCGTCCACGGCCAGGGCGAGGTGGAGGCACTCCCGGATCTCCTGGGCCGGGAGTGCGGCGGACTGGAGGGCACAGGCGAGGGCACGGCGGAGCACGCACAGCTCCTCCGCGCTGAACGCCATGCCGCCTCGGGAACCATGTGGCGTGGGCATAGTGCGACTTTAAGTGCTAAACGGACGAAATGCCCCGACGGCGCGCCCGTGCGGCCCCACTCCGCCCCGGCCACCTCGCCCGGAGCCGCGCCGAGCCCCGTTCCGGGCCGGCGCCCGCCGCGCCCAAGGCCGCGTCCGCCCGGACGGGGCCCGGCTCACAGGCGGGAGGCGTTGCGCTCGTAGACCAGCCGCAGGCCGACGAGGGTGAGCCAGGGCTCGTGCTCGTCGATGACCGAGGACTCCCCCAGCACCATGGGCGCGAGCCCGCCGGTGGCGATGACGGTGACGTCGTCCGGGTCGCCGCCGGGCGCCGTCAGCTCCCGGGCCATGCGCTCGGCGACGGCGTCCACCTGGCCCGCGAAGCCGTACAGGATGCCGGACTGCATCGCCTCGACCGTGTTCTTGCCGATCACCGAGCGCGGGCGGGCCAGCTCGATCTTGCGCAGTTGCGCCCCGCGCACGCCGAGCGCCTCGACGCTGATCTCGATGCCGGGGGCGATGACGCCGCCGACGTACTCGCCGCGCGCGGAGACCGCGTCGAACGTCGTCGCGGTGCCGAAGTCCACCACCACGCACGGGCCGCCGTACAGCTCCACGGCGGCGACGGAGTTGACGATGCGGTCGGCGCCGACCTCCTTGGGGTGGTCGGTGAGCACCGGCACGCCGGTCTTCACGCCGGGCTCGACCAGGACGGCGGGGATGTCGCCGTAGTAGCGCCGGGTGACCTCGCGCAGCTCGTGCAGCACCGAGGGGACGGTGGAGCAGATGGCGATGCCCTCGATGCCCTCGCCCAGCTCCATGCCCAGCAGCGGGTGCATGCCCATCAGTCCCTGGAGCAGCACCGCCAGCTCGTCCGCGGTGCGGCGGGCGTCGGTGGAGATGCGCCAGTGCTCGACGATCTCCTCACCGTCGAAGAGGCCGAGGACGGTGTGGGTGTTCCCGACGTCGATCGTCAGCAGCATGGCTCACTCCCCGGTTCCGTCGCGCAGGTCCAGGCCGATGTCGAGGATGGGGGCGGAGTGGGTGAGCGCGCCGACGGCCAGGTAGTCCACGCCCGTGGCGGCGTAGGCGGCGGCGTTGTCCAGCGTCAGCCGCCCGGAGGACTCCAGCGCGGCCCGGCCCGCGACGAGGGCGACGGCCTCGGCGGTCCGCTCGGGGTCGAAGTTGTCCAGCAGGATCAGGTCGGCGCCCTCGGCGAGCACCGGTTCGAGCTGGTCCAGGCGGTCGACCTCGACCTCGATCGGCAGGTTGGGGAACTCCTCGCGCACGGCCCGGAAGGCGGCGGCGACGCCGCCCGCCGCGACGACGTGGTTGTCCTTGATCAGCGCGGCGTCCGACAGCGAGAACCGGTGGTTGACGCCGCCGCCGCAGCGCACGGCGTACTTCTCCAGCGCGCGCAGCCCCGGCGTCGTCTTGCGGGTGTCGCGGACCCGGGCCCGCGTGCCGGCCAGCGCGTCGGCCCACGCGCGGGTGGCGGTGGCGATGCCCGAGAGCCGGCACAGCAGGTTCAGCGCGCTGCGCTCGCCGGTGAGCAGGTCGCGGGTGCGGGTGCGCACCGTCAGCAGCTTCGTGCCCGCCGCCACCCGGTCGCCGTCCTCGACGTGCCGCTCGACCTCGAACGCGTCGGTGCAGACCACCGAGAGCACCGCCTCGGCGACCCGCAGGCCCGCGACGACGCCCGCCTCGCGCGCGGTGAAGTCGCCCGCGGCCACCGCGTCCTCGGGGATGGTGGCGACGGTGGTGACGTCCACACCGTGGTCGAGGTCCTCCTCGATGGCCAGGTGCGCGATGTCCTCCACCTGCACGGGGTCGAGGCCGGCGGCGGTCAGCAGCGCGGCGAGGTCGGGGTCCAGGCCGCACTCCAGCGGGTCGAGTCCGGCCTCCCCGGCGGACTCGTCGGACTCGGCGAAGGACGCGTCGCCGCAGCCGCAGCCGTCTCCGCAGCCGCCGCCGGCGTCGGGGCCGCCGATCTGGAGGAGCGGCAGGTCTACGGTCGTGCGGGGGTCGTCGGGGGCTGTCACGGCTACTCCTGGAGGGCGGCGGGGTCGACCGGCGGGAAACCGGTCGTGTCGGTGGGGCGGAGGGTGAGGGCGGGCGCGGCGTCGGCTCCGGCGGCGCCGGGGCGGGCGTCGGGGTCGAGGGTGACGACGAGGTGGCGGGCCCAGTGGGCGTCGTCGCGGTCGGGGTGGTCCTCGCGCCAGTGACAGCCGCGGGTCTCCGCGCGCCGCCGGGCGGCCGCGACGAGCACGGAGGCCACCAGGTGGAGGTTGGTGGCCTCCCACGCCTCCGTGCCCGGGGCGGCGGGCTCGTCGGCGGCGGCGCGGGGCAGCGCGGCCAGCGCGTCGGCGGCCTCCGCGAGACTGGCCGCCGAGCGCAGGACGCCCGCGCCGCGGGTCATGACGCGCTGCACCGCGGTGCGGGCGCCGGGCGGCAGCAGCGGCGTCGTGCGGTGGGCGACGGTCAGCGGACCCGGGTGCCCGTCCCCGGCGGCGCCGCCCGCGGGAGCCGCCGCGGGAGCCGCCGTGTCGGGGGCCGTGATCGCCTCCGCGATGCGCTCGGCGAAGACCAGGCCCTCCAGCAGCGAGTTGGACGCGAGCCGGTTGGCGCCGTGCACGCCGGTGCAGGCGGCCTCCCCGCACGCGTACAGGCCCGGCACCGTGGTGCGCCCGCGCAGGTCGGTGCGGACGCCGCCGGAGGCGTAGTGCGCGGCCGGGGCGACCGGGATCGGCCGCGTCACCGGGTCGATGCCGTGGGCGCGGCAGGCGGCGAGGATGGTGGGGAAGCGCTCGCCCCACATCGCCGCGCCGAAGTGCCGGGCGTCGAGGAACACGTGGTCGGTGCCGCGCTCCCGGCAGCGGCGCATGATGCCCTTGGCGACGATGTCGCGCGGCGCGAGCTCGCCCAGCTCGTGCTGCCCGGTCATGAACCGCACGCCGTCGGCGTCCACCAGGTGGGCGCCCTCGCCGCGCACCGCCTCCGAGATCAGCGGCTGCTGGCCGCGCGCGCCCGGCCCCAGGTAGAGCACGGTGGGGTGGAACTGGACGAACTCCAGGTCGCTGACCTCCGCGCCGGCGCGCAGCGCGAGGGCCACGCCGTCGCCGGTGGAGACGGCCGGGTTGGTGGTGGCCGAGAAGACCTGGCCCATGCCCCCGGTGGCGAGCACCACGGCCGGGGCGTGCACGGCGCCGACCCCGTCGTGCCGGCCCTCGCCCATCACGTGCAGGGTGACGCCGGCGGCGCGCCCCGCGGCGTCCCGCAGCAGGTCCAGCACGAGCGCGTGGTCGACGGTGCGGATGCCGGCGGCGCGGACGGCGTCCAGCAGGGCGCGGGAGATCTCCGCGCCGGTGGCGTCGCCGCCCGCGTGCGCGATGCGGCGCCGGTGGTGGCCGCCCTCGCGGGTCAGCGCGATCCGCCCGGTCTCCGGCGCGGTGTCGAAGACGGCTCCGGCGGCGATGAGGCGGCGCACGGCGGCCGGGCCCTCGGTGACCAGGGTGCGCACGGCGTCCTCGTCGCACAGCCCGGCGCCCGCGGTGAGCGTGTCGGTCAGGTGCTGCTCGGGGCTGTCGCCCTCGCCCAGCGCGGCGGCGATGCCGCCCTGGGCCCACCGGGTGGAGCCTTCGCCCAGGTCGGTCTTGGTGACGATGACGGCGGTGCGGCCCGCGGCGGCGCAGCGCAGGGCCGCCGTCAGTCCGGCCACGCCGGAGCCGACCACGACGACGTCCGCCTCGATCGCCCAGCTCGGCAGCGGGGCGGCCAGGCGTATGCCGGGGGCGTGGGTGGCGGGCGCGAGGTTCATGGGGTCGCTCCGGTAGGGCCCCCGAAGCAGAGGCGGATGTTGTCGATGAGCCGGGTGGTGCCGACCCGGGCGGCGACGGCGAGCACCGCCTCGCCGGTGTGGCCGTCGCCGACGTCGGTGAAGTCCACCGGGTCGACGAGGGCGAGGTAGTCCACCTCCAGCCGGCGGCCGGCCTCCTCCAGCACCGTCCGCGCGGCGGCCAGGGCGGCCGACGGGCGGCCGTGCGCGTGGGCGAGCGCGTGCGCGTCCGCCGACGCGCGCGACTCGCCCACCTTCGCCAGCGCCGCCGCCCGGCCCTGGTGGGCCCCGGCGGCCTCGGCACGGGCCCGCAGCGCGGACTCGGCCGTCATCCGGTCGCGGGCGGCGAACAGCGCGCGCGAGAGCGCCAGCGCGGTGCGGCGCTCGTGCGGGGCGAGGTAGCGGTTGCGGCTGGAGAGCGCCAGCCCGTCCGGCTCGCGCACGGTCGGCACGCCGGCGATCTCCACGGGGAAGTTCAGGTCCCGCACCATGCGGGTGATGAGCGCGAGCTGCTGCGCGTCCTTCTCCCCGTACAGCGCGACGTCGGGCGCGGTCAGGTGCAGCAGCTTCGCGACGACGGTGAGCATGCCGTCGAAGTGGCCGGGCCGGTGCGCGCCCTCCAGCCGCTCCCCCGTCGGGCCCGCGGAGATCCGCACCCGCGGCTCCCCGCCGGGGTAGACCTCGGCCACGGACGGGGCGAAGACCACGTCGGCGCCCGCCGCCGCCGCGACCTCCAGGTCGGCGTCCAGGGTGCGCGGGTAGCGGTCCAGGTCCTCGCCCGCGCCGAACTGCAGCGGGTTGACGAACACCGTCACCACCACCTGCCCGGCCGGGCCCACCCGCGCCCGCGCGGCGCGGACGAGCTCGGCGTGCCCGGCGTGCAGGGCGCCCATCGTCATGACGACGGCGCGCCGGGCGCCCGGGCGGGGCTCGGCGCCCGGGCGGGGCTCGGCGCGCAGCTCGGCGGCGGTGCGCAGTAGGCGGGGCCCGGCGGGCGGGGGGCTGGGCGTCATCGGGGTCCTCCGTCGGTTCCGGCCGCTCCCGGCGCGGCGTCCGACAGGACGTCCAGCAGGTCCTCGGCCAGCTCCGGCCTGAGCAGCCCGTGGGCCAGCGCCCGGTCGGCGGTGGTGCGGGCCATCGCCACGTAGCCGGAGACCATGTGCGGGGCGTGGCGGCGCAGCTCGGCCAGGTGGGCGGCCACGGTCCGCGCGTCGCCCCGGGCGACGGGCCCGGTGAGCGCGGCGTCCCCGGAGCGCAGCGCGTTGTCCAGCGCGGCGCCCAGCAGCGGCCCGAGCATCCGGTCGGGGGCGGCGACGCCGGACGCGCGCAGCAGCTCCTCGGCCTGCGCGACCAGCGTCACCAGGTAGTTCGCGCCCAGGGCCAGCCCCGCGTGGTACAGCGGCCGAGCCTCCTCGGCCACCCACTCCGGCTCGCCGCCCATCTCGATCACCAGCGCCTCGGCCGCCAGCCGCAGCTCCTCGGGCGCCGTCACGCCGAACGCGCACCCCGCCAGCCGCTGCACGTCCACGCCGGTGCCGGTGAACGTCATCACCGGGTGCAGCGCGAGCGGCAGGGCGCCCGCGCGCAGCGCCGGGTCCAGCACGGCCGTGCCGTACCGCCCGGAGGTGTGCACGAGGAGCTGGCCGGGGCGGACGGCGCCGGTCTCCGCGAGCCCCGCGACGAGGCCGGGGAGGGCGTCGTCCGGGACGGTGAGCAGCACCAGTTCGGCGCGGGCGAGCACGTCGGCCGGGTCGAGCAGGGGCACGCCGGGCAGCAGTTCGGCGGCGCGACGCCGGGAGGCGTCCGACACCCCGGAGGCGGCGACCGGGCGGTGTCCGGCCAGCGCGAGGGCGGCGGCGAGCGCGGGGCCCACGCGGCCGGCGCCGACCACGCCCACGCGCAGTCGCGCGGGGCGCTCCTGGGCGCCGCGCGGAGCGGGCTGTTCGTTCACGGGCTTTCGTGCCTTCCGTTCCAGTCCGCGGGTTCGGTACCGGACGTCGCCTCTCATGCTAGACGCTGGCGCCGCGCGCCCCGGCGGAAGCGCCCGGATCGTGGACCGGAGCCCCGTCGCGCCGAGGGGCGGACGGCGGCGGCGGGCGGGTGTGAGGATGCCGGGATGAGTGACGACGCGAGCGACGACAGCGCGAGGGCCGACGAGGCGAGGGCCGACGAGGCGGTGGATGCCGGGACGGACGCCGGGACGGACGCCGGGACGGATGCCGGGACGGACGCCGGGACGGATGCCGAAGCGATGGCCGAGCGGCGGCTGGCGGCCTGGCGGGCGGCGGGGCGCAAGCTGTCCGCCGGGCTGGTGCGGCCGCTGGCGGAGCGGCTGGCGGACGTGGGCGCCGCGCTGGAGGCCGCCGGGGTGGCCGAGGGGTGGACGGACCTCTACGGGAACGGGGTGGTCGAAGCCGTCGAGGAGCGGGTCGCCGGTCTGCTGGGCAAGCCCGCCGCCGTCTGGTTCCCCACGGGGACGATGGCCCAGCAGGCGGTGCTGCGCTGCTGGGCGGGCCGGACCGGCAGCCTCGCCGTCGGCCTGCACCCGCTGGCCCACCCGGTGCGGCACGAGCGGGACGCGCTGAGCCGGCTGAGCGGCCTGCACCCCGTGCCGGTGGGCGGCGGCGAGCGGCCGGTCACGGCGGAGGACGTGCGGGCGGTGCCGGAGCCCTTCGGCACGCTCGCGCTGGAGCTCCCGCTGCGCGACGCCGGGTTCCGGCTGCCGACGTGGGAGGAGCTGACGGACACGGTGGCCGCCGCCCGCGAGCGGGACGCCGTGGTGCACGTCGACGGGGCGCGGCTGTGGGAGTGCGCGACGTGGTTCGGGCGTCCGCTGGCGGAGATCGCGGAGCTCGCCGACTCGGTGTACGTGTCGTTCTACAAGTCGCTGGGCGGCCTGTCCGGGGCCGCCGTCGCCGGGCCGGAGGACGTCGCCGCCGAGGCCCGGGTGTGGCGGCACCGGTACGGCGGCCAGCTCTTCCAGCAGTGGCCGGCCGCCGTCACCGCGCTGGCCGGGCTGGAGCGCGAGCTGCCGCGGCTGCCCGCGTACGTGGCGCAGGCCAGACGGGTGGCGGCCGCGCTGCACACCGCGTTCGGGGCGGCCGGTGGACCGCCCTGGTACGCGGTGCTGCCCGAGGAGCCGCACACCCACCAGTTCCAGGTGTGGCTGCCCTACCCGGCCGACGTGCTCGACGAGGCCTCGGTGCGCCAGGCCGAGGAGAGCGGCACGGCCCTGTTCGGCCGCTGGCGGGACCGGGACGGCGTGCCCGGCGCGGCGATGACCGAGTGCACCGTCGACGCCCCCGGCCTCGCCTGGACGGAGGCCGACGTCCACTCCGCCGTCACCGACTTCCTCACCCGCCTGTGACCCGCCCCCCGTCCTGACCGGCCCGGCCCGCGCCCCGCGCACCCGGGGCGCCGGGTCCGGCCAGGGGGTCGGGGATGGCGACGGGCTCGCTCAGCCAGTGGTGGGCGCCCAGGCCCGTGGCGTCCAGCAGCTCGGCCGCCTCGCCGGCGCGGGCGAGCGCCCGCACGTACCCGGCCGGGTCGGTGCGGGCCAGCGCGAGCGGCGGACGCCCGGCGGCCACCCCCAGCCGGGTGAGCGCCGTGCGCTGGGACAGCAGCAGCGCGCCGGGGCCCGCGCAGGCGTCGAGCGCGACGTGGGCGGTGACGTCGCGGGAGCCGTCCGGCACCGGGGGCACCGCCCGCCCGGCGCGGTAGCCGGTGAGCGTGCCGAACGGCGGCCGGTCGGCGGCGGTGTGCGCGTAGTCGACGGCGACGGCGAGCCCGGCGTCGAGCGCGCCGACCGCGCGGCGCCAGGCGGCGTCCCGGGGCCGTCCGATCTCCGCGCGCAGCCCCGGCTCCGGGCCCGCGGGCCACCAGCGCGCCAGCCACCGCGCGTCCGCCCCGGCCACCGGCGGCCCGAGCCGCTCGGCGCCGTCGGCGCGGACGAGCACACGGCGCCAGCGCCCGTCGGAGTCGGTCTCGGCCACCTCGCAGGCCACGTTGTCCAGCCACTCGTTGGCGAAGAGCAGCCCGCGCAGGCCCCGGGGCACCCGCGCGCGCCACCGCACCCGGGGGTCGAGTCCGGCCGGGCGGGCCGCGCGCTCGACGGCGACCGGGCGGACCCGCCGGGCGACGTCGGCGGGCAGGGCGGCCAGCACACCGGTCAGCAGCTCGCCGCGGCCCGCGCCGACGTCCACCAGCGCCAGCGGCGCGGGGCGGCCGAGCGCGGCGTCCACCCGGCACAGCAGTGCGGCGACGGCCTCGGCGTACCGCGGCGAGGCGTGCACGGAGGTGCGGAAGTGCGCGCCGGGCGCCTCATGCACGAAGAAGCCGTCCGGCCCGTACAGCGCGCGCTCGGTGGCCTCCCGCCAGCCGGTGAAGCCGCCGGGGGCCGGGCCGCAGCGGCCGGCCCCACCGCCGGTCCCGCCGCCGTGGCCGCCGCCCGGGCCGCCGCCGTGGCCGCCGTCCGGGCCGCCGTCGTGGCCGCCGTCCGGGCCGCCGTCGAAGTGCTCGCTCACGCCGCCCACGGTAGGCCCGTCGCGACCTGGTCCCACCCCGCGTCCACCCTGGGGACTAGGCGGACCGCGCACGGATCGGCCCTCCGGTTGACCCGAAGGGCGCAACATCTGTTTACGCTGGGTTACGTGCACCGGCTCTACGAGTTCCTCCGCAGACATCCCATGTGGGTGGACGGCTTCTGGGCCGCCTGCCTGCTGCTGATGTCCGCGCTGTGGCTGGTGAGCGAGGCGTCGGCGGGCCCGTACACCCGCCTGGAGCGCTGGCAGGTGCTCTCCGCCGTGCCGATCTCGATGACCCTGTGCGCGGTGGTGTGGCTGCGGCGGCGCTGGCCGGAGTGGATGCTGGTGGCGGCCGGGGCCGCGGGCGTGGCCCAGCTCGCCGTGGGCGTCTTCGCGGTCGTCCCGGACTTCGCGATGCTCGTGATCGTCTTCACCGCCGCCTCCGGGCGGGTGCGCTGGGCGTCGCGCTCGGCCCTGGTGGGCGCCTTCGTCGCGCCGACGCTCGCCACGCTCTTCCTCTTCCCCGGCGGCGAGGGGTCCAGCACCTTCAGCGACGTGGTCGGCACCGTCTTCCTGACCGTCTGCTTCCTGCTGGCCTGGGTGCTGGGCGACTCGCTGCGCACCCGGCGCGCCTACTACGTGCAGTTGGAGGAGCGCGCGGCCCGGCTGGAGCGGGAGCGGGAGGCGCAGGCGAAGGTGGCCGTCGCCGCCGAGCGGGCCCGCATCGCGCGCGAGCTGCACGACGTGGTGGCGCACAACGTGTCCGTCATGGTGGTGCAGGCGGACGGCGCCGCCTACGTGCTGGACACCGCGCCGGAGCAGACCCGGCAGGCGCTGGAGACGATCTCCGGCACCGGCCGGCAGGCGCTGGCCGAGATGCGCCGCCTGCTGGGCGTGCTGCGCAGCAGCGAGGACGGGGACGGGGGCGAGTACGTGCCGCAGCCGGGCGTGGAGCAGCTCGCCGAGCTGGTCGAGCAGGTGCGCGGCACCGGCCTGACGGTGGACTTCCACGTCGAGGGCACCCCGCGGCCGCTGCCCAGCGGCGTGGAGCTGACCGCCTACCGCATCGTGCAGGAGGCGCTGACCAACACCCGCAAGCACGGCGGTCCGGAGGCCGGGGCCCGGGTGCTGCTCACCTACGGCTCCGACGAGCTGGACCTGCTGGCCGAGGACGACGGGCGCGGCGCGCAGGCGGAGCTGTACGAGGAGGGCGGTGCCGACGGGCTCGGGCACGGGCTGATCGGCATGCGCGAGCGCGTCGGCATGGTCGGGGGGCGGCTGGAGGCCGGCCCGCGGCCCGGCGGCGGCTTCCGGATCAGCGCCCGCCTTCCGCTGGCCGGCCGGACCTGACCCCGGTGGCCGGAGCGGCACCGCCCAGCCCCGCCCACCCGCACCACAAGCACCACACACACCACACGCACCATCCGCACGATCCACGACCGTTCGAGAAGAGGGCCCCATGACCGTCCGCCTGATGCTCGTCGACGACCAGGCGTTGCTGCGCACCGGCTTCCGCATGGTGCTCGACGCCCAGCCCGACATGGCCGTCGCCGCCGAGGCCGGGGACGGCGCGGAGGCGCTGGAGACGCTGCGGAGCACCGCCGTCGACGTGGTGCTGATGGACATCCGCATGCCGGTCATGGACGGCGTCGAGGCGACCCGGCGCATCTGCCAGGAGGGCGCGGGCGGCCCCGGCGACCCCCGCGTGCTCATCCTGACCACCTTCGACCTGGACGAGTACGCGTTCGCCGCGCTCAAGGCCGGGGCCGGCGGCTTCCTGCTGAAAGACGTGCCGCCCGCCGAGCTGCTGTCCGCGATCCGGGCGGTGCACAGCGGGGACGCCGTCGTCGCGCCGTCCACCACCAAGCGGCTCATCGACCGCTTCTCGCCGATGCTGCCCAGCGCGCAGGAGCCGGAGCGCCACCCGGAGCTGGACCGGCTCACCGACCGCGAGCGGCAGGTGCTGCTGCTGGTGGCGCAGGGCATGTCGAACGGAGAGATCGCCGCCCACCTGGTGCTCTCGGAGGCGACGGTCAAGACCCACGTCGGCCGCATCCTCACCAAGCTGGGCCTGCGCGACCGCGTCCAGGCGGTCGTCCTGGCCTACGAGACGGGGCTGGTGCGCGCCGGCGGAGCGTGAGCCCGCACGGCCCCGCCCGGGCGGCGGGTCAGCGGAGCACGGCCTCCAGGAAGTCGCTGCCCAGCCGCGCGGTGCGGGCCACGTCGAGCTGGTGCTGCACGTAGCGGCCGTGGCGGCGCGTGGTGAGCAGACCGGCCGCCCGCAGCGTCCGCAGGTGCCGCGAGACCTCCGGCGCGGTGATCGCCAGCCCCGCGGCCAGCTCCCCCGTCGTGTACGGCGCCCGGGCCAGGAAGCGGCACATGCGCACCCGCACCGGGTGGGCGAGCGCCTCCAGCCGCCGCTCCATCAGCTCGGCCGACTCCGGCCCCGGCCGCACGTCCGACCCGGCCGCCGAGTACTGGATCACCGGACGCCAGCCGGGCGCGTGCAGCACCAGCAGGTGCGGCCAGCCGAGCGCCGTGGGCACCAGCGTGACGCCGGGGCCGACGGCCGGGTCCGTCGCCGTCGTCCGCCCATCGGCCAGCTTGTCGACGACGATGCTCTCGCCGTGGGCGTCCTGCCGCAGCGCCACCACCGGGGAGACGGCGGCGAGCGCGGCGGCCAGCCCCTTGTGCCGCAGCAGCTCGCCCTTGTGCCGCGCGTCGGCCGCGAGCTGGCCGCGCACGCGCTGCCAGAGGTCGGCGAAGAACGCCTGCTCGCAGTCTTCCAGCAGGCACCGGATCCAGGCTCGCACCGCCGGCGGGTCGGCCAGCAGGTGCTGGACGAAGTCGAGCTGGCGCGGTCCGCGGGCGGCGGCCCGCTCCAGGGCCCGTTCCCCGGCGGCCGCGTCCACCAGCGGCGAGGGTCCGCCGCGGCCGTAGTCGACGGAGCAACTGATCTCCAGCGCGGCGGACACGTACCGCTCGTCGTCCATCTCGTCGACCGCGTCCAGCTCCTCGGTGAGCGTCGCGCCGGGCACGCTCTGGTGGGGCAGCAGGATGTCCGAGATCGTGGAGCGCCACAGGAAGTCCGCCTCGGCCAGCCGCCCGGCGAGGTCGGGCTTGAGCGCGGCGGCGGTCGTCGTCGTCCAGCCGTGCAGGCCGGGGTGGTGCGCGGGCTCGGCGAGCGCGTGCAGGGCCACGCCGAGCTCGGCCAGCGGGGAGGGCGCGAACAGCACGCGTTCGCGCGGCAGCGAGGTGATGTCGATGACGACGCTCATGGACCCATCGTGCCCGCCGCGGGGCGCGGGCCCGGCGTCGATTGAGCGGTTCCGTCAATCGGCGTGCCGCCGGGTCCGCAGGCGGCGCACCGTCGAGTCCATGAGCTTCCACGCCGAGTACACATTGGCCCTGTACCGCGCCGCCCAGCGGGGCGACGTCGACTCCTGGCCGCCCGCACCCGGCGCGCACGACTGGCGCGCCCTGCGCGAGCTGGCCGACGCCGCCCGGGAGACGCGCCGCCCGGAGTGGGGGCGGCGCGCGCCCCGGGCCCGGTGGCGGCGGCGGCTGCGTCCCCGGCGGCGCCCGGCTGCCTGCCGGTGAGCGCCCGGCGAGCGCCGCCGCCCGCGGTGGCCGCGCCGGTCAGGTGAGCCAGCGCTCCGGGCGGGCCGCGTGCCGACCGGTGCGGGAGCGGTCCGCCTGGGCGGCGACGACGTCGCGCGCCTCGTCGGCGTCGCGTAGGCGGGCGGCCGTGGAGCCGTTCGCACCGTGGTCGACGTGCACGTCGGCCAGGCGCAGGCGGCGCTGCCAGGGGCCCTGGGTGAGCCGCACGCTCTGCACCTTGGCGTGCGGCACCAGCTCGTGCACCCGGGTGAGACGGCCGTGCCGGGTGACGAAGGCCGACGCCGTCACCCCGTGCCCGTAGCCGCGCCACCACACCGGCACCGCGAACCGGCCGCGCCGGGGCACGCCCGCCGCGACGCGCACCGCCTCGGCCACGTCCACCCCGGGCAGCACGCGCGCCAGCACCCGGGCCGCCACGGCCCGCTCGGCCACCGGCAGCAGCACCGTCGGCGTCTCCCCGGCGCCGCCGCCCGCCACCGCCAGCTCCACGCGCACCCAGCCCCGGCGCCGCCACAGCAGCGGCTCGCGCAGCCGCACGCTCTGCACCCGCCCCGGCGGGACGGTGGCGTGCTCGCGGTTGAGCAGCCCGTGGTCGACCCGGACGCCGTCGGGGGACTCGGCCACCTTCCAGTCGTACTCGTTCAGGTAGCGGCCGACCGTCGACTTCCAGGCGGCGCCGGCCATCGGCAGCCCCGTGGCCACGGCGGCCGCCAGGCTGCCGCTGAACCACCACAGCGCCAGCGGGCCGACCAGGAGCGCCAGCAGGAAGCCCCAGCCGGTGCCCATGAGCAGCAGGCCGACGGTCAGCATGCCCGGCGGTACCCGCAGCAGCTCCCGCTCCGGCGCCTCGCCCGCCCGGGGCGCGGCCTCCGGGGCGATCCCGGCCGCCCGGGCCAGCAGCTCCGCGCGCAGCGCGACGGCGTCGGCCTCGCCGAGAAAGGCCAGCTCGTCCTTGGCGCTGGTGCCGACGACGTCCAGCTTGAGCTTGGCCACGCCCACCACGCGGGCCAGCAGCGGACGCGAGACGTCCACCGCCTGGATGCGGTCCAGCCGCAGGTGCGCCACGCGCCGGAACACCAGCCCGGTGCGGATGCGCAGCTCGGTGTCGGTGACCGCGTAGTACGTCGCCCACCAGGACAGGAACCCGTACGCGGCGGCCAGGGGCACGACCACGGCGAACGCGGCCAGCAGCCAGCCGAGCGTCAGGTGCTCGAACCACTCGCGGGTGCGCTGGTAGTCCTGGGCGGAGAAGACGACCATGGCCGCGATGGGCGCCCACGCGCGCCGCCACGGCGTGACCGGGTGCAGCCGCCGCCCCTCGGCCGGGGCGACCCGCTCCCGCTCCAGCGGACCCGGCTGCGGCCCCGCCCCCGCGTCCTCGGGCGCCTCCGCCGGCGTCCGCCGCTCCGGCTCCGGCTGCGGCTGCGGGCGCCCCTCGTGCCGCGGCTCCGGGCCCGGCCCCGGCGCGGACGTCACAGGCCCGCCGAGCGGGCTTCGCCCAGCTCCGTGAGCCGGTCGCGCAGCCGCTCCGCCTCGGCGGGGAGGAGCCCGGGAATGGCCGCGTCCGTGGTGGCGGCGGCGGTGTGGAGCTGGAGCCGGGCCAGCCCGTACCGGCGCTCCAGCGGCCCGGAGGTGACCTCCACCAGTTGCATGCGCCCGTACGGGACGACGGTCAGCTCCCGCCACAGCACGCCGCGGCTGATGAGCAGGTCGTCGTCGCGTTCGACGTAGCGCCACGAGCGCCAGTTGCGGCCCAGCGCGAACCAGCCCCAGGCGGCCGTCGCGGGCCACACCAGAGCGGGCAGCGCCCACCCCGGGCCGAGCGGCAGCCCCAGCGCGGCGGCCGTGCCGAGCGTCAGCACGCCCGTCGTCGTCAGCAGGACCGTGCGCCGCATGCGCAGCAACCCCCGCTCCACGCCCCGCCAGTGCTCCGGCGCGTCCGCTGCCGGTCCGTCCGCGGCGTCCGGCCCGCCCCCTGATCGCTGCTGCATGCGTCCAGGGTAGGCGGACGGCACCGGGGCGGCCCGAAGCTGTCAGACTTGGCCCATGACTGAGACGACCGTCGGCATCGGAGGCGCGGCCGAGAGCACGGACATGGTGCTCAACATCGGGCCGCAGCACCCCTCGACCCACGGTGTCCTGCGGCTGCGCCTGGTGCTGGACGGCGAGCGGATCAGCGCCGCCGAGCCCGTCGTCGGCTACATGCACCGCGGGGCGGAGAAGCTGTTCGAGGCCCGCGACTACCGGCAGATCATCGTGCTGGCCAACCGGCACGACTGGCTGTCGGCCTTCTCCAACGAACTGGGCGTCGTCCTGGCCGTCGAGCGCATGCTCGGCATGGAGGTGCCCGAGCGCGCGGTGTGGCTGCGCACGCTCCTCGCCGAGCTGAACCGGGTCCTCAACCACCTGATGTTCCTCGGCTCCTACCCGCTGGAGCTGGGCGGCATCACGCCCATGTTCTACGCGTTCCGCGAGCGCGAGGACCTCCAGCACGTCATGGAGGAGCTGTCCGGCGGGCGGATGCACTACATGTTCAACCGCGTCGGCGGGCTCAAGGAGGACCTGCCCGCGGGCTGGCTCGGGCGGACGCGGGCGGCCGTCGCGGCGGTGCGTTCGCGCATGCACGTCTACGACGACCTCGTGCTCGGCAACGAGATCTTCCGCGCCCGCACCCGCGGGGTCGGCGTGCTGCGCCCGGAGGCGGTGCACGCCTACGGCGTCAGCGGCCCGATCGCGCGCGCCTCCGGCGTCGACTTCGACCTGCGGCGCGACGAGCCCTACCTCGCCTACCCGGAGCTGGCCGGGACCCTGCGCGTCGTCACCCGCGAGGCCGGTGACTGCCTCGCCCGGTTCGAGGTCCTGCTCGGCCAGACCCACAACGCGCTCGACCTCGCCGACGCCTGCCTGGACCGCCTCGCGGAGCTGCCGCCCGGGCCGGTCAACCAGCGTCTGCCCAAGGTGCTCAAGGCCCCGGAGGGCGCGACGTACGCGTGGACCGAGAACCCGCTCGGGCTCAACGGCTACTACCTGGTCTCCAAGGGCGAGAAGACCCCGTACCGGCTCAAGCTGCGCTCGGCGTCGTACAACAACATCCAGGCCCTCACCGAGCTCCTGCCGGGCACGCTCGTCGCCGACATGGTGGCCGTCCTCGGCTCGTTCTTCTTCGTCGTCGGCGACATCGACAAGTAGGCGCGGGCCGCGCGCCGCCGGACGGGGCTCAGGAGATCCGGCGGTCGCGGGCGGGCCCGGCGGCCTCCCCGCGCTCGGCGAGCTCGATGACCGGCGCGGCGCGGCGGGGCCCCGGCGCGCCGGACGGGGCGGCGGGGCCGGACGGGGCGGCGGGGCCGGACGGGGCGGCGGGGCCGGACGGGGCGGCGGGGCCGGACGGGGCCTCTGCGCCCGACGGGGCGGGCGGGGCGCCGGCGGCGAAGTAGTCGAAGCCGCGCCCGCGCTCCCCGGCGGCCTGGTCGCCCCCGGCCGCGCCCAGCCGGTCCAGCGCCGCGTTGGCCCGGCGGAACGCCTCCGCGCTCAGTGCGGCGGGCCGCCCCGGGGGCAGCGCCCGGGCCGGCTCGGCCGCGGCGAGGGCGAGCTGGCGGCGCCCCTCCAGCGCGGAGGCGCGGTCGGTCTCGGCGTGCGCGTAGCGGCGCAGCAGCGCGGCGTGCTCGGTGCGCAGCCGCTCGAACGCCTCGCGCTGGGCACGCAGCGCGCCCTGGAGCGCGCCCCGGGACTCGCGGACCTCCTCCAGCTCGCCCTCCAGCTCGGCGTAGCGCTCCTCCACCCGCCACTCCAGGCCGCGGCGCTCGGCCTGGGCCTCGCCGAGCCGGCGCCCGGCCTCGCGGTCCCAGCGGCGCAGCAGCACGGCGCCCGCCGCCGCGGCGAGCGCGGCGCCGGTCGCCAGGGCCGGGGGCCAGCTCTCGTCACCGGTCAGCCAGGCGCCGCCCGCGCAGGCCAGCGCGGTGACGGCCAGCGCCGCCGGTGCGAGCATCCGGTGCAGGGGTGGGGCCTGCCGGTGACGTCCTTGTGGCATGGCCCGGAATTTACCGTGCGTGGCGTGCCGCCGGGAGGCCCCGGCCCGCTTTGGCCCCGTCCCGGGGGCCGGTCGGGGCGCGCTCCCCCGCCCCGACCGCGCTGGCCGAGGGGCGTTCTCCGGACACGCACGTGCCCGCGACCGACCGGGCGCGCCGCGCCCCCGCACCGCCGCGCCCGGCGTCCTCCGGCCCCCCGCACGCCCCGTGTCCGGGGCCGCGCGACCACCGCGCCGACCGGCCCGCCGCGAGCGCGCGCCCCGCGCCGTCCGGCCGCACGGGCCGCGTGCCTCCGCGCCCGGCCACCGGTCCGGCGGCGCGGGGCCGTGGGACCCGCGCCGGGCGCGTGCCGGTCTCCGGGCGCGCGGCTCAGCCCACCAGGTCGTGCTCCTCCAGGTAGTCGCGGGCGACGTCGGCCGCCTTGCGGCGCTCCGCGTCGACCTGCCCGTTCAGTGCCGTGAGGTCCTCCGTCGTCAGCTCCCGGGTCAGCCGGTCGAGCGCCTCGGTGACCGCCTCGTCCCCGGCGTCCTCGGTGTTGAGGACCGGCAGCACGTTGTCCGCGTTCTGCAACCCCTTGTCGTCCTCCAGCAGCACCAGGCCGAACCGCTCCAGGGTGGCGTCCGTGGTCGTGGTGAGCACCATGTCGTTCCCGCCGTCGGCGACGGACTGCTTGGCGGGGACGGTGCCCACGCCCTTGGGGTCCAGCGCGGTGACGTCGATGCCGTAGGTGTCCTCCAGGCCCGGCTGGCAGTAGGGACGCTCGGGGCACTCGTCACCGGCCGCGAGGCGGATCTCCAGCCCGGCCTCGCCGACGTCGCTCAGCGTGGCCAGGTCGTGCCGCCGGGCGAAGTCCGCGGTGACGGCGAAGGCGTTCTGGTTCACCGCGTCGCCGGGCGGGAGCACCGTGAGGCCGCGCGGCTCGGCCAGCTCGCGCAGCTCCGCGACGGTCTCCTGCGCGTCGTTGGACGCCACCGGGTTCTCGGCGGCGGCCTCGGCCCCGTTGACCCGGGCGTTGAGGAACTCCGCGAGGGTGGCCGCGTACTCGGGGACGACGTCGATGTCCCCGGCCTCCAGCGCCGGCTCGTACAGCTCGCGGTTGGCGAGCTGCTGCACGCGCGTGTCGTATCCGGCGTCGGCGAGTACCTGGGCGTAGAGCTGGGCCAGCACCTCGGACTCGGTGAAGTTCGCCGAGCCGATGACGAGGCTGCCCTTGCCGCCGTCCCCGGAGGGCCCGCCGCCCTGCTCCTCCAGGCTCTCCCCGCCGCCGCAGGCGGTCAGCGCGGCGGCCAGGACGGCGGCGGCGGCCAGCGCGGTGCCGCGCGGGCGGGTGGTACGGCGCAGGTGTCTCACGCTCATCGGAATGCTCCTCGAAGTCGGCGGCGAACAGGGGGGAAGCTCACAGGGCGGCCTTGAGCGGCGGCGCGGACGGCGACGCCGCGCGGGCGGCCCGGGTCCGGCCGCGCATCGGGTCGCAGACGCGGTCGAGCAGGACCAGCAGCCCCTCGACGGCGAGCGCCAGCGACGCGACCAGGACGGCGCCGGCCACCACCTGCGCCGTGTCGTACAGCCGGAACCCCGCGGTGATGAGGCGGCCGAGCCCGCCACCGCCGGGCAGCGCGGCCAGCGTCGCGGTGGCCACGATCTGCACGGCGGCCGAGCGCAGGCCGGTCATGATGAACGGGTAGGCCAGCGGCAGCTCGGTGCGCCACAGCAGTTGGCCGGCCGACATGCCCATGCCCCGCGCGGCCTCCACGACGTCCCGGTCGGCCTCGCGCATGCCGACGTAGGCGTTGGTGAGCAGCGGCGGCACCGCGAACAGCACGAGCGCGATGACGGTCGGCAGCATGCCGTACTCGCTCAGCGGGGTGAGGGTGAGCAGGACGAGCACCGCGAACGTGGGCACGGCCCGCCCGGCGTTGGAGAGGTTGACGGCCAGCGCGCCGCCGCGGCCGATGTGCCCGAGCCACAGCGCGAGCGGCAGCGCGACGGCGCAGGCGACGGCCAGGCACAGCCCGGTCAGCACCAGGTGCTCGCCCAGGCGCTGCCACACCCCGCCGGCGCCGCTCCAGTGGGCGCCGTCGGTCAGCCAGGCCCAGGTCTCGGCCAGCACGCCCATGTCAGGCCACCTCTCCCACGGTCAGGCCGCCTTCCCCAGCCGGGCGCGGCCACGCAGGCGCGCGCGCAGTCCGCCCGGGCGCCGCGGCCGGCCCGGCGTCCACGGTGTCAGCAGCCGCTGGAGCGCCAGCAGGGCCACGTCGAAGCCCACGGCGAGCACCACGCACAGCGCGGACGCCGTGAGCACCTCCGGCTTGAACAGGGAGTTCATGCCGCTGTAGATGAGGTTGCCGAGCCCGCCGTAGCCGACGATCGCGCCGACCGTCGTCAGCGAGACGGCCGAGACGGTGGCGATGCGCACGCCCGCCAGAATGCCGGGGAGCGCGAGCGGCAGTTCCACGCCGAACAGCAGCCGGGCCGGCCCGTACCCCATGCCGCGGGCGGCCTCGCGGGCCTCCCCGGGCACGCCCGCGAGCCCGGCGAGGATGTTGCGCACCAGCAGCGTGAGCGAGTACAGCACCAGGCCGGTGACGACGACGGCGGCCGACAGCCCGAGCACGGGCAGCAGCAGCGCGAACATGGCCAGGGAGGGGATGGTGTAGAGCACCGTCGTCAGCCCCAGCACGGGGCCGGCGGCCGCGCGCCAGCGGCGGGCGGCGAGCGCCAGCGGGAAGGCGACGAGCAGCGCGATGCCCACCGAGGTGACGGTGATCCACACGTGCTGCACCGTGGCCTCGGCCAACTCCGGACCGCGCGTCCGCACGTACTCCGCGCAGATCCACTCGTTGGCGGCCACACAGTCCGCCGGCTCCGCCGCACCGCTCGTCACCCCGCGACCCTAACCCCGGGCGGTGACACAATGGCGGGCGAGGGAAGGGTGCGGATGATCCGATTCGAGCACGTGGCCAAGCGCTACCCGGACGGCACGATCGCCGTGGACGACCTGTCCTTCGAGGTCGGCGACGGCGAGCTGGTCACCCTCGTGGGCCCGTCCGGCTGCGGCAAGACGACGACGATGAAGATGGTCAACCGGCTGATCGAGCCCACCTCGGGCCGCATCCTGCTGGACGGCCGGGACATCGCGGAGAGTGACCCGGTGAAGCTGCGCCGGCGCATCGGCTACGTCATCCAGCAGGTCGGCCTCTTCCCGCACAAGACGGTGCTGGACAACACCGCGACGGTGCCGGTGCTGCTGGGCCGCTCGCGGGCCGCCGCCCGGCGCCGGGCGGCGGAGCTGCTGGAGCTGGTGGGGCTGGACCCGCGCACGTTCGGCCACCGCTACCCCGACCAGCTCTCCGGCGGCCAGCGGCAGCGCGTCGGCGTGGCCCGCGCGCTGGCGGCCGACCCGCCGGTGCTGCTGATGGACGAGCCGTTCGGCGCGGTCGACCCGGTGGTGCGCGAGCACCTGCAGAACGAGTTCCTGCGGTTGCAGTCCGAGATGCGCAAGACGGTGCTGTTCGTCACGCACGACATCGAGGAGGCCGTCCGCCTCGGCGACCGCATCGCCGTCTACGGCGAGGGCCGCATCGAGCAGCTCGACTCGCCCGCCCGCCTCCTGGGCGCCCCCGCGACGCCCTACGTCGCCGAGTTCGTCGGTGCCGACCGGGGCCTGAAGCGGCTGTCGGTCACGCCCATCGGGCGCGCCGACCTGGTGGAACCGCCGGTGGTGTCGCTGGACGACCCGCTGGAGGCGGCGGCCGCCCGGCTGCGCGCCTGTGACGCCCGCTGGGCCGTCGTCCTGGACGACGCGGACGGGCTGCACGGCTGGGTCGGCGCCGACGCGCTGGCGGCCGGGACGACCGCCGCGGCCGCGCGCCACGGCACCGTGCGGGACCACGCCCGGCGCATGGACGCCTGGCTGCCGCTGGGCGCTTCGCTCAAACAGGCGTTCGCCACGATGCTCCAGTACGACGCGGGCTGGATAGCGGTCCTGGACGGCGACCGCTTCGCCGGGGTGCTCACGCCCACCGCGCTGCACGAGGCGCTGCGCCGCTCGATCGCCAGCGACGACGGCGACCGCGCCGGGGTGCGCCTGGAGACGGTGGCCGGGGCGTAGCCCGTCCGGGTGGCCGGGCCGCGACGCTCATGTCCGAAACCCGCCAGCCCCGGGCCCGCGCCGGTGCCAGGGTGGACCCGTGAACCTCACTTCCGAGCGCACGCACACCGTGGTGGACACCCCCATCGGCCCCCTCACCCTGGTGGCCGCGGACGGCGTCCTGTGCGGCCTGTACGTGCACGACCAACGCCACCGCCCACCCCAGGAGACCTTCGGCGTCCCCGACCCGGCCGGCTTCGCCGGGGCCCGGGAGCAGCTCGCCGAGTACTTCGCGGGGGAACGCACCGATTTCACCGTGCCGCTGGCGCTGTCCGGCACCCCGTTCCAGCGCACCGTCTGGGCGGCGCTGTGCGCCATCCCCTACGGCGAGACCGTCGGCTACGGGGAGCTGGCCGCCCGCCTCGGCCGCCCCCGGGCCGCCCGCGCGGTCGGGCTGGCCAACGGGCGCAACCCGGTGTCGATCATCGTCCCGTGCCACCGCGTCGTCGGCGCGGGCGGCGCCCTCACCGGCTACGGCGGCGGCCTGGACCGCAAGCGCCTGCTGCTGGACCTCGAACGCCGCACGGCCGCCGCCCGCGCCTAGCGGCGCCCCGGCCCCGGCCCCCCTGGGGGCGTCCCACGTGGGGCGCCCCCAGGGCCGCCCCGCGCCGGGTCACCGCGCCGGGGACGGGGCGGCGGGGTCCTCGTCGTCCGGGAGGCGGCAGACGCGCTGGAGCCACAGGGCGACGGCGACGAGCGCCGCGGCGGCCAGGACGGACAGGCCCGCGTACAGGGCCTGCCCGCGCCGCGCGGAGACCAGGAAGAGGTCGGAGGTGACCAGGAACAGCCCCATCCCCCCGTACACGCCCGCCGCCAGCGCGCCGACGAGCGCGCTGGCCTGGCCGAACAGCACGGCCCTGGCCGCCATCATCGGCTCCACGCCCCGGGCGCCCGCACGCCGCTCGCGCTGCGCCCTCAGCCGTGCGCGCAGCGACAGGACGGTGGCGAGCAGCACGGCGGCGATGCCGGCCAGCACGACGGGCGCCAGCGCCGGGACGGCCGGCAGCGAGCCGAGCGCGTACCACAGCCGGGACCCGGCCCAGGCCAGCACCCCGGCGACCAGGAAGACGCCGAGGAGCACGCGGACGCGGAGCTGCCTCACTCCGGAAGGACCAGTTCCAGGTCGGCGCGGACGGTGACGCCCTCGCCCGGCAGGTCCTCCAGCAGCTCCGCCACGGCGCCCACGCCCGGCACCTCGGCGGCCGGGTCGACGTCGTGCCAGGGCACCAGGACGAAGGCGCGCTCGTGGGCGCGCGGGTGCGGCAGGGTCAGCCCGGGGTCGGTGGAGACCACGTCCTGGTAGGTGACGATGTCCACGTCGATGGTGCGCGGACCCCACTGCTCGCTGCGCTCCCGCTGGAACGCCTCCTCGATCGCGTGCCCGCGCTCCAGCAGGGAGGCCGGGGGCAGCGTGGTCTTGATCAGCACCACGGCGTTGAGGTAGGCGGGCTGCGAGTCCGGCTCCACCCCCCACGGCTGGGTCTCGTAGACGGGCGAGACGGCCTTCACCCGCACGCCCGGGGTGTCCTCCAGCGCGTCGACGGCGCCCTGCAGCGTCTCCAGGCGGTTGCCCAGGTTGCTGCCGAGCGAGATCACGGCGTGCCGCGGGTTGGCCAGCGTCGAGTCGGCGGCGTCCACCTGCCGGACCACGGAGGCCGGCACCGGCTGCACGGTCGGGTCACTGTTCGGCGTCATGAGCGGCTCCGCTTGATGGTGATGGTCACGTCGTCGAAGGGCACGGTGATCGGGGCGCCCGGCTTGTGGACGACCACCTCCACCTCGTGCACGGCCGCGTGGGTGAGGCACTGGTCGGCGATCCGCTGGGCGAGGGTCTCGATGAGGTCGACCGGCTCGCCCGTGACGATCGCGTGGACCTCCTCGGCGACGACGCCGTAGTGCACCGTCTTCGCCAGCTCGTCACCGGCCGCGGCGGCGCGCGTGTCCACGCCCATGTCCACGTCCACGACGAAGAGCTGCCCCTCGGCCCGCTCGTGCGGGAAGACCCCGTGCCGGCCGTGCGCCCGCAGGCCGCGCACGGCCACGCGGTCGAGGACACGGTCCACGGTGCATCACGCCCCTTCCGGGTCGGTCGGCCCTGATCGGGAGGGCTTGGTCGGCCGGGGCTGGTCGGACCCCGGTGCTGGTGTGCCGGCCCCTGCCGCGCGTCACCGCGCGGGGGTGCCGCGTCGAATCTACCTGCGAGCGCCGACGGGCCGTGGCCGAGGGGCCGCATCCACGCCGGGCGCGCCCTGCGGTGGCGGGGCGCGCCTACCCCTCAGCGGTGCTCGTCACGCCGCTATTCCCGGTACGGCACTCCCACGGGTGTTCCCGGTACGGCACTCCCACGGGTGACGGGCGTCCCGGCGCCGCGGGCGGGGCCGCTCAGCCCCCGGCCCCCGGCTCCTCCGGCGGCCCCTCCTCGGCGTCCTCGTCCACCATGACCGGCGAGCCGTGGTGGGCCCACACGCGCCAGGCGCCGTCGACGTCCCGGCGGAACACGTTCGTGGCCACCACCAGGCCGCCGACCAACGGTCCGGCCGAGCCGTCCGCCTCCGCCGGGCCGCCGCTGAGGATGTTCTCGGTACAGGTCACCAGCGCGGTGTCCCCGATGACGGAGGTCTCGACGTCGGTGAGGAAGAACTGCACGTACTCGGTGTTCGCCATGATCAGCGCGTACGAGCGCAGCACCTCGCCGCGCCCGCGCAGCACCGGCCACCCCGGGTGGACGACGCTCACGTCACCGTCCAGCCACTGTCCGGCCAGCGCCTCGTAGTCGCCGCTCTCCAGCGCGTCGTAGAAGGCCGTGTTCGCCGCCTCGACGGCCTCGGCCTCGGCCTCCGGTCCCCGGGGCCCGGTGCCGCTCACCGGCCGGCCCGCTCGACGGCACGGACCAGCCGGACGGCGTCGGCGCTGGCCCGCACCTCGTGCACCCGCACGGCCCAGGCGCCGTCCCGGGCGGCGAGGGCGGAGACGGCGGCCGTGGCGGCGTCCCGCTCCCGGGCCGGTGGCGGCGCCGCCTGCGGACCGGCGGCCAGTACGCGTCCCAGGAACCGCTTGCGGGAGGCGGCGACCAGCAGCGGCCGGTTCAGCGCGGCACCCAGCTCGCGCAGCGCGGCGACCAGGGCGAGGTCGTGCTCGGCCTGTTTGGCGAAGCCCAGGCCCGGGTCGACGACGACGCGCTCGGCCGCGATGCCGTCGGCCACCGCCGCCTCCAGCGAGGCGCGCAGCTCGTCGACGACCTCGCGGACCACGTCGGTGTAGACGGCGCGCGCGTTCATGTCGGCGGACTGGCCGCGCCAGTGCATCACCACGAACGGCACCCCGGCGTCCGCGACGGCCGGGACCATGCGCGGGTCCGCGCGCCCGCCGCTGACGTCGTTGACCAGCCGGGCGCCCGCGGCGACCGCCTGCTCGGCGACGGAGGCCCGCATGGTGTCCACGGAGACGAGCACGCCCTCGCTGGCCAGCCCCCGCACCACCGGGACGACGCGGCGCAGCTCCTCCGCCTCGTCCACGCGCTGCGCGCCGGGGCGGGTGGACTCACCGCCGACGTCGACGAGGTCGGCGCCCTCGGCGACCAGGGCCAGCCCGCGCTTGACGGCGGCTCCGGTGTCGAAGAAGCGGCCGCCGTCGGAGAAGGAGTCCGGCGTGACGTTGACCACGCCCATCACCGCGCAGCGCCCCCACGCGGGCAACCCGGCGACCGTTGGCAAGGGCTCAGCGTTCATGCCCCCAGCCTAGAGGTGCCGCCCGTCCGTCCCGCCCCGGTCTCGCCGCCCCCTCACCGAGCGGAGCCGACGGCCGTGCCACCGCCCGAGCGCGGCCGAAGGCGGACCTCGTCGACGGCGGCGCGGCCGCCGGCGCCCGCCGCGCCGCCCGCGCCCCGCACGCGGGCCCACGGCGGCCGGGCCACGGCCCGTCAGCGCGCCATGATCAGGCTCATCGCCTCCGAGCGGGTGGCCGCGTCGCGGAGCTGGCCGCGCACCGCCGAGGTGAGCGTCTTGGCGCCGGGCTTGCGCACCCCGCGCATCGTCATGCACATGTGCTCGCACTCGATGACGACGACCACGCCGCGCGGCTCCAGGATGCGCATCATCGAGTCCGCGATCTGCGTCGTCAGCCGCTCCTGCACCTGCGGGCGGCGGGCGTACACGTCCACCAGCCGGGCCAGCTTGGACAGGCCGGTGATCTTGCCCTCCGTGGAGGGGATGTAGCCGATGTGCGCGAAGCCGACGAAGGGCACCAGGTGGTGCTCGCAGGTGCTGAGCACCTCGATGTCGCGCACCAGCACCAGCTCGTCGTGGCCCAGGTCGAACGTGGTGGTCAGCACGTCCTCCGGGCGTTGCCGCAGGCCGGCGAATATCTCCCGGTAGGCCCGCGCGACCCGGGCCGGGGTCTCGCGCAGGCCCTCGCGGTCCGGGTTCTCCCCGATGGCGATGAGCAGCTCGCGCACGGCGCTCTCGGCCCGCTTGTCGTCGAACTCGCCGATCTCGCCCTCACCGGCCAGATTCACCGGATCGATCATGGGTGTCCTCGTTTTCGTCAAAGGTCCGCGCGCACGACTCGCGCCCCACAGGTGAGAACCCGAGGGGCGCGGTGCGCATTCCGGCCGCTGCGGCCGGGACGGTTCCGGCTACGCGCCGGGGCCGTCCGCCGGCGTCTCGACCGGGCCGATCTCCTTGCCCTTCTCCAGCGCCGGGGAGCCGTTGGTGACCGCGATCTCCTTGGGTGTGGAGACGGGCGGCCGGGTGGAGGGCGTGCGGCGCGTGGAGCCCGTCCAGGCCGGGCGCGCGGGACGCCTGACCACGTGCTGGAAGATCTCCGCGATCTCCTCCTTGCCCAGCGTCTCCTTCTCCAGCAGCGCCAGCACCAGGTTGTCCAGCACGTCGCGGTTCTCGACCAGGATCTCCCACGCCTCGTTGTGCGCGGTCTCGATCAGCTTCTTGACCTCCTCGTCCACCAGCCCCGCGACCTCCTCGGAGTAGTCGCGCTGGTGGGCCATCTCCTTGCCCAGGAAGGGCTCGGACTGGTCGGAGCCGAACTTGATCGCGCCCAGCCGCTCGGTCATGCCGTACTTGGTGACCATCGCGCGGGCCGTGGCGGTGGCCTTCTCGATGTCGTTGGCCGCGCCCGTGGTGGGGTCGTGGAAGACGAGCTCCTCGGCCGCCCGGCCGCCGAGCATGTAGGCGAGCTGGTCGAGCATCTCGTTGCGGGTGGTGGAGTACTTGTCCTCGTCCGGCAGCACCATGGTGTAGCCGAGCGCCCGCCCCCGGGACAGGATGGTGATCTTGTGCACCGGGTCGGAGTTGGGCGAGGCCGCCGCGACCAGGGCGTGGCCGCCCTCGTGGTACGCGGTGATCTTCTTCTCCTTGTCGCTCATGATCCGCGTGCGCTTCTGCGGACCGGCCACGACACGGTCGATCGCCTCGTCGAGGTACTTGTTGTCGATCATCTTGGCGTTGGACCGGGCGGCGAGCAGGGCGGCCTCGTTGAGCACGTTGTTGAGGTCCGCGCCGGTGAAGCCCGGGGTGCGCCGGGCCACCGCGCCGAGGTCCACGTCCTGGGCGATCGGCTTGCCCTTCTGGTGCACCTTGAGGATCTCCAGGCGGCCCTGCATGTCCGGCCGGTCGACGGCGATCTGCCGGTCGAAGCGGCCCGGGCGCAGCAGCGCCGGGTCCAGGATGTCCGGGCGGTTGGTCGCCGCGATGAGGATGACGCCGCCCTTGACGTCGAAGCCGTCCATCTCCACCAGGAGCTGGTTCAGCGTCTGCTCGCGCTCGTCGTGACCGCCGCCCATGCCGGCGCCGCGGTGCCGGCCGACGGCGTCGATCTCGTCGACGAAGACGATGGCGGGGGCGTTGGCCTTGGCCTGCTCGAACAGGTCGCGCACGCGGCTGGCGCCGACGCCGACGAACATCTCGACGAAGTCGGAGCCGGAGATGGAGTAGAAGGGCACGCCCGCCTCGCCGGCCACGGCGCGGGCCAGCAGCGTCTTGCCGGTGCCGGGCGGGCCGTACAGCAGCACGCCCTTGGGGATCTTGGCGCCGACGGCCTGGAACTTGGCCGGCTCCTGGAGGAACTCCTTGATCTCCTGGAGTTCCTCGACCGCCTCGTCCGAGCCCGCGACGTCGGTGAACGTCGTCTTCGGGGTGTCCTTGGTGATGAGCTTGGCCTTGGACTTCCCGAAGTTCATCACCCGGGAGCCGCCGCCCTGCATCTGGTTCATCAGGAACAGGAAGATGACGATGATCAGCAGGAACGGCAGGAAGGACAGCAGCATGCCCAGGAAGGCGTTCTGCTCCTTCGGAGTGACGGTGTAGCCCTCGGGGAGCTGCCCGTCCTGGTACTTGGCCTGCAGGTTCTTGACGATCTCGACGCCCTGCGAGTCGATGTAGCTCGCCTTGACCTTGTCGCTCTCGTCGATCTCGACGCCGTCCTTGAGCTGCAGCTCGACGGTCTGTTCGTCACCGGTCGACACCTTGGCCGACTTGACCTGGTTCTCGCTGATCGCTGTGACCACGTCGCCGGTGTCGACCGTCTTGTAGCCCTCGGATGACCCGACGACCTGCATCAACACGACCACGGCGAGGACGGCCAGCACGATCCACATGACCGGCCCACGGAAGTATCGCTTCACGTCCATCCATACGAGGCGGTGACGCCCCGTCCCTCCTGCCATCGTGAGTGGAAAAGACCGTCCCTCGGACGGTACCCCAGCATGGTCCCCCGGCGCTCGCGGGCGTGAGGGGCGGGGCCGCCCTCCCCCGCTCCAACGGTGGGCGGCGGCGCCGTGTTCCCGAGGCCGGTGCCGATGCGCTCAGCCGCCGTAGACGTGCGGGGCCAGCGTGCCGACGAACGGCAGGTTGCGGTACTTCTCGGCGTAGTCGAGCCCGTAGCCGACGACGAACTCGTTGGGGATGTCGAAGCCCACCCAGGCGACGTCGATGTCCACCTTGGCCGCCTCGGGCTTGCGCAGCAGCGTGCACACCCTCAGCGACGCCGGCTCGCGCGAGCCCAGGTTGGACAGCAGCCAGGAGAGCGTCAGCCCGGAGTCGATGATGTCCTCGACGATCAGGACGTCGCGCCCCTTGATGTCGGTGTCGAGGTCCTTGAGGATGCGCACCACGCCCGAGGACTGGGTCCCGGCGCCGTAGGAGGACACCGCCATCCAGTCCATCGTCACCGGGGTGCGCAGGGCCCGGGCCAGGTCGGCCATCACCATGACGGCGCCCTTGAGGACGCCGACGATGAGCAGGTCCCTGCCCGCGTACTCCGCGTCGATGCGCTCGGCCAGCTCGGCCAGCTTCGCGTCGATCTCTTCCTTGGTGATGAGCACCGACTCCAGGTCGGCGCCCATGTCCTTGTCGTCCACCCTGCTGCTCTCGCTCGTCGCTCAGCTCTCGCTCCGCCGGAGGACCAGTGTGCCACCCTGCCGCAGCGCCTCGACGCGCCCGGGCAGGTTCAGCGCCCGCTGGCCGCGCCAGGCGGTCAGCAGCCGGTCGGCCTCCTCGATGTGCCGGGCGAACAGCGACCCGGCCGGGGCGCCCGCCGCGATGGCCGCCCGGCGCAGCACCCGGCGGCGCACCGCGGGCGGCAGGGCGTGCAGCGGCGCGACCTCCAGGGCGACGGCGCCCGGGGGCCCGGCGGCGGGCGCGCGGCGGACGGCGCGCTCGGCGTCCGCGGCCCAGGCGTCCAGGGCGTCGGCGTCGTCACGGGAGAGCCGCGCGGTGCGGGCCAGGGCCTCGGTGACGCCCTTGCCGAGCGCCTTCTCCAGCGTGGGCATGGCCTCGTGCCGCACCCGGGAGCGGGTGAAGGCGGGGTCGGTGTTGTGCGGGTCGTCCCACACCGGCAGCGACTGCGCCAGGCACGCGGTGCGCGTCGTCTGCCGGTCGACGGCCAGGAACGGGCGGCGGTAGCGGCGCTCGGTGCCGGGCGCGCCGGTGAGCGAGCCGGAGACGCCTGCCATCCCGGCCAGCGAGCGGGTGCCGGAGCCGCGGGCGAGGCCGAGGAGCACCGTCTCGGCCTGGTCGTCGCGGGTGTGGCCGAGCAGCACGGCGGCGGCTCCGGTGCGCTCGGCGGCGGCGTCCAGCGCCGCGTAGCGGGCGTCGCGGGCGGCGGCCTCCGGGCCGGCGCCGGGGCCCACGGTGACGGACACCGCCTCGACGGGCGCGAGGCCGAGGGCGCTCAGCCGCTCGGCGACCTCGTGGGCGCGGGCGGCGGAGCCGTCCTGGAGGCCGTGGTCGACGGTGACGGCGCCGGCGCGGACGCCGAGCTTGGGCGCCTCGAAGGCCAGGGCGGAGGCGAGCGCCATGGAGTCGGCGCCGCCGGAGCACGCCACGAGCACGAGCGGCCCGTCCGGCTCGGCGGCGGTGGCGGCCCGGGCGGCGGCCGTGGCGGTCGGCGCGGCGGCGGTCGGCGCGGTGGTGACCGGCGCGGCGGCGGCCGTGGCGGCCGGAACCGGGGCGGCGGTGGTGCGGGGCGACGTCTCGGTGAGCACGTCGGCGAGGGTGCGGCGAACCGCCAGGCGTATCGCGGCGACCGCGGGATGAGGACCCATGTCCGTTCACTTCCTCGAATGCTGCTGGGGGGTGGGGCGCGGGACGCCGGGGCGGCCACCGGGGCCGCCGGAGCGCCGACGCCGTCCGCCCGCCGCCCCGACCGTCACGCTGGGTGGGTCGATGGTGACAGAGCAGGACGATGGCTTTGAGCATCGCACGCGGCCACACCCGGCAACGGTCCCTCGGACGGGTGATTTCGGCGCCCGGCGGCATCCGGCCGACCGGGTTACGGCGTCCTGGCTGCGGCGCCCTGGCTGCGGCGCCCTCCCTGCCCTGGCTACGGCGCCCTCCCTGCGGCCTCCGCCCACGCCCGCCCCCGCGGGCGGCCCGGTGGAGGGCCGCCCGCCCCGGCGCGCCCCTACGACGCGGCCGGGCGGTGCACCCGCGCCACCCACCCGGCGGGGTCGGCGATCTCCGCCTTCGTCGGCAGCGTGTTGGGCGAGGTCCACACCCGGTTGAAGCCGTCCATGCCGACCTCGTCCACGACGGCCCGCACGAACCGCGCCCCGTCGCGGTACTGGCGCAGCTTGGCGTCCAGCCCCAGCAGCCGGCGCAGCACCTGGTCGAGCCGGCCGGCCCCGGCCTGGCGGCGCTTTTGGAACTTCTCCCGGATCTCGCCCACCGAGGGCACGACCTCCGGGCCGACCCCGTCCATCACCACGTCGGCGTGGCCCTCCAGCAAGGACATGACGGCGGTCAGCCGCTCCAGCACCTCGCGCTGCCCCGGCGTCTGCACCAGGTCGACCAGGCTGCGCCCGCCCCCGTCGCCCCGGTCCGCCGCGTCCTGCGCGCCGTCCGGGCGGTTGCCGGTGAACGCCTGCGCGGCCTCGCGCAGCCGCTCCAGCAGCGTCGAGGGGTCGACGTCGGTCTCCGCGAGGAAGGCGTGGACCTCGCCCTCCAGGTGGTCGCGCAGCCAGGGCACGGCCGTGAACTGGGTGCGGTGGGTCTCTTCGTGGAGGCTCACCCACAGGCGGAAGTCGTGCGGGTCCACCTCCAGCTCGCGCTCGACGTGCACGATGTTGGGCGCCACCAGCAGCAGGCGGCCACCCTCCGTGCCGGGCAGGTCCCGGCTGGGCGGGGCGAACGTCTCGTACTGGCCGAGGACGCGCGAGGCCATGAAGGACAGCAGCATGCCCACCTCGACGCCGGCGAGCTTGCCGCCCACGGCGCCGAGCACCGCGCCGCCGGGGGCGGCGCCGCGCCGCTCGCGCACCTTCTCCAGCAGCGGGGACAAAAGCTGGCGGAACCCGGCCACGTTCGCCTTGATCCAGCCGGGCCGGTCGACGACGAGGACGGGGGTGTCCGCCGCCGCGTCCGGCGGGGTGAGCCCGGTGTAGGAGCGCACGTGCTCCTCGGCGGCCAGCGCGTGGCGCCGCAGCTCGGCGACGATGGCGCGCGCCTCGTCCCGGCTCACCTCCGGGCCCGGCCGTACCAGGCGGGTCGCGGTCGCGACCGCGAGGTTCCAGTCGACCATGCTGTCGTGGCTGCCAAGGCTGAGCGGGCTCACAGGCTCTCCACCGTTCGAACGCCGGGGCTGGTCATGCCTTCACCGTACGGCGTCCCCGGTGACGGGCACAGTCCGCTGGGCGTACGCCGGGCGCGCGCCCCCGCGTCACGGCGGCGCGCGGCACGGCCCCACGACGGCCCCGGCACGGTCCGCCGCGCCGTGGCCCCGGTGCGGCGCGCGGCCCGGCGCGCGCCCGCGCGGGGTCAGCGGCAGCCGCAGGCGGCGACGGTGGTGGCCAGGCGGTCGAGCGTGTCCTGGACGGCGGGTCCGGTGGCGCCGGTGGTGAGGAAGGCGAAGGACAGCAGCCGGCCGTCGGCGGCCACCACCAGCCCGGCCAGGGTGTTCACCCCGGTGAGCGTGCCCGTCTTGGCCCGCACCAGCCCGGCGGCGGCGCCGGTGTCCGCGCCGTCGTAGCGCCCGCCGAGGGTGCCGGTGAACCCGGCCACGGGCAGCCCGGTCAGCAGCGGGCGCAGGGCGGGGTGGTCGGGTCCCGCGGCGGTGGCCAGGAGCGCGGACAGGAAGCTCGCGGGCACCGCGCTCTCCCGGCTGAGCCCGCTGCCGTCGGCGAAGACGGCGCCGTCGACCGGCAGCCCGAGCGAGCCGAGCACCTCCCGCGTGGCGGCCCGGACGCCGCGGAAGTCCGCGGGGCGGCCGGTGGCGCGGGCGGTGTGCCGGGCCAGCGCCTCGGCCACGTCGTTGTCGCTGTGCGTCAGCATGGACTCCACCAGCGCCGCCAGCGGAGCCGATCGGGTGACGCCGAGTGCGTCCGCGTCCCGGGGGGCGCGGGCCCGGAGCGTGCGCCCGGTGTCCACGCCGCGCTCGGCGAGCAGCTCCGCGAAGCGTCCGGCGGTGGCCGCGGCCGGGTCGGCGGCGCGCGGCGCGGGCCCGTGGCGGGAGTCGTCGGTGCGGGCCGCGTTGAGCATGAGCGGGGTGAGCGGGGCGATGTTGGGGTTGACGCCGATGGGGTGGCGGCCGGGGCCGGAGTAGCCGGAGACGTCGTAGGCCAGGGCTCGCGGTGCCCGCTCACCGGCGCGCACGGCGCGCGCCGTGGCGTCGGCCAGCCGGGCCAGCCGCTCCTCGGTCAGCGTCGGGTCGCCGCCGCCCACCAGGACGACGCGGCGCTCGTCGGCGTCCCACACGGTGCGGGTGGCCAGCCGGTGGTCGGGGCCGAGCGCGGTGAGCGCGGCGGCGGCGGTGGCCAGCTTGATCGTGGACGCCGGTACGACGGGTTCGCGACCGCCCGCCTCGAACAGCTCCTCACCGGTGGCGACGTCGACCACGGAGGCGGTCGCGGTGCGGCCGAGCGCGGGGTCGTCCAGGCCGTCCAGGAGGGGCCGCAGCGCCTGGGCGAGCCCCGCCCGGGTGGGGGCCGCCGCGCCGTCGCCGGCCGGGGCGAGCACGGGCCGGGCGCTGGGGGCGGGGGCGTCGTCCCGGTGGCCGCGGGGCGCTCGGGCGTCCTCGGTGTGGCGCACGCCACTGTCCGCCTCCAGGGTGACCGCGCGACTCCGTTCGGCCGTACGCTGACCCGAGTCCCACGGGCCCGCGGCGGTCACCGCGCCGAGGGACACCGCCAGACCGGCGGCGGCCGAGCCCGCCGTCAGCCCCCAGGTGCGGCGTCGCTGCGGCGGCACCGTCCGCCAGCGCTGCCGGACGGCCCGCACCCACCGCGCCCCGGCCCGCCGGACGGTGCCGCGGAACGTGCCGTGCGAACCGTTCCCGGGTGTACCCAGCACCTCGGACCAGCCCCTTTCGCGAGCACACACCTGCGTGGGGGACACTTAATCACCAGAGAATGTGTTGATCACGGAGGAGCCTCCCAGTGGAGTTCGACGTCACCATCGAGATCCCGAAGGGTTCGCGGAACAAGTACGAGGTGGACCACGAGACCGGGCGCATCCGCCTGGACCGTCACCTGTTCACCTCGACCGTCTACCCGGCCGACTACGGGTTCGTCGACGGCACGCTCGGCGAGGACGGCGACCCGCTGGACGCGCTCGTGCTCCTGGACGAGCCGACGTTCCCCGGGTGCATCATCCGCTGCCGCGCGATCGGCATGTTCCGGATGACGGACGAGGCCGGCGGCGACGACAAGCTGCTGTGCGTCCCGGCGTCCGACCCGCGCATGGAGCACCTGCGCGACATCCACCACGTCTCGGAGTTCGACCGGCTGGAGATCCAGCACTTCTTCGAGGTGTACAAGGACCTGGAGCCCGGCAAGTCCGTCGAGGGGGCGGACTGGGTGGGCCGCGCCGACGCCGAGGCGGAGGTCGAGGCCTCGGTCAAGCGCCTGGAGGCCTCCGGCTCCGCGCACTGACGCCGGCCGCGCACACCGGCTGACGACCGGGCCGGGCGCGCGGGGCACCGCCCCGCGTGCCCGGCCCGTACGCGTGCCCGGCCCGTACGGGTGCCGGGACGGCGGCGGGCGGGGCCGCGCGTGCCGCTCCGGCGGAGCCGGGCCGACCGCGCCGGGTCAGAAGCCGCGCGTGCGCTTGGCGGCGCGGCGGCCCGGCAGCGGCGTCTCCGCGCCGGGGGCGTGGATGAACAGCCGGGCGAGCTCGGCGCCGAGGTTGACGCCGATGGCGATGGCCAGGGCGAGGGCGGCGGCCGTCGACAGGAACTGGAACCCGCCGTTGACGTTGCCCTCCGCGATGTTGAGCAGCCCGTAGTACGTGGCGCTGCCGGGCAGCAGCGGGCCGATCGCCGCCGTCACGTAGGGCAGCGCCGAGACGAACTGGTAGCGGGACAGCAACTGCCCGAACAGGCCGACCAGGCCCGCGGCGATGACGGTGGCGAACACCGGGTCGAGGTCGGCGGTCTGCGTGAGCGAGCCGTAGACCAGCCAGGCCACGCCTCCGTTGAGCGTGGCCCACGCCACCGTGGCCCGCTCCTGCTGGAGCAGCACGCAGAACGCCAGGGCCAGCAGCATGGCGGCCGCGAGCTGGATCCCGGGGCGCTCGCGGGAGGTCTGCTCGTCCGGGGTGAACTCGCCGCCCAGCAGGTCCCCGATGTAGAGGATCATCAGCACGCCGCAGACGATGCCGACGATCAGGTACACCACCTCCAGCAGCCGGGCGGAGGCGGTGATGTAGAACCCGGTCAGCCCGTCGTGCACGGCGGCCACCAGGGCTCGTCCGGGGATCAGCGCGAACAGGCCGCCGGTGACGACGGCGGAGGCGCGGGCGCCCTCCAGCCACGGGTGGTCGAGCAGGACGACGCTGACCCCTATCGCGGCCGGCGGCATGGCGGCGGCCACGAACTGGTAAAACTCCGGCAGCCCGCGGCTGGAGGCGAACCAGGCGAGCCGGTCACCGAGCATGGCGCCGATGGCGGCGAGCACGAACACCGTCGGGCCACCGCCCACCAGCGTCGACGCCGCCCCGGCCAGCACGCCGCTGGCCAGGGTCAGCGCACCCTTGGAGTAGGGGTGCCGGTTGCGCCGGATCTCCGCGAGGCGCCGGTAGGCCTCCTCCAGCGAGACGGCGTCCTCCTCCTCGGAGGTGATGTCGGCCACCAGCCGGTACACGGCGGCCAGCCGCGTGTAGTCGGTGCCCCGGCGCCGCACGGTGCGGCTGAGCGTCACCGGGTCGTCCACCAGCGAGGGCTGGTGGGTGATGGAGATCAGGGTGAAGGTGACGGTGGGCTCGCAGCGGTCGAGCCCGTAGGCGTGGGCGACGCCGAACATCGCCGCCTCGACGTCCTCGGCGCCCTCGCCGCCGGCGAGCAGCAGCTCGCCGATGCGCAGCGTGAGGTCCAGGACGCGGGGCACCGGCGGGCCCGTCTCGCCCTCGGCGCGCGGCGCGCGCTCGGGTGGCGCCGGCCGCTCGCCCAGCGGCAGCCGCACCATGGTGCGCATGCGGTCCTGCCAGGGCGCGTTGCGCTTGCTCAGCCGCACGAGCGGTATCCCGGTGGCCGGGGTGTAGTCGGCGTACTCGCCGCCGTGCTGCTCCCCCCGGAAGCGGAAGGCACTGCCCTGCGGCTCCTGCGGCCGGGGGCGGAAGCCCTCGGGGAGCGCGAACTCGGACGTGGGGTGCTCGTCCTCGGCGGGAACCGGCGGCAGCGGAACCCCGACCGGCGGGGTGAAGGCGCTGTGCGCCTCGTCGGACTGGGGCTTGGCCTCCTCGGCCTCCTCGCCCTCCTTCGGCTGTCCGGTGCCGTCCTTCCTGCGGGGGTCGACGACCACTGTCCGTCCTTCTTCCTCTCCCTTCAGGCCCTTCCGCTGCGAAGCATAAGGCCACCCGCCCCGCCGACCGGGCGGGCGGCGGGGCGGGTGGCGGGGCGGGCGCCGCTTCCGGCCACGGCCCGGCCGCCCGGGGCGCCCCCTCCCGGGCCGGGCCGCCGCACGGGCGTGCCGCCCGCCCCCACGGGTGGGGGCGGACGGGCGCGGGGTGGATCAGGCGGGCGGGTGGCCGTGTCGGGTGGCGTTGGCGACGATCGCGTCCCGGGTGTAGACGGCCAGGCCGGGCCTGGTCGTGTCGAAGTAGCGGGTGAAGCGCTCGTCCGCGACGTACATCTCGCCGAGGCAGACGTGCATCTGGTACCCGCAGTCGTAGTGGTGGGCGCCGAGCCAGGCGCGGTAGTCCTCGGCGACGTCCATCGCCTCCGGCGCGGTGGCCGGGACCCCGGCCTCCAGTAGCTCGGCCAGGCGCCGCTTGATGTCCTCGGCCTCCGCGCTGATCCGTCGCCAGTCCTCCTTGGTGTAGGACGCGCTGCGGCGCTGGGACTGCGCCCAGGCGTCGGTGCCGCCCCAGCGCCGCTCGGCCTCCTCGGCGTACTCGTCGGGGTCGAAGTCCCCGAAGACCTCGAACTTCTCCTCGGGGGTGAGGTTGATGCCCATCGTGCGTGCCTCCATGGCGTGTTGGACGGCGGCGGCCATCTTCCGCAGCTTCTCGATCCGCTCCGTGAGCAGGGCGTGCTGGCGGCGCAGGTGCGCCTGCGGGTCGCTGGCGGGGTCGTCGAGCAGGACGGCGACCTCCTCCAGCGGGAAGCCCAGCTCGCGGTAGAAGAGGATCTGCTGGAGCCGGTCCAGGTCGGCGTCGCTGTACCGGCGGTGCCCGGCGTGCGTGCGCCCGCCGGGCACCAGCAGGCCGATCTCGTCGTAGTGGTGCAGCGTGCGCACGGTGACGCCGGAGTACCCGGCGACCTGACCGACGGAATAGCCCACGTCCGCCTCCCTCGTTCGCGTGACGCGTCCACGGTGCGCCCTCACGTCGCGTGAGGTGCAAGCCCCGGTCCGGGGCTCGGTGGCTCCCGGGCGCGCGGCGTCAGGCGTACGGGTTCGGGGTGCCCTCGGGGAGCACGTTCGGGGTGCGCTCGCCCTCCCCGGCCATGGTGTACGCCCCGGCCTCCAGCCGGGCGACCAGGCCGCGCGCCCACTGCGCGCCCGCCGCGGCGGTGTGGAGCCACAGGTCCATGATCTCGCCGATGTGGCCCCACTCCTCCGGCGTGCCCTCGGTGGGCATCCAGTGCGCGCCGACCTCCTCCCGCCAGGCGTCGAGGGCGGCGACGCGCTGCCGGAGCAGGGCGAGCGCCTCCGCGCGCGGCAGGTCGACGAGGAAGCCGACGCCCGAGGTGAGCAGGTCCGGCTTCTCGTCGACGGCGGTCAACGCGTGCCGCAGCAGGCGCAGGTACTCGGCGTCGCCCTCGGGCGTCAGCTCGTACTCGGTGCGCGGCGGGCCCCCCGCGGTGCTGGGCGCGACGGCGTGGGCGCGCAGCATGCCCTGCTTGGCCAGTTGCTTGAGCGCGTGGTAGATCGAGCCCGGTTTGGCGTTGGACCACCGGTGCGCGCCCCAGTACTCCAGGTCGTTGCGGACCATGTAGCCGTGCGCCCGGCCGTGCTGCCGCACGGCGCCGAGCACGAGGAGCCGGATCGCTGACATGGGGCTCACCCTAACGAGCCCCGCGCCGGCGATCCGGCCCCTCCCCGGACGGTCCGGCTAGTGCGCGGGCGCGGGCTCCGCCGCGCCCCGAAGCTCCTCCTCGACGAGGTCGAAGGCGCCCTTGCCGTCGATCGTCTCGCGGACGACGTCGGCGTGGCCGGCGTGCCGGGCGGCCTCCTCGATGAGGTGCAGCAGGCCCCAGCGCCAGGAGCGCGGGCCGCCCGCCGCCCAGGGGGCGTCCGGGACGTGGAAGGTCTCGTCCAGCGAGGGCAGCGCGCGCACGGCGGCCTCGGTGCGGGCGGCCACCTCGGCGTAGTGGGCGAGCACGCCCTCCACGGTCTCGTCCGCGGTGAGGGCGAAGCTCTGCTCCCAGCGGGCGATCGTCGCCGGGTCGTGGAAGTCGACGGGTTCGCCGGTCATCGTGCGCAGCCAGCCCTCCTCGCCCTGGGCGGTGTGCTTGAGCAGCCCGGCCACCGACAGCGCGCTCGCCGAGGGGGTGGCGGTGGCCTGGTCGCGGGTGAGGCCCAGCACCGCGCGCCGCAGTCCGCCGCGCTGGGCGTCGAGGTAGGCCAGCAGCGCGCCGCGCTCGTCGCCGTGGGCCTCGGGGGAGACGGAGATGGGCATGTCGATCACCTTTCGCAGGGGTCCCGGGGCGCCGTTCGGCCGCCCCGACGTAAGGAACGCTAGGGACCCCTGCGGTCAGCTTCTGTCCTCAACGGTGCACGGGTCAGAACGGGAACGTGCTGCGCCCGTGCTGCACCGCGACCCACTGGGTCGTGGTGAACGCCTCCGCGAAGTGCTCGCCGTTCAGCCGCCCGATCCCGGAGTGCTTCTCGCCGCCGAACGGGACGAGCGGCTCGTCGGCCACGGTGCCGTCGTTGACGTGGACCATGCCGGTGCGGATGCGGCGCGCCACGGCGACCCCGCGCTCGGTGTTCCCGGTGTGGACCGCGCCGCTGAGCCCGTAGCGGCAGTCGTTGGCGACGCGCACGGCCTCGTCCTCCCCGTCCACGGGCACGAGTACGGCGACGGGGCCGAAGATCTCCTCGGTGAGCGCGGGCGAGCCCGCCGGCACGTCGGTGAGGACGCTGGGGTGCACGAGGGTGCCCTCGACCTTGCCGCGCAGCAGGGCGGTGGCGCCGCCGGCGACGGCGTCGTCCACCAGGGCGGCGACGCGCTCGGCCTGACCGGCGTTGATCAGCGGGCCGATGAGGGTGGCCGGGTCCCGCGGGTCTCCGACGGGCAGCGAGCGCACCTTGGCGACGAACTTCTCGGTGAACTCCGCGGCCACCGCGCGGTCGACGATGACGCGGTTGGCGGCCATGCAGACCTGGCCCTGGTGGACGAAGCGGCTGAAGACGGCGGCGTCGACCGCGTAGTCCACGTCCGCGTCGTCGAGCACCAGCAGGGCGCTGTTGCCCCCCAGCTCCAGCACGCAGCGCTTGAAGTGCGCGGCGGCCACGGTGGCCACGTGCCGCCCGGTCTGGTCGGAGCCGGTGAAGGAGATGACCCGCGGCACCGGGTGCTCCAGCAGCGCGTCGCCCACCTCGGCGATGTCGGTGACGACGACGTTGAGCACGCCGCCGGGCAGCCCCGCGTCCTCGAAGAGCCTGGCCACCAGCGCGCCGCCGGTGATCGGCGTGTCCTGGTGCGCCTTGAGCACGACGGCGTTGCCCAGCGCGAGCGCGGGCGCGACGGACTTCAGGGAGAGCAGGAAGGGGAAGTTGAACGGGGAGATGACGCCCACCACGCCGACGGGCTCGCGGTAGACGCGGTTCTCCTTGCCCTCCACGGGCGAGGGCAGGATGCGGCCCTCGGCGCCGAGTGCGACGCTCATGGCGGCGCGCAGGAACTCCTTGGCCAGATGCAGCTCGAAGGCGGCCTTCAGCCGGGTGCCCCCGAGCTCGGTGACGATGAGGTCGGTGATCTCCGCCTCGCGCTCTTCGACGAGGCGTATCGCGCGCTCGAAGACCAGGCGGCGGGTGTAGGGGTTGGTCGCGGCCCAGCCGGGCTGGTGCCGTTCGGCCGCGCGGTAGGCCTGGTCGATCTCCCCGGCGGTGGCCACGGTGATCGAGCAGAGCTTCTCGCCGTTGTAGGGGTTGAAGTCGATGAGGTCCCAGGAACCCGTCCCCGGACGCCACTCACCGTCGATGTACTGCTGCGCCAGGTCCGTGAAGTAGGGCATGCCGTTCCTTCGTGGGGAGGAGGAGCTTCGCGCTGTGGCGTATGAGCTGGAGAACTGATGAGACGTCATCGTACTGACTGATCAGTGCTGTTGACGCACCCTGTGCAGGTGGTCGCGCGTCTCCTTGGGACCGAGGGCGCCGTCGGCCATCAGCCGGTGCAGCACGCCTCCGTACTGGGCCACCTCCTCCGGCTTGTCCAGGTACAGCGAGCCGGTGAGCTGCTCCAGGTAGACGACGTCGGGGATCTCCGGCTCCGGGAAGCGCAGGATGGTGAAGGCACCGGACTCGGCGGGGTGGCCGCCCAGCGTGAAGGGCACCACCTGGAGGTGGATGTTGGGCCGCTCGGAGAGCTCGATGAGGTGGAGGAGCTGCTCGTCCATGATCGTGCGGCTGCCGAACGGGCGGTGCAGCGCCGCGTCGTCCAGCACGCAGCGGTACTGCGTGGCGTTCTCCTGGAACAGCAGCTTCTGCCGCTCCATGCGCAGCGAGACCCGGCGGTCGATCTCGGCGTCGGACAGCCGCAGGGACTTGTGCCCGCTGGCGACGACGGCGTGCGCGTACGCCTCGGTCTGCAGCAGGCCGTGCACGAACTGCACCTCGTAGGTGTCGATCTCGCAGGCCGCGCCCTCCAGACCGACGTAGGTCTGGAACCAGGACGGCAGCACGTCGCTGTAGCTGTGCCACCAACCGGCGACGCTGGACTCCTTCGCCAGATTGAGCAGCGGCTCCCGCTCGGTGGCGTCCGTGACGCCGTACAGCGTGAGCAGATCCGCGACGTCCCGCGCCTTGAAACTCACGCGTCCCAACTCCATTCGGCTGATCTTGGACTCGGAAGCACGGATGGAATATCCGGCGTCCTCGCGCGTGACGCCCCGGGCTTCACGCAGCCGTCTGAGCTGCGAGCCCAGCAGTATCCGGCGCACCATCGAGCCACTCGACCCGCCTGCCCCTTGTGTGCCGCTTGCCACCGGAACGCTCCTTATCTGATCAGACAAGCACCCCCGACCCGGGGTGCAGTCTGCCATCTTTGCGCTTCATTGCGTGCCCATGTGGTTACACAGGATCGAAAGTTCTCCGTGCACGTGCATCTGCCCTTGCATCCGGTGCGGGCATTGGGAACCATGGGGATAGCCCAAGTGCACGTAGTGCCAACAGGTTTGGGTGTCCCCGGCCCATCGGGGACGCTCCGTCGTCACAGTCAGGGGGACGTCGTTCATGGGTACTGAGGGAACGACGGTGCTCGACCCGTTATGGCGCAGCCTCCCCCCGCCCGACCCCGGCACCCTGTCCGGCTCCGCCTCGTGCGCGCTGCCCGCGCACTACGAAGCCGTGTGCACGGCCCGGGAGTTCACCCGCGCCACGCTGGCGGGCTGGGGGCTGGAGAGCCACTGTGACAACGTCACCCTCGCGGTCTCCGAACTGGTGACGAACGCGCTGCGGCACGGCCTGAAGCCGGTGGCACCCGGTGGCGCCACCGACCCCCCGGTGCGGCTGCACCTGATGCGGTGGGCGTCGCGCCTGGTGTGCGCGGTGCGGGACCCGAGCCGGGAGGCCCCCGTCTCCGGCAACCCGGACCTGGCCGGATTCGGCCCGGACACCGCCGAGTCGGGCCGGGGCCTGTTCCTGGTCGACGCGTTCAGCGACAGCTGGGGCTGGCAGCCGCTCCACGGCACGCTGCCCGGCAAGGTGGTGTGGGCGCTGTTCCGCACCGGGCCCGCCGCGTAGCTCCGCGCCGGGCCCCGCGCCGGGCGCGGCCCCGCGCGGCGCCGCGCCCGGCGCGGGGCCGCTCCCGACGTGGGCCGTGCCGCGCGGGGCCGGGCGGATGCCGGTCGCGCCGGAGCGGCGGCTCCGCGCAGGAACGATTCGGCGCGGAGCCGCGAGGGACGGCGGCCCCTCAGGTGACGAGGTGGTCGAACTCGCCGTCCTTGATGCCCAGGAGCATCGCCTCGACCTCGGCCGGCGTGTAGACGAGGGCGGGGCCGTCGGGGAACCGGGAGTTGCGCACCGCCACGTCCCCGCTCGGCAGCTTCGCGAACTCCACGCAGGTGCCCTGCGAGTTGCTGTGCCGGCTCTTCTGCCAGTCGACCCCGCGGAGGTCCGCCGCGGCCATGCCGTTGTACGCCTGCTGCATAGGGAGCTCCCGGGATCGTTGAAACCATACTGAGCGGTCAACTTCCCGGGATCATAACGTCGTTCAATTGCAACTGCACGTGCGTATGCACGTGCACGACAGTGGGTCGCGGGCCGACTACGCCCGGGTAGACGTGCGTGCACAGGTGCGGGTTCCCTCCGGAGCCCCCGGCACACCCGTTCGCTCAGCGCGAGGGGTACGGCAGCAGCGCCATCTCGCGGGCGTTCTTCACGGCCCGCGCGAGCTGCCGCTGCTGCTGCGCCGTGACGCGCGTGACCCGGCGACCGCGGATCTTGCCCCGGTCGGAGATGAACCTCCGCAGCAGCTCGGTGTCCTTGTAGTCGACGTAGGTGATACCGGCCGCGTCCAGCGGGTTGGGCCGGGGGCGGGCGGGCTTGCGGGACTCGCGCCGGGGCACGGGGCCTCCTCTAAGTGGGGCGGGGCGGGGCCGCGCGCGAGCGCGCGGGACGGTGCGCGCACGGCGGACGCGCGCCGGGGGCGGGGCGGGCCGGAGCGGACCGGTCCGGGTCGGGCCGGGCCGGGCCGGGCCGGTCAGGTGACGGGGTCGAGCAGGGGGTCGAGGGCGCGGGGCAGGCGCTGCCAGGCGGACCGGCCGCCCGCGTACTCGGCGTCCGTCAGCAGGCAGGAGTCCAGGAGCGCGGCCAGGTGCTCGCGGTCCAGGTCCGGCGAGGTGAAGACCAGGTGCTGGGCGCGGTCGCCGTGTTCGGGGTGCCAGTCCAGGGCGGCGGCGACCCGGCGCGTGGGCGGCACCAGTTCCCAGGCGGCGTCCGGGACCGCGGCGAGCCAAGGGCCGGCGTCCTCCACGCACAGCGCGCCCCCGGCGGCGTCCCAGCTCAGCAGCGTGTCCGGGCGGTCGGCGAGCCAGAACCGGCCGCGGCTGCGGACCGCGGCGCGGCACAGGTCCTCCAGCGCCGCGCGCAGCCGACCCGAGTGGAAGGGCCGCCACCGGTGCCACACCAGCGTGCGGACCCCCGCGTCCTCGGCGCCGGGCACCCCGCCGGTGTCCTGCGGCAGCCGCGCGCAGGCCGGGTGCTGCCGGGCGGCGGCGGCCGCCACGTCGAAGACGGCCCCCGGCGCGGTGACGGCGGCGGGGAAGGCGGCGTCCGCGACGGACAGCACGCGGGCGCCGGGGGTGAGCTGGCGCAGCAGCGCCGCGTCCTCGGCGTCCCCGGGCTCCGGGCCGTCGGCGAGCACCAGCAGCGGGGCGTACTCCAGTTGCCGCGCGAAGGTGTCGGCGACCGTGCGCTGGTCGCCGGCCGCGACCGCCAGGCCCGCCGCGGCGAGGTCGTCGCCGTTGCCGAGGCAGGGCAGCAGCAGGGCCGGGTCGACGGCGGTGACCACCGCGGCCAGCCGCAGCGCGTCGCCGCCGCCGCGGTCCACCGCCTCGGCCACGGACTTCGGCTCCACCGCGTCCCACAGCTCCACCACGGCCAGCCGCGCCGACCCGGCCGCGGCGAGCCGGCGCAGCTCCGGCACCAGGTCCTCCCGCAGCGCGCAGCAGGTGCAGTCGTTGACCAGCGGCGCCTCGCCGGCGTCCAGCCGGCCGCGCGCCTCGCGCACGCTCCGGGGGAGGAAGCCGAGCCGCGCCGCGTCGGACAGGTCGTGGTGGAGGGCGACGCTGCCGGGCACGGCGGCCAGCAGCCGCTCGACGGCGGCCCGGCGGGCGTCGGCGTGCAGGCCGCCGACCAGGACGACGGGCAGCATCAGCGGGCCTCGCCGCGCCGGGCGGCGGCGTAGCGGCGCTCGAACCGCTCCACGCGGCCCGCGGTGTCCAGCACCCGTGCGGTGCCGGTGTAGAAGGGGTGGCTCGCCGAGGAGATCTCCACGTCCACGACCGGGTAGGTGACGCCGTCCTCCCACTCGACGGTCTTGTCGCTGGTCGCGGTGGACCGGGTGAGGAAGGCGAAGTTCGCGGCCCGGTCGCGGAAGACGACGGGGCCGTAGGGCGGATGGATGCCGGGCTTCATGGGGTGCTCCTTGCCTGCCGGGGTCAGCGCTCTTCGCGGAACGCGACGCGGCGGCCCACCACGGGGTCGTCCGTGCGCAGCACCAGCCGGTCCGGGTCGTTCCGGCGGTTCTCGCGGGTGACGTCGGTGTGGCCGGTGCCCGCCGTGGACCGCAGCTTGATCACCGGGCGGATGTCATCGCGTGCCATACGGGGTACCGTACAGCAAACGAAAACCGTTTTCATCAAGGAGTCCCATGTCCGCCCACTGCCAGCTCACCGGCCGCACGCCCACCTTCGGCCGGCGGATCTCCCACTCCCACCGGCGCTCGCCCCGCCGCTTCGTCCCCAACATCCAGCGCAAGCGCTACTGGCTGCCCAGCGAGGGGCGCCACGTGCGGCTGACGCTCAGCGCGAAGGGCGTACGGACGGTCGACGCGATCGGCGTCGAGGCGGCGGTGGCCCGCATCCGGGCCCGCGGGGGGCGCGTCTGACCACGGCCCCGAGGCGGAGCGGGCTCGCGAAGCACGCGCGGCGGCGTGCGGTCCTCGCCCGGTACGCCGACCGGCGGGCCGGACCGAAGCGGGTGGCCCCCTCCCCCCGCGGCCGTCCCGGCGCGGCGGGAGCAGGGCCGGGGCCGGTCGCGGCGCCGGTCCCGGGATGCCCGCCCGACGCGGGGACGCGACCGCGACGGCGCCGACGGGCGGCCCCGCGGGCACCCGCACGCCTCCGGCCCCTCCCGCGTCCGGACCCGCGCGCCCGCCCACACCGGCCACCTCCCCGGCCGCCTTCTCCGGCGTCCGCGGGGCGAGCCGGTAGGCGGGCGCGCGGCCGCGCCCGCCCCGCGGCGCCGGGGCGAGGCGGCTCGGCGGGCGGGGTCGGGGGAGCGCCGCTAGCGTGGTCGGTGTCGCCCGTCGAAAGGTGGACACATGGCCGCGCATCCCGATGGCGTGCCGTGCTGGGCCGACGCCGTGGTCCCCGACCTGGCGGCGGCCCGGCACTTCTACGGCGAGCTGTTCGGCTGGACGTACGCCGCGGACCCGGCGGCGCCCCGCACCCGCACCGGCGCCTTCCGCGACGACCGGGCCGTGGCGGCGCTGGTGCCCCGGACGCCGCGGACGCCGGACCCGGAGGCGCCGCACGCCGTGTGGACCCTGTACTACGCCGCCGACGACGCCGACGCGACCGCCGCCCGCGTCCGCGAGCACGGTGGCGAGCTGCTGGTGGCCCCGGTGGACGTGGCGGGCTTCGGCCGCGTGTGCGTGGCCCGCGACCCCGGCGGCGCGGTCTTCGGCGTCCGGCAGCCGGGCACCCGTCCCGGGTTCGCCGCGCGCGGCGGGCCGGGCACGTACGCCTGGACGGAGGTCCGCACCCGCGACGCCGGGGCGGTGGACGCCTTCTACCCGGCCGTCTTCCCCGGCCTGCGGCCCCGCCCGGCCCCCGGCGCGAGCGCGGACCGGGTGGTCTGGGAGGTCGGCGGCACGCCGGTCGCCACGCGCTGCCGCATGGACGCGCGGTGGCCCGTCCGGACGCCCGCGCACACCGCCGTCCACTTCGCGGTGGACGACTGCGACGCCGCCGTCACCGCCGTCCCCCGGCTGGGCGGACGCCTCGTCCACGGCCCCGTGGACACCCCCGGCGGGCGGCTGGCCGGCGTCGCGGACCAGCAGGGCGCGGTGTTCTCCGTCATCGACCTCTCCCGGCGCTCCGGGGCGCCGCCACGGTAGGACGCCGCGCGGGGAGCGCGTTTCCGCAGGTCCCCACCGCGGCATGTTTCACCCTGCCGCCCCGCCGGGCAAGGAAGCTGATTGTGTGCCCAGTGCCCGACCAGGAACCGCGGTTCCGGGAGGAGTTGCCATGGACGCAGTGCTGCGGGACGCCGGTCCCCCCGCCCCGCCGCCCGGCCGCGGGAGCGGGCCCCCCGATCCCCCGGACGCGCTGAGCGAGGCGCAGGCCGCCGCGTACATCGGCGGGATCTGCTTCAAGACGGGCCCGCCGCGCCGCGTCGGGGTGGAGCTGGAGTGGCACGTGCGCGACCGGGAGGACCCGGCCCGCGCGGTGCCCGCTGAGCGGCTCGACGCCGCGCTCGCCCCGCTGCTGGCCCCGGGCGGCCTGCCGGGCGGCGGCCGGCTGACCCGCGAACCGGGCGGGCAGGTGGAGCTGAGCAGCGCACCGGGCGAGTCGCTGAGCGACTGCGTGCGCCTGGCCGCCGCCGACCTCGCCGTCCTGCGCGACGCGCTGGCCCCGGCCGGTGCCGTCCTGCACGGGCACGGCCTCAACCCCTTCCACACCCCGCCGCGCGTCCTGGACCACCCGCGCTACCGGGCCATGGAGGCCCACTTCGACCGGCACGGCCCCTGGGGCCGGGTCATGATGCGCTCCACCGCCGCCGTGCAGGTCAGCCTGGACGCCGGGGACGACGGCCCGGGCCCCACCGGGTACCGCGAGCGCTGGCGGCTGGTCCACCGGCTCGGCCCCGTGCTGGTGGCCGCCTTCGCCAACTCCCCGCTGTGGCGCGGCCGCCCCACCGGCTGGGCCTCGACCCGGCAGCGCGTGTGGGCGCGCGCCGACCCCGACCGCACCCGGCCGCCGCACGCCGCCGGCCCGCCCCGCGCGGAGTGGGCCCGCTACGCGCTGGACGCCCCCCTGCTCTGCCTGCGCCGCCCCTCCCCCGGCCCGCGCGGCGAGGAGGCCGACTGGACGGCGCCGCCCCGCCTCACCCTGCGCGACTGGCTGCGCGGCCGGCACAGTGAGCGCCCGCCCACCCGGGCCGACGTCGACTACCACCTCAGCACCCTGTTCCCGCCCGTGCGTCCGCGCGGCTGGCTGGAGCTGCGCATGATCGACGCGCAGCCGGGGGACGGCTGGATCGCGGCGCTGGCCGTCGCCGCGACCCTGCTCGACGACCCCCGAGCCGCCGCCGCGGCGAGCGCCGCCACCGAGCCGCTGGCCCCGCTCGCGCACGGCCCGGGCCTGTGGCTGCGCGCCGCGCGCAACGGCCCGGCCGACCCGCTGCTGGGTCCGGCCGTGCGCGCCTGCGTGGCCGCCGCCGAGTCGGCCCTGGCCGACTCCGCCGCCGACGGCCCGGCGCACCGCGCCGTCGCCGAGTTCGCCGAGCGCTACGCCGACCGGGGCCGCTGCCCCGCCGACGTCCACCGAGGAGCCCTGTGATGCCCGCGACGCCCGCCCCGAGCACCCCCAGCCACCCCGGCCACCGGACCACCGCGCGGCCCACCGCCCCCGCGCCCGCCCTGGACGACGCCACACTGCGCGCGCGGGCCCGGGCCGCGCTCACCACCGCCCGGGACCGCACCCGGGTCCTGACCGACTGCCTGGACGACGCCGGGCTCACCGCACAGCACTCGCCGCTGATGTCCCCGCTGGTGTGGGACCTGGCGCACATCGCCAACCAGGAGGACCTGTGGCTGCTGCGCGAGGCGGACGGCCGCCCCGGCGTACGGCCCGACCTCGACCCCGTCTACGACGCCTTCCGCACCCCCCGCGCCGACCGGCCCACCCTGCCGATGCTGCCGCCGGACGCCGCCCGCCGCTACGCCGCCGAGGTCCGCGCGCAGGCGCTGGAGGTGCTGGAGCGGGCGCCGCTGGACGGCGACGGGCTCACCGGCGCCGCGTTCGTCTTCGGCATGGTGGCCCAGCACGAGCAGCAGCACGACGAGACGATGCTCGCCACCCACCAGCTCCGGCGGGGCCCGGCCGTGCTGCACGCCCCGGCGCCGCCCGCGGCCCCGACCGGCCGGCCCCTGCCCGCCGAGGTGCTCGTCCCCGGCGGCCCGTTCACCATGGGCACCGACACCGACCCGTGGGCGCTGGACAACGAACGCGGCGCACACCGGGTGGACGTCCCCGCGTTCTGGCTGGACACCACGCCCGTCACCTGCGCCGCCTACACCGAGTTCATCGAAGCGGGCGGCTACGACGACCCGCGCTGGTGGCACCCGGAGGGCTGGGAGTACGTGCGCGGAGCCGGGATCGGGGCACCGCTGTTCTGGCGGCGCGAGGGCGCGGGCTGGGTGCGGCGGCGCTTCGGCACCGTCGAACCGGTGCGCCCCGAGCAGCCCGTGCTCCACGTGAGCTGGTACGAGGCCGACGCGTTCGCCCGCTGGGCCGGGCGGCGGCTGCCCACCGAGGCCGAGTGGGAGAAGGCCGCCCGGCACGACCCGGCCACCGGCCGCTCGCGCCGCCACCCCTGGGGCGACGCCGCGCCCGGCCCCGAGCACGCCAACCTGGGCCAGCGCCACCTGGAGCCCGCCCCGGCCGGTGCCTACCCCGCGGGCGCCGCGCCCAGCGGGGCCCGCCAGCTCCTGGGCGACGTGTGGGAGTGGACGGCGTCGGACTTCACCGCCTACCCCGGCTTCACCGCCCACCCCTACGACGAGTACAGCAAGGTCTTCTTCGGCCCCGACCACAAGGTGCTGCGCGGCGGCTCCTTCGGCACCGACCCGGTCGCCTGCCGCGGCACGTTCCGCAACTGGGACTACCCCGTGCGGCGGCAGATCTTCGCCGGGTTCCGCACCGCGCGCGACGCCTCCGCCGCCGAGGGGGGCCGGGCCTGATGTGCCGCCACCTCGCCTACGTCGGGCCCCCGGTGCCGCTGGCGCGGCTGCTCACCGGCGTCCCGCACGGGCTGTTCGAGCAGTCCTGGGCCCCGCGCCGGCAGCGGTACGGCACGGTCAACGCCGACGGGTTCGGCGTCGGCTGGTACCCGGCCGACGGTCCGCCCGCCCGCTACCGCCGCGCGGTGCCCATCTGGGCCGACGGCAACCTGCCCGACCTGGCCCGCGCGGTGCGCAGCCACGCGGTGCTCGCCGCCGTCCGCGACGCCACGCCGGGCACCAGCCAGGACGAGTCCGCCGCCGCGCCCTACGCGGACGGCGACTGGCTGTTCAGCCACAACGGCGCCGTCTCCCACTGGACCCGCCTCCCCGACGACCTCGGTGCGCGCCCGTCGGCGGCCACCTTGCTGGAGCTGGAGTCCCGCTGCGACTCCGCGCTGCTGTGGGCGCTCGCGCGGCCCCGGCTGGCCGCGGGCGAACCGCCCGGCGCCGTCCTGGCCGACCTGGTGCGGCGCACCGCCGCCGTGCGCCCCGGCGCGCGGCTGAACCTGCTGCTCACCGACGGCCGCGCCATCGCCGCCACCCGCCACGGCGACACCCTGTGGTACCGCGCGGCCGAGGGCGGGGTGTGCGTCGCCTCCGAGCCGGACGCCGCCGACGGCTGGCAGGAGGTGCCCGAGGACTCCCTGCTGCTGGCCACGCCCGGCTCCGTGCGGTCCTGGCCGCTGGACCAGGCGGCCGACTCCGCGCCGCTCCCCGCCCACCGCGCCCAGCCCGAGAGGACGCCCACACCATGACGACCCCGCAGTCCGCCCCCGCCACCGACCGCTTCACGCTCACCCGCAGGCTGCCCCCAGGACACCAGGCCGACGCGCTCCGCGCCGACGTGCTCAAGGGCCTGGCCGAGCGCCCCAGGACGCTGCCGCCCAAGTGGTTCTACGACGGCCGGGGCAGCGAGCTGTTCGAGCGCATCACCGAGCTGCCCGAGTACTACCCGACGCGCACCGAGCACGCCATCCTCGCCGAGCGGGCCGCCGAGATCGCCGCCGCCACCGGCGCCCGCACCCTGGCCGAACTGGGCTCCGGCTCCTCGCGCAAGACACGGCTGCTGCTGGACGCCCTCACCGCGCACGGCACGCTGGAGCGCTACGCGCCGCTGGACGTCAGCGAGGACGCGCTGGCCGCCGCAGGACGGGCCCTCACCGCCGACTACCCCGGGCTGACGGTGACCGCCGCCGTCACCGACTACGAGGTGGACCTGACCCTCCCCGGCGCGGGCCCGGGGCCGCGGGCGGTCGCGTTCCTCGGCGGCACCCTGGGCAACCTGGACACCGCGCAGCGCCGCGCCTTCTACGCCGCCCTGCGCCCGCAACTCGCGGCGGGCGACGCGCTGCTGCTCGGGGTGGACCTGGTGAAGTCCCCCGATGTCCTCGTCCCCGCCTACGACGACGCCCAGGGCGTGACGGCCGAGTTCAACAAGAACGTGCTGCACGTGCTCAACCGCGAGCTGGGCGCCGCGTTCGACCCGGACGCCTTCGACCACCGGGCGCTGTGGGACGCCGACCGCGAGCGCGTCGAGATGCGCCTGCGCTCGCGCCTGGCCCAGACGGTGCCCGTGCCGGCGCTGGACCTCGCCGTCGACTTCGAACGCGGTGAGGAGCTGCGCACGGAGATCTCGGTGAAGTTCCGCCGCGAGCCCCTGGTGGCCGAGCTGGCCGCCGCCGGCTTCACGGTGCGCCACTGGTGGACGGACGCCGACGAGCGCTTCGCCCTGCTCCTGGCGGTCCCGGCGGAGTAGTGCCGGGGCGGACCGGCGGTCCCGGCCGCGCCGGGTGGGTCCGGTGCGGCCGACGGGTCCGCCGCGCCTGACGCGCGCCGCCGTGCGTGCCGTGTCGGGCGTGTGGGCTGGGTCGGGCGTGTGGGCTGGGTCGGCGGGGGCCGGTCGCGTCGGCTGTGTCGGCTGATCCGCCGTGTGCGCCGTCTCGGCGGGCCGGATCGGCCGGCCGGGTCAGCCGTCGCCCGAACGGCCCAATCAAAAGCGGCACCAGTGGGCATTTACCTACAACCTGGAAGTCATCCAGGACACCCGGGTCGGGGAGCGGGTGCGCGCCGTACCGGTGCGCACCCCGCTCGTAGGAGGTGCCGCAATGCCGCAGGTGCAGGTCTATGTGTCCATCCCCCTGCCGGTGAACGAGGTGTTCGCCTTCCTCTCGGACGGCCGCAACCTCCCCCGGTGGCATTCGGGCGTGATGGAGATCCGCGGCACCGATCCGTTCGGCCCCCGGTGCGGGGCGGGCTGCGTCTACCGCTACCGCTTCCCGGGGCGGCACCGCGACTTCCGGCTGGAGTGCTGCTCCTTCGAGACGGACCGGCGCCTGGGGTTCCTCGGCCAGCGCATGTGGACGCCGCTGGGCAGCCAGGTGCCGCGCTACGACTTCCGGCTGTGGCCGCAGGGCGCCGGCTGCCGGGTGGGCGTCCAGGTCACCTCCTGGCTGACCGGCGGCATGCTGGCGCTGTGGCCGGTCGTCTCCCTCGGGTGGCGCCGCGACCTGCCCGACGACGCCCAGCGCCTCTTCCACGTGCTCACCGGTTCGGACGAGCCCGCCGACATCGGCTTCGACCCCGGCCCCGGCGTCATCGGCCCGCAGCCGCGCCCCCGCGCCCGCCGCTTCCGCCTCCCCGCGGCCTGACACCGCGGGCCCGGCCCGCGCAGGCCAGCCACCCGCAGCCCGACCACGCGCCCGCACACCGCCGCACGCACGCCGCCGCACGCCGCCGCACGCACGCCGCCGCAGGCCGCGGCACGCACGCCGCCGCAGGCCGCCACAGGTCCGGGCGCCCCGGCACAGCCCGCCGCCGGCCCCGCCCACCGCGGGCCGGGCCGACCACGCGCCGCACCCGGCGGGCCGACGCCTCGTCAGCCCACCGGGTGCGGCGCCCGGAGCCGGTCCCGGCTCACGGCGCGATGTCGGCGCCCACCACCAGCGGACGGACCCGGCCCTCGATCATCGCGGCGACGCCCTTGACCGCCCCGGCCGCCGGGTCGTCGGCGACCCGCACCGTCATCGACGTCGCCTGCCGCAGCCGCTCGTCCAGGCCGGGCAGCAGCGCGCTGCTCCCGGCCAGCATGACGCCCTGGTCCACCAGGTCGGCCACCAGATCGGGCGCGCACCGGTGCAGCACCGCCCGGATCGCGTCGAGCACCGTCATGATCGGCCCGTGCACCGCCGCGTGCACCTCGTGGGCCGCCATCTGCACCGTCCGGGCGAGCCCGGTGCCGATGTCGCGGCCGTGCACGACGACGGCGCCCGGCTCGGCGGGGAAGCGGCCGGCCTCGTCCGTGGTCTGCTGGTGCAGCGCGCGCACCGCCTGCGTCGGCAGCGTGAGGCCGTACCGGTTGCGCAGGTGGCGGCCGATGGCCAGGTCCAGCGTCTCCCCGCCCACCGGGACGCACGTCGCGGCCACGATCGAGCCCAGGGACAACACGGCCACCTGCGTCGTCTGCGCGCCGAAGAGCACGATCATCGACGCCTCGGGCTGCTCGACCGGCAGCCCGCAGCCGACGGCCGCCGCCACCAGGCCGTCCACCAGCTCCACCCGGCGGCAGCCGAGCCCGGCCAGCGTCTGTGCGGCCGCGCGCTGGGCGAGCGGGTCGGCCTCGTGCGGGACGCACACCGCCGCGCGCACCAGCGGCCGGTACCGCCACGCGCGCCGCACCTTCTCGCCCACCAGCGCCCGCACCATGCGCTGCGCCATCTGCACGTCGTTGACCGTGCCGTCCGCGACCGGCCGCACCACCTTGATGAACGGCGGTGTGCGCCCGGTCATCCGCTCGGCCGGGGCGCCGACGGCGATGAGCGCGCCGGAGCGGGTGTTCACGGCGACGACGGACGGCTCGTCGACGACGATGCCCGACTGCTTGAGGTACACCCGCGTCCGGTCCGCGCCCAGATCGACGGCGACGGTGCAGCGGCGCAGTTGCTCGTAGCTGAAGTTCACGGCGCTTCTCCCGGTGCGGTGGTGCGGTGGACCCTGCGCCTCATCCTGAGCGGCCGTCAGCTTCCCCGCTCCCTGGACTGCGCCGACCGGACGACGCGGGACCGCCACCGGGTGTGCGGACACCTCGGCGGGCGGCGCGGTGCCCGCGTCCGACCGGGAGCGCGCGGCACCGGTACCGCGGACCGGGCCCGGACGCGGGCGCCCGCGCCACCCGCCGCCCGCGCCACCCGCCGTGCGCACCGTCCGCCGCGCGGCGAACGATTTCGCGAACGGCGGACATGTTCCGCCGCGCCAGGGGTAGACGCACCGCTGTCCACGGACGGACACCAGGGAGGGAACGTGAGCACGACGGCGACCACGGACGAGACGACCCGCACCCCGGCCGCGCCCACCACCGCCGGGTCCACCACGGTGGAGCCCGGCACCGCCGGCACGCCCGGCACCGAGGCCACGCCGCCGCCGCTGCCGAGCGTCGAGGAGGCGCAGGCCGTGGCCCCCCGGGACGCCCGCGAACTCACCCGGCTGTTCATCGAACGGCTGCGGGAGCTGGACGAGGGCACGCACGAGTACCAGTACGCCCGCAACACGCTGATCGAGATCAACCTCTCCCTCGTGCGGTACGCGGCCCGCAGGTTCCGCAACCGGGCGGGCGAGATGGAGGACATGGTCCAGGTCGGCACCATCGGCCTGATCAAAGCGATCGACCGGTTCGACCCCGCGCGCGAGGTGGAGTTCACCACCTTCGCGGTGCCCTACATCATGGGCGAGATCAAGCGCTTCTTCCGCGACACGAGCTGGTCGGTACGCGTGCCGCGCCGCCTGCAGGAGCTGCGCATCGACCTGGCGCGGGCGACCGACGAGCTCTCCCAGCGGCTGGGTCGGGGACCGACCACGCGCGAGCTGGCCGAGCGGCTGGGACTGAGCGAGGAGGAGGTCGTCGAGGGCCTCGTCGCCAGCAACGGCTACACCGCCGGCTCCCTGGACGCCGCGGCGGACGAACCCGGCGAGAACAACGTCGGCCCGAGCGTCGCCGACCGCATGGGCGGGGTGGACCCGGCGCTGGAGAGCGTGGAGGACTTCCAGTCCCTCCAGCCGCTCATCGCCGACCTCGACGAGCGCGAGCGCCGCATCCTGCAGATGCGCTTCGGCCAGGAGATGACACAGGCGGAGATCGGCAGGGAGCTGGGCCTGTCCCAGATGCACATCTCCCGCCTGCTCGCCCGCACCCTGGGCAAGCTGCGCACCGGGCTGCTGACCGACGCCTGACGCCCGCGAGCGCACCCGGCCCACGTGAGGGGGCGGTGCGGGCCCGGGCCCGCACCGCCCCCTCACGTGGTGGTCACCGGAAAGGCGTCAGCCGGCCGCGGCCTCCGCCACCGTCGGGAAGACGCGCAGCACCCCGTTCGCGCCGGTGACCTCCAGCAACCGGATGACGGACTCGGCGGGGGCGGCCACCCGCACGTCACCGGCGAGGTGTGCCTGGAGCAGCACGTTCAGCCCGGTGGAGTCGCAGAACTCCACGTCGGCGAAGTCCACGACGACGCGGACGGCGCCGGTCCGCCGCGCCTCCTCGATGGCCTGGCCGAGCGCCGGGGCCGCGTCGAGGTCCAGCTCACCGCGGACGACGATGACGTGGGCCCCGTCCAGCGCGTACTGCTCGGCGACGACCGGGCGGGAGGCCGGGGAACTCTCGTGCAGGGAAGACATGGAGTGATGATCTCCGTTCTGCTCGCGCGACGGAAGGTCGGAAGGGGAAGGTTCACGAACGTCACACCGTGGGGTTCACCTCGCACGGTCACTGGGGCTGGTGGCGTCGTGCGGGGGCGGGCAGGTGGGCGGGCGGCCGCACCGTGACGCTCCGGCCGCGCCGTTCGGCCTGGTGCCGGAACCGGTGCAGCTCGGCGAGGGCGGCGGAGGTCAGGTGGGCGACGTCGCTGAGGTCGACGCACAGGTGGGCGCCGCGGTGCTGCGCCCCCATGAGCCCCCGCAGGGCCTGCGCGAAGTCGGGCGTGGTGACCAGGTTGACGGCGCCCCGCGCCCGCAGCACCGCCGCGGGCTCGCCCTCCTCCGTGACGCCGGAGTCCACCGCGATGCGCAACGGCTCGTGCACCCCGTCCGCCGACGCCCGGGCCCCGGCAGCGGACCCGGCGGCGCCACCCGGGGCGGAGGCCCCGTCGGCTCCGCCGGGCCGGACGCCGTCGGGCCGAGCGCCGTCGAGCCGGACGCCGTCCGCCGGTACGGCGCCGTCCGGCACGCCGTCGGCGCGGACGGCGTCGGCGAGCGCCGCGTCACTGAGCGCGGCGTCCAGGGCGAGCGCCGTGTCCGGCGGCACGCGCACACTCTGCCGCGCCGCGTCCACGATCCGCCCCGCCACCGTGCGCAGCTTGGTGTTGGACTGCTGGGACAGCCAGCGCAGCAGGCCGAACCCGGCGTCGCGCTCCACGCCGTGCAGCAGCGTGAGCACCCCGATGGCCTGGTCGACCAGGCGGTGACCGTCCACGGCCGCCCGCACGTCCCGGTCCGCGAGCCGGGCGGCCACGCGCCGGACCGGCACGCTGACGTCGACCGTGTAGCCGTGCAGCTCCGGCGGCTCGCCCGGCGGTGTGGCGCGTTCCACCAGGGTGACCACCGTCCGGGTCCGGCACGGCGTGGTGATCTGGTGCAGCTCGGACGTCGGGGCGTCGCCCCCGCGCAGTGCCCCGGCGAACACGGACAGCAGCCGCTCGCGGTCGGCGGTGGGCACGCGGTCGGTGAGGAGCGCGGTGGTCGGGGTGCACCCGCCGGGTTCGTAGCCGTACAGCCGGTACATGGCCTCCGACCACGTCCAGGTGTCGTCGGCTACGTGGTACCGGAAGGTACCCACGGTCTCGCTGCTCACAGATCTCCCCTCACGTGAAGTCACCGAGGTACGCGGCGGCGGCGGGCCGACGCGTCTCTCTCCGCGAGCTAGCTGCACAACTCGTGGGGGCAAGTGACTGTCACTTTAACAGCGCCGGACATACCGTCCGTAAGGTCCTGGTGCCCGCTCGGCGGCCACGCAAGGGGGTCCGCCGACCGGCGCCTACCCGCCGGTAAACGCGCCCTCCCGGTGCCGGGCCCACCGCCGTGACGTGCCCGGCCGCCACGCGGAACCGCCAGGCCCACGGCAGCGGCGCGACACGGCCCGGCGAGGTGCCGCGACCGCGCCCGGTCCCGCGCTCGCGCGGGGGCCGGGTGGGGGCACGGGCCGGGTGGAGGCGCGGGCCGGGTGGGAGGCGTCCACCGCCCCCGGCGTCGCGGGGGCGGACCTGCGCCCAGGCGTACGTGACCGGCCCGTTCCGCGCGGCGAACGCGGTGTGCGCGGGCGCCCGGACGGGCCACCGCGCGTCCGGGCGGCGGCACGCCGGCCGAAACGTGCGGCCGGCGTGCCGCCGACCGCACGTTTCGGCCGGCGACCCGTGTGCTACCCGCCCGGGGTGCCCCGGCGGGCCGTCCCCGGGGGCCGGCAGCGGCCCCGCGGTCCGCGGGCGGCGGGAACGGAGGCGACGCGTCATGGTCACCCCGGCGCTGGAGATGCTGGAGCGCTACCCGGCACACCTGTCCCACGTGGACCGCAGGGCGCTGGCGAACTGCATCGAGGAGTGTTTCGCGTGCGTGGAGGCGTGCACGGCCAGCGCGGACGCGTCCCTGTGCGAAGAGGAGGTCACGGAGCTGCGCAAGTGCATCCGGGTCACCCTCGACTGCGCGGACGTGTGCGACGCCACCGGCCGCGTCCTGTCCCGGAACACCGGCTACGACGCGCACGTCACCCGGGCCGTGCTGGAGTCCTGCGCCACGGTGTGCGACGCCGCCGCCGACGAGTGCGAGCGGCACACCGGCCACGACCACGTGCAGCTCTGCGCCGCCGCCTGCCGCCGCTGCGCGACCGCCTGCCGCGAGCTGCTGGCGGAGCTGGCCTGAGCACAGGGACGCCGTACGGGAGGCCGCTCGCACGAAGGGCGCCGCACGGACCCGCCCGGGCGGCGCCCACCCGTGCGGGCGGCCTCCCGGTGACCTTCCCGCCGGGGCCCCGTCGGCCCCGCGCGGCGCTCAGCCCTCGGCACCCTCGGCGCCCTCGGCGCCCTCGGCCAGCTCGACCTGCCCGGCGACCGGGCACGTGCGCATCAGTTCGCGCAGCAGCATGCGCCGCGTGCCGGCGTCCACCCGCGGCACGTCCACCGTCACGCGGGTGGTGAAGCCGTAGCGCAGGGACCCGTCGTGGGTCAGCGCGACGTCGGCGGTGACCCGGCTGTCGGCCAGGTCGGCGCCGCCCACCTCGCTGGCCACCACGCCCAGCGTCTGGTGCAGGCACGAGGCCAAGGCCGCCGCGTAGAGCTGCTCGGGCTGCCAGGCCGGACCGCCGTCCCCGCCCCCCAGCGCGGGCGGCGCCACGACCGGCAGCGTCCGCTCGCCCCCGCCCACCCACACCCGTCCCGGCTCGCTCGCGGACTGCGCGGACGTGCGGTGCAGCGTCCGCTCCGGTGTCGTCGTCATGGCGTCGCCTCCTTCGCGGGCCGCCCTCCACGGCCTGTGGACAACGCCCCGGGTCACCCCCCGCCCCCACGTGAAACCCCGCCCCGGCCCGCTGCCCCGCCGCGCCGCTCCCCGGCCCGGCCGCCCCCCGCGCGGCCCGGCGACCCGGCCCGGTGCGCCGTGGCGAGCGGCCGGTGCGGCGTCACCAGGGCACGCCGACCGACGCCGACCGCGCGCCTCGCGCGGCCCCCACCGGCGCCCGGTGCGGCGGCCCGCGTCGACGTGCGCGCGAAACGGAGCGGAAGGCGCTCCCCCGCCCACCGTCCCGCACCACACCCCCGCGCCCCTCGACACGCCGGGGCCCGGCGCACCGGTCCCGTACGCGTCAGAGCCGGTCGCGGTGGGCACCGGGGTCAGCCCCGCCCGCCGCAGACCCCGGTCCCGCGCCCGGCAGCCGCGCCGACCACTCCGACACGCGAAGCACTCCGCCTCCGCGCCCCGCAGCCCGAACCGCCCTCGGCCACAGCACCCGCCCCCCGACCCGACCGCGACGCCCCCGCGCCACACCGCGCGAAGCCGCCGCGTCACACTCCGCGCCATGGTCCGCCGGACCCGACGACCACCCCGACACCACACGCGACGCCGCCACCCCACCGTCACGACCCGGGCACCACACACCCGGCACCCGAAGGCCGCGCGGGCACGCCCGCCCCGGTACGACCGGTGCTGTCGGTGCCCGGTGGCAGACTCGGCGGCATGACGAACGAGCTGCCCAAGACCGACCTCCAGCGGTACCTGCGAGACGGCCGGGACGCGCTTCTGTGGAAGCTCGACGGACTGTCCGAGTACGACGCCCGGCGGCCGCTGACGCCGACCGGGACGAACCTGCTGGGCCTGGTCAAGCACCTGTCCGGGGTGGAGATGGGGTACTTCGGGGACGTCTTCGGGCGCCCCCTGAGCGACCCGCCCCCGTGGTTCGCGGAGCTGGGCGCCGACCCGGTGGTGGACCTGTGGGCCACGGCCGACGAGGGCCGCGAGGAGATCGTGGCGCTGTACCGCCGGGCATGGGCGCACGCCGACGCCACCATCGCCGAGCTGCCCCTGGACGCGGTCGGGCGGGTGCCGTGGTGGCCCGCCGAGCGGGCGGAGGTGACACTCCACCGGATATTGGTGCACGTCGCAGTGGAGACGCACCGGCACGCCGGGCACGCCGACATCGGCCGCGAGCTCCTCGACGGCGCCGTGGGCCTACAGGCCCGGAACGGGAACATGGCGCCGGGTGACGCGGCGTGGTGGGCGGAGCACCACGCACGGGTGGAGCGCGCGGCCCGGGAGGCCGGGCGCGACTGACCGCCGATGCGCCGGGCCGCGCCGGAGCGCGGCATGACCACCCGAGCGGGTGAAGGTTGGCGGCGCAAGGTTGACGTTGCCGCGCCCGGGGCGGGCCCGGGGCCATGGTGGGCGTAGTGCGGCCTTCGGGCCGCCAGTCGCCGTACCGGGAGGAAGCCATGGCCATGTCCGTTGCCTTCAACCTGCTGACCGACGTACTGAGGGAGACCTTCGGCCTGCCCCGCCGCAACCTCCACCCCGACGCGACCTTCGCGGAGCTGGAGATGGACTCCCTCTCCCTCACCGAGCTGATGGCCGTCATCGAGGAGCGCACGAGCCTGCGCATGAAGCGCTTCCCCGTCACCCTGACGCTCACCGAGGCCGCCGACCGCATCGACGACGCGGCCGACCTGGTCCTGGACGCCCGGGCCGCAGCCGAAGCCGCCGCCCGGTAGCCCGGGCCGCCCGCACCCGGACCGCGCCCACGGCCGACACCGGCCACCGGGCACCGGCCACCGGGCGGGTCCGACGGGGGACGCCGCCCGCCGCGCCGGGGCGGCGTCCCCCCGTCGGACCCGCCCGGCGTGCCACCCCCCACCACCCGCCGCACGCTGGACGGACGACGCGAGTGGAGGGCTGCATGGAGAGCACGGACTACGTCGACCTGCGCGGCAAGCAGGCGTTGGTCACCGGCGGCGCGCGCGGCCTGGGCGCCGCCATCACCCGGCGGCTGGCGAGCGCCGGGGCCGCCGTACGGGTCGCGGACGTACGCTGGCAGGAGGCCGAGGAGCTGTGCGACGCGCTGAAGGAGCAAGGGCACGACGCGCGCTTCGTGGAACTCGACATCCGGGAACCGGGCGCCGTGGCCGAGGCATTCACCGAGTTCGACGAGGCCGGGCAGCCGCTGGACATCCTGGTGAACAACGCGGCCGTCGACGTCTCCAAGCCCATCGAGCACCTGACGGCCGACGAGGTCACCCACGTGGTCACCACCAACCTCCTCGGGCCGATGTACCTGTGCCTGGAGACCTACCGGCGGATGGTGGCCCGGGGCAGCGGGCACATCGTCAACATCCTCTCGACCGCCTCGCGGCGCACGTGGACGGAGGCGGCGCCCTACGCGGCCGGCAAGTCGGGCCTGCGGGCGTTCACGCACACGCTCTTCCAGGAAGCGCAGCGCGACTGCCTGGGCGTCGGCGTCACCGGGATCATCGCCGGGGGCATGCGCACGCCCTTCATCCTGGAGCGCTTCCCCGACGCGGACACCAGCAAGCTCCAGGACCCGGCGATCGTCGCGGACACCCTGCTCTACGCGCTGTCCGTCCCACCCACCAGCGCGGTGGGCGAACTCGTCGTCGTCCCGCGCAACGAGCCCTCCTGGCCGTAACCCCCGGCCCACGCGGCGCCGCCACCCCGGCACCGGCCACCACTCCACGCACCGGCGGCCCACCCCCGGCCCCCACCCCGCACCGCGCGGTAGGCCGGTGTCCGGGCCCGTCCCCGGCTCCGACCGCGTACCGGCCCCACACCCCGCCGGGCTCCCCACCGGCACCGTGGCGCACGCGTCGTCCCGCCGCGCGACGAATCCCTCCGACCGCACCCCGCCCACCGGCCACACCGGCGAGCGACCGCTGTCCACCGCGGTCCGCGCCGAGCCATGCACCGCTACCAGTCCGCCCGCCTCAGCACGCCGGAGCCCGTCGTCGTCCCGCGCGACGAGCCGACGCGGACCGACCGGCGCGCGGTTCCACGCGGGCCCCTCTCGTCAGCCGCCACCCCGCCGCCGACCGGCACCGTGCGGCGGCGCCCGCCCACAGCCCACACCGGGCCGCGTGGCGGGTCCACCCGTGCCGCGCCGGGCGGTGGGCGGCGAGGCGTCCCGGACCGGGTCACGCGGCGGCGGGCGGCTCCGGGGTGATGAGCACGAAGTCGGCGCCCGCCGGGTCCACGCACACGGCAACGCGGCCCACGCCCTCCGCGTCCTCCGGCCCCATCTGGAGCGTGCCGCCGTGCTCGGTGACGCGGGCCACCGCCGCGTCGCAGTCGCTCACGGCGAACACGGGGTGCCAGTAGGCGCGTCCGCCCGTCGCCGTCAGCGCCTCGGCGGGCAGCTCCATGATCCCGCCTTGCATGCGCTCCTCCGGCTGTCCGGCCGGGGTGACGAGCTCGTACGTGCCCCCGTCGCCGGGCATCTGCATGGCCGTCGTCGTCCACCCGAACAGCTCGCCGTAGAAGCGCTTGGCCCCGGCCGCGTCGGAGGTGTACAGCTCCGTCCAGCTCAGGCTGCCCGGCTCGTCGGCGGCCCCCAGACCCGCCGTGTTGCCCGGCTGCCACACCGCGAACTGGCCGCCCTGCGGGTCGGAGAACTGGGCCATCCGGCCCTCCTCGCCCACGTCGAACGGGGCCACCCGCACCGTGCCGCCGAGCCGCTCCACGTCCCGCGCCGCCGCCTCGGCGTCCGCGGTGTGGAAGTAGACCATCCAGGCCGGCCTGGCTCCCTGCTCGTCCAGGCCGCCGACCGCGGCCACCGGCCTGCCGCCGAGCCGGAAGACGGCGTACCGGCCACCCTCGTCACCCTCGGCGACCGTCTCCGTCTCCCAGCCGAAGACGGCGCCGTAGAAGCGGCCGGCCGCGTCGACGTCCGGCGCGCCGAGGTCCAGCCAGGAAGGCGAGCCGGGCACGAAGTCCGTAGTGATCATGGCGATCCCCTTCGCATCGATCCCTACGCCCCAGGCTCCCACTCACCACTGACACCCGCCTCCCGGCGCCGCGGGGCCCGCCCCACCGCGGCCACGAGCGCCCGCACACCGGCCGCACATCCGCCCCGGCGCGCCGCACGCGTCGTCAGCGACGACCGCGCATCTCGTCCATGACGCGCCGCAGCGCGCGCAGCCACGCCGCCGGACGCCGGCCGGGCACCGCCCCGTGCCCGGAACGGCGGCGCGCGCCACGCGGCGGGGCGCCACGCGGCGCGCCGCCCGGCCGGCACCGGCGGCACCGAGGCGCGCCCGAACGCGCCCACGGCGCGCCGCCCCACCCCCGCCACACGGGCGGGAGACGGAGCAGGCGCGCCGCCGTCAGGACGAGAGCGGCGCGGGGCCCGGCGGGCCCCGCGCCGCGGGCTCAGTGATCGGAGTAGCTGAAGTCCCCCACCGTCCAGGCGCTCACGTCCTTGATGGCGATGCGGTACATCCCTCCCGTCTCCGGGATGCCGACCGTGCCCTGGAGGATGCGGGCGACGTGGAAGTGCAGGTAGGCGGGGGGTGTGGTCGCGGCTCCCCGCGGCCCGCCGTCGTCCGGCCCCCCGAGGAAGGTGTCGGCGAAGGGGCGGAGGCGTTCGGAGTCCCGCAGGACCTCGGCCACGCGCTCGCGCCACATCGCCTCGGGCGCCAGGCGGCCGGTGATGACGGCCCCGTGCGCTACGACGGTGAGGGACATCTGGTTGGTGCGCTCCGACTCCACCATGGCGGCGATGCCGACGAGCAGCTCATCAGCGTTGGACATGACCGCTGATGCTATACGGCCGCGCCCCGGCCCCGCGCGGGGACGGGGTCGCCCGAACCCGCGCGGGGCGGCCGGGGCACGCGGGCGAGCCGTCCGCTACCGGGTCGGTCGCTCGTGCGGCGTGGTCCCCAGGAACGCCTCCGCCTCCTGAAGAGGGGAGAGTTCGGGCGCCGGGGCGGGTGCGGCGGCCTGGCAGGTGAAGCCGAGCCGGGTCAGCGCCCTGCTCACCTCGCCGGAGGTGAAGTCCCGGCGGTCCTGCCCGGTGATCACCTCTCCGACCTGCTTGACGGGGTAGGTCCGGCGGCCGATGGTCACGGACTCCCCGGCCAGGGGCTCGGGCTTGACACCCTTCATCGCCTGCTGGACATCGTTCTTGAGCAGGTAGAAGGGGGAGTGGGCGATGACGCAGCGCATAGTGCCTCAACAGTGTCGAAGGGGGCGGTGGGAGGGCTGGCGACGGTGCGAGGCGGCCGGCGTGGAAGCGGACCCGTGCGGGCGGCCGTGCCCCACGCCCGCGGGTGGCGCGTCGTCCCGGCGCGCCACCCGGCGGCGTGTGCGCGGTCGCCGGACCACACCGGCGACCGCCCCTACGCCGTGCCGCGCGGGGCGGAGCGGCGGCGTCCCTGCGCGGGGCGGCCGCGCCGTCCGCGCCGGGCGGAGTCGGGGCGTCCGGTCGGCGCGGCGACCGGGGCGGCGATCGTGACGGGGACGCCGGAGGGCGCCTGGGCCCCGGTGATGCGGCTCAGCTCGGCCTCTCCCGACCGGACCTGGCTCACCTGCGCCGTGACCCCGGCGTCCACCATCAGACGCCGCACCTCGCGGCGCTGCTCGGGCAGGACCAGGGTGACCACGGTGCCCGACTCGCCGGCGCGGGCCGTGCGGCCCCCGCGGTGCAGGTAGTCCTTCGGGTCGGTGGGCGGGTCGACGTTGACGACCAGGCCGAGGTCGTCGACGTGGATGCCGCGGGCCGCGACGTTGGTGGCCACCAGCACGTTGACCTGACCGGACTTGAACTGGCCGAGGGTGCGGGTGCGCTGGGACTGCGACTTGCCGCCGTGCAGGGCCACGGCGCGCACCCCGGAGGCCAGCAGCGCCTTGGCCAGCCGGTCCACCGCGTGCTTGGTGTCCAGGAACATGATCACTCGCCCCTCACGGGCGGCGATCTCCGTGGTGACGGTGCGCTTGTCGGCCTCGTGCACGTGCAGCACATGGTGCTCCATCGTGGTGACCGCGCCCGCGGGCGGATCGACGGAGTGGACCACCGGATCGGTGAGGTAGCGGCGGACCAGCAGGTTGACGTTGCGGTCCAGCGTCGCGGAGAACAGCAGGTGCTGCCCGCCGGGCCGCACCTGGTCGAGCAGGCGGGTGACCTGGGGCATGAAGCCCATGTCGGCCATCTGGTCCGCCTCGTCCAGCACGGTGATGTCCACCTCGTCCAGCAGGCAGTCGCCCCGGTCGAGCAGGTCCTTGAGCCGGCCGGGCGTCGCGACGACGACCTCGGCACCGGCCCGCAGCGCACTCGCCTGACGGCCGATGGACAGGCCGCCGACGACGGTGGCCAGCCGCAGGTGCAGGGAGCGGGCGTAGGGGGCGAGCGCGTCGGTGACCTGCTGGGCCAGCTCGCGGGTGGGCACGAGCACCAGGGCGAACGGCTTGCGCGGTTCGGCGCGCCGACCCGCCGTGCGGGCCAGCAGCGCGAGCCCGAAGGCGAGCGTCTTGCCCGAACCCGTGCGGCCACGGCCCAGCACGTCCCGGCCGGCCAGCGAGTTCGGCAGCGTGGCCGCCTGGATCGGGAAGGGGACGGTCATGCCGGCCGAGCGCAGCGCGGCCAGCAGCGGGGCGGGCAGGTCGAGGTCGGCGAACGCCTCGACGGCGGGCAGGGGGGCCGTCGCGGAGACCGGGAGCGCGAACTCACCCTGCGGGGCCGCGGAACGGGGTCCCCGCCCGGTCGCGACCGAGCGGGACGGCGCCCGGCGGCGGGCCGGACCCTGCGGGCGGCCGCGCCCGCCCCGGTGGGAACCGGAGGCGGAGGCGCGGGAAGAACTCTCGCTGGTGCGAGCAGTGCGGTTCATGGAGAACCTTCCTCGATGCGGCACGCTTCGAGGAATCTCCTCAGCCAACGGGTGAACCGCGGGAGAATTTCGCAAGAACGAGCCGGGGAAAGGGCGAGGGGCGTCTGGCCGTACACGGCCACCGGCTCGCCTGGAGAATGGGCGCCGGAACACGAGCCGAAAGCGGGGCCCGGCACTCCGTCGCGGGGGCCGGGGCGCGATCCGCCCGGCCCGACCTGTGCATTACTGGCGGAACCTACCGCCGGTCAACACCCCGCACGCGCGTCCGACCGAAGCCGGAAGCGCGGCGGGCAAAGCAACGGGCTGGGACCCGCACCCGAGGTGCGGGCCCCAGCCACGTCACACGCCTCAGCGTCAGGCAGGAACGATGTTCTCGGCCTGCGGGCCCTTCTGGCCCTGCGTGACGTCGAAGTTCACCTTCTGGCCTTCGTGCAGCTCACGGAAGCCGGACGCGGCGATGTTCGAGTAGTGGGCGAACACGTCAGCGCCGCCACCGTCCTGCTCGATGAAGCCGAAGCCCTTTTCCGCGTTGAACCACTTAACGGTGCCAGATGCCATACGAGAATCTCCTTCGGGGGCAGTGCCCGGAGCCCGCACCTTACGGACCCCGGAGTCGCTGCAATGATTTCCCCTCCGGATGACCCGGAATTGAAAAGGCGCTCACCGATGGATCCGGCCAGCGCAACTGAAATCTTTGGGAACCACAACTGCAACTGATCCGAGCGTAGCACGGACCGGCCGGGCGACACGAGGAGATTCCCGCCACACGGGTCACACGGAAAATTCTGGCAGCTCATTTCCCGAATTTCTGCACCGGCCACGAGAGATATCCGTCCGCGGTCGACGGACACCTGCTCCCCCGGCGCCCGGCCGCACCGCACGGCGCGACCACGGGACACCGAAGCGGCCCGGCCGCCGCAGCGACCCACCCCCCGAAGCGACCCCGCCCCAGCGCCCGCCCCAGCCCCCGGACCGTGCGCTCCCGAAGCCGCACCGGACGACCGAAACCACACACCCCCGTAACAGCACCGCTGGCCGCTGGTGCCGCGTCAACCGGAGTTCGCCCCAAAGCGGCAAGGCCGCCCCGCGTGCCCCAGCCGTCGAAGCCCTCCCCACCCAGAGCACCACCAGTTCACCCCCGCCCCGGAGCGACCCCACCCTCAAACCCGCACCGGCGACCGGGCGGCGCGTGCGACCGAAGCGCCGCACCGGGGGCCGAAGCCGCACCCGGGGGCCGGAGCGGGTGCGGGCGACCGAACCCGCACCCTCCCCCGGGGGCCGGGGCTGCGCATGCGACCGAACCCGCACGGCGGGGGACTGAAGCCGCACCCGCGGGGCGCAGCGGCCGCGTGCGACCGGGGCCACACCCCGCCACCGGAGCGGCGCCGACCGCCGGCTCAGCGCCCGCCTCCCCACCGTCAGGCGCCGCCCCCGGCCTCCTGCGCGCCGGCGCGATGACGCAGCTCCTCGTTGATGCGCCGGGCCTCCTCGAGCTGGTCCTCGAGGATGATGATGCGGCAGGCCGCCTCGATGGGCGTGCCCTGGTCGACCAGCTCGCGAGCGCGCACGGCGAGCCGCAACTGGTAGCGCGAGTAGCGGCGGTGCCCGCCCTCCGAGCGCAACGGCACGATCAGCCGCGCCTCACCGATCGCCCGCAGGAACGCCGGAGTGGTGCCGATCATCTCGGCCGCCCGCCCCATGGTGTACGCGGGGTAGTCGTCGTCATCGAGGCGACTGGAGGGGGAAGAGGGGTTTTCTGCGGCCACTGACACCTCTGGAAGACACGTGGAAGGACCCGGGGCGCCACGCGGCATCCGGAGCCCTGGGGGCAACTCGGCACCCGCTACCGGCGACCACCGCCCAGGCTCTGCCGCTCCGCACGCGTGCCGAGATCACGAACGCGGGGTCGACCGGGTGCCACCGTGACGGGGCCTGCCCTCCCGTTCCGCTCGCTTCGCCACTACCCGCACGAATCTAGCACCCAAGCAACACGATCCCTACTCCCGCCAGTACAACTTTCCTCCCCCCACCCCACACCCGAACCCCCAACCAGCCCGAAACACGAAGAAGCCCAGGCCACACAACGTGTGACCTGGGCTTCGAACGAGCCGCCTAAGACCGTGTCCTACGTGGTGAGGCGGACGACTCGCTTGTAGCAGCAGAGGGCGGTGGCGAGGCCGAGGAAGGCAGGTAGTTGCGGGGGTGGCGCTCGTAGCGGGTGTTGAGGTGGCGGTAGCCGGTCAGCCAGGACGATGGTGCGCTCAACGACCCGTCATCGGCGGCCGATGCGTTCGCTGGAGTCGATGCCCTTGTGGGCGGTGCGGACGCCGATGCGTTTGCCGCGTCACCATCGTCGCAGGTCAGGAAGGCCGTGGTCTTGTCCGCGTACAGGCGCTATAGCTTGAGGTAGCGGCTGCGGTGAGGGTCGTGCTCGTGGGGTGACCGGTCACCATGGGCTTCAGAGCGAGGCTGTCGTGGACGTTGGCGGTCGAGACGCCGACGAGGAAGGGCGTGCTCTCGGCGACGATCCCGGTCTCCTCCTGGCCCTCGTGCACCACGCACTCGGCGGCGGTCTCGCCGATGTTCCGGGTTCCGCCACGGAGCGCCCACTGACCACTGTCGCGGCGGCGCTGGAGGAGTATCGCACCGGTCTCGTCAACGACGAGCAGGTTCCTGGCCGGAATGAGGGTGTGCGCCTCCGGAGCGGCGGGGTGTTTGTAGTACTCAGTTCCGCCCATGGCCGACGGTCCTCCCCTGTTCGGGTGCCCACGGCTGCGCGGCGGCCCATACAGCATCGATGCTCTGGGCGTAGTTGTCGAACCACCCGGTGCCGTCTGCCCTCTTGAGGTGGAGGAGGGGGTTGGCGCTGGTTGGCTGCCCTCAGATGTCGGGGTTGACGAGCAAGTTGTCGTCGTGCCGGAACGTGGACGTAAAGGATGGTTTCTTGGAACCGTATGGCGCGCCCAGCCTCACCCACCAGCGGGCGGTAGTACTTCAGTGAAACGCGGATCTTGGCTGCGAGAGTGTCGCCTCGTCGTATCCGAAAATCAACGCCATGCAGTTGCAGAATAAGCGCTCCCGGGTATGACAACGGAGCACCTGCGAGGGATGGCCTGGCAGTCGGTAGCTACCCAGCGCTCAAACTGGCTCGCACCAAGCGCGGAACAGTCAGCAGAGTACCTGGCGGACAGGCGGCTACAAATGGCGCTATTTCGCCTATGCTCCTGCGGGTTACTACGCGACAGTTGGATCGTAGCCAAAACTGATAGGTAGCTTCCACATGATCCAGCGCCTCATCCCGTACATCAAATGGGCGGCACTTCTTGTCATTCTGACGGAACTTCTCCTCGTGTGGGTCGGCGAAGTCTCCCTGACAGACGCCATTGTCGTCGTACTAATACTCGAAGGGCTGCTATTCATCTTCGTGATCCTCGGTGCGTGGCAGATCAGGCATGTGTACCGGAGCCGCCTCAACACCTCACCCGATCGTTTCACAGCCGCCATGCAAGCAGTGGAGACAGTCATGCCTAAACCACTGGGGAAACTGATCGCGCTTGAGTTGACCATGCAACGCGCCACGCTGCTATTCGCTATGCGCCGCCGCGACATTCCACCGAGTTGCTCCGCCGTGAGCTACCACCGCGCCCTAAGCGGGATTCTGTGGGCCATGCTGGCGATCGCACTCGTCGAGCTCTTCGTGGTACACCTGGCCGTCCCGTGGCCAACTGCGCGCGTCACCCTTCTCGTCATTTCGATGATCGGGCTTTGGTGGTTTTTTGCTTTCTTCGCATCTCTCGTGGTTTATCCGACGACGCTCTGCGGCGGTAATCTTCGCATCAGGTTCTCCAGCATGGTGGATGTCACCGTCCCCGTGGCAGGCGTCGAGCGAGCACGAGTGCACCAACAGTCACTTGCCCAACGACACATCGCCATGTTTCATGACGATTCTCTTCACGTTGAAGTTTACGGAAGTACCAACGTTACCGCCCAGCTTCGGGAGCCGGTTCTGGTATCCCTTCCCAATAAGGGCAAGCAGGTCGTCAGTAAAGTACACCTGTGGGCAGACGAGCCTGAAAGGCTAGTGCGGCTCCTGGCCGAGACCACGAGTGAGCAGTGAAGCCCGGTGAACACGGACCCAACTGCCTCTCATGCCGTGAAGAGTCGGCCCTGACCAACGAGCCGTCGAACCCGAGCATCCTTCGCGCCGACCGCGTCTGAGGACGCCACTCCGACCCGTCGCATTACGAGTACCGCGCTTGGAAGAACTTGCTTTCTGCGAGATAACAGTCGATCTCCAACGAACTCGTGCATGGCCGGCGGTGGCGCGCCTAGCCCTTGGGTTTCCATCACGGCCTGTCTGGTGGAGGCCGGTTACATGCAGTGATCGTCCGGAATTAACGGGGCGGTGTCATAGCCTCGAAGCAACAGTGCAGGTGAGAGGGGTTGCTCGTGGCGGAGCGTCGGCCGTTGACGCTGGAGGAGCGTGAGGAGATCGCGGTCGGCCGGGCCGGAGCGAGGGTGTACGCGCGATCGCGCGGCGGCTGGGGCGGTGTCCATCGGTGGTCAGCCGGGAGATCGGCCGGAACTCCTCGCAGCGCGGTTACCGGGCGTCGACCGCC
>NZ_JAPKFL010000023.1 GCF_026262575.1 Streptomyces marinisediminis
ACCTTGCCGGCGCCCGCCTTTTCCGAGTGTGTTGTGCCGCTCGGTGTGGTGCCTCCGGCCGTTCACCCGCTGCCCGTGGTGCGGGCGCGTGCGGGCATGCCCGCACGGTGCGGCGCAGCCGTAGGGCGAGCGGGACGTCGGCTCCGGGACGGTCCCCTGCGCCTTGCGCCTGCCGAGAGGAGGCGGCGCGTGGGGCCCCGTCACAGGCGGCCGGCCGCCTTGAGTGCGAGGTAGGCGTCGGCGAGGGCGGGTGCCAGGGCTTCGGGGCCGGCGTCGACGACCGTCGTTCCGTGACGCCGCAGGCGATCGGCCGTGTGGCGGCGTTCCTGCTGGACTCTCGCGGCCGCCGCGGCCTCGTACACGGCGTCCACGGAGCCGCGCGCGCCGGCCATCTCCGCGATGCGCGGGTCGGCGACGGAGGCGACCAGGACGGTGTGCCGCTGCGCGAGCCGCGGCAGCGCGGGCAGCAGGCCGTGTTCGACCGGAGCCGCGTCGAGCCCGGTCAGGAGCACCACGAGCGAGCGTTGGCGAACGTGGTGCAGCACCGCCGAGGCCATGCCCGGGGCGTCCGTCTCCACCAGGCCGGCTTCGAGCGGAGCCATGGCTTCGACCAGGGCGGGCAGCAGGTCGTTGGCCGTGCGTCCCCGCACGCTCGCCCGCACGCGGCGGTCGTAGGCCAGAAAGTCCACCCGGTCCCCGGCGCGCCCGGCGATCGTGGCCAGCAGCAGGGCGGCGTCCATCGCGGCGTCGAGACGGGGCACGTCGCCGACGCGGCCCGCCGCCGTGCGGCCGGTGTCGAGGACCACCAGGATGCGCCGGTCCCGCTCGGGTCGCCAGGTACGGACGGCGAGCGACGACTGGCGTGCCGTGGCCCTCCAGTCGATGGAGCGGGTGTCGTCGCCGGGGATGTAGGCGCGGAGGCTGTCGAACTCGGTGCCCTCGCCGCGGGTGAGCACGCTCGTGCGGCCGTCGAGCTCGCGCAGCCGGGCCAGCTTGGCCGGCACGTGCTTGCGGCTGCGGAAGGCGGGGAGGACCCGTACCGTCCAGGGAGCCAGGTGGTTGCCCTGGCGGGCGGCCAGTCCGAGGGGCCCGTAGGAGCGTACGGTCACGCGGTGTGCGCTGCGGTCGCCGCGGCGGGAGGGCGCGAGCCGGGTGGTGATCCGCCGGCGCTCGCCCGCGGGGATGTCGACGGTGTGGCGGGAGGCGGCGGTGCCGGAGCCGGGGGGCCAGGCACTGGGCGGCCAGGCGTCGCGGACGCGGGCCCGCAGCCGGCGGGCGGCGGGGTTGGCGATCGTGAGGTGCACGGTGGCCTGCTGACCCAGTCGAACTGATGTGTCACCTACACGGGTGAACTGGAGCGTTCGCACTGGCGCGGCGCGCGCGAGGTCGTACAGAATTGCGATGGCGAGGACGAGTTGGACGGTCAGGATGCCGGTCCAACTCGGCAGAAGCAGGCCGACGACGAGCGTGCCCAGGGCAGCGAGGAGTGCCGCGCGTCCGGTGAGAGCCATGGTTACCTCACCGGTCAGCGCGGTACGGGGACACGGGCGAGGATCGAGTTGAGCACGCTGTCGGAGGTGACGCCTTCCATCTCCGCTTCCGGCCGTAGCTGGACGCGGTGGCGGAGGGTGGGAAGCGCCAGGGCTTTGACGTCGTCGGGGATGACGTAGTCGCGGCCGGTGAGCCAGGCCCAGGCGCGGGCGGTGGACAGCAGGGCGGTGGCCCCACGCGGGGAGGCACCGAGGCTCAGGGAGGGGGATTCACGCGTGGCACGGCAGATATCGACGATGTAGCCGGCGATCTCCGAGGAGACGGCGGTTCGGGCGACGGCGTCGCGTGCGGCGTCCAGTTCAGCGGGGCCGGCGACGGCGCGGACGCCCGCCGCGTCGAGGTCGCGCGGGCTGAACCCAGCGGCGTGGCGGGTCAGGACGCTGATCTCGTCCTGCCGTGAGGGCAGGTGCACGGTGAGTTTGAGCAGGAAGCGGTCGAGTTGGGCTTCGGGAAGGGGGTACGTGCCCTCGTACTCGACCGGGTTCTGGGTGGCGGCCACCAGAAAGGGCTCAGGCAGCGTGCGCGGTACGCCGTCGACGGAGACCTGGCGCTCCTCCATCGCCTCCAGGAGCGACGCCTGCGTCTTCGGCGGCGTCCGGTTGATCTCGTCGGCGAGGAGGAGGTTGGTGAAGACCGGTCCGGGCTGGAAGGAGAACTTGGCGCTGCGCGCGTCGTAGACCAGTGAGCCGGTGACGTCACTGGGCATCAGGTCCGGGGTGAACTGCACGCGCTTGGTGTCGAGTTCCAAGCTGGCCGCCAGCGTGCGGACCAGGAGCGTCTTGGCCACCCCGGGTACACCTTCCAACAAGACGTGGCCTCGGCAGAGCAGGGCGACGACCACCCCGGTCACGGCGGCGTCCTGTCCTACGACGGCCTTCGCGATCTCGGCTCGAACGGCCTCCAGGGCCGTGCGCGCGGTGGTTGCTGAGGGGGCGCTCACGAGGTGCCGTCCTTGTCTGTCGGTGCGGTCGTCGGGTCGGTCGGTGCTGTCGTCGGTGGAGGCTGTGCCGAAGTGCCCGGTGGGGCGTCGGTTCGGCCGTGTCCGGGCGGGCGCCCCGCCGGGGCGATCTGCTGTTCCAACCGGTCGAGGTCGTCGGCGAGGCGTACGAGCGCGGCGTCGTCGGTGGGGGCCGGGCCGAAGAGGAGGGCGCGGGTGGCGGCGCTGTCGGCGCCGGCGTACCGGGCGAGGGCGGGAAGGACGGCGTCCTCGGAGTCTGCCAGGGCCGAAGGGAGGCCCAGGGCGGGAGCGAGTCGGCCGCGGGTCGCGGAGCGCAACGCGGCGGCCGCGTGGTCCCGGGCGTTGGCCTGGCGGTACAGCCGGGCCCGGCCTTCGGTGGCCTCCGCGGCGGGCACCGTGACGGGGAGGCGCTCGGGCACGAGGGGGCCGAGGCGGCGGGCTCGCCACAGCGCCGCCAGGCCGAGCGCGATGGCCAGTTGCAGGGACCCGAACAGCCAGCCGTCGGGGAGGAGGTCGGCCAGCCCCTGGTCGCCTTCGCGGTCGGCGGCAGGGTCGGTGGGAGTGGGGAGGTACCAGACGAGGCGGTCGTGGGAGCCGAGGAGTTGCAGTGCCAGCGAGGCGTTGCCCTGCTCGTCGAGGTGCTCGTTGTGCAGAAACTCCGCGGTTCCGGTGATCACCGTGTCGCCGGCGGCGGTCGGTACGCGCAGCAGGGTGGGCAGACCGTCGCTGGGGTAGCAGGCGTCGACGGGCGGGGAGCCGTCCGCCGTCTCGGCGCGGTAGCCGACGCCGCCGAGGCGCGCGGTGCCCGCGCGGCGCGCGTAGTCGGCGTCGCAGCGCGGTGCGAGCGCGTCGGTCGTCGGGGTCGGGCGCACGGCCACGACGCCCGGCGCCAGGTCCGGCACGACGTGTGCGCCGGGGGCGAGCAGCACGGTGCGGCCGGCACCGCCGGACAGCGCGGCGTGCAGCCGGTCGCGCTGGTCGGCGCCGAGCAGCGCGGGGCGGGCGACGAGCACGGTGGTCTCGGCGTCGACCGCCCGGGTCGCCTCGGCCGTGGTGGTGGCCACGGTGACGTGCACACCCCGGTCGCGCAGGAGTTCGGCCACCGCTCGGCTGCCGTTGCGGTCGGCGGAGCGCGGGTCCAGTGCGCCGTGCTGCTCGCCCGAGCGGATCAGGGCGACGGCGGCGGCGGTGAGGAGGAGGATGGTCAGTGCGATCAGAACGCCGCGGGAGCGGAGCCACACCTGCCGGGCGGTGGGCGACACGGACGTGGAGGCGGTGGGGGAGACGCCGTTCACGGGCGGCCTCCCGAGGACGGCGTGGCCAGGTGGGGCCTGGCCCGTTCCAGGGCGGCGTCGAGGTCGGCCAGGTGCCGGTAGGCGGCCGGGGAGGCGGTGCGTTCGGCGTAGGTGACCTCGTCGAAGGCCCGGGCGGCGGCGCGCAGGGCGTCGGCGTGGTGCGGCAGGGCCTGCCCGGCCTCGGCGGCGGCCTCGTCCGCGGTACGGCCGGGGCGGGGTTCGAGCAGGGTGCGCTCCTCCAGCGCCCGTACGACCGCGCGCATGCGCTCCTGCACGGCGGCGTTCCACTGCTCGGCCCCGGCGTGCCGCTCGGCGGCGGCGCGGTGGTCGGCCGCCGAGCGCGGCGCGTCGGGGAAGAGGGTGCCCGTGGCGCCGCGCGCCTCCGGCCGGAGCGCGCCCAGCCGCAGACGCAGCGCCACCACCAGGGCCACGACGAGGCAGACGATGACGACCACCCCGGTCACGCCGCCGGGAGTGAGGTCCACGGCGGAGTTCAGGAGGTCCTCCAGGCGCTCCAGCAGCCACTCCAGCGCCCGCTCCGCCAGGCCCGGCTCATCGGCCTGGTAGCGCGGCTTGGACAGCTCGCGCTCGGCGGCCTCCCGGGCGGCGTCGCGGCCGATGGTGATCGGCACGTCGTCACCGGCGGGCGCCGTACCGGCGTACCACGGTGGGGCCGTCCGCATGGTCACCCCGCCACCCGTCCGTCAGTGCCCCTGGGCGCCGGTGCCCGGCCGGCCCGGGGCGTGGCCGTGGGCGCCGGCGGCGCGGGCGAGTTCGAGGTCGAGTCCCTCGCGGCGGATGCGGGCGTCGATGTAGAGCAGGGCCGTCACTCCGGCGTTGAAGGGGAGCGTGATCGTGGAGGTGAGCACCGAACCGATGCCGAGGACGATCAGGTACGACCAGGTGAGTTCGGTGGGGGCGCCGAACGGTCCGGTCGACGCGCCGCTCACGGCACCCGCGATGAGGGACGTCGGGATGGAGATGACGAAGCCGAGGACCGCGACGATGAGCGCCGCGAGGAGCTGGATGCCGAAGATGCGCCACCACGAGCCGCGCACGAGCCTGGCGGAGCGCTGCAGCGCGGTCAGGACGCCGGAGCGCTCCAGCATGAGCGCGGGCGCGGAGAGGGTGAACCGAATCCACAGCCAGACCACCAGCACCAGGCCGCCCAGCCCGCCCAGCAGGGCCAGGAACGCTCCACCGGCGCCGCCCAGCAGCACGCCGGGCAGCACGCAGACGAGCATCGTGCTGACCAGGATGAGGGTGACCAGCACGGTGAGGCCGAGGAGGCGCAGCAGCCGCGGCCGGGCGTCGTGCCAGGCCTCGCCCATGGTGACCGGGCGGCCGAGCACGGCACGGCTGACCACCATGGTGAGCATGGCGGTGGCGATGACGGTGCCGACCAGGGTGGCGAGTCCACCGACGCCGCTGCTGGCCGCGGTCTGGGTCAGGGCGTCCGAGACCTGGTCCATGCTCGGCGTCGGGTCGTTCTGGAGCTCGACGAGGGCCTGCTGGTCGCTGAACCACAGCCGGGTGAGGACGGTGGTGACGAGCTGGATCACCACGGCCACGCCGAGTGCGATGCCCAGAACGGGCCGCCAGTGGGCCCGCATGGTGGAGATGGCGCCGTCGAGGATCTCGCCGACGCCCAGCGGGCGCAGGGGAATCACGCCGGGCTTGGCGGCCTGCGGAGGGTGCCAGCCCCCGCCCCAGCCGCCGGGCTGCTGCCCGTAGCCGCCCCCGTACTGGTCGTGCTGACCGTACTGGCCGTGGTGTCCTGGCGCTCCCATCTGCGCCGGGCCGCCGGGGTAGGTCGGTGGCGGACCGCCGGGGGCGTTCCAGCCCTGCGGGGGCGGCTGCTGCGCGGCCCAGCCGGTCGGCGGGCGGCCTCCGGGCGGGGGCGGCGCGTCGCCGGACGGCTGCGCGGTGTCGCCGGACGGCGGCCGCTGCTCGTCGCGGTCGCGGTCCTCCCCTCGGGGCTCGCGGTCGCCGGAGGACCCGGGCGAGGCCCAGCCCGGAGCGTCGTTCACGGGTGCTCACCTTCGCTCGCGTGTCACGGTTGTGGCAGCCATCGTGCCATGGGGGTCTTCCCCGTGTGCGGGGCCCTGCCCCTGACCGCCGGCAGCGGGCAGACTGGGCGGATGGCTGATCACGACGCGAACCCGCCTCCCGTCCTGCGCTGGGAGGACTCGCCCGACGGTCCGGTGGTGGTGCTGCTGGACCAGACGCGCCTCCCGCACGAGGAGCGCGAGCACGTCTGTACGGACGTTCCCGCGCTGGTCGGGGCGGTACGCGAGCTGAAGGTGCGCGGGGCGCCGCTGCTGGGCGTCGCGGGCGCCTACGGGGTCGCGCTGGCGGCGGCCCGGGGGTACGACGTGGAGGACGCCGCCGTGCGGCTCGCCCGGGCCCGGCCCACCGCCGTCAACCTCGGCTACGGGGTGCGGCGCGCGCTGGCGGCCCACCGGCGGGCGGTGGCCGCCGGGGCGGACGCGGCGGGGGCCGCCGCCGAGGCGCTGGCGGAGGCCCGCGCGGTGCACCGGCAGGAGATCGCCGCGGGCGCGGCGATGGGCGAGCACGGCTGGGCGCTGCTGCGGGAGCTGCTGCCCGGTGGCGGCCTGCGCGTCCTGACGCACTGCAACACCGGCACCCTGGTCTCCGGCGGCGACGGCACGGCGCTCGCCGTGGTCCGGGCGGCGCACCGGGCGGGTGAGCTGCGCCGCCTGTGGGTGGACGAGACGCGCCCGCTGCTCCAGGGCTCGCGGCTGACGGCGTGGGAGGCGGCCCGCGAGGGCATGGCCTACTCGGTGCTGCCGGACGGTGCGGCCGGTTCGCTGTTCGCGGCCGGCGAGGTGGACGCCGTGCTGATCGGCGCCGACCGCATAGCCGCCGACGGCTCGGTGGCCAACAAGGTCGGGAGTTATCCGCTGGCGGTGCTGGCCCGCTACCATCACGTGCCGTTCGTCGTGGTGGCGCCGCTGAGTACGGTGGACCTGGCCACGGCGGACGGTGCCGGGGTCGAAGTGGAGCAGCGTGCCGGTCACGAGGTGACGGAACTGGCGCCCGGTGCGCCGGCGGCGCCGCTGGGGGCGCAGGTGTACAACCCGGCGTTCGACGTCACTCCGGCGGACCTGGTCACGGCCGTCGTCACGGAGGCGGGCGTGGTCTCCCCGGTGACCGGTGAGGGGCTCGCCGAGCTGTGTTCCCGCTCACGCACCACGGCATCAGGAACGGGTGATGGGATGATGAACGCATGAAAGGACGCGTCCTCGTCGTCGACGACGACACCGCGCTGGCGGAGATGCTCGGCATCGTGCTGCGCGGCGAAGGCTTCGAACCGTCGTTCGTCTCGGACGGCGACAAGGCGCTGGCCGCCTTCCGCGAGACCAAGCCGGACCTGGTCCTGCTGGACCTGATGCTGCCGGGCCGCGACGGCATCGAGGTGTGCCGGCTGATCCGCGCCGAGTCCGGCGTGCCGGTGGTGATGCTGACCGCCAAGAGCGACACGGTCGACGTCGTCGTCGGGCTGGAGTCCGGCGCGGACGACTACATCGTCAAGCCCTTCAAGCCCAAGGAGCTGGTGGCCCGCATCCGGGCGCGGCTGCGCCGTTCGGAGGAACCGGCGCCCGAACAGCTCACCATCGGTGACCTGGTGATCGACGTCGCCGGGCACTCCGTGAAGCGGGAGGGCACCTCCATCGCGCTCACCCCGCTGGAGTTCGACCTGCTCGTCGCGCTGGCCCGCAAGCCGTGGCAGGTCTTCACCCGCGAGGTGCTGCTGGAGCAGGTCTGGGGCTACCGGCACGCGGCCGACACCCGGCTGGTGAACGTGCACGTGCAGCGCCTGCGCTCGAAGGTGGAGAAGGACCCCGAGCGCCCGGAGATCGTGGTGACCGTCCGTGGCGTGGGCTACAAGGCGGGGCCGGGCTGACATGGCCGGCAACGGCGCCGTGCCGCCGGAGACGGAGCCGGAGGCCCAGGCCGACCGGCCCGCCGGGGCCCGGTCCCGTGCCGGTGTCCTCGGCCCCGTCCGGCGGGCCGGCCAGCTCCTGCCCGACGGGCTGATCCCCGAGGGGGCGACGGGGAGCCGGGCGCACCCGCTGTTCCGCATGTTCGTGCGCTGGATCCGGCGTCCGCTGCTGCCGGTGATGCGGCTGTGGCGGCGCAACATCCAGCTCCGCGTGGTGACGGCGACGCTGCTGCTGTCGGTGGGCGTCGTGCTGGTACTGGGCGTGGTGGTCATAGGGCAGGTCCGCAACGGCCTGCTGGACGCCAAGCTCCAGGCCGCGCAGAGCCAGGCCGCGGGCGGTTTCGCGGTGGCCCGGGACGAGGCGGACAACGCGGCGTCCGGCGGTGACTCCGAGAGCGGCCGCAGCGTCCTGGGCGCGGGCGCCTGGCTGACGCAGCTCGTCCAGCAGCTCGCCAGCGGCGGTCAGGGCGTGTACTCGGTGGTGGCGCTCAGCTCGCACGACGCCTCCCCGCCCTCCGGCGCCGACGCCACCGCCAACACCCGCGGGCCCCGCGCGTTCGGCGACGTACAGCCCGAGGCGTCGATCTCGCTGGAGCTGCGCCAGACGCTGGACGCCAGCCCGGAGACGCACCGGCAGTACGGCGAGATCGTCCGCACCGACGGATCGGAGCAGCCCGCGCTGATCATCGGCAAGCGGCTCAACGACGCCGAAGGCAACCCGTACCAGCTCTACTACCTCTTCCCCTTCACGCAGGAGGAGAAGTCGCTCGACTTGGTCAAGGGCACGCTCGCCACGGCCGGGATCTTCCTGGTCGTCCTGCTGGGCGCGATCGCCTGGGTGGTGGTGCGGCAGGTGGTCACGCCGGTGCGGATGGCGGCCGGCATCTCCGAGCGGCTGGCGGCCGGGCGGCTGCAGGAGCGGATGAAGGTCTCCGGCGAGGACGACATCGCCCGCCTCGGAGAGTCGTTCAACAAGATGGCGCAGAGCCTCCAGCTCAAGATCCAGCAGCTCGAGGAGCTGTCGCGCATGCAGCGCCGCTTCGTCTCCGACGTCTCGCACGAGCTGCGCACGCCGCTGACGACGGTGCGGATGGCCGCCGACGTCATCCACGAGGCGCGCGAGGACTTCGACCCGGTGACGGGGCGCTCCGCGGAACTGCTGCTCAGCCAGCTCGACCGCTTCGAGTCGCTGCTCGCCGAGCTGCTGGAGATCAGCCGGTTCGACGCCGGGGCGGCCGCGCTGGAGGCCGCGCCGACGGACCTGCGCGAAGTCGTCCACCGCGTGGTGGAGGGTGCCGAGCCGCTGGCCGACGCCAAGGGCAGCCGCCTGCTGGTGCGCGGTGCCGGACGGGAGGTCGTCGCCGAGGTGGACACCCGCCGGGTCGAGCGGGTGCTGCGCAACCTGGTCGTCAACGCGGTCGAGCACGGTGAGGGGCGGGACGTGGTCATCCGGCTCGCCGAGGCCGACGGCGCGGTGGCCGTGGCCGTGCGGGACTACGGAGTGGGGCTCAGGCCCGGGGAGGCACAGCGCGTGTTCAACCGTTTCTGGCGGGCGGACCCGGCCCGCGCCCGGACCACGGGCGGTACCGGGCTCGGCCTGTCCATAGCCATCGAGGACGCCCGGCTGCACGGCGGCTGGCTCCAGGCCTGGGGTGAGCCGGGCGGCGGCTCCCAGTTCCGCCTGACGCTGCCCGCCGTCGCCGGCGAGGCGCTGCGCGGCTCGCCCATACCCCTGGAGCCCTCCGACTCCCGCCGCCGCCGTGGCACGGGCGGGACGCCGACGGGCCGGGAGAGCGCGCCCGCGGACGCCGGTCGAGAGGCGCTGTCGGCCCCCGGCGCGGGAGAGCGCCATGAGGGCTGACCGCACGACGGCCGGCGCGCTGCTGGCCGCCTGCCTGGCACTGCTCACGGGCTGCGCCTCCATGCCCTCCAACGGCGAGGTCAAGCCGATCGAGGGGCGGCAGCCGACCGAGGCCGACGCACACGTGCGCGTGTTCGGTGTGCCGCCGGACCCCGGGGAGCACCCGCTGCAGATCGTGCGGGGCTTCCTGGAGGCCACCACCAGTGACGAGGCCGAGTTCGAGACCGCCCGCAAGTACCTGACCGAGCAGACCGCGCGGGAGTGGGACCCGTTCGCCGGGACGACCGTCGTCTCGGCCGGTCCCGAGGTGCCGCCCGGCGGCGCGCTGCCGGACACCGACGGCGACGGCTACACCGTCGAGGTCACCGGCGAGCGGACCGCCCGGGTGGACGAGAAGAGCGCCTACACCCCCAAGGACGGCTCCTACCTGGGCAACTTCCACCTCACCCAGGAGGACGGGCAGTGGCGGATCGACCGCCTGCCCGACGGCCTGGTGCTGGGCGAGGCCGACTTCGAGCGCATCTACCGCTCGGTCAACACCTACTACTTCGCCGCGCTCGGCCCCGAGGCGGGGGGCGTGCGCGGGGGGCGCAACCTGCTGGTGGCCGACCCGGTGTACCTGCGGCGGCACGTCGACCCGGTCACCGAGACGGTGCGCGCCCTGCTGCGCGGACCGACCGACTGGCTGCACCCGGTGGTGACCTCCGCGTTCCCCACCGGCGTCCGGCTGGCCCCCAAGCAGCGCCTGGCGCTGGACGACTCCGGCGCCCTGCGGCTCCGGCTGACCGGCGCCGACGCGGAGCGGTCGCTGGGCGTCGAGCGGGCGCAGTGCGTGCGGATGGCGGCGCAGCTCCTGCACACCGTGGACCACCAGTCCTCGTCCCCCGTCAAGTCCGTCACGCTGCGCGACGAGGGCGGCGGCAAGATGTGCGACCTGGGCCGCGAGGCCGCGCAGCGGTTCGCGCCCGGCCTGCTCAACGGCCGTGCGGCCCACTCCTACTACCTCGACGGCGACCGACGCCTGGTCGCGCTCGACGAGGACGAGGAGTCCGGGTCCGCGGTGGACGGCCCGTTCGGCACCGGCCAGCTCCCCCTGCGCGACGTCGCGGTCAGCCGGGACGAGGAGAGCGCCGCGGGAGTCTCGCTGGACGGTGCCGCGCTCTACGTCGCCCCGCTGGACACGAAGGCGCCCTACGACCCGCCGGTGGTCTCCAGTTCCGGGCAGTCCGAGTCCGAGGGGCGGCTGACCGCGCCGAGCTGGGACGGGCTCGGGGACCTGTGGGTCGCCGACCGGAATCCGCGCGACGCCCGGCTGCTGCGGCTGCGCTCCGGCGCCGGGGAGCCCCAGGAGGTGCGGGTGCAGGGCCTGGGGGACGGTCGCATCGAGGCGATCAAGGTGGCCGCCGACGGGGTCCGCGTCGCCCTGCTGGTGCGCGAGGGCGACCGTACGACGCTCCAACTCGGCCGCGTCGAGCGGGAGAGCGACGCGGAGGGCCGCCCCAGCGCCACCGTCACCGGGCTGCGCGGCATCGCGCCGCACATGGAGAACGTCACCACGGTCTCCTGGGCCGGGGGCAGCCGGCTGGTGGTCGTCGGCAAGGAGTTCGGCGGGGTGCAGAAGGTGCGGGTGATGTCCACGGACGGTTCCCCCGGCGCGCCCGCGAAGCTCCCGGGCGTCAACGAGATCGAGAGCATCGCCGCTTCGGAGGACGAGAGCAAGCCGCTGCTGGCGGACTCGGCGGAGGGCATCGTGCGGCTGCCGCCCGACGGTGACTGGCAGGAGGTCGCCGAAGAGGGCTCCGCCCCCGCCTATCCGGGCTGACGCCGCTGTCCGTGGCCCGCGCTACGTTCCGTAGTGATGGGCGCACAGGGAGCGGCGCCCGCGGAGACGGAGCGGATCGGGGTGGCGCGGATGCCGGTGACCGGGTGGTGGCAGGAGCTGGCGGACCTGGTGCTGGCCGCACGGTGCGCGGGCTGCGGCGCCCCGCGCGGCGGGCTGTGCGGCCGGTGCCGAGGGGGACTGGCGGAGCTGCGCGCACGCCGCGCGGACCCGCTGCCGGGGCTGCCGCGCGCGTACGCGGCGGGGGCGTACTCCGACGAGCTGCGCGCCCTGCTGCTGGCGCACAAGGAGCGCGGGGCGCTGCGGCTGGCGCGCCCGCTGGGGCGGGCCCTGGCCGTCGCCGTCCGGGCCGTGCTGGCCGACCCGGGCTCCGCCGCCCGCGCGGGCACGGAGGCCGGGGCCGCGGAGTCCGGCCCGGTCGCCCTGGTGCCGGTGCCCTCGGCGCGGCGCACCGTGGCGGCGCGCGGGCACGACCCCGTGCGCCGCCTGGCCCGCGCCGCGGCGGCCGGACTGTCCCGCGCGGGCGCGCCGACGCGGGCGTCCGCCGTGCTGCGGCAGCGCCGCCCCGTGGCCGACCAGGCCGGGCTTACGCGGCACGAGCGTCACCGCAACCTCGCCGGGGCGCTCGGTGTGGCCCCGGGCGCGGCCCGGCTGCTGGGCGGTGCGAGGGCCGTGGTCGTCGTCGACGACCTGCTGACCACCGGTGCCTCGCTGACCGAGGCCGTACGGGCTCTGGGGGACGCCGGCGTGCGGTGCGCGGGCGCCGCCGTGGTCGCCCTCGCCCCGCGGCCCGGGACCGCGCCGTGGGACGGCGGGGGCGGGCGCCGTGCATGACCGGGCGGAGAACGGGGCAGGGAACCGCTTACCAGCGCGAAACGTTGTGCGGGTGACAACTGGAGAAAGTCTCGCAGAGGGGTACGCATTGGTAGGGGGTGCCGACAGTCCCCCGGTCGGGGTACGTTCGGTAATGAGGGCCCCGCCGGTCATCTCGGGCCGGCGCCCCGGCGAACGGAGTCTGCGCGGCCTGGCCCGCGCACACCGGTCCTCACCGGTCGCCTCTCTGCGCGAGCGGGTGGCGATCTTCCCCCTGGGGAGAAGGAGGTGAAGTCGCAACCCGACGTAGCGCCGGAGAGTGACCGGTCGGTCCGGGTACCTCCGGCTCAGTGCACCAAGGACGCTCCGTCCTCGCCGACGGAGCGATCCGGGAACGGAGTTCTGCGTGGACATCGTCGTCAAGGGCCGAAAGACTCAGGTACCCGAGCGGTTCCGCAAGCACGTGACCGAGAAGCTGAAGCTGGACAAGCTGCAGAAACTCGATGGCAAGGTGACCCGCTTGGACGTTGAGGTGTCCAAGGAGCCCAACCCCCGTCAGGCCGACCGTTCCGACCGAGTGGAGATCACCCTCCGGCACCGTGGCCCGGTCATCCGCGCCGAGGCGGCGGCGGCGGACCCGTACGTGGCGCTCGACCTCGCCACGGAGAAGCTGGAGTCCAGGCTCCGTCGGCGGCACGACAAGAGGATCTCCCGCCGGGGCAGCGCCCGCATCCCCGCCAGCGACGTCGCGGCCTCCGTGCCCGACGCCGCCACGCTCAACGGCAACGGGGAGCTGGGGGCGTTCGACGCGGAAGTGACCGAGGAACCGGCCGTGCGCAAGGTCGGTCCGCTCGAAGTCCAGGGCGAAGGCCCGCTGGTGTGCCGCGAGAAGACGCACCGGGCCGCGCCGATGACGCTTGACCAGGCTCTGTACGAGATGGAGCTGGTCGGGCACGACTTCTACCTCTTCGTCGACTCCGACACCAAGCAGCCGAGCGTCGTCTACCGGCGGCACGCCTACGACTACGGCGTGATCCACCTCGACCCCGACCCGTTCGCGGACGAGACGCCCCCGGACGCGGGCGGCACGCTCGCCGGCTGACCGGCTGACCGGCTGACCGGCTGACCGGCTGACCGGCTGACCGGCTGACCGGCTGACCGGGCCCGGCTCGGCTCCGCCCCCGGATCGTCCCGCCCGGGCACCGCGCGTCGCTGTTCACGGCGCGCGCCGTGGGCAGGGCAGGACCCGGCCGCGGCGTGGGCCCTCGGCCCCGGGCCCGGACGCGAGGCGAGACGCGGCCCGCGCTCCTCGGGCGCGCCCCGACCACGGGATCGCCCGGAGTCGGAGCAGCCTGGCGAGCCAAGCCCGCCCGGCGCCGTGGGGCGGGCCGCGGCCCGGACGCAGCGCCTGCCCCGCCTCCGCCGGCCCGGGCCGGTCGGGGTAGTCGGAGCCGCCGGGCGGGGGCCACGGCGCTTGCTTCGGTCCGGGTGCGGGGCGGGCTGTGCGCTCGTCGGCGGCGGCTTGGTCCTGGGAGGGCTCACTCCCGGCGGGAGCCCCCTTCAAGGCGAGCCGGGCCGACCGAGACGGCGGCACCGGGGCACGTGCCCTCGCCCGGACGCGGGGCGCGGCCCGCACTGGCCGGGGTGGCTTGATCGCGAGGCTGTCCGCCCCCGAGACGGCCCGGCCCCGGGCCCGCCGGGGCAGCCGAGGCCGGGTGCCGCACGGGCGCCGGGGACGCGCCCCGCGGGCAGCGGGCGCGAGGGAGACGGCCGGTTCGCACGGTCGGCGGGGGCGCCCGCTGTCGATACCATGAGCGCCACGACCAACCGGCCTCCTGCCCGACCCGGTTGGTGCTGACCCGGGCATGGCCTGTTGGGGGAGGAACGATGGCGGACAGCTTCGGGCCCACGATGGCCGCCGGCTGGCGCGGCGGCACCGACGCGGCGGCGGAGCCCGGCGAGCGCGGCACCGAGCGGTCGGAGCCGATCCGCGTGCTCGTCGTCGACGACCACGAACTCTTCCGACGGGGCCTGGAGATCGTCCTGCAGTCCGAGGAGGACATCGAGGTCGTCGGTGAGGCCGGGGACGGCTCGGAGGCCGTGGAGAAGGCGGCCGATCTGCTGCCGGACATCGTGTTGATGGACGTGCGCATGCCGCGCCGCGGCGGCATCGAGGCCTGCCGGGCGATCAAGGAGGTCGCCCCCAGCGCGAAGATCATCATGCTGACGATCAGCGACGAGGAGGCCGACCTCTACGACGCCATCAAGGCGGGCGCCACCGGGTATCTGCTCAAGGAGATCTCCACCGACGAGGTGTGCGCGGCCATCCGCGCGGTCGCCGACGGCCAGTCGCAGATCAGCCCCTCGATGGCGGCGAAGCTCCTGACCGAGTTCAAGTCGATGATCCAGCGCACGGACGAGAGCAAGCTCGTGCCCGCTCCGCGCCTGACCGACCGCGAGCTGGAGGTCCTCAAGCTCGTGGCCACCGGCATGAACAACCGGGACATCGCCAAGGCGCTCTACATCAGCGAGAACACCGTGAAGAACCACGTGCGCAACATCCTGGAGAAGCTCCAGCTCCACTCCCGCATGGAGGCCGTGGTCTACGCGATGCGGGAGAAGATCCTGGAGATCCGCTAGCCTGCCGCGCCCAGCTCGGCGCGGAGGGCGGCGGCCAGCGTGGCGTCGTCGCAGCGGTCGACGCGGACCTCCGCGCAGCCCACCCAGGACGCCGCCTCCCGCAGCGCGGTGGCCATGGGGCCCACCGCGGCGGGCCCGGCCATGGAGACCTGCCGCGCCACCAGCGTGCGACCCTCGCGGCCCGGGTCCACCCGGCCCACCAGCCGCCCGCCCGCGAGCAGCGGCATCGCGAAGTACCCGTGCACGCGCTTCGGCTTGGGCACGTACGCCTCCAGCCGGTGGGTGAAGCCGAAGACGCGCTCGGTGCGGGCGCGGTCCCAGACCAGTGAGTCGAACGGCGACAGCAGCGTGGTGCGGTGCCGCCCGCGCGCCGGTGTCGCCAGCGCCGCCGGGTCGGCCCAGGCCGGCTTGCCCCAGCCCTCGACCTCCACCGGGACCAGCGGCGTGTCCGCTATCACGGAGGCCACCTGCTCACCGCGCAGCCGGTGGTAGTCGGCCAGGTCGGCCCGGGTGGCGACGCCGAGCGCGGCCCCGGCCTGCGTCACCAGCCGCCGCAGGCACTCGGCGTCGTCGAGGTCGTCGTGGAACAGCGCGCCGGGCACCGCCCGCTCGGCCAGGTCGTACACCCGTTTCCAGCCACGCCGCTCGGCGCACACCACCTCGCCGACGTCCAGCAGCCACTCCACCGCGATCTTCGTCTCCGACCAGTCCCACCACAGGCCGCCGTTCTTGGCGCCGCCCAGCTCCGAGGCCGTCAGCGGGCCGTCGGCGCGCAGCCGGTCGCGCACCAGGGCGCAGGCGCGCTCCCGGTCTGCCAGGTCGTGCCAGCGGCGGCCCCGCGCGCGCAGGGCCCGGCGGCGGAAGGCGAAGTACGGCCACTCCTCGACGGGCAGGACGCAGGCCGCGTGTGACCAGTACTCGAAAGAGTGGCCTTCGCTCCAGTACGCGGCCTCCACCGCCTCGCGCCCCACGGCGCCGAGCCGGGCGTAGGGGACCAGCTCGTGCGAGCGGGCCAGCACGGAGATGGTGTCCAGTTGGACGGCGCCGAGCCGGCGCAGGACCCCGCGGACGCCGGCCCGGCGGTCCGGGGCGCCCAGGAACCCCTGCGCCCGCAGCGCGATGCGGCGGGCGTCGGCGGCGGACAGGGACAGCGCGGGAGCGGGCGTGGCGGTCATGCGCACACGGTAGGCGTCGCCACTGACAGCGGGGCCCGGGCCGGTGGCGCTCAGGCGGGGGCGCCGGGCGGGCCCCGGCGCGGGCGGACGCCGGGCGGCTCAGGCCCGCGGCGCGGGCGTGTAGGGCGTGGCGCTGTGGCGCCCCCAGTCCGAGGGCAGCAGGGAGGCCGCCCAGGCGTCCACGCGCCGCCCCCGGTGCACGATGCGGGCGCGCTGGACGCCTTCCATGACGAAGCCCACGCGCAGCGCCACCGCCCGGGACGGCTCGTTGCCCACGCCCGCGAACCACTCCAGCCGCTCCGCGCCGAGCGCGCCGAACGCCCAGTCGGCCACCGCGCGGGCGGCCTCGACGGTGTAGCCGCGGCCGCGCTGCTCCCTGGCCGTCCAGTAGCCCAGCTCCGCCTGGCGTTCGGCGGTGTGGAGCTGGTCCACCCGCACCAGGCCCATGGAACCCACCAGCGTGCCCGCGTGGGTGAAGACGCCGAAGTTGTACAGGGTGTCGTCGCGCCAGCCCGCGGGGGCGATGGTGCGCACGAAGTCCTCGGCGTGCTGCCGCTCGTAGGGCGAGGGCACCGTCGTCCAGCGCTGGATGTCCGGGTCCTGGCAGGCGGCGTGGACGGCGGCCGCGTCACGGGGCTCCAGGGGGCGCAGGAGCAGGCGGTCGGTGGTGAGGGTGGCGGGTTCCATGCGCGCATTCTGCCGTCGGCGCGCGGACCGGCACCTTCGAGGGGTCCGGCACGTTGGGGGTACAGGGCTGGACGCCCCTCGCATACGATGACCGGTGCGGCGTGCTTCGGCAGGACGGGCTCTCGGCAGGGAGAGGGCCGGCCGAGGTCGCACCACCGTGCCAGGCCCGACCGGCAAGGAGCCAGCCACTCGTGTCCGTCTTCAACAAGCTCATGCGTGCAGGCGAAGGCAAGATCCTGCGCAAGCTGCACCGCATCGCGGACCAGGTCAATTCCATCGAAGAGGACTTCCTGGACCTCTCGGACGCCGAGCTGCGGGCCCTCACCGACGAGTACAAGGAGCGGTACGCCGGCGGCGAGAGTCTGGACGACCTGCTGCCCGAGGCGTTCGCCACCGTCCGGGAGGCCGCCAAGCGCGTGCTCGGCCAGCGCCACTACGACGTGCAGCTCATGGGCGGCGCCGCGCTGCACATGGGCTACGTCGCCGAGATGAAGACCGGTGAGGGCAAGACGCTCGTCGGCACCCTGCCCGCCTACCTCAACGGTCTGTCGGGCGACGGGGTGCACCTCATCACGGTCAACGACTACCTCGCCCAGCGCGACGCCGAGACCATGGGGCGCGTCCACAAGTTCCTCGGCCTGTCCGTGGGCTGCATCGTGGCGAACATGACGCCCAAGCAGCGCCGCGAGCAGTACGCCTGCGACATCACCTACGGCACGAACAACGAGTTCGGCTTCGACTACCTGCGCGACAACATGGCCTGGTCGAAGAGCGAGCTGGTGCAGCGCGGGCACAACTTCGCGATCGTCGACGAAGTGGACTCGATCCTCGTCGACGAGGCGCGCACCCCGCTGATCATCTCCGGCCCGGCCGACTCGGCGACGAAGTGGTACGGCGACTTCGCCAAGCTGGTCAAGCGGCTGGAGAAGGGCGAGGCCGCCGACCCGCGGCTGCAGAAGCCGGAGACGGGCGACTACGACATCGACGAGAAGAAGCGCACCGTCGGCATCCACGAGTCGGGCGTCGCCCGGGTCGAGGACTGGCTGGGCATCGACAACCTCTACGAGTCCGTCAACACCCCGCTCGTGGGCTACCTGAACAACGCCATCAAGGCCAAGGAGCTCTACAAGAAGGACAAGGACTACGTCGTCATCGACGGCGAGGTCATGATCGTCGACGAGCACACCGGCCGCATCCTGGCCGGGCGCCGCTACAACGAGGGCATGCACCAGGCGATCGAGGCGAAGGAGGGGGTGGACATCAAGGACGAGAACCAGACGCTCGCCACGATCACCCTCCAGAACTTCTTCCGCCTCTACGACAAGCTCTCGGGCATGACCGGTACGGCCATGACCGAGGCCGCCGAGTTCCACCAGATCTACAAGCTCGGCGTCGTGCCGATCCCCACGCACCGGCCGATGGTCCGCAAGGACCAGGCGGACCTCATCTACCGCACCGAGGTCGCCAAGTTCGACGCGGTGGTCGAGGACATCGTCGTCAAGCACGAGAAGGGCCAGCCGATCCTCGTCGGCACCACCTCGGTCGAGAAGTCCGAGTACCTCTCGCAGCAGCTCAAGAAGCGCGGCGTGCAGCACGAGGTGCTGAACGCGAAGAACCACGCGCGGGAGGCGCAGATCGTCGCGGAGGCCGGCCGCAAGGGCTCGGTCACCGTGGCCACCAACATGGCCGGCCGCGGTACCGACATCCAGCTCGGTGGCAACGCCGACGCCATCGCCGAGGCGGAGCTGCGCGGCCAGGGCTTCGACCCGCAGGAGCACATCGAGGAGTGGGCCGCCGCGCTCCCGGCCGCCCTGGAGAAAGCGGAGGCGGCCGTCAAGGCCGAGCACGAGGAGGTCAAGGAGCTCGGCGGGCTCTACGTGCTGGGCACCGAGCGGCACGAGTCGCGCCGCATCGACAACCAGCTCCGCGGCCGCAGCGGCCGCCAGGGCGACCCCGGGGAGTCCCGCTTCTACCTCTCCCTGGGCGACGACCTGATGCGCTTGTTCAAGGCGCAGATGGTCGAGCGCGTCATGGCCATGGCCAACGTGCCCGACGACGTGCCGATCGAGAACAAGATGGTGACGCGGGCCATCGCCTCCGCGCAGTCCCAGGTCGAGCAGCAGAACTTCGAGATCCGCAAGAACGTCCTGAAGTACGACGAGGTGCTCAACCGGCAGCGCGAGGTCATCTACGGCGAGCGCCGCCGCGTGCTGGAGGGCGAGGACCTGCACGAGCAGGTGCGGCACTTCATGGACGACACGATCGAGGCATACGTCGAGGCCGAGACGGTCGAGGGCTTCGCCGAGGAGTGGGACCTGGAGCGGCTGTGGGGCGCCTTCAAGCAGCTCTACCCCGTCTCGGTGACGATCGAGGAGCTGGAGGAGGAGGTCGGCGACCGCGAGGGTCTGACCTCGGAGTTTCTCGTCGAGGCCGTCAAGGAGGACATCCACCGGCAGTACGACGAGCGCGAGAAGGAACTCGGCTCGGAGATCATGCGCGAGCTGGAGCGCCGCGTGGTCCTGTCGGTGCTGGACCGCAAGTGGCGTGAGCACCTCTACGAGATGGACTACCTCCAGGAAGGCATCGGCCTGCGTGCCATGGCCCAGAAGGACCCGCTGGTGGAGTACCAGCGGGAGGGCTTCGACATGTTCCAGGCCATGATGGAGGGCATCAAGGAGGAGTCCGTCGGCTACCTGTTCAACCTGGAGGTGCAGGTCGAGCGGCAGGTCGAGGAGGTTCCGGTGCAGGCCCGGCCGACGCAGGCCACGGGCGCCGGAGCGGCGAAGGAGGAGGAGCCCGTCGCGGCGGGCGCGGGTCGTCCCGCGATCCGGGCCAAGGGCCTGGACGCGCCGCAGCGCCCGGACCGCCTGCACTTCTCCGCGCCCACGGTGGACGGTGAGGGCGGCGTCGTCGAGGGCGACTTCGCCGCCGACGCGGACGGGCCGACGGCCCGGTCCGCCGCGGACGGCATGACGCGCGCGGAGCGGCGCAAGGCCCAGAAGGGCGGCCGCCGCCGCAAGAAGTAACGGCACCCCCCACGGGCGCGTGGCCCGGCGCGCCGACGCCGGGCCACGCGCCCGCGGCAAGCCGCAGCGGGTCCCGGCGTTTCCCCTCGGCCGTATTGCCGCACCGCCACGCGCGGCGAACCGGTGCTCCGGTGCGTGCCGGGCCCGCCCGGTGCTCGGCCACGCGCGGCGGCGGGCGCCCCGGTACGTCGCACGGGCGCGCCCGTGCGTCGGTTGCCGGTGCGGCGCGCGCCCCCGCGGCGGTGGAGGCCCGCCCGTGTCGGCCCCCGGCCCCCCCGCGCCCCGTGGGCGTGCGCTCGGCTGTCCTGCGCCCTCACGGCGGTGGCCTCCGCGCTCCGACGGGTGCCCCTGCCGCGCCGCCTGTTCCGCTCGCCGTGTGCTCCGCTCGCCGTGTGCTCCGCTCGTCTCGTGCTCCGGCGGCGCTCCCGCACGGCGGCGGAGGCGTGGCGGGGGTCGGGTGGTAGGGGCGGAGATCGACGACGTCGGCCACGCGGCGGCGCACCAGGTCGACCGGATCGAGGACGCCACCCGAGAGCCGCGGGTTGCTGGGGCCGGGGGCCGGTCGGTCGCGGCTCCCGCGGCCGGTGACGCCGGGCCGGCTCGTCCGGCCCGGCGTGAACTCCGCCTCGGGACGCCGGCGGTGGCACGGTTGCCCGCCGTCGCGCGGGGTGCGCGCCTGGCGGGTTCCGCGCCGGGGCCGGGAGGCGTGCGCCGGTCGGGGGGATGCACGGCGGCGCGGGGGCCCGGTGGCCGGTGCCGCCGCACGGCGCGCGGTGGGGGCCCGGCACTCCGGCCGCGCGGTGGGGGAGTGGCGCCCCGGTCCGGAGCACCGGGCTCGGGGCGCCGTCCGGTGCTACAGCCGGCGGGTGACGTCGAGTTCGACGGCCACGCAGCGCCAGCGCAGGGTGGCCGCCTGCTCCAGCCGGAACGCCAGCGCGCGGGTGCGCTCGCCGCTGCGTACGCGCGCGTACGCCTCCAGCACCCCCTGCCCCGGCGTCGAGCAGCCCACGTGCGCCAGCTCCGGCCCGCCGCGGCCGGCGGCCTCCGGCCGGAGCGGGGCCAGGGGCGCCAGGCGCACCAGCGTGTCGTAGGCGGTGCCGCCGGCGTGGCCCAGCAGGCTGTGCACCGGCCGCTGCCCGCTGAGCACGAGCAGCAGGCGGTGGGCGAACCAGTAGTGCGGCAGGCGGTCCCGGGCGCCCCTGCGGGCGGCGGCGAGGGCGGAGCGTGCCGGGCGGCGTGCGTCGCCGCGGCCGGGTGGCCGGGTGGTCCCGTGCGTGATGGTCATGGTGTCCCCGTGGTGCGTGGGTGGGAGGAGTCGGGCACGGCGCCCCTGCGGGCGGCCGCGCGTTCGCTACCGAGCGGTAGCTTTGCGTGACCGGTTGTATCGGTGGCGTCACGCCCGTGCAACGGCGGTCGCTCGCCCGGCGCCGCGCGCACGACTTCACCCGTGTGGGTGACGGCGGGGAACGTCGCTGACCCCGCCCCGCGCTGACCTGCGCCGTGCCGTGGGCCGCGGGCGGCCGGGGCGCGCGAGCGGCGCCGTATCCTGGCGGTCAGCCCGTGCCCGGTCTCACACGAAAGCGGCAGTCCATGCGCCTCTACGTCCCCCTGACCCTGCCCCGGCTGGCGGTGGCGCACCGGCAGGGCGAACTGGGTCCCGTCCCGCTCGCGGCCTTCGCCGTCACCCCGGCCCTGCGCGCCTGGTGCGGCCTTGAGGACCTGGAGGAGCTGGAGTACACCGCGCTCGGACGGGCCGCGCTGGCCTCGCTGCGGCTGCTGGCCGACGACGCCGGGGCGCCGTCCCGCCGGGTCGTGGTGGCCGTGGACGTGGCCGACGACGCGGTGCGCGAGGCCGACCACGACCTGGACGACGCGGCGCTCGGGCAGGTGCGGGTGGACGCCGCGGTGCCCTTCGCCAAGGCCGCGGCCGTGCACCTCGACGCACCGGGCGCCGCCGGGGACGTCGCCGCCGCCGCGCGGGCCCTGCACGCCGCCGACGCGGGGGACGGCGCGGCGCGGGCCGCGGTGGAGGCCGCCGAGGACCTGGACCTGCTCTGGTACGCCACGCAGGAGGTCGAGCACCTGCTCGCCGAGGGCTGACCGAGGCGCCGGTGCCGGATGTCACCGGGTCCGCGTACCGTCGGGTGGCATGGGACCGGGTGAGCGGACGATCCACATCGTGTGGGACTGGAACGGCACGCTGCTGCACGACATCCACGCGGTGATCGAGGCGACGAACCTGACCTTCGCGGAGGTCGGGCTTGCCCCGATCACCCTGGAGCGCTACCGCGAGCTGTACTGCGTGCCGGTGCCCCGCTTCTACGAGAAGCTCACCGGGGCGCTTCCCACGGACGAGGAGTTCGCACGGCTGAACGAGCTCTTCCACCGCCACTACTTCGACCGCGCGGACACGGTGGCGCTCACCCTGGGCGCCGCGGAGCTGCTGGCCGCCCGCGCGGCGGCCGGGGCCACGCAGTCGCTGTGCTCGCTGGCCCCGCACGAGCACCTGCTGCCGCTGGTGCGCCGGCACGGCATCGACGGCCACTTCGTGCGGGTGGACGGCCTGGCGACGCCGCTGGACGGGCGCGGCAAGGCGGCGCACATGGCCCGCCACCTGACGTCGCTGGCGGACGTCGACCCCGCCCGCACGGTGGTCATCGGCGACGCGGTGGACGACGCCCGGGCGGCGGCGCACGTCGGCGCGCACGCTGTGCTCTACACGGGCGGCTCGCACAGCCGGCGGAGCCTGGAGGCGGCGGGCGTCCCGGTGGTGGACACCCTGGCCGACGCCGTCGCGGAGGCGGAGCGCATAGCGGGGTGAGGCCGCGCCCCCGCGGTTTCCGGAGTGTGGCGGGGGGAACTCGGGCGGTGGCGCTACCCCGCGCCGGGGAGGCGCCTGGTAGACGGAACGGACAAGTTTCAGCAGTCGTTTTGTACGTCAGTCCAAGGTGACGGGGGCCCGGGACGGAGCGATAGCCTTACGGCGTGATCAGCGCGATAGCCGTGTCAGGGGTCGAAGGCGACGAAGCCCTCCCCGTGCACGGTGCACACCGGACCGCTGGTCCCGCCTCCCGGCAGGCCGCGGCGCGAGAACGGCCCGGGCGGCCGTGCGCGTCCTGCCGTGTGCCATCGGGCACCGCCCGGAAACCGCCATCTGACGTCACGCAACGGCGCGCGACAGGAGCCAGAGGACATGCAGACCAAGCTGGACGAAGCCAAGGCCGATCTGCTCGGGCGAGCCGCCCAGGCCGCCGAGTCGAGTCCCACCGGGAGTCTCCCGGCCCGGGGCCTGGACGCTGAGGCCCTGGACGCCTACCTCCAGCGCTACTACCTGCACACCGCCCCGGAGGACCTCGCCGACCGCGACCCGGTCGACGTGCTCGGGGCCGCCCTCTCGCACCACAAGCTGGCCCAGCAGCGCCCGCAGGGCACGGCGAACGTCCGCGTCTACACGCCGACGGTCGAGGAGAACGGCTGGACCTGCACGCACACCGTCGTGGAGGTCGTCACCGACGACATGCCCTTCCTCGTCGACTCGGTGACCAACGAGCTGACCCGGCAGGACCGCGGCATCCACGTGGTCATCCACCCCCAGGTCATCGTCCGCCGGGACCTGACCGGCAAGCTGCTGGAGGTGCTGGACGCCGGGCGGGACCCGCTGTCCGCCGAGCCCAGCACGCACCGGCCCGAGGAGCTGCCGCCGGACGCCGTCACCGAGTCCTGGATCCACGTCGAGATCGACCGCGAGACCGAGGGCGTCGACCTCCAGCAGATCACCCTGGACCTGCGCCGGGTGCTGTCCGACGTGCGCGAGGCCGTCGAGGACTGGCGCAAGATGCGCGGCGCCGCCCTGGCGATCGCCGAGGGGCTGCCGAAGGAGCACACCGACGACCTCGGCGAGCAGGAGGTCACCGAGGCCCAGGCGCTGCTGCGCTGGCTGGCCGACGACCGCTTCACCTTCCTCGGCTACCGCGAGTACGAGCTGGCGCAGAGCGGCGGCTCGTCCGGCGAGGGCGAGCCCGTGCTGAAGTCGGTGCCCGGCAGCGGGCTCGGCATCCTGCGCGCCGACCCCCCGCACACCACCGACGACGAGGGGCACCCCGTCTCCCCGTCGTTCAACCGGCTCACCCCCGACGCCCGCGCCAAGGCCCGCGAGCCCAAGCTGCTGGTGCTCACCAAGGCCAACAGCCGCGCGACCGTGCACCGCTCCTCCTACCTCGACTACGTCGGGGTGAAGAAGTTCGACGCCGAGGGCAACGTCGTCGGCGAGCGGCGCTTCCTCGGCCTGTTCGCGGCCTCCGCGTTCGTGGAGACCGTGCGGCAGATCCCCGTCATCCGCCGCAAGGTCGAGGCCGTGCTCTCGCACGCGGGCTTCACCCCCGACAGCCACGACGGGCGCGACCTGCTGCAGATCCTGGAGACCTACCCGCGCGACGAGCTGTTCCAGATCCCCGTGGACGAGCTGCGCTCCATCGCGATCTCCGTCCTCTACCTCCAGGAGCGCCGCAAGCTGCGGCTGTTTCTGCGCCAGGACGAGTACGGGCGCTACTACTCCGCCCTCGTCTACCTGCCGCGCGACCGCTACACCACCGGGGTGCGGCTGCGGCTCATCGACATTCTCACCGAGGAACTGGGCGGCACCAGCGTCGACTTCACCGCCTGGAACACCGAGTCGGTGCTCTCGCGGCTGCACTTCGTCGTCCGCGTCGAGCCGGGCACGGAGCTCGAACCCCTCACCGACGACGACGCCGACCGGATCGAGGCGCGGCTGGCGGAGGCCGCCCGCTCCTGGGCCGACGGCTTCGCGGAGGCCCTGGTCGCCGAGTGCGGGGAGGAGCGGGCGGCCGAGCTGTCCCGCCGCTTCGGCGCCACTGCCTTCCCCGAGGGCTACAAGGCCGACTTCCCGCCCCGCGCCGCCGTCGCCGACCTCCAGCGCCTGGTCGAGCTGGAGCGGATGCCCGAGCCGGACACCACCGGCGGCAACTTCGCGCTGAGCCTGTACGAGCCGGTCGGCGCCGCCGCCGGCGAGCGCCGGTTCAAGATCTACCGCACCGGCGAGCCCGTCTCGCTGTCGGCGGTGCTGCCGATCCTCCAGGCGATGGGCGTGGAGGTCGTCGACGAGCGGCCCTACGAGCTGCGCACCGCCGAGGGCGCCCGGGCCTGGATCTACGACTTCGGGCTGCGCCTGCCGGAGTCGGTCGCCCAGCACCTCGGCGAAGACGCCCGGCACCGGTTCCAGGAGACCTTCGCGGCGGTGTGGCGCGGCCAGGCCGAGCACGACGGCATCAACGCCCTCGTCCTGGCCGCCGGGCTGACCTGGCGCCAGGCCATGGTGCTGCGCGCCTACGCCCGCTATCTGTGGCAGGCCGGGGCCAAGTTCGGCCAGGCCACGATGGAGGAGACGCTGCGCCGCAACGTCCACACCACGCGGCTGCTGGTCAGCCTCTTCGAAGCGCGGCTCGCGCCGCAGCGGCAGAGCGCGGGCAACGAGCTGGTCGACGGGCTGCTGGAGGAGCTGGACGGCGCGCTGGACTCGGTGGCCAACCTCGACGAGGACCGCATGCTGCGCTCCTTCCTCACGGTCATCAAGGCCACCTTGCGCACCAACTACTTCCAGTGCACCGACTCCGGCGGGCCGCACGCGTACGTGTCGATGAAGCTGGACCCGCAGGCCATCCCGGAGCTGCCCGCGCCGCGCCCCTCCTACGAGATCTGGGTGTACTCGCCGCACGTGGAGGGCGTGCACCTGCGCTTCGGCAAGGTCGCCCGCGGCGGGCTGCGCTGGTCCGACCGCAAGGAGGACTTCCGCACCGAGATCCTCGGGCTGGTCAAGGCCCAGGAGGTGAAGAACACCGTCATCGTGCCGGTGGGCGCCAAGGGCGGATTCGTCGGCAAGCGGCTGCCCGACCCGGCCGCCGACCGCGACGCCTGGCTGGCCGAGGGCATCGCCTGCTACCGCACGTTCATCTCCGGCATGCTCGACATCACCGACAACCTGGTGAACGGCGAGGTCGTGCCGCCCAAGGACGTCGTGCGGCACGACGAGGACGACACCTACCTCGTGGTGGCCGCCGACAAGGGCACCGCGACCTTCTCCGACATCGCCAACGAGGTCGCCGTCGCCTACGGGTTCTGGCTCGGTGACGCCTTCGCCTCCGGCGGCTCGGCGGGCTACGACCACAAGGGCATGGGCATCACCGCGCGCGGGGCCTGGGAGTCGGTCAAGCGGCACTTCCGCGAGCTGGGCCACGACACCCAGACGCAGGACTTCACGGTCGTCGGCATCGGCGACATGTCCGGCGACGTGTTCGGCAACGGCATGCTGCTGAGCGAGCACATCCGCCTGGTCGCCGCCTTCGACCACCGGCACATCTTCGTCGACCCCGACCCGGACGCCGCCACCTCCTACGCCGAGCGGCGCCGCCTGTTCGACCTGCCGCGCTCCTCGTGGGCCGACTACGACACGGACCTGATCTCGGCCGGTGGCGGAGTCTTCCCGCGCACCGCGAAGTCCGTGCCCGTCAGCCCCCAGATGCGCGAGGCGCTCGGGCTGGAGAGCGGCACGACCAAGCTGACGCCGCCGGAGCTGATGCAGGCCATCCTCCGGGCGCCGGTGGACCTGCTGTGGAACGGCGGCATCGGCACCTACGTGAAGGCCTCCACCGAGTCCCACGCCGACGTGGGCGACAAGGCCAACGACGCCATCCGGGTCGACGGCGACACCCTGCGCGCGCAGGTCGTGGGCGAGGGCGGCAACCTGGGGCTGACCCAGCTCGGGCGCATCGAGTACGCGCTGTGCGGCGGCAAGGTCAACACCGACGCCATCGACAACAGCGCGGGCGTGGACACCTCCGACCACGAGGTGAACATCAAGATCCTGCTCAACGCCGTCGTCGGCAACGGGGACATGACCGTCAAGCAGCGCAACGCTCTGCTCGCGGAGATGACCGACGAGGTCGGTGACATCGTCCTGCGCACCAACTACGCGCAGAACGTCGCGCTGGCCAACGCGCTGGACACGGCCCCCGGGCTGCTCCAGGCCCACGCCCGCTTCATGCGCGGCCTGGGCCACTCCGGCCGCCTGAACCGCTCGCTGGAGGCCCTGCCCACCGACCGGCAGATCCGCGAGCGGCTGGGCAACGGCCAGGGGCTGACGCAGCCGGAGCTGGCGGTGCTGCTGGCGTACGCCAAGATCACCGTCACCGAGGAGCTGCTCGGCACCGCGCTGCCGGAGGACCCCTACCTGGCGGACCTGGCGCACTGCTACTTCCCGCGCCCGCTGCGCGAGCGGTTCGCCGCGGAGATCGACGCGCACGCCCTGCGCCGTCAGATCGTCACCACGGTGCTCGTCAACGACACCGTGAACATGGGCGGCTCGACGTTCCTGCACCGGCTGCGGGAGGAGACCGGCGCCTCCACCGAGGAGATCGTGCGGGCGCACACCGCCGCCCGCGCCATCTTCGGCATGTCCCGGGTGTGGGACGCCCTGGAGGAGCTGGACAACCAGGTCGCCGCCGACGTGCAGACCCGCATCCGGCTCCACTCGCGCCGCCTCGTCGAACGCGCCACGCGCTGGCTGCTGGGCAACCGGCCGCAGCCCCTGCTGCTCGCCGAGACCGTCGAGGTGTTCAGCGAGCGCGTCGAGGCCGTGTGGCAGGAGCTGCCGGAGCTGGTCAAGGGTGAGGACCTGGCCTGGTACGAGCAGATCCACCAGGAGCTCACCGGGGCGGGCGTCCCCGAGGAGCTGGCGCGCCGCGTGGCCGGGTTCTCCTCGGTGTTCCCGGCGCTGGACATCGTCGCCGTCGCCGACCGCACCGACCGGGAGCTGATGGACGTCGCCGAGGTCTACTACGACCTCGCCGACCGGCTCGGCATCACCCAGCTCCAGGACCGGGTCAGCGAGCTGCCGCGCGCCGACCGCTGGCAGTCCACGGCCCGCGCCGCGATCCGCGAGGACCTGTACGCCGCGCACCAGCTCCTGACCGCGGACGTGCTGGCGGGCGGCGACGCCTCGGCCACGCCCGAGCAGCGGTTCAAGGCGTGGGAGGAGAAGAACGCGGCCATCCTGGGACGGGCCCGGGCGACGCTGGAGGAGATCCAGTCCTCCGAGACGTTCGACCTGGCGAACCTGTCCGTGGCGATGCGCACCATGCGCACCCTGCTGCGCAGCAACCGCTGACCGCCCGCGCGGGCGGGGCCGCCCCGCCCGCGCGCGCCGGTGGCCGCCGGGCGGGGGCCGGGCGGGCCGGGTCAGCCCGTGGTCCGCGCGGCGGTCGGCGGGCCGCCGGGCCGCACCACGCGCCCGCGCGGCGCGGCGACGGACGGCAGCGGCGCCGGACGGCGGTGGGCCGGCGGGACGACGGGGGCCAGACCGACGCCGTCGAGGAAGACCGCGCGGGCCACCCGCTCCGCCGCGTGCCCGTCGTCGTACGGGCAGAACCGGGCGCGGAAGGCCGACCGCAGGGCGGTGCTCCGCGGGCCGCACCACGCGCCGCTGTGGAACAGCCGCACCAGGCCCGCCACGTCCCAGGCCACCGGGCCCGGCGGGGTGCCGGGCAGGTCGAGATAGGTGCCGCGGGTGGCCCGGAAGGTCTCCCAGTCGTCGGCGTGCAGGACGATGGGCCGGTCCAGGTTGGCGTAGTCGAAGACCAGGGGCGCGTAGTCGGTCACCAGGGCGTCGGCGGCCAGGCACAGCCGGGCCGCCGAGCGGTGGACGCCGTGGGGCGCGGTGCCGTCCAGGACGACGAAGCCGTGCCCGAGCGCGTGCGCGAGCCGGGTGACGTCCAGCCGGGGCGGCCGGCCGCGCAGGTGGTCGCGCGGCGCGGGCGCGTAGAGCACGGCGACCGCGCCCGCCGGCACCCCCAGCTCGGTGCGGACGCGGGCGACGTCCTCGGCGGTGGCCCGGTAGAGCACGTCGTTGCGCGGGGCGCCGTACTCCAGGGTGGTGTAGCGGCCGGGGTAGGCGCGTTCGCGGGCGAGGGTGGAGTGGCGGTTGGCGGACAGCGAGTAGTCCCAGTCGTCGACGCGGGCGAGCAGCGCCGCGCAGTCGACGCGCAGCCCGGCGACGGGGTGGTCGCCCAGGTCGAGCCCCTCGCGGCCGAGCGGCGAACCGCGGTGGGTCTGCACCAGCACCTGTCCGGGCCGCTTGCGCAGGCCCGCCTCGAAGTCGCCGCTGCTGACGAGGTAGGTGGCCCGGGCCAGCGCGCGCCAGTGGGCGGCGGAGCCGGGCTGGAGGCGGCGCACCGCGCGCGGCAGGCCGGCCGCCTGCGCCTCGGTGCCGACCCACGCCGTCCGCAGGCCGGGGATGAGCCGGCGCGCCGCGGCTTCGACGGCCGCCGGGTCGCCGGTGTAGCCGCCCTCGCCCGGGGCGGCAAACACGGCCAGCGCGGGGTCGAGGCGGCGTCGGCAGTGCACGCGGTAGGCCGCCCGCACGGCCGCGCCGTGCACCGCGCGGCAGGCCGCGCGCAGTCTGCGCCGCAGGCCGCCCGCCGCCCACAGCAGCCGGAAGGTGCGCCGGGCGCCGAGCCGCAGCAGCAGGTACCGCGCGGTGGTGCGGTCCGCCGCCGCCCGGTGCCGCGCGCACAGCCTGCCGCTGCGGCGGAAGAACTCCGCCCGACCGGCCCGGGGCAGCCGCCCGGGGGCGAGGAAGACGGCGGTGAGGTGGTCGGTCATGCGGCGGTAGAGCACCGGGCGCCAGGGGTGCAGGCCGGGCTGCCGGTCGAGGAAGGCGAAGACGCGGTCGTACTGGGCGAAGAGGTCGAAGTGCTTGCGCGGCGCCTGGGCCAGCAGCCCGCCCGAGCGGCGGCGCCGGTGCTGCACGCACACCCGGTCCAGCACGGTGACGGCCTCGGCGGCCAGCAGGACGGACCAACTGAAGGCGACGCCCTCGTAGGCGCCGGGCGGGAAGCGCAGGCCGTGGCGGGTGAGGAACGCGCGGCGGCACGCCTTGTTCCAGGCGACACCCGGCAGCCGCAGCAGCTCCGGCCGGTCCCCGGCGCGGAAGACCTGCGGTTCGCGGTGGGCCAGCAGGCCCGCGGGCGCGCCCCGGTCGGTCCCGCCGTGCCAGAAGGCGCGTTCGTGGTCGAAGAGCAGCAGGTCCGGTTCGGCGGTGTCGAGCAGGCGGTCGGCGATGGCCTGGAGGGCGCCGGGGGACAGGGCGTCGTCGCTGTCGAGGAAGAGCACGTAGTCGCCGCGGGCGTGGGCGAGCCCGGCGTTGCGGGCCGGGCCGGGGCCGGTCGGCTCGGCCAGCCGCAGCACCGTCACCCGCCGGTCGGCCGCCGCGGCGTCGGTCAGGAGCCCGCCGCAGGCGTCGGGGGACCCGTCGTCCACCGCGATGAGCTCCAGGTCGGTGAAGGACTGGGTCAGGACGGACTCCAGGCACTCGGGCACGTAGGCGTGGGCCTGGTGGGCGGGAACGATGACGCTGAAGCGGGGCACGGCACTCTTCCCGGTGGGCGCGGGTCGGTTAAGCCGATGATGCGGCGATGCCTGCCACCTGGCGGTCACCGCCACAGCCGTGGGCTCCGTTCGGCGTACCGGCCGTGCCGCCGTCCGGGGGAACCGGCGCGCCGGGCCGACGGGCCCGACCGCGCGCCCGGAGCCGCGCGTCACGCGGAGGGGGCGCGCCTCCGGGGCGTGCGCCGGGGGCGCGAGGACGGGCCCGCCCCGCTCAGCCGAGCGGCGGCGGCGGGGTCGCGGCGGCCTCCCGGGCGGCGCGCTCCATCGCGCTGGCGAGCAGCGCCAGGTCCGTGGGGCCGTTGCCCAGCTCCCGCACGGGGCGCCGGGCGGGCGGGTCCCCGGCGCGGGCCCAGTCGAGCGGGACGACCGTGGGCCGCTGGGTCGCCGTCCGCGGAATCCGGGCCGTCACCCGCCCCGCCTGGAACGGGACGGCCGCGCCGTCGGGCCGGTGCAGGACGCCGCGCCCCACCGGCACCTCCGCGTCGGCCGGGCCTCCGCCGAGCGCGACGCGCAGCGCGGCGCCCTGGTCGGCGGCGGTGTGCGCGGTGCGGTCGGGGCGGCCGGTGGCGGCGACGAGGTGGACACCGAGCGGCAGGCCGTCCCGGGCCACGGCGTCCAGCGCGCGCACCACCGATCCGGCCGCGGGCCGCCCGGGGTTGCCCAGGGCCGGGTCCACCAGCGCGTCGAGGTCGTCCACGAGCACGACGAGCCGGGGCAGCGCGCAGCCGGGGCCGCGCTCGGCGCGCGGCCGCAGCCGCAGCGTGCCGCGGTCCTCCTCGCCCCACCCCGCGGACTCCCCAGCGGCGTCGTCGACCACGGCACCGGGGGCGGCGGCCGCGCCGTGCCGGAAGTCCTCGAAGGCGGTGCCCGCCAGCAGCCCGGCGCGGCGCTTGAGCTCACCGGTCAGCGCCTGCGCGAAGGCGCGCATGCGCTGCGGGTCGCCCGCGGCCAGGTACGTCGTGGCGTGCGGCAGCTCAGTGGCCGCCCGCAGGCCCCGCCCGACGCCGCCGTCCCGGCCGCCGTCGACGCCGCCGTCCACGAGCAGGAGCGCCAGCCGGTCCGGGCGCTCGTCCGCCGCCAGCGACGCCGCGAGCGAGCACAGCAGCTCCGTCCTGCCGCTGCCCCGAGCGCCGCTGACCAGCAGGTGGCTGCGGGCGGCGACGAGGTCGGCGGCCAGCGGACCGCGCGGCCCGGCGCCCAGGACGCCCCGCGCGCGGGGCGGCTCGGCCGGCTGCGGCCAGCGCGCCAGCAGGGCGGCCGGGGTGGCGCGGGCCAGCCCCAGCGCGTCCAGCAGCCGCGCGGAGTCCGGCAGGGGCGCGGCGTGCCGGGGCGCGGGGACGCCGGTGCCGGGCGGCGGCAGGTGGGCGTCGGCCTCGCGCAGCGGGGCCAGCGACCGGGCCACGCGCTCGGCCCAGGCGGCGGACACCCCGTCCACGGTGGCGGGCTCGCCCATCCGGTCACCGCCGCGCCGCACCAGCCGCAGCGCGGTGGCCACGGCGCCGCTGAGCAGGGCGACGGCACCGCACTCGCGGAAGGCGGGCAGCGTGGCGTAGGCGGCGGCCAGCGTCTCGGCCTGCGGGGAGGAGGGCGTGGCCGGCTCCGTCTCGGCCAGGCACAGCACGTGGACGCCGGCGGCCGCCCCGCACGCGGCGAGCCGGGCGACGGTCTCGCGCAGCGCGGCCGACCCCGGGTCGCCGTCCACGACCAGGACCGTGGCCGGGCCGGTGTGGTGGGCGGCGGCGGTGAGCACGTCGACGCGCTCGGCGTCCGCCCAGGCCGGGCCCAGCGGCCCGTCCTCCAGCCGGCGGGTGAGCTCGGCGGTGCGGGCGGCGGCCTGGTCGCGGTCGAAGGCGAAGAGCAGGCGGCAGTCCTGGCCGCGGGTGGGCCGCAGGTGGGGCAGCCAGCCCAGCCAGGACCAGTCCCGGGTGCGGTGGGCGCCGCGCCCGGAGGCCAGGACGACGATCTCCAGGAAGGCGGGGCCGTGCAGGGTGGCGAGCTGGGCCAGCACCGAACGGGCCAGTGGCAGCAGCCGGGGGCGCGGGCCGGCCAGGCCCAGCGAGCCCGCCTCGCGCAGCGAGACGGTGAGGGGAGTGCCCGGGCGGGCGCCGTGGTGCGCGGTGCCCAGCCGCACCGTCAGCGCGTCCTCGTGCGCGGGGCCGCGCTCCCACAGCCGGGGCCCGGGGCCGAGCGCGGTGAGCAGGACGTCGGCCGGGTCGGGCCAGCGGCCCGGGTCCGGGGCGGGCACCGGGCCGCCGGGGGCCTCGGGGCCCGGGCCGGCGGCGGGGGCGGCCGCGTCGGGTGGGGTTGCGCCGCGGCGGCCCGCCAGGCGGCGCGCCCACGCGCTCAGGCCGCGCGCGCGGTGCTCCGCGGCGTCGGCCGCGCCCGGGCCGGCCTGCGCGGGCGGTCCGGGCGGCGCGGGCGGCGGCGTGGCCGGGACGGCCAGCGCGGCGCCGTGGGTCACGGCGCCGGTGGGTTGCACGGGCACCGTCACCGGTGCGGCATCGGCGGTGCCCTGGCTGGTCGGCCCGTGCGGCCCGGCTCCGTGCGGCCCGGGCGCGTGCGGCCCGGGTGCGTGCGGCCCGGGTTCGTGCCGCCCCGGGTCGTACGGGACGTGCCCGGGTCGGCCGGGGCCCGTCGGCCCGGTGCCCGCCGGCTCGGGCCCGGCCTGCTCGGGGACGTAAGCGAGCGTCGCCCCGCGGGGCCGGGGGAGGGGCGCCGCGGGGGTGCCGGGCGGGTCGGGGGCCAGGCGCACCGGGTCGGTGCGCAGCCGCAGCACGGACTCGCCGACCCGCACGGACGCCCCCGGGCGCAGCGCGGCGGGGCGCTCCCCGACGGGGACGCCGTCGGCGGTGGTGCCGTTCGTCGAGTTCAGGTCGGCGACGGTCACGGAGCCGGACTCCGTCACCGTCACCACGCAGTGCTGGCGGGAGACGTCCGGGTCGTCGAGCACCACGTCGGCGTCGGCCGAGCGGCCGACGCGCACGTGCCCGCCGTGCAGCAGGTGGACGCCGCCCGCGTCCGGCCCGGCGACCACGTGCAGCCGGGGGCCGTCCGCCGGGAGTGCGGCCAGCGGCTCCGCGGGCCGGTACAGCGTCACCACGGCGCCGTCCACCAGGGGCGGTTCGCCCAGCACCTGCCGGACGGCGTCCAGGCGGTGGGCGCCGACGTGGACGGCGGCCGACTCGCCCTCGCGGGACGGCGCGGCGGAGCCGCCGGTGCCCGCGGCGAGCGCTGCGGCCAGGCCGCCCGTCACGGCGGCGAGCACGGTGCCGGGCGGGGCCGAGACCAGGACGTCGCACTCGTCCACGCCCTGTGCCGTGCCGCCGCGCGGCCCACGGACGGTGAGCCGGATCTGATTCGGCATCGGGCCCCTCCCGGTTCAGCCACGTAGCTGCATCCTGCCACCCGCGACTGACTGCGCATGCCACGAGCACGTCCCAATGATCTTGATTGATCGGGGGAACGCGTAAGAGCGATCGCATGTGATCGAGTTCACATCGTATTCGGTGACACTTGGGTCCATTCACCCGCGCACCGGGACCACGCGGGGCCCGGCGGGCCCTGACGGACCGTCGGCGCCCGCGGTCGGAGCGCGGCCGGGGCGCGGCCGGGGCGGCGGGGCCGCGGAGCCCGGCGGACCCAGGGCCCCTCGTGGCACCGCCCTACTACAGTGGTCCGGACGGGCCGCCGCGCGGCGGCGCCCGGGCCGGAGCGGGACCGGACCTGCGTCCGCCCCCGCAGGATGACGAGCAGGGAGCCGATGACGTGCGGCCCGTAGGCAGCAAGTATCTCCTGGAGGAGCCGCTCGGACGCGGCGCCACGGGCACCGTGTGGCGCGGGCGGCAGCGGGAGACGGCCGGTGCCGAGGCCGCCGTCGCGGGCAGTCCGGGCGAGGTCGTCGCGATCAAGGTGCTCAAGGAGGAGCTGGCCGACGACTCCGACGTCGTCATGCGCTTCCTGCGCGAGCGCTCCGCGCTGCTGCGCCTGGCCCACGAGAACATCGTGCGCACCCGGGACCTGGTGGTCGAGGGGAACCTGCTCGCGCTGGTCATGGACCTCGTCGACGGTCCCGACCTGCACCGCTACCTGCGCGACAACGGGCCGCTGTCGCCGGTGGCCGCCGCCCTGCTCACCGCCCAGATCGCCGACGCGCTCGCCGCCAGCCACGCCGACGGCGTCGTGCACCGCGACCTGAAGCCCGCCAACGTGCTGGTCGCCGAGGACGCCCGCGGCATGCGTCCGATGCTCACCGACTTCGGCATCGCCCGGCTCGCCGACTCCCCGGGGCTGACCCGCACGCACGAGTTCGTCGGCACCCCCGCCTACGTCGCTCCGGAGTCCGCCGAGGGGCGGCCGCAGACCTCGGCCGTCGACCTCTACGGCGCGGGCATCCTGCTGTACGAGCTGCTCACCGGCCGCCCGCCGTTCGGCGGCGGGAGCGCGCTGGAGGTGCTCCAGCGGCATCTGAACGAGGAGCCGCGCCGCCCCGAGCAAGTCCCCGACCCGCTGTGGACGGTCATCGAGCACTGCCTGCGCAAGAACCCCGAGGAGCGGCCGAGCGCCACCGCGCTCGCCCGCGGCCTGCGCACCGTCGCCGCCGGGCTGGCCCCGGACGCCACCGCCGCGGAGCGCAGCGCCGCGCTCGGCGTCGCGGGCCTGCTGGCCCCCGACCCCAGCCCCGCGCCCGTGCCCGCCACCGGCGACGCCGCCACACCGACGCAGGTGCTGCCGGGCGGCAGCGGCCCCGGCGCCCCGGCGGCCGGCGACCCGAACGCCGCGACGACGGTCCTGCCGCACTCGGGCGCCGCCGGACACGGCCCGCCGGGCGGCGCCGCCGACCCCACCGCCGTCATGCCGCAGCAGCCGCCCACGCCCCCGCCGCCCGCGCAGCCGCCCGGTGACGGCGCGGCGCACCCGTGGCAGAGCCAGCTCCGCGCGGCGCGCGACCGCAACGAGCAGACCCAGCTCCATCCGGTGGACCCCGGGCAGGACCCGCTGCGCCGCCGCCCCGCCCGCCGTCCGGCCCCGCCGCCGCCCGAGCGCCCCGAGCCTGGGCGGGCGCCCGCGCCGCAGCCGCAGGGGTACGCGCCGCCGCCCCCGCCGCAGCGCTACGAGCCGCAGCCGCAGCCCCAGCCGCAGCGGTACGAGGCCCGGCGGCCCGAGCCGCAGCCGCAGCGGTACGAACCGCAGCCGCAGCGCTACGAGCCCCCGCCGCAGCGGTACGAGCAGCGCCGCCCGGCCCCGCCGCCCCGCGAACCGCGACGCCGCCGGGGCGGGGCCAACCCCATGCGCATCCCCGGCCTGGGCTGTCTCAAGGGCTGCCTGTTCATGATCCTGATCCTGGTCGCCATCGTGGCCCTGATCTGGAACTTCACGCCGGTGCCTGAGTGGGTCGCCGAGGGCCGCAGCTTCTGGCAGACCGTCACCGACTGGTTCACCGAGCTGCGCGAGAGCGTCGGCGCGTACGTGGAGAGCGGCGGCGGGCACGCCGGCCCGAACTGAACTGGAGATTTGTCGACTTCCGGGGGCGGAATTCCCGCGGAGAGGTGACGGTTACCGCCGTATCCGCCGCTCGAACGGCCCAACGCGGCGTACTTTGGTCGCCATGGCACGCAAGATCGGCAGTCGTTACACCGCCCACCGCATCCTGGGCCGGGGCAGCGCCGGCACGGTGTGGCTGGGCTCGGGCCCGGAGGGGCCCGTCGCCATCAAGCTGCTGCGCGAGGACCTGGCGGCCGACCAGGAGCTGGTCGGCCGCTTCGTGCAGGAGCGCGCCGCGCTGGTGAGCCTGTCCCACCCGCACGTGGTGGGCGTGCGGGACCTGGTCGTCGACGGCAACGACCTGGCCCTCGTCATGGACCTGGTGCGCGGCACCGACCTGCGCACCCAGCTCGACCGCGAACGCCGCCTCACCCCGGCCGAGGCGGTCGCCGTCACCGCCGACATCGCCGACGCCCTCGCGGCCGCGCACGCCGCCGGGTACGTGCACCGCGACGTCAAGCCGGAGAACATCCTGCGCGACGAGGCCACCGGGCGCGCCCTGCTCACCGACTTCGGCGTCGCGAAGCTGATCGACGCGCCCCGGCGCGGTGGCGGCAGCCGCGTCGTGGGCACCCCGGACTACGTGGCGCCCGAGATCGTCGAGGGGCTGCCGCCGCGCGCCGCCGTGGACATCTACGCGCTGGCCACCGTGTTGTACGAGGCGCTCGCCGGGTTCACGCCGTTCGGCGGCGGCCACCCCGGCGCCGTCCTGCGGCGGCACGTGACCGAGTCCGTCGCGCCGCTGCCGGGCGTCCCGGACGAGCTGTGGCGGCTGGTCCACCAGTGCCTGTCCAAAGCCCCGGCCTCCCGGCTGCGCGCCGCCGAGCTGGCCGCCCGCCTGGGTGAACTGCGCCCGGCGCTGGAGGGCTACCCCGCGCTCGACATCGACGAGCCCGAGCCCGAGCCCGCCGACCACCGCTCGCCCGAGGCCTACGAGCCGCCGCCCGCCACGCGGCGTGGCGCGGTGCCGCTGGTGCACGGGCAGCCCGCCCCGGACTCCGCCAACCGCGAGACGCACACCAGCATGCGGGTGCCCGGGGCGGACGAGCTCGCCGGGGGCGCGCGGGGCACCGCGCGCGCTCCTCGGGCCCCCGGCCAGCCGCGGGCCGGCTCCGCGCGGCACCGGGCCGCCGAGCGCCGCAGGCGGGTCCGGCTCACCGCCGCCGGCGTGGGCACGGCGGTCCTCCTGGGCGTCGGCGGTTACCTGGCCTTCGCGGACGACGCCTCCACCGACGGCGCCCCGCCCGCGGTCGCCCCGGAGCGCCCGTGAGGCCGCGCGGCGCCCCCGGTGCGGCCCCGCGACCCCGCGCCCCGCGGACGCCGGATTGTCGGCTTCCCACAGCCGGTAGGCTGGAGGCGTGGCAGTCGTCGATGTATCCGAAGCACTGAAGTCCCTCACCTCCACGATGGAGTCGATCGAGGCCGTCCTGGACCTGGAGAAGCTGCGGGCCGACATCGCCGTGCTCGAAGAGCAGGCGGCGGCCCCCTCGCTGTGGGACGACCCCGACAACGCCCAGCGGGTGACGAGCAAGCTCTCCTACCTGCAGGGCCAGCTCCGCAGGGTCGAGGAGCTGCACGGCCGCATCGAGGACGTGGGCGTGCTCTTCGAGCTGGCGGACGCCGAGGACGACGCCGACGCCCGGGCCGAGGCGGAGGGCGAGCTCGCCGCCGTGCAGAAGGCGGTCGACGAGCTGGAGGTGCGCACGCTGCTCTCCGGCGAGTACGACGCGCGCGAGGCCATGGTCAGCATCCGCGCCGAGGCCGGTGGCGTGGACGCCGCCGACTTCGCCGAGCAGCTCCAGCGCATGTACCTGCGCTGGGCCGAGCGCCGCGGCTACCCGACCGAGGTGCTGGACACCTCCTACGCCGAGGAGGCGGGCATCAAGTCCACCACCTTCTCGGTGAAGGCGCCGTACGCCTACGGCACGCTCTCGGTCGAGCAGGGCACCCACCGCATGGTGCGCATCTCACCGTTCGACAACCAGGGCCGCCGGCAGACCTCCTTCGCCGGTGTGGAGGTCATGCCCGTCGTCGAGCAGACCGACCACATCGACATCCCGGAGAACGAGCTGCGGGTGGACGTCTTCCGCTCCTCCGGGCCGGGCGGCCAGTCCGTCAACACCACGGACTCCGCGGTGCGGATGACCCACCTCCCGACCGGCATCGTCGTCTCCTGCCAGAACGAGAAGTCGCAGATCCAAAACCGCGCGGCGGCGCTGCGCGTGATGCAGTCCCGGCTGCTGGCCCACCGGCGGGCGGAGGAGCAGGCCAAGATGGACGCCCTCAAGAGCGACGGGGGCAACTCCTGGGGCAACCAGATGCGTTCCTACGTGCTCCAGCCGTACCAGATGGTCAAGGACCTGCGCACCGAGCACGAGGTCGGCAACCCCCAGGGCGTGCTCGACGGTGACATCGACGGCTTCCTGGAGGCCGGCATCCGCTGGCGCAAGCGGCAGGAGAGCCCGGCGAGCTGACCCCGTCCGGCCCCTGGCCGGTGTGCGGTGGCTCACAGATGTCCGACTTCGTCGGTAAGTGCCCGCTTGTACGCCGCCGTTCGCCCCGTCGTCGCTTGACGCTGGTGTGAAAACTGGGAAAGCTGTCCGCTCAGCAGGTGTGTGCCGGGGACGAGTGCACGTGTGGGGGCGGAATAGGGACGCCCGGTCACCGAAGTGGCCGTGGGCACCCGCGTCGAGATCCCCGGCACCAGAGCGCCCGGTACCGCTGCTCCATCGACAAGACAGCTACTGGGGGTAGTTGGTAGTGACCAATTCCAAGACGCGGGTGCGCGTCGCGCGGATCGTCGCGGGCACCGTGTTCGCAGCGGGGGCTTCGCTGACCGTCGCGGGGGTCGCCCAGGCGGCCACGGGCGGTAAGGCCGGCGACGAGATCACCACGCAGGACGCCGACAGCGGCGGCCTCTCCGACGGCGGCCTCCTGACGGGCGGCGACACCGACGGCGGCGACAACGGCGGCGGTGGCGACCAGGGTGGTGCCCAGGGCGGTGGCGACCAGGGTGGCGGCGACCAGGGTGGTGCCCAGGGTGGCGGCGACCAGGGTGGTGCCCAGGGTGGCGGCGACCAGGGTGGTGCCCAGGGTGGCGGCGACCAGGGTGGTGCTCAGGGTGGCGGCGACCAGGGTGGTGCTCAGGGTGGCGGCGACCAGGGTGGTGCTCAGGGTGGCGGCGACCAGGGTGGTGCCCAGGGTGGCGGCGACCAGGGTGGTGCCCAGGGTGGCGGCGACCAGGGTGGTGCCCAGGGTGGCGGCGACCAGGGTGGTGCCCAGGGCGGTGGCGACCAGGGTGGTGCCCAGGGCGGTGGCGACCAGGGTGGCGGCGACCAGGGTGGCGCTCAGGGTGGCGGCGACCAGGGCGGTGCCCAGGGCGGTGGCGACCAGGGTGGCGCTCAGGGCGGTGGCGACCAGGGCGGTGCCCAGGGTGGCGTCCAGGGTGGCGCGACCGGTGGCGGCGACGGCGGCCTCGACCCCGACGGCTCCGGCGAGGACCCGCAGGGCGGCGCCAAGGAGCAGATCACCACGCCCGAGCAGAAGCCCCAGCAGCCGGCGGCCCCGCAGGGCGGCGGCGAGGAGCTGGCCGAGACCGGCGCGACCGAGACGGCGTTCCTGCTCGTCGGCGCGGCGACCATGATCGCCGGAGGCGTGGGCTTCCGCATGCTGCCCCGCCTGATGAGCCGCGACGGCGCCGCCGCGGCCTGAGCCACGGTGCGCGACAACGCGTGAGCGAGGGCCCGGACACTCTGGGTGTCCGGGCCCTCGCGATGCGTCAGTACGGGGGTGGGTGCCGGTCAGAACGCCATCTGGCGCGCCACGAACACCACCGAGAGCAGCGCCAGCAGCAGCGCCAGCAGGGCGGGGGGCGTCAGCGCGGCCAACGGCCCCTGCCGGTGCAGCCGGTTCCGCTGGGCGCGGCACACGGTGCAGCGGGCCTCGCTCACGGGCCCCGCGCAGTTGGCGCACACCAGTCGGTCGCACGTCATGCGATCTCCTCCTTTACCGCGCCAACGCCCTCGCGGAGTGATTCGTTCCCCAAGGGTTCTCCTGGTTCCACTCTGCCAGGCTGCACGCCGGGGCGCATACGTGCGCACTTACCGGACGCCGACTGCGCGGCGTCGTACGCGTCGCGTAGTGTCACTGCACCGAACCAGGAGCCGCGCCGCGGCTTCCGTTCCCCCTACCCAGGCCGACGTGGTGTAAATCAGTGATCCGATTCGACAGCGTCTCCAAGACGTATCCGAGGCAGAACCGCCCGGCGCTCCGCGACGTCTCGTTGGAGATCGAGCGCGGTGAGTTCGTCTTCCTCGTGGGGTCCTCGGGCTCCGGCAAGTCCACCTTCCTGCGCCTGGTGCTGCGGGAAGAGCGGGCCAGCCACGGCCAGGTCCACGTGCTCGGCAAGGACCTGGGCCGGCTGTCCCACTGGAAGGTGCCGCACATGCGGCGCCAGTTGGGCACCGTCTTCCAGGACTTCCGGCTGCTGCCCAACAAGACGGTGGGCGAGAACGTCGCCTTCGCCCTGGAGGTCATCGGCAAGCCGCGCGGGCAGATCCGCAAGACGGTGCCCGAGGTGCTGGACCTGGTGGGCCTCGGCGGCAAGGAGGGCCGGATGCCCGGCGAGCTGTCCGGAGGTGAGCAGCAGCGCGTCGCCATCGCCCGGGCGTTCGTCAACCGGCCGATGCTGCTCATCGCGGACGAGCCCACCGGCAACCTCGACCCGCAGACGTCGGTCGGCATCATGAAGCTGCTCGACCGCATCAACCGGACCGGTACGACGGTCATCATGGCCACCCACGACCAGCAGATCGTCGACCAGATGCGCAAGCGTGTGATCGAACTCGAACAGGGCCGTCTCGTGCGTGACCAGTCGCGCGGCGTCTACGGCTATCAGCACTGAAAGGACGCCATGCGCGGCCAGTTCGTTCTGTCGGAGATCGCCACGGGTCTCCGGCGCAATCTCACGATGACGTTCGCGGTCATCATCTCCGTGGCCATCTCCCTCGCGCTGCTCGGCGGCGCGCTGCTGGCCAACCAGCAGGTCAACTCGATGAAGGGGTACTGGTACGACAAGGTCCAGGTGTCGATCTACCTGTGCAACAAGAACGACGCCGAGATCGACCCGAACTGCGACCGGGGCGCCGTCACCGGCCAGCAGAAGCGCGAGATCAAGGCCGACCTGGAGAAGCTGGACGTCGTCGAGAAGGTCTACTACGAGTCCGCGGAGCAGGCCTTCGAGCAGTACCAGAAGCAGTTCAAGGACTCGCCGCTGGCCTCGTCGCTCACGCCCGAGCAGATGCAGGAGTCCTACCGGGTCAAGCTGAAGGACCCCACCAAGTACGACGTCATCGCCACCGCGTTCGCGGGCCGGGCCGGCGTGCAGGAGGTCCAGGACCAGCGCGGCCTGTTGGACAATCTGTTCAGTCTGCTGGACGGGCTGCGGATGGCGGCCCTGTTCGTCATGGGCCTGATGCTGGTCGTCGCGATGCTGCTCATCGTCAACACCGTGCGCGTCTCGGCGTTCAGCCGTCGGCGCGAGACGGGGATCATGCGCCTGGTGGGCGCGTCCAGCTTCTACATCCAGATCCCGTTCATCCTGGAGGCCGCTATCGCCGGGATGATCGGCGGGGTGTTCGCCGGGCTGCTGCTCGTTGTGGGCAAGCTCACCCTCGTCGACAACTTCCTGGCCCAGAAGGTCGAGTTGATCAGCTTCATCGGCTACGACGCGGTGTGGAAGGTCATCCCGTTGGTGCTGGCCGTGGGCGTGTTGATGCCCGCTCTCGCCGCCTTCCTGACGCTGCGCAAGTACCTGAAGGTGTGAACCCGGAGCGCGGCAGATCGCGGGCGCCGTACCGTCGCACCTCCGTGCGGCGCCCCGCGCTGTCCTAGACTCCGCAGCATGTCGGGCTCGTGGATGTTCGTCCAGCCTCGCCGCATCGGCCGCGGGGCCGCACTGCCCCTCGTGTTCGCCGGGGCCCTGCTGACGGGGTTCGCCGGTGGTGCCTGGACGCCGGAGGCCGACGCCTCCGTCGACGCCCCGCCGGGCGCCGGGGCGCCGGGGCCCGCGGCGGCGGCCGCCGACCCGCATGCGGGGGGCCCGGAGGCGGGTGACGGCCGCGGGGCGCGCGGCGGCAGCGACGCCCACGAGGCCGTCAGCCGCAGCGGCGACCGCTGGTCGGCGGCGTACACGGCCCGGGAGTTCGCGGAGTTCCAGCGGACGCTGGAGGGCGGTTACGTCGGCGTCGGCCTCACCGTGCGCGGTGGCGGCGGCGGGCCCGTGGAGATCGTCAGCGTCACCGAGGGCAGCCCCGCCGGGCGCGCCGGGCTCCACGCCGGTGACTTACTGCACACGGTCGACGGCGCCGACGTGCGCGGCCTCCCCGTCACCGAGGTCGTGGCGCTGCTGCGCGGGGACGCCGGCCGCGCCGGGCGGGAGATGTCCGCCGGGACGCCCGTGGAACTCGGGGTGAGCCGCGAGGGTCGGACGTGGACGCCGGTGCTGGAGCGCGCGCGGCTGGACAGCGGCGACGTCACCGTCGAGCGGGTCGCCGACGACGCCACCCGCATCGCCGTCACCGCCTTCAGCTCCGGCTCGGGCGCGCGGCTGCGGGAGGCCGTCGCGGCCGTCCCGGCCGACCACGGCATCCTGCTCGACCTGCGCGGCAACCCCGGCGGACTGGTCCGGGAGGCCACCGCGGCCGCCTCCGTCTTCCTCGACGGCGGCCTGGTCGCCACGTACGGGGACGGCGCGCGGCAGCGGGCGCTGTACGCGGAGCCGGGTGGCGACACCGAGAGCCCGCTCGTCGTCCTGGTCGACGGCGGCTCGATGAGCGCCGCCGAACTGCTGGCCGGTGCGCTCCAGGACCGGGGCCGGGCCCTCGTCGTGGGCACCGAGACCTTCGGCAAGGGCTCGGTGCAGCTCCCGCACGTCCAGCCCGACGGCTCGGTCGCCGAGCTCACCGTGGGCCAGTACGCCACCCCCGGCGGCCGCAGGCTGGAGGGCACCGGGCTGGCCCCGGACGTCGTCGTGGACGCCGACGAGGACGCGCGGGACAAGGCCCGCACGGTATTGAGTGGCCTCGCCGCCCGCGAGTGAGGAACAATGGCCCGGCTATGGCAAAAGAGACCGGTCGCAAACTCATCGCGCAGCACAAGAAGGCCCGGCACGACTACGTCATCCTCGACACCTACGAGTGCGGTCTCGTCCTGACCGGGACCGAGGTGAAGTCGTTGCGGCAGGGGCGCGCCTCGCTGGTGGACGGGTTCGCCCACCTCGACGGCGGCGAGATGTGGCTGCACAACGTGCACATCCCCGAGTACAGCCAGGGCACGTGGACCAACCACAGCGCCCGGCGCAAGCGGAAGCTGCTGCTGCACCGCGAGGAGATCGACAAGCTCACCGGCAAGGTGCAGGAGACCGGTCTGACGCTGGTGCCGCTGGCGCTGTACTTCAAGGACGGACGCGCCAAGGTGGAGCTGGCGCTCGCCCGGGGCAAGCGGGAGTACGACAAGCGGCAGACGCTGCGGGAGAAGCAGGACCGGCGCGAGGCCGAGCGGGCCATCTCGGCCGCGCGGCGCCGGGCGCGCCGCTGAGCGTCGTCACGCCCGGTACCCCTGCCGGGCACCGGGTGTGACGGCGGGTGCGCCGCAGCGCCGTTCCCCCGGGGGCGGGAATAGGTTGGCGCGGTTCCCGGTTGGTCCTTTATGATGGACCCAGCGCCGTTCGGCTCCGGTCGGGCGGGTTGTCAACTCAACACGGGGATGATCGGTTTCGACAGCGGATGTCGAAGCAGGGGAAGCGAGCCGAGGAACGCGGCAATGATCTCGTTAACCATGTGCCGCAAAAAAATAATCGCCAACACTAAGCGCGATTCCTTCGCCCTCGCTGCCTGAGCAGCGACTCGCGGAGTGTCAGCCCGGGTGCGTTCCCGACCCGGTGCCTGGCATCAGCTAGGGAACTCACCGCGTAGGCCTGGTCACGGGGCCTGCCGGGACATCTCACAGTGACTGAGCCCGTCGGCAGCTTGTCTGCGTGACTGCCGGGGCTGAGAAAAGCACAGCAGACTGCGCTCGGAGAAGCCCTCCTTCCACTTCGCTGGACGCGGGTTCGATTCCCGCCATCTCCACTCATGCACCGTCGACGGCGGCGTTCCCTCGGGAGCGCCGCCGTCGACGTGCGTGCGGGGGGCACGGGCGGTGCCCCCCCGGGCCGGTGCCCGGCGGTGGGCGTGGCTCGGGCGGGGCGGCCTCACCCCGGCCCCACCCCGGCCTTACTCCGCGCGCGCCGGACGCCCTTCCGGGCGGCGCAGGCGCAGCTCGCCGACCGTCTGATCCCCGCTGGTCTCTCCGGTCGGGCGGAACCCGAGGCCGAGGTAGAAGCCCTCCGGGCCGTCCGCACCCGGGTGCCAGGTGGTGGTGAGCCGGGTGCCGCCGCGGCGGCGTATCTCGTCGGCCACGGCCTCGACCGCGAACCGCCCGTACCCCCGCCCCTGCTCCCCGGCCGCGACGGTGAGCCGCCAGAGGCCGGAGCGCAGGTCGGTGCCCCGGCCGTCGCCCGCCCAGTCGATGTCGAAGAACGCCATGAGGAAGCCGACCGGACGGTCGCCGTCCAGAACGAGCCGGGGCCAGGCCGTGCGGGGGTGGACGTACGCCTCGGCCAGCGACCGCACGACCGGCGCCACCAGGTGCTCCTGATCCGGTCGGGGCCGCAGCGCGAGTGCGGCGTCGAGGTTGCCGGCGGTGATCGTCTCCAGACGCGGTGCGCTTGTCATGAGCGCACCCTAGGTGGGCCGCGCGGTCAGCCGCTGTCCTTTTTCCGGCGGTCGGTCGACGCGACGACCGAGCGTGGGCTTCGGGGGCGTGGACGCCTCGTGGCCGGGACGGGGCCGCCCGTGCGGCCCCGCTGGTTGGAGACGCCGCCCGGTGGCTCGGTGCGCCGCGCGGGGCCGCCCGACCGCCCCGCCGGGCCCGTTCGTCCCGCCAGGCGCGTCCGCTTCGTGGGGCGCGTCCGTCCCGTCGAGCCCGGCCGCCCCGTTGGGCCCGGCCGCCCCGTTGGGCCCTTTCGCTCCGTCGGGCCCGGGCCGCGGGGCGTTTCGGCTGGTGGTGGGGGAGTGGTGGGGGCGCTGACCGTGGTCGTTCCGGTCTGGTGCCGTGGGGCCGGACGGCTGAGTTGGCGTCAAAAATGGTCTATACCTTGACTGGTGCAGACCAAGCCCTCTTGACTGGTTCCTGTCACATTCGGGGGGCGACAGGAAAAGGGTGATCCAGTGGTAAGGCAACGCATCCTCGCCTTCCTGGCCATGACCGGGCTCGTCGGCGCCCTCGCCGTGCTCGCGCCGGGGTACACGGCGAGCGCGGTACCGGCCTGCGTGACGCCGTGGCAGGCCGGGACCGTCTACCTGGGCGGCGACACCGCCTCCCACAGCGGGCACAACTGGCGGGCCAAGTGGTGGACCCAGGGCGAGGCGCCGAGCTCCGGCGGCTCGGGCGTCTGGGAGAACCAGGGCACCTGTGGCGACGGCGACAGCCCCGGCGACCCGGGCGACCCCGGTGACCCGGGTGACGGCGACTTCCTCGTCTCCGAGGCGCAGTTCCAGCAGATGTTCCCGAACCGGAACCCCTTCTACACCTACCAGGGCCTGACGGCCGCGCTCAGCGCGTACCCCGGGTTCGCCAACACCGGGGACGAGACGACCCGCAAGCGGGAGGCCGCCGCGTTCCTGGCCAACGTCAGCCACGAGACGGGCGGCCTGGTCCACATCGTGGAGCAGAACGAGGCCAACTACCCGCACTACTGCGACGCCTCCCAGCCCTACGGCTGCCCCGCCGGACAGGCGGCCTACTACGGGCGCGGCCCCATCCAGCTCAGCTGGAACTTCAACTACAAGGCGGCCGGTGACGCCCTCGGCCTGGACCTGCTGCGCAACCCGCACCTGGTGCAGAACGACTCGGCCGTCGCCTGGAAGACGGCGCTGTGGTACTGGAACACCCAGTCCGGTCCCGGCACCATGACCGGTCACCAGGCCATGGTGAACGGGCACGGCTTCGGCGAGACGATCCGCAGCATCAACGGCGCCCTGGAGTGCGACGGCCGCAACCCGCGCCAGGTGCAGAGCCGGATCGACAACTACCAGCGCTTCACCCAGCTCCTCGGGACGACGCCGGGCTCCAACCTGAGCTGCTGACGCCCTCCCCGCACCTCCCGCGCGCCCGGCCGGCGTGCCAGGCGGTGGCCGCAGCGCCCGCTGCGGCCACCGCCGACGTGTGCGACCACCGCGAGCGCCGCGCTCGCCGCCCGCCGGGCCTGCCGCCCCTCGCTCGCCGCGCCTGCGGCCCGCCGCGTTGGCCCGGTGCGCCCGCGCCTCGCCTTCTCGCCACTCCGCCGCGCGTGCGGCTCCGCGCGCACCGGGCTGGTTCCAGGGGGCGTCGCAACACCCCGGAGCGGGGATGCGACGGAACGCGAGATCCGGGAGGGCCGGGGCAGGCGCCCGGCCGTAAGGCCCTGTCCCGCTAGCGGGAGGGGCGCCTCCGGCTCACGGGCCGGGGCCTCAGCGTCCTGGAGGCACGCGGGATCGTCGGCCTCGACATCGTCGGCCTCGACCGGCGCGCCGGGATGCGGTGGCGCGGTGGCTGCCGGGCCACGGGAAGCGTCGCGCGGTGTGCGGGGCCGCCGCTGCCCGGGCCGGTCGCCGTCCAGTGCCCACGCCGCCTCCGAGCCGGCCGTCCGTGCCCGATCGCCGCCTGACGCCGCCCGGGGGGCGGTTCGTCCGGTGTGTCGGGGGTGGCCGGATACGCCCGGTGCGGAGTCGACGTCAGCACAAATTCATCACATTGTCGGCCGGGGGCAGGGTCCGATGGGTGAAAGGTCGCACTTGTGTGTGGGGAGGGTGCGGTAGATTTCGGCCGACGCGGTGTTGGAGGGGCGGACGTCCCGGAGGAGTCCGGAGGGAGACGTGTGACGCGCCTCGGCGCAAGCGCTCGGTACTTCGAGGGGTGCACACAGACATGAGCCTCAACTCACCCGTCTTCGTCGACGGCAGCGGACGGCGCAGACGGCTGCTGCGGCGGGTCGGCTGGCTGCTCGGGCTGGCCTGTGCCGGGTACGCCGCGGTGCTGGGCGTCAGCCTGTCCGGCGGGAGCTCGAACGCCCCGTGGCTGCCGATATCGGGGCAGGCCGAGCCGCCAGCCGAGCAGGTCCGGCCCGCGTCCGAGCCCAGCCCCAGCGAGACGGCGCCCGAGCCGGAAGCCGTGGAGCCCCCGGCGCCGGAGACCGCGCCGACGCGGGTGGCGGAGCGTCCGGTGAGCGACGCCGTGCCCGTGCCCCGGTCCACCAGCGCGCCCGCGCCCCGGCCCACGGACTCCGGGCCCGCCACCGAGCCGGAGCCCTCGAAGACGTCGGTGACCCCGCCGGCGTCGCCCAGCCCGCCCGACCGGCCCACCGTGGAGCCGGGCCCCGACGGCCCCGCCCCGCCGGACACCCAGGGCGGCGGCGACGGCGACGAGGGGGACGCACCCGGCGCCGGTGACGAGGACGAGGACACCCCGGACGGCGACGCCGCGGACGAGGGCGCCGTCCGCCGATGAGCACCCCCGCCCACAAGCGGCAGCGCGGTCCCCGCCGCCTGCCCCTGCGCTACCTGCTGCCCTCGCTCGTCCTGGTCGCCGTCACGGTGATGCTGCTGCTGCGCGGCTACGTGCACAGCGAGTTCCTCGCCGACCACCGCGTCAGCCCGCCCACCGCGCAGAACGAGGTGCCGGACGAGATCCTGGAGGGCGGCCCGGTCATCGACGTCCGGGACGGCGAGCCGGTGACCTACGACGTGCCGGACCACAGGATCGTGCTCACCTTCGACGACGGCCCCGACCCCACGTGGACGCCGAAGGTGCTGGACGAGCTGGCCCGCTACGACGCGCACGGCGTCTTCTTCATCACCGGGGCGATGGCCGCGCGCCACCCGGACCTGGTGCGGCGCATGGTGGACGAGGGCCACGAGATCGGCCTGCACACCTTCAACCACCCCGACCTCTCCTTGCAGTCGCACGCCCGGGTGGACTGGGAGCTGGCGCAGAACCAGCTCTCGCTGGCCGGGGCGGCGGGCATCCGCACCTCGCTGTTCCGGCCGCCCTACTCCTCGCACTCCTACGCGCTGGACAACACGAGCTGGCCGGTGTCGGAGTACATCGGCCGGGAGCTGGGCTACCTCACCGTGCTCAACGACACCGACAGCAAGGACTGGGCCCGTCCCGGAGTCGACGCGATCGTCGACAACGCCATGCCGGACGTGCCCGGCGAGGGCGCGATCGTCCTCATGCACGACGCGGGCGGCGACCGCTCGCAGACGGTCGCCGCGCTCGGCCGGATGCTGCCGGAGCTGAGCGAGCGCGGGTACGAGTTCACCAATCTCACCGAGGCGCTGGACGCGCCGAGCGCGCACACCGAGGTCACCGGCTTCACGCTGTGGCAGGGCAGGGCGTTCGTCGGCGCGGTCACGGTGTCGCAGAACGCGATGAGCGTCCTCGTCGTCGCGCTCGCCGTCATCGGCACGCTGGTGTTCGCGCGGTTCGGCCTGATGCTGGTGCTGTCCTTCGTGCACGCCCGCCGGGTGCGCCGGCCCGGGTTCTCCTGGGGCCCGCCGGTCACCGAGCCGGTGACCGTGCTCGTCCCGGCGTACAACGAGCGCAAGTGCATCGCCAACACCGTGCGGTCGCTGGCCGCCAGCGACCATCCGATCGAGGTCATCGTCATCGACGACGGCTCCCGGGACGGCACCGCCGACATCGTCGAGGACCTCGCGCTGCCCGGGGTGCGCGTCGTGCGGCAGCCCAACGGCGGCAAGCCGGCCGCGCTCAACAACGGCATCGCGCACGCCTCCCACGACATCGTGGTGATGATGGACGGCGACACCGTGTTCGAACCGACCACGGTGCGGGAACTGGTGCGGCCCTTCGGCGACCCGACCGTCGGCGCGGTCGCCGGGAACGCCAAGGTGGGCAACCGGGACACCCTCATCGGGGCCTGGCAGCACATCGAGTACGTCATGGGCTTCAACCTCGACCGGCGCCTGTACGACGTGCTGCGCTGCATGCCCACCATCCCCGGGGCGGTCGGCGCCTTCCGCCGCACCGCGCTGGAGCGCGTCGGCGGGATGAGCGACGACACGCTGGCCGAGGACACCGACATCACCATGGCGCTGCACCGCGACGGCTGGCGCGTCGTCTACGCCGAGAACGCGCGGGCCTGGACAGAGGCGCCGGAGACGGTGCAGCAACTGTGGTCCCAGCGCTACCGCTGGTCCTACGGCACGATGCAGGCCATCTGGAAGCACCGCAGGTCCCTGATCGAGCGCGGGCCCTCCGGCCGCTTCGGGCGCGTCGGCCTGCCGCTGGTGTCGCTGTTCATGGTGCTCGCCCCGCTGCTCGCCCCGCTCATCGACGTCTTCCTGCTGTACGGCATCATCTTCGGGCCGACGGGGAAGACGGTCGGCGCCTGGCTGGGCGTGCTGGGCGTCCAGGCGCTGTGCGCGGCCTACGCCTTCCGACTGGACCGGGAGAAGCCGACGCACCTGCTGTCCCTGCCGCTCCAGCAGATCCTCTACCGGCAACTGATGTACGTCGTGCTGCTGCAGTCCTGGATCACCGCGCTGACCGGTGGCCGGCTGCGCTGGCAGAAGCTGCGCCGCACCGGCGCGGTGGAGTCCGCGCCGACGGCCGACTCCCGCCGCCCGTCGCCGCCGGACCGCGAGGCCCGGGAAAGGACGCCCGCCGCATGACGCACGCCGCACCGGTGCCCCCTGCCGTACCGTCCCCCGCCGGACCGCCCCCTGCCGTACCGTCCCCCGCCGGACCGCTTCCCGCCCGTCCGGCGTCCGCCGCCACCGCCGCGCCGCTCCCCGGGGCCGCGGAACCGACCGGGGCCCCGGCGCCGGCCGCCCCCGCGGCACCCGGCCGGGACCGGTACCTGGACCTCCTGCGCGCCCTCGCGCTCCTGCGCGTCGTCGTCTACCACACCTTCGGGTGGGCCTGGCTGACGTTCCTCTTCCCGTCCATGGGCGTGATGTTCGCCCTCGCCGGGTCGCTGATGGCCCGCTCGCTGCGCCGGCCGGCGCGGGGCGTCATCAAGCAGCGCGTGCGGCGGCTGCTGCTGCCGCTGTGGCTGTACGGCGTCCTCGTCCTCGGCATGCTGTTCTTCCAGGGCTGGGGGCCGGCCAAGGGGGAGGAGGTCTGGTTCTGGCTGCGCCTGCTGTGCTGGGTGGTGCCGGTCGGCTCGCCGCCCTTCCCGTGGCACATCGGTGACGAGGGCGGCGTCCTCTCCGACACCTGGGCCGTGCAGGCCGCCGCGCCCCTGTGGTACCTGCGCGCCTACTTCTGGTTCGTGCTGCTCTCCCCGCTGCTGCTGTGGTGCTTCCGGCGGCTGCCGTGGGTGACGCTGCTCGCCCCGCTCGGCCTGACCGCGCTGCTCGGCACCGGCCTGGTCGACATCCCGGGCCAGACCGGCAACGCCGTGGTCGACTTCGTCACCTTCGGCTCCTGCTGGGTGCTCGGCTTCGCCCACCACGACGGGCTGCTGCGCCGCATCCCGGCCTACGTCGCGCCGTCCCTCGCCCCGCTGTTCATGGCGCTCGGCCTGTGGTGGGCCACCGGACACCCCGGGCCCGACGGGCTGGACCTCAACGACATCCCGCTCGCGCAGGCCCTGTGGTCCTTCGGCTTCTGCGTGCTGCTGCTGCGCGTCAGCCCCTCCTGGGAGCGGCTGCCCGGGCGCCTGGCCCGCTACGAGCGGCTGGTGACGCTCGCCAACAGCCGCGCGGTGACGCTGTACCTGTGGCACGAGATCGCGCTCATCGCCACCATTCCGCTGCTGGACCCGCTGTGGAGCATCCCCGGCGTGTGGCCCACCCACGCGGACCTGCTGACCAGTCTGTACCCCCCGATGATGTTCGTGCTCGTCTGGCCCCTGGTGGCGGTGTTCATCGTCGCGGTGGGCTGGGCCGAGGACGTCGCCGCGCGGCGCCGCGTCCGGCTGTGGCCCACCGGCGGCCGGACGGCCACCGCACGGGCGGGGGAGGCCGGACGGCGGCAGGCCGGGCGGCGGCGGCCGGGGGCCGGTGGCCCGGGGTGACGGCCGTTCGCGGACCCTCCTCGGGCTGACGCCGGTCCGCTCCTGCGGCGCGGTACCCGCCACCGCCGCGCGCCGGGCCCTACCGTGCGAGTCCGGGGCGGCGCACCGCCGCCCTCCGGCGGACCGGACGAGGTGGCGATGGACGGCAGGCGCGACGGTCACGGCCCGGCGCGGCCCGGCTTCTGGCGCAGTCCGCTGCGCGGCCCGTGGCTGACGTCCGCCCTCGGTGGCGTCCTGCTCCTCGGCGTCCCCGTGCTCCTCCTGACGGGGCTGCTCTCCTACGCCGCCTACAACCCCGACCTGCCCGGCAACGACACGACCCCCGACCGGGGCCTGCTGGGCTTCTACCTCTTCCCCTGGCCCACCGACCCGCACTGGCTGTACCGGCTGACCCAGGGCGTCCACGTCACCCTGGGCATCGCGCTGATCCCCGTGCTGCTGGCGAAGCTGTGGTCGGTCGTCCCGCGGTTGTTCACCTGGCCGCCGGTGCGCTCGCCCGCGCACGCCCTGGAGCGCCTCTCGCTGCTGCTGCTCGTCGGCGGCGTGCTGTTCGTGTTCGCCACCGGCGTGCTCAACGTGCAGCTCGAGTACGTCTTCCCCGGGTCCTTCTACCCGCTGCACCTCTACGGCTCCTGGGTGTTCGCCGGTGCCTTCGCGGTGCACGTCGCCACGCGCGCCCCCGCCGCCCTGCGCACGCTGCGCGGCCGCTCCCCCGACGGTGGTACGGCGCCGGGGGACGGCGGTCCAGCGGACGCGGCCGGGCTCGCCACCCCGCGCCCGGCCGCGCCGACGGTCTCCCGGCGCGGCGCGCTGGCCACGGTGGGCGGCGGCTCGCTGCTGCTGTTCGGCGTCACCGTGGGGCAGAGCGTCGGGGGACCGCTGCGCTCCACGGCGCTGCTCGCCCCGCGCGGCCAGGACGCCGGGCCCGGCCCGAACGGCTTCCAGGTCAACAAGACGGCCGCCGCGGTGGGCGTCGGGGAGCGGGACGTCGGCCCCGACTGGCGCCTGGTCGTCCGCGGTGGCGGCCGCGAACGCGTGCTGAGCAGGGCGCAGTTGCTCGCCCTGCCGCAGCACCGGGCGGCGCTGCCGATCGCCTGCGTGGAGGGGTGGTCCACGACCGACCAGGAGTGGAGCGGGGTGCGGCTGGCCGACCTCGCCGCGCTCGTCGGACTCGGCGCGCGGCCGCCGTGGGTGTTCGTCGACTCCGTGCAGGCGGCGGGCGCGTTCCGCTCGGCGGCGCTGCGCGAGAACCAGGTGCGCGACCCGCGCTCGCTCCTCGCGCTGCGCGTCAACGGCGCGGACCTCTCCCTGGACCACGGCTACCCCGCACGCGTCATCGTCCCGGCCAACCCCGGAGTGCACAACACCAAGTGGGTGGGCGCGCTCGCGTTCGGAGAGCGCGGGTGAGCGCCCGGCGCCGCACGCGGTACGGAGCGTCACCGGCGCACCTGCTGCTCGTGCTGTGCTCCCTCGCCCTCGCCGGGTACGCCGGGGTCCGGCTGCTGGGCGGCCGCGAGCCGTGGCTGGTGGCCGCCTGGTTCGTCGGCGCCGCCCTCGTGCACGACCTGGTGCTGCTGCCCCTCTACACGGTGACGGACCGCGCCGCGCAGGCGCTGTTCGGCCACCGCCCCGGCACGCGCCGCCTCGTCGGCCACGTGCGGGTGCCGGTGCTCCTCTCCGGCCTGCTGCTGCTCACCTACCACCCGCTCATCCTCGGCCGTGTGGAGGCGTACCCGGCGACCACCGGGCTCTCCGGCGACGTCTACCTCGGCCGCTGGCTGCTCATCACGGCCACGCTGTTCGCGGCCTCGGCGCTGGTGCTGGTGGTCCGCCTGTGGCGCGCCCGGGCGCGCGGTGAGACCCCGGCCTGAGCGCCGCCCCGCGCCGCGGCCACCCGTTCGCCGCGTTCGGCGGCGCGGGGCGCGGTCGCCCGGCCTATCGTGCGAGCGTGGCCCCCGCCGAGCTGATCCGCATCGCCACCCGTTCGTCCCCGATGGCGCTCGCCCAGGTGGAGCGGGTGCGCCGGGAGCTGGCCGGGCACTACCCGCGGCTGGCCACCGAGGTGGTGCCCGTGAGCGCCTACGGCGACCGGTGGACCGGCAACCTGGCCCCGCTGGGCGGGAAGGCGGCCTTCACCCGGGAGGTGGACGCCGCGCTGGCGGACGGCGCGGCCGACATCGCGGTGCACTGCCTGAAGGACGTGCCCGGGGACCAACCGCTGCCCGAGGGAACCCGGTTCGCCGCGTTCCTGCGCCGCGACGACGTGCGCGACGCCCTGGTCCATCCCGAAGGGCGCACCCTGGACGAGCTGCCCCGGTGCACCCGCGTCGGCACCTCGTCGGTGCGCCGCGCCGCCCAGCTCGCCGTGTCCCATCCGCACCTGCGCTGCGTCCCGTTGCGCGGCAACGTCGGGCGGCGACTGGAGAAGCTGGCCGAGGGCCGCGTCGACGCGCTGGTCCTCGCGGTGTGCGGCCTGGCCCGCATCCGCGCCGTGGACCGGGTCGCCCAGGTGCTGCCCGTGGAGGTCATGTGCCCGCCCGTGGGCGCGGGGGTGCTCGCCCTGCGCTGCCGGACCCGGGACGCCGCCGCGCTGCGCTACGCGGCGGCCCTCAACGACGCCGCCACCGAGCGCGCGGTGCGGGCCGAGCGCGCGCTGCTGGGCACCCTGCGCGGCCACTGCAACAGCCCGCTCGCGGGGTACGCCCGGACGGCGCCCGACGGCACGCTCACCCTCACCGCGCGCGTCTTCTCACCCGACGGCGCCACCGTCCTCGCCGCGACCGCCGCGACCGCCGCGACCGCCGCGACCGCCGTCGGCGAAGGCGCCGCGGACCCGGAGGCGCTCGGGCGCCTGGTCGCCGGTGAGCTGCTCGCCCAGGGCGCCCGCGCCGTCATCGACGCCATCGCGCACTGAACCTCAGTTATTTGACCGATCGTTCTGCATACGGCTAGGGTCTCGTCGCGTGGCCAGAACCAGGGAATTCGATCCGGACGCCGTGCTCCAGGCCGCGTTGGAGCTCTTCTGGCGGCGCGGCTACGCGGCGACGTCGATGGCCGACCTCGTCGAGCACCTCGGCATCGGGCGCGCCAGCCTCTACGCCACCTTCGGCAACAAGCGCGAGCTGTACCTGAAGGCGCTGGAGCGCTACACCGAGGCGCGCGACCCGGTGCTGGTGGCCGAGCTGTCCCAGCCCGGCCCCGTGCTGCCCGCGGTGCGCGCGCTGGTGCGCCGCTACGCCGCCGAGGCCGCCTGCCCCGAGCGGCGGCTGGACGGCTGCTTCGTCACCAACACGGCGGCCGAGCTGGCCCCGCACGACCCGGTCGCGGCCCGCCGGGTCGAGGCGAGCTGGGACCACGTGGAGACGCCGCTGCACGCCGCGCTGATCCGGGCGCGGGCGCAGGGCGAACTGCCCGCCGAGCGCGACCCGCGGGGGCTGGCCCGCATGCTGCTGGTACTGCTCCAGGGGCTGCGCGTGGTGGGCAAGGCGTCCAGCGACCCCGCCCGCGTGCGCGAGGCGGCCGAACAGGCGCTGACGCTGCTGGACTGAGCGCGGCCCGGCGCCGTCACGGGTGCGCCGCGTCCCGGGTTCCCCGCCGCCCCCCGGGCGCCGCGCGCTCCGCTCGGCGCGCGGGCGTTCCGTGCCGCGTGCGGGCGCGGGTGCGTGCCGCACCTCCGGCGCCTGTGCCGGGGGCGCGTCCCGGTCGCGCGGCCCCGGGGTCGCGCGAGGCCCCGGGCCCGCCCGCGCTGTGCCGTGCTCCGCCCTGCCCCGCGTCCACGCTGTCCACGCTGACGCTGTTCCACGTGGTGCCGTGCCCGTGCGGCGTCACAGGTCGTCGGGTGCGGTTTTCTCTGCCACTGAAATGGACCGAACGGTCCAGAAAGAGGGGGGTCACATGGCCGATCAGACAGCCGTCACCGCGCCCGGGGGCAGCCGCCCTGGGCGCGCCCGTCCGCCCGGCCGGACGCTGGCGCTGCTGGGCGCCGTGCAGGTCACGCTGATCTACACGCTCGCCGTCATCGTGGTGCCCCTGCCGGACATCGCCGCGGAGTTCGGGCTGCGCCGCGCCGACGTGCTGCTGCTCAGCGCGGCCTACGGGCTGACCTTCGCCGGGCTGCTCCTCTTCGGCGGCCGGCTGGCCGACCGGTACGGCGGCCGTCCCGTCCTCACCGGCGGGCTCGCCCTGTTCACGCTCGCCGCCGCGGCGGCGGCCCTCGCCCCCGGGTACGCCGTCCTGCTGGGCGCCCGCTTCGCCCAGGGCGCGGGTGCGGCGCTCGTCGCGCCCGCCGCGATGGCCGTGCTGCGCACCGTCTTCCCGGACCCCGCCGCGTACGGGCGGGCGATGGCCACCTGGGGCGGCCTGTCCGTCCTGGGCGCGACGATCGGCAACCTGCTCTCCGGCCCCCTCGCCGCCCTCGCCTCCTGGCGTCTGGCCCTGGCCCTCCCGGCCGCCGCCGCCCTCGCCGCGCTGGCCTGCGCCCCGCGCCTGCTGCCCGCCGGTGTCCCGCCCGGCTCCGGTATGCCCGCCGCCGGTCCCGCCGGTCCCGCCGGTCCTGCCGGTCCCGCCGGTCCGCCCGTCACCGGTCCGCCCGCCGCCCGGCGCCTGGACCTGCCCGGCGCCCTGCTCGCCACCACCGGCGTCACGCTCGCCAGCTACGGCCTGGTCGGCGTCGAGGCCCACGCCTGGGGATCGGCCGCCGTGCTCGTCCCCCTGCTCGCCGGGGCCGTGCTGCTGGTCGCGTTCCGCTACGCCGAACACCGCGCCCCCGACCCGCTGCTGCCCCCCGGCTTCCTGCGCGGCCGCGCCCGTGCGCTGGGCCTGGCCGCGGTCGCCCTCAGCGCCTGTGCCACCGCGCTCACCTTCATCGCGCTCTCGCTCCACCTGCAACAAGACCGGGGCTGGAGCGGGCCGCAGACCTCCGCCGCCTTCGTCCCCTACGCCGCCGTGCTCATCGGCTCCGGGCGCCTGGCCGGGCGGCTCATCGCGCGGCACGGCGCCGGGCGCACCACCGCCGCGGGGCTCGGCGCGGCCGGGCTCGGCGTCGCCCTGCTCGCGCTCACCGGGCTCCACGGCCAGGCCGCGTACCCGGTCGGGGTGCTGCCCGGGCTCCTGCTGCTGGCCGCGGGCACCGGGTGCTCGTTCGCGGGCGCCGCCGTCCTGACCACCGACCGGGTGCCGCCCGCGCAGGCCGGGCTCGCCGGGGGCGTGTTCAACACCGCCATGGAGCTCGGGCCGACCGTGCTCTTCGCCGTCCTGCTCACACTCGGCAGCGACGCCGTCTCGCTGGCCGCGACGGGCGCCCTGCTCGCCCTCGTCGCCCTGACCTCCCACCGCCACACCAGGTGATCACCTACCCGTCTCCCGAAGGAGCTCCCATGCACCGCTTCACCGACACCGCCGTGCTCGTCACCGGCGCGGGCTCCGGCCTCGGCCGGGCCATCGCGCTCGCCTTCGCGGCGGAGGGCGCCCGCGTGGCCGTCGCCGGCCGCACCGCCGCCACCCTGCGCGAGACGGTCGCACTGATCGAGGACGCGGGCGGCACGGCCGCCGCCGTCCCCGCCGACGTCACCGACTCCAGCCAGCTCCGCGACCTCGTGCGCGCCACCGTCGACCGGTTCGGCGGCCTGCACGTCGCCGTCAACAACGCCGGGGTCTTCGGCGGTGGCGCGCCCACGGCCGAGGTGCGTGAGGAGGACTGGGAGGCGGTGCTGCGCACCAACGTGACCGGGGTCTTCCTCGCCATGAAGCACCAGATCGCCCACATGGCGGCCCACGGCGGTGGCGCGATCGTGAACGTCTCCTCCAACCTCGGCACCCACCTGCGCGTCCCGCACGCCGCGCCCTACCTCACCTCCAAGGCCGCCGTCACCACCCTCACCCGGGCCGCCGCCCTGGACCACGTCCACCAGGGCGTGCGGATCAACGCCGTCAGCCCCGGCGCCGCCGAGGGGCCGATGTCCCTGCGCCCCGGCGAGAGCGAGGCCGAGCGCGCCGAGCGCATGAAGTCCGAGAACCCGCTCGGCCGCCTCGCCTCGGCCGACGAGGTGGCCGCCGCCGTCCTCTACCTCGCCTCCCCGGCGGCCGGTGCCGTCGTCGGCTCCGACCTCGTCATCGACAGCGGCTCCGCCGCCTGACCCGCCACCGGACCGTCTTCCGGCCCCCAGGGGCCGGAAGACGGGTCCGCTACCGGTGTGAGACGCGGCTGATACGGCCACCGGCTACCATCGCCGCGACCGCCTTTGCCGGCTTCACGTACGTCAACGGGCGGTGTTGTGCCAGCGCTTCAGCTCCACTCTAGGGTGTGCCCATGCGAATACCGAAGATCGTCACGGCGGTTGCGGCCGCCGCACTGCTCACCGCCGGCTGCGGCGGCGACGACGGCGGCGGTGACGGTGGCGGGGGGACCCGGGCGGACGCCGCCGCCGGAGCCGAGGAGACGCCGACCCCGGCCGAACCGCTCGCCGTGGAGATCACCGGGCCCCAGCAGGACGTCGTCGAGTCCCACGACGACCTCGTCGCGCCCTCGCCGGAGCCCGGCAGCGGCGCGGAGTTCACCGAGAAGGTCGAGTACAAGCTGCGCGAGAAACTGCTCCGCCAGGCCAAGGTGAACGGCGAGACCACCGCGGACTGCCCCGACGGCATCACCCGCGAGGCCGGCGCGACCAGCACGTGCACCGCCACCTACGAGGGCGTGGAGATCCCCTTCGAGGTGACGATCAGCGACCGCTACGAGGAGGGCGACTTCCTCATCCAGTACGACACCGCACCGCAGCAGGACCTCCTGGTCGCCAAGCGGGTGTTCCACGAGTTCTGGGAGCGGCACCAGGACAGCGGCGGGTACGAGCAGACGCTGAGCTGCGACGAGCTTCCGGCGGCCGTCGCCGTCGACCGGGGCGGCGACAGCGGCTACCAGTGCCAGGTCTGGCACGAGGCCGGTGACACGACCACGGTGTTCAACGTGACGACGGACTCCTTCGGCCCGGAGTTCGTCTCGGCGGGCGACTGACGCCCCCTCACCCGCGCGGCGGTGCGCGGCGCCCGGCACCGGCGCGCCGGGCACCGGCGGGCCACGGCGCGCACCGCCGGGCACGCCCCGGCCCACGGGCGGCCCCGGCGACGCAGCGGCCGCCTCCGCCGCCCGGGCGGGGCGTCGCGGCGAAGCCGGAGGGGGCCGGGAGCCGGGGCCCGGGCGACGCCGGCAGGACCGCGCCGCCTGGCCCTCCCGCGCCCGAAGCCCGCTTCCTCACCCCGGCACGGCCGCCCGCGGGGCGGGGGACGGACGGTCGGCACTGGGGCGGGGAGCCGGGCGCCAGGTGGTGACGAGGGCGGCGGCGAGGAGGAGTTCGGCGATGTCGCCGCCGTAGTACATGATCTCCGCGCCGCCCCGCACCTCCGGGACCGGCGCGTGGACGCGGAGCCAGAAGCCGCCGTACATCAACTGCGAGATCACCGAGTGCAGCGCGATGCCGCAGCCCAGGTAGACCAGGCGGACGCGGACGCCGGGCCGGGCGGGCGCGGGGTCGGGCCCGGCGATGACGTAGGCGAACAGGCACCCGGCGAACAGGAAGTGGGCGTGCAGCAGCCAGTGCCCGGCGGGGTGGGCCGTGGCGGCGGCGTACAGCGGGGTGAAGTAGAGCACGGCGAGGCTGCCGGTGGACAGCAGCAGGGCGACGGCCGGGTGCGCGAGCAGCCGCGCGGGGCGGCTGTGCAGGGCGGCCGTCAGCCGGCGGGCGCGCGGGGCGGGCAGCGTCCGCAGCAGCAGGGTGACGGGTGCGGCGAGCACCAGCGCGAGCGGCGCGTACATGCCGACGAGCAGGTGCTGCGCCATGTGGCCGCGGAAGTCGGCGTGCGCGAACGGGGCGACGGGCGGCAGGAGCGCGACCGCCAGCAGGGCGATCCCGGTGAGGAAGGCGGCCGTCCGCCCCCGGTGCCAGCCGCGCACGGGGTTGCGGCGGCGGGCCCGGCGGGCCAGGCGGAGGTAGCCGGCGGCGCAGGCGAGCAGCGCCAGCGCGGGCAGCAGCACCTCCAGCGCGCCGCCCGCCCCGCCGCCCGGTGCCGGGTGCGGGGTGTGGCCCATCAGGCGTCCCGCTCCGGGCGCCCGGTGGCCGCGCCGTCCGGGGCGCGTCCGCCGTCGGGGCCGTGTTCGTCGTCGGGGGCGTCCGGGGCGAGGGGTCGGCCGCCGCGCTGGAGCAGGTAGCCGCCGACGAGCAGCAGTGCGCCGAGGGCGAGGAAGCCGAGGTCCCACCACAGCCGGTGCGGGCCGTCGTGGACGTGGTGGATGCCCAGCACGTGGTGGTCCACGACGCCTTCGACCAGGTTGAACAGGCCCCACCCGACCAGCACCCAGCCCCACAGCACGCGCGAGGTCCACACCCGGCGGCGGCGGTGGGTCACCCGGGAGTAGAGCAGGGCCAGGCCGATCAGGACGGCGAACCAGCACACCGTGTGGAAGACCCCGTCCCACACGGTGTTCATCTCCAGCCCGGAGACCGTGTCCGGGTCGTAGTAGCGCACCCCGACGCGGTCGGTGTCCGTGCTGCTGAGCATGTGGTGCCACTGGAGGAGCTGGTGCAGCAGGATGCCGTCGACGAACCCCCCGAGCCCGACGCCCAGCACGATCCCGGGCAGCCGGAGGTCGGCCGGTGGGCTCGTGGCCCGGGTCCCACGCGCGCTGGTCGCCATCGCTGTCGTCTCCGTCCCGTCGGCACTGGGGGCGCTCGCGCGCCCCGGGTTTCCCCGTCCCGCGCGCCGTAGTCGTCCCGGGCCCCGGTTTCCGCCACCCGGCCCACCGCCCCGGCCGCCGCCCGGGGCCTCACCACCGCGGCCACCTTGGCCATCGCGGCCACCGCGCCCGCGCCCCCGGACCCCGGGCGCGCGCGGGGCCGCCCGGGCGCGCGCGCCGCGCCGCGTCGCGGGGGCGGTCGTAGCCTGGCGGGAGCAAGCGTTGAGGACGACTGCTCAGGAGGCTCCCATGGACGTCGATGTCGTCGACGTGGCCGAGCGTGAACGGTACGAAGCGCAGTCCGACGGCCTGGTGGCCGGTGTCCTGGAGTACCGGGACCACGGCCAGATCCGGGAACTGGTCCACACCGAGGTGGCCGGGGAGTTCGAGGGCGAGGGCGTGGGCGCCACGCTGGCCCGCTCCGCGCTGGACGGGCTCCGCGCCGAGGGTCGGCACGCGCGGCCCACCTGCGTGTTCGTCGCCGAGTGGATCCTGCGCCACCAGGACTACCTGGACGTGGTGGAACCGGACGCGCAGGCCCGCGTGACCACCCGCTGAACGCCCGCGTCCGGGGGCCCGGCGGCGCGGGCTCCCGCCCGGGCCCGGCGGCGCGGGCCCGCGTCCGGGGCCCGCCGGCCTAGGACAGCCAGCCGTTCATCGCGGCGCGGACGCCGGCCTGGAAGCGGCTGTTGGCGCCGAGGCGGTCCATCAGGTGGGCGACGATGCGGCTCACCGAGCGCGGGGACAGGCCGAGCTGGTGGGCGATGACGTCGTTCTTCTTCCCGGCCGCGAGCAGCAGCAGCACGTCGCGTTCGAGCTGGGTGGGCTCCGGGCCGTTCTCCTGCTCCTCGGCGGTGAAGTCCAGGCCGCGGTCCCAGTGGTGCTCGAACAGGCGGCACAGGAAGCCCAGGACGGCCGGGTCGCGGACGAGGACGACCCCGGCCGCCTGGTTCTCCGGGTCGGCCGGGAGCACGGCGGACTCGTTGTCCGTGATGAGCATGCGCGAGGGCAGCACACCGGTGGTGCGGATGCGGGCGCCGGCCGCGCTGATCTGCGCGGCGTAGCGGGCGGTGGGCAGGTGCTTGCGCGCGGCGTGCTGGAAGAGCGTGCGCATGCGGACGCCGCGGGCCAGCGTCTCCTCGTCCAGCCGGGCGGAGGTGCGGATCGCCGCCTCGGCCAGCCCGCCGCCGGGCACCAGCACGTCCAGGGAGGACGAGCAGTGGCGGGCGAGGTCGTCCATGACGGAGCGGATGTTGTCGATGCCCTCGATGATCTCGATGCTGCCCTTGTCCGAGCGCAGGCTGCGCGCCTCCAGGTAGACCCCGGTCAGGGCGTGCAGCCGGGCACGGGTGGCGGCGATGGCCGTCTGCTGCTCCAGGACCTCCTTCTGCGCCGTCGCCAGCAGCGTGTCGGCGGCCGTCTCGGGGCTGACGGCGGCCCAGCCGCCGCCCGGGGCGGGCTGGAGCAGCCCGAGACCGGCGAGCCGGAGCTCGGCGGCCTCCACGTCCTGGGGGGTCATGCCCGCACGGACGGCGATCCGCTCGACCGGCTCTGTTGCGTGGGTGACGCGGAGCCGGTAGACCTGCGACGTCGTCGCGTCTATTTCCCCTGTCTCACGCACCTTCTCCGCCTTCTCTTGGGTCTCGAAGCTTACGTGGGCGACAACGTGCCAGGCGAGATGCCGCCAGGGGGAAACCCTTGGCACGCAGGACGAATGCAACAAACATCATGGTCAGAGGACGGCCTTCGGCTGGGGCCGCCTCTACTGCTCGGAACGAAGGAGAAACTCGTGAAGCGGTTCACTCGGATCTTCGCCGGGACCCTGATAGCCGCGCTCGCCCTCGGCGGCTCGCTGGCGTCGGTCGGCTCCAGCGGCGCACCCGCCGCGGTCGAGGCGGGCGCCACCGGGGAGGACACCTGGACGGTTTGGTGACCCAGCCCTAGCGCCGCCACCCACCCACCACGGAGACCTCATGACCACGCTCGTGCTCAACGGGGGAGCGAGCACCGACTACGCGGAGATGCTGCCGGAGCTGGCCGCCGACATGGTGGTCTTCACCGAAGCCCCGCTGCCGGGCCCCGAGCGCTACGCGTACTACGAGGAGGTCGCCGGGTGCTCGCGGGTGCCGTACCCGGAGCTGGCGGTGCTGCGGATGGCGTCCGACCCGGTGTCGCCGGTGCGGTTCAGCCAGGTGCTGGCGGCCGACGAGTTCGACCTCCAGCGGGCCGGGCGGCTGCGCGAGCGGCTCGACCTGCCGGGGCAGAGCGAGGCCAGCGCCCGCGTCTTCCGGGACAAGGCGCTGATGAAGGACTACGCCGTACACGGCGTGCCCGTCCCCGCCCACGCTCGGCTGCACACGTTCTGCGACCTGCTGGAGTTCGTGGCGCAGCGGGACTACCCGGTCGTCGTCAAGCCGGTCGGGCAGGGCGGCGCGCGGGACGTGACCGTGCTGCGGGACGAGGGCGACCTCGCCGTGTTCGCCCGGCGCCCGTGGCGGGAGGACCTGATCGCCGAGGAGTTCGTGCACGGGGAGGTCTACCACGTGGACGCCGTGCTCGCGCCGGGCTTCCGGTTCGTCTCCGCCGGCCGGTACTACACCGGCTGCCTGGAGGTGCTCTCCGGGGCCAACAACGGCTCCGTCCTGCTCCACCCGCGCGAACCCATGGCCGCACGGCTCACGCGGTTCCTGGACACCCTGCTCACGGTGCTGCCCGCCCCCGAGGTGGGCGCCTACCACCTGGAGGTCTTCCACACCACCGACGACCGGCTGGTGCTGTGCGAGGTGGCGTGCCGCGTCGGCGGCTCGCGCATCCCGCAGCTCATCCGCCGCACCTGGGGCGTCGACCCGCAGGAGACGTGGTTCCGGCTCGCCGCCGGACTGCCGCTGCGCGCCGCACCCCTGCCCGCGCCCCGCGCCGTGCACGGAGACATCGCGATGACGCCCCGCCCCGGGCACGTCGTGGCCGTGCCCGAGGCACCCCCCTACGACTGGGTCCGCGAACACCGCACGGTGCTCGCCCCCGGTGAACTGAGCGAAGGGCCGCTGCACAGCGCGGCGAGCGTCTGCTGGACGGTCGTCGCCGGTGCCGACAGCCCCGAGCTCATGGACCGCCTGCACACCTGCGAGGGCTGGCTCGCCGAGCACCTGGAACACGGTGCTCCGGAGCCGGTCGCATGAAGCCGCCACCCCCCACGCCCACGGCCTTGCTCCTCAACCCCCGCCGCGAGGCCATACGGGCGGCACGCGCGGTCGGGGCCAGACCCATCGTGGTCGGCCCCGACCTCGCGGCTCCGGGCATGAGACGCCTCGTCGCCGAAGCCGACGAGGCGATCACCTGCGACTGGACCGACACCACGCGGCTGTGCGCCGCACTGCGCTTCCACACCGGCGTCCCACGGACGTCGGTGTTCGGCTTTGACGCCGCCGGCGCCATGGCCGCCGCCCGCGCCAACGCCGCGCTGCGACTGCCCGGCAACCCGCCCGGTACCGTGCGCGCCCTCACCGACCCGGTGCTGCGGCGGGAGCTCGCCAACGCCTACACCCCCTTCCCCGTCCGCGCCGAGCGGTGCCGCGCCGACGAGCTGGCCGCGACCGCCGCGCGGGTCGGCTACCCCTGCGTCGCCCGCACCGCCGGCGGCGACCTGCACGTGCTGCGCACCGCGCCGGTGGCCACCGCGCTCGCCCGGCTGCTGGCCGCCGGCGAGCCGGACGCGCCGCTGCTGGTCGAGGAGCAGCTCACCGGGCCGCTGTGCACGGCCTCCGCCCACTCCTACGGTGGCGCCCACACGGTGCTCGCCCTCGCCCCGCACGACGCCGACGCGCCCACCGCGCACGCCGTCGCCCGGCTGCTGACGGCCACCCTGGACGCCGTCGACCACCGCGTCGGCCTCGCCCACGTCAGCGCCGTCCTCACCCCGCACGGCCCCCGCCTGCGCGACGCCGGCCCCGGACCCGGCCCGGGTGCCGACCCCGCCGCCTGCTACGCCACGGCCATCGCGGCCGTCCTGGACCTCCCCCAGCCCGCCCACCGGGCCGCCGCAGGCTAGCTGTTCTGTCTCGGCCCTTCCGCGTCACCTCCCCGCCCCGGTGCGCCGCCCGCCGTGCCCTCCCGCCGGGCCGGGCACACGCCGCCCGCCCCCGCGTCCCCGGCGGCCCGGAGCGCCGGTACGCCCGGGGCGCGAGACGGGCGGGCCCGGGGCGGTGAGAAACTCCGCGCGGCGGGCACGTAACACCGGGAAACCGCCGGAACCGAGCCTGTCACCCGGCGACGGGCCGAGGACCGCGCGGCCTGGACCGAGACGGGGACGAGGACCACTCATGCCACAGCAGGACAGCACGCCGCAGGACGGGGCACCGGACCCTGAGCAGGACCCTGAGCAGGAGCAGGAGCAGGAGCAGGAGCAGGAGCAGGAGCAGGAGCAGGAGCAGGAGCAGGAGCAGGTCCGCGGCCAGGGGCAGGCCGAGGGGCGGGACCGCCCGGGAAGCCGGCCCCCGGGCCCGGGCGGGGCGGTGGGCCGGGTGGTGGACGCGGGGCCGCTGGCCGGGTTCACCGTCGGCGTCACCGCCGCGCGCCGCGCCGAGGAGCTGATCGGGCTGCTCCAGCGGCGCGGGGCGGCCGTCCAGCACGCCCCGGCCCTGCGCACCGTGCCCCTGGCCGACGACGCCGAACTGCTCGGCGCCACCCGGAGCGTGCTGGAGGCGGCGCCCGACACGGTGATCGCCACCACCGCCGTCGGGTTCCGCGGCTGGGTGGCGGCGGCACAGGGCTGGGGCCTGGGCGACGCGCTGCTCACCGCGCTCGGCGGCGCCGAACTGCTCGCCCGCGGCCCCAAGGTGCGCGGCGCCGTCCGCGCGGCCGGGCTCACCGAGGACTGGTCGCCCGCCTCGGAATCACTGGCCGAGGTGCTGGACCGGCTGCTGGCGGAGGGCGTCGCGGGCCGCCGCGTCGCCGTCCAGCTCCACGGCGAGCCGCTGTCCGGCTTCTGCGCGGCGCTGAGCGAGGCAGGCGCGGAGGTGGTGGCCGTCCCCGTCTACCGCTGGCTGCCGCCGGAGGACCTCGACCCGCTGGACCGCATGGTCGACGCGGTCGCCGCCCGCGCGCTGGACGCCGTCACCTTCACCAGCGCGCCCGCAGCCACCTCGCTGCTGCGCCGGGCCGCCGAGCGCGGGCTGCGCGAGCGGGTGCTGGCGGCGCTGCGGGAGGACGTGCTGGCCGCCTGCGTGGGGCCCGTGACGGCGGCACCGCTCGCCGAGCACGACGTGCCCACCGTGCAACCGGAGCGGTTCCGGCTCGGGCCGCTGGTGCGCCTGCTGTGCACGGAGCTGCCGGGCCGGGCGCTGGTGCTGCCGGTCGCCGGGCGGCGCCTGGAGATCCGCGGGCACGCCGTCGTGCTGGACGGCGACCTGCGCGCCGTGCCCCCGGCCGGGATGGCGCTGCTGGGCGCGCTGGCGCGCCGGCCGGGGCGGGTGGTCCCGCACGCCGAGCTGCTGCGGGTGCTGCCCGACGCGCGGGGCGACGCGCAGGCGGTGGAGACGGCCGTGGCCGGGCTGCGCTCCGCGCTGGGCGCCCCGGAGCTGGTCCAGACCGGCGTCCGGCACGGCTGCCGGCTGGCGCTCGACGCCGGGCCGGGCGCCGGGCGCGGCGGGCGGTAGCCGCCCGCCGCGCCCGTCCGCCGCACCGCGGGTGCGCGCGCGTGCGCGGTCGCGTACGGTGGACGGCTGCCCTGAGTACAGCAGAAGGGGGCCCTTGCGTTGGAGGCGCAGGACACAGGCGTCCGCGAGCGGGAGATCCGCGCGGAACAGGCACACCTGGACGCGGTCTACCGCCGCCTGGAAGAGAAGATCCACGAGGCCGAGTTCCTGATGGCCGACGCCGGCAAGGGCGCCCAGGTCGGCACGCCCGGCGCGCTCGCCGAGCGGGACGCGCAGGTCTTCCGGGCCGGGGTGCACCTGAACCGGCTGAACAGCGAGTACGAGGACTTCCTCTTCGGCCGCATCGACCTGCTCGACGGCAAGAGCGGCGAGCGCGGCCCGGACGGCGCCTACACCTCCGTCGAGCCCGCCGAGGGCGCCGTCCGCCCCGACGGGACCGCCGACATCGCCGAGACCCTGCACATCGGCCGTCTCGGCGTGCTCGACGCCGACTACACGCCCCTGGTCATCGACTGGCGCGCGCCCGCCGCCGCGCCGTTCTACCGCGCCACGCCCGTCGCCCCCGGCCGCGTGGTGCGCCGCCGCGTCATCCGCTCGCGCGGGCGCCGGGTGCTCGGCGTCGAGGACGACCTGCTGCGCCCGGAGCTGACCGCCCGGCTGGACGGCGCGGAGCTGCCCACCGTCGGGGACGGCGCCCTGATGGCCGCGCTGGGGCGCTCGCGCGGCCACACCATGCGCGACATCGTCGCCTCCATCCAGGCCGAGCAGGACGAGGTGATCCGCGCCCCGGCAGCCTCGGTCACCGAGGTCGAGGGCGGCCCGGGCACCGGCAAGACCGCCGTCGCCCTGCACCGCGCCGCCTACCTGCTCTACCGCGACCGGCGCCGCTTCGCCGGCGGCATCCTCGTCGTCAGCCCGACCCCGCTGCTGGTCGCCTACACCGAGGGCGTGCTGCCGTCGCTCGGGGAGGAGGGGCAGGTCGTCATCCGCGCGCTCGGCTCGCTCGTCGAGGGCGCCGAGGCGGACGCGTACGACCCGCAGCCGGTCGCCCGCGTCAAGGGCTCGGCCCGCATGACCCGGGTGCTGCGCCGCGCGGCCCGCGGCGCGCTGGAGCTGGCGGGCGACCCGGCCGCGGCGCGCGGGCTGCGGGTGGTCGTCTTCGGCGCCCGCGTCGAGCTGGACGCCCGGGAGCTGCGGGAGATCCGCGCCACCGCGCTCGGCGGCACCGCGCCGGTGAACCTGCTGCGCCCGCGCGCCCGCAAGCTGCTGCTCGACGCGCTGTGGGCGAAGTCCGGCGGGCCCGTCCGCTACCCGCCGGGCTCCGACCCGGAGCTGGCCGCCGAGGCCCGGCAGGCGTTCGACGAGGACGTGGCCGAGGAGGACGACTTCCTCGGCTTCCTCGCCGCCTGGTGGCCGGAGCTGACCCCGCGCCGGGTGCTGGCCGCCATGCGGGACGAGAAGCGGCTCGCCCGCTACGGCCGCCGCGTGCTCCAGCAGCGCGAGGCGCGCCGGGTGGCCCGCTCGCTGGCGCGGCTCGACGACGCCGGGTCGGGGCCGCTGTCCGTCCACGACGTGGCCCTGCTGGACGAGCTGCACGCCGTGCTCGGCGCCGTGAGCAGGCCGCGGAAGACGGAGATCGACCCGCTGGAGCAGTTCACCGGGCTGCCCGAGGTCACCACGGCCGCCGACCGCGATCCCACCCGGCGCGCGCACCGCCAGGTCGTGCCCGAGGAGCGCCGCGACTACGCCCACGTCATCGTCGACGAGGCGCAGGACGTCACGCCGATGCAGTGGCGGATGATCGGCCGGCGCGGGCGCCAGGCGACCTGGACGGTCGTCGGGGACCCGGCGCAGTCCTCGTGGTCCGACCACGAGGAGGCCGCCGAGGCGCGGGCGGAGGCGCTGGGCACCCGGCCCCGGCGCCGCTTCGAACTGACCGTCAACTACCGCAACCCCGCCGAGATCGCCGAACTGGCCTCCCGGGTGCTGGCGCTGGCCATGCCCGGCACGCAGCCGCCCAAGGCGGTGCGCTCCACCGGCCTGGTGCCCCGGTTCGCCGTCGCCGCCGCGGACGGCCTGCCGGGCGCCGTGCGGGCGGAGGCCGAGCGGGCGCTGGCGGAGGTGGAGGGCACGGTCGGGATCGTCGTGCCGATGGCCCGGCGGGCGGAGGCCGCACAGTGGCTCGCGGGGCTGGGCGAGCGCGTGGTGGCCCTGGGGAGCCTGGAGGCCAAGGGCCTGGAGTACGACGCGACGGTCGTGGTGACGCCGGCCGACATCGCCGACGAGTCGCCCGCGGGGCTGCGGGTGCTCTACGTCGCGCTGACCCGGGCCACCCAGCGGCTGACGATCCTCTCCGGCCCCCGGGACGCGCCCGACGCCGCCGGAGTGCCGGACCTCCTGCGGGACTGAGCCCCCGGGCGGCCCGGCCCAGGGCCCGGGCCGGGTGGCCGCCGGGGCCCGCGCACCGTCGCGCGGGGCGGCAGGGACGGCGGGTCCGCGGCGGGTTCGCGGCGGGTTCGGCGGAGTGGAATCAGCGGCGGGGAGCGTTTGTTAGCCTGGAGGTGGCGCCGGCCCGATCCATGCCCCCGGGCCCAACCATCGTCGCTTCGAGCGACCACTTGCCGCGAGGCGAGCTGGCGGGTCGGCGTCACCCAGGCAACCTGGTCACACGAGAAGCGGGTCTCCCGGCGGGGAGGCCCGCTTTTCGCGTGGCCGGACGGGCCCCGGCTTCCCTCCGCGGAGCTTCCTCTCGTATAGTGGAAATCACTTTCCGAATCGCGACGTCTTTACCGCGTACCCGGTGGTAGGTGCGACGATTCGGAGGCAAACGCGCACCCGCGAAGTGCTTGAAGGAAAGCAGAGGAAGTCGGCATGGCTACGGCGCCCAGCGTGTCCTACTCGATGACCGTCCGGCTGGAGGTCCCGGTCGGCGGGTCGGCGGTCAGCCAGATCACCAGCGTCGTGGAGTCCTCCGGCGGCCACGTCACGGCCCTGGACGTGACGGCCTCCGGGCACGAGAGCCTGCGCATCGACGTCACCGTCGCCGCCAGCTCCACCGACCACGCCAACGCGATCGTGCAGAAGCTCGGCGAGATCGACGGGGTCTCGCTCGGCAAGGTCTCCGACCGCACGTTCCTCATGCACCTCGGCGGCAAGATCGAGATGTCGTCCAAGCACCCCATTCGCAACCGTGACGACCTCTCCATGATCTACACGCCCGGCGTCGCCCGGGTGTGCACCCAGATCGCCGCCAACCCCGAGGACGCGCGGCGGCTGACCATCAAGCGCAACAGCGTCGCCGTCGTCACCGACGGCTCGGCCGTGCTCGGCCTGGGCAACATCGGGCCGCAGGCCGCGCTGCCGGTCATGGAGGGCAAGGCGGCGCTGTTCAAGCGGTTCGCCGGCATCGACGCCTGGCCGCTGTGCCTGGACACCCAGGACGCCGACGCCATCGTGGAGATCGTCAAGGCCATCGCCCCCGGCTTCGCGGGCATCAACCTGGAGGACATCTCCGCGCCGCGCTGCTTCGAGATCGAGGCCCGGCTGCGGGAGGCCCTGGACATCCCGGTGTTCCACGACGACCAGCACGGCACCGCCATCGTCGTCCTGGCCGCCCTGCACAACGCCCTGCGCGTCGTCGGCAAGGACATCGAGGACGTGCGCGTGGTGATGTCCGGCGCCGGGGCGGCCGGCACGGCGATCCTCAAGCTGCTCATGGCCGCCGGCGTCCGGCACGCGGTGGTCTGCGACATCAACGGGGTCGTCCACTGCGACCGCGCCGACCTCAAGGACGTGGACGGCGGCACCGCGCTGCGCTGGATCGCCGACCACACCAACCCCGACGGCGTCACCGGCACCCTCAGGGACGCGGTGGCGGGCGCCGACGTCTTCATCGGCGTCTCCGCGCCCAACGTGCTCACCGCCGAGGACGTGGCCACCATGGCCGAGGGCGCCATCGTCTTCGCCCTGGCCAACCCGGACCCGGAGATCGACCCCGCCGTCGCCCGGCGGACGGCCGCCGTCGTGGCCACCGGGCGCTCGGACTTCCCGAACCAGATCAACAACGTGCTCGTCTTCCCCGGCGTCTTCCGCGGCCTGCTGGACGCCCAGTCGCACACCGTGACCGACGCGATGATGCTCGCCGCCGCCCGCGCGCTGGCCGACGTGGTGGGCGAGGAGGAGCTGAACGCCAACTACATCATCCCCAGCGTCTTCAACGAGAAGGTCTCCGGAGCGGTGGCCGACGCGGTCAACGACGCGGCGGTCCGCTCCGGCGCGACGGGCTGAGCCGCCCGCGGGGGCGGCGCCCGCGCCCGCTGGGCCGCCCGGGCGACGCCCGAACGTGCACGCGGCCCGGCGCGGCGGCGGTGACGAAGGCCACCGGTCGGCGCGTCGCGGAATGGGGCCCGCCCCCGGCACCCGTAGGGTTGCGCACGGACAAAGCCTGGGGAACGTCATCCTGACGGGACAGCGGAGCTTTTCGTGTGACGACGGGGCCGCCGGATTGGCTTTCCCGCCGCCGCTGGGGGCAGGATGCGTCCCGGGCGCGAGGGTCTGTGGAGTAGACCCGGGTCCCGGCACTGTCCGAGCGGCCTGGCAGCATCGGCTTCGTCTCACGCCTCAACGGCAAGAAGAACACGGGAGTAACACACATGAACCGCACTGAGCTGGTGGCCGCTCTGGCCGATCGCGCTTCGGTGAGCCGCAAGGACGCCGACGCCGTTCTGGCCGCCTTCGCCGAGACCGTCGGCGAGGTCGTCGCCAAGGGCGACGAGAAGGTCACCATCCCGGGTTTCCTGACCTTCGAGCGCACCCACCGTGCCGCTCGCACCGCCCGTAACCCGCAGACCGGTGACCCCATCCAGATCCCGGCCGGTTACAGCGTCAAGGTTTCCGCGGGCTCGAAGCTGAAGGAAGCGGCCAAGGGCAACTAACCGCTCCTTTTCCGGCCCCGGGGCGGCCGGCGGGCACGCTCCCGCCGGCCGCCCCCACGCATGCCCGGCCCCCGGCCACCGCGCGCGGCGGGCCGGGGGCCGGGCATGCGTGGGCGCTAGAGGGGCTAGAGAAGCTAGGGGAGTTCCACCTCGGCGCCGAGGCCGGGCAGCTTCTCCATGAAGTTCTCGTAACCGCGGTTGATCAGCTCGATGCCGTGCACCCGGGAGGTGCCCTGCGCGGCCAGCGCCGCGATCAGGTACGAGAAGCCCCCGCGCAGGTCGGGGATGACCAGCTCCGCGGCCTGGAGCTTCGTCGGCCCGGAGACCACCGCGGAGTGCAGGAAGTTGCGCTGCCCGAAGCGGCAGGGCGTGCCGCCCAGGCACTCGCGGTAGAGCTGGATGTGCGCGCCCATCTGGTTGAGCGCCTCGGTGAACCCCAGCCGCGACTCGTACACCGTCTCGTGCACGATCGACAGCCCCGAGGCCTGCGTCAGCGCGACGACGAGCGGCTGCTGCCAGTCGGTCTGGAAGCCGGGGTGGACGTCGGTCTCCAGCGCGATCGCGTCCAGCGGCCCGCCGGGGTGCCAGAAGCGGATGCCGTCGTCCTCGACCTCGAAGCTGCCGCCCACCTTGCGGTAGGTGTTGAGGAAGGTCATCATCTCGCGCTGGCTCGCCCCGCGCACGAAGACGCTGCCCTCGGTGGCCAGCGCGGCGCACGCCCAGGAGGCGGCCTCCAGCCGGTCCGGCAGCGCCCGGTGGCGGTAGCCGCCGAGCTTGTCCACCCCGGTGATGCGCAGGGTGCGGTCGGTGTCCATGGAGATGATCGCGCCCATCTTCTGCAGCACGCAGATCAGGTCCTCGATCTCCGGCTCGACGGCCGCGTTGGACAGCTCCGTGACGCCCTCGGCCAGCACGGCCGTCAGCAGCACCTGCTCGGTCGTGCCCACCGAGGGGTAGGGCAGCCGGATCTTCGTACCGCGCAGCCGCTGCGGGGCCTCCAGGTACTGGCCCTCGGGGCGCTTCTCGATGACGGCGCCGAACTGCCGCAGCACGTCGAAGTGGAAGTCGATCGGACGGCCGCCGATGTCGCAGCCCCCCAGACCCGGGATGAACGCGTGCCCGAGCCGGTGCAGCAGCGGCCCGCACAGCAGGATCGGGATGCGGGAGGACCCGGCGTGCGCGTCGATGTCGGCGACGTGGGCGCTCTCCACATGGGAGGGGTCCATCACCAGCTCGCCGGAGTCCGCGCCCGTGCGCACCGTCACGCCGTGCAGCTCCAGCAGGCCGCGCACCACCCGCACGTCGCGGATGTCGGGCACGTTGCGCAGCCGGCTCGGTTCACCGCCCAGCAGGGCCGCCACCATCGCCTTGGGCACGAGGTTCTTCGCGCCGCGGACCCGGATCTCGCCCTCCAGCGGGGTTCCGCCGTGAACGAGGAGAACGTCTTCGGTGCCGGTCATGGAACTCGCGATCTCTACACAAGGGGCAGGGGACTCACGAAATGGTAATCGCCACGGGGTCGGGCTCCCGCATACCGCGCGGCGCCACGCTGCGTGCCGCCTCCGGTGGCGGACACCGGGCGGCCGGGGCGCGGGCGCGCGCCCCGGGGCGGCGGTGTGCGCGCCCCGGTGCTGCGGCGTGCGGCCACCCGGTGTCCGTACGCCGCCCGTCCGTCGGCGCCGTGGGGAATCATGGGGGCATGTCCTCCGAGGTCTCCTCGCTCACCGGCCGGCTGCTCGTCGCGACCCCGGCGCTGACCGACCCGAACTTCGAGCGCGCCGTCGTCCTGCTCCTCGACCACGACGACGAGGGGTCGATCGGCGTCGTGCTCAACCGCCCCACCCCCGTCGGCGTGGGCGACATCCTGCAACCCTGGGCGGCGCTCGCGGGCGCGCCCGGCGTCGTCTTCCAGGGCGGGCCGGTCTCGCTGGACGCCGCGCTCGGCGTCGCCCTCATCCCCGGCGCCAACGGCCCGCTCGGCTGGCGCCGCGTGCACGGCGCGATCGGCCTGGTGGACCTGGACGCGCCGCCGGAGGTGCTTGCCGCCGAACTCGGCTTCCTGCGGATCTTCGCCGGCTACGCGGGCTGGGGCCCCGGCCAACTGGAGGACGAGGTGGAGGAGGGCGCCTGGTACGTGGTGGACTCCGAGCCCGGCGACGTCTCCGCGCCCCGGCCCGAGCGGCTGTGGCGCTCGGTGCTGCGCCGTCAGCGCGGCGACCTCGCCCTGGTGGCCACCTACCCGGACGACGCGAGCCTCAACTGACGCCCCGCGCCTCCCGCGCCTCCCGCGCCACCCGTCCGCCGCCCGCCCGCCGCCGCCCGCCCGTGCGCGCGCCCGCGCCGGCGGGCGGCCCGCGCGGCGTGGCCCGGTGCGGGCCCGGGCCGGGCGGGGGACGGTTCGCGCACGGGTTCCCGCACCCGGACGGGTCGGTACCCTTGGGTGCCATGAGCACTCTTGAGCCCGAGCGCGGTACGGGTACCGGCACGCTCGTCGAGCCGACCCCGCAGGTGTCACACGGCGATGGCGACCACGAGCGCTTCGCGCACTACGTCCAGAAGGACAAGATCATGGCGAGCGCGCTCGACGGCACGCCCGTGGTCGCGCTGTGCGGCAAGGTCTGGGTGCCCGGGCGCGACCCGAAGAAGTACCCGGTGTGCCCGCTGTGCAAGGAGATCTACGAGTCGATGACCAGCGGCGGGGACCAGGGCGGCAAGGACGGCAAGGGCGGCGGCGGGAAGTAGCCCCGCGGCACGGGCGGGGCGGCCGGGTCCGCTCCGCCCGTCCCCCCGGCACCGCCTCGGCTCGGCGACGGCCCCGCGCTCCCGTGCGGGGCCGTCGCCCTGTCCGGCGGCCGCGTCACCGTCCCGGGTGACGTCCTCGGCCGACGGCCCGCGCCGCCGCCCCGCGTTCCGGCGGCGTCGCCCGTTCGCGTACCCGGCCGCGTCGCCCGCCCGCGGGTGCCGTCTCGGACGCCCGAGCGAGCGTGTCCCCACGATCGTGTGAGTGGCCGCGCGACGCGGCGGCCGTCCGCGCCCCGTCCTGCCAGGGTGGCGGGCGGCGCCAGGTACCAAAGGCGCGAACGGCCGCTTAACGGACGCACTGTTCGACCCCCCTTAGAGCCCGTCGTGAAATGTGCCAGAGTTGCCACGTCCGGGCTGTGAGCACGTACGGTACGGCTGGGGCAGCCGGGCGACCGGGAAGGGGCTGGATTGAGCACGCACGCACCGCCGCATGCGCCGCATGGTCCAGGAGTGACGCGTCCCGTCACCCTGCCGGCCACGCTTGACGAAGCCGTGGCGGCGCTCACCGCCATGCCCGCCGCCGTCCCCGTCGCGGGCGGCACCGACCTCATGGCCGCCGTCAACGCCGGGCAGTTGCGCCCCGCCGCCCTGGTCGGCCTCGGCCGCATCAGCGAGATCCGCGGCTGGGAGTACCGGGACGGCCACGGCATCCTCGGCGCCGGCCTCACCCACGCCCGCATGGGACGCCCCGACTTCGCCGCCCTCTTCCCCGCCCTGGCCGCCGCCGCCCGCGCCGCGGGCCCGCCGCAGACCCGCAACGCCGGGACCCTCGGCGGCAACGTCGTCACCGGCGCGCCCACCGGCGACACCCTGCCCGTGCTGGCCGCCCTGGAGGCCACCCTCATCGTCGCCGGTCCCGGCGGCGCCCGGCGCGAGACACCGGTCGGGCAGCTCCTCAGCGGCCGGGAGATGCTGCGGCCCGGCGAGGTCGTCGGCTACCTGCGCGTGCCGCTGCTGCACGCGCCGCAGACGTTCCTCAAGGCCACCGGGCGCACCGGCCCCGGCCGCGCCGTCGCCTCGGCCGCCGTCGTCCTGGACCCGGCCCGGCGCGGCGTGCGCTGCGCCATCGGCGCCGTCGCCCCGATGCCGCTGCGGCCGCTGGAGGCCGAGCAGTGGGCGGCGTCCCTCATCGACTGGTCGGCGGTCCGCGTGCGGGGCGCCGTCGCCCTGGCACCGGAGGCGCTGTCCGCCTTCGGGGAGTACGTCGCCATGTCGTGCATCCCCGATCCCGCGCCCGACCCGGACACCGGCCGGCCCCCGGCCCATCCGCCCGCCGTCCTGCACCTGCGCCGCACCGTCGCGGCGCTGGCCCGCCGAGCACTGGGGAGGGCGCTCGCATGAGCAACGACCCGCACGCCGACCCCTCGGCGCCGCCGCCCTCCGCGCCGCCCCACGGCGGGTGGGGCGGCGAGTACGACGGCGACGCGACCGCCTTCATCCAGCTCCCCCCGCAGGCCACCGAGGACCCCGGCCAGGCCACCGGCTACCCGGGCCTCAGCCCGCTGGCCGCGCCCGGCACCGGGCAGGGCTGGGAGCCGCCGGCCATACCGCCGCCCACCGCCGCGGCCACCACCGACCCGGCGGACACCGGCCAGTGGACGTTCCCCTTCGCCCCCGTCACCGACGAGCCGTCCCCGGGCCACGCGGCGCCGGGCGGCGACGCCTTCGCGGGCGGCGCCTTCGCGGGGGGTGCGTTCGCGGGGGGTGCGTTCGCGGGCGACGCCTTCGGGCTGCCGCCCGAACCGGCCGCGTCCCAGGACCCGGCCCCGGCTCCGCCCGGGCAGCTCGGGCAGGGCGCGGCGGCGGCGCTCGCCGGTTCCCACGAGGGACGGCTGCACGCGGACGCGGGCGTGGCCGAGCCCGAGGTGGGGGAGGCCTGGTCGCTGCCGCCCGCCGCCCCCGGCGAGGTGCCGGACGCGGCCGTGGGCTCCGGTTTCACGTCCGTCCCGGTGTCCGAGCCCGCCGCGCCGCCCGAGCCCGTCGCCCCCGCCGTGCCGCCCGCCCGCGCGGAGCCGGACGGCCACGCCTTCACCTCGCCCGGTGCCCCCGGGCAGGAGCGGGCGCACGAGCACACGCCCGAGCAGGTGCCCGAGCCCGACCCGGCCTCCGTGGCCGCTGCGGAGGGCGGGCCCGCCCCCGCGCAGGCGCCCGAGCCCGCCGCCGCGCACGACGAACACCCCCTGACCTCCTACACCCTGCGCGTCAACGGCACCGAGCGGCACCTCGTCGACGTCTGGCTCGGGGAGTCCCTGCTGTACGTGCTGCGCGAGCGGCTCGGCCTGGCCGGGGCCAAGGACGGCTGCGCGCAGGGCGAGTGCGGCGCCTGCTCGGTGCAGGTGGACGGCCGCCTCGTCGCCTCCTGCCTGGTGCCCGCGGCGCTGGCCGAGGGCAGCGAGATCCGCACCGTCGAGGGCCTGGCCGAGCAGGGCGCGCCCTGCGACGTGCAGCGGGCCCTGGCGGCGCGCACCGGCGTGCAGTGCGGTTTCTGCCTGCCCGGCATGGCGATGACCGTGCACGATCTGCTGGAGGCCAACCACGCCCCCACCGACCTCCAGGTGCGCACCGCCCTGTGCGGCAACCTGTGCCGCTGCTCCGGTTACCGCGGCGTGCTCGACGCCGTCCGGGAGGTGGCCGCGGCCCGCGCCGAGCAGTCCCGGCAGGCGGCGCCCAAGGACCCGGCGGCGGGCGGCCCGCGCATCCCGCACCAGTCGGGGCCCAGTGACGAGGGAGGCACGCAGTGACGTCCGGCGACGCGGCGACGGCCACCCCGCACGGCGGCGCCCCGCCGCCCCCGCCCCCGGCCGAGCGGACGCACGGCCTGGGCGCCTCCGTGCCGCCCGCGGACGCGCTGGCCAAGGCCCAGGGCACCTTCCCCTACGCCGCCGACCTGTGGGCCGAGGGCCTGCTGTGGGCCGCCGTGCTGCGCGCCCCGCACCCGCACGCCCGGATCGTCGCCGTCGACACCGAGCAGGCCGCCGCCATGCCCGGGGTGCGCGCCGTCGTCACCCACGCCGACGTGCCCGGTGACGCCAACCACGGCCGGGGCGTGGCCGACCGGCCCGCCTTCGCCCGGGACGTGGTGCGCCACTACGGCGAGGCGATCGCCGCCGTCGCCGCCGACCACCCCGACACCGCGCGGCTCGCGGTCGCCGCCATCGCCGTCGAGTACGAGGTGCTGGAGCCCCTCACCGACCCCGAGCAGGCGTTCGAGGCCGAGCCGATCCACCCCGACGGCAACGTGCTCCGGCACCTGCCGCTGCGCTACGGGGACGCGGAGGCCACCGGCGAGGTCGTCGTCGAGGGGCTGTACCGCATCGGGCGGCAGGACCCGGCGCCGATCGGCACCGAGGCCGGCCTCGCGGTGCCCCGTCCCGACGGCGGCGTCGAGCTCTACACCGCCTCCACCGACCCGCACACCGACCGCGACCGGGCCGCCGCCTGCTTCGGGCTGCCGCCCGAGCAGGTGAAGGTCGTCGTCACCGGCGTGCCCGGGGCCATGGCCGACCGCGAGGACCTCAGCTCGCAGATCCCGCTCGGCCTGCTGGCGCTGCGCACCGGCCGCCCCGTCAAGCTCACCGCGGGCCGGGAGGACTCCTTCCTGGGCCACGGCCACCGGCACCCCACGCTGCTGCGCTACCGCCACCACGCCGACGCCGCGGGCAAGCTGGTCAAGGTCGAGGCCCAGATCCTCATGGACGGCGGCGCCTACGCCGACGGCTCCCACGAGGCGCTGGCCGCGGCGGTGGCGTTCGCCGCGGGCCCCTACGTCGTCCCGCACGCCGTCGTCGACGGCTGGGTGGTGCGCACCAACAACCCGCCCGCCGCGCACGTGCGCGGGGAGGGCGCGTTCCAGGTGTGCGCGGCCCACGAGGGCCAGATGGACAAGCTCGCCGCCACGCTCGGGCTCGACCCGGCCGAGCTGCGCGCCCGCAACGTCATGGCCACCGGCGACCTGCTGCCCACCGGACAGGCCGTCACCTGCCCCGCCCCCGTCGCCGAGCTCCTCGACGCGGTGCGCGAGGCGCCGCTGCCGCCGCTGCCCAAGGACAGCCCCGAGGAGGAGTGGCTGCTGCCCGGCGGGCCCGAGGGCGCGGGCGAGCCGGGCGCGGTGCGGCGCGGCGTCGGACACGCGCTGGGCATGGTGCACCTGCTCGGGGCGGAGGGCGCCGACGAGGTGTCCACGGCCACCGTGAAGGTCGACGGGCCGGTGGCCACGGTGCTGTGCGCCGCCGTCGAGACGGGGCAGGGCTTCGCCACGCTCGCCCGGCAGATCGTGCAGGAGGTCCTGGGCGTCGAGGAGGTGCACGTCGCACCCGTCGACACCGACCAGCCCCCGGCCGGACCCGGCGCCCGCGGCCGCCACACCTGGGTCTCGGCGGGCGCGGTGGAACGGGCCGCCAAGATGGTGCGCACCCAGCTCCTGCAGCCGCTGGCCGCCACCTTCGGCATGTCCACCGAGCTGCTGACCATCACCGACGGCAAGATCACCTCCTACGACGGCGTGCTGTCCACCACCGTGGCCGAGGCGCTGGACGGCAAGGAGCTGTGGGCCACCGCGCAGTGCCGCCCGCACCCCACGGAGCCGCTGGACGACACCGGCCAGGGGGACGCCTTCGTCGGCCTGGCCTTCGCCGCCGTCCGCGCGGTGGTGGACGTCGACGTCGAGCTCGGCTCCGTGCGCGTGGTCGAGCTGGCCGTCGCGCAGGACGTGGGCCGCGTGCTCAACCCCGCCCAGTGCCGCGCCCGTATCGAGGCGGGGCTGACGCAGGGGCTGGGCGCGGCGCTGACCGAGCACCTGCGCGTCGCCCGCGGCGTCGTCCGCCACCCCGACCTCACCGGCTACCCGCTGCCCACCGCGCTCGACGTGCCCGACCTGCGCGTGGTCCGGCTCGTGGAGGAGCGGGACGTGGTGGCGCCGTTCGGCGCGAAGTCGGTGAGCGCGGTGCCGCTCGTCGTCGCCCCGGCGGCGATCGCCTCCGCCGTGCGCGCCGCCACCGGCCGCCCGGTCAACCGCCTGCCCATCCGCCCCGCCGCGGTGGTGCCGGAGTAACCGGAGTGGCCGGAGTAACCGGAGTGGCCGGAGCAGGCCGTGCCGCCCCGCCCGGCCGGGAGCGCCGGGCCGGGGGTGCGGCTGCCCGGCGCGGTCACGGCGGCGGCGCGCCCGGCGCTCCGGCGGACTCCAGGGCGGCGGCCTCGCACGCCGGGGCCGCGTCGGGCGCCCGGCGTTCGGTGGCCTCGATGTACCTGCTGAGGGCCTGGCGGGAGCGGCGCAGGGTGTCGATCTGCTCGTCGAGGGCCCGCAGGCGGCCGCGGAGCACGTCCAGCAGCTCCGAGCACGGCTCCAGCTCCGGGTCCGCGCCGGTGGCACAGGGCAGGGTGTACGCGATCTGCTCGGTGGACAGCCCGGCCTGGAGCAGCTTGCGGATCTGCGCCACCGTCAGGACGGCGTCGTCGGTGTACTCGCGGTAGCCGCTGCTGCCGCGGGCGGGCCGGAGCAGGCCCTTGGCCTCGTAGTACCGCAGCAGGTGCGCCTGGATGCCGGTCCGTCGGCTCAACTCTCCGATCAACACGCCGCTTTCCTCCTTGACCTTCATACCGGTGTGAAGGTTGATGATCCTGCCATGACGGCAACACCCTTCAACCCGCACGCGCTGCTCGCGGCCAGCCGGATCGGTGCCCTCGCGACGATCAAGTCGGACGGCCGGGCCCAGCTCTCCCCCGTCGAGCCGTTCTACGACCAGGAGGCCGGTGTCATCCTCGTCTCGACGAGCTACGGCACGGCCAAGACGGCGAACCTGCGCCGGGACCCGCGCGCCTCGCTCATGGTGACCAGCGCGGACAACTGGTCCTGGGCCACCGCCGAGGGCAAGGTCACGCTCGCCGGCCCGGGGACCGACCCGCACGGCCCCGAGGTCCAGGCGCTGGTCGACTACTACCGCACCGCCGCCGGCGAGCACCCGGACTGGGACGAGTACCGGTCGGTGATGGTGGCCGAACGCAGGATGCTCATCACCATGACCGTCGACCACGTCTACGGCGCCCGGGTGGCCTGACGCCGCCTCGGCGCACCGAGCGCCCCGGCGGTGCCGAGCCGCTCGTGGCGCCCGCCGGTCCTCGTGGTGCCGGGCGGCGCCTCGTGGTGCCGAGGCGGCGCCCTGGGGGTGCCGAGGCGCCGTCCTGGGGGTGCCGCCCGGCGTCCCAGGAAGGTTTCCGACGGCGCCCTCGCGGTGTCCGTCGGCGCCCCGGGGCGCCGACGGGTCCGCACCGCGGCCCACGCGCCCCACGCGGCCGACGGCGTGGCCGAAACGGCCTCTGACGGTGTGCCACGGACGGCGCGTCACGGGCGCGGGCCTCGCCGGCGTGGCACACCGCCGTGCCGGCGAGGGCCCCGGCGTTCGGTGTCGCCGGGGCGGCCGGGGCCGGTTCAGCCGTTGAGCAGGGTCTCCCCGTCCTGGGCCTGGAGCGCGGCGATCAGGCCCCGCAGCCCGGCCTCGGTCTGGTCGATCTCGGCGTCGGTGAGGTGCACGGACGGCTCGAACCGCAGCGTGTTCGTGGCGCTCGCGGTGGGGAAGACCCGCAGTGAGTGGACCCGCAGGAGGTAGCCGGAGAGCAGGTAGCCCAGCAGCCCGGCCCGCGACTGCTCCGCGATGATCTCGGAGGGGGAGTCGGACTGGTCGTGGAACTCCAGGCCCGCCATCAGGCCCCTGCCGCGCACGTCCTTGACCAGTGAGCCGAACTCCTTGCGCAGCCCCTCCAACATCGCCAGCAGCCGGTTTCCCCGCTCCTCGGCCATCCGGTAGGCCGCGCCCCCGTCGGCCTCCAGCATGCTGACCGTCTTGCCCGCGATGAGGGTGGAGAAGCTGTCCTTGGCGTACGTGGAGCTGTGGACGAGCTCGAACTCGCTGCGGTACCGCGACTGGCGCACCAGCGTCAGCGCGGCCTTGGCGATGCCGCCGCCCAGGCTCTTGGCCAGGGTGATGTAGTCGCCCTGGAGGCCGACGTGCGAGGAGGCGAAGAAGGCGCCCGAGCGCCCCATGCCGCTCTGCACCTCGTCCACGACGATGGGGCAGTCGATCCGCGCGCACGCCTCCTGGATGCGCTGGACGGTCTCCCGGTCGAACACCCGGATGCCGGCCTCGCCCTGGATGGGCTCCAGGACGAACGCGCCGATGACCGGCAGGTCGCGCTCGACCACCCGCACGACACCGTCCTCGACCACGAGGTCGAGCAGCGTCCTGCGCTCCGCCTCGATGGCCTCCGCCACGGCCTCCGGGCGCTCCAGCGACACGAACCGGCACTGGGCGGCCAGGGCGCTGAAGGGGGTGCGGAAGCCCACGTTGTGGGTGAACTGCACGCTGCCGACCAGCTTGCCGTGGAAGGAGCCCTCCGGGGCCAGGAACACCGGCGGGGTGGCCGCCCGCTCCGCGTTGGCGGCGCGGAGGGCGGCGGCCAGGCGGTCGAAGTCGGCGCCCTGGGGCACGTCGTCGCCGAGCACGGCGGACAGGGCCTCCGGGGCCGGCCGGGCGCCCGCCCGCACCGCGGCACCGGCCTCCTCGACGTGGGCCTCGATCTCCTCCCGGAGCGCGGCCAGCTTCATCACCCGGTCGAGTTCGGCGTGCTTGATCGCCACCTCGACGGCCTCCGCGCCGCTGTTGGCGAAGATCGCCGAATAGGGCTCGGAAACATCGAATTCCCGGTGGATGATGGTGTTGATCTGCCAGGCGAGGTCGTTGGCGTACGGGTGCCGGGAGAACTGGGCGTGCACCGGCGTTCCGGCGTCGAGCAGTGACTTCGCGTAGGCCACGAGCTCGGGGTTGTTGTGTCCCAGGACGACTGATCCGTAGCCGCCGACGAGATCGAGTACCGGTATCTCGTCTCCCGCCGCGTTCCGGTAGAACAGGGTGTTTCCCTGGGCGCGGACGTACTCGACGCCGAGCCCAAGCGTGGACAGCCAGCCGGCCAGGTGCGGTTCAGCGAGTTCTGCCTTTTCGACCACCGGGTTCATCTCCGCCCTCTATCCGATAGGTGCCGCATGACTCCGTGCTGCCCGGCGGACTCTAGCATTTCGGTGCGGCCCCGGAACTATGGACAGTAATGGTGTGGTAACTCCTTGGTCTCCGGTGATTCCGAGGTGGTTCTGTGCCGCGTCTGACCCCTTCTTCCCAGGTGGCGCCGCATCACTCGTGATCATTCCGTGGCGGCTCGCGGTAACCGGCTGATAAATGCGTCGAGCGAGCGGGTGATTGCCGGATCGTGACCATTTTCGTGGAAATCCGCAGGCGCTTGCCGTTACCTTCGAGCAGCGCATGATCGTTATCCGAGGCGATTTCCGGCAAGGGAAGGGCAGCCGCGCGACATGACGAGCGAGTCACATTCCACGGTCACCAGCTTGCGTCAGGGCCGGCACGAGGGGCCGCACGAGGTGCGGCAGGAGCCGATCGCGATCGTCGGCCTCTCCTGCCGACTGCCGAAGGCCCCGGACCCCGCCGCGTTCTGGGCGCTGCTCCGCGACGGCCGGGACGCCATCGCGGACATGCCAGACCACCGCTGGGAGTCCATCTCGCACGACGCGGGCGCCGGGACGCGCCGGGGCGGGTTCATCGAGGGCGTCGCCGACTTCGACGCCGCCTTCTTCGGCATCTCGCCCCGCGAGGCCGTCGTCATGGACCCGCAGCAGCGGCTGCTCCTGGAACTCACCTGGGAAGCCCTCGAAGACGCCGGGATCGTCGCCGCGACGCTGCGGGGCAGCTCGACCGCCGTGTACGTCGGCACCGCGCGCGACGACTACACGAGCCTGGTCTACCGGCAGGGCTCCCCGGCCCTCACCCAGCACACCGTCACCGGCACCTACCGGGGCGTCATCGCCAACCGGGTGTCGTACGCGCTCGGGCTGCACGGGCCCAGCCTCACCGTCGACACCTCCCAGTCGTCCTCGCTGGTGGCCGTCCACCTCGCCTGCGAGAGCCTGCGCAACGGCGAGTCCGACACGGCCTTCGCCGCCGGGGTGAACCTCAACCTCCTCGCCGAGGGCATACGCGGCGCGGAGCAGTTCGGCGGCCTGTCGCCGGACGGGCGCTCCTACACCTTCGACGCCCGGGCGAACGGCTACGTGCGCGGCGAGGGCGCCGGCGTGCTGGTGCTCAAGCCGCTGCGGCGCGCGGTGGCCGACGGCGACCGGGTGCACGGGGTCATCCTGGGCAGCGCGGTGAACAACGACGGCGCCACTCCGGGTCTCACGGTGCCCAGCGCCGCCGCGCAGGAGCAGGTGCTCCGCCTGGCCCGCCGGCGCGCGGGGGTGGAGCCGGAGGACGTCCAGTACGTCGAACTGCACGGCACCGGCACGCCCGTGGGCGACCCGATCGAGGCCGCCGCGCTCGGCGCGGCCCTGGGCGCCCACCGGTCGCCGGGGAACCCGCTGCGGGTCGGCTCCGTCAAGACCAACGTCGGGCACCTCGAAGGCGCCGCCGGCGTCGTCGGCCTCATCAAGTCCGTCCTGGCCATCGGCCACCGCAGGCTCCCGGCGAGCCTGAACTTCCGCACGCCGAACCCGCGGATTCCCTTCGACGCGCTCAACCTGGCCGTCAACGACCGCCTGGCCCAGTGGCCCCGGCCGGACCGCCCGCTGACCGCCGGGGTCAGCTCCTTCGGCATGGGCGGCAGCAACTGCCACGTCATCGTCACCGAGGCCCCGGCGCCCCCGGCGAGCGGTCCCGCCCTGCCGCCCGCGCGGCCCTCGGCCGTCGTGCCGGTGGTCGTCTCCGGGCGCGACGCCGCCGCGCTGCGCGCCCAGGCGGCCCGGCTGGCGGAGTTCGTCGCGGCCGACGAGTCCATGGCGCCCGCCGCCGTCGGGTGGTCCTCGGCCGTCACCCGGACGGCGTTCGCCCACCGCGGGGCCGTCCTCGCCGCCGACCGCGGCGAGCTGCTCGCCGGGCTGCGGGCCCTGGCGTCCGGCGAGCCCGCGGCCGACGTGGTCGCCTCGGCCGCGGTCGACGGCCGCCTGGGCATGGTCTTCACCGGGCAGGGCGCGCAGCGCGTGGGCATGGGCGCGGAACTGCACGCGGCCTTCCCGGTGTTCGCGACCGCCTTCGACGAGGTGTGCGCGCACCTCGACCCGCTGCTGGACCGGCCGCTGCGCGAGACCATCGCCACCGGCGAGGGGCTGGACCGGACCGGCGCCACGCAACCGGCGCTGTTCGCCGTCGAGGTGGCGCTGTTCCGCCTGTTCGCCTCCTGGGGGGTGCGCCCGGACTTCCTCGCCGGGCACTCGATCGGCGAGGTGGCGGCCGCCCACGTGGCCGGGGTGCTCTCGCTGGCCGACGCGTGCGCCCTGGTGGCCGCCCGCGGCCGACTCATGCAGGCCCTGCCCGAAGGCGGCGTCATGGTGGCCGTGCAGGCCGCGGAGGACGACGTCGCGCCGCTCCTGGCCGACCGGCCGGAGCAGGTGTCGCTGGCGGCCGTCAACGGCCCCGCCTCCGTCGTGCTGAGCGGGGACGCCGACGCGGTGGGCGAGATCGCGTCCGCCCTGCGCTCCGCGGGCCACAAGACCAAGCGGCTGACAGTCAGCCACGCCTTCCACTCCGCGCACATGGACGGGATGCTCGCGGAGTTCCGCCGCGCCCTGGAGCCGCTGTCCTTCCACCCGCCCCGCGTCCCCGTCGTCTCCACCGTGACGGGCGAGGTGGCACCCGCCGAGCTGCTGGCGTCCCCCGACTACTGGGTCGAGCAGGTGCGGCGGCCCGTCCGGTTCCTCCAGGCCGCCCGCACGCTGGAGGCCGAGGGCGTGCGCACCGTCCTCGAACTGGGGCCCGACGGGATCTGCTCGGGCATGGTGGCCGAGAGCGTGCTGCACCCGGACGCGGTCCAGGCCGTGCCCGCGCTGCGCCCCGGCCGCCCCGAGGAGCGCGCGGTCGGCGCCGCGCTCGCCCGGGCCTTCGCGCGCGGTGCCGCGGTGGACTTCGACGCGGTGTTCGAGGGCACCGGCGCCCACCGCGTCGACCTGCCGACCTACGCCTTCCAGCGCGAGCGGTACTGGGTGAGCGACCTCCCGGCCGCGGACGGACCGGCCGCACCGGCCGCCGAGCGCTCCGCCGCGCCGCCCGCCGAGCGGTCCGGCGCCCCGGCCGGCCACCCGGCGCCCGCGACCGGCGCCGACTCCGCGGTCGGGCTGGTGACCGCCCACATCGCCGCCGTGCTGGGGCAGCCGGCGAGCCGCCCGCTGGAGATGGACCTCCCCTTCCGCGACCTCGGCTTCAGCTCGCTGATGACCGTGGAACTGCGCACGGGTCTCGCCGAGGCGACCGGCCTGCGGCTGCCGACGGGCCTGCTGTTCGACCACCCGACGCCCAGGGCGCTGGCGGACTTCATCGCCGCCGAACTCGACGGCGCGGACGGCCCGGACGGCCCGGGCGGCCCGGGCGAGGCGGGGCACACCGCCGCGGACCCCGCCGAGCCGATCGCGATCGTCGGCATGGCCTGCCGGTACCCCGGCGGCGTCGCCTCGCCCGAGGACCTGTGGCGGCTCGTGGACGGGTACGGCGACGCCATCTCGCCCTTCCCCACCGACCGCGGGTGGGACGAGGACGTCTACGACGCGGACGCGGAGCGCTCGGGCACGTCCTACGTGCGCGAGGGCGGCTTCCTGCACGACGCGGGCCGCTTCGAGGCCGGCTTCTTCGGCATCTCCCCGCGCGAGGCGCAGGCCATGGACCCGCAGCAGCGGCTGCTGCTGCAGACCGCCTGGGAGTCGCTGGAGAGCGCCGCGCTCGTGCCGCGGGCGCTGCGCGGCAGCCGGACCGGGGTCTTCGTCGGCGCGACGGCCGGGGACTACGGCCCGCGGATGCACGAGGCGTCCCAGGACGCCGAGGGCCACCTCCTGACCGGCACCACGGCCAGCGTGATGTCCGGGCGCATCGCCTACCAGTTCGGCTTCACCGGGCCCGCGGTGACCGTGGACACGGCCTGCTCCTCCTCGCTCGTGGCGCTGCACATGGCGGTGCAGTCGCTGCGGCGCGGCGAGAGCGGCCTCGCGCTCGCGGGCGGTGTGACGGTCATGTCCACCCCCGGCATGTTCGTAGAGTTCTCCCGCCAGCACGGGCTCTCACCGGGCGCGCGCTGCAAGGCGTTCGCCGCCGGGGCCGACGGCACCGCGTGGGCGGAGGGCGTCGGACTGCTGGTGCTGGAGCGGCTGTCCGACGCGCGGCGCAACGGGCACCGGGTGCTCGGCCTGGTCCGCGGGACGGCCGTCAACTCCGACGGCGCGTCCAACGGGCTGAGCGCGCCGAGCGGTCTGTCCCAGCAGCGGGTGATCCGGCAGGCGCTGGGCGACGCCGGACTCACCCCCGCGGACGTCGACGTCGTCGAGGCGCACGGCACGGGCACCGCGCTGGGCGACCCGATCGAGGCCGAGGCGATCCTGGCCACCTACGGCAGCGACCGGGCGGAGCGGGAGCCGGTGCTGCTCGGCTCGCTGAAGTCCAACATCGGCCACGCGCAGGCGGCGGCGGGCGTGGGCGGCGTCATCAAGATGCTGCACGCCATGCGGCACGGCGTCGTGCCGGCCACGCTGCACGTGGACGAGCCGACGCCGCACGTGGACTGGGCGTCGGGCTCCGTCGACCTGGTCCGCGCCCACCGGCCGTGGCCGTCCACCGGTGCGCCGCGCCGCGCCGGCGTCTCGTCCTTCGGCATCAGCGGGACGAACGCGCACGTCGTCATCGAGCAGCCGGACCCGGCCGACGCGCGGTGGGACGCGGAGCCTCACCGACGCACGGCGACCGGGCCGCGGGTCACCGCCGAGGCGGAGGCCGCCGTCGCACCGGAGGCCGCCCCCGCCCCGCAGTCCTCGCCCGCGCGCGGCGCGTGGGTGCTGTCCGCGCCCAGTGCCGAGGGCCTGCGGGCCCAGGCCGCGCGCCTGGGGGAGTTCGTCACCGCCCACGCCGACGTGCGGCCCGCGGACGTCGGCCTGTCCCTGGCCACCACGCGGGAGCGCTTCCCCCACCGGGCGGTCGTGCTCGGCACGGAGACCGCCGACTACCTCGCCGGGCTCCGGGCGCTCGCCGACGGCGCGAACGCGCCCCACGTGGTGCGCGGCACCGCCGCCGAGGCGGGCCGGACGGCCGTCCTGTTCACCGGGCAGGGCGCGCAGCGGCTGGGCATGGGCCGCGAACTGTACGCGGCCTTCCCGGCGTTCGCCGCCGCCTTCGACGAGGTGTGCGCGGCCTTCGACCCGCACCTGGACCGCCCGCTGCGCGAGGTGGTCTTCGGGGCCGAGGACGGCCCGGCCGACGACGCCGGCGCGACGGCCCTCCTGCACCAGACCCGTTACACCCAGCCGGCCCTGTTCGCCGTGGAGACGGCGCTCTTCCGGCTGGCCGAGCGGCACGGCCTCGTGCCCGACCTGCTCGCCGGCCACTCGGTCGGCGAACTGGTCGCGGCGCACGTGGCCGGGGTGCTCTCCCTCGCCGACGCCGCCACGCTCGTCGCGGCCCGGGGCAGGCTCATGCAGGCGGCCCGCCCGGGCGGGGCGATGGCCGCGATCCAGGCCACCGAACAGGAGGTGGCCGAGACGTTCGGGGCGGACCGGGACGCCGTCGCCCTGGCCGCCGTCAACGGGCCGCGTTCGGTGGTCGTCGCGGGGGACGAGGCGGCCGTCGAGCGGATCGCGCGGGAGTGGCGCGAGCGCGGCCACCGGGTCCGCAGGCTCCAGGTGAGCCACGCGTTCCACTCGCCGCACATGGACGGCGTCCTGGACGAGTTCCGCGCCGTGGCGCGCTCCCTGACCTTCCACCCGCCCGCGATCCCCATCGTCTCCACGGTCACCGGCGCCGCGGCCGAGCCGGCGCTGCTGACGTCGCCCGACTACTGGGCCGACCAGATCCGCTCCACGGTGCGCTTCCACGACGCCGTGCGCTCCCTGGCCAAGCTGGGCGCCACCCGGTTCGTGGAGGCGGGCCCCGACGCCGTCCTGACCGGGATGGCGCAGGAGTCGCTCGACGACGCCACCGTGACCGGCGTCGCCCTGACCCGCGCGAACCGGTCGGAGACCGAGTCCTACACCGCCGCGCTCGCGCGCCTGCACACGGCCGGCGCGACGCTCGACCTCACCCCGTTCTTCCCCGGCGCCACCCGCATCGACCTGCCGACGTACGCGTTCCGCGGCGAGCACTACTGGCTGACCGGCGGCGCCCGCCTCGACGCCGGCGGACTCGGCGTCGACGCCGCCGACCATCCGCTGCTCGGGGCGAGCGTCCAGGTGGCGGGCGGTGACGACGTCGTCCTGACCGGCCGGCTCTCCCTGCGGACGCACCCGTGGCTGGCCGACCACGTCGTCGCCGGCGGCGTCCTGCTGCCCGCGACGGCCTTCCTCGAACTGGCCTTCACCGCGGCGGAGCGCGTGTCGGCCGGCACGGTCGAGGACCTCACCCTGGAAGCGCCCCTGGTCTTCACCGAGCAGGAGGCGGTGCGCGTCCAGGTCCGGGTCGCCGAGCCCGCGGGCGGTGGCGTCCGGTCGTTCACCATCCACTCCCGCCCGGCCGCCGACGGCCCGGACCAGCCGTGGACCCGGCACGCCACGGGCGTGCTGTCCGGCACCCCGGACAGCACCCCGGACAGCACACCGGCGGCCGCCGGAGCCGGGGCGTGGCCGCCCGCGGGCGCCGTCCCGCACCCCGTGGCCGACGCCTACCCCGAGCTGGGCGACCTCGGGTACGACTACGGCCCGGCGTTCCAGGGGCTGCGGGCCGTGTGGCGGCTCGGCGAGGAGATCCTCGCCGAGGTGGCGCTGCCCGACGCCCACCGGGAGGACGCCGCCCGGTTCGGCGCGCACCCCGCGCTGCTGGACGCCGTGCTGCACCCGCTGCTGCCCGGGTCCGCCGGGGGCGCCGACGAGATCCGGCTGCCGTTCTCCTGGACCGGCGCCACCCTGCACTCGGTGGGGGCCACCGCGCTGCGGGTGCGGATCACCCCGCTGGCCCCCGACACGTTCGCCCTGGCCGTCACCGACCCGAGCGGGGCGCCCGTCGTGAGCGTCGCCTCGCTCACGCTGCGCCCGGTCGCCCGGGCGAAGCTCGCCGCGAGCGCCGCGGGCCGCAGCTCCCTGTTCGCGGTGGAGTGGCCGGAGGTCGCCGCCGCGGACGCCCCCGCCTGGAGCCGCAGGGACCTCACCGGCCCGGACCTGGCCACGGCCGACCCCGCCGACCTGGTGGTGGTGACGCTCACCGCGGACCCCGAGGGGGACGGCGTCGAGGTCACGGGCCCCGAGGCCGTGCGGGCCGCCGGGGAGCGGGTGCGCACCCTCCTGCGGGACTGGCTGGCCGACGAGCGGTTCGCGCGCTCGCGGCTCGTCCTGGTGACGACCCGGGCCGTCGCCGCGACGCCCGGCGAGGACGTGACCGATCTGGTCCACGCACCCGTGTGGGGCCTGGTGCGCTCGGCCCAGAGCGAGCACCCGGACCGCTTCGTGCTGGTCGACCTCGACGGCCGTGAGGAGGCGCCCGACCTCGTCGCCGCCGCCGTCGCCACCGGCGAACCGCAGGTCGCCGTCCGCGACGGACGGCTCCTCGCCCCCCGGCTGGCCCGCGCGGCGGGCGGCGGCGCCGCGCCCGCGCGGCTGGACCGGGACGGCACGGTGCTGATCACCGGTGGCACCGGGGGACTGGGGGCGATCCTGGCGCGGCATCTGGTGGCCGTGCACGGGGTGCGGCGTCTGCTGCTGCTGAGCCGGCGGGGCCTGGACAGTCCGGGTGCGGGGGAGTTGGTGCGGGAGCTGGGTGAGTCGGGGGCGCGGGTGCGGGTGGTGGCGGCCGACGCGGCCGACCGGGAGGCGTTGGCGGCGGTGCTCGCCGACGTGCCCGGGGAGCACCCGCTGACCGCCGTCGTCCACACCGCGGGCGTCCTCGACGACGCCACGGTCACCTCCCTGTCGGCGGAGCAGCTCGCGGGTGTGCTGCGTCCGAAGGTGGACGGGGCGTGGAACCTGCACGAGCTGACGCGGGACCGCGAGCTGTCGGCGTTCGTGCTGTACTCCTCGGTGGCGGGTCTGCTGGGCACTCCGGGGCAGGCCAACTACGCGGCGGCCAACACCTTCCTGGACGCGCTGGCCCACCACCGGCACGCGGCCGGGCTCCCCGCCCACTCGCTGGCCTGGGGCCTGTGGGACGCGCCGACGGGCATGGGCGGGACGCTCTCGGCCGCCGACACCGCCCGGTGGACCCGCTCGGGCGTGCGCCCGCTGACGGCCGGACAGGGCCTGCGGATGTTCGACGAGGCCCTGGCGGGCGACGCCGTGCTCACCGTGCCCGCCGCGCTGCACCCGGCCGGCGCCGGGACCGACGCCGCGCCGCCCGCGATGTGGCGGGGGCTGGCCCGCCCGCGCCGCACCGCGCGGGCGGCCGCGACGGCCGGTGCCGAGGGCTGGCCGGCCCGGGTGGCCGCGCTGCCCGAGGACGAGCGGGGCCCCGCCGCGCTGCGGCTCGTGCGCGACGCGGCCGCCGCCGCACTCGGGCACGCCTCGGGCGACGCCATCGACGCCACGAAGGCCTTCAAGGACCAGGGCTTCGACTCGCTCACCGCCGTCGAGCTGCGCAACCAGCTCGGCACGGCGACGGGCATGCGCCTGTCGGCCACCGTCGTCTTCGACCACCCCAGCCCCGACGCGCTGGCCCGCCACCTGCTCGACGAGGCCGGCGGCGCGCGGCCCGCGGACGCCGTGGCCGCGGTGCGGGGCGCGGCGGGCCCGGACGACGACCCGGTCGTCATCGTCGGCATGGCCTGCCGCTACCCCGGGGACGTGCGGACGCCGGAGGACCTGTGGCGGCTGGTCGCCGACGGCACCGACGCGATCAGCGACTTCCCCGTCAACCGCGGGTGGGACCTGGAGCGGCTGCACGACGAGGACCCCGAGCACACCGGCACCTCCTACGTGCGCTCGGGCGGCTTCCTGCACGACGCCGACCTGTTCGACCGGGAGTTCTTCGGCATCTCGCCGCGCGAGGCGACGGCCATGGACCCGCAGCAGCGGCTGCTGCTGGAGACCGCCTGGGAGACCTTCGAGAGCGCGGCCGTCGACCCGGCCACGCTGCGCGGCGGCAACACCGCGGTGTTCGTCGGGTCCATGTACGACGACTACGCCGCGCGCCTGCCCGCCGTCCCGGCCGAGTTCGAGGGGTACCTGCTGGTCGGCAACACCTCCAGCGTCGTCTCCGGCCGGCTGGCGTACGCCTACGGGCTGGAGGGCCCGGCGGTCACGGTCGACACCGCGTGCTCGTCCTCGCTGGTCGCCCTGCACCTGGCGGCCCAGTCGCTGCGCTCGGGCGAGACCGACCTGGCCCTGGCCGGCGGCGTCACCGTGATGTCGGGGCCCGGCTCGTTCGTCGAGTTCTCCCGGCAGCGCGCCCTCTCCCGCGACGGCCGGTGCAGGTCGTTCTCGGCGGGGGCGGACGGGACGGGGTGGGCCGAGGGGGTGGGTCTGCTGTTGC
>NZ_JAPKFL010000024.1 GCF_026262575.1 Streptomyces marinisediminis
CTTCGAAGAACAGCTACGCTCGCTGCAACAGTCCGGTGTTGCAACGACCGATTGAACTCGCCCTGCGTCCTCACCCCGCCCGCCTCCGCCTACTGGTCCTACTGGCACGCCGGCCCGGGGGCGGACGACTGGGAGTACAGCCAGCTCGGCGCCATGCTCTACGAGCCCCGCCCCGGGAGCGTCGACCTGTGGGTCTTCGGCGGTACGGACATCGGCGGCACCAAGGGCCGCCCCACCGTCACCCCCGACCAACTGCGCGCCCACAACACCCGCCCCACCGGCGGGGAGCGGCCCCCGGACCCGGCGGCGACCCGCGAGGCGGACCCGCCGCCGCCCGGAACCGACACCGGCCCCGCCCCCGGCCGAGCCCCCGCCACGACCCCCGCCGCGCCGCCGACCGCCGCCCGGCCGCCCGCACCCACCCCGCCGTACACCGCGCCCCCCGACGCCCCGGCGCCCGCCTCACCCACCGACGGCACGAGCACGTCGGCACCCGCCCCGGCGGGCACCGGTACGACGGCGCCCGCGACACCCCCGGCGTCCGCCACCCCGCCCCCGGACGACTCCCGCATCGTGGACGCCTCCCCCCGCGCGGACGGACGGCACGACACCGGCTCGGTGCTCCCGGTGGTGGCCACGGCCGGGCTGGTGCTGGCCATAGCCGGTGCCGGCTGGGCCGCCGCGCGACGCCGCCGCCGTGCGGACTGAAAGGTGCACGAACCGAAGGTGACGGGCACACTCCCGACCCGGCACCGACCCGGCGCGCGGCGCGTCCCGGACGGCCGGCGGCTGGCCCGCGCCCTCCACCCGCTGGCCTGGTGGGTGTGGGCGCTGGCACTCGCCACGGCGGTCAGCCGCACCAACAACCCGCTGCTGCTCCTGCTCGTCCTCGCCGTCCTGGGCTACGTCGTCACCCTGCGCCGCACGGAGGCGCCGTGGGCCCGCGGGTTCGTGTACTACCTCTACCTGGCGCTGACGGTGGTGGCGATCCGGGTGGTCTTCCGCGCCGTGTTCGCCACCGGCACCACACCACGGGACCACTTCCTCTTCGCCCTCCCCCGCCTGCCCACCCCCGACTGGTACGCGGGCATCCAGATCGGCGGGCCCGTCTCCCTTGAGGCCCTGCTCTCGGCCGCCACCGACGGGCTGCGCCTGGCCTGCATGCTGTGCTGCATCGGCGCGGCGAACACCCTGGCCAACCCCAAGCGGGCGCTGCGCGTCCTGCCGGGCGCCCTGTACGAACTCGGGGTCGCGGTGACCGTGTCCATCAGCGTCGCGCCCCAGCTCGTGCAGAGCGTGCAGCGGGTGCGCCGGGCGCGCCGGCTGCGCGCCGGGCACGGCACGGGCGCGCGCGCACTGCGCGGCATCGTCGTGCCCGTGCTGGAGGACGCGCTGGAGCGGTCGCTGCGGCTGGCCGCCGCCATGGACTCGCGCGGCTACGGCCGGGCCGGCTCGGCCACCCGGCGTTCGCGCCGCCTGACCGGAGCGCTGCTGCTGCTCGGGATGTGCGGGCTGTGCGCCGGCGCGTACGGACTGCTGGACGCCACCGCGCCGCGCCTGCTCGGCCTCCCGGCGATGGCCGCGGGCGCGCTGCTGTGCGTGGCCGGTCTGCGCCTGGGCGGACGCCGCGTCACCCGTACGACGTACCGCCCCGACCCGTGGCGGTTCCCCGAATGGGCGGTCGCCGGGTGCGGGGTGCTGTCGGCGGTGCTGCTGTTCGTCAGTGCCGGGTTCGACGCCGCCGCGCTCAACCCGTCCTACTATCCGCTGAGCTGGCCGACGCTGCCCCCGGTGCCGACCGTGGCGATCCTGCTGGCGGGGGCCGCCGCCCTGCTCGCGCCGCCCCCCGTGGCGCCCGAGCGGCCCGCGCGGCCCGTGCCGCCCGCGCCGCCGGGTGCCTCCGCCCGGTCGGGCGCCCGCCCGTCCGTCCGACCGTCCGCCCGTACGTCCGCCCGACCGTCCGACGCGGTGCCGGCACGCGGCGCCGGGGAAGCCGAGACCCCGTGATCGCCTTCGACCAGGTCACCGTCCACTACGACGACATGGCCGAGCCGGTGCTGCGGGAGGTGGACCTCACCGTGGAGGAGGGTGAGTTGTGCCTGGTCGTCGGGCACACCGGCGTGGGCAAGTCCACTCTGCTCGGACTGGTCAACGGCCTGGTACCGCACTTCACGGGCGGCACCCTGCACGGGCGCGTCACCGTCGACGGGCGGGACACCGCCGACCACCCGCCCCGAGAGCTCGCCGACGTCGTCGGCGTGGTCGGGCAGGACCCGCTGGACGGCTTCGTGACCGACACCGTCGAAGAGGAACTCGCCTACTCCATGGAGCAGTTGGCGATTCCCCCGGCCACGATGCGCAAGCGGGTGGAGGAGACGTTGGACCTGCTGGGCCTGGCCGACCTGCGGCACCGGGCGCTGTACGAGCTCTCCGGCGGGCAGCAGCAGCGCGTCGCCATCGGCTCGGTCCTCACCGCGCACCCCCGGGTCCTGGTCCTCGACGAGCCGACGTCCGCGCTGGACCCGGCCGCCGCCGAGGAGGTGCTCGCCGCCGTGACCCGGCTCGTGCACGACCTGGGCGTGACGGTGCTCGTCGCCGAGCACCGCCTGGAGCGCGTCGTCCAGTACGCGGATCGCGTCCTGCACCTCCCCGGCGGTGGCCGGGTGGAGCCGGGGGCCCCGGCGGAGGTCTTCCGCACCTCCGCGATCGCCCCTCCCGTCGTCGAGCTGGGCCGCCTGGCGGACTGGTCGCCGCTGCCGCTGTCCATCCGCGACGCCCGGCGGGCCGCCGCCGGGCTGCGCTCCCGCCTCGCCCCGGCGCCGCCACCCGTACGCTCCAGGCCCGCGCCCCGGTCCGCCGACACGGCCGGCGCCGAGGGCGCCGTCGAGGACGCGGCCAAGGCCCCCGCGTCGCCCGTGCTGCTGACCGCGCGGGGCGTCACCGTCAGCTACCGCGGGGTCGCGGCCGTCCGGGAGGTGGGCCTCACGCTGCGGGCCGGGGAGGTCACGGCCCTCATGGGACGCAACGGCTCGGGGAAGTCCTCGCTGCTGTGGGCTCTCCAGGGCTCGGGGCCGCGCCGGTCAGGGTCGGTGCGCGCCCGGCGCGTCGGCGGCTCCGGCGGCGGGGACCCCCGGGAGCTGTCCGCGGCCGCGGCCCGTCGCCTGGTCGGCCTGGTGCCGCAGACGCCGACGGACCTGCTGTACCTGGAGAGCGTGCGGCAGGAACTCGCCCAGGCCGACGCGGAGTCCGCCGCCGCGGGGCCCACGGCCCGGGAACTCCTGGACCGCCTCGCCCCCGGCATCGACGGAGCCACCCACCCCCGTGACCTCTCCGAAGGGCAGAAGCTCGCCCTCGTCCTCGCCGTACAACTCGCCGCCGCGCCCGGGGTGGTACTGTTGGACGAGCCCACCCGCGGCCTGGACTACCAGGCGAAGTCGCGGCTCGTGCGCATCGTCGACGAGCTGGCCGGGGAGGGCCGGGCGGTGCTGATCTCCACCCACGATGTCGAGTTCGTCGCCCGCGCCGCCGACCGGGTCGCGGTCATGGCCGAGGGCGAGATCGTCGCCGAGGGCCCGACGGCCGACGTCATCGTCGCCTCCCCGGTGTTCGCCCCGCAGGTGGCCAAGGTCCTCGCCCCGCTGCCCTACCTCACCGTCGGCCAGGTGGCGGCCGTCCTCACCGGCGACGGGGGCCGGGTGTGACCGCGTCCCGTCCCGCCGCCATCCGCATCCGGCCCCGCGCGGCGCTCGTCATGACCATGGCCGCCTTCCTGGGACTCCTGGCCTTCTTCTGGCCGTTCCTGGTGGCACCGGGAGCGTTCGCCTCCCACTACGCCCCACCCCTGATCTTCGGCGTCCTCCTGCTCCTGGTGCTGAGCGTGGTGATCTCCGAGATCGCCGAGGGCGGCATCAACTCCAAGGCGCTGGCGATGCTCGGAGTGCTCTCGGCCGTCAACGCCGCCCTGCGGCCCCTCGGGGCGGGGACGGCCGGGATCGAGACCGTCTTCTTTCTGCTGGTGCTGGCGGGGCGGGTGTACGGGGCGGGGTTCGGGTTCGTGCTCGGCTGCACCTCGCTGTTCGCCTCCGCGCTGATCACCGGCGGCGTGGGACCCTGGATGCCGTACCAGATGTTCGGCTGCGCCTTCGTGGGCATGCTGGCCGGGCTCCTCCCCCGGGCCACCGGGCGGCGCGAGGTCCTGCTCCTGGCCGGCTACGGCTCGCTGTCCGGTTACCTCTTCGGGTTCCTGCTCAACCTCTCCTTCTGGCCGTTCTCCCTGGACCCGGGCAGCTCCATCGCCTACCTGCCGGGGCTGCCGTTCACCGAGCAGTGGCAGCGCTACCTCGCCTTCGACGTGGCCACCTCACTCGGCTGGGACACCGGGCGGGCCGTCACCACCTTCGTGTGCGTCCTGGTGGCCGGTCCCGCCGTGCTCACCGTGCTGCGCCGCGCCGCGCGCAAAGCCCGCTTCGAGGCCCCCGTCCGCTTCCGCCCCCCGTCCCCGCCGCCCCCGCTTTCGCCGTCCGAACCGCCGGAGGGCGCCCGGTAGGGGCCGGCCGGTGCCTGCTGGTGTCGACCGGTGCTCCGGCGCGGGGTCCGGTTAACCGGACGGCCATCGGGCTACCCGGCGTTCGAGGCCCGTCCGCGCCCGGCGGCGCCGCACGCCCGGGCGCCGTCAGGAAAGGAACGGCACATGCGCTTCGCGGACCGGCGGGACGCGGGACGGCGGCTCGCCGCCCGGCTCCAGGAGCACCTGCGCGAGCGGGCCGGGGACGGCGGGCCGGTGGGGGGCGGGCCGGTGGGGGGCGGCTCCGCCACCGGTGTGGTCGTCCTGGCGCTGCCCCGGGGCGGCGTGCCCGTCGCCGCCGAGGTCGCCGGGCGGCTCGGCGCGGGGCTCGACGTGTTCGTGGCCCGCAAGATCGGCGTCCCGGGGCAGCCCGAGCTGGCCGTCGGCGCGCTGGCCGGGGACGAGCCGCCGCTGTTCGCCCCGCGCGCCCTGGAGCACCTGGGCCTCTCGGCGGAGCGGATGGCGCCCGACGTGGCCCGGGAGCGGGCGGAGCTGCGCCGCCGCGAGGAGCGCTACCGCGGCGGCCGTCCCGCCCCCGCGCTGACCGGCCGGACCGTGCTCCTCGTCGACGACGGGCTGGCCACCGGCCTGACCGCCACCGCCGCGGTGCGCGCCCTGCGCCGCCACCGCCCCGCCGCCGTGCTCCTGGCCGTCCCCGTCGCCTCCGCCCAGGCGGCCGACGCCCTGCGACACGAGGCCGACGAGGTGGTCGCCCTGGCCACCCCGTGGGACTTCGGCTCCGTCGGCCAGTGGTACGACGACTTCGCCCAGCTCACCGACGAGGACGTGCTGCGCCTGCTGCACGCCGCGCCCCGCTGACCGCGGCCCGCCCGTCCGGGCGCGGCGGCGGTTAGCCCCGGCCCGGACGGGGAACAGGTGGGGGTCGATCACGTCCGGGACGAGAAGGCGAGGAGCTGGCGATGACGGATCCCGACGCCGAGGCGCGGGCGGCGCTGTTCGACGTGGACGGCACCCTGGTGGACACCAACTACCTGCACACCGTGGCGTGGTGGGAGGCGTTCCGGCAGGCCGGTCACCCGGTGCCGATGGCGGACGTGCACCGCACCGTCGGCATGGGCGCCGACCGCCTGCCGGCCCACCTGCTCGGGGACGCGCTCGACGCCCGGGTGGGCGACCGGGTCCGGCAGGCCCACACCGCCCTGTACGCACGGTACTTTCCCAAGCTCACCGCCCTCCCCGGCGCCGCCGACCTGCTGCGCGCGGTCGCCCGCCGGGGCTGGCGGGTGGTGCTGGCCAGCTCGGCGAGCGGCGAGGAGCTGGCCGCCATGCGCGCCGCGCTCGACGTGGACGACGTCCTGCACGCCACGGCCAGCGGGGACGACGTGGACGCCACCAAGCCGGCCGCCGACCTCGTCCAGCAGGCCGTGCGCCTGGCCGGGGTCCCGGCGCGGCGGGCGGTGTTCGTCGGCGACACGGTGTGGGACATGGCGGCCTGCGCGGAGGCCGGCGTCCGCGCCCTCGGCGTGCTGACCGGGGGCCTGCCCCGCGCGGACCTCGAAGCGGCCGGAGCGGCCCGAATCTACGAGGGCCCGGCCGACCTCCTCGCCCACCTGGCCGACAGCCCCCTGGCGCCACCATCCCGGCTGTGACCCCGGGAGACGCCGGCTCCGGGCTCCCGGGCCGCGGAGGTCCGCGCGCCCACGGGCCGTCGTCCCGCGCGGTGCGCCGGGGCGGCGACGGGGCCCTCCACTCACCCCGTGACCGGCACGGCGGTGCGCGCCACGCCCCGGGCGCCGTGGCGGGCCCGGCCTACGGGTTCGGGTCGTCGGTGCCCTCGGCGGAGGCGGGGCGGGCGCGGTGGGACGGGTGGCCGTGGGTGCGGCGGCGCTCCTTCATCTCCGCCTCGAACACGTGTCGGCGGCCGCCGACCAGCGCGGTGCGCACCCGCTCCTCCATGCTGCGGAAGGTGGCGTAGTAGTCGTCGTCGTACTCCTCGACGAGCTGGAAGGACCAGCGGTCGGAGACGACGTTGCGGCCGATCAGCTCGGTGCGCACCTCCTCGGCCAGCTCGGGGTGGCCGGCCGCCTCCAGCAGCCCGGCGGCGTCGTCCAGGGACAGGTCCGCGCGCCCGGTGAGCTGGTGGAAGGCGAAGAGGTGGCCGCGGGCCTGCTCGGTGGTCTCCAGGGCCTCGGAGATCTTGCCCGCGGCCGCCACCGCGTCGTCGCTCGTGCCGGGCGGCCTGCGGTGCCGGGGCGCCGGCTGGTCGGGGGGTACAGCGGTCATGCTCCACCGGTACCCCACCGCGGGCCGGAGGAACGGGCGGACACGCCGCCCGGCACCGCGCGGCGAGGCGTTCCGCCGACGGCGCCGGGGACGCACCGGCCGGGCCCGGGGCCGCCTTCCCTCGTGCCGCTGCCGCCCCAGTGGCCGACGCCTCCCCCGCGATCGGCGCCCGTCCCGGCGGGCCGCGCCCGGTCCGGCTCCGCCCGGCCGTGGCCGAGCCGGACCGGGGGCCGGTCCGGGGGAGCCGTGCGGGCGCGGGGCGGTGCCCGCGTCAGGACCAGGGCGTGGTGGCCTGGAGGACCGCTTCGGTGAGGGCCTCGGTGCGCAGGCGGGTGACCGACTGGTACTCCGGGTCGGCGACCATGCGGCTGAACGCGGCGCGGTCGGGGTAGCGCACGACGATCACCGCGTCCCAGCTCTGGCCGTCCTCGGCGACCAGCGCCGTGGAGCCGCTGCCCGCGTAGAGCACCTCGCCTCCGTAGCGCGGGAGGAACGTCTCGCTCAGGTGCCGGGCGTACTCCCGGTAGGACGCGAAGCCGCCCTCGGTGAACCGCAGCAGGTTCAGCATCACCACCGGGCCGCCGGGGTCCTCGTCCAACAAGCGCTTCAGGTCGGTGCCGCGCGGATCGATCGCCATGCGCGCAAGGATCGCGCACGCGGGCCGCGCGCGCACCGGTGATCTCACCGGTGCGGGGCCGCCGACCGGCGGCGCGGACGGCCGCCGCCCCGGTCGGCGGCCACGCCACCCCGCCGGGACGGTGCCGGGGGCGGCCCGGGTGCCACCGGTCACGACGCGGGGGCGTCCGGCCCGCCGAGCGGCGTACCGCGGCCACCGGTGTGGGAGAAGCCACGCGACCGCGGGGGTAGCCCCCCGCGCGCGGGGGAACGTGGTGGTGCTGTACGGCTCGTCGGAACCATCGTGCGGGAGGACCCTTGACAGCGGACACCACGCCGGGCGAAGGGCGGCGCCCGGCCGACACCGCGCGCACGGCCCGCATCGGGCAGTGGCTGCGGCGGGCCGCCGGGTCGGCCGCGCACGAGCGGCACACCGTGCTCGTCGTCGGCAAGAGCACCCTGGCGGCCGTCGTCGCCTGGGCGATCGCCAGCCAGCTCCTGCACGCCCAGTCACCCGCGTTCGCCCCGTTCTCGGCCGTGCTGATGATGCAGGTCACCGTGTACCAGTCGGTGGTGCAGGCGCTGCGGTACGTCGGCGCCGTCGTGGCCGGCGTCGCGCTCCAGGGGGTGCTGGGCTTCCTGGCCGGGCCCGATCTGATGACCTTCGCCCTCGTCGCCCTGGCCGCCCTCACCATCGGACGGTGGCGCCACCTGGGTGCCCAGGGCAGCCAGGTGGCGACGGCCGCGTTCTTCGCCTTCTCCAGCTACATCGCCGCCACCAGCACGCCGGACCGCCTGAACGCCCTCGGTCAGATCATCGTGCTCGTGCTGGTCGGCTGCGGGGTGGGCGTGGCGGTGAACCTGCTGGTGCTACCGCCGATGCGCTATCGCAGCGCCGAGTACGGCGTGCGCAACCTCGCCCACTCGGTGTGCGACCTGATCAGCGACATCCACCCGGCCCTGCGCGAAGAGCGGGAGCTGGACGAGGAGCGCACCGGGCACTGGCGGCGGCGGGCCGCGGCCCTGTCCGGCACGGTGACGCAGGCGTACTCCGCCATGGAGACGGCGCGCGAGAGCCTGTGGTACAACCCCCGCCGGCTCCTGCACCGCCACCGCGCGGGGGAGACGTTCTCCGGCTACCAGGCGGTCGTCGAGGCGCTGGAGCGCGTCTGCTCGCAGTTGGTCTCCCTCACCCGCAGCCTCGACCAGTGGCACGACCGCGAGGAGTCCACCGGGTACGGGGACTTCCTGCACGGCTACGGCGACCTCCTGGCCTGCCTGGCGGCGATCAGCCGGCAGCTCGGAGAGGTGGACGAGGACCGGCTGGCCGCGCAGTCGACCGCCTTGGGCGAGGCCGCCGAGGAAGCCCAGGAGATGTGGCGCCGCCTCGCGGAGACCACCGAGCGCAGCCCCCTGCCCGTGGACGACCTGAGCCGGCCCTACGGCGTCATGCTGGTGGAGGCGGCGCGGCTGACGGAGGAGTTCCAGTACGCCTGCGACCTCGTCCGGCACAGCGTCGACCGCCCCGCCCCGCGCCGGCCCTGAGCGGCCCGCGACCCGGTGGCGCGGGCGGCGCCGGGCGGGGACGCGGGCGCGGCCCCGTCCCCCTCCCCGCCCGCGCCCGGGTCAGTGCCCGACCGGGCACCGGCCGCGGCCGAGGTCGCGCGCGCTGGTCGAGGGAGAAGTTGGGGCGCAGCTCCGCCTCGTCGTAGTAGCGGTGGAAGACGGGGGTGATGCCGCCGGAGACCGGGGGGACGATCCAGCTCCAGTCCGTCGGCACGCTCCGGCCGTTGCGCTCCTCCCTGGCGAGGTGGGTGAGGAAGTGCCGGGACTCGGTGTGGTGGTCGGTGATCTTGACGCCGGCCGCCCGGAAGGAGTGCAGCACGGCCACGTTCAGCTCCACGAGCGCCCGGTCGCGCCACAGCGTGGCGTCGTCCCCGGTGTCCAGGCCCAGGCAGGCGGCGATGACGGGCAGCAGGTTGTAGCGGTCCTCGTCGACGAGGTTGCGGGCGCCGATCTCGGTGCCCATGTACCAGCCGTTGAACGGCGCGCAGGGGTAGTCGACGCCGCCGACGCGTAACCGCATGTTGGCGATCGCCGGGACGGCGTGCCAGCGCAGCCCGAGCGCGTCGATGGCCGCGTTGCCGGGGTGGGTCAGGGGCACTTCGAGGACCAGCTCGGGCGGGACGTCGAAGAGCTGCGGCTTGTCCCCTGCGGTCTCGATCACCAGGGGCAGCACGTCGAAGGGGCCTTCGGGCGCCTGCCAGCCGAGGCGGCGCACGAGGTCGGTGAACTCCACGTAGGCCGGGTCGCCGAGCACGGTGCCGTCGGCGCGGCGGTATCCGGCGTAGCGCACGAGCTGGTCGTTCCACACCCGCGGAGCGGGCCGGGCGGGCGTGTCGGGGGCGAAGACGGAGATGACGGGCCGGACGCGGCCGCCGTTGGTGGCCTGGCGCAAGTGCTCGCACAGGTGACCGTGGATCTGGTCGGGCGTCGTCGCGTCCCTGCGGTCCAGGACGCGCAGACTGTTCCAGTACAGGCGTCCGATGCAGCGGCTGGCGTTGCGCCAGGCGACGCGGGCGCCGAAGGCCAGCTCCTCGGTGGTGTGCCGGTAGGTGCCGGTGCGGTCGATGGCGGCGCGGACCTGGTGCAGCCGCTGGGCGAGCGGCACCGGCTGCTCGGGCTGCTCGGTGTGGAACTGCCGCAGGAAGTCCTCGGCCTCCGCCCGGTCGGCGACGGCGTCGGGGCGCGCGGAGGCCGGTGCGTCCGCGGCGGCCGGGGCGGGCGCGGCGGCCGGGGCGGGCGCGGCCGCCCGTGGGGCGGGAGCCTGTGGCGCGGCCGCCTGTGGGGCGTGGGCAGGGCCGGGTATGCGCGTCAGGGGTGATTCGGTGTCCATGGATACCTCGCGGGTGGGCGTGTGGTCGGTGCACCCCTGTCGCCGGGGCGTGCGCACGTCCTGACTCCGGCTCCGCCGGGCCCGGCTGCCGCGGCGACTGACGCGGTGTCGGGGCACGGGGAAGCCGAAACTCCCGGCGGAGGGGTCGTCGACCGGATCAACCCGTCCGCCGGGAGCTTGGGGTGCCTGTCTACTCATCCCGCACCGATCTGTCCAGCTCTCCCCGGCGCGACCGGCCGTCCGTCGGCGTCTGCGCGTCCTGCCGCCGGGTGCGCAGGTCGGCCAGGGCGACCAGCAGGGCGACCAGCACGAAGGCCACCGAGACGCCCAGGCTGAAGCGGAACGCGCTGGCCCAGTCGTCGCCGGTGGCCGCCAGGCGGGAGAAGAACACGCTGCCGGTCGCCGCGATGCCCGCGGCCGAGCCGATGCGCTGGCCGGTCTGGAGCACCCCGGCGGCGCTGCCGCCCTGCGCGGGTGGCACGGCGGCCAGGGTGAGCGTCTGGTTGGGCGCGATGACCGAGCCCCCGCCGAGCCCGGCCATCAGCAGCGGCCCGGCCACCGCCCACCCCACCCCACGGCCCGGGACGAACGCCACCGCGACCACCACCAGGCTCAGCCCGAGGGCGACGACGACCAGCGCGCCGACGACCAGCCCACGGCCGTAGCGGGCGACCAGCCGGCCGCTGACCACCGACGCGAGCGCGGAACCCAGCGCGAACGGGGTCACCGCCAGTCCCGCCATGAGCGCGCTGTAGCCCAGCCCGGACTGGAGGTAGAGGGTGAAGACGAAGAAGATCGAGGTGAAGCCCGCGAAGTAGGCGAGCATGAGCAGCGAGCCGAGGGTGTACGAGCGCAGCCGGAACAGCCGCAGGTCGATGAGCGGTTGCGCCCGCCGCGCGTGGCGGCGCTCCCAGTGGACGAAGAGCACGAGCACCGCGGCGGCCAGCGGGACCAGCAGCCACTTGGCCGCGCCCGGCCACTGGCGCTCCTGCACCAGCGGGAGCAGCAGCAGGCCGACCCCCGCGCCCAGCAGGACGACGCCGAGCGGGTCGAGGTCCCGCGCGCACGGGCGCGCCGCGTCCTCGGGCCCGGGCAGGAGACGGCGGGCCAGGACCAACGCCACCAGGCACACCGGCAGGTTGACGAAGAAGATCCAGCGCCAGCCGTGTTCGGCGCCGAACAGGGTGATGATGCCGCCGCCCAGCACCGGCCCGACGGCGGTGGACACGCCGATCACCGCGCTGAACATGCCGAACGCCCTGCCCCGTTCGGCGCCGCGGAAGAGCTGCTGGATGAGCGCGGAGACCTGCGGGGTGACGATCCCGCCCGCCAGCCCCTGCCCGAACCGCGCCGCCACCAGCCACGCCGGGGACTGCGCGAGCCCGCACAGCGCGCTGGCCACGGCGAACAGGGCGAGTCCGGTCATGAACAGCAGCCGCCGCCCCCGGGCGTCGCCCACCCGCCCGGCGGGCACGAGCAACAGGCCGAAGGAGAGCGCGTACCCGGCCACCACCCACTGGATGGCTCCGGCGCTCGCGCCGAGGCCGTCCCGGATGGCGGGCAGGGCCACGTTGACGATGGAGACGTCCAGCAGCGTGATGAAGCCGGCCATCAGGCAGACGGCCAGCGCCTGCCAGCGCCGGGGGTCGGGCGTCTCGTCGGCCGGCGGCTCGGGCCGGGCGTCGCGGGGGTAGCTCACTTCCACGCAACGTACCCGCGCCCGCGCGCTTCATCCGGGTCCGCCCCACGCGCATTCGGGCGAGCGGGCCGGTGCGGCCGAACCGCCCGCACGGCCGCGGCGGCTCGGCTACCGTGTGGGAATGAGCGCGCGCGAGCCCCGGCCCGAGGACGCATGGCCGTTGCCACCGGCCTGGATGTGGGCGTGCCAGGAGTGCGCCGACCGGTACCGGTGGATGAAGGACGCGCAGCGGGCCACCGAGGAGCACTGGCGCGCGCACGGGCCCGGTGTGGACCCCGACCCGATGGACTCGGTCTTCTCCACCCAGGTCGGCCTGGCCCAGCACCTGGCCGACGCGCACGAGGACCAGTTGCCCGACTGGGACGCCGCCTGCCCGACGTGCGCGACGCACCGCGCGCTGATCGCGAAGGAGACCCGCGCGGACCCCGACCGGGCCGACGCGGTAATCCGCATCGGCGGCGAACACCGCGCCCGGCACGTCTTCGCCGCGCCGAGCATCGTCGAACTCTACTGAGGCCCCCCGCCCGCACCGCGGCCGCGGTGCGGGCGGACGGGCGCAGGCGCCCCGGCGCGGTGCGGCGTCGCGCACGGTCCGCCCGGTCGCGACACCGGCGGCGCGCCGGGGCCGCGACCGACCCGCCCGCGGTGCCCCTCCCCTCCCCTTTCGCTCCGGGGCCACGCGGGAGCGCGCGCACCTGCCGCGCGCCGTCCTCCGCGTGTGCGGGGTGCCCGGCGGGTGGGCCGGTGTCCGGTGGGGCGCGCGGACGGACCGTCCCGTGCGCCGGGCCGGCACGCGCCGGCGCGCCCGGCCACCCCGGTCCTGAGCGCCGGCCGCTCCCGGCGGGCGCCCGGGGTCCCTGGGCCCCGGGGCCCAGGGCCGGGGCCGTCAGGCCGCCCCGGTCAGGGGCAGGCGCAGGACGGTGGAGCCGCGGCGCGGGTCGAGGGCGACGCGCCAGGCGGCGGGTGCGCCGTCGCCGTCGCACGCGGTGAACCCGTGCCGCAGGAAGAGCGCCCCGTCGCCGGTGGTGGCGGTGAAGACCGTCGTCACCGAGCGCGCCCTCGCCGTGGCGAGTACCGCCGCGAGCAGGGCCGAGCCGACTCCCCGGCCCTGGCTGGCCGACGCCACGCAGAAGTTGTAGACCACCGCGGGGCGCTCGGAACCCGAGCCGTTTAGTGGCGGGTGGCAGCGCAGGGCCACGCAGCCGTGGACGCCACCTCCCGCCCCGTGGACGCCGCCTCCCGCCCCGTGGGCGCAACCTCCCGCCCCGTGGGCGACGAGGAACTCGCCCGCGTCGCGCGCGTACCGCTCGGGGGGCCGTGCGCGCAGCGCCCCGGCGCGGACGAAGGGGCGGGACAGGCGGTACAGGGCCGGGGCGTCCCGCGCCGTGGCGGGCCGCACGGCCGTGGCGGGCGCGGGGCACAGGCCGCCGGGGGGCGTCGCCGTGGTCATCGGCTGCTCGCTCTCGGGGAGTCGGGAGTCGTCGGCCCCGGACGGTGAAGCGCAGGGCCGGTCTGCCTCGGGACCACCATAAGTTAGGTAAGCCTTACTTACTCGACGCGGGGTCCGGGGACACCGTGGCGCGGGCCGGCCAGGGCTCCCGGACCCCCACGCTGGCGCGCCCGGTGCACGTCGTCCCCGAGGACCTGCGCGCGGGGATGGCCCGCCACGCGCACCAGCTCCTGCGCACCGGCGTCACCACGGCGCGCGACCTCGGCGACCGGGGCGGCCTGGCCGTCCGGCTCCGGGAGGGCATCGCACGCGGGCGGCTGCCCGGCCCGCGCCTCCTGACGGCCGGCACCCCGCTGACCGTGCCGGGCGGGCACTGCTGGTTCCTGGGCGGCGAGGTGGCGGACGCGGACGCGGCCCGGGAGCTGGTCCGGCGCAACGTGGCGCGCGGCGTCGACGTCGTGAAGGTGATGGCGACCGGCGGCGGCATCACCCGGGGCGGCCCGCCGCCCGGCGGGCAGGGGTGGCGGTGCCACCGGCTCAGCGCGCGGGAACGCACGGGTGGCACGGGGCACCCGGGCGGTCAGCCGGTCCGGGCCGCCCGGGCCGGGACGAGCGGCCGGTGCGGGCTGCGTCGGCGCCGCGCCGGGCCGACCGCCCCGCCGACGCGCGGGCGGCACGCCGAGATCCGGCTGCCGGGGCCCGGGGCACCGGTCAGCGGCCCGCGCCTCCGCGCGCACCGGCGGCGTCGGCCCGGGCCTGTCGCTCCTCGGCCTGCTTCCGCTTCACGCGCGCGGCCTCCTTGCGGACCTCGGCCTGCGTGGCGCGCTCCTGGCGCAGCCACTCCGGCTCCGCCCGCTTCAGCTCCTCGATCTGCTCGCTGGTGAGCGGCTCGGTGACGCCGCCCCGGGCCAGTCCGGAGATGGACACGCCGAGTTTCGCCGCCACCACCGGGCGCGGGTGCGGGCCGTCGCGCCGCAGGTCCCGCAGCCACTCGGGCGGGTCGGCCTGGAGCGCGTTCAGCTCGTCGCGGGAGACGACGCCCTCCTGGAACTCCGCGGGGGTGGCCTGGAGGTACACACCCAGCTTCTTGGCGGCGGTCGCGGGTTTCATGGTCTGGGTGGAGCGGTGCGACGTCATGGGGTCCAGGGTATCGAGCGCCGGCCCGGTCCCCGACCACGCCCGGTAACCTGGCCGGGTGACCGGCTCCGCAGCACCCCCGCCCCCGTTCCGCCTCGCGTACGTCCCCGGCGTGACGCCCGGCAAGTGGGTGCGGACGTGGCAGGAGCGGATGCCCCGGTCGCCGCTGCACCTCCTCGACGTCCCCGCCGCCGACGCCTGCGACGTCCTGCTGCGCGGCGAGGCCGACGCCGGTCTGCTGCGGCTGCCCGTGGACCGCACGGTGTTCAGCGCCATCCCCCTCTACACCGAGACGACGGTGGTCGTCGTGCCGAAGGACCACCTCGTGACGGCGGCGGACGAGGTGCGCGCGGAGGAGCTGGCCGACGAGGTGGTCTTCCACCCCCTGGACGACACGCTGGACTGGGAGATCCGCCCCGGCCGCCCCGCGCTGGACCGCCCGGCCACCACGGGGGACGCGGTGGAGCTGGTGGCGGCGGGCGTCGGCCTGCTCGTCGTGCCGCAGTCCCTGGCCCGCCTGCACCACCGCCGGGACCTCACCTACCGGCCGGTGACCGACGCCCCGTGCTCCAGCGTCGCGCTGGCGTGGCCGCAGGACCGCACCACCGACCCGGTCGAGGACTTCATCGGCATCGTCCGGGGCCGGACGGTCAACAGCACCCGCGGCCGCCGCCCCGCCGCCCCGGAGCCCCAGGAAAAGCGCTCCCGCGCGAGGAAGGCTCCCGGCGGCCGCTCCGGCAACCGCCGCGCCGCCCCCCGCCGCCGCTGAACCCGCTCCCGCGCCCGCTGGTCCAGCGGCGCGCGCGGTAGGGCCGGGTGGCACCGGTCCACCGCGCCGGCGTGCGGGGCGCGACGGCCGGGCGTCCGCCCGCAGCCGGACGCCGACCCGCGGCGGGCGCCGGTGGGCCGGTGGCGCTCCCGCGCCTGGGTGGTCACGGGGACGTGCGCGGGATCACGCGGGGTGGAGGAGGCGCAGGAGGTGGGCCACCTCGCTCGCCACGGCGGCGCGGGCGGGGGCGAGGTACCGGCGGGGGTCGGTCAGCGCCGGGTGCTCGGCCAGGGTCTCGCGGACGGCCCGCGTGAACGTCTGGTTGAGGCGGGTGGAGATGTTCACCTTGCGCATGCCCGCCTCCACCGCGCGGCCGAGGTCCGCGTCGGGGACGCCCGAGGAGCCGTGCAGCACCAGCGGGGCGTCCACCGCGTCCCGCAGCCGCGCGATGAGGGCGAGGTCGAGCCGGGCGATCGGGGTGTGCATGGCGTGCGAGCTGCCGACCGCCACGGCGAGGGCGTCGACGCCGGTGCCGGCCGCGAAGGCGCGCGCCTCGTCGGGGTCGGTGCGCACGCCGGGGGCGTGGGCGCCGTCCTTGCCGCCCACCTCGCCGAGTTCGGCCTCCACCCACACGCCGCGCGCGTGGCAGTAGGCGGTGACGTCCCGGGTGGCGGCGAGGTTGTCGGCGTAGGGCAGGGCCGCCGCGTCGAACATGACGGAGTTCAGGCCCAGTGCGACCGCCTCCCGGACGAGGTCGGCGGACTCGGCGTGGTCGAGGTGGACCACGACCGGTGTCCGCGCGGCGCGCGCGACGGCGAGCGTGGCCAGGCCGACCGGCGCGAGGGCGCCGTGGTAGCGCACGGTGTTCTCGCTGATCTGCAGGATCACCGGGCGTCCGGCGGACTCGGCACCGGCGACGATGGCCTCGGCGTGCTCGATCTGCAGGACGTTGAAGGCTCCCACCGCCCCGCCCTCCTCGGCGGCGGTGCGGAAGAGCTCATCGCTCGGTACGAGGGGCATGGCGTATCTCCTCCACGGGAGTCGAGGTGCGCAGGCGGTGGAAGGTGTCGGCGTCGAACTCCCCGGCGACGGGGCACGGCACGGCCGCCGCCGACAGGGCCGCCGCGTCGCGCAGGGTTTCGGGCCAGGGCGTACGGGCAGCGAGGCCGGCGGCGAGGGCCGCGACGCAGGCGTCGCCCGCACCCGTGGGGTTTCCGGCCAGCTCCTCGGCGGGGACCGCGCGCCAGCTCCCCCGCGCGGTGACGGCGTACAGACCCGCGGGGCCGCGCGAGGCGACGACGGCCGCCGCCCCGTGCCGCCGCAGCGCGGCGGCGGCGGTGGGCACGTCGGCCGTGCCCGTGGCGGCGGCGAGTTCGGCGGCGTTGGGCTTGACCACGTCGGGGCGGGCGGCGACCCCGGCCAGGAGGGGCGGGCCGCTGGTGTCCAGGACGGTGGCGGCGCCCGCCCCGGCCGCGTCGCGGACGAGCCGGGCGTAGGCGTCGGCCGGCGCGCCCGGCGGCAGGCTGCCGCTGAGGACGACGACGGCGGCGCGGGCGGCGAGCGCCTGGAAGCGGGCGGTGAACGCCCGCCACTCGGCCTCCTGGACGGGCGGGCCCGCCGGGTTGAACACGGTGGCGTCACCGTCCTCCCGGGAGACGACGGTGACCGTGCGCCGGGAGTCCGCGGCGATGGGCACGAAGGCGTCCGGCAGCCCGGCGGCCGCCAGGTCGCGCCGCACGGCGTCGCCCGTGGGGCCGCCGCACAGCCCGGTCGCGACGGTCTCGTGGCCCAGGGCGCGCAGCACCCGGGACACGTTCACGCCCTTTCCACCGGCCCGCTCGTGCGTCGCCTCGACGCGGTGCGAGGAGCGCGGGGCCAGGCGCTCGACGCCGTAGGTGACGTCGAGGGCGGCGTTGAGCGTGACGGTGAGGATCACCGGCGGCCCCCGTTCGCGCCCACCGCGTCGCCCACCGCGTCGCCCGCGTGCCCGGCCACGGCGCGCCAGGCCAGCAGCCCGGCGCCGACGCAGCCGGCCCGCCCGCCCAGCGCGGCGGCGACGACGGACGGCCGGGGCTGGAACGTCAGGCGCTCGGCCAGCCCGGCGCGCACCGGCTCCAGGAGCAGCTCCCCGGCGGCCGCGAGCCCGCCGCCGAGCACCACGCGCTCCGAACCGAGCAGGGTGACGCTCGCGGCCAGGGCGGTGCCCAGGGCGTCCACGGCCCGTCGCCAGACCGCCCGGGCGGCGCCGTCGCCGCGCCGCACCAGCTCCGCGACGTCGGCCGCCCCCGTGACGGACGCGCCGGTGCGGGCGGTGTACGCGGCGGCGACGGCGGAGGCCGAGGCGACGGTCTCCAGGCAGCCGCGCGCGCCGCAGCGGCAGGGCGCGCCCTCCGGGTCCACGACGAGGTGGCCGAGCTCCCCGGCGTGTCCCCGGGCGCGCACGGGCTCGCCGTCGCACACGAGGGCGGCGGCCACGCCGGTGCCGAGGGCGACGAACAGCGCGTTCCGCGCGCCCCGCGCCGCGCCCAGTGCGGCCTCGGCCCGGCCGCCCGCGCGGACGTCGTGGCCGAGGGTGACGGGCAGCGCGGTGCGGGCGGCGAGCGTCGCGGCCAGCGGGAGGTCCCGCCAGCCGAGGGTGACCGAGCGGACGGCGAGCTGTGCCCGCTCGTGCACCACGCCGGGGACGACGACCCCGGCGTGGTGCACCTCCAGCCCCTGCGCCGCGGCCTGCCCGGCGAGCCGGCGGACCGCCCCGGCGGCGGCCTCGACGACGGCGCCGGGGCCCGCGGATCGGGGCGTCGGCTCGTGCAGCGTGGCCAGCGGGCGCAGCGCGGCGTCGAACAGGGCCCCCTTCATACCGGTGCCGCCGACGTCGAGCGCGACGACGGTGCCGCGGGCGTCGGCGTCGCGGGCGTCGGCGTGAGCGGATTCCGCGGTGTCGGCGGCGTAGGGGGCTTCCGCGGTGTCGGCGCCGTACGCGGCACCGGCCCCGGCGACGCCCCGGTCGGCGGGCCCGGCGGTGGGCGGGGGCGCGGGGGCGCGGTCAGGCATGCGCGTCGCTCAGGACGACCGAGCGGGACAGGTGGGCCGGGCGGTCCGGGTCGCAGCCGCGGGCCTCGGCGGCGGCGACGGCCAGCCGCTGGGCCCGGACGAGGTCGGCGAGCGGGTCCAGGCCACCCGGGCCCGTGCCGGAGTCGGCGACCAGGGTGCCCCCGACCCCGCGCACGTCGTCGGCGAGCCCGGGCGGCGGGGCGCCGAACACCCAGGCCACCCGGTCCGGCCCGGTGATGCTGATGGGGCCGTGCCGGTACTCCATCGCCGGGTACGCCTCGGTCCAGGCCCCGGCGGCCTCGCGCATCTTCAGCGCGGCCTCCAGGGCCAGCCCGCACGTCCAGCCGGTGCCGAGGAAGGTGACCTGCTCGGCGGCGCGCGCGGCCGCCGGCAGCGGCGCGGTGAGGGCGCGCTCCGCGTCCCGCGCGGCCTGCTCCAGCGGCACCACGCCCGGGGGCAGGGCGTCGTGCGCTTCGAGGTGGGCGCGCAGCAGGGCCAGCGTCGTCGTCGCGAACCGGGTCTGGACGACGGACTCCTCGTCGGCGAAGTCCAGGACGGCCACGTGGTCGGCGGCGCCCATGACGGGCGTGCCGGGGTCGGCGGTGACGGCGCCGGTGGGCACGGTGCCGCGCAGGCCGCGCAGCAGGTCGAGGACCTCGGTGGTGGTGCCGGAGCGGGTGATGGCCAGGACCCGGTCGTAGCGGCGGCCCGCGGGGAACTCCGAGGCGGCGAAGGCGTCGGTCTCGCCGTGCCCCCCGGACTCCCGCAGCACCGCGTAGGACTGGGCCATGAACCACGACGTCCCGCAGCCGACGACGGCGACGCGTTCGCCCGCGCGGGGCAACGGCGCGGCCTGGGCGGGCAGGGCCTGGACCGCCTGCCGCCAGGTGGCGGGCTGTGAGGCGATCTCGACCGCCGTGCGGGACGGGCTGGTGCCGGACATGCAAGCTCCTCGGAGGACAGGGGGATGGACGGGTGCGGGTCCCGGCGCGGGTGACGGCGTCCCGGGCGGGACTACTTCACCGAGCCGGCGGTCAGACCGGACACCACGTGGCGTTCGATGAAGGCGAACAGGACCACGACGGGCACGATCGCGATCACGGAGGCGGCGAACAGGTAGTTCCACTGGACGCTGTAGTTGCCGATGAAGCTGTTGATACCCACCGTCAGCGGCTGGCTCTCCGGAACGGTGGAGAGGGTCAGGCCCATCACGAACTCGTTCCACGCGGCGATGAAGGTGAAGATCACCGCCGTGACGACGCCGGGCATCGCCAGCGGGAGCGTCACGCGGAACATCGCCCCGAAGCGGCCGAGTCCGTCGATCATCGCGGCCTCCTCCAACTGCACGGGCACGGAGGAGATGTAGGCGGTCAGGATCCACACCGCGAACGCCAGGTTGAAGGCGGCGTTGCACAGGATCAGCGTCCAGACCGAGTTGAGCATGTCGAGCTGGTAGAACTGCCGGTACAGACCGACGAGCAGGGAGGTCGGCTGGAACATCTGGGTGACGAGCACCAGCAGCAGGAACAGGGTCCGGCCGCGGAAGCGCATGCGCGCGGTGTAGTAGGCGGCGGGCAGCGCCACGAGCAGCACCAGGAGCGTCGAGCCGCCGGCGACCAGCAGGCTGACGCGCAGGTTGTGGCCCAGGTTCGAGTCGCGCCACACCTCCACGAAGTTCGACCACACGAACTGGCCGGGCAGGTAGGTGGCGTCGCGCAGCTCACCGGCCGGACGCAGCGCGGTGATGACCATCTCGACGTACGGCAGCAGGAACACGATGGCCAGCAGCCAGGCCAGCACCGCGAACACCACGGTGCGCGGCGCCGGACGGTTACCGGCGGCCGGGCGGCGCCCGGCGGGGCGGCGGGCGGTCGCGGGTTCGGGGCGCGCGGCGGCGGGTCGGCGGCCGGGGGTGGTCGTCGTGGGTGCGGACATCATGCCCCTTCCTTGTTCCAGCGGCTGACCCGGAGGAAGACCAGGACCATCACGACGACCAGCGCGAAGTTGACCACCGACATCGCGGCGGACTGGCCGATGTCGTCGCTCTTGAGCTGGTACATGAACACGGTCGTGGTGGCGGTCTGGCTGTCGGGGCCGCCCCGGGTCATGGCCCAGATGACGGGGAAGGAGTTGAAGACGTTGATCAGGTTGATGACGATGCCGACGAGCGCCGCCGGGCGCAGCAGGGGCAGCGTGATCAGCCGGTAGGTCCGCCAGGGCCCGGCACCGTCGACCCGGGCGGCCTCGTAGACCTCGTCGGGGACGGTCTGCAACCCGGCCAGCAGGGTGTACGTGGTGAACGGCAGCGAGACGAACACCGCGACGAACATCAGCCACGGCCACGCGGTCGCGGGGTCACCGAGCCAGTCCCGGGGCCCGTCGACGAGCCCGAGGTCGACCATGAGCGTGTTGAGGACGCCGGCGGTGCGGTCGAGCATCCAGCGGAAGCCGACGGCGGTCATCAGCACGGAGGCCGCCCACGGGGCGATGAGCGCCCAGCGGGTGACCCGCCGCCCGGGGAAGCGCTGGTGGAAGAGTTGGGCCAGGGCCAGGGAGACCAGCATCGTGCACCCCACGACGGCCGCCGTCCACACCACGGTGGCGACGACGACGGAGCCGAGGTCGGGGTCGGCGAAGAGCTGCCGGTACTGGTCCAGCCCCGCGGAGCCGCGGACGAAGCCGCTGACGCTGATGTTCAGGAACGAGGTGCGCGCCATCTCGTAGACGGGCCAGAGCACGACGAGCACGATGAGCGCGACGGCCGGGCCGATCCAGGGCAGCGGGCCGAGTCTGCCGAGGGAGGAGCCGCTCCTGCGGCGGGCCGGCCCGCCGGGGTCCTGCGGCGGTGGCGTGGGCGGTGTGGGGCGCGACGGCCCGACGGGTTCGGTGTGCGTGGACACGGGGTGCCTTCCGGGTCTGCGTGCGGCGGTGCGCGGGCCTACTGGTCGGCCACGATCTGCTCGGCCTGCTGCTGGAGGTCGCCGAGCACCTTCTTCGGGTCCTCGCTGACCGCGGTGCCGCCGCTGCGCTTGATCCGGGCGGAGACGGCGTCCCAGGTGGTGTTGCCCAGCGGGTAGAAGCGGGCGTCGGGCAGCACCTCGTAGAACAGGGCCATGTCCTCGTCCGCGCCCGACTTGAGCTCCTCCAGCGTGTCCTCGGTGACCGGCATCAGGTCGTAGGTCTCCATGAACTCCGTCGTGTGCTCCTTGGAGTACGCGAAGTCCAGGAACTTCCTGATCTCCTCCTGGTGGCCGTTCTGCCGGAAGGCCATCATCCAGTCGGCGACGCCGAGCGTGGCGTCCAGCGGCCCGGACCGCCCGGGGATGCGCGCCACGCCGTGGTCGACCCCGCCCTCCTCGGCCATCCCCAGCAGCGAGGGGTGGCCGTTGAGCATGGCCGTGCGGCCGGCGGCGAAGTCCGCGAAGGCGGTCTTGCGGTCGGTGGTGGCCGGGTTGGCGTAGGTGAGGCCCGGCTCGACGAGGTTGTCCCGCAGCCATCGGAACGTCTCGACGTTGGGCCGGCTGTCCAGGGTGTAGTCGCCGTCGGCGTCGGTGTAGCCGCCGCCGTTGCCCAGCTCCCAGATCAGCGACTCGCCCTGCGCCTCCTCGGGTCCGAGCGGCAGCGCGTAGGGGGTCACCCCCGGGACCTTCCCGGCCAGGGTCTCGGCGGTCTCCCGCAGCTCGTCCCAGGTGGTGGGGGGCTCGCTGATCCCGGCCTGGGCGAAGTGGTCCTTGTTGTAGAACAGCACGCGCGAGGAGGAGACGAAGGGGATGCCGTACTGCACCCCGTCCACCTCGCCGGCCCGGGCGAAGGAGTCCACGAGGTTGTCCCGGGTCCCCGGGGAGAGGACCTCCTCGGCCGGGTAGAGCAGGTCGTCGGCGACCTTGTCCGCGAATCCGCCGGTCTGCAGGACGTCCGGCACGTTGCCGCTCTGGATCATGGTCTTGACCTGGGAGTCGATCTCGTTCCAGTTGATGACCCGCACGTCGACCGTGATGCCGGGGTGGGCCTTCTCGAAGGCCGTGGCCACGCCTTCCCAGTAGCGGCTGGAGCTGTTGGACGCCTGGTCGCCGTAGTCGGCGGCGACGAGCTTGAGGGTGACGGAGCCGTCGGAGGAACCGCCGCTGCCGCACGCCGTGAGGGTGAGGGCACCGCACGCGGCGACCGCCAGGGCTCTGAGGATGCGCTTGTTCACTGCCGATACCGCCTTTTGCGCCGTCGGAATGCTCGGAAGGTGCATGAGCACTCGCTTCGGATGAGCGAAGCTGCGCTGAACTTACTATCTTCTTGCAAGTTTGAACACCGGTTGGCGCGATGTGAGACGGTGCCCTCGATGGGGAGCCGGGTCGCGGGCGCCCAGGGAGGAGTGGCGAGGATGTCCAAACACCAGCGGTGGAGCACGCTGTTGGAACTGCTGGCCGCCAAGGGACGGATCGAGGTGGAGGAGGCGGCCACCGCACTGGAGGTCTCCGGAGCCACGATCCGCAGGGACCTGGACGAACTGGCCGAGCAGCACATGCTCGTGCGCACCCGCGGCGGGGCCATCGCGCACGGCGTCTCCTACGAGCTGCCGCTGCGGTACAAGTCCTCGCGCCAGACCTCGCAGAAGCAGCGCATCGCCGCGGCCGTCTCCAAGCTGGTGAGCGACGGCGACGTGGTCGGGCTCAACGGCGGCACCACCACGACGGAGGTGGCCCGCGCCCTGGCGCTGCGCACCGGGGGCGGCGGTGTCCGGGAGCCCGGCGCCCCGGTGGCCCCCGTGCTGACCGTCGTCACCAACGCCCTCAACATCGCCGCCGACCTCGCCGTGCGACCGCAGATCAAGATCGTCACCACCGGCGGGGTGGCCCGCCCGCAGACCTTCGAGCTGGTCGGCCCGCTGACCGTGGGCGTACTGCGGGAGGTCGTCCTGGACGTCGTCGTCCTGGGCGTGGACGGCATCGACCCGGACCTGGGCGTCATGACGCACCAGGAGGACGAGGCCAGCGTCAGCCGGCTCTTCACCGAGCGGGCGCAGCGGGTGGTCGTGGCCGCCGACTCCTCCAAGACCGGCCGCCGCGCCTTCGCCCGCATCTGCGGTCTGGACCGCATCGACGTCCTGGTGAGCGACACCGGCCTGCCCGCCGAGGCCGCGACCCGGCTCCGCGAGGCGGGCGTCGAGGTCATCACGGTGTGAGCGGCGGGCCGCCCGCACACACCGGGCGCCCCCTCCGGCCGGTGCGCCGGAGGGGGCGCCCGTCCGTCAGGGGGCGAGGGCCAGGTCGAAGACGTGCACGGCCGCGTTGGCCGGCAGGACCACGAACTCCACGGTCTTGCCCGCGTCGAGCGGCACGGCGTGGGCGAAGACGTTGTAGTCGATGCCCGCGTTGCCGTACCCGTCCGGGCGGTTGCGGCCGTCCGTCGCCGCGACCAGCGTCGCGCCGTGCGCCCCGGTGTCCTGGAAGGACCAGTTGGGGAAGCCGAACGAGCCGCTGGAGGTGGAGCCGTCGGTGTAGTGGACGGTCAGGCTCCCGGTGGCCTGCCGGCCCACGCCCGAGCCGAGCAGGACGACCTTGCTCCCCTCCCCCGGCAGGGCGATCGCCTGCCCGGCGCTCGCCACGTTGTCCGCCGTCCCGGCCGGCACGTCGGGCCAGGTCAGCTCGGCGCCCAGGGCTTCGACCCGGGCGCCGGGGGTGAGGCCCACCGCGGCGAGCCGCTGCGCGGAGAAGCTGTTGCCCTCGCCGTCGAAGTTCCCGGCGCCGGTGGCCGCTTCGTCGGTGATGCCCACGGTGTCGTACGCCTGCGACACGTGCGCCAGCGGAGTGCCGCTGCGCTCGGCCCGGGTGGCGGTGGCGCTGCCCGCACCGTCCCCGCCCCGGTAGGTCGCGGTGGCGGTGAAGTGGCGGACGACGAGACCGGGACGGCGCTCGGGCACCTGGAGCTGGAAGGTCACCTCGGCCTCCTGCCCGGTCCGCAGCGAACCCTTCACCGTGCGGGTCTCCGGCTGGACCGCCCAGCCGACGGGGCCCTCGAACGACACGGCCAGGTCCCGCATCCGCCGGTCGCCGCCGTTCTCCACGGTGACGGTGACGTCGGCGATGACCGGGCCGTCCAGGTCGACCGGGGAGATCGCCACCGCCGTCCCGCCCCCGGTGTCCGGCGCGGCGACGGCCGGGGCGGGCGCGAGCACGACCAGGGCCGCGAGGACGAGCGCGAGCAGGCGCGGCAGCAGGGCGGGCCCTCCGGGGCGCGAGGGTCTGGCAGGTCGCACGGTGACTCCTGGGGGTACGGGGGCCGGACGCGCCGGGCTCACGGGACGGGGGGCATGTCGGAGGGGCGGGAGTCCAGGCCGAGGCGGAGGTTGACCCAGCCGCCCCGGGTGAAGTCGGGCACGGACACGGGGCGGCCGGAGCGGCGCAGGGACTCCGCGCTGAGGGGGAACGGCGCGCACCAGGCGGCCGAGTCGTAGACGTCGATGTCGGGCACCAGGCCCGCCCGCATGAGCTGGACCGTGCGCCACTGCAGGACGTAGTCCATGCCGCCGTGGCCGCCGTTGTTCGCGGCGTCGTCCCCGATCTTCTTCCACAGCCAGTGGTCGAACTCCTTGCGGTAGGCGTCGAAGTCCCGCCAGGCGTGCCCGCTGTGGTCCGGCTCGACGTAGACGCGGCCGCCCGTGCTCGACGTGCCCGCGTAGTCCTCGAAGATGCCGCGGCTGCCCGCGAGCGTGTTGATGCGGCTGTAGGGGCGCGGGGAGCTGACGTCGTGCTCCGCCCGGATGGTGCGGCCCTTCTCCGTCCCGATCATGCAGGTGACCAGGTCGCCCTTGACGTACTCCTCGCGCCAGGAGGGGTGCGAGCGCGGGACGAACCGCTCGCGGTAGTCGGCCAGCCCCCGCGGCTCGGTCGCGGTGGCGCTGAGCGTGGCCATCCGGTCGCCCCGGTTGACGTCCATCGCCGCGGCGATCGGGGCCAGCCCGTGCATGGCGTAGAAGGAGGCGTTCACGCGGGTGTGCCACCGCCGCCGCCAGGCGTCGGTGTAGTAGGTGTCGGAGAACAGCAGTTCGCGCAGGTCGTGCAGGTAGCCGCCGTGGCCGTTGGTGATGTCGCCGAACAGGCCCTCGTGGGCCATCTTGAGCATCGCCAGTTCGTTGCGGCCGTAGGAGCAGTTCTCGGCCAGCAGCAGGTGGCGGCGGGTCCGCTCGGAGGTGTCGACGAGGTCCCACAACTCCTTGACCTCGGTGGCGATCGGCAGTTCGACGACGGCGTGCGCGCCGGCGAGCAGGGCCGCCCTCCCCTGCCGGTGGTGGAACTCCCAGGGCGTGGCGACGTAGACGAGGTCGAGTTCCTCGCGCTCCAGCATCCGCTCCCAGGAGTCCTCGGCGCCGCCGTACTCGGCCGGGCGCGGCGCGCCCCGTGACACCAGGTCGTCGGCGACGCGCCGGGCCCGGTCGGCGCGGACGTCGCAGACGGCGGTGACCGTGCAGCCGGGGACGGCGGCCCAGCCCGGGGCCATGGACCGGCCGCGGTTGCCCAGGCCGATGATCCCGAGCCGGACCGTGCGGTACGCCTCGAAGGGCACGTTGATCATCGACTTCTGCCCCCGCCCGCGGCGCGGGGTCCGCTCCGCGGCGAGGGCCTCGGGCGGTGCGGCCGGGCGGCCGGGCGAGGCGGCGGAGGCGGTCGCGGCCCCGGCGGCGATCGCACCCGTCGCCAGGGCTCCTCCCAGCACCAGACGACGTGGGACAGCGCGGTGTTCAGGCATGGCGGTGACGCTCCTCGGAAACGGAATCGGGCTCACGGGGGCGATGACGACTCTGTCCGGGGCGCCATGTGCGTGTCAATAGTTGTTCACACTCCGCTCAGTTCAAACAGAAACGCGCAAGATCACTGACGCGTCACGGCACCGGGGGCGGAACGGCGGTACGGTGCGGGCCGACGGTCACGGCACGACGACCACGGCACGACGACGAGGGGGCGACCGGGCATGGCGGAGCCGGACGGCACGAGAGCGGGGACACCGGGGCGCATCCCACCGGTACCGGGGTTCGGTTCCCCCGCCGAGGACCCCGGAGCGTCGCCCAAGCGGGCGGGCAAGGCGCTGCGGGAGCGCGTGCCCCGCGCGGCCCACGCCACCCTGGGCGAGCGGGTGCGCGCCGGGCGGCGGCCGGACGCGGTGACGGCGGTCGAGGAGTCCAGCCGGGGCCGGGTGGCGGAGCTGACGCCGATCCGGGTGGGCCGCATGGCCGCCTCCCCGTTCGCCTTCCTGCGCGGCGCGGCCGGACTGATGGCCCACGACCTGGCGGCCACCCCGGTGACCGGCGTGGCCGCCCAGCTCTGCGGCGACGCGCACGCGGCCAACTTCGGCCTCTACGCCGACGCCCGCGGCGGCCTGGTCATCGACCTCAACGACTTCGACGAGACCGCCGTCGGCCCCTGGGAGTGGGACGTCAAACGGCTCGCCACCTCCCTCGTCCTGGCCGGCCGGGTCGGCGGCGCGGACGAGGACGCCTGCCGGACGGCCGCGTTCGACGCCGTCGGGGCCTACCGGCGCACGCTGCGGCTCCTGGCGAAGCTGCCGGCGCTGGACGCGTGGAACGCCATCGCCGACGAGGACCTGGTCTCGCACGCCGACGCGCGCGACCTGCTGGGCACGCTGGAGCGCGTGGCGCGCAAGGCGCGCGGGAACACCAGCGCGCGGTTCGCCGCCAAGTCGACCGAGGAGTGCCCCGAGGGCGGACGGCGCTTCGTGGACGCCCCGCCCGTGCTGCGCCGCGTCGCGGACGCGGAGGCCGCGGCGGTGGCCGCGGCGCTCGGCCCGTACCGGGAGACGGTCTCCCCGGAGCTGCTGCCGCTGCTCGCCCGCCACACGGTCCAGGACGTGGCCTTCCGGGTGGTCGGCACGGGCAGCGTCGGCACCCGCTCCTACGTCGTGCTCCTCGCCGACCACCGGGGCGAACCGCTGGTCCTCCAGGTCAAGGAGGCCCGCGCCTCCGTCCTCGCCCCCCACCTGCCGGACTGCGGGTTCCCCGCGCCGGAGCCCGGGCACGAGGGGCGGCGCGTGGTGTCCGGCCAGCGCCGGATGCAGGTGGTCAGCGACATCCTGCTGGGGTGGACGACGGTGGCGGACCGCCCCTTCCAGGTCCGCCAGTTCCGCAACCGCAAGGGCAGCGTCGACCCCGCGGAGCTGGCCCCGGCCGAGCTGGACGACTACGGCCGCATGACCGGCGCCCTGCTGGCCCGGGCCCACGCCCACAGCGCCGACCCCCGGCTCCTGGCCGGGTACTGCGGCAAGAGCGAGGAGCTCGACGAGGCGGTGGCCGCCTACGCCGTCGACTACGCCGACCGGACGGAGGCCGACCACGCCGACCTCCTGGCCGCCGTCCGCTCCGGACGCGTTCCGGCCGAGTTGGGCGTGTAGCGGCCCCCGGCCACCCGGCCGACTTCGCCGCGGCCCGCCCGCGGCGGCCGGGGCGCGGGGTCCGCCGGAGAGGGCGGCGGCGCGGCGGAGTCGTCCGCGCACCGCGTGCGGCGGCACGTGGCCGGGCAGCGCGCCGGGTACCGGGCGGCCGACGCGGTCCGGTGACGGACGCGGGCGGGCGGCGGGCCGCCGGGCGGCCACGCCGACACGCCACCCGCCGTCCGGCCGGCGCGCCACCGGACCACCGGGCGCACCCGGTGGGCGGGGCTCCGCCCACCGGGTGCGCCCGGGCCCGGGCCGTCAGTGCCCCGCGACGACCCCGGTGAGCTCGTTCGTCTCCGTCGGCAGCGACACGGACGCCGTCCTCTCCCCGGACTCGACGTCGAAGGCGTGCAGCCTGCGCTCGTCCGGCTCGCTGACGTACGCGGTGTGGCCGCGCACGAAGAGGGTGGGCCGGGGCTGCTGCCAGTCCAGCGGTTCCGTCCACTGTCCGACGGCCGGGAAGCTCCTGGTGACCTCGCCCCGCTCCGGGTCGATGACGTGGACGGCACCGTCCGTCCCCAGCACCAGGGCCTCGCCGTGCGGGCCGCGGGCCAGGGAGCGGAACGAGTAGCTGGTGCCGAGGTCGACCAGGCGCAGCGTGCCGCTCTCAGTGTCGATGAGCGAAACGCGCTCGGGCCGCTCCAGTTCCGCCTCGGGGTCGCTCTTGTAGTCGCCGAGCAGGACCGGGGACGCGTCGCTGCCGGCCTGGTTGCCGATGCGGCCGTACGCGTCCGGGGAGCGCACCTTGGTGAACTCACCGTCGCGGTAGATCAGGACGCCGTCCTCGCAGCCGACGGCGATCGCCCCGCCCTTGGCCGCGGCCTCGCCGTGGACGCCGGGGCAGTCCTCGTTGCGGGCCACCTCCCGGTCCTCACCGTCCAGGACGACGGCGCCGGTGCGCTCGCTCTCGTCACCGAGGGTGGTGAGCAGCTCGCCGTTCGCCAACTCGACGGCCACCCCGTGATGCGGCTCCTCGGTGGTGTGGGAGCGGCCCTCGGGCCGCTCGCCACGGGCGAGGTCGGCGGGGTCGAAGACGTGGACCTCGCCGGTCCCGTCGGTGAACAGCACGGTCCTGCCCGCGTGGCGGACGACGTGGCCGGGTTTGGCGCCCGGGTACGCGATGTCCGTGAACCGCGGCGCGGTGGCGTCCAGGACGCGGAAGCCGTCGTCGGTGGAGACGATCACGTGGCGGTCGTCACCGGCTGGGTTGACGCGGTTGAACCCGGGCAGGTCGAGCGTCTCGGCGAGCTCCAGTGACGCTCCGTCCAGGACGTGGAGGCCGCCGTCGAACGTGGCGACGAGCGGCTGGCGCACGGCGCCTGCGGCGGTGTGGGGCGTCGCCTCGTCCGCGGCCTTCGAGGGGTCGGCGTCCTGCCCGCCGCAGGCGGTGAGGGCGGCGCACAGCGCGAGGGCGAGCGCGGCGCCTCGGACGGCGCGCTCGCGTACAGGGTGGTTCACTGCGGTGTTCCTTTCTCGACCGCGGGGTGCGGCCGGACGCCGCGGGGCTCGCGGCGCGGTCGGGGTGCGGGGCCGGGCGGAGGCGTCCGGACGGACGGTGGCCCGGCGGGTCAGCGGGCGGTCAGCCCGGCGGTCATGGCCTCGGTGTTGGCGCGCATCAGCGCGAGGTAGGTGTCCGCGCCGCCGCCCTTCTCGGTGAGCGACTCGGAGTGCAGCGCGACCACGCGGACGTCGCCGCCCAGCTCGTCGCGCAGGACGTCGGCCAGCCGCCGCGGCTGGGAGGAGTCGGCGAAGATCGTGCGCACCCCCGCCTCGCGCATGGCCACGGTGAGGGAGCGCAGGTCGGAGGAGCTGGGCGAGGCGAGAGTGCTGCCGCTGGGGACGACGGCTCCGACGACGCGGAAGCCGAAGCGGTCGGCGAGGTAGCCGAAGACGTGGTGGTTGGTCACCAGGGCCCGGCGGTCCTCGGGCACGCGGGCGAAGGTCCGCGTCATCCAGGAGGCGAGGTCCGCCAGTTCCCCGCCGTAGCGCTCGGCGTTGCCGTGCACGGCCTCCCGGTCGACCCCTTCGACGTGCTCGGCGATCCGGTCGGCGATGAGGTCGACGGCCGTGCGCATCCGGTCGGGATCGGTCCAGAAGTGCGGATCGGGCCGACCGCCGCCGTCCGCAGGGCCGCCGTCGTCGGTCCGGTAGGTCAGCGGGTCGACGGCCGCGGCGACCTCGAAGACGGGCACGCCCGCCCGGCGGGCGTTGCCGACGTGCCGCAGGACGTTCTCCTCCAGGCCGAGTCCGTTGAACACCACGAGGTCGGCCCCTTCCAGGGTGGCCGCCTCGACCGCGGACAGCGCGAAGGAGTGCGGGTCGGCGCCTGGCCGCATCAAGACGGTGACCTCGGCCTCGTCACCGGCGATCTCGCGCGTGACGTCCCCGAGGATGTTGGTCGTCACCACCACCTGCGGCCGGTCGCCCGCGGCCTGGCACGCCGGGAGGGCCCCGAGCGCGAGGAGGACTCCCACGAGCAGCGGGATCGGACGGCGGAGCAGTCCGTGCGCGGCGTTCCGTCTCATCGGCCCGTCTCCACCATCAGGCCCGGCCGGATGTCCAGCTCGAAGGTGCGGGCGAGGCGCAGGGAGTCGTGGTAGTCGATCTCCGCGACCCGCCTTCCGGCCGGGTCACTGACGTAGGCGCGGCTGTCGTCCACGGCGATCACCGGCGCGCCCGGCTCACCGGCACGGGTCCCCGCCGGCTCGGGCAGGGCGTTCAGCGCCACCTGCGCGGTGCGCCTGCCGCTGGCCACGTCGAAGCCGCGCAGGGTGCCGTCCGTGCCAAGGGTGAGCAGGGGCGCGCCCTCGCCCGCGGTGTTGGCCGCGAGGACGGGCCCCGTCTCCACCCGCCGCCAGGTGCGGTCGGTGACGTCCAGGACCCACACGGCCGCGTCCCCGGCCGGCGCCGTGAGCGTGTCGCTCCCGGGCCGGAGCCGGAAGTCGGTGGCCCGTTCCGCCTCCGGCACGCCGTCGGGGTACGGGATCTCGACCGCCTCGAAGTCCGCGCCCTCGGCCCGGACCAGGACAGCGCCGTCGGCGCAGCCGAGCACGACGCCGCGCCGGGTCACGGCGTCGCCGCGCGGCTCGCGGCACGGCGTCTCCAGCGTGGCCGTCTCCTCGCCCGCGCCGTCGAGGACACGCACCCCCGCCCCCTCGGCGCCGGGGACGGCCACGAGGTGGTCGCGGAAGGGGATCACGGCGGCGTACCGCCCCGCGAGGTCGCGGCCCGCGCCGATCCGTCCGTGCTCCAGGTCGTCGCGCCGGTAGAGCGCCGCGCCCTCCGCCTCGGTCGTCACGGCGGTGACGGACGCGTCGCCGCGGACACCGGCGTCCTTCCCCGCGGGTATCCGGCCGACGGTGCGTATGTCCGCGCGGTAGTAGTGGACGTGGTCGCCGTGGTCCACCGCCCAGGCGCCGGCGTCCAGGACCGACAGGCCGTCGTCGGTGCGGAAGTAGCCGAACCGCCCGTCCGTGGTCAGCGCGGTGGCGCCCTCGACCGGCGGGACGTCGTGCGTCTGCCCGGTGACGAGGTCCAGCACCCGCGTCTGGCCGCTGGCGGGATCGTTCAGCACCAGACGTGACTGCTGCTCGGCGGACTCCTCGGCCCCGGGGACGTGGCCGTGCGGCGGCGGGGCGGACGGCGGTGGACCGCCGGCGGAGCCGCCGCCGTCCGCGGCGCACCCGGCCCCGAGAACGGCGGCGAGCGCGAGCGAGGCGGCGAGCGAAGTGCGGTGTCGGGCGGCAGGCTTGGGGACGGTCATGAGTGGCGCACTCCCGTGTCGGCTGGGCGGCGGTCGTCGAAGGAGGCCGCGGCGTCCGCGCGCCCGGGGGCACCCGGCCCGGCGGCGGCCGCCGCGGCGGGGCGGCGCGTGGGGGAGAACCGGAGGGCGGCGGCCGCCCGGGAGAGGAAGAACTGGGCGACGGCGAGGGCCGCGATGGTGGCCCCGGCCGCGGTGTCCAGGTGCCAGGAGAGGAGCAGTCCGCAGCACGTGGCCGTCGCGCCCAGCGCGGCCGCCCCGGCCATCACCCCGTGGACGCTCCGCGCCCACGGCAGGGCCGCGGCGGGCGGCGCGATGAGCAGGCCGAGGACGAGCAGGGTGCCCACGATGTGGAAGGAGGCCACGATCGCCAGCGTCAGCAGGCCCAGCAGGGCTGCGTGCGCCCACCGCGGACGCAGCCCGAGGGTGTGTGCCTTGCGCTCGTCGAAGGCCAGCGCGAGGAAGGCCCGGTGCCCCAGCGCGGTGACCGCCAGTGCGACGGCGAGGGCGACGGCGAGCACGAGCAGGTCCCCCGCGCCGACGGCGAGGACGTCGCCGAAGAGGAACCCGGTCAGGTCGACGGCGAACGACTGGGAACGGGAGACGATGATCACGCCGAGCGACAGCATGCCCACGAACAGCAGCCCGATGCCCGTGTCCTGCGACAGCCGCGGGGCGCGCCCGAGCACGCTGACCCCGGCGGCCATCACCACCGCGCTCACCGCGGCGCCGACGAGCAGGTGACTCCCGAGCAGGGCCGCGACCGCGACGCCCGGGAGCAGGCCGTGGGACATCGCGTCGCCGAGGAAGGCCATGCCCCGGAGTACGACCCAGGTTCCGGCCAGCGCCGTGACGGCGGACACCAGCAGGCCGCCCACCAGCGCTCTTTGCACGAAGGTCACCTCGAAGGGACCCGTCAACCACTCCATGCCGCCACACTATAATGAAAATGATTGTCACTACAGACTGAGGTCTCCGTGCCTGCTCCTCACCGCTTCCCCCGCGCCCGCCTGACCGCGCTCGACGCGGGCTACCCCGGCAGACCGGTGCTGCACGGCGTCACCACCGACCTACCGGCGTCGGCCCTCACGTCCCTGATCGGCCCCAACGGCAGCGGCAAGTCGACGCTCCTGGGCGTCCTGGCCGGGGTGATCGCGCCCGCGTCCGGCACCGTGCACCACGAGGGCGGCCGCGCCCCCGCCTTCGTCCCGCAGCGCGGCGCCGTGAGCGACGCCCTGCCCCTGACCGTGCGCCAAACCGTCGAGATGGCACGCTGGCGCGCCCGCGGCCTGTGGCGGCGCCTGACCCGGGAGGACCACACCGTCGTCGACGACGCGCTGGCCCGCCTCGGTGTCGAGCACCTCGCCGCGCGGCAACTGGGCGAGCTGTCCGGCGGGCAGCGCCAGCGCGCCTTCATCGCCCAGGGCGTCGCCCAACAGTCCGACCTGCTCCTGCTCGACGAACCGTGCACGGGGCTCGACCCCAAGGTGCGGCAGGGCATCGAGGAGCTGCTCGCCGACCTCGTCGCCACCGGCGTCACCGTGGTCCAGGCCACCCACGACCTGGCCTCCGCCCGCGCCGGACACCACTGCCTCCTGCTGCGCGACGGCCACCTCGCGGCCGCGGGCCCCCCGGCCGCCGTCCTCCCCGCGGCCTTCCCCACGTCGTGACCGCCACCCTCCCGGCGCCACGCGCCCGCTCCACGCTCGGGCGCCCACCGCCCCTCCCCCGCCACCGGTCACCGGACGGGCAGGCACGCACGGAGGCCACTGGGCCGCCGAGGCTGCCGAGGCAGGAAGGCCGAGAACGTGGGGGCGCGCGTGGGCGCGCGACCGGGGTAAGGGTGCGCCCCACGCGCTCCCGGTTCACTCCTTGGCGTTAACGGTGCCGGCTCTGGCCCTCCCCCGTACCCGTCTTCGCCGATGCTCGGGGGCGGCCCGCGCCATGCGGGAGGAACGCCGTCCGCGTTCTCCCGCCCGCCTGGCCGTCCCGCACGCCCACCCCGCAAAAGAAGACGGCTCACATGCACTTGACTCCGCACGAGCAGGAGCGCCTGCTCGTCCACGTCGCGGCCGACGTGGCGCGAAAGCGTCGCGACCGGGGCCTGCTCCTCAACCACCCCGAGGCGATGGCGCTGCTGACCGCCCACGTCTTCGAGGCGGCGCGGGACGGCAGGACGGTCAGCGACATCATGGACTCGGGCCGACGGGTCCTCACCCGGGACGACGTGATGGCCGGCGTCCCGGAGATGATCAAGAACGTCCAGGTGGAGGCCACGTTCCCGGACGGCACCAAGCTGGTCACCATCCACGACCCGTTCCCGGAGGCCGCGGAGGAGCCCGGGGTCCACCCGGGCAAGGTCGAGCACCCCCGGCCACCGCGGAAGCCGGGGTGCCCGGTCGACTGCGCCGCCGATGACGACCCCTGCGCGTGCGGCGATCCGGAGGCGGACGCGGCCGTCTGGTACGAGGCGATCGAGTTCAACCGTGCCACGGTCGGCGGCAAGAAGGTGATCAAGGTGCGGAACACCGCGGACCGCCCCGTCCAGGTCGGCTCCCACTACCACTTCGCCGAGGTCAACCCGGGGCTGGAGGTCGTCGAGAACCCGCTCGGCACGCCCGTCGCGGGTGTGCCGCTCAGCCAGTGCGCGGAGGCCAGGGGCCGACGGCTCAACATCGCCGCGGGCACGTCCGTGCGCTTCGAGCCGGGCGACGAGTGCTGTGTCGAGCTGGTGGAGATCGAGGGCGACGCCGCGGGCGACCCGTCCAGGATTCTGGGACTGCGCGAGGGGACCGTCTGATGGGCAGCCGACGGGATGGGAAACAGAGCAACGTGCTGACGCGGGCGGAGTACACCGCCCTGTACGGGCCCACCACCCGGGACCGCGTCCGGCTCGCGGACACGGAGCTGACCGTGGAGATCGAGGCCGACTGGAGCGGCGGGCCGGAGCACAGCGGCAACGAGATGATCTTCGGTGGCGGCAAGGTGATCCGCGAGTCGATGGGGATGTCACACCTCCCCACGGACGGGGGCGGCGACGCGTCGCGCAGGCCCGTCGACACGGTGATCACCGGCGCGCTGATCCTCGACTGGTGGGGTGTGGTCAAGGCCGACGTCGGCATCCGCGACGGCGCGATCGCCGCCATCGGCAAGGCGTACAACCCCGAGACGATGCACCCGGTCCGGGACTTCGAGCAGCCGGCCCGGCACCGCGCCGACCCCTCCGACACGCTGCCGCCGACGGTGGAGCCGACGAACTTCGTGGTCGGCCCGAGCACCGAGGTGATCTCCGGCAACGGGCGGTTCCTGACCGCGGGCGGCGTCGACACCCATGTCCACTTCATCTGTCCCGGAGAGATCCACGAGGCCCTGGCCTCGGGCGTGACCACCCTCATCGGCGGCGGGACCGGCCCCGCCGAGGGCAGCACGGCCACCACGGTGACGCCGGGCCCGTGGCACATCAGCCGGATGTTCACGGCGCTGGACGAGTTCCCGGTCAACATCGGGCTGCTCGGCAAGGGCAGCACGATGAGCAAGGAGGCGCTCCACGAGCAGGTGGACGCCGGAGTCTGCGGCCTCAAGATCCACGAGGACTGGGGCGCCACACCCGCCGTGATCGACAACGCCCTGGAGGTCTGCGCTGACCGCGGCATCCAGTTGGCCCTGCACGCCGACTCGCTCAACGAGTCCGGCTTCCTCGACAGCACCCGCGACGCCTTCCGCGGGCGCCCCGTGCACATCTTCCACGTCGAGGGCGCCGGCGGTGGCCACGCGCCGGACATGATCGAGCTGGTCAAGGAGAGGAACGTCCTGCCCGCCTCGACCAACCCGACCCGCCCGCTGACGCTGAACACCGTCAAGGAGCACGTCGACATGATGGTGGTCTGCCACCACCTCAACCCCGACATCCCGGCGGACATGGCGTTCGCCGACTCCCGCATCCGGCCGTCCACCATGGCCGCGGAGGACCTCCTGCACGACATGGGCGCCATCTCGATGATGTCCTCCGACGCCCAGGCGATGGGCCGCATCGGCGAGATGATCATGCGGACCTGGCAGACCGCGCACGTCATGAAGTGCCGCTACGGCCCGCTGGAGCGGGACCTCGCGGACGCGAGGTCCCGCGCGCGAGAGGCGGACGCCGGCCGGGCGCGCCCCGGCGGCGAGCCGGCGCCGAACGACAACTACCGGGCCCGCCGTTACGTCGCCAAGTACACCGTCAACCCGGCGATCACCCACGGCATCGACGGGTACGTCGGCTCCGTGGAGCCGGGGAAGCTCGCCGACCTGGTGCTGTGGGAGCCGAAGTTCTTCGGCGTGAAGATCCACATGGTCGTCAAGGGCGGCCAGCTCGCCTACGCGCAGGTCGGTGACGCCAACGCGTCGATCCCCACGCCGCAGCCCTACCTGCCCCGGAAGGTCTGGGGCTCCACCGGCCGCGCCCCGGGGCGCAACGCGTACAACTTCGTGGCCGACGAGCGGGTGGCGCTCCGGCTGAACGGCGGGACGGACGCGGACGGCACCGCGCACGAGGGCCTCGGCACCGGCAAGACGTTCGTGCCGATCGCGAGCACCCGGGACGTCACCAAGGCGGACATGAAACTGAACGACACGGTGCCCGAGAGCCTCGCAGTCGACCACGACAGCTTCGAGGTCACCATCGGCGGCGCCACCACGGGGGACACCCGCACCGTGCTCGACGGCGCGACCGTACCCCGGGCCTACGTCACCGACCTCCCCCTGGCGCAGCGGTACTTCCTCTTCTGAACCACGGTCCGGGCCCGGCCGCCCCACACACATCGCGGCCGGGCCCGGCCCGCCCCGGGCCACCACACGAAAGGCAGCCGCCCACTGATGAGCCGTGCCGCACTGCTCCTGCTGGCCGACGGCCGCTTCCCCGCCGGCGGGCACGCCCACTCCGGCGGCGTCGAGGCCGCGGTCGCCCGCCGGGCCGTACACGACACCGCCAGCCTGGAGGCGTTCTGCCGCGGGCGCCTGCACACCACGGGCCTGACCACGGCCGGGCTGTCCGCCGCGGCGGCCGCCGGGCACGACGCGCTGCTGCTGGACGACGCCGCCGACGCGCGCACCCCCGCCCCCGCGCTGCGCGCCGTCTCGCGCCGGCTCGGCCGGCAGATGACGCGCGCGGCACGCGCCACCTTCCCGTCCGCCGCGCTGGAGCGCCTGGCCGCGCACCGTCCCCAGGGCGCCCACCAGCCCGTCGTCCTGGGCCTCACCGCCCGGGCCGCCGGACTCACCCCGGTGGACGCCGCCCACGCCGCCGCGTACGAGAGCGCCGGCGGCCCGGCCACCGCGGCGGTGCGTCTGCTGAGCCTCGACCCCCTGGACGCCTCGCGGGTCCTGGCGCGTCTCGGCGTCGAGACCGACCGCGTCGCCACGGCGGCCGCCGACGCCGCGGCCCGGGTGGCGGCCGAGGGCGTCGACGCCCTGCCCTCGGCCTCCTCACCCCTGCTCGACATCACCGGAGAGCAGCACGCCGCCTGGACCGTCCGCCTCTTCGCCTCCTGACCACCCTCCCCACCACCTCCTACCCGACGGAGTCACCGTGCACCTCGACCACTCGCTTCCCCACCAGCACTTCCCCAGCGCCTCCGCGACCCGGCCCGACGGCCACCGCCGCGCCCTGCGCGTCGGCCTGGGCGGACCCGTGGGCTCCGGCAAGACCGCCAGCGTCGCCGCGCTCTGCCGCACCCTGCGCGACCGCTACGCGCTGGCCGTCGTCACCAACGACATCTACACCCGCGAGGACGCCGAGTACCTGCTGCGCGAGGCCGTGCTGCCGCCCGAGCGGATCGCCGCGGTCGAGACCGGGGCCTGCCCGCACACCGCGATCCGCGACGACATCTCCGCCAACCTCGAAGCCGTCGAACACCTGGAGGAGACGCTGCACCCCCTCGACCTCGTGCTCATCGAGTCCGGCGGCGACAACCTCACCGCCACCTTCTCCAAGGGCCTCGTCGACGTGCAGATCTTCGTCATCGACGTCTCCAGCGGCGACGACATCCCCCGCAAGGGCGGCCCCGGCATCACCACCGCCGACCTGCTCGTCGTCAACAAGACCGACCTCGCCCCCCACGTCGGCGCCGACCTGGCCGCCATGGCCGCCGACGCCAGGAGGCAGCGCGGCGACCTGCCCGTCATCTTCACCAGCCTCACCTCGGACGACGGCATCCGCGAGGTCGCCGACTGGGTCACCGGGCACCTCACCGAGTGGCGCGCCGAGGCGGCCGTGTGACCCCCGTCGCCCAACGCGCCGAGCGGCCCGCCGACCCGCCGGGCGCCCCGCCCGCCGACGCCCCGCCCGCCGACGTTCAGGAGCCGCCCGCGCACCCCGACGCGGTGCGGGCCACCGCCCACATCCGCGCCGCGCACAACGGACGCGTCACCACCCTCCCGCGCCTGCGCGGCGACGGCCCCTTCCACCTGCGCCGCGTGCGCACCCGGGGCAACTCCGCCACGGTGGGGATCATCGGGGCGATGAGCGCCCCACTCGGCGGCGACCGCCTCGCCCTGGACATCATCGCCGAGGAGGGCGCCGAGCTCGAGGTCACCACGGCGGCGGCCACGCTCGCGCTGCGCGGCCCCACCACCGCGGCGGCCACCTACGACGTGCGGCTGACCGCCGGGGAGCACGCCCACCTGCGCTGGCTGCCGCAGCCGCTGATCAGCGCCGCCGGCAGCAACCTGCGCCAGACCTGCACCGTCGAACTCGCCGCCACCGCACGCCTGGTGCTGCGGGAGGAACAGCTCCTGGGCCGGGCCGGGGAGGAACCGGGCCACCTCGTCAGCCGCATCCTGGTCCGCCGCGCCGGACGCACACTGCTCGACCAGCAGGCGGCGTACGGGCACCCGGAACCCGGATGGGACGGCCCGGCCGTCCTCGACGGCCACCGCGCCGTCGGCCAACTCCTGCTGGTGGGCCCGGAGCTGGCCGTCCACCGCGACCCCGTGCTGCTCGGCGAGGGCTCCCGCGACGGGTGCGCCGTCCTCGCGCCACTCGCCGGCGGCCCCGCCCTCCTCGCCACCGCCGTGGCCCCCACCTCCTCCACCCTGCGCACCCTCCTCGACACCGCCCACGCCCACGCCCTCCCGCGGTAGCACGACGAGGGCGAGGAGGGCCGGAGCCCCGGGCCAGGGCGACGGCACCGACAGCGTCGGCAGCAAAGCGCAGGCTGCCGACGCGGGCGCCCCACGACCGCCGGAACACCGGCTGACGCCCGCCATCCGCCAACGGGCTGGGCCGGGCCGCCGTAGCGTCCCCCACGCCCTGGCGCACGGGCTCGCCTAGGATGACGCCACAACATCTCAGCGGCCCGACGGGCTTCCTGGCCCGCCCCGCGCCCCCGGCGCGCGGCGGTCACCGGAGGACATGCCCCCACCCGCACGAGTCTTCTTCGTGCTGCCTGGGGGCATTTCCTTGCTGTTCCGTGAGTCCGCGGCGTCCGTGGCCACCCGCATCCTCGAAGGATCGCTGACGCTGCACCTGGTCGAGAACTTCGCCCACCTGCACGGGCGCAGGCCCGCGCAGGCGGAGGTGCGGTCCTGGGAGCGCAGCCTCCCGGCTCTCGTCAACGCGCTCGTGGAGGCCGGCCTCGGTGACGTCGAGGTGATCATCGAGTACGGGCTGCCCCTCACCAGCAAGCGCGCCGACGCCGTCCTCGCGGGCGTGCACCCGACCACCGGTGAGCCGTCGTACGTCGTCGTCGAGCTGAAGCAGTGGGGCGCGGCCTACCCCGAGGAGGATGAGCCGCTGCTCTGCCGGATCGACGCCTACCCGGCCCCCGTGCTCAACCCGATCGAGCAGGTCCGGGGCTACTGCGCGTACCTGCTGGCGTTCAACGCGGCCCTGGAGCGCATGCCCGCGTCCCTGGCGGGCGTGGCCTACCTGCACAACGCGACCGAGGCGCGGACCGCGGGGCTCCGCGGCGTCCCGGAGGACCTGCACGGCCGGCTGTACACCGCCGACCAGCGCGGCGCCTTCCTGGACTTCCTCAGCTCCCGGCTCGCCGCCAAGCCCGGCGCCCAGGCCGCCGACCTGCTGCGCGACGCGAAGATCCGGCCGTCGAAGCAGTTGATGGCCGTCGCCTCGGCCGAGATCCGCGACCGTGAGCAGTTCGTGCTCCTCGCCGAGCAGCGGGTCGCCTACGAGAAGGTCATGGCCGCCGTCCGCAGGGCCAAGCGCGGGAACCACAAGAAGGTCATCGTGGTGACCGGCGGTCCCGGTTCCGGCAAGAGCGTGATCGCCATGTCGCTGCTGGGCGAGCTGTACCGGCGCGGGGAGACCGCGCTGCACGCCACCGGCTCCGGGTCGTTCACCAAGACGATGCGCAAGGTCGCCGGGGCCAGGAAGCGCGAGGTGCAGAAGCTGTTCATGTACTTCAACAGCTTCATGGACGCCGAGCCGAACGACCTGGACGTGCTGATCTGCGACGAGGCCCACCGCCTCCGCAGGACCTCCGCCAACCGCTTCACCAGGGCGGAACTGCGCACCGGCCGCCCCCAGGTCTACGAACTCATCGACGCGGCCCGGGTACCGGTGTTCCTGCTCGACCAGCACCAGGTGGTGCGGCCGGGCGAGATGGGCACCAGGCAGGAGATCGAGCGGGCCGCCGCCGCGGTGGGCCTGGAGTGCGAGGTCGTGGAACTGGACGGGCAGTTCCGCTGCGGCGGCAGCGACGCCTACGAGAAGTGGGTCGTCGACCTGCTCGGGCTGGAGGGCGGCGCCCCCACCCGCTGGGAGCCGGACGGCAGGCTGGAACTCCGGACGGCCGAGAGCCCCCAGGAGCTGGAGGACTTCCTCGTGGCCCGACGCGCGGAAGGCTACGGCGCGCGCATGTCGGCCGGCTACTGCTGGAAGTGGACCACCAGGTTCACCCCGGAGATGACGGCGCTCCCCGCCGACGTCGTCATCGGCGACTGGGCGCGGCCCTGGAACGTGTACGGCGAGCGGTCCGTGTTCGGGGCGCCGCCCGCGCCCCTGTGGGCGACCGAGCCGGCCGGATTCGGCCAGGTCGGCTGCGTCTACACCGCGCAGGGCTTCGAGTACGACTGGTCGGGCGTGATCATCGGCCCCGACCTGGTGTGGCGTACCGACCGCTGGGTCGTGGACCGCACGGCGTCCAAGGACCCGGTGTTCACCCAGGCGACGCCGGACGACGAGATCGACCGGCTCGTCCGCAACACCTACAAGGTGCTGCTGACGCGGGGCATGGTGGGGACGATCGTCTACGCCACCGACCCCGAGACCCGCGAGAAGCTGCGCTCCCTCATCCACCCGGCCGCACCCGCGCGGGTGCCCGTGTCCGGATAGGTTCTGGCCGTGCCCGGCGCGCTCCGCGGGCCCGGGCTCAGGCTCTTCGCGGTCGGCTCCGGACCCGCGCGGCACGCGTCGGGTGCCGTGTCGGGACGGCGCGCGGCCGGTGCCCGTGGAGGCTGACTCCGCATCGTTCTTCATTGCCGGGCCGGTCGGCCGACCGGGCGGGGCGGCGGACGCCACGCGGGTGCCACAGGCGCAGGTCAGGTACGCTCCACGCGCCGTGCGTCGGCTGGTCCCGGACCGCGCCGCTTCCCTCCGCGTCTCCGCGCGCCTGAGCGGGCGTCGGGCCGTGGGGCGGGCGGGCGCGCCCTCGGGCCTGGCGGCGGCGCCGTCGCGTGGTGCGACGCGGCGCCCGGGCGACGCCCCGCCCGCGTCGGGCGTGCGCGGTGTGCGGGCAGCGGGGCGCCGTCCCCGCGCCCGGTGCGGGTGGAGGGTCGCCGCGGCTCGTCGATCGCCGTCGTGCGGCAGCCGGGTCCGCGACGGGCAGGCTGTGGAGGCACGCGGGGCGTCGGGGCGCCCGTGTGCGGTCAGCGGTCGGTGGCGTCGCCCTCAAAGGTTGAGCACAATTTCCACACATCCTCTCTTCATACCGGCTCCCATGGTCTAGATTGACCGTGCCTCAGGAGTTCGGGCTCGGGGCGGACAACGGTGCTCTGTGGGTCCGGTGCTGCGGAATGCCAGTGATCACGTTCCCGGCGCCAGACGTGGGGGTGATCGATTTCCGGAGCCCGCGGGGGCTTTCGCACAGAAGAGCGGCCGGAATTCCGACGGTGCCCGTACACCTCGGGAGGCAGGCCGCACACGTGGGTCCCGCCGCCGGGGCGGGCTGTTCAGGCGGCTGGCCAGGACGCCGGGACGCCATGCGCGGAGCGGGGCGGGAGCCGCCTTCAGCGGGCGGGAACAACGCGGGGGGCGGGGCCTTCCGCGGGGGAGGAACGGTGCTGGGTGGACACGTCGAACCACTGGGGACCTGGGGGTTTCTGTGCGGCAAGGGGGATTAGCCAGCCCGTTCCCGCCGGCGCGCGAGCGACTGGCGGACGAGGCGGTCGGCCGGTTCGCGGTCGACTGGGAGCAGCGGTACCGCCGCACCGTGATCGCCGCCGACACGGTGACCACCGCCTTCGTCGTGGCGGCGATCGGTAACTTCTTCGGGGCCCGGGACGCGGCCGACTGGCACGAGAAGTGGGTGATCCTCGCGTTCGGCACCGAACTGCTGGTGCTGGGGGCGCTCGCGGTGAGCCGGTCGTGGGCTCCGGCCGTGCTCGGCCAGGGTGCCGAGGAATTCCGTCGGCTGGGACGCTCCCTGTTCACGGCGACCGTCGTACTGGCGCTCGCCGGAATCGCCCTCACCTCGCGCAACATCAAACTCTGGATCTTCGTCGCGATTCCCGCGATCGCGCTCGTCACCATGACCGCGCGGTATCTGCTGCGCCTTCGGCTGCACAGGCGGCGCAAGGAGGGACGGTGCCTGCGGCCGGTGCTCGCCGCCGGGAGCCAGGCCACCGTGCGCGACCTGATCGCCCGAACCCGCAGGTTCCCCCACCTGGGCTGGCGGGTGGACGCGGTGTGCACGCCGGACGGTCGCGGGCCGGACGGTGACCGGCTGGACGGGGTTCCGGTCGTCGGCAAGCTGACGGACGTCGCGGGCCATGTCCGCCGCGACGGCTACCGCGTCGTCGCGGTCACACCGGACCCGCACTGGTCACCGGACCGGTTGCAGCGGCTGGCCTGGAACCTCGAGGGCAGCGACGCCGAGATGGTCGTGGCCCCCGTGCTGATGGAGGTCGCCGGGCCGCGGCTGCACGTCGACGCGGTGCTCGGGATTCCGCTGCTGCGGGTCAGCATGCCGGCCTTCACGGGGGGCCGCCGGGCGGTCAAGGGAGTCGTCGACCGGGTGGGCGCGGCGATCCTGCTGGTGCTGTTCGCGCCGCTGATGGTGTGCGTCGCTCTGCTCGTGCTGGTGGACAGCCGGGGTGGGGTGTTCTACCGCCAGCGCCGGATCGGCAAGGACGGCCGCGAGTTCACCATGGTCAAGTTCCGCACCATGGTCGCCGGGGCGGACCGGACGCGCGCCGAGCTGGCCGACCGCAACGAGGGCGCCGGCCTGCTGTTCAAGCTCCGCCGGGACCCGCGGGTGACCCGGGTGGGAGCGGTGCTGCGCCGGTACTCGATCGACGAGCTCCCGCAGCTCCTCAACGTGCTGACCGGGTCGATGTCGCTGGTCGGTCCGCGGCCTCCGTTACCGGAGGAGTCCGCCGCCTACGGCCCGGAGATCCGGCGGCGGCTGCTGGTCAAGCCCGGACTCACCGGCCTGTGGCAGATCAGCGGACGCAGCGACCTGTCGTGGGAGGAGACGGTGCGGCTGGACCTGCGGTACGTGGAGGACTGGTCGCTGGCCCTGGACACAGTGATCTTGTGGAAAACCCTGCGTGCGGTGGTCTACGGGCAGGGGGCTTACTGATGCGCGGTGGTCGTCCGGCCGACGTGCGGGCCGCGGGCCGACAGGGCCCGCCTGGGGGGAGGAACGCGTCATGAGGGTCAGCGTCTTCGGGCTCGGCTACGTGGGCTGCGTGTCGGCCGCGTGCCTGGCCGCGATGGGCCACGAGGTCGTCGGGGTGGACGTGAACCAGGTGAAGGTCGACCTGGTCAACGACGGCAGGGCCCCGGTGGTCGAGGAGCGGATCGGCGAGCTCACCGCCGAGGGCGTGCGGACGGGGGCGTTACGCGCCACCGGCGACGTCCGCGAGGCGATCGCGGCCAGCGAGGTGTCGCTGGTCTGCGTGGGCACGCCGTCGCGGTCCAACGGCAGCCTGTGCACCACGTACCTGGAGCGGGTCACCGAGCAGATCGGCGCCGCGCTGGCCGAGCGGGGCGGGCGGCACACCGTGGTGTTCCGCAGCACCATGCTCCCGGGCACCTGTCTGAACCTGCTGGTGCCGATCCTGGAGAAGTACGTCGGCGGCACGGCCGGGGTGGACCTCGGGGTGGCGGTCAACCCGGAGTTCCTGCGCGAAGGCACGAGTGTGCGGGACTTCTTCGACCCGCCCAAGACCGTCATCGGCGAGCTCGACCCGGCGAGCGGCGACGCGGTGGCGGCGCTGTACGACGGCCTGCCCGGCGAGGTGTTCCGGGTGCCGGTCCCGACGGCCGAGGCGATCAAGTACGCGGACAACGCGTTCCACGGCCTCAAGATCGGCTTCGCGAACGAGCTGGGCGCGGTGTGCCGGGCGCTCGGGGTGGACTCGCACCAGGTGATGGACGTGTTCCTGGCCGACCGCAAGCTGAACATCAGCCCCGCCTACCTGCGGCCCGGCTTCGCCTTCGGCGGTTCGTGTCTGCCCAAGGACCTGCGCAGCCTGGTCCACGCGGCCCAGCGGGCGGACGTCTCGGTGCCCATCCTCGCCCACGTGCTGCCCTCCAACGCCGACCACCTGCAACGCGCGGTGGACCTGGTCGAGCGCACCGGCAAGCGCCGGGCGGGCCTGTTCGGGCTCTCCTTCAAACCCGGCACCGACGACCTCCGCGAGAGCCCGCTCGTCGAGCTGGCCGAGAGGCTCTTCGGCAAGGGGTACGACCTGCGGATCTACGACGCCAACGTGAGCCTGTCCCGGCTGCTCGGCGCGAACCGCGAGTACATCGAGACCCGGCTGCCGCACCTCGCGCAGCTTCTCGCGGACTCCGTCGAGGAGGTGCTGGAGCACGCCGAGGTGTGCCTGGTCGGAACCAGCGACCCGGCCGTGCTGTCGGCGCTGCCCCATGGCGGCCGTCCGCTGATCATCGACCTCGTCCGCCTTCCCGACGCCGAGGCGCGCCGGACAGAACCGGGGTACCTGGGCCTTGCTTGGTGACGCGACGAGCCGCGACCGGCCGCACCGGCGCGCGCTGATCCTGGTGGAGAACCTGTCGGTGCCCTTCGACCGGCGGGTGTGGCAGGAGTGCACGACGCTGCGCGACGCGGGCTGGGAGGTGCACGTCATCTGCCCCCGGGGAGGCAGGCGGGACACGGAGCCGGAGGCCGTGGTCGACGGTGTGCGGATCCACCGCTACCCCCTGCGCGCGGCCACCGGGGGCCCGGCCGGCTACCTGCGGGAGTACGGGGCGGCGTTGTGGCACACGTTCCGGCTGGCCCGGAAGGTCGGCCCGGTCGACGTGGTCCACGCCTGCAACCCGCCCGACCTGCTGTTCCTGCCGGCCCTGTGGCTGAAGCGGCGAGGGGCGCGCTTCGTCTTCGACCAGCACGACCTGGTGCCCGAGCTGTACCTCTCCCGCTTCGGCCGCGGCGAGGACCTGCTCCACCGCGCCGTGTGCGCGCTGGAGCGGCTCACCTACCGGGCCGCGGACGTGGTGCTCGCCACGAACGAGAGCTACCGGGACGTCGCGGTGCGCCGTGGCGGGCGGCGGCCGGCGGACGTCTTCGTGGTGCGCAGCGCCCCCGACGTCGACAGGTTCCGCCCCGTGCCGCCCGAGCCGCGGCTCAAGCGCGGCAAGCCGCACCTGCTGTGCTACCTCGGCGTCATGGGCCCGCAGGACGGCGTCGACTACGCCCTGCGGGCCCTGGCCAAGCTGCGCGACGAGCTCGGACGGACCGACTGGCACGCGGTGTTCGTCGGCGCCGGCGACACCTTCGAGGCGATGGTGGAGCTGTCCGGACGGCTCGGGCTCTCGGAGCGGGTGGAGTTCACCGGGCGCGTCCCGGACGCCGACCTGGTGCGCTACCTGTCCACCGCGGACGTGTGCCTCTCCCCCGACCCGCGCAATCCGCTCAACGACGTCTCGACCATGAACAAGGTCCTGGAGTACATGGTGATCGGCCGGCCGATCGTCTCGTTCGATCTCCGGGAGGCGCGGGTCTCCGCGGGTGACGCCGCCCTCTACGCGCCCGCGAACGACGAGGCGGAGTTCGCCAAGCTCATCGCGGTGCTGCTGGACGATCCGCGGCGGCGGGCCCGGATGGGCGAGATCGGCCGGCAGCGGGTGGGCGGGCCGCTTGCCTGGCGGAACTCGCAGGCGGCGCTGCTCGCGGCCTACGCCGCCGCCTGCCGAAAGCGCCCCCCGGTGTCGGGGAGCGGTCCGCACCGGGCGGGAAAGAGGCCGCGCCGTTGAGCGATGACCCGATACGCCTGGCCACGATCGGGCGGATCGTCCGTGGGCGCTGGCGGCTCCTGACGCTCCTCGCCGTGGTGGGCGCACTCGTCGGCTACGGCGCCTCCGCGCTGCTGCCGCCGCGCTACACGACGTCGGCTTCGGTACTGCTGCCGGGGGCGTGGGGGGAGCGCGAACTGCTGACCCAGGTGGCGATCGCGAACAGTTCGGTGGTGCTCGACCGCGCCGCCGCCACGCTCGGCCGGCCCGGCGTCGGCGGCGGCGAGCTGCGCGAGAGGGTGAGCGCCGAGGCCGCCGAGGGGAACATCATCGAGATCTCGGCCACGGCCGACACCCCCGAGCGCGCACAGCGACTCGCCGACCAGGTGGCCGAGCAGTTCGTCACGTTCGCCGGACAGACCACGGGCGCCGGCACCGATCCCGAGGCGGCGACGCGGCCCGAGGCCCTGGGGCGGCTGGTGGCGCAGACCAGCCGCCGCATCACCGAACTGGCCGACGCCACCGATCCGGGGCGGACGGTGGAGAGCGTGCAGACGCGCACCGAGCTCGCGAAGCTGCGTACCGCGCTGCAGGAGGCCGTCGACACGCTGGAGCGGGCCGACCCGGCCGCCGGCGAGGCCGACATGGTCGTCATGGGTCCGGCGGCCCGGCCGACCGGGGAGGCGCCGCCGACGAGGACGCAGCTCGTCGGCGCCGGGGCGCTGCTGTTCCTCGTGGTCGCGGTCATCGGCCATCTCACCGCCGCCCGGGCGGGCCGCCGACCGCGTACCGCGCCGGAGGTCGCCGCGGCCCTGGGCTCGGTGCCGCTGGGCAGCGTCGACGTCCCCGGTGAACGGCCCGCGCGCCAGGGGCGAGCCGGTGACCCGCGGGCCCGGCTCCGCCGGCTGCTGGGCGTGGACACCCGGTGGGACGTGCCGGCCCCGCGGCCGTCCGGCGACGAGGCGAGCAGGCGGGTCCGCTACCGGCGGCTGTGCGCCCGCCTCAGGGAGCGGCTGCCGGCCCCCCGGCGGCTGCTGGCCCTCGTCCCGGACGGCGACGAGACCGCCCGCCGGGCCGCCGCACGGCTCGTCGCCGAGGCCGGGGGCGATCCGCTGCTGCGGGTGGTGGGGGTGTCGGTGGCCCGGCCGGTCGTGCCGGACCGCGACGAGGAGTCCGGTGCCCTGGTCGTGCTCAGTGCGGGGAGCCGGACCACGGGAGAGCTCGCCGGCATCGCCGAGGCGTGCGCGGACGCCGGGCACGAGGTCGTGGGGGTCGTCCTCGCGGGCGCGGTCCGGGCCCGTCCACCGCGGTCCGCCGGCCGCTCGACGGCTGCCGCCGGGCCGACGGCTGCCGCCGGCCCGGCGCTCGCGGTCGGGGACGACGCGACGGGAGGTGCGAGGTGACGACGGGTACGACGCCGGAGCCGCCCGCCGCCGTTCCGCTGCTGGACCTCCAGGCCCTGGTCGTCGCGGTGCGCAGGCGGCGCCGGCTGTGGTGCGCCGCGGCGCTGCTGGGGCTGTTCGGCGGAGCGGCGGTGGCGGTCCTGCTGCCGCCGCCGCCGACCGCGGTGACCAAGGTCCTGGTCGCGCACCAGGGCGACCAGCCCAACGACCCCGGAACCCTGATCCGCACCGACGTCGCGCTGCTGCACACCACGCGGGTCGCCGGTGCGGCCCTGCGGTCCCTCGGCTCCGCGGAGAGACCGGCGGACTTCCTGCGGGAGTACGAGGGCGTCGGCCTGACCAACAACGTGCTGCAGATCACCGTGGCGGGCGACAGCGACGCGCAGGCGGTGGCCCGCGCCGGGGCGCTGGCCGACGCGTTCGTCGCCGACCACGTGCGGCGGGTGGAGGAAGCCGCGGCCGCCGACGCCAGGGCCCTGCTCGACCAGCGGAAGCGGGCGCAGGACGAACTCGCCCAGGTCAACGAGGCAATCGAGGAGGGCTCGCCGGAGAGCGGGCCGGGGGCGGCGGCGAACATGGAGTCGCTCTTCGCCCGCCGGGCCGAGCTCACCTCGCAGATCGCCGACTTCGGCCAGCGCGCCGCGGAGGCGCGCGTCGGCACGCCGCGGCTCGTCGCCGGCACCCAGATCGTGGACGGCCCCCGCGCGGTGCCGCACTCCCTGCCCGGGACCGCCGCCACCAACGCCGCGATCGGGCTCGTCCTCGGGCTCGTCCTGGGGCTCGCGGTGGCCGCGGTCGGCGCGGTGGTGGCGGACCGGCCCGTGCTGCGCCGGGACGTCGCGGCGCACCTCGGTACCTCGGTCGTCGCGGAGCTGCCCCGCGGGCCGGGCGGCCCGTGGCGGCGGCGCCGGACCCGGGCGGCGCGGGCACGGCTCGTCGCTTCCCTGGCCCGCACCGTGCGCGGCTCCGCGGAAGCGGTGTCGCTGCTGGAACTGGGCTGTGCGCGCACCACGGGCCTGCTCGCCCTGGACCTCGCCAGGGCACTGGCGGCACAGGGACCGGTGGTCGTCGTCGACGAACTGCCCGGCACACGACTCGCCGGCCGCCGCCCCAAGCCGGGCGACCCGCCCGTGGTCGGCGGCGAGCGTGCGGCCACCGGGCCGCGGCAGGGGCGCCGGCTCGGCGTCGGTTCGGTCTCGCCCGGCACGGCCTGGACCGACCTGCCCGGCCTCGGCACGCAGGCGGTGCTCGTCGTGCGCGCCGGCCACGGCAGCGCCGCGTGGCTGCACACCGTGGCGCGGCAGCTCGCGGAGCAGCGCGTCGGGGTGCTCGGCGCGGTGCTGATCGACCCCGATCCGGGTGACCGGACCGACGGCACGCTGTGGGACGCGCACCGCACCGCACCGCGCGGCCCGGCCGAGCGGACGGCCCGGCGCAACGGGGCGGGCCGGCACCGCACGGAGCGGCCGCCGGTGTGCGCGGCGGGGGTTCCGGACGGCAACCAGGAGGCACGGTAGGACATGTGTGGCATCGCGGGCACGTACCGATGGCCGGACGGGAAGGCCGTGACCGACCGGCTCACCGACACCCTCGCCCACCGCGGCCCGGACGGGGCGGGCCGCTACGGCCACCGGCTCGGTGACGGCGAAGTGCACCTCGGGCACCGCCGGCTGGCCGTCGTGGACCTGTCCGGGACCGGCGCCCAGCCGATGGTCTCCGGCGGCCTCGCCCTCACGTACAACGGCGAGCTGTACAACGCGCCCGAGCTGCGGGCCGAGCTGGCGGCCACCGGGGTGCGCTTCCGCGGCACCTCCGACACCGAGGTGCTGCTGGAGGCCTGGCGGCGCTGGGGCACGGACTGCCTGCCCCGGCTGCGCGGCATGTTCGCCTTCGGGATCTTCGACGAGCGCACCGGTGACCTGGTGCTCGCCCGCGACCAGCTCGGCGTCAAGCCGCTGTTCCTGCTCCGGCGCGGCGCGGGTGTGGTGTTCGCCTCCGAGCTGAAGGCGCTCGCCGCCGTCACCGGTGGGTCGCTGCGGGTGGACCACGCGGCGCTGGTCGCCTCGCTGCTGTACTACTGGGTGCCGGACTCGCGGTGCGCGTTCCGCGAGGCGGAGAAGCTGCCGCCGGGAAGCTGGCTGCGGTGCCGGCCCGACGGCCGGGTGCAGCGCGGCCGGTTCTGGCACCTCCGGGACGTCGCCGCCGAGGGCCGCGAGCGCGCCCGGAGCGGCGAGCTGCCGGACGTCGCCGCCGTCGTCGAGGAGTCGACCCGGCGCCACCTGCTGTCCGACGTGCCCGTGGCGACGTTCCTCTCCGGCGGACTGGACTCCAGCTACCTGACCGCGCTGGCGGCCCGCGACCGTCCCGGGATCTCCGCTTACACGATCGGGTTCCGCGCCGCGGACGCCCGGTTCGAGGCGATGCCGGACGACCTGCGCTACGCCCGGCGGGTGGCCGAGCGCTTCGGCGTCGACCTGCACGAGATCGAGATCGCTCCGGACGTGCTCGACCTGCTGCCGCGGATGACGTACCACCTGGACGAGCCGATCGGCGACCCCGCGGCGATCAACACGTTCCTGATCTGCTCGGCCGCCCGGGAGGCCGGGGTCAAGGTGATGCTCTCGGGGATGGGGGCCGACGAGCTGTTCGCCGGGTACCGCAAGCACCTGGCCAACCTGATGGCGCTGCGCTACCAGCGCGTCCCGCGGCCCCTGCGCCGGGGCCTGTCCGCGGCCGTGGACCGGCTGCCGGTCGCCACGGCCCGCCGGGGATACCGGTCGGTGCGCTTCGCGAAGCGGTTCCTGTCCTTCGCCGAGCTGCCGGAGGAGACCGCCTTCCGGCGCAGCTACACCCTGTACGACCGGGAGGAGCTGCTCGCCCTGGTCGATCCGGACCTGGCAGGGACGGTCGAGGACGTGCTGACCGAGCACGCGGACACCTACCACGACAACGAGCTCGACGACTTCGTCAACCGCATGTGCCTGGGCGACGCCCGGATGTTCCTGCCGGGCCTGAACCTGGCGTACACGGACCGGTCGAGCATGGCCGCGTCGACCGAGGTGCGGGTGCCGTACGTGGACGTCGAGGTGGTCAGGGCCGCGTTCGCCGTGCCCGGTGACCGCAAGGTCGTCGGACGGCAGGGCAAGGCCGTGCTCAAGGAGGCGGCCGGCTCGGTCCTGCCCCCGGAGATCGTGCACCGTCCCAAGGGCCTGTTCAGCGCCCCGCTGCGCGCCTGGATGAGCCGCGACCTGGCGCCGCTGGTGCGCGAGGTGGTCCACGACGGCGCGCTCGTCCGTTCCGGCCTCCTGCGCCGCGACGCGCTGGCGCGGCTCGTCGCCGAGGACGCCGCCGGGCACCGGGACTTCTCGAAGCACCTGTGGCACGTGCTGACCCTCGAGTACTGGTATCGCGGCGCGACCGCCGGGACCGGCCAGAACACCCCTTGACGACGTTGACGACGCAGAGACAAGAGGACTTCGGGTGAAACAGGTTGTGCAGAACTACAAGAGCGGCGAGCTGGCGCTGCTCGACGTGCCGGTGCCGGGGTGCAAGCCGGGCGGTGTGCTGGTCCGCAGCGCCTACTCGCTGATATCCACCGGAACCGAGCTGATGAAGGTGTCCGAGGCCGGCATGTCGATGCTGGGCAAGGCCCGGTCCCGGCCGGACCAGGTGGCCAAGGTCGCGCAGAGCGTGGCCACGAACGGGATGGCCGCCACCTACCGCAAGGTGGTCGGCCGGCTGGACTCCTACACGCCGCTGGGCTACTCGCTGTGCGGGGTCGTCGAGCGGGTCGGTGACGGGGTCGACGACGTGGCGGTCGGTGACCTCGTGGCCTGCGCCGGCAACGAGCACGCGCTGCACGCCGAGCTGAACTGGGTGCCGAAGAACCTCTACGCCCGGGTGCCGGACGGCCTCGCACCACGGCACGCGGCCTTCGGCACCGTCGGGTCGATCGCGCTGCAGGGCGTCCGCCGCGGTGAGCCGCAGCTCGGCGACGTGGCGCTGGTCATCGGTCTCGGGCTGATCGGGCAGCTCGTGGTGCAACTGCTGGCCGCCTCGGGGGCACGCGTCGTCGGGGTCGACCCCGACGGAGCGCGCTGCCGGCTCGCCGAGCGGCTGGGCGCGGCGGCCTGCGGCGATCCCGCCTCCGCGACCGTGGCGGACTCCGTCGCCGAACTCACCGGCGGTCACGGCGTGGACCAGGTGTACCTGGCCGCGGGCGGCGGCAGCAACCAGCCCGTGGAGCTGGCCGCCCGGCTGAGCCGGGACCGCGGCCGGGTCGTCGACATCGGCAAGTGCCGCCTGGACCTGCCGTGGAACGCGTACTACGAGAAGGAGCTCGACGTCCGGTTCTCCCGCTCCTACGGCCCCGGGCGCTACGACCCGGAGTACGAGATCGAGGGGCGCGACTACCCGATCGGCTACGTGCGCTGGACCGAGCGCCGCAACCTGGCGTGTTTCCTCGACCTCGCGGCCCGCGGCCGTGTCGACGTGGAGCCGCTGGTGTCCCACACGGCCGACTTCGGGGACGCCGTCGAGACGTACCAGCGCCTGAAGGACGGCGATCTGCGGGCCGTGGCCGTGCTGTTCCGGTACCCCGGACGCGCGGGGGAAGCGGAGGTGGCGGAGGGGACGGGGAACGCGAAGGAGGAGGCGGAGGAGGCGGCGGTGGCCGTGCCGGCGGTGCGGCGCGGCGGCGCTTCCGCCCCGGCCCGGCCCGCGGGGGCGACGCTGCGGCTGGCGTTCGCCGGCGCGGGGAACTACGCGACGTCGATGCTGCTGCCGCACCTGGCTCGGCGCGACGGCGTCGAGTTGTCCACGGTCGTCACCACCACGGCGCTGTCCGCGGCCAACGCGCGGCGGAAGTTCGGCTTCGCCGAGGCGACCACCGATCTGGACGCCGTGCTCGACGACCCGTCCGTCGACGCGGTGTTCGTCGTCACCCGCCACAGCTCGCACGCCGAGCTGACCCGCAGGGCGCTGCTGGCCGGCAAGGCGGTGTTCGTGGAGAAGCCGCTGGCACTCACCGAGGAGGAGCTGGCCGGGGTGCTCGCGGCGGTGGAGAAGTCCGGCAACGACCGACTGCAGGTCGGCTTCAACCGCCGGTTCGCGCCGCTGCTGCGGGAGGCCAGGCGGCGGTTCGGCGCCCGGAGGGGGCCGGCGAGCGTCCGCTACCTGGTCAACGCGGGCAGGCTGGAGCACGGGAGCTGGTACCTCCGGCGGGGCACCGAGGGCTCGCGGTTCGCCGGCGAGGGCGGCCACTTCATCGACACGGCGAGCTGGCTGCTGGGAGCCGACCCCGCCTCGGTGTACGCGGTCACCACGTCCGGCGACGAGGACCTCCAGGTGGTGCTGCGCTACCCGGACGGGTCCACCGCCACCGTCAGCTACGTCACCACCGGCCCGGCCGGCTTCCCCAAGGAGACGCTGGACCTGGTCGCCGACGGCCGCGCGCTGCGGCTCGACGACTTCGTCCGCGCCTCGGTGTACGGGCGCCGGCGGTGGGTCAGCTCCCGGCTGCCCAGGGCGCGGGACAAGGGCCAGCGCGCCGAGCTGGACGCCTTCGTGCACGCCGTGCGGACGGGCGGGCCGATGCCGGTGCCGCTGGAGTCGCTGGTCGCCACCACGGCGGCCACCCTCGCCGTGCGGACCAGCCTGGTCACCGGCGCGCCCGTGACGCTGGCGAGGGCGCGATGACCGTGCGCGCGGGGAGTGCGGGCTGGTACCTGCGGCGGCTGTCCCGGATGGGACCGCGCGAGGTCGGCGGCCGGGTGGGCGACGCGGTGCGCAGACGGCGGTGGCGGTCGGCGCGGCCCGGCTGCCCGAGCGTGACCGGCGCCCGGTTCACCGCGGCACTGCCGGCCGGGACGCTCGACTCGGTACCGCCCAAGGCCGCGCGACGCCTGGTCGCCGAGGCGGACCGGCTGATGGCCGGGCACGCCGAGTACTTCGGGGTGGCCCGCGACGACCTGGTCGACCCCGACTGGTGGTACGACCCGAAGACCGGGCGCCGGGCCCCGGGCGGCTACGCCTTCGACGTGCCGTACCGGAACGAGGACGCGGTCGGGGACGTCAAGCAGATCTGGGAGCTGTCCCGGCACCAGTACCTCACCGTGCTCGCCGCCGCCTACGCGCTCACCGGCGAGGAGCGGTACGCCGAGCGGGTGGCCGGTCACCTGCGGTCGTGGTGGGCGGCCAACGCGCCGCTGCACGGCGTGCACTGGACCAGCGGCATCGAGCTGGGCATCCGGCTGCTGTCGTGGGTGTGGGTCCGCCGGCTGCTCGACGGCTGGCCGGGCGCGGCCGGGCTGTTCGAGGACAACCCGGTGGCGCTCGGCCAGATCTGGCACCACCAGCGCTGGCTGGCCGCCTTCCCCAGTCGGGGGTCGTCGGCCAACAACCACGTCGTCGCCGAGGCCGCCGGGCAGGTGGCCGCGTCCTGCGCGTTCGGCTGGTTCCCCTCCTCGGCGCGCTGGCGAGCCGACGCGCTGCGGTCGCTGGAGCGGCACCTGCACGGCAACACCTTCGGTTCCGGCCTCAACCGGGAGCTCGCCACCGAGTACCACGCGCTGGTGCTGGAGCTCGGCCTGGCCGCGGTGGCCGAGGCGGACGCCGCCGCCGTTCCGGTCCCCGCCCCGGTCCGGCTCGTGCTGCTGCGGATGACCGACGCGCTCGCGGCCATCGTGGACGGCCGGCTGCGCCCGCCGCGCCAGGGGGACGCGGACGACGGGCACGGCCTGGTCGTGGACGGCGCGGGCACCGACCGCTGGGCCTCGCTGCTGGCCACCGGGGACGCCCTGTTCGGGCGGCTCCCCTGGTGGCCCGCGGTGACCGGCACCGACGTGCGCACCCCGCTGCTGACCGCGCTCGTCCGGCCCGGCGCACCGGCCGCGCCCCGCCCGGCGCGCCGGCCGGCCCACTTCGCCGACGCGGGCATGACCATCCTGCGGGGCGGGACGGAGATCTGGTGCCGCTGCGACGGCGGTCCGCACGGGTTCCTGTCCATCGCCGCGCACGCGCACGCCGACGCGCTGTCCGTGGAGGTGCGGCACGACGGGGTGGACGTGCTCGCCGACCCGGGGACGTTCTGCTACCACGGGCAGCCCGAGTGGCGGCGGTACTTCCGCTCCACCCTCGGCCACAACACCCTGGAGGTGGACGGCGCCGACCAGTCCGTCTCCGGCGGCCCGTTCCTGTGGACCCGGCACGCCCGCAGCCGCGTCCTGGTCGCGGACCCGTCCGAGGAGGGGGTGTCCCGCTGGTGCGCCGAGCACGACGGCTACCGGGGCTCCGTGCACCGCCGCCGGGTGGAGCTGGCGGCCGCGCGCCGGGAGCTGCGGGTGGTCGACGAGGTGCGCGGTCCGCGCCGGGCGGTGCGGCTGGCGTTCCACCTCGGCCCGGCGATCACCGCGGACCTGGTGGGGAACCGGGCGGTGCTCGCCTGGAGCCGGGACGGCGCGGACCGCTCCGCGGCGCTCGACCTGCCCGGACGGCTGACCTGGCGGGCGCACCGCGGCGAGAGCGACCCGCCGCTGGGCTGGTACTCCGCCGGCTTCGGGCGCAGGGAGCCCGCCACGACGCTGGTCGGCACCGGCTTCGCCGACGGCGCCGAGGCGTTCACCACCGTGCTCGGGTTCCGCGGTTGAGGGGGGCGGCGATGGGTCTGCGGGGCGGCGGGAGAGGCGTGTGGCGCGGGCTCCGGGCGGGCCGGACCACGGCGCCGGACCCGGGTGCGCCCGGAGCGTCGGCCGGTGCGGCGGGAACGCGTGCCGGGCGGCGCGGCGCCGTGCGGGCCCGGCACGAGCCCGTGCGGGAGGGTCGCGCGGGCGCCGGGTGGCGGCGCTGGACGGTGCCGGCGGCGCCGCTCGCGCTGGCCCTGCTGGCCGCGACCGGCTGCGAGCGCGCACCGGACGCCCGGGCGAAGCCGTCCGCCGCGCCCCCCACGTCCGTGGCACGGGTGTGCGCCGAGCCCGCGGCCGGGCCGGCGAAGGCCCCGGCGGGCGCGGTGACCGTCGACCCCGCGGTGGCCGGCGACCTGGCCGCGAAGACCCGGAACAGCCCCCCGCACACCACGTTCTGGCTGCGACCGGGCCGGCACACGCTCCGGCCGGGCCGGTACGCCCAGGTCGTCCCCAAGGAGGGGAACAGCTACCTCGCCGCCCCGGGCGCCGTGCTCGACGGGCGCGGGACCAACCAGTACGCGTTCGGCGGCACCGCCCGCGACGTCGCCATCCGCCACCTGACGGTGCAGAACTTCGTCGCGCCGCACGACGAGGGCGTGGTCAACCACGACTCGGCCGACGGCTGGGTGATCGAGCACGCGACGATCCAGGACAACTCCGGCGCCGGACTGATGGCCGGGTCCGGCCAGCGGGTCCGCGCGAGCTGCCTGCGCGGCAACGGCCAGTACGGCATGAACGCGTACAAGGCCGCCGGCCGCCTCGGCGACCTGGTGGTCGAGGGCAACGAGATCACCGGCAACAACACCGGCGACTGGGAGCGGCGGCGACCGGGCTGCGGCTGCACCGGCGGGGTCAAGTTCTGGGCCGTCGACGGCGCCGACGTGCGCGGCAACTGGGTGCACGACAACCGCGGACCCGGGTTGTGGGCGGACACCAACAACAACGACTTCCGCATCGAGGGCAACGGGCTGGAGGCCAACGACGGTGCCGCGCTGATCTACGAGACCAGCTACAACGCGGTCATCCGGGAGAACACGATCCGGCGGAACAACTGGGTGGAGGGCCGCCGGCACGCCGAGCGCGGCGACACCTTCCCGTTCGGAACCGTCTACCTCTCCGAGTCCGGTGGCGAACCACGGGTCCGGGCCCGCACGGACGAGATCGAGGTCTACGGGAACGTGCTGGAGGACAACTGGTCCGGGATCACCCTCTGGGAGAACGCCGACCGGTTCTGCAACAGCCCGGCCAACACCTCCTCCGGAGTCTGCACGCTGCTGGTCGAGGACACCGACCGCTGCGCCCAGCCGGCGATCGCCACCGCGCCGCTGTACGCCGACTGCCGGTGGAAGACCCAGCGGGTGGACATCCACGACAACCGCTTCGTGCTGGACAAGTCCGTCGTCGGCTGCACGGTCAGGTGCGACCGCATGGCGCTGCTGGCCAACTACGGAACCTACCCGCACTGGTCGCCGTACCGGGGCGAGCGGGTGGCCGAGGCGATCACCCGCGAGCAGCACAACCGCTGGCGCGACAACGTCTACCTCGGGCCGTGGAAGTTCGTCGCGCACGACCCGAGCCGGGTCCTGGACTTCGGGCAGTGGCGCGACGCGCCGTACCGGCAGGACGCGGGCAGCACCTTCCGCGCACCGGGCGGTGGTTGAGATGGGCGCGCGCCACACGTCGCGGATCGTGGCGGCGGCCTGGGGGCTGCTGGTCCTCAACACGCTCGGCTCCGCCGGTGCCGAGACCATCGTCCCGCTGCCCCGCTCCGTCATCCAGATGGTCACAATGGGCGCGCTGGGCGTGGCGTTCGCGCTGGCCCTGGCCGTCAACCCCCGCGTGCGCGTACGGGCCAGCGCCTACCTGTTCCTGCTCACCCTGCTGCTGGTGCCGAGCGTGCTCTCCAGCGCGGGCCTGGAGTCCGGGTTCGGCGCGCTGTTCCGCTGCGCCAGGCTGGCTCTCTTCGTCGGCACGCTGTGGCTCCTCAGCCGCTGGTGGGACGGCGGCCTGGCCTTCGTCCGGCACCACGTACGGATGTACTGCGCGGTCCTCGGGTCGGTGGCCGCCGGCGCGCTCCTCTCACCGGGCGCCGCCATGCCCGAGCTGTACGGCGGGCGGCTGGTCGGTGCGTTGTGGCCGCTGACACCCCCGCAGATCGGACAGTACGCGGCGGTGGTCATCGGGCTCGCCGTGCTGCTCGCGCTCGGCCGCCGGACCGACCGGGGCAGCGCGGCGGTGGTCATCGTGCCGGCCGCGGTCCTGCTCGCGATGACCCACACCCGAACGGCCACCCTCGGCCTGCTCCTCGGGCTGGCGTTGGCGATCGGCTCGCTCGTCCTGACCAGCGCCGCCGCCCGCCGGTTCTTCGCGTGGGCGGTGCTGTGCGCCGCCGTGGCCGCGGTGGGGTTCGGCTCCGCGCTCCAGGCGTGGTTCCTGCGCGGGCAGAGCCAGGAGAACTTCACCAGCCTCACCGGCCGGGCCAAGGTCTGGGACGCCCTGCTGGCAGCGCCCCGGACGACCACCGAGTACCTGTTCGGCGCGGGGCTGGGCGACAAGTCGTTCGGCGGACTGCCGATCGACAACAGCTGGCTGGCCGTCTACCACGAGCAGGGTGTCACCGGCGTCGTCCTGGTGGCGGCGGTCGTCGTCGTGCTCGGCGGCGTCGCGCTGCTGCGGCCCCCCTCGCTGTCGAGGGCCTGCGCGCTCTTCCTGATCACCTACTGCGCGATCGCGTCGTACACCGAGGCCGGGCTGGGCGACGCGTCGCCGTACCTGCTGCATCTGGCCGTGGCCGCCTCGCTGCTGGCCGCCCCGGCCCCGGCCGCTCCGCCCGCGGCGTCCGATGTTCCCCGACCGTCCGTCCCGCGACGGACCCGCAGACCGGAGGTGGTCTGAACGTGCACGTCCTCGTGGTGCACAACCGCTACGCCTCGGCGCAGCCGAGCGGGGAGAACAGGGTCGTCGACCGGGAGACGGCACTGCTGCGCGAGGCCGGCCACCGGGTCGACCTGTTCGAGCGGCGCAGCGACGACATCGCCGCCCGCTCCCTGCCGGGCAAGGCCGCGGTGCCGCTGCTGGTGCCGTGGAACCCGGCGGTCCGCGCGGAACTGGCCGCCCGGCTGCGCGCACGGCGGCCGGACGTGGTGCACGTCCACAACGTCTTCCCGCTCCTGTCACCGTCGGTGCTGGCCGCCTGTGCCGACGCCGGCGTGCCCGCCGTCGCCACGCTGCACAACTACGCCCAGGTCTGCCCGCCCGGCACGCTGTGGCGGGACGGCCGGCCGTGCACGGAGTGCGTCGGGTCCGCGCCGCTGCCCGCCGTCCGGCACGGCTGCTACCGCGGCTCCCGGCTGGCGACGGTGCCGCTGGCGGTCAGCCTGTCGGTCAACCGGCGGCGGTGGTGGTCCGGCGTGGAGCGGTTCTTCTGCATCTCCGCGGCCCAGCGCGACGTCCTGGTGCGGGCCGGCATGCCGGCCGAGCGGCTGGTGGTCAAGCACAACGTCGTGCCCGACCCGGACGTCCGCCGCACGGGCGGCGGCGAGCACCTGCTCTACCTCGGCCGGCTCGCGGAGGCCAAGGGCGTGCGGCTCCTCATGGCCGCGTGGGACGAGATCGCCGCCGGCGGCGGTGTCGGCGTGCCGCTCGTGGTCGCCGGCGCGGGGCCGCTCCAGCGGGAGGTGGCCGCCTGGGCCGCGGGCCGGGACGACGTGCGGTACGCCGGCCTGTACGACGCGGCGGAGAGCCGGCGGGCCATCGCGCGGTCGGTCGCCGTGGTGGCCCCCTCCACGTGGTGGGAGGCGTTCGGCCTGGTGGTCGTGGAGGCGATGGCGGCCGGGGTTCCGGTCGTCGCCGCGGGTCACGGCGCCTTCGTCGAACTCGTCGAGGACGGGGTGACCGGGCTGCTGCACCGGCCGGGCGAGTCCGCCTCGCTCGCGCGGTGCCTGCGCCGGATCACGGCCGGGCCGGCCCGCAACCGGGAGATGGGCCAGGCGGCCCGGCACCGCTACGAGCGGGACTTCGGCCCGGCCGTCGCGCTGGAGCGCCTGGTGGACGGGTACCGCACCGCGATCGCGGGTCGGTCCGGCGGCGGGGACGGCCCGCCGCCGGAAGGGGACGAGAGCACTGGCTCGCGGCGGGGACACCCGCCCGAGCGGAATGGGGGCTTCAGATGACACGATGCCGGCTCTGCGGCTCGGCGGCGCTGGCGAGCGTCGTCGACCTGGGGGCGACCCCGCCGTGTGAGAGCTTTCTCGCCGCGGACGAACTGGACCGGCCGGAGCCGGCGTACCCGCTGCACCTGCGGGTCTGCACCGACTGCTGGCTCGCGCAGCTCCCTCCGCTGATCACACCGGAGGAGACGTTCACGCAGTACGCGTACTTCTCCTCCTACTCGACCTCCTGGGTGGAGCACGCCCGCACGTTCGTCGCCGACACCGTACGGCGGCTGGGCCTGGGGCCCGAGGAGAAGGAGGCCTTCGTGGTCGAGGTCGCGAGCAACGACGGGTACCTGCTGAGACACCTGGTGGACCGCGGCATCCGGTGCCTGGGCATCGAGCCCTCGGTGAACGTCGGCGCCGCGGCGCGGGAGGCGGGCGTGCCCACGCTCACCCGGTTCCTGGACCCGGCCACCGGCGCGGCCGTCCGCGCCGAGCACGGCCCGGCGGACCTGGTGGTGGCCAACAACGTGTACGCGCACATCCCCGACGTGGTCGGCTTCACCCGGGGGCTGCGCGCCCTGGTCGCCGACGACGGCTGGGTGTCGATCGAGGTGCAGCACCTGCTGACGCTGATCGAGGAGAACCAGTACGACACGATCTACCACGAGCACTTCCAGTACTACACGGTCGCGTCCGCGAGCCGGGCGCTGGCGAGCGGCGGCCTCGCGCTCGTGGACGTCGAACTGCTGCCCACGCACGGCGGTTCCATCCGGCTGTGGGCCCGGCCCGCCGGGGTGGCCGGCGAGCCCACGCGGCGGGTGGCCGACGTGCTGGACCGGGAGAAGGCGGCCGGGCTGCGGGAGCTGACCGGGTACACCGAGTTCTCCGCCCGGGTGGCCAAGGTGCGCCGGGACCTGCTGCGGTTCCTCGTCGACGCGGCCGAGCGCGGCGAGACGGTCGTCGGCTACGGCGCCCCGGGCAAGGGCAACACCCTGCTCAACCACTGCGGCATCCGGCCCGACCTGCTCCCGTACACGGTCGACCGCAACCCCTACAAGCACGGCAGGTTCACCCCCGGCACCCGGGTGCCGATCCTGCCGCCCGAGCGGATCGCCGCCGACAGGCCGGACTACGTCCTCGTCCTGCCGTGGAACCTGCGGGCCGAGCTGGTCGAGCAGCTCTCCTTCGTGCACGCCTGGGGCGGGCGGCTGGTCTTTCCCATACCGGAACTGAGCATTGTCGAGGTCAAGCCATGAAGGTCGTACTGTTCTGCGGCGGCTACGGGATGCGCATGCGCAACGGGGCGTCCGACGACGTGCCCAAGCCGATGGCGATGGTCGGCCCGCGGCCGCTGCTGTGGCACGTCATGCGCTACTACGCGCACTTCGGGCACACGGAGTTCATCCTGTGCCTGGGGTACGGGGCCCACCACATCAAGAACTTCTTCCTCGACTACGAGGAGACGACGTCCAACGACTTCGTGCTGCGCGGCGGGCGGGCGGAGCCGCTGTCCACCGACATCGCCTCCTGGACGATCACGTTCGTGCAGACCGGCATCGAGTCCCCGATCGGGGAGCGGCTGCGCCGGGTGCGGCACCACCTGGACGGCGACGAGATGTTCCTCGCCAACTACGCCGACGTGCTCACCGACGCCCCGCTGCCGCAGATGATCGACCGGTTCGCCCGGCGCGACGCCGGTGCGTCGATGCTGGTGGTGCCCCCGCAGTCCTCGTTCCACTGCGTGGACCTGGGTGACGACGGCCTGGTGGGGGGCATCACCGCGGTGAGCGAGCTGCCGCTGTGGGAGAACGGCGGCTACTTCGTGCTCCGCCAGGAGATCTTCGACCACATCCCGGAGAACGGCGACCTGGTCACCGACGGCTGCGCCGCCCTGGCCAAGCGCGGCCGGCTGGTGGCGCACCAGCACCGCGGATTCTGGAAGCCGACGGACACCGTGAAGGAGCGGGCCGCGCTCGACGACGCCTACGCCCGCGGCGACCGCCCGTGGGCGCTGTGGGAACGGGACGGCGCGGGAGCGGGCGCGACCGGTGGCGGGGGCGGCTTGGGAGTCGGGGCGTGATCCGGCTCGGAACCGGGCGCCTGAACCGTGTCGTCGCGGTGGGCGCGCACTGCGACGACATCGCCATCGGCGCCGGCGGCACCCTGCTGACGCTGTGCCGCGCGCGGCCGGGCGTCCGCGTCGACGCGCTGGTGCTCTCCGGCGGTGGCGGCGAGCGGGAGCGGGAGGAGCGGGCCGCGCTCGCCGCCTTCTGCCCGGGCGCCGAGCTGCGGCTGACCGTGCTCAGGCTGCCGGACGGCCGGCTGCCGGCGCACTGGGGCGAGGCCAAGGCCGCGGTCGAGGAGCTGCGCGCGCGCACCGAGCCGGACGTCGTCCTCGCCCCGCGCACCGACGACGCGCACCAGGACCACCGCGGCCTCGCGGAACTGGTGCCCACCGCGTTCCGCGACCACCTCGTGCTCGGCTACGAGATCGTCAAGTGGGACGGCGACCTCGGCCGCCCGGCGGCGTACCAGCCGCTGTCGCCGGAGACCGCCGAGCGGAAGGTGCGGCTGCTGCAGGAGCACTACCCCTCGCAGCGGCACCGCCCCTGGTACGACCGGGAGGCCTTCCTCGGGCTGGCCCGAATCCGCGGCATCGAAAGCCACGCGCGCTACGCCGAGGCGTTCGCCGTCACCAAACTCACTCTCGACCTGGGGGAATGACCCGTGCGCGTACTGCTGACCGGACACCAGGGCTACCTGGGCACCGTGCTGGCCCCCGTGCTGGCGGCCGCCGGGCACGAGGTCGTCGGGCTGGACGCCGGCCTGTTCGCCGACTGCGTGCTGGGCCCGCCGCCCGCGGACCCGCCGGGGTGGCGGGTGGACCTGCGCGACGTCACGGCCGAACACCTGGCCGGGGTGGACGCCGTGATCCACCTGGCCGCCCTGTCCAACGACCCGCTGGGCGCGCTGGCGCCGGAGCTGACCTACGCCATCAACCACCACGCGTCGGTGCGGCTGGCCCGGCTGGCCCGCGACGCCGGGGTGCGGCGCTTCCTGTACGCGTCGACCTGCTCCGTCTACGGAGCCACCGGCGGAGCCGACCTGGTGACCGAGGACGCCCCGCTGCGCCCGGTGACGCCGTACGCGGAGTCCAAGGTGCGCGTGGAGGACGACCTGCACGCGCTGAGCGACGGCGACTTCAGCCCGGTGTACCTGCGCAACGCCACCGCCTTCGGCCACTCCCCCAGGCTGCGCGCCGACATCGTGCTGAACAACCTGGTGGGCCACGCCCTGCTGTCGGGCGAGGTGCTGGTGCTCTCCGACGGCACGCCCTGGCGCCCGCTGGTGCACGCCGCCGACATCGCCCGGGCCTTCGCGGCGGCGCTTGTCGCGCCGCGGGAAGCGGTGCACGACCGGGCGTTCAACATCGGCAGCGAGGTCAACAACGTCACCGTCGCCGAGATCGCCGGGCAGGTCGCCGAGGCGGTGCCCGGCTCGCGGGTGGTGATCACCGGGGAGACCGGGGCCGATCCGCGCTCCTACCGGGTGGACTTCTCCCGGTTCCGCGCCGCGGTGCCCGGCTTCGCGTGCGGGTGGACCGTCAAGGACGGCGCCCTCGAACTCGCCGACGCCTACCGCGAACACGCGCTGACCCGGGAGGACTTCGAGCGGCGCTTCACCCGGCTGGCCGTGCTGCGCGCGGCGTCCGGGGCGGGCCACGTCGACGACACCCTGCGGCGGCGCCGGTGACCGCGGCGGGCGAGGAGATGTACGCGCTGGTGGAGCGGTTGTTCCCGCTGTGCCGGAGCATCACCGGGGACGGCGTGCGCGCCACCTTGGACATCGTCGGCGAGTACCTCCCGCTGCGGGTCCACGAGGTGCCGACCGGGACGCGGGTGCTGGACTGGACGGTGCCGCAGGAGTGGAACATCCGGGACGCCTACGTCGCCGACGCCGCCGGCAACCGGGTCGTCGACTTCGCCGCGTCCAGTCTGCACGTGCTGGGCTACAGCGTGCCGGTGTCGGCGACCATGCCGCTGGCCGAGCTGCGCGAGCACCTGTACACCCTGCCGGACCACCCGTCCTGGGTGCCGTACCGCACCAGCTACTACGAGCCCCGGTGGGGGTTCTGTCTGGCCCAGGAGACCCTGGACGCGCTGCCGGACGGCGAGTACGAGGTGCGCGTGGACTCCACGCTCGCCGACGGCCACCTCACCTACGCCGAGCACGTGGTGCCCGGGCAGGTCGCCGACGAGGTGCTCGTCTCGGCCCACGTCTGCCACCCGTCGCTGGCCAACGACAACCTGGCCGGCATCGCGGTGGCGACGTTCCTGGCCCGGGAGCTGGCGCAGCGCACTCCCTGGTACACCTACCGGTTCCTGTTCGCGCCCGGCACGATCGGGGCGATCACCTGGCTGGCCCGCAACACCGAGCGGGTGACCCCCGGCCCGGAAGGGCCGCCCGGCCGCGGCCCGGCGCGGGAGCCGGGGGCCGTGGGGAGGGTCAGGCACGGACTGGTGCTGGCCTGCGCCGGCGACCGGGGCCGGCTGACGTACAAGGAGAGCAGGCGCGGTGACGCGGAGATCGACCGGGTGATGCGGCACGCGCTCGCCGCCTCCGGCCGCCCGCACGGCGTCACCGGGTTCACCCCGTACGGCTACGACGAACGGCAGTTCTGCTCCCCCGGGTTCGACCTCGGCGTCGGCTCGCTCAGCCGGACCCCGTACGCCGGCTACCCCGAGTACCACACCTCGGCGGACAACCTGGACCTCGTCACCCCGGAGGCGATGGCGGACACGCTCGCCCTCTGCCGCGAGGCGTTCTCCGTGCTGGACCGCAACCGGCGGTACGTCAACCTCAGCCCCTACGGCGAGCCGCAGCTCGGCCGGCGCGGGCTGTACGACTCGCTGGGCGGCCGCAGCGACGCGCGGCAGGCGCAACTGGCCCTGCTCTGGGTGCTCAGCCTCTCCGACGGCGAGCACGACCTGCTGGACGTCGCCGAACGGTCCGGGCTGCCCTTCGACGCCGTCGCCGCCGCGGCCGACGCCCTGCACGGCGCCGGGCTGATCGGGGCGTGACGCCGATGGCCACCGAGGGGAGGAGCGGGGCGGGGCCGCGGGCCCCGGCCGGGCACGCCCGGAAGGCCGCCAAGCGGGCCGTGGTGGGCCGGCTGTCGTGGGGACTGGCCGACCAGGCGGCCTCCAGCATGACCAACTTCGCGGTGGGGATCTTCGTGGCCCGCTCGCTCGGGCTGGCCGCGTTCGGCGTGTTCAGCCTGGCCTGGGTGACCTACGGCGTGGTGCTCAGCGTCTCCCGCGGACTGGCCACCGACCCGCTCGTGGTGCGCTTCAGCGGCGTGCCGGACGCGTCCTGGCGCGGGGCGGTGGCCCGGTCGTCGGGCACCGCGCTCGGTGTGGGCACCGCCGTCGGCGCGGCGTGCCTGGGGGTCGGGGCGTTTCTCGGCGGTCACGTGGGGCCCGCGTTCGCCTGCCTCGGCGCCATGCTGCCGGCGCTGCTGCTCCAGGACGCCTGGCGGTACGCGTTCTTCGCCGCCGGCACGGGGCGCAAGGCGTTCGTCAACGACCTCGTGTGGGGCGTCGCCCTCGTCCCGGCCATGGTGGTGGCGGCCCACGTGGGCAGCGTGTCCGCTTTCGTGCTCGCCTGGGGCGGGTCCGCCGCGGTGGCCGCGGTGTACGGCTGCTTCCAGTCCGGTATCCGGCCCCGCGTCGCGGGAGCGCGCGCCTGGGTGCGCGAGCACCGCGACCTCGGCTACCGGTACCTGCTGGAGAACACGTGCGTCAGCGGCGCGAGCCAGTTGCGGGCGTACGGGCTCGGCGCGATCGTCGGGGTCGGCGCGGTCGGTGTGATCCGCGGCGCCGAGCTGCTGCTCGGCCCGTTCCTGGCCGTGCTGATGGGGCTGTCGCTGGTCACCGTCGCGGAGGCCGCCCGGGTGCTGCGGCGGGCCCCGCACCGGCTGGGCACGTTCTGCCTGCTGCTGGGCGGTGCGCAGGCCGCCGCCGCGCTGCTGTGGGGCGCGGCGCTGCTGCTGGTGCCCGACGGGCTCGGCGAGCTCGTGCTCGGCACCGTCTGGCACGCCGCCTCGGAGCTGATCGTGCCGGCCACGCTCGGCGTCGCGGGCGCCGGCCTCGGCACCGGCGCGGCGGCCGGGCTGCGCGCGCTCGGCGCGGCCCGGCGCAGCCTGCGCTGCCAGGTGTTCGCCTCCGCCTGCTACGTCGGCGCCGGGCTCGGCGGGGCGGCCGTGGCCGGCACGGTCGGCTCCGCCTGGGGCGTCGCCGCCGCGACCGTCGGCGGCTCGGCCGTGTGGTGGCTGCACCTGCGGTCCGCCCTGCGCGAGCGCCACCACCCCTCCGTCCGGTCCGTCCGGTCCGTCCGGGAAGTTCCATCCGCGAAGTGAGGACGTCATGACCACCCACCCCCGGCTGAGCATCGGCCTGCCCGTGTACAACGGCGAGGAGTATCTCGCCGAGGCGCTCGACGCCCTGCTCGGCCAGACCTACGAGGACTTCGAGCTGGTCGTCTCCGACAACGCCTCGACCGACGGGACCCGGGACATCTGCCGCCGGTACGCCGCGCGGGACTCGCGCGTCCGGTACCTCCGGCTGCCCCGGAACATCGGCGCCGCGCCGAACCACAACCACGTGTTCACCCAGTGCCGCGGCGAGCTGTTCAAGTGGGCCTCGCACGACGACCTGTACGCCCGGGACCTGCTGGAGCGCTGCGTCCAGGCGCTGGACGAACGGCCGGAGGTGATCCTCGCGCACAGCGGCCAGGCCGTCGTCGACGGCGACGGCCGGGTGAAGGTCCCCTACGCGTACGGGCTCGCCACCGACTCGCCGCACGCGCCGGAGCGCTTCCGCAGCCTGCTGTTCGAGCCCGGCGGCGACGACTTCTACGGGGTGATGCGGGCCGACGTGCTGCGCCGGGTCAAGCCGCACGACAGCTACCACCACGCGGACCGCACGTTCGTCGCCGAGATCACCCTGCACGGGCCCTTCCACCAGGTGCCGGAGCTGCTGTACTTCCGCCGCGACCACCCCGCCCGCGCCGAGCGGGCGAACCCGGGCAAGCGCTCGCGGTGCGTCAACCTGGACCCGCGCCGGGCGGGTCCGCTGCACCCGACGCCCCGGCTGCTGGCCGAGTACGTCTGGGGCTTCGTCGCGGCGGTCCGGCGCGCGCCGCTGTCCCCGGCCGACCGGCGCGCGTGCTACCGCCACCTGGGCGCGTGGCTGGCCAGCCGGGCGCGGCCGGGCGCCGGCGAGCGGGTCGAGGACCGCCCCCCGGTCGACCCGGACCGGCTCGACGTCTCCGTCGACGCCCTCGTCGCCGGCCGTGAGGGGCGGCGGGCATGACGCCCGCGCGCCAGGCCCCGGTGCGCGTGGGGGTCTTTGGCCTGCTCGGCTCCGGCAACCTCGGCAACGACGGCTCGCTCGAAGCCGTCCTGGGCCATCTGCGGCGCCGGCACCCGGAGGCGTCCGTGGACGCGCTGTGCGGCGGCCCCGAGGTCGTCGCGGCCCGGTACGGCGTCCCCGCGACGCGGCTGCACTGGTACCGCGGTGAGTACCGGACCGCCTCTGGTGCGGGCGCGATCGCGGCGAAGGGGGTGGGCAAACTCGTCGACGCCGTCCGCACCGCCGCCTGGGTGCGCCGGCACGACGTGGTGATCGTGCCGGGCATGGGCGTGCTGGAGGCCACGCTGCCGCTGCGGCCGTGGGGCTTCCCGTACGCGCTGTTCCTGCTCTGCGCGGCCGGCCGGCTGTTCGGCACCCGGGTCGCGCTGGTCAGCGTCGGCGCCGCCCCGATCGGCAACCGGGCGACCCGCGCCCTGGTGCGCTGGTCGGCGCGGCTGGCCACGTACCGGTCGTACCGGGACGCCCCGTCGCGCGACGCGATGCGGGCGATGGGTGTGGACACCGCGCGCGACGAGGTCTACCCGGACCTCGCGTTCGCCCTGCCGGCACCCCCGGCGAGCGTGCCCCCGGGCCCGCCGGGCCACGTCTGTCTCGGCGTCATGGCCTTCCACGGCGGCGACGACGACCGGGACCGGGCCGAGGAGATCCACCGGCGCTACCTCGACGGCACGACCCGCTTCGTCCGCGCGCTGGTCGCGGACGGCAGGCCGGTCCGGCTGCTCACCGGCGACGAGGCCGACGCGCCGGTGGTCGCCGCGATCCTGGCCGCGGTGGACTCCCCGCTGGTCACGGCCGCCGAGGCGGACTCGCTGACGGACCTGATGGCGGAGATGGCGACCGCCGAGGCCGTGGTGGCGACCCGATACCACAACCTGGTGTGCGCGCTGAAGGTCGGCACGCCGACGCTCGCGCTCAGCTACGCGGCCAAGAGCGACGCGCTCATGGCCCGGATGGGTCTGGGGGCGTACTGCCACCCGGCGCGCGACGTGGACGCCGACCGGCTGCTCGAACAGTTCCGGGCGCTGGAGCGCGGATCGGCGCAACTGCGGCGCACCCTCACCGAGCGGAACCTGCTCGCCGCCCGCGGCCTGGAACGGCAGTTCACCGCCTTGTCGGCGTCCCTGTTCCCGTCCGGCGGCCACACCCACACCCACGCCTCCACCCAAGCCCACGCCGTGCGGGAGACTCCATGAACGCTTCGGGTATGCAAGCCACCGAGGTCCCGGCGATCGCCGGCGCGTACCTGTTCGCACCCACGCCGTACGCCGACGAACGCGGCTTCTTCTGCCGCACCTTCGACGCCGACGTGCTCCGCTCGGTGGGCCTGGACCCGGGCGCCTTCGTGCAGGACAGCCTGTCCCGCTCGGCCCGCGGCGTGCTGCGCGGCCTGCACCTGCGTTCCGGCGCCGGCGAGGCCAAGCTGGTGCGGTGCTCGTACGGGAGGATCTTCGACGTCGTCGTGGACCTGCGGAGGCACTCGCCGACGTTCCGCGGCCGGGCCTTCTTCGAGCTGTCCGACGAGACGCAGGTGACCCTGTACGTCCCGGCGGGGTGCGCGCACGGCTTCCAGGCCCTGACCGAGCCCGCCGACGTCTCGTACCGGATCGACCGCCCGCACGATCCGGCCGAGGACGTGACGATCGCCTTCGACGACCCGGAGCTCGCCGTTCCCTGGCCGCTGCCGGTCACATCGACGTCCCAGCGGGACCGGCGGGCGCCGCGCCTCGCCGACGTCCTGCGGCGAGAGGGGAGCTGAGGGTCGGCATGAACACCGAAGACGCCGGAGCCGCCGAAGACGCCGGAGCCGCCGAAGACGCCGCGCCCACCGGAGCCGAAGGGGCCGGAGTCGCCGAAGGGCTTCTCCTGCCCCGGTCGCGGGCCGCGAACGAGCGGCTCCACGCCCTGGTCCCCGGCGGCGCGCACACCTACGCCAAGGGCGACGACCAGTACCCCGAGAACCTGGCACCGGTCATCAGCCACGGCCGCGGGGCCCACGTGTGGGACGTCGACGGGAACCGCTACGTCGAGTACGGCTCCGGGCTGCGGTCGGTCAGCCTCGGCCACGCCCACCCCCGGGTGACCGAGGCGGTGCGTCGGGAGCTCGGCCGCGGCAGCAACTTCGTCCGGCCGTCCGTCGTGGAACTGCACGCGGCGGAACGCTTCCTGGCCACGGTGCCGACGGCCGAGATGGTGAAGTTCGCGAAGAACGGCTCCGACGCGACCACCGCCGCGGTGCGCCTCGCCCGCGCCGCCACCGGTCGGCCGCGGGTGGCGCTCTGCGCCGACCACCCGTTCTTCTCCACCGACGACTGGTTCATCGGCACCACCCCGATGTCCGCCGGAGTCCCCGCGGCGACCACCGGGCTCACCGTGACGTTCCCCTACGGGGACCTGGCCGCCACCGAGGAGCTGCTCACCCGCCACCGGGGCGAGGTCGCCTGCCTGATCCTCGAACCCGCCACCCACACCGAACCGCCGCCCGGGTACCTCACCGGCCTGCGCGCGCTGGCCGACCGGCACGGCTGCGTCCTGGTCTTCGACGAGATGATCACCGGCCTGCGCTGGTCCGAGGCGGGGGCCCAGGGCCTGTACGGCGTCGTCCCCGACCTCTCCACCTTCGGCAAGGCCCTGGGCAACGGGTTCGCCGTCTCCGCGCTGGCCGGGCGCCGCGACCTGATGGAGCGGGGCGGGCTGCGCCACTCCGGCGACCGGGTGTTCCTGCTGTCCACCACGCACGGCGCGGAGACGCACGCGCTGGCGGCGGCGATGGCCGTGCTGACCACCTACGTCGAAGAGGGCGTCACCGCGCGGCTGCACGCCCTCGGCGAGCGGCTGGCCGCCGGCGTCCGCGAGGCCGCGGCCGCCACGGGCGTCGGCGACCACCTGCTCGTCCGGGGCCGGGCCAGCAACCTCGTCTTCGCCACCCTCGACGAGCACGGGCGGCCCTCCCAGGAGTACCGCACCCTCTTTCTGCGCCGGCTCCTCGCGGGCGGGGTGCTGGCCCCGTCGTTCGTCGTGAGCAGCGCGCTCGACGACGCCGACATCGAGCACACCGTCGACGTCGTGGCCCAGGCGTGTGCGGTGTACCGGAAGGCCCTGGACGCCGCCGACCCCACTCCCTGGCTGGCCGGCCGGCCGGTGCGGCCCGTGTTCCGGCGCCGGGCGTGAGGAGCGTCAGCAAAGCCTTCACCGGCCGCCCCGACCACCGGAGCGACCGGCCGGTTAGCCGGTCAGCCGTCCCCGCCGGCCGGGGCAGCCGGGGCGGATCTCCCGTCAGCCCTCCGGTCGGCCACCCGGTCGACCAGCCACGCGGTCGCCGGTACCACCGCCAGCGCGGTGCACCAGCCGCCGAGGACGTCACCCGGGTAGTGCGCGCCCAGGGCGACCTGCGCCCAGCCCGTGGCGGCCCCGGCCACCAGCGCCGCGGCCAGCACGAGCAGCGTGCCGGCCGCCCTGCCGAGCCCGGGCCGGCCGGCCGCGAGCAGCGCCACCACGAGAGCGAGCGCGGTGACGAACGCGGTGTGCCCGCTCGGATAGGACAGGTGACCCTCGTGAATGGTGCGCCCCACCAGCGGCTTGAGCAGCGTCGTCGTCCCCACGGCCGTGCCGGTCCCGGCGACGGCGAACACCGCCGCGCGCGGACGCCGAAGCAGCAGGCAGCCCGTCACGGCGGCCCCGACCAGCGTCACCGCTCCCACCGGCTCCCCGAGGAAGTCCGCGGCCAGCGCGGCGTACCGCCAGGGCGGCCCCACCCCGTGCACCGCCGCCCAGACCCACGCGTCGACCCCGCCGGGTTCGCTGTCGCCCGCGTACGCAACCCCGAGCACCACGACGACCAGCGCGGCGAGTGCCGCGACCAGCCCCAGCCCCACGCGCGGCGCCCGCGGCAGCACCGCCCGCCCGGACCGCCCGGTCACCCGTCCACCGCGAGCCCGCGCCCGTCCTCGGCGCAGGGCCGTCCCGGGCATGGGGTACGGGGCGTCGCTCGCGCCGTCGCGCAGCACGGACACCAGTGCCAGGGCGTCGCCCAGAGGGCACACGGCGCGCACCCCCCGCACCGCGTGTCTGCCCACTCCCCCATGCTGCCGTCAAGCGGCGCTGTCGCAGCGCCGGATGGTGACGACCATCCGCGGCAGCACTCTGCCGGCCACGGAGCCCGAGGGAACGCCTCCCGTGCGGACCGCGCCCATCGCGCGGTAGAAGGGCTCGGCATGCGGGTCCGAGTCGATCGTGAGCTGGGTGAACCCCAGGTCTCGTCCGGCGGCGACGGTGTGCTCGAACAGCAGACGGCCGACCCCCTGGCCGATGACCTGCGGAGCGACGAACATCATGCCGAGAACGCCCGTGGGCGGTTCCCCCTCGAGAGTCGTGAAGCCCAGGATGTGACCGCCCCGGTCAGCCACCATGGCTCGTCGGCGTGCGACCTCGTCCGCGGCCACGGTGAGCTCGGTGCGACACGCTTTCAGAAACCGGGCGTCATAACCCCAGTGCGCCTTGGACCGCAGCGCCAGTTCGGTGAGTATCCCGGCTTCCGTCGCCCGTGCGGGCCTGATCAGCACGTCCATCTACTTCCCCCGGTCCGGTGTGGGTCCTCCGATCCTCGCACCCTGCGGTCGTGCGGAGAAGCACGCGATGGCCGGTCATGACACATCAGTCGCTCCACGCGACTCGGGGCAGCACAGGGCACCATGTGCCGGATGACCGGGAGAGCGGGGTGGACTCAGAAGCAGCGCGGTGTACCAGCTCGGTCGTGGTGCCCGCTCTGGGTGCATGACGGGGGCATTCCCTTGATCAGGTCGCCCAACGCTCTCCCCGGCTCGTCCGACTCCGTGGCCGAAAAAGGGAACCGTCCTCGCCACCCTGGCGGAGACTGGCGGGCGACGATCAACAGGGCGACGAGGAGAGGAGAGCGCGCCGATGGAGGCGTTCACCTACAAGCCCGCCGCCGATCGGCTCTTCGGGACGGTCCACATCGCGCTTGACCACGAGGGCGGGACGGTGACGGTGAGCGGCGACGGGCTGCCGTGCACCGAGATTCGGCGGAGCGCCGGTACCCTGCCGGAGACCCATGTGCCGATCGGTACCCGCGAGCAGGCACAGCTCACCCTGAGCGTGGACGGCGCGGACGAGGCCCTGCGCCCTGCGAAGGGCTTCCTGACCCGGCGTTCGTACCGGGTGGAGGTCGAATCCTCGGCGCGGGGACACGGGTATCTGCTGGTGCCGGACTCTCTGGGCACCAGCCGTCTGCTGCGCGACGGCCGTCTCCTTGGCGTCTTCACGTCGACCGGGGACGGGACGGTCAGCGCCGAGTGGGAGGAGCCGAACAGCGGCGAACACGCGGAGCCCCACGACGCCGCCGTAGGGTACGCGCTCGCCGCCGCCTTCGGGACGGGGGCCGAGCCGATGTGGAAACTGACGCTGAACGCCCTGCTGGAGATGTGGCCGTGAGCAGGGTCCGCCTTCATTCCTCAGCCTGCGGCAGCGGGTGGGAGCAGGTCGAGCGGGCGACGAAAGCGATGCCGTCGTAGTCCTTCGCCGGTACGAGCGGCGCTGTGTGGAAGCGGTAGGAGAACCGCGGCACGTTGGCGCCGAAGCTGCGCTGTGCCTGCGGTGCGTGCAGCCAGGGGGCGGTGCAGCGCAGGTCGATGTAGTAGTCGCCCTTCAGGGCGTCGGCGAGCCGTGCCTCGATGGACCGGGTTCCAGTGCCGATGCGGTGCCGTACAGGAGGGGCCTGCAGGTTGTCGCCCCTGCGGGCGAGGAAGGAGCCCTTGCCGAAGAGCAGGGCCAGGGCGTAATAGCGGTCACCGTAACGCTCACGGAGCCTGCTGCCGAGCGCGGTGACCCGGTCCCCGTACGTGCCCTTCGCGAGGTGACCGTTGTGCGCCCAGACCATGACCCGGGCCGCCGGATCGGCGTCCACGAGGCGGGCGACGGCATCGGCCATGGCACGGTCGCGCACGGCGAAGGCGCTCTCCTCCCCGCCGGACTGGTCGAGCGAGCGGGTCACGAGATCGGCGGCGCGGACAAGGATCCGCGCGTGCTCCACCAGCTCATCGTCGGCGTCGGCGTGGTCGGCGAGGTGGCGGGCGACGTCCTCGGCGCGCTGCCGGAGCTCCTGTTCGAGGTCGGGGCGCGAGCCGGGGCGAGCGTGGATCAGGACCTCCAGGGCGCGGACGTCCTCCTCGCGTCCGGGCGCGTGCGCGCGCAGGAAGGACGTCACGGCCTCGACCGAGTCGGCGCCGCATTGCGGGTCGATGCCGACGAAGCGGACCCGGCGCTCCTCGGCCAGGTCCCGGTTGTGCGCGTGGAGCCACTCGATGAGGTCGACCATCTCCCGCGTGCGCCAGGTCCAGAAGCCGAGCCGGGCGACGAGCCGAGCCGGGTCTCCGACGCCGTGCCGGACGTAGGCGTCCAGGGCGCGGGCGGCGGACTCGCTGGCCTCCATGGCGAGGGTGGTGGACCCTTCCTCGCGGACCAGGAACTCCATGATCCGGTGCTTGAGCCGGAAGAACTCGGCTGTGCCGTGGGTGGATTCGCCGAGGCCGACGATCCGGGCGCCGCGCAGCGTCTCCCCCAGCGGCTTCAGGTCGTCGGTGGGCGCACCTGGGGTCAGCGTATCCAGGGGGCGGGCGTGCTCGGTCAGCCAGCGGGCGATTTCGTCGGGCACCGGGGTGCGTTCCCTCCCTGCGCGCGACGTGGTGTGGCCCCTGCGGCCCGCCCGTGTTGCCGCACGCAATAGTGTGTCAGCTCTCGGCCTCGCGGCACGCCGTCAGGATCTCCCTGAGGTCTCGTACGGCGTCCTCTCGGCCATGGTCGCTATACACGCCCGCGACGTTGACGACAACTTCGTCCACGCCCGCGCGTCCGTATTCGGCCAGTCCGGCGCCAATCTCGCGGGGGGTGCCGTGCAGGAAGACGCCGGCGTCGACGAGGGCGCGGGCGCCGAGGTTCGGGCGGCTGTGGTGCACGCGCAGCCCGGCGCGGCGGAGCATGTCGGTGTAGTGGGGTCCGGCGAGGTGGGCGCGCGCGGCCGTGTAGGCGAGACGGTACGGGTTACGGTGCGGGCGATCGACGGCGGCGTGCACAACGGTGACGACCCGCGGCACGGGGCGGCCCGCCTCGGCGGCGCCCTTGGCCATGGCGGGCAGCAGGGTGTCCTGGACGTAGCCGTGCGGGGTCATCCAGCTGATCGCGGCGTCCGCGACTTGCCCGGCGGCGCGTGCGAGCGCGGGACGCAGCACGCCGAGTCCGGTCTCGACGCCGGGGTGCGCCAGTGAGGGGAGCCGGACGGCGCCGCCTTCGTCCTCGGGGCCGAGCAGCCGCCGCACCTCCCGGAGGTAGGCGAGGCAGGCGTCGCGCGGGCTGGCGTACGGCTTGCCGTGCAGTCCCGCGACGAAGTCCGGGGTCGCGGGGCCGAGCCCGAGAACGGTGGGGTGCCCGGTGAGCAGCGCGAGGGAGCGGGACTGGATCGCGGCCTCCATGGGATGCCGCAGCGGCATCAGGACGACGCTGGTGCCGACCGGGACGCGGTATCCCCGCCCGGCCAGGTAGGCGAAGACCTGCTGGGTGTCCGCGCTCAGCGACTGGCCCTGCCAGAGGCGGGCGGCCCCGCCGTCGCGGACGAGTGCGGCGAAGGAGACGAGGGACTCGGGGTCCGTCGGCATGAGGGGGTACAGGACGGATACGCGCATCGTTCGGCCTCAGGAGGACGCGGCTTCGGTCAGATAGCCCGAAGCCTGGATTCGGAAGAGACGGGCGTAGACGCCGTCGGCTCGCAGCAGGTCCTGGTGGACGCCGTCCTCGATGACCCTCCCGTTCTCCAGGACGACGATCCGGTCGGCCATCCGGACCGTGGAGAAGCGGTGGGCGATGACGAGGGAGGTAGCGCCGCGGGCGACATCCCGGAGCCGGGAGAAGATTTCGGCTTCGGCCTCGGCGTCGATCGCCGCGGTCGGCTCGTCGAGGACGACGACGGGGGCGCGCCTCATGAAGGCGCGGCTGAGGGCGACCTTCTGCCACTGTCCGCCGGAGAGCTGGTGCCCGTCCTCGAAGTGGCGGCCGAGGACGGTGTCGTGGCCCTGCGGGAGCTCGTCCACGATCGCCGAAGCCCCGCCCGCGCGGGCGGCCTCCGCGATGCGTGCGGTGTCCTCACGGGCCTCGACGCGGCCGAAGCCGATGTTGTCGCGGACGGGCAGCTCGTAGCGGATGAAGTCTTGGAAGATGACGCCCATGTGGCCTTGCAGATCGTCGAGGTCGTACTCCTCGATGGGCACGTCGTCGATGAGGATCTGCCCGCTCGTCGGTTCGTAGAGGCGGGTGAGAAGCTTGACGAGCGTGGTCTTGCCGGCGCCGTTCTGCCCGACGAGGGCGACGCACTCGCCGACCGGCAGGGTGAAGCTGACGCCGTCGAGGACGACACGGCCGGTGCCGGGGTAGACGAAGCGCACGTCCCGAAACTCGATGCCCTTGCGGAGCATGTCTGGGAAGGGCCGGGTGCCGCCCTTGAGCCGGCGTTCGGGCAGGGCAAAGAAGGCGAAAAGGTTGCCGAGGAAGAGGCTGTCCTTGTAGAGAGCAGCGATACCGAGCAGCATGCCGTGCGCGGAGACCTGGATCGAGCCGACCGCCTGGAGGTAGCCGGCGAGCTGGCCGACCTGGCCCGCTTCGGTGGTGGTGTGGATGGCCCAGAGCACGGCGCCGGACGAGGCGGCGACGCTGACCAGGCCGAGGACGCCGCCGAGGACGGACTGTCGGCGGGCGAGGCGCCGGTCCACGTCGAAGAAGGCCCGCACGAGCCGGGTGTACCGCTCCAAGAGGTGCGGCCCGAGCTGGAAGAGGCGCACCTCCTTGTAGGTGTGGTCGGTGGTCGTGAGGTGCTGGTAGTAGTACAGGCGGCGGCGGTCGGGGGCCCGTTCGTACTCGATCTCGTACGCCTTGTGGCTGAAGAACATGTACGAGATCACGGACGGGACAGGCGAGAGCAGGATCACCAGGGCGATCCAGGGGCTCCAGGCGAAGAGCACGATGCTGACCGTCGCCAGCGTGACCAGCTCCCGGGCGACCTCCAGGAGCTGGGTGAAGACCTGGTAGACGCGACCGCCGCTGCTCTCCTGGAAGGCGCGCTGCATCGTGTCGTAGATTTCGGCGTCCTCGTACTGCTCCAGGTCGAGTCGGGTTCCCTTGCGCATCACCCACTCGCCCACGCGGGCGGTGAGCTCCAGGCGCAGCAGGGTGTCAAGGTACTGGAGAAAGGTGCCGAGGGCGTGATTGACCAGGCCCACGCCCAGCAGCGCACCGCCCGCAAGAAGAGCCGTGCGTCCGGCGTCCGGGTCGCCGGTGACGGCGTCGGCCACGCCCTGCACGGCGGCGGCGACGAGCCCGATCTGGGCGGCCGGGATCAGGGCGAGCAGGCCGGAGACGACCGTGAAGGCTGTCACCCGCAGCGGGCTGAGCCGCCAGAACAGCCCGCTGACGCGCAGCCAGATCATCCGCGCACCTCCCCTGCCGCCGTGTGCGCCGTGCTCGTCGTCGGGACGCCGGCAGCGGCCTCGCGGCCGCGGAGCGCGCGTCGGACGTGGGCCCACAGGGCGTGGCTGCGGGCCTCCCGGCCGAGGTCGATGGGCAGCAGGCGGTTGATCTGCATGTGGGCCAGGCTGGCGAGGACCTGCTCCTCGGAGCCGACGAGGACGCCCTGCCGGGCGGCCGCTCGCACCGCCTCCACGGTCTCCGCCACCGCGGGCGCCTGTGCCCCGAAGGTCTCCTGGAGCAGAGACCGATGGGCCCGGCCCTCCGGGTGCGGGTCGCGGTCCCAGGGGCTGAGGAGTTCGCAGAGGTAGTCGCGGTGGGCACGGAACAGGGCGCGGCTGTCGCGGACATGGGTCTCGTCCGGGCCGGTGCCGTGATCCGCGTACGGGGAGAGATCGACGCCCCACTGGACGTGGAGGGTGTCGAGAGCGGCGACGGCGAGGAACTCGGGCCTGATATCGAGGCGCCGGGACAGCAGCAGGGCGGTCGCCTCGCTGTTGGCGCGGAAGAGCCGCTCGACTGCGTCGAAGACGTCCGGGCCGCCGTAACGGGCGATCTCCGGTGCGTATGCGGCGAGTTCGATGTCGCGGGCAAGCCCGAGGTCGACGAGACTCCGGCCCCACGCGGTGACCTGGGTGAGCATACGGGCCGGGTCGGTGCCGCGCACCCGCAGCCGTAGGTGCGGGAAGGGGTCAGCGTACCGGATGTAGAACCAGCGATCCAGGAGCTCCTGGGCGACCAGTTCTCCGACCAGGTCCAGGAGCGGCCCGGCGATGATCTCGTCCTGCCGTTCGGGCGCCGCGTAGACCTTGAGGAAGGTCCAGGGGCCGCCGGGGGCATGGCGCTCCACCGGTACCTCCCGGCGGTGGCGCGGCACGGACGCTCGCGTGGCGCGCACGACGTCGCGGGCGATGACGGGCACGACGACCTCGGCGGCGTAGCGCTCGCCCGCCTCGTCCTGGAGCCACATGCCGTCGAAGGACGGCAGCATCTCGTGCAGCACGACGTTCGTCCGCTTGGCCGACTCCGCCCGGAGCTCCTCGCGGCAGGCGGGGTGGTCGAGGTCGAGGAGCAGACGCTGGTCGGCCTCGACGAGGTAGACGTGCCGGGGCACCCGCCACCGGATCCGCCAGCCGTCGAGGTCGTCGACGGCGCCGGCGGCGAGCCGCCACTGGGCGGGCCGCAGGGCGACCTTGCCGCGACTGACACGCGGCAGGAACGGAGCCGCCTCCGCCGGTCCCCAGTGGAAGCCGGTCGGCAGGATGTGGCCGTCCAGGGACGCCTCAATCAGGAAGCGGGCGACGTTCGGGGCGAGGGTCGGGCTGAGCATGTGGTGCTGGGCCACGACGATCTCCCGGTCGAGCCGGCGCGACCACAGGTGGAAGCGGTCACCGGAGACGCCGACCAGGATGTCGTCCAGCGGCACGACCCGGTCCGGGCCCACCGACGGGGCCGTGTTGACGGGGATCTCGTAAGGCCGGACGGCCGGGCGAAGCGTCACGTTGGCGGCGCGGCCGTACGGCGGCAGGAAGGCGAGCTCGGCGTAGGCGACGTCGGGGAAGAGGGCCTCCTCGCGCCGCGCGTATCCCCGGAGCCGTTCCACGGCGCCCTCGCCGAGCAGGTGGCCGAACCGGCCGAAGGTGCGTCCTCCGTAGGTGAGGCTGTCGTGACGCAGGACCGCCCGCCACTCCCCCCGGTTCAAGGCCTGCCGGTCGGCGGAGTGGATCTGGAGGTACGCCTCCATCGCGGGCGGCGGGTCGGGCATGGGGCCGGGCGGGGCGAGCCGGTCGAGCCAGGCGTCGGTCAGTTCGACCTCGTCGGCCCGGTCCCACCACGCCTGCTGGGCGAACTCGACGAGCGCGCCGTCCAGACGGACGGTGTCGTCGGGCGGCGCGGTGGGCAGCTCGATGGAGCGCGGCGGATTGGTGTACGTCGGCGGCGCGTCCAGGCCGGTGTCGGGACTGAGCAGGCTGAGGACCGGAACGCGGGTCCCGGCGCCGTACCGCTCGGTGAACTCCTGGCGGTAGCGCGTCAGATGGTCGCGCCTGCCCTGGGCGGCGCTGAGCCGCATCAGGACGCCGACGGCGTCGGCCGCGGCCTGTCCGACCGAGGCGTCGAGGACCGGCTCGCGCAGGTCGAGGAGGGTGTCGGCCTGGTAGCTCCGCCCGCTGTGACCGGGCACGAGTTCGTCCTGCGCCGCCGCGAGCGCGCGCAGCGAGGCGGTGTCGTGGACCCGGTCGGCGAGGTCGGCGACGGCACGGAGCCGTTCGGCGGTGGTCGCGGCGGCGGGGACGTCGGTCAGCTTCTTCAGGACGTGGTGCTCGGGGCGCCCCGCGGTCTGCGGCGGCCGCAGGTCGCCGATGAGGAAGCCGAGCTCCCAGAGCTGCCGGACCAGGCCCTCGACCGTCTCGGTGGGCACGTCGGGGAAGGCGGCGGCGAGTTCGGCGGCGAGCCGCTCGTACGGGACCGGCACGGCGGCCGTCCGCATGACGAGGTCGACGGCGGGGGTGGCCCGGACGCGGACGGTCCGCTCGTCGTGGCGACCGTACTTGTCGGCCTGCGGCAGGACGACGCGGTCGCCCGCACGGGCGGCCGTCGGGTTGAGGACGAGGCGAAGCCGGCGCAAGAGATCCGCGTCCTCCTCCAGCTTCTCGATGAGCGCCAGCAGCCAGCCCATGTCGGCCCGGACGTGCAGCCGGTGGCCCTCGGGCTGGCCGAGCCGGGCGGTGGTGGCGGCGCCGAACTCGCCCATCGCGACGCCGGAGAAGGCTCCGAAGGGGGTGGGCCGGGTCGCCATGCGGGTCAGGTAGCGCAACAGCCCGGAGCGGAGGCGGCGGACGCGCTTCTCGGGCAGCTCGTCGAGGCGGTCAAGGCTGCCGGCCAGGTCCTCGCTGGCGACGAGCAGGGCGCGGGCGACGTCGGGGCGGCGGGCCCGTTCGACGAGGGCACCCGGGGTGCGGGCCGGGTCCTCGGTGAGGTCGAGGAAGGTGCGGGCGGGCAGGACCGGCGCACGCAGCAGGAAAAAGCCAGCGGGCTCGTAGGACGGCATGGGCATCACCGGGCGAGGAAGACGCGGAACCAAAGGGGCCGCTGCTCGCCGAGGGCGGCGAGCAGGCTGAGGGCCACGCCGGTGGCACCGGTGAGGAGCCCCGGGTCGTCGACGGGCACGTCGGGGTCCTCCAGGTCGGCGAAGCCGAGCGGACGTGCCGTGTCGTGGTCGTCGAGCAGCTGCCCGACGAGAACCGGGAGCCGGTCGCGGGCGGCGGCGCTGTGGGGCGCGAACTCCAATGTGAGCATGACGAGTCCGGCGAGCCCGTGGCAGAGCGTGGGCGAGAGCGGCCGCAGGTGTCCGGCGCGGGCGAGCGCGCCATCGAAGGCGGCGACGGCGGCGGTGCGGAGTTCCTCGTCGGCAGTTGCCTCGGCGACGGTCAGCAGGGCGCCCGCGACGCCGACCGTGCCGTAGCACCAGGCGATCCGGTCGTGTCCACGGCCGGTGGCGATCTCGTGGCCGTGCTCGTCGACGGGGACGCCGTCGCCCCAAACGGGGCCGTGCTCGTCGGTGCCGGCCCGGTCCCGGATCCAACGGGTGAGGTGGGCGACGGCCTCGCGCTGACCGGGCCTGCGGTGGCCCGCCTCCCAGGCGGCGGCAAGAGCTGCGGCCACGCCCGGAGCGCCGTGCGAGAGGCCGAGGTTGAGGTATCCGTGCGGGTATCTGACGTGGTAACCGCCGACGGACGGGTAGTGCGCCGGGGTGATGAGCCAGCGGTGCGGGGTGCCGTCGGTCTCGGCGGGTCCGGCGAGCCAGACGAGGTGGTCCACGAGCACGGCGACGGCCTCGGCGACCCGGGGCGAGGGGCCGGGGACGGCGCCGAGGTGGGCGAGGGTGCCGGCGGCTCCGGTGACCAGGTCGTAGTCGAGGTCGCTGACGGAGCGCTCGATCCGGTGCGGGGGCGCGGCGAGGATCTGCTCGGCGAGCTGCTCGTTGAGCCGGTCGAGGCTGGGCCCGAAGCGGGGCTCGTCCCGGGCGATGTCGGTGAGGGCGAGGGCGAGACCGCTGGTGCCGGCGAACAGGCCGTGGTGCTCCAGGGGTTCGATCTGGGTGGACAGGACCGCCTCGCGTATGTGGGTGTACGCGGTCTCCGGTTCACCGAGCCCGGCGCGGGCGGCGTACAGGTGGAGGAGGGCAGAACCGGCCAGGCCGTGGGTGAGGCTGGGCGGGTACCAAGCGCCGGAGGTGTCGCTCTGTTCGGCTGCGCGGAGCGCGAGGTCGTCGAGCTGGGCGGGGGTCGCGGTCGCGGCCACGACCTGGCTGACGGCCGTCCGCGCGCGGCGCACGAGTGCGGGGTCTGCCGTGCCGGCCCAGGTGTCGGTACCGTAGTGAGCAAGGTGCATGTCAGTCCAGTCCTGTCTGTTCGGCGTGCTGCTCGCGCTGCGTCGACGGGTGCTGCCGTGTCTCCACCACGGCAGCACCCGTCAGACGTTCAGCCCGTGCCTACTTGGGGGCCACGCAGAGCATCGTGCACATCGAGGTGCAGGCACACGTCTTGGTGACGCTGCAGCCAACCCGGGTGCAGACGGTGCGGGTGGCGATCGTCGAGATCGACGGCGGGGGCGCCTGCTCACCGGCGGGGCCGGCGGGGGCGGATATACGGGCGTCCAGGTCGAATGCGTCCGACATGACTCTTCCTTTCGGAGTTCCTTTCCCGGCGGCCGAATCCGCCGGGAACGCCGGTGCTTTCCCGGCACTGGAGAAATTCTGTCGAATCGCGTTCGTCTCTTCCATTGGCCGTGGCGACAATATTCACACCGGCCGGGGAATTCCTTCCGTGGCGAATGCGTAGGAAGCCAGGCACAAGGCGAGCCGGGACGAGAGTTCCAGTTTCTCCATGACGGCGGCGACATGTGCGCGCACGGTTCTCTCGGTGACGTGCAGGCGCTGCGCCATCGACTCGTTTGAGAGTCCCTCGGCGAGCAGCAGGAAGGTCTCCCGCTCCCGCGGGGTGAGCCGGCCGACGCGTCCCAGCGCCGGTTTCCAGTGCGGCCCGCCCGGCGCGCGGACGGGTGCGGCGTGCGGTGTCTCGGTCTCGCTCACGGTGCTGCGACGCTCCTGTCTGCGGCGGCCCTGTCCAGCGGCCGCGTGCGGTGGTCGGTGGTCAGCCTGCGGTAGAACGGCTCCTCGATGAGCAGCTGTTCGTGGGTGCCGACGGCGCTGACGCGGCCGTCGTCCAGGACGACGACCCGGTCGGCGGCGCGCACGGTCGACATGCGGTGCGCAACGACGAGCAGCGCACGTTCCCGGGAGATGCCGCGGAGCATGTCGGTGAGTTCACGTTCGTTGATCGGGTCGAGTTGTGAGGTGGGTTCGTCGAGCAGCACGAGTTCGGGCCTGGGAAGCAGCGCGCGGGCGATGGCGACGCGCTGGCGTTTCGCCGCCTGAAAGGTTGAATCCGCGGTCTCCGACGGCGGTTTCCAAGCCGTCCGGAAAACGTTCGACGAGTTCAACCAAATGCACCATCCGCAGCGTTTCGAGAATTGTCTCCTCGTCGGCTTCCGGGCTCGCGTAGGTGAGATTGTCAACCCCAGGTCACAACCACCATCTGAGATCTCTGCCGAACCCGGGGCGGTTCAGTTGCCGCTGTTCCGGCCCGCCGCGTCGTGCTTGTCATAGCCGACGTGATCGGTGATCCCGCCCTCCAGGGCGAAACTCCAGCACCCGCTTGGTCAGCTGCTGCAGCAGCCCGCCCTCCCCGGTCAGCTCAAGCCCGTCGGAACGGGCACGGTCGACCAGCATGCCAATCAACTGCTCGTCCGACACCGCATCCGCGGCCGACTCGACGACCGGCTCCTCCACGACCTCGTGCTCGGTGATGGTCTCACTCATCAGGCAACTCCTTGATCACCGGATCCGCCGTCTATTGGACACTCCCCGCCGAGGCGAGGGGATCCATGGCGAGAATCGCCTTGTCGCAGGAGCTACGAGAGTGCGAGCGGTCCTCGCACAGTCGGAGCGGGAGCGGCAGCGAGCCCGATAGGTGCGCTCGCCTGGGGCCGGAGTAGATCACCACCGCCGGCAGGGAGGCGCAGAACCTGCTGGACGTGCCGCACGGAAGTAGCGAAACCGCTTGGCGTCACGAAGCTCCCAACAACCTGGATATCTACGTAGGCAGCAGATCTCCTGACCAGCTACGCAGGACACCTGACGACCCATCAGAACGAGCGTCATTTGAGCGTCATCTCAGCGTCAAGATATCGCCCGTAACGCCCACACCGCACATACTGCGCGCGCACGAAACCGCAGGTCAGGCGCCCTTCCCAGCAGGCTCCAGGATCGCCACGCACTCCACATGATGCGTCATCGGAAAGATGTCGGCTTGAGCGAGTCTCGGAAAAGGCCAGGTCAGAGGCCATCTCTCGGCTCGCTGTGCCGCCTGCGGGAGACCAGAGCGTCAAACGAGCGTCATGACGCACAGCACATCCCGCCTCTCCGGGACGGAGCAGGCTGCCACGACCAACTGCCCGGGCACGGACCGTTGGCTCGGCAGGCACGTTCGTGGGCTTTCGGGCTGACCGGCCGGCGCACCCGATGAAGGCGTGCCTTCTGCACTCCATCGAGAACGCCAGGGCCTAGGCAGTTTCGTTTGGATCAGTTGGTCGTTGGCCTGGGTGTGCCATTGACCGACGCGCAGTGGGCGCGGATCGAGCCGTTACTCCCGGACCGGACGCCGAAGCGGGGTGGCCGCTGGCGGGACCACCGCGAGGTGATCGATGCGATCGCCTTCAAGTTCCAGACCGGAACGCAGTGGGTGCACCTGCCGGAGAAGTACGGCAACTGGCGCGGTGTCTACAACCGGCTGCGGATGTGGGCCATCGACGGCACATGGGAGCGGGTCTTCACCGCCCTGGGCGCGCAGGCCGACGCGGAAGAGGACCTGAGCTGGGCCGTCTCGGTGGACTCCACCATCGTGCGGGCCCACCAGCACGCGGCCGGGGCCCGCAAAAAGGGGCCCCGGCCGGGGAGCCGGGCGACCACGCCGTCGGCCGCTCCCGTGGTGGACTGACCACGAAGATCCACCTCGCTGCCGACGACCGCTGCCGGCCCCTGGCCTTCCACCTCACCGCTGGCCAGGCCGGTGACGCGCCCGCCTTCACCGAGGTGATGGCCCACCTGCGGGTGCCCCGCCGCCGTGGACGGCCCCGCACCAAGCCGGAGGTGGTCCTGGCCGACAAGGCGTACTCCTCCCGAGCGATCCGCGAGCACCTGCGCAGACGCGGCATCCGCGCGGTGATCCCCGTTCCGGCGGACCAGCAACGTCACCGACTGCGGCGGGGAAGCCGGGGCGGCCGACCACCGGCCTTCGACCGCGAGGCGTACAAGCAGCGCAACACGTCGAGCGGTGCATCAACCGCCTCAAGCAGTGGCGCGGAATCGCCACGCGCTACGAGAAGACCGCGACCATCTACCTGGCCGGACTCCACATCGCAGGCATCTTCCTCTGATCCGCCCGATGATCCAAACGAAACTGCCTAGGTCCTTCCAGGCTGACGCTGCTTGCAGACGGACGGCTGGTTTCAAGCGAGCCGAAGGCGTTGGTCGGGGGCGTCTCGGCGCAGAGGGTCGGGGGATTCGTTGATGCGCATCAGCCAGTCGTAGGTGCGTACCTGGATGTGGGAGCGCCGGGCATGCAGTTCCCGGATTTCGGCGGCTGCGTCGTCGTAAGTCTCGCGGGCCATGATGATCAAGCCTGGGACTTCGGCCGTGATACCCGGCAGGCCCAGCCCGTCGGCGTCGCGCGCGGAGCGGGCGTAGTGCAGATTGGTGGACAGCCACCTGCGCCAGTCCTCGATCTGGTCGACCGCGTGCCGCAGGGTGGCCGTCGCCCGCCTATTGCCGGGGTTGGTCAGGCGACTGACCGGGCTCTCCAGTTCGACCAGCGTCCACCGAACTCCGAGTGAGGTCTGACCGGCGATCATGAAGTCGGCCATGTAGTGGTTGCCGAGCTGAACCTGGGGCCGGATCCAGGTGTCGTGGGTGCCCACTACGGTGCCGACCAGCAGCGCCGGGTGCTTCTCCAAGAGCCGCTGCATCGCGGCCTCGTCGTCCGCTGTCTCCAGTGCGTTGCGCAGTGCCTCGATCGCCGCCGGGGTCGCTGGAAAGTTGATCCGCCAGCGTTCCAGCTGTGCCTCCTGGGCTCGGGTAATCCGAGCCGGGTTGCTCTGAACCCGAGCGGCGTGTTCGCGGGCAAGATGGAGCTGATCGAGATAGCCGTCCTCACCGGGGCGGGTGATGCGGGTGACCCGATGCGGGGCAGTGCCCAGCCCGTGGCCGCCCCGGAAGTGCAGTCGGCCATTGGCGCCGATTGATGAAATCTCGCCGTGCATACCCGGCCCCTTGCGCCGGTCGCGAGCGGTAACTACGTCATCGACCGCAGGCTCTAGCCGACGCAGGGCGGCGGCGGACTCGCGGTCACGAGCGACGCGCAGCCAGGCGTTAAGCACCTCCCGGCACCCGAGCTTATCCATGTCGGGAACCGCCAGGTCCGTGCGGTTCGCGAGATCGAGGAGGACCTCGTACTCGTCGTCGCCGAAGTCACCGGCGAGCGTGAGTCCCAGAGGCATTCGAAGCAGGACGCGCAGCTCGGCGGCAGCGACCGGCGCGGGTGTGGCCTGTCC
>NZ_JAPKFL010000025.1 GCF_026262575.1 Streptomyces marinisediminis
CCGCGGTGACCGGACGCTGCGACTGCACCTGCCACACCCGACGCACCGCAGATGACAAGGACCCGGACAGAGGTGCGTGAGCAGGGCAGACGGTCGGCGCACGGTTCCCGGAAGCGTGAAACAGCCGCCGCAGGGCCACCCTCCGCGCTCGCGCGCGAGGTGGGCGAGGGGGGTGGCGTGCGCGTGGGGCAGGGTGGGCAGCCAGTCGGCAGGGGTGATCGTGCCCCGTGGCAGGTGGGCACGGGCAGCGGGTCGCCTTCGTGCCGGGGCCGGTGCGCCTCCGGCTCACCCGTCGCGCGGCCCCCGCTCTGGACACGCGCCCCGGCCCTCGGTAGCTTCGGCTGAGCAAGCGCTTAGAAAGCGAGAGTCAGGAGGGCGCTCCATGCGTCGCACGGTGTTCGACAAGGACCATGAGGCGTTCCGCCGGACGATCCGCGATTTCATCGCCGGCGAGGTGGTGCCGCACTACGAGGAGTGGGAGGCGGCGGGCCGGGTGCCGCGCTCCTTCTACCGCAAGCTCGGCGAGCTCGGCGTCTTCGGCATCGAGGTGCCCGAGGAGTACGGCGGCGCGGGGGAGACGAGCTTCAAGTACACCGCCGTGATCAGCGAGGAGTGCGCCCGGGCGGGCGTCAGCTTCGGCGGCTCCAGCGTGCACACCGCGCTGTGCCTGCCCTACCTGCTGAAGTACGGCAGCCGTGAGCAGCTCCAGCGCTGGATGCCCGCCTTCGTCTCCGGCGAGATGATGACGGCGATCGCGATGACCGAGCCCGGCACCGGCTCGGACCTGGCCGGGATGAAGACCACCGCCCGGCTCTCCGAGGACGGCACGCACTACGTGCTCAACGGCGCGAAGACGTTCATCACCGGCGGCGTCCAGGCCGACCGCGTGCTGGTGTGCGCCCGCACCGCGCCGCCCACCCCGGAGGACCGGCGTTCGGGCATCTCCATCCTGGTGGTGGACGCGCACAGCCCCGGATACGCGGTGGGCCGCACCCTGGACAAGCTGGGGCTGAAGACCTCCGACACCGCGGAGCTGTCCTTCACCGACGTCAAGGTGCCCGTGGCGGACCTGCTCGGCGAGGAGGGCGAGGGCTTCGCCTACCTGGCCCACAACTTGCCCCAGGAGCGCCTGGGCATCGCGGTCGGCGCCTACGCGCAGGCGGCGGCCGCCGTCCGCTTCGCCCAGGACTACGTCACCGACCGCACCGTCTTCGGCACGTCGGTCGCCTCCTTCCAGAACACCAAGTTCGTCCTGGCCGACTGCAAGGCCGACGTCGACGCCATGCAGGCCGTCGTCGACCGGGCGCTGGACGCGCACGAGGCGGGCGAGCTCACCGCCGCCGACGCCGCGTCCGCCAAGCTGTTCACCACCGAGCTGGCCGCCAAGGTCATCGACCGCTGCCTGCAACTGCACGGCGGCTACGGCTACATGCGCGAGTACCCGATCGCGCGGCTGTACGCCGACACCCGCGTCACCCGCATCTACGGTGGCACCAGCGAGGTGATGCGCTCCATCGTCGCCAAGTCGATGGGGCTGTAGCCGGCCGTGAGCGAGTCCCGTACCCCGTTGGCGGAGCTGCTGGACCTGCTGGACCTGGAGCGCGTCGAGCGAGACGTCTTCCGCGGCGCCAGCCGCTGCGCCGTCGTCCCGCGCGTCTTCGGCGGGCAGGTGGCAGCCCAGGCGCTGGTGGCGGCGGGGCGGACGGTCCCGGACGACCGCCCCGCCCACTCGCTGCACGCCTACTTCCTGCGCCCCGGCGACCCCGGCGCGCCCATCCTCTACACCGTGGACCGCATCCGCGACGGGCGCTCCTTCACCACCCGGCGGGTCGTCGCCGTGCAGCACGGGCAGCCGATCTTCCACCTCTCGGCGTCCTTCCAAACGGCGGAGGAGGGGCTGGAGCACCAGGAGCCCATGCCGTCGGCGCCGGACCCGCGGTCGCTGCCGACCTCCGAGGAGCTGCTGCCGCGCCACGCCCACCTCTTCAGCGACCCGTCCGTCGCCCGGCGGCTGGCCGAGGCCCGGGCCGCGGTGGACCTGCGCTACGTCAACGAGCCGCCGTACGCGGCCGCCGCCGGCGGGAAGCGGGAGCCGCGCTCGCAGGTGTGGTTCCGCACCAACGGCACGCTCGACGGCGCGCGGGACCAGCCGCTGCTGCACACCTGCCTGGTCACCTACGTCTCCGACATGACGCTGCTGGACTCGGTGCTGCTCGCGCACGGGCGCGGCGGGTGGGTCGTGGGGGACGTGGTCGGGGCGAGCCTGGACCACGCCATGTGGTTCCACCGCCCGTTCCGCGCCGACGAGTGGCTGCTCTACGACCAGCGGAGCCCCACCGCGCAGGGCGGGCGGGGCCTGGGGCACGGCCGCATCTTCACGGCGGACGGGCGGCTGGTCGCCTCCGTCATCCAGGAGGGCGCCGTGCGCGTGCCGCGCTCGCGCTGACGGGGACGGGCCGGGTGCGGAAACACCGGTGAGGGCCGCGCCGGTCCGGGCCGGGGCTCAGGTGGCGAGGCCGGCGGTGGCCAGCAGGTAGGCCGTCATCGGCTCGTAGAAGCGCGGGTTGACCACGTGGTCGTCCAGCGGCACGGTCACCGCCAGGGTGCCCTCGGCCTCGGCGACGAAGAGCGCCGGGTCGTTGGAGTCCGCGAAGCCGACCGTGTCCAGGCCGCGCTGCCCGGCGCACCCGGCCCAGCCGTGGTCGGCGAACACCAGGTCCGGCAGCGGCTCGCCGTGCCGGGGCAGGGCGTCCAGGATCGCCCGCATCGGCTCGGGGGAGTGGGTGTGCCACAGCGTCGCGCCGCGCTCGTGCATCGCGACGTCGGCGAGCTGGACGACGACGCCCTCGTCGGCCACCAGGCCCAGCGGGACGCGCACGATGTGGCACCCCGCCGCCCGCAGCGCGGCGGCCACCGCCCGGTGCACGTCCAGCAGGCCGCCGGGGTGACCGGTGGCCAGCAGCACCCGCTCGCCGGTGTCCGCCGCCTTGCGCAGCCGCACGGCGGCCCGCTCCAGGGCGTCGATCGTCAGGTCCGGGTCGATGGTGTCCTGGCCCGTGCGGTGCCCCGGGTCGTCCACCACGCCGGCGCGTTCGGCCATCACCGCGAGCACGTCCTGCTCGTCGGTCCACCGGTCGCCCAGCTCCAGGCCGAACCAGTAGTACCGGTCCCCGTTGGCCAGCGACCGGTAGTGCGCCAGGTTGTTCTCGCGCGGAGTCGCCACGTCACCGGCGATCCGGGTGTGCCGCAGGTGTTCGACCAGCTCGGCGCGCGTGGGGACGGCGGCGGGCCGCGGTGCCGGGGGGAAGGGCGGAGGCTCCATGGGTGCGGGCATGCCGCCATTGTCGCGCGTGTGGTCGACTCCCTGGACCAAGTGTCCAAAAGACGGCACCCACCCGCTCAGAAACGTCCATGTCACGGTCGGCCCGCGGCCACCTAGCCTCCGGCGTATGAGTGAGACGAGCCCCCACCCCACCGCCCGTCCCGTCGGTCCCGTCGACTCCTCCCGGGTACCCCGGTACGCGGGACCGGCCACCTTCGCCCGCCTGCCGCGTCTGGACCAGGTCGAGGCCGCCGACGTCGCGGTCGTCGGCGTGCCCTTCGACTCCGGCGTCTCCTACCGGCCCGGCGCCCGGTTCGGCGGCAACGCCATCCGCGAGGCCTCCCGGCTGCTGCGTCCCTACAACCCGGCGCAGGACGCCTCGCCGTTCGCGCTCGCGCAGGTCGCCGACGCCGGCGACATCGCGGTGAACCCGTTCGACATCGACGAGGCCGTGGAGACCGTGCAGGCCGCGGCCGACGAGATCCTGGACACCGGCGCCCGCATGATGACGCTCGGCGGCGACCACACCATCGCGCTGCCGCTGCTGCGCTCGGTCGCCCGCAAGCACGGCCCCGTCGCCCTGCTCCACTTCGACGCGCACCTGGACACCTGGGACACCTACTTCGGCGCCGAGTACACCCACGGCACGCCGTTCCGCCGCGCGGTGGAGGAGGGCATCCTCGACACCTCGGCGCTGTCCCACGTCGGCACCCGCGGTCCGCTCTACGGCAAGAAGGACCTCGACGACGACGAGAAGATGGGCTTCGGCATCGTCACCTCGGCCGACGTCATGCGGCGCGGCGTCGACGAGGTCACCGACCAGCTCCGGCAGCGCATCGGCGACCGTCCGCTGTACGTCTCCATCGACATCGACGTGCTCGACCCCGCGCACGCGCCCGGCACCGGCACGCCCGAGGCCGGGGGCCTCACCTCCCGCGAGCTGCTGGAGATCCTGCGCGGCCTGTCCGGCTGCCACCTGGTCTCCGCCGACCTGGTGGAAGTCGCGCCGGCCTACGACCACGCGGAGATCACCTCCGTGGCCGCGTCCCACACGGCGTACGAGCTGACGACGATCATGTCCCGCCAGATCGCGGACTCCGCACCGGCCCGGTGAGCCGGCCCCGCCGGGCGGGCCGCCCCCGCACGGGGCCCGCCCGGCGGTCGTACCCGGGCGCGCCGCCCGGCGGACGCCCCGGCCCGCCGCCGGGGGCGTCGGGCGCGGTGCGCCGGGCGCGGGGGTGTGCGGTTTCGGGCTCGCCGGGGTGGCTGGCCCAGTGTGGTGCGGCGGCTGTGGCGGGGTGTGGGATGCCGTGGGTGGGCGTGGGGGCGGTCGGTCCGGCCTGGTCGTGCCGCGGCTTGCCCTGCCGACGGGGGCGTCGGGTGCGTGTGCGGGGCGGGCGGCCGGTGGGTGTCGCCCACGGTGCTCGCCGGGGGCGGCTGGCGTGCGCGCCGGAGTGCCGGGGCGCGGGTGCCGCTGCGAGGGCGTGCGGTGGGGCGGCGGGGCCCGTCGCGCCACCGGGGGTCGTCCGGGGCGCCGGGTGGATGCGCGGTGTGGGGTCTGTGCGACCCCCGCGTGGGGCCTGTGGAGGCCGTCGGGGGTCCGTTGAGGGGCGTCCGGGGTCCGTCGGGGGTCCGTCGGTAGCGTGGGGGGAAAGAGGAACGGCCCCGGAGAGTCAGGCCTCTCTCCAGGGCCGTTCGCGCGGGGCGTCGCGCTGGTGGCACAAGCGAGCCAGCACCCCCCACAGGGCCAGCACCGCCGCCTAGCGTCTTCCGACACCCCGTCCCGCGGGATTGCGTTGGTGAGTCTGTCGATAATCTCCATGGTTTGCACATCGACCGAACAGAATCAGTAACGTTGCGTGTTAAATGAGTGGCAGGAAGTAATACAGCTACGCTTCAGTAACCTGCGGGTTGCACGCGTCCCACCAGGGGCGTTGCGACGGATGTTGGGCACGTTGCCCAACGGGGCGTGTCAACGGGGTCTTCCGAGCCGTCCAGAACACGGCCGAAAACCGTCGCTTACAGAGCCGAAACAACGGCTTCGCAGTGCACCGTGCACACCCCTGCGGCGGCCCGGCCGCTGTGGGGTGCGCGACACTTGCGTACCCGCGGGCGCCCGGCCCCCTACGGTCGGCGCAAGAACAGGCAGGGAGAGGAACCACGTGATGCGTGACGAGCCGCTGTACGACGCGATCCTGCGGCGCAACCCCGGCGAACCCGAGTTCCATCAGGCCGTCAAGGAGGTTCTGGACACGCTCGGCCCGGTCCTGGCGGCCCGCCCGGAGCTGGCCGAGGCCCGGATCGTGGAGCGGATCTGCGAGCCCGAGCGCCAGGTGATCTTCCGGGTGCCCTGGCAGGACGACGCCGGGCGGGTGCGGGTCAACCGCGGCTTCCGGATCGAGTACAACAGCGCGCTGGGCCCCTACAAGGGCGGGCTGCGCTTCCACCCGTCCGTCAACCTCGGGATCGTGAAGTTCCTGGGGTTCGAGCAGATCTTCAAGAACGCCCTGACCGGCCTGGGCATAGGCGGTGGCAAGGGCGGCAGCGACTTCGACCCGCACGGGCGCTCGGACGCCGAGGTGATGCGCTTCTGCCAGTCGTTCATGACCGAGCTCCACCGCCACCTCGGCGAGCACACCGACGTGCCCGCGGGGGACATCGGCGTCGGCGAGCGGGAGATCGGCTACCTGTTCGGCCAGTACCGGCGCATCACCAACCGGTGGGAGGCCGGGGTGCTCACCGGCAAGGGGCCCGAGTGGGGCGGCTCGCAGGCCCGCAAGGAGGCCACCGGCTACGGCACCGTGCTGTTCGCCGCGGAGATGCTGGGGGTGCGCGGCGAGGACCTGGACGGGCAGCAGGTCACCGTCTCCGGCTCCGGCAACGTCGCCATCTACGCGGCCGAGAAGGCCCAGGCCCTCGGGGCGCACGTGCTCACCTGCTCCGACTCCGGCGGCTACGTGGTGGACGAGAAGGGCCTCGACGTGGCGCTGCTGCGGCAGGTCAAGGAGGTCGAGCGCGGCCGGGTCGCGGACTACGCGGAGCGGCGCGGCTCCTCGGCCCGCTACGTCGCCGACGGGAACGTCTGGGACGTGCCCGCCGACGTGGCCCTGCCCTGCGCGACGCAGAACGAGCTGGACGAGGACGCCGCCCGGCTCCTGGTGCGCAACGGGGTGAAGGCCGTCTCCGAGGGCGCCAACATGCCCACGACGCCGGAGGGCGTGCGGGTGTTCACCGAGGCGGGGGTGGCCTTCGGCCCCGGCAAGGCGGCGAACGCGGGCGGGGTGGCCACCAGCGCGCTGGAGATGAGCCAGAACGCCGGGCGCGCGCGGTGGTCGCACGAGCGGGTCGAGGAGCGCCTTACGGCCATCATGCGGGACATCCACGCCACCTGCCACGAGACCGCCGAGCGGTACGGCGCGCCGGGCGACTACGTGCTCGGGGCGAACGTCGCGGGCTTCGAGCGCGTGGCCGACGCGATGCTGGCCCAGGGCCTGATCTGACGCCCGCCGACGGCGCCCCGGTCCGGCCGCCCCGCGCCGAGTCGCGCGACGGCGGCCCCGGGCCGGTGCCGGCCGGGCCGTACGGGCCCGGGCCGGTGGAAGGGCGCCGGAGCACGCCGCGCGGGGCGGAGCGCGGCGTGGGGCCGCCCGGGGGTGGGGCGGTGAGCCGCCCGGAAGTGGCCGGGCGGGAGGGGCTACGGCTCGGCGTGGAGCCGCCGCAGGAAGGCGACGGAGTCGGCGTGCGTCTCGGCGGCGGCGCACAGGCGGTCCATCACCACCATGTACGTCTCCACCTCGGGCCGCTTGTCCAGGTAGAGCGCGGAGGTGAGCTGCTCGAGGTAGACGATGTCGGGCAGGTCGGACTCGTGGAACCGCAGCAGGGTGACCGGGCCGCCGGCCGCCGCGAGGCCGCCGATGCGGAAGGGGGCCACCTGGAGGGTGACGTTGGGGCGGTCGGCGATGTCCAGCAGGTGGGCGATCTGCGCGCGCATCACCTCGGGGCCGCCCAGCGGCCGGCGCAGGGCCGCCTCGTCGATGACGGCCCACAGCCGCGGCCCGTGCGGGCGGGTCAGCAGCTCCTGGCGGCGCATGCGCAGCCGCACCCGCCGCTCGATCTCGTCCTGGGAGGCGCGGGCGTGCCCGAGCTTGGTGACGGCCCGCGCGTAGTCGGCCGTCTGGAGCAGCCCGGGGACGAACTGCACCTCGTAGGTGCGGATGACGGACGCCGCCTCCTCCAGTCCGAGCAGCGTCTCGAACCAGGTCGGCAGCACGTCGCTGTACTGGTGCCACCAGCCGGGGTTGTTGGCGTGCTGGGCGAGGGTGAGGAACTCCTCGCGCTGGAGGGGGTCGTGCACCCCGTAGAGGGTGAGCAGGTCGGCGACGTCCCGCTCCTTGTAGCCCACGCGCCCCAGCTCCAGGCGGCTGATCTTGGCGTGGGAGCCGCGGATGGCGTCGCCCGCCGCCTCGCGGGTGATGCCGCTGGCCTCGCGCAGCCGTCGCAGGTGGGTGCCCAGGACGATGCGCAGCACCGTGGGACCGCCGCGGGGCTGGGCGAGGAGGCGCCGAACCGGTGAGTCGTGCTCGGGCTGGGCTGACATCGGGGCCTGCTCCTGGGGCTCGGACGGTGGGCGGACCGGGCGCGCTTCGGGTGTCCTATGCGGCCCGCATATGCGCTCGGTAAGGGACAGCGGCTCAGTGTCCCATTACCGGGCGTCGGCTGTACAGGTGATCGGAGCGTCACGCTCCGGTCAGCAGGTCGTCGAAGTCGCCGTCCTTGGCGCCCTGGATGAACGCCGCGATCTCGGCGTCGGTGTAGATCAGGGCCGGTCCGGCGGGGAAGCGCGAGTTGCGCACCGCGACGTCGCCCCCGGGCAGCTCGGCGAGTTCGACGCAGTTGCCGCTGGGGTTGCTGCGGCGGCTCTTGCGCCACCGCGCACCGCTCAGCGCGGTGGCCGGAACGCCGTTCCCGTAGCCGCCGCCCGGGCCGTCGTAGGGGGTGAACCGGCCACCGTCCGGAGAGGGTGTCGCAGCCACCGAGCCTGCCTTACCTGCCATTTCTGCCTCTTCTGTCACGTCAGTCGCGGTGTGATCTCTGGCGAAATACTGCCTCACCGGCCCCCGTACTTGCACCTGTACTTGCATCCGCACTTGCAGCCGTAAGTACAGATGCCACAGGATGGGTTGCGCAAGGGTGTTCCCAGCGACGTGACCGCCACCCAATGAACGGCTGCGGGGTTCGACGATGACTCATCCGGCGAGGTGGGCGAGTTCTGCTGCCCGCGACCCCTCCGGTCTCACCCTCGGCCCCTCGCCGTCCCCGGCCCCGGCCCCCTTCACCGTCATGGAACCGGCCGGCGGCACGGCCTTCGCCGCGTGGACGCTCGGGGGCGGCCCCCGCTCGCCCGGCACGGCCCGTGGCTACGCGCGCGCCGCGCTGCGCGGCTGGGGCCTGGAGGAGCTGACCGACGACGTCTCCGTGTCGGTGTCGGAGATGGTCACCAACGCGCTGTGCCACAGCGTGGAGCCCTGGGAGCCGCCCGGCGTCCAGTCGGTCATGCTGAGCATGCTCCGGCAGGGGCCCACGGTGCTCTGCGCGGTGATCGACCCCGGTGACAGCGCCCCGGCCGTGCGCACCGCCGACGAGCTCGCCGAGGGCGGGCGCGGCCTGCAGATCGTCGACTGCCTCGCCGACGCCTGGGGCTGGACGACGCCCGGGCCGAACGGGAAGGCGGTCTGGGCCCGCTTCACCACCGCCGAGGCCGCCGACCGCGACGAGGCCGCCGGGTTCGTGCCGCCCGCCGAGGGCGCCTGCGCGGCCGACGCGCAGGACGACGTCGAGTGGGACGCGCTGACCCGGCTGCTGCTCCTGGTGGAGATCCTCGGCGGCTCCCGACCGCCCTGGCTCGACGGCGTCGGCCTGCGGCCCACCGACGGCCGCGCCCAGCTCTGACGTGCCCCGCCCCCGGCTCCGACGCGTCCACCGCCGCACGCGGAGCGGAATGAAATGCGGACCGGCCGGTGTTGGTCTTCTCTGGCGACAAGACGACCGGAAAGGCGGGCCAGGGTGCGGACGGGGAGCGGGACCGAGGGCGAGGACGCGGGCGGAGCCGGAGGCCGGCGGTCCGGCTGGGCCAGACGGCTGACGGCGCACTGCTGGCGCTACCGGCGCAACGTCCTGCTGGCGCTCGGCGCCTCGCTGGGCGGCATGGCCGTCATGGCACTGGTGCCGCTGATCACCAAGGCCGTGATCGACGACATCGCGGCCGGGGACACCTCCGCCCTGCCCGGCTGGATCGGGCTGCTCCTGGCCGCCGCCGTCGCCGTCTACGGGCTGACCTACGTGCGCCGCTACTACGGCGGGCGGCTCGCCCTGGACGTCCAGCACGACCTGCGCACCGACATGTACGCCGCGCTGGTGCGGCTCGACGGACGCAGCCAGGACGAGCTGTCCACCGGCCAGGTCGTCGGGCGCGGCACCAGCGACCTCCAGCTCGTGCAGAGCCTGCTGTTCATGGTGCCGATGATGATCGGCAACGTGCTGCTGTTCGTCATGGCGCTCGCGGTGATGGTGGTGCTCTCCCCGCTGCTGACGCTCGTCTCGCTGGCGGTCTTCCCCCTCCTGTGGTGGATCGCCGACCTCAGCCGCACCCGCCTGTTCCCCGCCACCTGGTACGCCCAGCAGCAGGCGGGCGCCGTGGCCTCCGTGGTGGACGGCGCGATCACCGGCGTCCGGGTCGTCAAGGGGTTCGGGCAGGAGCGGCAGGAGCAGGGCAAGCTGCGGGAGGCCGGCCGCACCCTGTTCGCGGCCCGGCTGCGCACCGTGCGGCTCAACGCCCGCTACACCCCCGCGCTCCAGGCGATCCCGTCCTTCGGGCAGGTCGCGATGCTGGCGCTGGGCGGGTGGATGGCGGTCAACGGGAGCATCACGCTGGGCACCTTCGTGGCCTTCTCCACCTACCTCGCCCAGCTCGTCGGCCCGGTGCGCATGCTGGCCGCGATGCTCACCGTCGGGCAGCAGGCCAGGGCGGGCGTCGAACGCGTCTACGAGCTGGTGGACGCCGAGCCGCAGATGGCCGAGCGGCCCGACGCGCACGAGCTGCCGGCCGACGCCCCCGCCTCGGTGGAGTTCGACGAGGTCACCTTCGGCTACGACCCCGAGCACCCGGTGCTCGACCGGGTCAGCCTCGCCGTCGCCCCCGGCGAGACGCTCGCGGTCGTCGGCACCAGCGGCAGCGGCAAGTCCACCGTCTCGATGCTGCTGCCGCGCTACTACGACGTGACCGGCGGCGCCGTGCGGGTGGGCGGGCACGACGTGCGGGACCTGACGCTGGCCTCGCTGCGCTCCGCGATCGGCCTGGTGCCGGAGAACAGCTTCCTGTTCTCCTCCTCCGTCCGGGACAACATCGCCTTCGGCGCGCCCGACGCCGACGACGAGCAGGTCCGCGCCGCCGCCCGCGCCGCGCAGGCCGACGGCTTCATCACCGAGCTGGCCGACGGCTACGACACGGTCGTCGGGGAGCAGGGCCTCACGCTCTCCGGCGGGCAGCGGCAGCGCATCGCCCTGGCCCGCGCCATCCTGGCCGACCCGCGGCTGCTCATCCTGGACGACGCCACCTCGGCGGTGGACGCGCGGGTGGAGGCCGAGATCCACGACGCGCTGCGCGGCGTCATGCGCGGCCGCACCACCCTGCTCATCGCCCACCGGCAGTCCACGCTCGCCCTCGCGGACCGGATCGCCGTGCTCGACGGCGGGCGCCTGGTCGACCTCGGCACGCACCGGGAGCTCACCGAGCGCTGCCCGCTCTACCGGCGCCTGCTCACCGACCCCGACGAGCTGGGCGACGTCGAACGGGACCCGGCGGGGCAGGCCGGGCACGACCGGCACCGGGCGCGCGGCGGCGTCACCCCCAAGCTGTGGGTGCGCACCGGCCGCGCGGAAGGCGAGGACGGCACCGCGGGCGGCGAGGCGACGACGGCGGCGCAGAGCGGCCGGCCGGGGAGCTGGGGCGCGGAGCTGGCCGCGGGGCCGGGCACGCCGGAGCTGCGGAAGCGGGTCGCCGCGCTGCCGCCGGCCACGGACGTGCCCGACGTGGACGAGGAGGACGCCGAGCGGCACGAACCGGGGCACCAGACGGAGCGTTCGTACCGGCTGCGCCGCCTGCTGCGCGGCTTCGGGCGCCCGCTGGGCGTCGCCCTGGCCTTCCTCGCCGTCGACGCCCTGGCGATGCTCGCGCTGCCGATGCTCATCCGGCACGGGGTGGACGAGGGCGTCGGACGGCAGGCGACGGGCGCGGTGTGGGCCGCCTCCGCCCTGGCCCTGGTCGTCGTGCTGGCCCAGTGGGCCGCGCAGATCACCGCCATGCGCCTGACCGGGCGCACCGGCGAGCGCGTCCTGTACGCGCTGCGGGTGAAGATCTTCGCCCAGCTCCAGCGGCTGGGGCTCGACTACTACGAGCGGCACCTCGCCGGCGCGGTCATGACGCGGATGACCACGGACGTGGACGCGCTGTCGACGTTCCTGCAGACGGGCCTGGTCACCGCCGTGGTCTCGCTGCTGACCTTCGTCGGCATCCTGGTGGTGCTCCTGGTCATCGACCTCCAGCTCGCGCTGGTCGTCTTCGCCGCGCTGCCGCTGCTGGTGCTCGGCACGGTCTTCTTCCGGCGGCAGAGCGTCAAGGCCTACGAGCTGGCCCGCGAGCGGGTGAGCGTCGTCAACGCCGACCTCCAGGAGTCGGTGGCCGGGCTGCGCATGGTGCAGGCCTTCCGGCACGAGGAGCGCGGCGCCCGCCGCTTCGCCCGGCGCAGCGACGGCTACCGCAGGGCCCGGGTGCGCGGCCAGTGGCTGGTGTCGGTCTACTTCCCGTTCGTGCAACTGCTGGCCGCGCTGGCCACCGCCGGGGTGCTGGTGGTCGGGGCCGAGCGGGTGGCCGCCGGGACGCTGACGGCCGGCGCGCTGGTGGCCTACCTGCTCTACATCGAGCTGTTCTTCGCCCCCGTGCAGCAGCTCTCCCAGGTCTTCGACGGCTACCAGCAGGCCGTCGTCTCGCTCGGCCGCATCCAGGAGCTGCTGCGGGAGCGCACCACCACCCCGCCGCCCGCCGCGCCGCGTCCGCTGGAGCGGCCGCGCGGAGAGGTCGCCTTCCGCGACGTGCGCTTCCACTACCGCGCGGCCGACGGCACGCCGCTGGCCGAGGCGGCGCTGGAGGACGTGAACCTGACCGTGCCCGCCGGGCAGACGGTCGCGTTCGTCGGCGAGACCGGCGCGGGCAAGTCCACGCTGGTCAAGCTCGTCGCCCGGTTCTACGACCCGGCCTCGGGCGCGGTGGAGCTGGACGGCGTCGACGTGCGGGAGTTCGACCTGGCCGAGTACCGCAGCCACCTGGGCGTCGTCCCGCAGGAGCCGTACCTGTTCCCCGGCACCGTGCGGGACGCCATCGCCTACGGGCGCGCCGGGGCGAGCGACGCCGAGGTGGAGGCCGCCGCCCGCGCGGTGGGCGCGCACGACATGGTCGCCTCGCTGCCCGGCGGCTACCTGCACCCGGTCGGCGAGCGCGGGCGCAACCTGTCGGCGGGCCAGCGCCAGCTCATCGCCCTGGCCCGGGCGGAGCTGGTGAACCCGGCGGTGCTGCTGCTGGACGAGGCGACGGCGGCGCTGGACCTGGCGACGGAGTCGCTGGTCAACCAGGCGACCGACGCGCTGGCCGGGCGGCGCACCACGTTGGTGGTCGCCCACCGGCTGACCACGGCGGCGCGGGCCGACCGGGTGATCGTCTTGGACCACGGCCGGGTCGTGGAGGACGGCACGCACGCCGAGCTGCTGGCCGCGGGCGGGCGCTACGCCGCGCTGTGGCACACCTTCACCGGCGGCGGCGCCCCGGGGGCCGCCCCGGCCGAGCGCCCGGCCGTCCCGACCGGCGGCGCCTGAGACGCCCGGCACGGCACCTGGCCCGGCGCCCGGCGCGCGGCAAGCCACGGCACGGCACGCGGGCGGCACCCCCGGCGGCGGGGGTGCCGCCCGCGCGCCGCTTCCCGCGCCCGTCGTGCTCCACACCACCCGTCCGGAGGCACAGGTGTAGCGCGCTTGACGCGTGGCAGAAAGGGGATCAGTGTGCTGGCATCGGCGGTGGCCGAAATGACCGGATGATCCCTTTCGGCCGGATCGTCGGCCAGACGTGCGGCTGAGGAGGGCGTGGATGGTCACAGCGTGGGACGCGACCGGGACCGACCGGCCGCCGGACCGCGAGCCGCCGCGGCGGCACCGGTGGCGACGCGGCCGGCCGAGACGCGGCCGGAGCGCCGCCGCCGGGAGCTGCGCGCTGGCGCTGCTGCTCGCCGCGTGCGGCGGGGGCGGGGCGAGCGGGGACGGCGAGGTCACCGTGAACCTCTTCACCGCGCCGGAGGAGAACCTCCAGGCGGTCGTGGACCGGTGCAACCGCGAGGCCGGCGGCCGCTACCGCATCGTCTACCACCAGCTCCCGCGCGACGCGGACGGGCAGCGCGAGCAGATGGTGCGCCGGCTGGCGGCCGAGGACGCGGGCATGGACGTCCTCGGCCTGGACGTCACCTGGGTGCCGGAGTTCGCCGAGGCCGGGTGGGTCCGGGAGTGGACGGGCGAGCGCCGCGAGGCCGCCACCCGCGACGTGCTGCCCGGGCCGCTGCGGACGGCCGTGTGGCGGGAGAAGGTCTACGCGGCGCCGAAGAACACCAACGTGCAGCTCCTGTGGTACGACGAGCGGCTCACCCCCGAGCCGCCGCGCACCTGGGCGGAGGCCATCGCCGCGGCCGAACGGCTGCGCGCGGCGGGCAAGCCGCACGACCTGCTGTTCACCGGCGCCCAGTACGAGGGCCTGGTCGTCTTCTTCAACAGCCTGGTCGCGTCCGCGGGCGGCCGCCTGCTGAACGAGGAGGGCACCGAGGCCGTCGTCGACGAGGGCGTCGTGGAGGCCCTGCGGCTGCTCAAGGAGATCGCCACCTCGGGCGTCACCAGCCCCTCGCTGACCAACATGCAGGAGGACCAGGTGCGCCTCGCCTTCCAGAGCGGCCGGGGCGCGTTCCAGTTCAACTGGCCCTTCGTCTACGCCTCCTACGCGCAGGAGAAGCCGGAGGAGGTGGAGCACCTGCGGTGGGCCCGCTACCCCTCCTTCCGGGCGGGCGAGGAGTCCCGGGTGACCGTCGGCGGCTACAACCTGGCCGTGAGCACCTACTCGCGCCACCAGGACGAGGCGTTCGACGCCACGCTGTGCCTGCGCAGCGCGCAGAGCCAGAAGTTCCAGGCGCTGCGCTCCGGGCTGCCGCCGAGCATCGCGTCCGTCTACGAGGACGACACCCCGTTGGACCCGGACCGGCCCGCCGATCCGGAGACCAACCCGACGATGGGCAGCCAGTACCCGCCCAAGGACACCATCCGCGCCGCCCTGGAGGACGCCGCCGTGCGACCGCTGACCCCGGTGTACCAGAACCTGTCCGCCGTCACGGCCGAGATCCTCTCGCCCCCGTCGGCCATCGACCCGCAGCGGACGGCCGACACGCTGCGCCGCGAGCTCGACGCGGCCCTGAAGTCGCAAGGGGTGCTGCCGTGACCGCGGCCCCCGCGGAGCCCCGTCCCGCGGCACGGCCCCGGGCGCCCCGCAGCGAGGGCCGCAAGGCCGAACGCCGGCTCGGCTGGCTGCTGTGCGCCCCGGCCGCCCTGGTGATGGTGGCCGTCACCGGCTACCCGATCCTGTACTCCGTATGGCTCTCCCTGCACCGCTACGACCTGCGCTTCCCGGCCGAGCAGGAGTTCGTCGGGCTGGCCAACTACGCCGTGGTGCTCACCAACTCCTACTGGTGGACGGCGTTCGGCGTCACGGTGCTCATCACCGTCGTCTCCGTCGCCATCGAACTGGTGCTGGGCATGGCGCTGGCCGTCACCATGCACCGCACGCTGCTCGCCCGCGGCCTGGTGCGCACGGTGACGCTGGTCCCGTACGGCATCGTCACCGTCGTCGCCGCCTTCTCCTGGTTCTACGCCTGGACGCCGGGCACCGGCTACCTCGCGGAGACGGTCGCACCGGGCTCGGCCCCGCTGACCGAGCGGGCCGGCTCGCTGGCCATCATCATCCTCGCCGAAGTGTGGAAGACGACCCCGTTCATGGCGCTGCTCCTCATGGCGGGCCTGGCCCTCGTCCCCGACGACCTGCTGCGCGCCGCCGCCGTGGACGGCGCCGGGGCCTGGCAGCGCTTCGTGAAGGTGACGCTGCCGGTGATGAAACCGGCCATCCTGGTCGCGCTGCTGTTCCGCACCCTGGACGCGTTCCGGGTGTTCGACAACATCTTCATCCTCACCGCGGGCGCCAACGACACCTCGTCCGTCTCGATGATCACCTACAGCAACCTCATCAGAGGGCTGAACCTGGGCATCGGCTCGACCATGTCGGTGCTCATCTTCCTCGCGGTCGCCGCCATCGCGTTCGTCTTCGTCAAGCTGTTCGGCACGGCCGCACCCGGCGGCGACGCGCGCGGAGGTGGGCGCTGATGTCCCTGTCCAACGTCCCGGTGGGGCGGCGCAAGGCGGCGTGGGCGTTCGTCAACACCGTGGTCGTCGTCTACGCCCTGACGCCGGTGCTGTGGATCGCCTCGCTGTCGTTCAAGACGCGGGAGACGATGACCGACGGCCACTTCGTCCCGCGCGAGTGGACGCTCGCCCACTACGCGGACATCTTCCGCACCGACGCCTTCCTGCGCGCCCTGGTCAACTCCATCGGCATCGCGCTCATCGCGACGTTCATCGCGGTCGTGCTGGCCACGATGGCCGCCTACGCCGTCGCCCGGCTGGACTTCCCCGGCAAGCGGGCGCTGATCGGGGTGTCGCTGCTCATCGCGATGTTCCCGCAGATCTCGCTCGTCACCCCGCTGTTCACCATCGAGCGGGCGCTCGGCCTGTTCGACACCTGGCCCGGCCTGATCCTGCCCTACATCACCTTCGCGCTGCCGCTGGCGATCTACACCCTGTCCGCCTTCTTCCGGGAGATCCCCTGGGAGCTGGAGAAGGCCGCGAAGATGGACGGCGCCACCCCGGCGCAGGCGTTCCGCAAGGTGATCGCGCCGCTGGCCGCCCCCGGGGTGTTCACCACCGCGATCCTGGTGTTCATCTTCTGCTGGAACGACTTCCTGTTCGCGATCTCGCTGACGTCCTCGGAGGCGTCGCGCACCGTCCCCGCGGCGCTGTCGTTCTTCACCGGGTCCTCCCAGTTCGAGGACCCGACCGGCACGATCTCCGCCGCGGCCGTGGTCATCACCGTCCCGATCGTGGTGTTCGTGCTCCTCTTCCAGCGCCGCATCGTCGCGGGGCTGACGTCCGGCGCCGTCAAGGGTTAGCGGAGGAACTGGTATGGCCGAGATCATCCTCGACGGGGTGTCCAAGCGCTTCCCCGACGGCGCGCAGGCCGTCTCCGAGGTGCACCTCACCGTCGCCGACGGCGAGTTCGTCATCCTCGTCGGCCCCTCGGGGTGCGGGAAGTCCACCACGCTCAACATGGTCGCGGGGCTGGAGGACATCACGGACGGCGAGCTGCGCATCGACGGCGAGCGGATGAACGAGCGCGCGCCCAAGGACCGCGACATCGCCATGGTGTTCCAGTCCTACGCGCTCTACCCGCACATGTCGGTGCGCGAGAACATGGCCTTCCCGCTGCGGCTGGCGAAGGCCCCGGAGGCCACGGTGCGGGCCAAGGTCGAGGACACCGCCCGCGTCCTGGACCTGACCGAGCACCTGGACCGCAGGCCCGCCCACCTCTCCGGCGGCCAGCGCCAGCGCGTCGCGATGGGCCGGGCCATCGTGCGCAGCCCCAAGGCGTTCCTGATGGACGAGCCGCTGTCCAACCTCGACGCCAAGCTGCGCGGCCAGATGCGCACCGCCCTGTCCCGGTTGCAGAAGCGGCTGGGCACCACCACCGTCTACGTCACCCACGACCAGACCGAGGCCATGACGCTCGGCGACCGCATCGTCGTCCTCCAGGCCGGGCACGTGCAGCAGATCGGCCCGCCCCAGCACCTGTACGAGCGGCCCGCGAACCTCTTCGTGGCCGGCTTCATCGGCTCGCCGTCGATGAACTTCCTGCCCGCCACCGTCCAGGACGGCGCGCTGGCCACCCCGATCGGCGACCTCCCGCTCACCGACCGGGTGCGGCGGCTGCTGGCGGACGCCGACGCGCCGCGCCAGCTCATCGCCGGGGTGCGCCCGGAACACTTCGAGGACGCGGCGCTCGTCGACGAGCACCGCCGCGCCGAGGGCCTGTGCTACACCGCCGTCGTCGACGTCCTGGAGTCGCTCGGCTCGGAGAAGTACGCCCACTTCCCGCTGGAGGGCGAGCGCGCCAGCTCCCGGCAGCTCGCGGACCTCGCCGCCGTCACCGGCTCCGCCGACGTGCCCGCCGGGGGCCCCGGCGCCGCCCTCGTCACCCGGCTCTCGGCCGACACCCGGGCCCGCGAGGGCGCCGAGCTGACGGTGTGGTGCGACCCGGACCGGGTGCTGCTCTTCGACCCCGCCGAGGGCACCCACCTCACCGGCGAGCGCTGACCCGGGGGCGTTCCGCGCGGCCCGGCGGCGGCCCCGGCACCGGACCGGGGCCGCCGTCCGGCGTGCGCGGGGGCGCGGGGGCGCGGGGGCGTGCGCGAGGACGCGTGCGCAGGCGGGCACGCGCACGGGGGCGGGCGCACGCGGGCGCGGGGGCGGCGGAGCCGGAGACGCGGGCGCGGACGCCCGGGGGCGGGCCGGGTGAACGCGTAGCCCTACCTAGTGCATTACGGATTGTTCTGCCGCGGGCGGCGGGTGGAAGCTTGCGTCTGCCACCGCGGCTCCGGGCACCGACCACGCCCGACGGCCGCGGGCGCGCGTTCCCCGTCCGGCCTGTGCGCCGGGCGCGGGACGGACCCCCCACGTCCGATCGGAAGGATCGCCGCGCCATGAAGCGCTCTCACCTCCTTGCCCTGCTGCTGGCCGTGCCCACCGCACTGGTACCGGCCGCCGGCACCGCCCTCGCCGCCGACCAGGCCGCCCCGCCCCGCCTGGTGTCCGTCGAGCAGGCCCCCGACCACCGGGCCATCGACGGCTCCTACATCGTCACCCTCAAGCCCGGCGCGTCCGCCAAGGGCCTGGCGGAGAAGGCCGGCATCGACACCGGCCACGTCTACGAGGACGTGCTCAACGGGTTCTCCGCCGAACTGTCGGACGGCCAGCTCGCGAAGCTGCGCAGCCACCCGGCCGTCCAGGCCATCGAGGAGGACCAGAAGATCACGGCCTCGGCCACCCAGCACAACGCCACCTGGGGCCTGGACCGCATCGACCAGCGCAACCGCCCGCTGGACGGCACCTACACCTACAACAACGACGGCTCCCGCGTCACCGCCTACATCATCGACACCGGCATCGACACCAGCCACCCGGACTTCGGCAACCGGGCCCGCAACGTCTTCGACGCCTTCGGCGGCAACGGCCGCGACTGCAACGGCCACGGCACGCACGTGGCGGGCACCGTGGGCGGCAAGACCTACGGCGTCGCCAAGAACGTCGAGCTGCGCGGCGTGCGCGTCCTGAACTGCCAGGGCAGCGGCTCCTACTCCGGGATCATCGCCGGCTTCGACTGGGTGCGCGAGAACGCGGTCAAGCCCGCCGTCGCGAACGCCTCCCTGGGCGGCGGCTACTCCTCGGCTGTCAACAACGCCGCCTCCGCGCTGAACAACTCCGGCGTCTTCCTCGCCGTCGCGGCCGGCAACAGCAACGCCGACGCCTGCAACTACTCGCCCGCCAGCGCCCGCGGCGTCATCAGCATCGCCGCCTCCGACAGCTCCGACCGCAAGGCCTCCTTCAGCAACTACGGCCGCTGCACGGACCTGTACGCGCCGGGCGTGTCCATCACCTCCACCCGCATGGGCGGCGGCACCACCCAGCTCAGCGGCACCTCCATGGCCTCCCCGCACGTGGCCGGGGTCGCCGCTCTCTACAAGGGCAGCCGCGGTGACGCCTCGTCCTCGACCATCAACAACTGGCTGATCAGCAACGCCACGACCAACGTGATCAGCAACCCGGCCGGCACGCCGAACCGCCTGCTGTACAAGTCCACCCTCTGATCCGGACCGACGCCCGACCCGCGTCCCCCGCTCCAGCCACCGGAGCGGGGGACGCCCGGCGTTCACGGCTCCGGGCGCACGGGGCCGGCGACCAGCTCGGCCAGGTAAGTGTCCACCGTCTGCACGGCCCCGTCCGGCAGGTGCGCGACGCCGTCCCACCAGCACGTCGCGGCGATCTCCTCGGTGGGCGTGAACGCCTCCGGACGCCCGGTGGTGCCGGTGAACACCGCCCCGCGCAACACCCGCCGCCCCGGGCCGATCGACGTCGTCGCGTACCCGGCGAGCACGAGCGCCCGCGCCGGCAGGCACTGCCCCGTCTCCTCCCGCAGCTCCCGCACGGCCGCCTCGCGCGGACTCTCGCCGGGTTCGATCTTGCCGCCCGGCAACTCCCAGCAGCCGCGGCGGCGTACGCGCACCAGCAGCAGGCGGCCCCGGTGGCGCAGCACCACCAGGACGTACGCTGCCCCCTCCGCTCCTTCGGCTCCCGCGGCCCCTGCGGCTCCCTCGGCGTCCTCCGCCGTGCCCGGCGCGGCGCGCTCGAAGGCCAGCAGCGCCATGTCCAGCGGCCCGGTCACCAGCGCCTCGTCCATGCCCGCAGCCTACGCGCGCGGGCGGCCCGGCGCCGTGGCCCGCGCTCGCCGTGTGGCCGGGCGGGCGAGGGGGGATGGCGGTGGCGGGGCGGGAGTCGGTAGGTTGCGGCGACCTTCTTATCGGACAGTTCTGGGGAGTTCGCACATGCGCGCAGTGCTCAGATGGGTGCTGGCCCTGACCGTGCTGATCGGCACGGTCGCGGTCGGCACGGCGTCGGGAGGGGCCGCCACCGCGGCCGAGGCCGACATCGAGGACCGGCTGCTGGCCATCGACGGAATGGAGCTGGTGGCGGAGAAGCCGGTGGACGGCTACCGCTTCTTCGTCCTCAGCTACGAGCAGCCCGTCGACCACCGGCGGCCCTGGCGGGGGACGTTCGAGCAGCGCGTCTCGGTGCTGCACAAGTCCGACGACCGGCCCACGGTGTTCTACACCTCCGGCTACGGGCTCAACACCAACCCCGCCCGCAGCGAGCCGACGCGGATCGCGGACGCCAACCAGGTGTCCATGGAGTACCGGTTCTTCACCCCGTCCCGGCCCGAGCCGGCCGACTGGTCGAAGCTGGACATCTGGCAGGCCGCCAGCGACCAGCACCGCCTGTTCACCGCGCTGCGCGGCATCTACGACCGCAACTGGCTGGCCACCGGCGGCAGCAAGGGCGGCATGACGGCCACCTACTACCGCCGGTTCTACCCGCACGACATGGACGGCACCGTCGCCTACGTCGCGCCCAACAACACCGACATCCGCGACGACCGGGCCTACGACCGGTTCTTCGCCACCGTCTCCACCGAGGCGTGCCGCACGCGGCTGGAAGGCGTGCAGCGGCAGGCACTCCAGCGGCGCGGCGAACTCGTCGACCGCTACGAGCGGCTGGCGCGCGCGGAGGGCTACACCTTCGACCTGTACGGCTCCGCCGACCGCGCGTTCGAGGTGGCCGTGCTCGACGTGGCGTGGGCGTTCTTCCAGTACCAGGACGAGGCGGCGTGCGACCAGGCGCCCGGCCCCGGCGCCTCCGCCGACGAGCTGTACGCCTACCTGGACCGGATCTCCGGCCTGGCCTTCTACACCGACCAGGGCATCTCCGGGTACACCCCGTACTACTACCAGGCCGCCACCGAGCTGGGCTTCCCGTCCGTGGCCACCCCGCACCTGCGGGGACTGCTGCGCCACCCCGGCGTCCAGCACCCCCGGCACGCCGTGCCCGACGAGATCGACCTGCCGCGCTTCGACCGGCACGCGATGCGGGACATCGACCGCTGGGTGCGCACCCGCTCCTCCGAGATGCTCTTCGTCAACGGCGAGAACGACCCCTGGGGCGCGGAGCCGTTCCGAGTGGGCCGGCACACCCGCGACACGCACGTCCTCGTCGCACCGGGCGCCAACCACGGGGCGAACATCGCCCAGTTGACGCCGGACGAGCGGGCGGACGCCACCGCCGCCGTGCTCCGCTGGGCCGGTGTCGCCGGTGAGCGCGCCGCCACCGCGCGGGCGGCCGGGGCGGACACCGCGCTGCCGGGCGCCCTCGCCCCCTACGACGCGGCCCTCGACCAGCCGATGGTCACGCGGACGCCCGGGCTGCTGCCCTGAGCCCCGCGTAGGCACCGGGAGCCCCGCGTAGGCACCGGGGCGGGCGGCCCCGGCGCGCGCACCGCGCGGCGCCGGGGCCGCCCGCCCCGGCTCAGTCCAAATCGGCGGCGGTGGGGAAGCTGGGCTGCGCGCCGGCCCGGGTGACGGTCAGCGCGCCGACGCGCACGGCCAGGCGCACGGCGTCCGCGAGGGTGTCGCCGCGCGCCAGCCGCCAGGCGAGCGCACCGGTGAACGCGTCCCCCGCGCCGGTGGAGTCCACGGCCACCACGGCGGGCGCCGGCACGTGCGCGGTGCCCTCGGCGGACGCGGCCAGCGCACCGCCCGCGCCGAGGGTGACGACGACGCTGCGCGGGCCCAGGCGGCGCAGGCCGTCGGCCCACCCGGCCGGGTCCCCGCCGCGCTCGCCGCCCGCGCCGCTCTCGCCGGCGAGCAGCAGCCGGGCCTCGTGTTCGTTGACGACCAGCGGGTCGCAGGCCGCCAGCACCTCGGGCGGCAGCGCGGCGGGCGGCGAGGCGTTGAGCACCACCCGCGTCCCGGCGGCCGCGGCGGCGGCCGCGGCGGCGGACACCGTCTCCAGCGCCACTTCGAGCTGGAGCGAGACCACGGACGCGGCGGCCAGCGCCTCCCCGGCCGCCGCCACGTCGGCCGGGGTCAGCCGCGCGTTCGCCCCGGGGGAGACGACGATGGTGTTGGCGCCCCCCGCGTCCACCGCGATGAGCGCGACGCCGGTGGGCGCCGTGCGGCTGGTCAGCAGCCACCCGGTGGCCACGCCCGCCTCCCGCAGCGACGCGGTGAGCAGCCGCCCGTGCGCGTCGTCGCCCACCCGGGCGAGCAGGCCCGTCGCCGCGCCCAGCCGGGCGGCGGCGACGGCCTGGTTGGCGCCCTTGCCGCCGGGGTGGACGGCGAGGTCGGAGCCGAGCACGGTCTCGCCGGGCGCGGGGTGGCGCTCGACGCCGGTCACCAGGTCGGCGTTGGCCGAGCCGACGACCAGGACCTCGGGGTGCGGGCGAGCGGGGTGAGCCGGAGGGGCCGGATGAGTGGTCATCGTTACAGGAACGCCTTCGCGTTCTCCTCCGTCACGACCTTCACCGGCACCTTGATCTCCGCGTCCACGTCCTCGTCGCGGGCGATCCGGACGGCGTTGCGCACGGACATCCGGCCGAGCTCGTCGGGCTGCTGGGCGACGGTGGCGGCCAGCGTGCCCTCCTGCACGGCCTTCAGCCCGTCGGGAGTGCCGTCGAAGCCGACGACGGTCACGGTGTCGCCCGCCCGGTCGCCCAGCGCCTGGACGGCGCCGAGCGCCATCTCGTCGTTCTCCGCGAAGACGCCGGTGACGTCCGGGTGCGCCTGGAGCAGATTGGTCATGACGTCGAGGCCCTCGGTGCGGTCGAAGTCCGCCGGCTGGCTGGCGACGACCTCGATGTCCGGGTACTGCGCGATGCCCTTCTCGAAGCCCTCGCCGCGCTCCCGGGAGGCGGAGGTGCCGGCGATGCCGCGCAGCACGACCACGGTGCCCCGCTCGCCCATCTCCTCGGCCAGCTTCTCGGCCGCCAGCTCGCCGCCCTGCACGTTGTCGGAGGCGACGGTGGTGACCACCTCGGCGCCGTTGACCGCGCGGTCGGCCGCGACGACGGGGATGCCCGCGTTGCCGGCCGCCTCCACCGAGGGCCCGGCGGCGTCGGAGTCCACCGGGTTGATGATCACCGTGTCCATGTTCTGGCTGGTGAAGTTCTGGAGCTGGTTGGCCTGGGTGTTGGCGTCGTTCTGCGCGTCGGTGACCGTCAGGTCGATCTCGCTCGCCTCCGCCTCCTGCTCCGCGCCCTTCTTCAGCTCGACGAAGAAGGGGTTGTTCAGGGTCGAGACGGACATGCCTATCTCGATCCGGTCGTCACCGGCGGCCGCCCCCGATTCGGTGCCGCAGCCGGTGGCGGCGACCGTCAGGGCGAGCAGGGTGGCGGTGAGGGTGAGGGACGTTCTCTTCGTGCGCATTGCTGCATTCCTCGCAGTCGACGGCGGGGTAAAGAGGGACGTGCGGTGTCGGAAGACGATCGGTGGACCGTACGGATCGATCATGTACGGCGACGGAGTGTATCGAGAAGCGCCGCGAGCGCGATAACCGCCCCGATCGCCACCTGCTGCCAAAAGGCCGACACGTTCAGCAGGTTGAGTCCGTTGCGCAGCACGGCCAGGATCAGCGCGCCGATCAGCGTGCCCGAGGCGCGGCCCACGCCGCCCGAGAGGCTGGCGCCGCCGATGACGCAGGCGGCGATCGCGTCCAGCTCGTAGCCGAAGGCGGCCTGCGGCTGCGCGGACACCAGCCGCGAGGCGAGCACGATGCCCGCGACGGCCGCGAAGACCCCGGAGAGGCCGTAGACGACCAGCTTCTGCCGGGAGACCCGGATGCCCGACAGCCGCGCCGCCTCCTCGTTGCCCCCGATCGCGTACATCGCCCGCCCGCTGTAGGTCAGGTTCAGCACGACGGCGGCGACGGCGGCCATCGCCAGCATCACCAGCACCGGCACCGGCAGCCAGTCACCCAGGTTGCGGCCGAGGAACGCCAGCGGGTCGGGGAAGGCGATCGGGCTGCCCTGGGAGATGACCAGCCCCAGACCGCGCGCGACCGACAGCATCGCCAGCGTGGCGATGAACGACGGCAGCCGGCCGTGGGCGACCAGCACCCCGTTGACCAGCCCGCACGCCAGCCCCGTGACCAGCGCGCACAGCACCGCCAGCCACACCGGCAGCCCCTGCGACGTCGCCGTCCACGCCAGCACCATCGCCGACAGCGCGGCCACCGAGCCGACCGACAGGTCGATGCCGGCCGAGACGATGACGAAGGTGACGCCGAACGCCAGCACCGCCACGACCGCCGCCTGCGCGCCGACGTTCATCAGGTTGCGGGTGGTCAGGAAGTCCGGTGACAGCAGGGCCAGCACCGCGACGAGTGCCAGCAGCGCGCCCAGCGCCCCGTTGTCCCGGAACACCCGCCGCACCACCGGCGGCACCCCGCCCGGCAGCCGGCGGCCCGGCCCGGGCTCCGCCGTGCTGCTGCCCTTGGTATCGGTGGCCACGTGCTCTCCCAGTCGTCTCGTCGTTCCGTGGTCTCGTACTCGTCGGCGCCGTGCTCGCCGTGTTCGCCGGCGCCCGGTCGCCCGGTCGCCCGGTCGGTCCGGCGCCGGAGGTCCCGGCGCCGAGGGCCGCGGGGCCGCGGTGTCAGCGCGCCAGGTCGGCCGGGCGCGCGGAGCCCACGGCCAGCGCCATCACGGCGTCCTGCGTGGCCGCGTCCCCGGCCAGCTCGCCCGCCAGCCGGCCCCGGCACATCACCAGCACCCGGTCGCTCATCCCCAGCACTTCCGGCAGGTCGCTGGAGACCATCAGCACCCCGTGCCCGGCCGCCGTCAGCTCGTTGACCAGGCGGTAGATCTCCACCTTCGCGCCCACGTCGACGCCGCGCGTCGGCTCGTCCAGGATCAGCAGACGGCTGCCGGCCAGCAGCCACTTGCCGATCGCCACCTTCTGCTGGTTGCCGCCGGACAGGGTGCGGGCGGGCTGGTCGAGACCCGCCATGCGCACCCCGAGCCGGGCTGCCATCGCCGCCGCCGCCCGGCGCTGGCCCGCCCGGTCCACCAGGCCGCCCCGGCTGGCCCGGCGCAGCGTCACCAGGCCGAGGTTCTCGCCCACCGAGGCGCCCAGCACCAGGCCCTGCCCCTTGCGGTCCTCGGGGACGAAGCCGACCCCGGCCGCCAGCGAGGCGGCCACGTCGTGCCCGGGGAGCGGGGCGCCGCGCACCTGCACGCTGCCGTGGTCGTAGGCGTCGGCGCCGAAGACCGCGCGCACCACCTCCGTGCGGCCCGCGCCCACCAGCCCGGCCAGGCCCACGACCTCGCCGCCGCGCACGTCGAAGCCGACCCCGTCGAAGGCCCCGGCCCGCCGCAGCCCGCGCACCCGCAGCAGCGGCGGCCCGTCGGCGTCGACCGGGCCGCGCTCCCGGGGGTACTGGGCCTCGATGCTGCGGCCGACCATGAGCCGCACCAGCTCGTCGCGGTCGGTGCCGGCCGGCACCCGCGCGACGCTGCGCCCGTCGCGCAGCACCGTCACCCGGTCGCCGAGCTGTGCGACCTCCTCCAGCTTGTGCGTGATGAAGACGACGCCGACGCCGTCCGCGCGCAGCCGCCGCACGATGGCGAACAGCCGCTCCACCTCGCCGCCGGTCAGCACGGCGGTGGGCTCGTCCATGACCAGGACCCGGGCGCGCACGCTCAGCGCCTTGGCGATTTCCACCATCTGCCGGTGGGCCACGCCCAGTTCGCGCAGCCGGGCGCGCGGCGAGACGTTGACGCCCACGCGCGCCAGCAGGTCGGCGGCGTCGGCCTCCATCCGGGCCCGGTCCACCAGGCCGAAGCGGCGCGGCGGGCGGCCCAGGAAGAGGTTCTCGGCCACCGTCAGGTCCGGCACGAGGTGGAACTCCTGGTGGATGGTGGCGATGCCGAGCCGCTCCGCGTCCTGGGCCCCGTGCACGCGCACCGGTCGGCCGTCCACCACGATCCGCCCGCGGTCCGGCCGGTGGGCGCCGGCCAGCAGCCGGATCAGGGTGCTCTTCCCGGCGCCGTTCTCGCCCAGCAGCACGTGCACCTCACCCGCGCGCACCTCGAAGTCCACGCCGTCCAGCGCGACGACGCCGGGGAACGCCTTGGTGACGCCCTCGGCGCGCACGATCGGGGCGGAGCTGCGGCGGTCCGAGGGCGTCAACGGGGTTCCCTTTCGTGCGTGGGTGCGTGCGTGTGCCGGGCGCGGCGCTCGTGTCGCTACTCGCCGCACGAGCGGCGGGGGACGAGGTCGGCGGTCAGGGTGAGGGAGGTGGCCGGGCGGCCTTCGATCAGGTCGACCAGCGCGCGCACCGCGCCGTGCCCGAGCGCCTCGGTGGGCTGCGCGATCGCGGTCACCGGCGGGTCGGTGTGCAGAAACCACGGGATGTCGTCGAAGGCGGCCAGCGCCACGTCGTCGGGCACCCGCAGGCCGCGCGCGCGGATCTCGTCCATCGCGCCGAGCGCCATCAGGTTGTCCGTGGCGAAGATCGCCTCGGGCGGCTCGGGCAGGTCCAGGAAGCGCGCGGTGGCCCGGCGTCCGCTCCCGGCCTGGAAGTCGCCCTCCTCGCGGTAGTGGGCGGGGGCGGGCAGCCCGTGGGCCGCCAGCGCGCCGAGGAACGCCTCGGCGCGCTCGTTGCCGGTCGTGGTCGTCGCCGGGCCGGTGATGACGGCCAGTCGGCGGTGCCCGAGCCGGTGGAGGTGGTCCACCAGGGCGGCGATGGCCGCCCGCCCGTCCGTGCGCACCACCGGCACCCGGGGGCAGCCCGCGATCCAGCGGTCGACGAACACCATCGGCACGCCCGACCCCGCCACCTCGGTGACCAGGCTGGCGCTGTCGGCCGTCGGGCTCACCAGCAACCCGTCGATCCGGCGCTCCAGCAGCGTGCGCACGTGGTGGTCCTGGAGCGCGGACTGCTCGTCGGCGTTGCCGAACACCACGCTGTACCCGTGCGCCCGGGCCTCGTCCTCCACGGCCCGGGCGAGGGCGGTGAAGAACGGGTTGAGCACGTCGCTGACGACGAGGCCGAGCGTGCTGGTGTGGTCGGTGCGCAGCGAGCGGGCGACGCCGTTGGGGCGGTAGCCCAGCTCGTCGATCGCGGCGCGCACCCGCTCGCGCGTGCCGGGCCGCACCGCCGGGTGCCCGTTCAGCACCCGGGACACGGTCGCCACGGAGACGCGCGCTCGCGCCGCGACGTCCTTGATGCCCGCCACCGACCGGCCTCCGCAGGGTCGTGGAAACGATTACACGCGGATTGAAACCCATGCCGATCCGTCGGGGCAAGTCCCCTTGTCCACCTGGCAACTTGCGGCCACGCGGGCATGTGGGTGCCACCGGTCGACGGACGGCCGCGGTGGATGGTGGACGGTGGGTGGTCGGCGGTGGGTGGTCGGCGGTGAGCCTCGGGCGGTCGCGCCGGGGGCTGCCGGGGGACGGGAGGCCGGGGCGGCAGGCACCGGCCCTCGACTCCTGGCCCGCGAGGTGTGGGCTGTGGGCACCGTTCCCCGGGCCGTCGCGGTGCACGGGCTGCGAGGTGTGGGGTGCGGGCGGCAGGCCCTGGTCGCCGAAGGCCGGTCGCTGGGCGGCGCGGGGCGTCGGTCGCCGGGTGGCCCACGCCGCCCGGCGGGGGCGGGGCGGAGTCGCGGTGGTGCGGACGGCGGCGGCCGGGTGCGCGGGGGCCGGGTGGTTCCCGTCTCCACCGGGGTGGCGGAGTGGCGGGGCGGTGTCGGCATTCCGGTTGAGCGCCGGGGCGGCGCCCCGCCATGGAAATGGAGCGCCACCCTCCACGCGGGAGTGAAGACGGGGCGGGGGCGCCGCCGTAGCGTGCGGACCGCTGGACGCGCCGTCGAGCACTCCTCAAGTGCCCTGCGAGGAACGGGAGAACCCATGGGAGACTTTGACGCCGACGTCATCGGGATCGGCTTCGGCCCCTCCAACATCGCGCTCGCGGTCGCGCTGGAGGAGCTCTACCCCGACGTGCGGGCGGTGTTCCTGGAGAGCCGGGCCGCCCCCGGGTGGCAGAGCGGCATGCTGCTGAGCGGCTCCGACATCCAGCACCACCCGGTGCGGGACCTGGTCTCACCGCGCAACCCGCAGAGCCGCTACAGCTTCCTGAACTTCCTGCACGTGGAGGGGCGGCTCTTCGACTTCCTCAACCTCAACATCCCCTTCCCGCTGCGCAAGGACTACGCGCGCTACGTCACCTGGGCCGCCCGGCACTTCGACGACCAGGTGCGCTACGCGTGCCCGGTGGCGGGCGTGAGCGCGCCGGACGGCGAGCGCGGCGCCACGGTGCACCTGGCGGACGGGCGGGAGCTGCGCGCACGCTCCGTCGTCCTGGCCCCCGGCCGGCCGCCGCTGGTGCCCCCGGCGTTCCAGGCGCTGGCCGACGACCGGGTGTTCCACTACGTCCGGTACCTGGAGCACGTCGAGCGCATCGCAAAGCGCCCCGGGGCGCACATCGCGGTCATCGGCGGCAGCCAGGGCGCCGCCGAGGTCAGCCTGGACGCCGCGCAGCGCTTCCCCCGAAGCCGCGTCACCAACGTGCTGCGCGGCTTCGGCTACCGGCAGAAGGACCTCAGCCCCTTCAACGGCGAGGTGTTCTTCCCGGAGTTCGTCGACTACTACTACGACGCCTCGCCGGAGTCCAAGCGCGACCTGGACCGGCAACTGCGCTACACCAACTACTCGGCGGCCGACATGGACGTCCTGACCGCCTACCACACCCGGCTCTACGAGCAGCGGCTCGACGGCGACCACCAGATCCAGCTCCGCCGCAACACCGACGTCACCGGCGTCACCGCGCGCGAGGACGGCATCGCCCTGGAGCTGACCGAGCGGCACGTGGGGGAGACGACCCGGCTGGACGCCGACTTCGTCGTCCTCGCCACCGGGCTGCTGGACCTCACCGACGAGGACGGGCCCCAGTTCCTGCCCCCGCTGCTGGACGGGGTCGCCGGCTCCGTGGGCCGCACGCCCACGCGCTACGCCCGGGTCGGCCGCGACTACCGGCTGCTGCCCGCCGCCGGCGCGGAGCTGCCGCCGATCTACCTCAACGGCCTGTGCGAGACCTCCCACGGCCTGGGCGACGCCGGCTCCTTCAGCCTCGTCTCGCTGCGCGCCGCGGCGATCGCCGACAGCGTCAGCAAGGTGCTCGTCCCCTGAACCCCCGCCTCCCGCGCGCCGGGAGGCGTCGCGAACCGAAGGAGTGACCGCGTGCAGATACACGGTTGGGCAAGCGACGACCTCGGCTTCGAGCCCGACTACAACGTGCGGGCCCAGCGGCTGCCCCGCTTCGAGGGCGCCGACGAGCCGTACGAGGGCGGCGCCTGGGTGGTGGTGGCGCCGCACACCACGATGACCGAGCACGTCAACCCCGACGGGGAGTCGGAGCTGTTCTACATCGTCTCCGGCAGCGGGGAGCTGGAGGTGGCCGGGGAGCGGCGGCGGGTGAAGTTCGGCGACTCGGTGTTCATCCCGCCCGGCGACTCCCACCTGCTCGTCAACGACGGCGAGGAGCCCGTCGTCTTCCTCTCCCTGTGGTGGGGCGGGAAGCCACGGCACACCGCCTGACCCCCGCGCACCCCCGACCCGACCCGGAGACCCGACATGACCTCCCCCGTGAGCACCGCGGACTCCCGCCCCTACGACGACCTGCTGCGCCCGGACATCCTGCGCGACCCCTACCCGGTGTACGACACCGTCCGCGAGGCGGAGCCCGTCTGGTGGAACCCGCACCTGGACGCCTGGCTGCTGCTGCGGCACGACGACGTGCTGGACGCGCTGGGCCGCCCCGAGCTGTTCTCCTCCGACCGCACCACCGCCTTCCTCGGGCACCTGGACGAGAGCGAGGAGGAGCGCTTCCGGGAGTGGGCCGACATGCGGCGGCGCATGATGCTCTACAACGACCCGCCCCGGCACACCCGGCTGCGCCGCCCCGTCCAGCGCGGGATGAGCGTCCGGCTGGCCCAGCAGATGCGGCCCAAGATCCAGCGCGTGGTGGACGAGCTGGTGGACGACGTCATCGAGCGCGGCGCGTGCGACGGCATCCAGGACCTCGGCTACCACCTGCCGGTGATCCTCAACTCCGAGCTGATCGGCATCCCGGAGCCGGACCGCCAGAAGGTCAAGGGGTGGACGGCCGACTTCGTCGCGGCCATCAACGCCGGCGGGGCCAACGTGCCGGTCACCGAGCTGGAGCGCGGCCAGAACGCGATCCTGGCCATGCGCGAGTACTTCACCGACCTGGGCGCCCGCAAACGTGCCGAGCCGCAGGAGGACCTGCTGTCCTCGCTCGTCTCCCGCGACCAGGACCCGCTGGAGGGCGACGACCTGGTCGCCACCTGCATCGTGGTGATGTTCGCCGGGCTGGAGACCGCGCTCAACCTCGTCGGCAACGGCCTGCTGGCCCTGCTCCGCAACCCCGACCAGCTTGACCTGCTCATCGCCCGGCCGGAGCTGATGCCCTCGGCGGTGGAGGAGTTCCTGCGCTACGACGGCCCGCTGCACCTGGTGGGGCGCATGGCCACCGAGGACGTCACCCTGCGCGGACGCACCATCGCCCGGGGGGACAAGGTGCTGGTGATGCTCGGCGCCGCCAACCGCGACGGGGCCGCCTACACCGACCCGCACCGGCTCGACATCACCCGCCAGGAGACCCGGCACCTGTCCTTCAGCCACGGCATCCACTACTGCCCGGGCGCGGAGATCTCCCGCATCATGGGCGAGCTCTCCTTCGGCACGATCCTCACCCGGATGCGCGACCTGCGGCTGGGCGACGGCGAGCTCGAGTGGCAGCCCAACCTCTCCTTCCGCGGACTGCGGCGGCTGCCGCTGGAGTTCACCCCCGGCCCCCGCACCACCGCCTGATGGCGGCGACCACGGCGCACACCGCGGACGTGGCCGTGCTCGGGGACGGCGTGGTGGGCGCGGCCGTCACCCACCACCTCGCGGCCCGTGGCGCCCGGGTCACCCTCGTCGCGCCCGGGCGCGCCCACCCGCACAGCGCCACCCGCCGGACGGCCGCTCAGGTGCGCGTGCACCACGGCGACCCCGACGCCGCCCGGCTGGCCGCGCTCAGCCTGCCCACCTGGCGGGAGTGGCCGCGGGCCGTCGGCGGGGACTGCGGCTTCCGGCGCACCGGCTTCGCGTTCCTGTGCGGCCCCGACGAGGTGCCCGCGCTGCACCGCTCGGTGGCCGAGCTGACCGGTCTCGGCGTGGAGACGGCGGTGCTGGACCCGGCGGAGTTCGCCGCCGGGCAGCCCGCGCTGGACCTGCGGGGCGTCGCCGCCGTCGCCGTGGAACCGCACGGCGGGTACGCCGATCCGGCGCTGGCGCGGGACGGCTACCTGCGCCGCGCCCGGGACCGGGGGGCGCGGCTGGTCACCGCCGCGGGCGGGGCCGCGCTGGTGCGCCGCGGCGAGCGGGGCGTCCGCGTGGTGGCCGGCTCCGCCGAGGTGTCGGCGGGCCACGTGGTCCTCGCGGCGGGGGCCTGGTCGGGCGCCGTCCTGGCCGGCCTCCGGGGGACGGGGCGGGAGGGCGCGCCCGGCGGCGGCGCCGACCGGGGCGCCGCCGCCCTCGCCGCGGCGCTGCGGGCGCGGCGCTACGGCTGGGCCCTGGCGGACACCCCGGCCGCGGACGCGCTGTGCATGGTCATCGACGGCGTCGCGGGCACCTACTTCCGCCCGCACAGCGGCGGCCGGGTGCTGTTCCGGGTGCCGCTGCCGTCCGCGACCGCCGCGGCGCCGCCCGCGCACGACCCGGGGACGGCCGTGACCGCCCCCGAGGTGGCCGCGGGCCGGGAGCTGGCCGCGCGCCGGCTGCCGGACCTGGCCGCCGCCCCGGTCACGGCCGCCACCGCCGGGTGGGAGTCCTGCTCGGCGGACGGACGCCCGCTCATCGGCCCCGCCCCGGGCCTGCCGGGGCTGTACCTGGCCACCGGCTTCAGCGGCGGCGGGTTCAAGACCGCCCCGGCGGTGGGGCGGGCCGTCGCCGCCGAGCTGCTGTCCGGCGCGGAACGCGCCGAGCTCGCCCCCTACCGCCCCGAGCGGTTCGTCACCGGCTCACCCCGACCCGTCAGCCCGCGCTACCGGCACCTGTAGGCGATCAGAGATGAATCCACTGTCCCGACTGCGTGCCCGCGTCCGGCGCGCGGCAGCACCGACCACACACCGCACCGGCCGCCGCGCCGGGCCGCCCCCGGCGCGCCCTCCGCGCCCCGGGGCCGCCGCGGACTCCGCCCGGGCGGCGGGCCCCCCGGCGGACCCCCCGGCGGGCGAGACCGGCGCGGGCGGGCCCGGGGCGGCGCGCGGCCCGTGGGGCGGCGGCCGGGTGGGCTCCGCGCTGCGCCGCGCCCGCGAGGACGTGCACGTCGTCTGCGCCAAGGACCCGGCGGTGTGCAGCCCGTGGGAGGTGCTGCTCTACCCGCACCTGCACGCGCTGTGGCTGCACCGCCTGGCCCACGCGCTGTACGTCCGCGACCACCGCGTCGTCGCCCGGGCCGTCGCCCTGTTCGGCCGCAAGGTCTCCGGGGGCATCGACATCCACCCCGGCGCGCGCATCGGCCGCCGCTTCTTCGTCGACCACGGCTGCGGCGTCGTCATCGGGGAGACCGCCCGCATCGGCGACGACGTCATGCTCTACCACCTCGTCACGCTCGGCTCCGTCGGCTGGTGGCACGACGCCACCCGCGCCCCCGGCGCACAGCGCCACCCGACCCTGGGCGACGGCGTGGTGGTGGGCACCGGCGCCTGCGTGCTCGGACCCGTGGAGATCGGCCCGGGCAGCGTCATCGGCGCGAAGTCGGTGGTGATGACCTCGCTGCCCGACCGCAGCCGGGTGCGCGCCGGGCTCGTCCTCCCGCACGGCCAGGACCGGGGCGGCGAGCACCGCGGACCGGCGAACGGCGCCGTGCTCCCCTTCCGCTCCGGCGAGCCGGGCTCCGGCGACCAGCGCCCCGGCGGCCCGGGCGCCGGGTACCGGCGCGAGGCGGAGTGACGCGGCCCCGTCCGCCCCGCGCCCCCGCCCGCCGTCCCCGCCCGCCGTCCTCCCCGCCCGCCGTCCCTCCCGTGGAAAGGACCGCAACGGCATGGCCAGGAACGTCCTCATCACCTGCGCCCCACCGAACCCCAACGGCGACCTGCACCTGGGCCACCTCTCGGGCCCGTTCATGGGCGCCGACGTGCTGCGCCGCTACCTGCGGGCGCGCGGCGTCCCCGTGCGCTACGTCTCCTACACCGACGACCACTCCTGCTACGTCCCCCGGCGCGGCGCGGAACTGGGCTGGGACGCCCGCACGACGGCGTTCCGCTACACCCGGCGCATCGAGGAGAGCCTGACGCTGGCCGGGATGCTGCCCGACTACTACGCGCACCCGCACCGGGAGCCGCTGCACGACGCCCTGGTCCGCGAGCACTTCCTCGCGCTGCGGGACCAGGGGGTCGTCACCGAGCGGGACGTGCCCACGCCCTACTGCACCACCTGCGAACGCCACGTGTACGAGGCGTACGTGCGCGGCGCCTGCCGCTTCTGCGCGGCGCCCAGCGACGGCACCTACTGCGAGGAGTGCGGGCTGCCGCAGGACCCCGGCGGGGTGCTCGACGGCCGCTGCGTCACCTGCGGGGGCGCCCCCGAGACGCGGTGGCAGACCCGGCTGGTGGTGCGGCTCGCCCCGTTCGCCGACCGCCTGGCCGCCCTGTACGCGGACGCCACCTGGCGGCCCCGGGTGCGCGACTACTGCCTGCGGATGGTCGAGCGCGGCCTGCCCGACGTGCCGATCAGCCGCCGGGACGACTACGGCGTCCCCGTGCCGCTCGACGGCTGGGAAGGCCACGTGCTGGACACCTGGTTCAGCGGCGTCTTCGGGTACATGGCCGCCACGGCCGCGCACGGTGCGGCGCTCGGCGCGCCCGAGGAGTGGCGCACCCTGTGGCGCGACCCGGACACCGAGCTCGTCCACTTCATCGGCTTCGACTGCGGCTTCTCGCACGCCGTGCTGTGGCCGTCGCTGCTCATGGGGCTGGGCGGCTACGTCACCCCCGCGCACGTGATCAGCAACGAGTTCTACACGCTGGAGGGGGAGAAGTTCTCCACCAGCCGGGGCCACGCCATCTGGGGCTCGGAGTTCCTGCGCGACGCGCACCCGGACGCGGTGCGGCTGCACCTGTGCCTGACCGCCCCGGAGCGCGCCAAGTCCGACTTCCGGCTGGACGACTTCGCCCGCACGGTCGGCACGGTGCTGGTGGACGGGGTGGAGGGCTGGGCGTCCGCGGTCCTGCGCCGGCTGGCCGAGGGGCACGGCTCGCTCGTCCCCGACGTCCGGCGCGCCGACTGGCCGGCCGGTCTGCGGGAGCTGGTCGAGACGCTGCCCGGCGACCTGGCCCGGCACCTGGAGCCGGACGGCTTCTCCCCGCGGGCCGCCGCGGCCCGGCTGACCGGCGCGGTGGAGCAGGCCGCGGAGCAGCTCCGGTCGGTGCCCGCGGCGCCTCCCCGGGACACCGCCGCCGCGCTGGCCGCCCACGCCGAGCTGCTCGGCGTCGTCGCCGCCGTCAGCGGCCCGCTGATGCCCACCTGGTCCGCGCACGCGGCCCGGCAGGTCGGGGTGCCGGCCGGCTTCGACGGCGTCGACTGGCCGGGGGGCGGGGCCCTGGTGCCAGGCGGCACGCGGGTCGCCGCCGCCTACCCCCGGCTGTTCGCGCCCCGGCCGTGAGCCCCGCCGCGCGCACCATCGCGCCCGCGCCCGCGCCCGTGCCCCGCCCGGCGCCGGTGCCGCCCGGCGCCCCTCCCCGACCCCGTCCGACTCCCCCCCCACCCCCGGAGGTCCGCCCGTGCCCCTGATCTCCCGAAGCGCGTTCGACCACTTCGAGGCCACGGCCGCCGGTCCGGCCGCCGACGACTACGGCCTGACCGGCCGCCAGCCCTTCACCGTCCTGCGGGAAGTCACCCGGGCGCTGCAACCGGTGCCGCTGAGGTTCGCCCGGGCCGGGCGGCCCCGGGGCGTCACCCTCACCGGGCTGCGGCTCGCCCCGGACAGCGGCGTCCTGCTGCGCCGGGTCTGCGACCCGGACACGCCGCTGCACGTGCTGAGCTGGTCCTGGGACCTGAGCGGGGACCCGCCGCTGGTCGGCCCGGCGGCGGACGCCGACCCGGCCCGCTGGACGGTGCCGTGGGACGGCGCGCAGCGGCGGCTCGACCCGGCCGCGCCGCTCGCCTTGGTGCCGCCCCGGCGGGTCGTGGGCTGCCAGTCGGTCCGTGTCATCCTGTGGCAGTCCCACCGGGGCGCCGACCCGGGGACGGTCACCGAGGAGGTGGTGGCGGCGCTGCGGCACAGCAGGCTGGCCGCGACCCTGGCGACCCTCGCCTCGGACGCGGAGACGACGATGATGACCGCCGTCGGCGTCCGCGAGGCGGCCGGGGAGCTCGGCCGGGAGGTCGCGCCCGTCCTGCGCGCCCTGTGCAGCGACTACGTCGACTTCTTCGAGGGCTTCTTCCCGGTCACCGACGGCGCCGACCGCACCGAGCGGTTCACCGGTTACTACAGTGAGTTGACCCTGCACACGTGAGGAGACGCCCGTGCCGAACGAGCCGGACCACGCGGAGTTCGCGCGACTGGTGGAGGAGGGCGAGGCGAGCGGCCGGCGGTACCTGGAGTTCCTGCGCCGCCCCGCCATGAGCGCCGGACTCTACGCGCTCGCCGCCGGGGACGAGGACCCCCAGCAGCCGCACGCCGAGGACGAGTTGTACGTCGTCGTGGAGGGCCGCGCGACCGTGCACGTCGGCGGGGACACGCGCCCGGTCGGCCCCGGCTCGGTCGTCTACGTGCCCGCCGAGATGCCGCACCGCTTCAGCGACATCACCGAGGACCTGCGCGTCGTCGTCGTCTTCGCGCCCCCGGAGAGCCGGCCGACGAGCTGAGGCCGCGACGGTGCTCGCGGGGCCCGGGCCTTCCCGGGGCGCGTCCGGGCCTCCGGGCGCCGGGTTCGGCCCCGGGCCTCCGGGCGCCGGGTTCGACCCGGGCGTCCGGGCGTCGGGTTCGGCCCCGGGCCTCCGGGCGCCGGGTCCAGGCGCTGGGCTCCGTGCGGTGCGCCCGGGTCAGCCGCGGGCGCGCCGCCGGTAGGCGCGGGTCTTCATCCGGTTGCCGCACAGCTCGGGCGCGCACCAGCGGGCCCGGTTGGGCCGGGAGCGGTCGTAGAACACCCAGTGGCAGTCCGGGGCCTGGCACATCTTCAGCCGCTCCCAGCTCCCGGACGTCACCGCCCGCAGGGTGTGCAGCACGAGTTCGCCCAGCGCCCGCTCGCCCGCCCGGCCCGCCGGGGCGAGGGCCGGGGCCCGGTCGGCCGGGGCGTTGAGCGCGAACGTCAGGCGCAGCGGGTCCCCCGCGTCCGGCGGGGGAGCGGTGGAGCCGCCGACGGCCGCGCGCAGCCGCGCGCGCAGCAGGTGGACCCGGTCGAGCGTCGGGCCGTCCACCGCGGTGCCCGGGGGCAGCAGGCCGTGCCCGGCGAGCCAGTCGGCCAACTGCCCGCGCGTGGCGATGCGGTCGCCGCCCCGGTGCGGCGCGCCCCGCCGGACGAAGGAGCGCCGGTCCAGGGTGTTGAGGAACGCGTGCACCAGCGCGGCCTCGGGCGGCAGCGGCGGTGGCGCGTCCGGAGGCCGGGGCGCGGCCGGGGACGGGGGAGCGTCCGGGGACGGGGGAGCGTCCGGGGACGGGGGAGCGGCCTGGGGTGTGGGGTCGTCAGCTTCCATGAAGGGGCCTTTCCACTCCACGGCGCGTCGACGCCCGGCGCCGTGCGCCCGTCACGCGACGCGCGACGCGCGACACTAGTTACCCGCCATTGTAAGTGTTGACCCCGCAGGGGTGGCAGCGTAGGTTCGCAGGACGCGAGCCGGAGGGAGGGGTGATGGCCGAGCCGCTGCGCCGCACGATCACGGTCAGCCAGGGGGTGGCCCTGTACACGGGGGCCATCGTCGGGGCCGGCGTGCTGCTGCTGCCGGCGCTCAGCGCCACCGAGGCGGGTCCGGCCGCGATCGTGGCCTGGCTGTTCGACGCGGCACTGGGCATCCCGCTCGCCCTCACGCTCGCGGCGCTGGCCAGCCGCTACCCCAACGCCGGCGGCGTGGCCACCTTCGTCACCAAGGCGTTCGGCCCGGCCGCGGGCATGGTGACCGGCTGGTTCTACTTCATCGCCGCGGCCACCGCACAGACGCTCGTCGCCCTGACCGGCGCCTACTACGGCGCCAGCTATCTCGGCCTGCCCCGGGGGGCGGCGTTCTTGCTGGCCGGGGCGATCCTGGTCTTCGCCACCCTGGCCAACCTGCGCGGCATCAGGGCCAGCGCGCGCCTGCAACTCGCCTTCGCCGCCACCGTCGCCACCATGCTGCTGCTGGCGCTGCTCGTCTCGGTGCCGCACTTCGAGTCCGCCAACTGGACGCCGTTCGCCCCGCACGGCTGGGGCGAGGTGGGCAGCGTCGCGGTGGTGATCTTCTTCGCCTTCTTCGGCTGGGAGGCCATCACCCATCTGTCCGAGGAGTTCCGCGACCCGGAGCGGGACGTGCCGCGCTCCACGCTGATCAGCGTGGGCCTGATCACGCTGCTGTACGTGGGCGTCGTCGTCGCCACGATCGGCACCGCCACCTACGGCAGTGACGACGTCAACCGCACCGTCATCGCCCGGTTGCTGGCCGACGGGCTCGGCGGCCCGGTGGGCACCATCGCCGCGGGCGTCGCGGTGCTGATCGCCCTGGGCACCACGAACGCCTTCGTGGCGGCCACCTCCCGGCTGGGCTACGCGCTCGCCCGCGACCGCGCCTTCCCCGCGCCGCTGGCCCGGGTGAGCCGCCGGGGCGTGCCGGGCGTGGCGGTCGTGGCCGTGGGCGGCTACGCCACGCTGGGCGTGATCGTCGGCTACTTCGCCGGGTGGGGGCCGGAGACGCTGCTCGTCATCCCCAACTCGCTGGTGATCCTCACCTTCCTGGCGGCCATGGCGGCCGGTGTCCGGCTGCTGCACGGCACCCGGCGGGTGCTGGCGGTGATCGGCACCGCGCTGTGCCTGGTGCTGCTGCCGTTCAGCGGCGCGGTGGTCTTCGTCCCGGCCGCCATCGCCGTCGTCGCGCTCGGCTACCGCCGCTGGCGCTCCGGCCGCGCGGCCGCGCCGGACGCCGGGGGCGGGCCGGACGCCGGTGCGGACGCGGGGCCCCGGACCACCGCGACGAAGGACTGACGACCGCGCCGCCGCAACCCCGCGGCTCCCCGCGGCGACCGCACGGCCGCACGGCTCCCCGGGCGGTCGGCCGGGGCCCGGCCCGGACCGCCGCGCGTCACTCAGGGGTGCCGCTCGCCGCCCAGCGGGGCGCCCTGGTCCGGCTTGACCTCCTTCATCACCAGGTGGGAGGTCACCCGGCCCACCCCGGGGAGGTTGCAGAGCACCTCGCGGTAGAGGCGCTCGTAGCCGGCGACGTCCTGGACGGCCACCAGGAGCAGGTAGTCGGGGTCGCCGAAGAGGCGGTACGCGGCGATCACCGCGCTCAGGTCCGCCACCTCGCGTTCGAAGCGCTCGACGGTGACCCGGTCCTCGCGGTGCATGACGATCGTGACGTAGGTGCGGAAGCCCAGTTCCAGGGCGTCGTGGTCCAGGACGGCCCGGTAGCCGCGGATCAGCCCGTCCTTCTCCAACTGGCGCACCCTGCGCAGGCAGGGGGAGGCCGTCAGGCCCACTCTCTGGGCCAGTTCCGCGTTGGTCATCCGCGCGTTTCGCTGGAGCTCCCGCAATATGCTGCGATCCACTGCGTCCATGGCGCAGGATTCTGCTGCGCGGTGCGGGATGTGACAAGAAGAAAGCAATCACCTGCCAGCGCATCATTGCTACCGTTTGTACCGGACCGACAGCACTGTCGCCGCAGTCCGGGATGTGACGTTCGCGGGTGATCGGGGCGTTTCGCCCCTGGCGCGCCGCCTCCCGGCGTGCGGTCGGCGGGTGCGGAACGAGGCCCGCGTTTTCTGGGCGCCATCAGGCCGGCGTGCAACGGGGGGAGCCACAGACGATCACTGCCGTGCGGCGGGCCCGTCGTCGAGCGCCCTCGCGACCTCGTGGGCGCCGGGCCCCGGAAGAGCACCGCGTTCCGTTCTTCGATTTCTTCGTTCCGGCGTCTGGGGAGCCGCGCTATGGCACATCGAAGTCTTCGTCATGCCTCGAAACATTCCGGGAACGCGGTGCAGCGCGTCATGGTGGTCGACCGCAACGAGCTCAGCAGGGCCGGGTTCGTCGCGCTGCTGGCCGCGGAGCCGGACATCGAGGTGCACGCCACCGGCGAGCGACCGCCGGACACCGCGCGGGACCTGGCGCGCACCCGTCCCGACCTGGTGCTGGTGGCCGAGGAGAACGGGATCGGGGAACGGCTGGAGCACGTGATGGCCGACTGCGCGGGCACCCCCGTCGTCGCCTTCGCCGGGGGCTGGGACCCGGCGACGGCGACGCTGGCGCTGCAACTGGGCGTGCGCGGCCTGGCGGTGAAGTCCGGGAGCCGGGCGGCGATCCTCGCGGCCGTGCACGCGGTGGCCTCCGGGGGCATGTACTTCGCCCCCTGCGTCGCGGAGACGATCGTGGCGGCCACGCTGGAGCGCGAGGAGTCCGGCGCCGGGCCCGCACCCGAGCTGCTGCACCGGTTCTCCGCCCTCACCCTCCAGGAGCACCGCGTCCTGCGGCTGCTGGCGCAGGGCATGACCACCGAGGACATCGCCGACTCGCTCGCCGTCAGCTCCGGCACGGTGAAGTCCCACGTCTCGCACCTGCTGCACAAGCTGCACTTACGCGACCGGGTCCAGGCGGTGGTGCTGGCCTACCGCTCGGGCTTCGTGGGCAGTGCCGCCGGCTCGCGCTGAATCGGTTCTGCGCCCGGCGGGCCGGAGGTGCCGGGCCCGGTGCGGGCCGTTCCGTCACCGGGGCGCCTGTCGCGCTGTCCGTGCCGGGGCTTACGGTCGGTCGCATGTCGTTCCAGCCGGCCGTGCTCGAAGGGGTGCTCGAGCGCGTCACGTACGCCAACGAGGAGACCGGTTACACGGTCGCCCGCGTCGCCCCGCTGCGCCGCAAGGACGCCGGTCACGACGGTGACCTCCTCACCGTCGTCGGCGCGCTGCTGGGGGCGCAGCCCGGCGAGAGCCTGCGCATGGAGGGGCGGTGGGGCTCGCACCCGCAGTACGGGCGCCAGTTCACGGTGGAGAACTACACGACGGTGCTGCCCGCCACCATCCAGGGCATCCGCCGCTACCTGGGCTCCGGGCTGATCAAGGGCATCGGGCCGCGCATTGCCGAGCGCATCGTGGCGCACTTCGGTCTGGACACGCTCGACGTCATCGAGCAGGACGCCGGGCGGCTGGTCGAGGTGCCCGGGCTCGGGCCCAAGCGCACCGCGAAGATCGCCGCGGCCTGGGAGGAGCAGAAGGCCATCAAGGAGGTGATGGTCTTCCTCCAGGGCGTCGGCGTCTCCACCTCCATCGCGGTGCGCATCTACAAGAAGTACGGGGACGAGTCGGTCCCGGTGGTGCGCGAGCACCCCTACCGGCTGGCGGCGGACGTGTGGGGCATCGGCTTCCTGACCGCCGACCGCATCGCGCAGTCCGTCGGCATCCCGCACGACAGCCCGGAGCGGGTGGCGGCCGGGCTGCGGTACGCGCTGTCCCAGTCGGCCGACCAGGGCCACTGCTTCCTGCCCGAAGAGCGGCTCATCGCCGACGCCGTCAAGCTGCTCCAGGTCGACACCGGGCTGGTCATCGAGTGCCTGGACGCGCTCGCGGCGGACGAGGAGGGCGTCGTGCGCGAGCGGGCGCCGGACCCGGAGCGCCCCGAGGAGCCGGTGACGGCCGTCTACCTGCCGCCCTTCCACCGCGCGGAGACGGCGCTGGCGGCCCAGGTGCGCAGGCTGCTGCACGCCCGCGAGGACCGGCTGGCGGCCTTCGCCGACGTCGACTGGGAGCGGGCGCTGGGCTGGCTGGCGCGGCGCACCGGCGCGGACCTCGCCGCCGAGCAGCGCGACGCCGTCCGGCTGGCCCTCACCCGCAAGGTGGCGGTGCTGACCGGGGGCCCCGGCTGCGGCAAGTCCTTCACCGTGCGCTCGGTGGTGGAGCTGGCGCGGGCCAAGGGCGCGAAGGTGCTGCTGGCGGCGCCCACCGGACGCGCGGCCAAGCGGCTGGCCGAGCTGACCGGCGCGCCGGCCGCCACGGTGCACCGGCTCCTGGAGCTGCGGCCCGGCGGGGACGCCGCCTACGACCGCGACCGCCCGCTGGACGCGGACCTGCTCGTCGTCGACGAGGCGTCCATGCTCGACCTGCTGCTGGCCAACAAGCTGGTCAAGGCGGTGCCGCCCGGCGCCCACCTGCTGCTGGTGGGGGACGTGGACCAGCTCCCGTCCGTCGGCGCCGGCGAGGTGCTGCGCGACCTGCTGGCCGAGGGCGGGCCCGTCCCGGCGGTGCGGCTGACGCGGATCTTCCGCCAGGCCCAGGAGTCCGGCGTGGTGACCAACGCGCACCGCATCAACGCCGGCCGGCCACCACTCACCCAGGGCCTGCCCGACTTCTTCCTCTTCCCCGAGGAGGACACCGAGGCGGCGGGCCGCCTGACCGTCGACGTCGCGGCCCGCCGGGTCCCGGCGAAGTTCGGCCTCGACGCGCGCCGGGACGTGCAGGTCCTCGCGCCGATGCACCGCGGCCCGGCGGGCGCGGGCGCGCTCAACGGCCTGCTCCAGCAGGAGATCACCCCCGGGCGTCCGTCGGTGCCGGAGAAGCGCTTCGGCGGCCGGGTCTTCCGGGTGGGGGACAAGGTGACGCAGATCCGCAACAACTACGACAAGGGGGCGAACGGCGTCTTCAACGGCACGGTCGGGGTGGTGACGGCCCTGAGCCCGGAGGAGCAGACGCTCACCGTGCGCACCGACGAGGACGAGGAGGTGGAGTACGACTTCGACGAGCTGGACGAACTGGCGCACGCCTACGCCGTCACCATCCACCGTTCGCAGGGCAGCGAGTACCCGGCGGTGGTGATCCCCGTCACCACCGGGGCGTGGATGATGCTCCAGCGCAACCTGCTCTACACCGCCGTCACCCGGGCGAAACGGCTCGTCGTGCTGGTCGGCTCCCGCCGGGCGCTGGCCCAGGCGGTCCGGACGGTCTCGGCGGGGCGCAGGCACACGATGCTCGATCATCGATTGCGCGCCGTGGGCGCCGAAGCGTAACTTTTCTGCGGCACTCCGTGCCAGGCGGGCGCCCATTGGCCGACCCCGAGTGCACCATCCGGGCGCAAGTGGGGGAGAGTGGGAAAAAGGACACGGGTCAGGGCAGCTCGATTCAACTTCTGCACCTCGAAGAAGAGGCACGACGTCGGTGAGGGATGACGTGAGCGAAACGGGTCGCACGAGCGACAACAGCGGCAAGGCAGTAGTCCTGCGGCACGGAGACGGCGAGTACAGCTACCCGCTGGTGGAGAGCACGGCCGGGGACAACGGCTTCGACATCGGCAAGCTGCGCGCCCAGACGGGTCTGGTGACCCTGGACTCCGGCTACGGCAACACCGCGGGGGTCAAGTCGGCGGTCACCTTCCTCGACGGCGAGCAGGGCATCCTGCGCTACCGCGGCTATCCCATCGAGCAGCTCGCCGAGCGCGGCACGTTCCTGGAGACGGCCTACCTGCTCATCCACGGCGAGCTGCCCACGGTGGACGAACTGGCCGCCTTCCGCGGCGAGATCACCCAGCACACGCTGCTGCACGAGGACGTCAAACGGTTCTACGACGGCTTCCCGCGCGACGCCCACCCGATGGCGATGCTGTCGTCGGTCGTCAGCGCGCTGTCCACCTTCTACCAGGACAGCCACAACCCCTTCGACGAGCAGCAGCGCCACATCTCCACCATCCGGCTGCTCGCCAAGCTCCCCACGATCGCCGCCTACGCCTACAAGAAGGCCGTGGGCCACCCGGTGGTCTACCCGCGCAACGACCTCGGCTACGTCGAGAACTTCCTGCGTATGACGTTCTCCGTGCCGGCCGAGGAGTACGACCTCGACCCGGTCGTGGTCAGCGCGCTGGACAAGCTGCTCATCCTGCACGCCGACCACGAGCAGAACTGCTCCACCTCCACCGTGCGCCTGGTCGGCTCCTCGCAGGCCAACATGTTCGCCTCCATCTCGGCGGGCATCAGCGCCCTGTGGGGCCCGCTGCACGGCGGCGCCAACCAGTCGGTGCTGGAGATGCTGGAGCGCATCCAGCGCGAGGGCGGCGACGTCGACTCCTTCATCCGCAAGGTGAAGAACAAGGAGGACGGCGTCCGCCTGATGGGCTTCGGCCACCGGGTCTACAAGAGCTTCGACCCGCGCGCGAAGATCATCAAGGCCGCCGCGCACGACGTGCTCTCCGCGCTCGGCAAGTCCGACGAGCTGCTGGACATCGCGCTCAAGCTGGAGGAGCACGCGCTCAGCGACGACTACTTCGTCTCGCGCAACCTCTACCCGAACGTCGACTTCTACACCGGCCTGATCTACCGCGCGATGGGCTTCCCGACCAGCATGTTCACCGTGCTGTTCGCGCTGGGCCGGCTGCCCGGCTGGATCGCCCAGTGGCACGAGATGATCAAGGAGCCGGGCTCCCGCATCGGGCGCCCGCGCCAGATCTACACCGGCGTCGTCGAGCGCGACTACGTCCCGGTCGAGCAGCGCTGACCCCGCTCCTCCGCGCCCCCGTCGCTGTGATCCAGTTCACATCGGCGGGGGTGCAACCCTTTCCACCCCTCCCGGGTCGAACCTGGTGACGGCGACACCCGGCGGAGCCGCCGTCACGGGCTGACGTCCGCGGGCGCTTGAGCGGCCACCGCGCACGCCCAGCCCAGCCGAGCACCCGGCCGTGATCCCGTGGGGGGAATCAGGAGCCGGGAAATGGGAAACGCCCCGATCGCGAGCCCGTGGGGGGACTCGCGAGGGGGCGTTTTCCTGCGTGCGGGCCGTGCGTCCACCCGGTCGGGTCCGGGCCGGCCGGGCCGGTACGCGCGCGCCGGACCTCTGTGGTGCGGTGCGGCGCCGTGGGGCGGGAGCGCGGGTCGCGCGGGGCGGGTGCTACGCGCGGCCGACGAGCTCGTAGCCCGCCTCGTCCACCGCGGCGCGCACGGCCTCGTCGTCGAGGGGGCCGGCCGAGCTGACGACCACCCGGCCGCTGCCCGCGTCGACCGTGACCTCCGTGACGCCCGCGAGCCCGCCGACCTCCTGGCCGACGGCCTTCTCGCAGTGCCCGCAGCTCATGCCGCTGACCTGGTAGGCGGTGGTGACGTCGGCCATGGGTACCTCCGGGAACGCGTGGTGCTGTGCTCCCGCGAAACCCTATACCCGCGGGGTGTATGCCGGACGTGCGGCCGGGCGGGCCGCTGCGGTGGCTGCGCGCGCCCGGGGCCGGGGCCGGGGGCGGGGGTGGAGTGGGGCGGGACGCCCGGGGCCGCCTACCGGCCGCGTCTGCCGTGGCCGGGGCGGCGCGTGACCCACTCGCGGATGGTGTCGGCGTACCAGAAGGGCCGGCCGCCCTCCACCACGTCCGGCGCGGGCAGCAGCCCGTGCTTGCGGTACGAGCGCACCGTGTCCGGCTGCACCCGGATGTGTGCGGCGATCTCCTTGTAGGACCACAGACGGCGGTCGGCCATGTAGCGGCACCTCCACTTCGCTGTCGGAGTGATGCGACTTCAGCCTGTGCCCAGCGCGACGACGGAACGTGACGGCACCCGTCGTCCGTGGCCCAGCCGTGACGGCGAACACGCGAAACGGTGACACCTGTTACCGGACCACGACCTCCCGCCCGCGCGTCGGCCGGCGCGGAACCCGCCGGAGCCGCCGGCGCGGGTTTGCCGACCGCCCGGCCGAGCAGGATGGGGCGTGAGCGCCGACCGGGTGCCGGGGCCGGCGCGGAGCACTGGAGGAGCGCATGGCGAACACGCCGGAGGACCGGAAGTACACCCGCGACCACGCGTGGGTGCGGATCGCCGCGGCCGGCCGGGTGCGCACCGGGCTCACCGACGTCGCGCGGCGTCGGCTCGGCCCCGCGGTCTCCCTGGAGCTGCCGCGGCCGGGCGAGCGCTTCGAGGCGTCCGACGTGTGCGCCACGGTGGTCTCGGCGGAGGCAGTCACCGAGGTCCGCGCGCCGATGAGCGGCACGGTGGCCGAGGTCAACCCGGCGCTCGACGGCGCCCCGGGCACGCTGGACGCCGACCCGTACGGCGACGGCTGGCTCCTGGAGCTGACCGTGGACAAGCCCGCGCAGCTCGACGGGCTGCTGACGCCGGCCGGCTACGCCGACTTCTGCCGGGAGAGCCTGCCGGACGCGTGAGCCGTCCGGGCCAGGCCGCCCGGGTGGGGCGTCAGGGCCGGGGGTTCGTCCTGCGCCACCGGGGGCGCGCGTCGCCGCCGCGGCCCGCGGCGGAGGCACAGCGCGGGCACAGCCGCCGCACCCGGTCGGCGGCGCCGCCCGACTCCGGCAGCGCGTCCGCCCACGCCACGTGCGGGAAGCGCACGAGCTGGGAGCGGCTGAGGGCCAGACCGCACACGGTCTGGTTCAGCCCCGGCTCCCAGGCGTGCGCCTCGCCGGCGGGCAGGCGGACGTTGTCCTCTTCGTCGAACCACTGGCCGGAGGCGGCCACGCGGTAGCTCTTCGGTGCGGGCACGCCCACCGGGTGCCCGGCCCGGCGGCGTCCTATCCTCGTGATCATGTCCGGGACGACAGCGAGGTGGGCCTCGGCCCTCAGGGACGCGGCCCGGGCCGGGGTGCGGGTCGAGCGGGGCGCGCTGACGCCGCTGCTCGCGCTGCGCGGCACCTGCGGGGTGGCGGTCGTCATCGGGTTCACGCTGTGGCTGGGGTCGCCCACGCTCGCGGTCTCCTCGGCGTTCGGCGCCTTCGCGTCCGGGATCGCCACCTTCCAGCGCAGCTACCGGCCGCGCGCGGTGCTCGCGCTGGCCGCGGCCGCCGGGCTGTCCGTCAGCGCCTTCCTCGGCTACGTGCTGGCCGGCCACCCGTGGGCCTTCACCGCGATGCTGCTGCTGTGGGCGTTCGGGGCGGGCATGGCCTGGGCGGCCGGGCCCGTCCCCGGTGTGGTGTCCGCGTTCACCGTCGCCATGATGCTCGTCGTGGTCACGCTGCCCTCGTCCGTGTGGAACGCGGCGCTCCACGCGGGCATCATCGCCGTCGGCGGGGTCGTGCAGGCGCTGCTCATCGCCGTCTTCCCCATCCGCCGCTGGGCGACCCGCCGGGAGGCGCTGGCCGACGCGCTGGCGGGCGTGGCCGACTACGCCCGCCGCCTGCGCGAGCACCCCAGCGCGCCGTTCGACCCCGAGCCGCTGATGGAGGCCCGCAGCGCCGCGGCCGTCACCCCGAGGCAGGCCCGGCGCCGCCCGCGCCAACTGCACGGCTACCGGCAACTGGCCGAGCGCTACCGGCCCGTGCTCGCCTCGCTCGCCGACCCCGTCGTCGGCGGCGTGCCCGACGACGGCGGGGCGCCCCGGGAGCGGGTGCGCGCGCTGCTGTCCGCCGCCGCCACCGTGCTGGACGCCACCGCGCGCGCCGTCCGGCGCGGGGAGCGCGTCCGGCTGCCCGACGAGGCGCTGGCCGTGCTGCGGGTCCCGGCGGACGGCCCCGCCCTGCCCCCGGTGCCCGCGCGCAAGGCGGCGCTGCGGCTGATCGCGCTGACCGAGGAGACGGTGGAGGCCGCCCAGGAGCCGGTGGAGGTGACCTCGCCGGGCCGCCGCGCGCACCTGCGCAGGCCCACCGGGCCCGGTCAGGTACCGGTCGTCCTGCGCACGCTGCGCCGGGAGCTGCGCGCCCCGTCCCCGGTGTTCCGGCACGCGCTGCGCCTGGCGGCCGTGGTGAGCACCGGGTACCTGCTGGGCCAGGCCCTGCCCACCGGGCACGGCTACTGGATCGGGCTGACGGTCGTGATGGTGCTGCGCCCGGATTTCTCCGCCACCGTGGAGCGGGGCGCGGCCCGGCTGGTGGGCACGGTCGCCGGTGTCGCGCTCGGCGGCGTCGTCCTCGCGCTGGCCCACCCCGGCCCGTACCCGGCCGCCGCCCTCGCCGTCGGCAGCGTCCTCCTCCTGTACGCGCTGATGCGCACCGGGTTCATGGTGATCTCCGCGTGCACCGGCGCCTACGTCGTCTTCCTGCTCGGCATCGCGGGCGCCGACTGGGCGCAGACCGTGCCCGAGCGCATCGTGCTGACCCTGCTGGGCGGCGCGCTGGCCCTCGCCTCCTACGCGCTGTTCCCCGCCTGGGAGACGCCCCGGCTCCGCGAGCGGCTGGCCGACTGGCTCACGGCGGCGGGCGGCTACGCCGTGGCCGTGCTGGAGGGCTTCGGCCGCCCCGGGGACGGCACGCACCGGGCGGTGCGCGAGGCGCTGCTCGACAACCGCGCCGCGCTGTGGGAGTGGGACCAGGCCACCGCGCGGGCGGGCGCGGAGCCGGTACGCCACCGCGGCCTGCCCCGGCGCCGGGCGGGCGACGCCCAGGCCGCGCTCACCACGGTCGGACGCTCCGCCATGCTCGCCGAGGCCCACCTGCCCGCCGCGCGCGCCCCCGGCGACGCGGGGGCCGCCGCGTTCGCCGACGCCCTGCGGGACGCGCTGGGGCGGGCCGACGACGCCGTGCGGCGAGGGGCCCGGCCGGACTGGGCGCCGGTGCGCGAGGCGCTCGTGGACTGGCAGCGCCACGCCGCCCACCCGGACGGCGTCGCCCTGCGCGCGGCGGAGCTGGTCGCGGACGCGCTGGAGGAGCTGGCCGACGCGGTCGCCGGCCCCCCGGCCGACCCCCGCACCGGCACGGCGGGCCGGAACCCGCGGGCGTGACCGCGCGGCCCCGGCCGCCGTGGCCCGGCCCGCGGTCCCCGGCCGGTGCGCGCCGGTCGCCGCGGTGGGCGTCGGCGGGACGGGGCGGGGCGTCCGGGCGCGTAGCCGGGGCGGCGGGGGGCCGCCTAGGGTGGGGCGGGCCATGGACGCACTCCGCCGGCGCTCGGCCACCAGGACCCCGCTGCTGCTGGGCGGCGTCGTGGTGCTGGTGTGCGCGGTGCTCCTGGTGCTCACCGTGCCCGGTGACGACGGGCCGGACGCGCCGCCGGCCCGGGCCGCCTGCGAGCCGCTGAGCGTCACCGGCTGGCGCCCGGCGCCGGAGCTGACCGCGGAGTTCGCCCGGTACGGCGACGACAACACACGGCTGGACGACTGGACCGGCGGGGACGGCAGCCGGTCGGTGCCGCTGCCGGACGGGCGCACCCTGTGGCTGTCGGCGGACACCTTCCTGGACCGGGTGCACCCCGAGGCCGCGTTCGGCGGACCCTCCCGGGACCCCTCCCCGGTGTGGGTGCGCAACGCGGGGCTGGTGATGTCGCCCGACGGCACGCTGGAGCGCACCCTGCTGGGGCCCGGGCCCGGCGCCCTGTTCCCGGGGCTGGCCGACCCCGACGGCGGCGAGGTGTGGCGCTGGCCGGTGCAGGGCGTGGTCGAACCGCGCGAGCCCGGCGCGGCCGAGCGCGTCGTCCGCGTGCTGCTGTGGCAGCGCGGGACCGGCACCGGCCCGTGGGTCTTCGGCGTCCCGCGCGCCACGGAGGTGGCCACCCTCCGCCTGCCGGAACTCACCGTGGAGTCGATCCGGTCGATCGACGTGCCGCCGTCCGCGGACCCGGCCGAGCGGGTGCTGTACGGCACCTCGGCCGTGCGCGCGGGGGCGTGGACCTACGTCTTCGGCGCCGACGAACGCACCGCGCACGGGCGGGCCGCCCGCGCCCACGTGGCCCGCGTCCCCCTCGGCCGGCTCGCCGACCGCGCGGCCTGGCGCTACTGGGACGGCCACGCCTGGCAGGCCGACCCCGCCCGGGCCGCCCCGCTGCCGGTGGGCGCGCGACCCGCCCACGAGCCGCGCCGCGGGGCGTCCAACACCTACACCGTCGCCCGGCACGGGGGAACCTGGCTGCTGCTCACCACCGACGCCGGTGGTCCGGACGGGCGCGGCCTGACGACCGTCACCTCCTACTGGGCGTGCGCACCGCAGGGGCCCTGGCACGGCCCGTCCGACGTGCTCGAGCCTCCGCTGCCCGAGGGCGGCGAGCAGGCCGGGGCCGTCGCCTACAACCCGCAGCTCCACCCCGCGCTCGGCCCCGGGCGGGAGCACGGCACGGAGCCCGCCCCGGGCGGGGGCGGGCTCGTGCTCGGCTACGACGTGAACGTGGTCGGGTCCACCGCCGCCGTGCAGCGCGACGTGGAGCTCTACCGGCCCCGGTTCGTCCGGCTGGACCTCAGCGCGAAGGGCCGCTGAGCCCGTCGGCGTCGCCGTCCTCGGCGCGCAGCTCGGCGGCGCGCCTCGCGGCGGACTCGCGGGCCGCGGCCTGGGCGGCCGACCGCGCGGCGGCCTGGGCGGCCAGCTCCGCCTCCTCGCGCTGGTCGAGGTCGGGGATGCCGTCGTGGTCGTCGTCCCGCGTCTCCTCCTCCCAGATCCGGCGGTAGTGCCGGTCCCGGGACTTCAGCAGGACCGCGGCGACCAGCGCGGAGAGGAAGGAGGCGATCAGCACGGCGGCCTTGACGTGCTCGACCGTCTCGGCGTCGTCGAAGGCCAGCTCGGTGACCAGGAGCGAGACGGTGAAGCCGATACCGGCGAGCATGGACACGCCCGCCACGTCCGACCAGGACAGGTCGTCGCTCAGCTCGGCCTTGGTGAAGCGGGCGGCGAGCCACGTGCCGCCCAGCACACCGACGATCTTGCCGATGACGAGGCCGAGCGCGACGCCGATCGCCTCCGGCTCGCCCGCCGCCTCGGCGAGCGCCGCGCCGGAGACGCCCACGCCCGCCGCGAACAGGGCGAACACCGGCACCGCGAGCCCGGCCGACAGCGGCCGCACCTGGTGCTCGATGTGCTCGGCCGGGGACTGTGCCTCGCCCGGGCGCTCCTTGACGCGCAGCAGCATGCCCATGGCCACACCGGCGATCGTCGCGTGGATGCCGCTGTTGTACATCAGCGCCCAGATCACCAGGGCCAGCGGCACGTAGAGGTACCAGCCGCGCACGTTCAGCTTGTGGTGCAGCAGCCAGAACACCGCGAGCCCCGCGACCGCGCCCGCCAGCGCCCACAGGTCCAGCTTGGAGCTGTAGAACAGGGCGATCACCATGATCGCGCCGAGGTCGTCCACGATGGCGAGGGTCAGCAGGAAGGCCCGGATGCCGGAGGGCAGGTTGGTGCCGATCACCGCCAGCACACCGAGCGCGAAGGCGATGTCGGTGGCCATCGGGATGGCCCAGCCGCTGTAGCTGCCGCCGCCGCCCGCGTTGACGGCCACGTAGAACAGCGCGGGCACCACCATGCCGCACACCGCCGCCACCACGGGCAGCGCGGCGGCGGCCGGGCGGCGCAGCTCGCCGACGACCAGCTCCCGCTTGAGCTCGATGCCGGCGACGAAGAAGAAGATCGTCAGCAGCCCGTCCGAGGCCCAGTGGGCGACGGACAGGTCGAGGCCGAACGCGGGCAGCCCGAAGTGGAGGTCGCTGACCTTCTCGTACAGGTCGGACAGCGGCGTGTTCGCCAGGACCAGCGCCACGATCGCCGCGCCGAGCAGGAGGAGGCCACCGACCGTCTCGGTGCGCAGGGCGTCCGCCAGCAGCCGCCGTTCCTTCAGGCCGGGCCGGGCGAACACCCGGTTACCCTGGGTCGGCGGGGGTGGTGTGGACGTCATGGGGCGGCCTCCTGGGGGCAAGCGGGACGGACATACGAACCGTAAAAGCACGAGTCTCGTGCTGCCGACCAGACTTCCCGGCACACCATGATCGCGTTGACGCGTTCCATATCACCGTACCCGCACGTCACGGCTTTACCGCAAGGGTCACTGTGAGCTATGCCGCTCTACCGACCGGTACACGCGCAACCCTCCACCCCGCCTTCCCCGCCCCCGGCAGCCCGCTCCGCCGGGCGTGCGGACCGTTCCCCGGGTCGGGTGGGACCGGTTCCCGGGTCGGGTGGCACCGGTTCCCGGCCACCGCGCCACCGCGCCGTCGGGCCCCCGGGCCGCCCGGCCGTGCCGGCACGGCGTCCACGGGTGTCCGGTCGGACGCGAGCGAGGACCGCGACGCTCCGGCCGGTTCGTGCCGGGCCCCGCGTCGGTGGCCGGAAGCCCACGGCCCCGCGAGCCGCAGCGGCCGTCCCGGCCTTCGCGCCGGGACGCAGGAAGCCGCCCGGCCAGGTCGCCGAGTCCCGGCGTGACCCCGAAGCGGGTGGCGGGGGCCGGGCTCCGCGGTGCCCCGGGCACCGCCCCTGGGCTGCTCTACCCTGGGCCGGCGGCCGGGCGCGGGGCCGGGTCGTGCCGCGTCGTCTGCGGTGAGGAGAAGGCGTGCGACGTTCCGGGATACCGACCAGCTTCCTCGGGGACTACCCGCGGCTGCTCGCGGAGGTCTCCGACACCGGGCGGCTGCCCCGCCGCGCCGAACTGGAGTCCTTCCGGGAGCTGGGGGAGCGGGCCGCCGAGGCCGGGCACAACCTGCGCGAAGTGGTCGGTCTCTACCTCGGCGAGACCCGCGCCCTGTGGGGCACGCTGCCCGGCGTCATGCGCGCGGCCGCCGCGCCCGAGCGGGCCCGCACCGGAGACGCCATCCTGGCCGCGCTGGAGGCCGCGGTCGGCGCCCTGGGCGACGGCCACGAGACCGCGCGGCGGCTCGCCGTACGGCAGGAGGAGGCCGAACGCCGGGAGTTCGTCGACGACCTGCTGCACGGCCGCAGCGACCTGGGCCGCCTGGCCGAGCGGGCCCAGCGCTTCGGCCTGCGGCTGGCCGCCACGCTCGCCGTCGCCGTCGCCGAGGGCCCGGCCGGCGAGGCCTACGACGACGTCCACCCCACCGTGCGGCGCATCGAGCGGGAGCTGCTGGCCCGGTTCGGCGAGCGCGACGCGCTGCTGACGACCAAGGACGGCCGCCTGGTGTGCGTGGCCAACAGCGGCGAGGACCGCGCCGTGCTCAACGCCTTCGCCCGCCTGGCCGCCCGGCCGGGCCCCGGCTACGTCGCCGCCCGCCGGGTCATGCTCGGCCGCGACCACCCCGGGCCGGGTGGCGTGGTGCTCTCCTACGAGGAGGCGGTGGACGCCCTGCACGTCGCCGACCGGCTCGGCCTCGTCCCCGTCCAGCTCGCCGCCGCCGAACTGCTCGTCTTCCCCGTGCTCCTGCGGGACCGCAGTGCGATGGCCGACCTGGTGCGCATCGTGCTCGGCCCGCTCGCCGAGGCCCGGGGCGGGGCGGAACCGCTGGTGCGCACGCTGATGGCCTGCGCCCAGGCCAACCACGTCAACGCCGAGGCCGCCCGCCGCCTCGGCGTCGGGGTGCGCACCCTCACCTACCGGCTGGCCCGCATCCGCGACCTGACCGGCTACGACCCCGGCGACCCGCTCCAGCGCTACACCCTGGAGACGGCCGCGATGGGCGCCCGCCTGCTCGGCTGGCCCGAGCACGAGCTGTAGTCCCTCCGGCGCCCGCTTCCGGGCGCCGCCCTGCCGTGCGGCGGCGGTCTTCCGCGCGCCCGTGACCTCCGCGCGACGGCGGCCCGCGGGCGGCCCGAGTGCCCCGGCGACCGTGCGCGACGCCGGGCGGCCATCCCGGGCAGCGACCCCGTGCGGTCGTCCCCGCGCGTCCGCCCTCGTGCGGTGACCGAGGCGGCCGCCGGGGTGGCGGGACCGGCGCGGTGGGGCCCGTGCACGAACCGACGCGGAGCCGGGGCCGCCGGACGTGCGCGGTTGCACCAGCTCGTGGCATAAGTGGCGCGTAAACATTGCCGGGTTCGGGCAATGCGGCGCGGTCACGTCACGCGTCACGATGGACGCACACCGCAACCGGTAGAGGGGGACAGGGCGATGGCCGGATTCACCGGGTTCTGGGAGGCCGCTACGGCGTTCCCCGCCGTCCTGTTCGGCTTCGCGCTCGTCGTCGTGGCCGGATACTGGCTCGCGGTGCTGCTGGGGGGCGTCGGGCTCCCCGGGACCGACGCCCCGCACGGCGGGGAGGGCGTCGGCTCCGGTGAGTCCGGCGGCACGGGGGGCACGGGGGAAACGGGGGGCGCCGCCGGGCTCAGGGGGGGCCTGGCGGCGCTCGGACTCGGTGGCGTGCCGGTCACCGTCACCGGCTCGCTCCTGGTGGCGATTGCCTGGTTCACGTCACTGAGTGGCGCCGCGCTCTTCGACGCGCTGTGGCTCCGCGTCCTCACGCTGCCCGCCGCGCTGGTGGCCGCCTGGCTCGGCACCCGCCTGCTCGTCGCCCCGCTGCGCCGCCTCGCGCCCGGCGAACCGGGCATCTCGCGCGCCGACTTCGTGGGCCGGGTGTGCACCATCCGCACCGGCCGCGTCGACACCGGCTTCGGGCAGGCCGAGGTGGCCGCCGACGACGGCTCCACCGCCGTCGTCCAGGTGCGGGCCGAGGGCACCGACGCCGCCCGGCTGAGGTCGGGCAGCACCGGGCTGCTCTACGACTACGACGCCGAGGGCGAGTTCTTCCGCGTCGCGCCCTTCCGCCTCGCCGCCCCCGACGCGGGCCCCTGACGACCCGGGTCCGCACGACCCGGCCCGCACGACCCGACCCGGCCCGCACGACCCGGCCCCGGACGGCCCGCCCCGGCGGGCGCACCGGTCGCCGGTGGGCCCGGCGCGCCCGCGCCGCCCCGCCCCCGCTTCCGCTCCACCCGCACGTCACACGTAAGGGACTTCCGCCATGGATGCCATCTCCACCGGCCTCGGCGTGCTGCTCGCCGTGGTCCTGCTCATGGGCCTCGGCCTGCTCCTGCTCGTCGGCCGGCTGTTCCGCAAGGTGCCGCAGGGCAAGGCGCTCATCGTCTCCAAGATGCGCAAGGTCGACGTCACCTTCACCGGCACGGTGGTGCTGCCGGTGCTGCACAAGGCCGAGGTGATGGACATCTCGGTGAAGACGATCGAGATCGGCCGCACCGGCAACGAGGGACTGATCTGCAAGGACAACATCCGCGCCGACATCCGGGTGTCGTTCTTCGTGCGGGTCAACAAGACCCGCGAGGACGTCATCAAGGTCGCCCAGTCCATCGGCACCGAGCGGGCCAGCGACCGCGCCACCCTCCAGGCCCTGTTCATCGCCAAGTTCTCCGAGGCGCTCAAGACCGTCGGCAAGCAGTTGGACTTCGCCGACCTCTACACCATGCGCGACGAGTTCCGCGACCGCGTCATCGCCCTCATCGGCACCGACCTCTACGGTTACAGCCTGGAGGACGCGGCCATCGACCACCTGGAGCAGACCCCGCTGTCCGCGCTGGACAGCGACAACATCCTCGACGCCCAGGGCATCCGCCGCATCACCGAGCTGACCACCACCGAGAACGTGCGCACCAACGAGTTCAAGCGCACCGAGGAGAAGGAGATCACCCGGCAGAACGTCGACGCCCGCGAGGCCGTGCTGGAGCTCCAGCGCCGCCAGGCCGACGCCGAGATCCGCCAGCAGCGCGAGATCGACACCGTCCGCGCCAGGGAGGAGGCGGAGACCGCCCGCGTGCAGGCCGAGGAGCGGCTGCGCGCGCACACCGCGCACCTGAAGACCGAGGAGGCGCTCGGCGTCCAGAACGAGAACCGCGAGCGCGAGGTCGCCGTCGCCAAGCTCAACCGCGAGCGGGTGGAGGCCATCGAGCGGGAGCGCATCGAGAAGGACCGGCTCCTGGAGGTCATCGCCCGCGACCGGGAGACCGAACTGCACCGCATCGCCGCCGAGAAGGAGGTCGAGGCCGAGCGCCGCGACATCGCCGACGTCGTCCGCGAGCGGATCGCGGTGGAGAAGACCGTCGCGCAGCAGGAGGAGGAGATCAAGAAGCTGCGCACGGTCGAGGAGGCCGAGCGCGAGCGGCAGGCGCTCATCATCGTCGCCGAGGCCCAGGCCCAGGAGCGGCTGGTGAAGGACATCAAGGCCGCCGAGGCCGCCGAGCAGGCCGCCCGGCACCGGGCCGCCGAGGAGGTCACCCTCGCCGAAGCCCGCCGCAAGGCCGCCGACCTGGACGCCGAGGCCGCGCAGCGCCGGGCCGAGGGCAAGCGCGCCGACGAGGCCGCCAGCGGACTGGCCGAGGCGGAGGCGCTGCGCGAGAAGCTGCGCGCCGAGGCCGAGGGCCTGACCGAGAAGGCGGCGGCCATGGCCGCGCTGGACGAGGCCGGACGCGAGCACGAGGAGTACCGCCTGCGCCTGGAGGCGGAGAAGGAGATCCGCCTCGCGGACATCACCGTCCACCGCCACATCGCCGAGGCCCAGGCCACCCTGGTCGGCGCCGGGCTGGAGAAGGCCAACATCGACATCGTCGGCGGCGACTCGGTCTTCTTCGACCGCCTGGTGGGCGCGATCTCCACGGGCAAGGGGGTGGACGCCTTCGTCGGCAGCAGCGAGGCCGTGCGCAGCATGGCGGCCAAGTGGCTCGACAAGGAGGACTCCACCTTCACCGACGACGCCACCGCGGCGCTGTCCGCCCTCGGCACGGGTGGCCTGCGCGACCTGGCGGCCACCAACCTGATGACCAAGCTGGCGAAGCAGTAACCGGCCCGCACCCTCCCGCCCCCCGGTGCCGCGGCGTCGCGGCACCGGGGGCGGGGCCGGGCCCCGAGCACCGCACATCACCGAGGAGTCGCACGTGACCACGGACGCAGCCACGCCCAGCGCCGACGCCCCCGCACTGGACGGCGCCACGTACGACGTCCTGCACACGCGCCTCACCGGCGCCGCCCACACCCTGGCCGCCCGGGCCCAGCGGCTCAACGACCGCCGTCTGGACGCCTTCGGCGGCACCGGGCTGCACCTGCTGGACAACGCCGCCCTGCGCACCGAGCGACCCGCCACCGCGCGCGCCCTCGTCCACGTCGCCGGGCACCTGCTCGCCGGGTACCAGGCCGCTCCGGCCGCCGGCGCCGGGCCCACGGCGCCGGACGATGTCTCCCGGGTCTCCCGGGTCTCCCGGGTCTTCCGGCTGCACCGGCCCGACACCCGCCCCGCCGCGCCCGACGCCGTCCCCGGCCTCCTGGACGACCCGGCGTTCCAGCGCGACTTCGCCGAGCTGCACCGCTACTACCGCCAGGCCCGGCTGCTCCAGCTCCGCCGCACCGGCACCCTGCTGCTGGCCGTCTTCCAGACCGGCGAGCGCGCGGACGACCTGCGGGTCCTGCGCTGGCGCCTGGACGCGCCCGACGACACCCCGCACTACCTCGACGACCAGGGCGAGCGCGACCACACCCCGCCGCCGCCCCACGACGTCACCTGGGTGCCCGCCACCCGGCAGGACCACGTGCGCGGCCGCCACCCGCACCTGTCCGTCGCGGACGGCACCCTGTTCGTCTCCACCGTCGGCGGCCGGCTCACCGTCAAGCTCACCGACGACACCGAGACGCCCGAGGGCATCCACTCCGAGCCGGTGGCCGAGCCCCTGCAGTCCCTGGCCGACGCCGACGTGGCCCACGCCCGCGTGGGCCCGCTGGTGCTGCTGCGGGTGCGCCCCTACAAGGAGAGCACCGACCGCTACCTGGTCTTCAACGAGCGCACCGGCGAGATCGTCCGGCTGGACGGCATCGGGCTGTCCTGCCGCCGGCTCCCCGAGGACGAGGGCGTCATCTTCCCCGGCGGCTGCTACCTGGCCACCGCACCGGCCGGGGCCGCCGTGCGCACCTTCGACACCGACACCGGCGGGCTCGCCTTCGAGGCCGCCGTGCCCGCGCCGGGCGGCGAGGACGTGCTCTACGTCTTCCACGCCCGCGCCGAGGGCCGCACGCTGCTGCTGCCCTACAACCTGATCCGCAAGGAGGTCGCCGCGCCGATCACCGCGCGCGGCCACGCCCTGCTGGACGACGGCACCCTGGCCGTGCTGCGCCCGCGCGACGGCGAGCCCGCCCGCCTCCACCCGGTGCAGCGCTGGCGCACGCCCTTCGCCTCCGAGGCGCACGACGCCGCCCGGCCGCCGGTGGAGGGGCCGCTCGGCCGCGTGGGGAACCAGGAACTGGTGCGCGCGGTCTCCGACGCCCTGTCCATCGCCCGGATGGCCGACGAGATGGCCCCGGGCAGCGCGGTGTTCACCGACATCGCCGCCGCCTGCGCCCGCCTGTCCGACAGCCACCCCTGGCTGGTCGAGGAGGGGCTGGAGGACCTGCACGAGCCCCTCGCCGAGCTGGGCGCGACCGCCGCGCGGGTCATCGAGGAGTTCGAGCGCGTGGAGGAGCTGCGCGCCCACGCCGCCGCCCGGGTCGCCCGCGCCGCCGAGGACGTCACGGCGCTGGTCCGCCGCGCCCGCGGCGAGGCCCCGCGGGACCCGGCCGACTGGGTGACGCTGCTGACCGACCTGCGCCGGGCCCAGGGCGCCGTGGCCCTCCTGCACGACCTGCGCCACGCCGACACCGCCCGCGTCACCGAGCTGGCCGCCGAGCTGACCGACACGCTGGAGGCCACCGGGCGCCGCGCGGTGGACTTCCTCGCCCGGCCGCACGCCTTCGACGCCACCGCCGCCGCCCTCGCCGACCTCACCGAGCGGGCCGCCTCGATCGGCACCGCCGCCGAGGCCGCGCCGCTGGAGGAGCGCGTCGCCGAGGAGGGCGAGCGCCTCCAGACGGTCTCGGACGTGGCCGCGGGCCTGGAGATCCCGGACGTCACCGTCCGCACCGGGCTGCTGGAGCGCGTCGGTGAGGTCATGGCCGCCGTCAACCGGGCCCGTGCCGTGCTCGACGGGCGCCGCCGGGAACTGCGCGAACACGAGGGACGCGCCGAGTTCACCGCCGAGTTCGCCCTGCTCGGCCAGGCCGTCGCCGGCGCCCTGGCCGCCGCGGGCACCCCCGCGCAGTGCGACGGGCAACTGGCCGCGCTGCTGCTGCGCCTGGAGAACCTCGAAGCGCGCTTCGCCCTGTTCGACGACGCCCTGGCCCAGCTCGCCGAGCGGCGCGAGGAGATCTACGAGACGTTCTCCGCCCGCAAGCAGGCCCAGCTCGACGAGCGGGCCCGGCACGCGGAGCGGCTGGCCGAGTCCGCCGCCCGCGTCCTGGACACCGTCGTCCGGCGGGCCGGCACCCTCGGCTCGCCCGAGGACGTCGGCGCCTTCTTCACCACCGACCCGCTGGTCGCCCGGGTCCGCGCGAGCGCCGCGGAGCTGCGCGCGCTGGAGGACACCGTCCGCGCCGACACCCTGGAGGGCCGGCTCACGGCCGCCCGGCAGGAGGCCGCCCGCGCGCTGCGCGACCGCGCCGACCTCTACGACGGCGAGGGCACCGTCCGGCTCGGGCGGCACCGGTTCGCCGTCACCACCCAGCCCGTCGACCTCACCCTGGTGCCCCAGGACGGCGCGCTCGTCTACGCCGTCACCGGCACCGACTACCGGGCGCCCGTGCACGACGCCGAGTTCGCCCGCACCCGTGTTTTCTGGGACCAGCCGCTGCCCTCGGAGTCCCCGGAGGTCTACCGCGCCGAGCACCTGGCCGCGCGGGTCCTCGCGGAGACCGCGCCGACCGCGCTGCGGCGGGCGGAGCGGACCGACGGCGGGCTGCTCGCGCTCGTCCGGGCCGCCGCCGAGTCGGCGTACGACGAGGGGTACGACCGCGGCGTGCACGACCAGGACGCCGCCGCCGTCCTGGCCGCCGTCCTCCGCCTCCGCGCGGACGCCGGTCTGCTGCGCTTCCCGCCCGCCGCCCGCGCGGCCGCCCAACTCCTGTGGGCCCACGGCACGGACGGTCCGGCCCGTGCCGCCTGGACCGTGCGGGCCCAGTCCCTGGCCCGCGCCCGCGCGGCCTTCGGCACGACGGCCACGCTCGCCGAGCTGGCCACCGAACTCACCGACGCGGCGCGGAGGTTCGTCGCCGACACCGCGCTGCCGCTGTTCGTGGACGAGGCCACCGGCACCTACCTGGCCGAAGAACTGGCGCTGGGCGGGCCCCGGTTCGCCACCGGAGCCGGTGCCCGCGCGCTGCTCGACGGGTTCCGGCGGGCGCTGGGCGGGCCGCACTCCGCGGCGGCGAAGGAGTTCGCGGAGGACCTCCACGCCCTCGGCGACGACCTGGCCGCCCGCCACCAGCTCACCCACGCCTGGCTGCACGCCTACGTCACCGCGCGGCGGGAGCGCGCCGGGGAACCCGGCCCCGGCGGGACGGCCGAGCCGCCCCCGCCGGGCGGGGCCGCCGGGGCCGCCGGGACCGCCGGGACCTCTGCGTCACCTGGGACGGCCGGGGCGCCCGAGCCGGCCGGGAAGCCGGCGCCGCCGGGGCCGGTGGGGGCCTCCGGGGCGTCGGGGCCGTCCGCCTCGTCCGCCTCGTCCGCCTCGTCCGCGTCGGCCGAGCCGCCCGAGCCGCGGGATCTGCCCGAGGCCGTCGCCGTCGAGCTGTGCGGGGACGCGCTGGACCGGCGCGAGGTCGCGGCGCCGCTCACCGCCACCGTGCCCGGCCTGCTGGGCACCCACCCGCGGCTGCGCGGCGGCGCCCTTCCGCTGCGCCTGGACGAGTTCCTCGCCCGTACCGCCGGCTTCCGCACCCACCGCGTGCCCGCGCACCGCGCCTACACCCGGCGCCGCAACGCCCTGCTCGCCGCCGAGCGCGAGCGGCTCCGGCTGGACGACTTCCGCCCGCGGGTGATGTCCGCCTTCGTCCGCAACCGCCTCATCGACGAGGTGTACCTGCCCCTGGTCGGCGACAACCTGGCCAAGCAGCTCGGCACCGCGGGCGAGGAGCGCCGCACCGACAGCCAGGGCCTGCTGCTCCTGCTCTCCCCGCCCGGCTACGGCAAGACGACGCTGGTGGAGTACGTCGCCGCCCGGCTCGGTCTGGTCCTGGTCACCGTGAACGGTCCGGCGCTGGGCCACCACACCACCTCGCTGGACCCGGCCGCGGCGCCGGACGCCGCCGCCCGCCGCGAGGTGGAGAAGGTCAACTTCGCGCTGGAGATGGGCGGCAACGTCTGCCTGTACCTGGACGACATCCAGCACCTGTCGGCCGAGCTGCTGCAGAAGTTCATCCCGCTGTGCGACGCCCAGCGCCGCATCGAGGGCGTCTCGACGGCCGACGGCCGCCCGCGCAGCCACGACCTGCGCGGCAAGCGGTTCGCCGTCGTCATGTCCGGCAACCCCTTCACCGAGTCCGGCGCCCGCTTCACGGTGCCCGACATGCTGGCCAACCGCGCCGACGTGTGGAACCTGGGCGACGTGCTCAGCGGCCGCGAGGACCTCTTCGCGCTCAGCCACGTGGAGAACGCGCTCACCTCCCACCCGGTGCTCGCCCCGCTCGCCGCGCGCGACCGCGGCGACGTGGAGTTGCTGGTGCGCCTCGCCGCCGGGGACGCCATCGCCACCCCGGACCGGCTGGCCCACCCCTACCCGCCCACCGAGGTCGAGCAGATCACCGCCGTCCTGCGCAGGCTGCTGCACGTGCGGCGCACGGTGCTGGCCGTCAACGCCGCCTACATCGCCTCCGCCGGGCAGGACGACGCCACCCGCACGGAGCCGCCGTTCCGCCTCCAGGGCTCTTACCGCAACACCAACCAGCTCGTCGAGCGCATCGTGCCGGTGATGAACGACGCCGAACTCGAAGCCCTGCTCGACGACCACTACCAGGCCGAGGCGCAGACGCTCACCACGGGCGCCGAGGCGAACCTGCTCAAGCTCGCCGAGCTGCGCGGCCGGCTGACGCCGGGGCAGGAGCGCCGCTGGGCCGAGCTCAAGGCCCGCTACGGCGGCCGCGCGGCGGGCGGCGGGGCCGGGGCGGGCGCCGGCGGGTGAACCGGCCCACCCGGCACGCGGCGCCGACCGGGCCGGACGGGCCGCCCGGGGCGGGCGGCACCCCGCTCGCGTGCGGCGGCGGGCCGGTGCGCGCGGTGCGCGGGGGCGGTCCGGTGCGCCGGGAAGGGGGAGCGGGGCGCGTCCCCGGCGGGTGCTCAGCGCAGCCGCGCCGCCACCTCGGTGCGCAGCCGGGGGAGCAGGTCGTGCAGCACGCCGGGGCAGAGGGTGTCGCCGAAGTCCTTGTGCCCGTAGATCTGCTGCGGCGCGACGCCGTACTGGTGGCAGACGTAGGCGCACAGCACCACCAGCACCTCCCACTGCGCCCGCGGGGGCCACGCCCCCGCGTGGTACGCGCCCTCGTTGGCGATGCCGACGGCCCGCTCGTTCTGGCCGCGCGTGTGGCTGCCCAGCACGAGGCCGTTCCCCCGGCGCAGGGTCTCCAGGCTGCGGTGGCGCCCCTCGGTGATCCAGCCGCCCCGGCTGTTGAGGAAGTGGTAGCCGGTGTCCAGCCACCCGTTGTCGTCCATGTGCAGGTCCTGCACCCAGTGCGCGTGCCGGTGCGCCTGGGCGCGGGAGGTGTCGGGGCTGTTGGCGCTCACGGTGTGGTGCACGACGATGCGGTCCGGGCGCCGGTCCAGGACGCTGACCGGTCGGCGCGGCGGGCGGGCCCGCCACACGCCGGTGCCGTCGATGTCCGGCTCGACGGGCCCGGCCGCGCGCGCCGCTCGCGCGGTGGCCGCGGTGGCCGCGGTGGCCCGGTACGGTGCCGTGGCGGCGACGGCGAGACCGCCCGCCCCGGCCAGGAGCAGGCCGCGCCTGCTCGGCTTCGCGCTCCCCATGGTCGACTCCTTCGGTGTGCCGGGGTGTGCCGGGGTGTGCCGGGTGCGGCCCGGTCGCGGGGCACCGGACGCCGCACCCGGCGCGAACGCCGTTCGCCGACGTGCCGCGCGGACTACGCCGTGTTGTTGGCCAGCGCGAGCAGTCGCGACATCGACCCGTTGAACTTGTTCCGGTCCACGTCGCCCGCGATGCCGGCGACCCGGCCGCTCGCGGTGTACTGCCAGAACGTCCACGTCGGGAAGCCGCTGGGGATGCGGGGCGCGGCGACGTGCCAGTGGGCGACCCACAGCGGTGCCTTGTCGCGCATGCCCGTCCAGTTGCCGGTGCAGGTGTTCCACCAGCTCGCGGTCGTGTAGATGACCATGTCGCGGCCCGTGCGGGCCTTGTAGGCGGTGTAGAAGTCGTGGACCCAGGTGCGCATCTGGGTGGTGGACAGGCCGTAGCACATGGCCCCGGAGGGGTTGTGCTCGATGTCCAGCACGCCGGGCAGCGTCTGGTTGTCCCGCGACCAGGCGCCGCCGTTGCTGGCGAAGAAGTGCGCCTGCGCCGCGCCGCCGGAGTAGTTGGGCCGGGCGAAGTGGTAGGCGCCGCGCACCAGCCCCGCGCGGTGGGCGGCCGGGTAGTTGGTGTCGAAGCGCGGGTCGGTGAAGCTGGTGCCCTCGGTGGCCTTGATGTAGGCGAAGTCGATTCCGGCGCTCTTCACCGCGCTCCAGTTGATCGCCCCCTGCCAGTGGGAGACGTCGATGCCCTGGACGCCGCTGGTGTCCAGGGGGCCGACCAGCCCGTCCTCCCTGGTGCCGACGGGCTGCTCGACGCGGGTTCCCGAGCCCATCCAGGCCTCGCCGGGCCGCACCGGTTCGCCCGGGCGCGGTGGTGCGCCGGCCGATGCGGCGGCGGCCGGGGCTGCCGTGGTGAGCAGGAGGGCGACGACGGAGCCGAGGACGCCGCTCAGGACGGCGGCTCTGCGGCGGAGACGACGGGCGGGCGGTCTGTACGCGGGCATGGCTTCCTCCGGGACACGGGTGTGGGGTGGACCGGTCTTCGCGCGGAGAACGTCTCACGCGTGCCTTACGGCATGGACACGTCATGAGTAACGCACGCGGTACGGAAGGCGTAAAGGGTCTACGCGCGTGGCCTGCGGTCTAGACCACTGGCCGCGGGCGTGAGCTGTGGCGACGCCTCACCACCCCGGAAACTTTCGCCCCTGAAGCCGACCCGTCCGCGGCCCCGCGCCGTGTCTGCCGGGCGCCGGCTCGCGGGCTGGCGCGGGGTGCCCGGCCGGCGCGGGACGTGACGCTGTCCGCGCGCGGGCGCCGAGCCGGGGCGTGCGGGCACCGTTGTATTCTGCTGGGGCGTGCGGAACCCGGGTGGAGGAGGTGGACGCCGTGGCCATGCGGAAGTGCGGCGAACCTCCCAGTCGGTCACCGCGCGGCGTCGTCCCCCCGCCCGGTGAACGGTGCGACAGTGGCGGTGCCCGCGGTAAGCCCCGGTGCCCGAAGACCACGCCGCCGTGCTGAGGACGACCCATGCCGCAGAGCCCCGTCGCCGACGAGCTCCACCCCGAACTGCCCGAGTCGCTTGAGGACATAGTGCGGGACAAGCACCTGCACGCGGCGCTGGAGTGGCTGGAGACGCACCCGCCGCACGTGATCGCGGACGAGCTGGCCCGCATGGACAACGTCACGGCCGGGGTCGCCTTCCGCCTGCTGGACAAGGACCGCGCGCTGACGGTCTTCGAGGAGCTGGAGCCGGTCGACCAGCAGGAGATCCTGGAGGGCCTGCGCGACCACACCTTCCGCGAGCTCGTCGAGGGCATGGACCCGGACGACCGCGCGCGCATGCTGCGCGAGGCCCCGGCGAAGGTGGCCAAGCGGGTCCTGGCCGGGCTCAGCGTGCACGAGCGGCGCATGACGGCGGCGCTGCTCGGGTACCCGGAGGGCTCGGTGGGTCGGTACATGACCCCCGAGGTCGTCGCGCTCTCCCAGGACCTCACCGTCTCCCAGGCGCTGCGCACGGTGCGCGAGAAGGGCGCCCACGCCGAGACGGTCTACACCCTCCCCGTCGTCGACGGCAGCCGGCGGCTCACCGGGATCGTGGAGCTGCGCGAGCTGGTGCTCAGCCCGACGGACCGGATGGTCTCCGAACTCGTCGTCACCGAGCCCACCTTCGCGCGCGCCGCGGACTCCGCCGAGCAGGCGGCCCGGCTCATGCGCGAGACCAACGACCTCAACCTGCCGGTCGTGGACAGCGAGGACCGCCTCGTCGGCCTGCTGACCTTCGACGACGCCGACGAGGTGATCGAGGCCGCCGACACCGAGGACATGGCCCGGCAGTCCGGCGCCGCGCCCTGGAGCGGCCACTACATGGCCGCCGGCGTCTGGCAGCTCGCCCGCTACCGCGCGCTGTGGCTGTCGCTGCTGCTGGTGGCCGCGACGCTGACGGTCAGCGTGACCCGCGCGTTCGAGGGCACGCTGGAGGAGGTCGCGGCCCTGGCGATGTTCATCCCCATGCTCATCGGCGCGGGCGGCAACGCGGGCGCCCAGGCGGCGACGGCCTGCGTGCGCGCGCTGGCCGTCGGCGAGGTGCGCGGGTCGGATCTGCTGAAGGTGATAGGGCGCGAGTGCCGCGTCGGCGTGGTGCTCGGCGCCCTGCTGGCGGTGCTCGGCGTCGGGGTCGCCGCCGCCTTCGTGGGCGGCAGGATCGCCGTCGTCGTCGGCATCACGCTCGTGGTCATCTGCGCCTGGGCGGCGACGATCGGCGGCACCATGCCGCTGCTCGCCAAGCGGTTGCGCATCGACCCGGCGGTGGTCTCCGCCCCGATGGTCACCACGCTCGTGGACGCCACCGGGCTCGTCATCTACTTCCTCACCGCCAAGGCCGTGCTGGGCGTGTGAGGTTCGCCCCGGGCCCGCACGTGACGGAAGCGGCCCCCAGCACGTAGGTTCGGTGCCATGCCGGAAGCAAAGCTGTGGGCCATCAGCGACCTGCACGTCGCCTACGAGGAGAACCGGAAGATCGTCGAGGGCCTGCACCCGGCGTCGGACGACGACTGGCTCATCGTCGCGGGGGACGTGGGCGAGATGTCGGAGGACGTCGCGTGGGCGCTCGGCCTGCTCGCGAGCCGCTACGCCAAAGTGATCTGGGTCCCGGGCAACCACGAGCTGTGGACGCCGAAGGACGACCCGGACCAGTCGCGCGGAGCCGCCCGCTACGCGCGCCTGGTCGAGCGCTGCCGCGCGCTCGGCGTCCTCACCCCGGAGGACCCCTACCCGGTGTGGGAGGGCGCCGGCGGCCCGGCCCGCGTCGCACCGCTGTTCCTGCTGTACGACTACAGTTGGCGCGACGGGGACCGCAGCCAGGAGGCCGCGCTGCGGCACGCCTACGACACCGGCGTGGTGTGCAGCGACGAGTTCATGCTCCACCCCGACCCCTACCCGACGCGGGAGGCGTGGTGCCGCGCCCGGGTGGCGGCCACCGAGGAGCGGCTGCGCGCCTGCGACCCGGACGTGCCGCTCGTGCTCGCCAACCACTACCCGCTCGTGCGGGAGCCGACGCGCATCCTGCACTACCCGCAGTTCGCCCAGTGGTGCGGCACCGAGCTGACCGCCGACTGGCACGTGCGCTACCGCACGGCGGTGATGGTCTACGGCCACCTGCACATCCCGCGCAGCACGGTCTACGACGGCGTGCCGTTCGAAGAGGTCTCCGTGGGCTACCCGCGCGAGTGGAAGCGGCCGGGCCACCCGAGGACGGTGCCCCGGCAGATCCTCCCGCGCCCGCACGGCTGAGCCCCGGGCCGGGGCGCGGGCGGCTCAGGCCACGTCGGCCGGCTGCGGCGCCCAGTCGACGGGCAGCTCCTGGCGGCGGGTGATGGCGAGCTTGCGGTAGACGCGGGTCAGGTGCTGCTCCACGGTGCTGACGGTGACGTACAGGCGGCGCGCGATCTCCCGGTTGGTGTAGCCGTGGGCCGCCAGCGCCGCCACCCGCTGCTCGGACGCGCTGAGCCGCGCCGCGCCGCGCGCGGGCTCCCCGGCCGCGTCCGGCGGCGCGGGGGAGGGCTGCCGCCGGACCGCCAGCCCCGGGAGGACCTCTTCGCACAGGGCCTCGGCCCCGCAGGCGTGCGCCAGGCTCCAGGCGCGCCGCAGCGTCGTCCGCGCCCGTTCCGCCAGCCCCTGTTCCCGCAGCGCGCGGCCGAGGTCGGCCAGCGCGTGCGCCTGCTCCACGCGGTCGTCCGCCTGCCGCATGGCCTCGGCGGCCTGCTCCAGCAGGCCGGTGCGGGCCCGTGCGGTGGGCGCGGCGGCGGCCCGGGCCCGCAGCGCCAGTCCCCGGACCCAGGGCAGCTCGCCGCCCGGCCCCGCGAGCTGTGCCCCGGCCAGCCGCTCCGCCTGGCCGGGCTCGCCGATGCGCGCCAGCGCCAGCGCCGCGTCCGAGCGCCACGGCAGCGCGGCCGGATGGTCCGCGCGCAGCTCGCGGGCGAGCCGGCCGGCCTCCAGGAAGTCGGCCAGCGCGGCGTGCGGGCGCCGGGTGGCCAGCGCGTGCCGGCCGCGCGCGCGGCGGTAGGTCAGCCCGTCGGCGCCGAGCAGCAGGTGCGGGCGGACGGGCCGCTCCAGCAGGTGGGCGGCGGCCCCGTACCGGCCCATGGCGGTGCGCGCCTCGGCGAGCACGGCCGTCACGGCGGGTTCCAGCGGTCCGTCGGCCGCGCCGTGCCGGGCGGCGCACCCGTGCCGTTCGGCGCCCTCCAGGTCGCCCAGGCGCAGCAGCGCCTCGGCGTGCGCCAGCGAGATCGACGCGGCCCACCGCAGGTCCCCGAGCCGCTCCGCCTCCTGGCGCAGCCGCCGGCACCACGGCACGGCCCGGCGCGGCTGCGTGCTGCGGGCCAGTTCGCGCAGCGCCCGCGTCGCGGCGGGTCCGGTGACGCCGTTCCGCAGCGCCCGCTCCGCCCCCTGCCACCCGTTGTCGGTCATGCGGCCAGCCTCCCCGCACCACGTGACGCCGATCCGGCCGCCGAGGAACCTGAAATGAACAAGTCAACGTCGCGTCGGCGTCGCGGGGCGCGTCGCGGGGTGCGCGGCGTGGCGCACGGCGCGGGGCGGGGCGCGTGCCGTACGCCGCGCGTGCGCGGGGTGGCGGCCGGGCGGCGGGGCGGTGGCGGCCGGAATCTCCGGTTCGCCTGCGCCCGGCCCGGCGCGGGCGTCATTCTGTGTGCATGCCTGAACACGGAGAGAACGTGCCGGGGTACCGCAAGGTGCGCGTCACCGTGCCCGCCGGTCCCGAGGCCGCGCTGGCCGACAAGGAGGCGTGGCGGGCCAGAGAGGCGTATCCGGAGATCCTCGGCGCCGGCGGCCCGATCTTCGGGGTGGTCCGCGAACGCGAGCAGGGTGGCTGGGAGGTCCTGCCGTACTTCGGCTCGCACACCCCGCAGGACGCGCGCGACAGCATGGCCGTGCACTTCCGCACGACCGCCCAGGAGCTGGCGGAGGCGGGGGAGGCGGCCGCGCGCGCGGCGTACCTGGCGGCCGCCGAGCGGCTGGACTGGGAGCCCCTGGACGCGTTGACCGTCCACGGCACCCGCTACCGCGTCGCGCGCGCCGAGCAGTTCATCCGCATGGGGCCCGACGGCCCGGAGCCGCCGCGCCGTTCCGACCCCGCCCCGGACCCGCGGCCGCCGTCCCGGCGCCGGGCGCGGCGCACCCCCGACCCGGTGGACTGGTTCGTCATCGACGCCGACACCGTCACCGGCATGTCCGAGGGCCTGCTGAAGATGGAGCTGCTCTCCCTGGTGCACGGTCCCGGCACCGTCCCGCCCGACGTCCGCGGGGACTCGCTGTCCGCCGCCCAGACCCACCCCGGCGGCGTCCTGCTGCCCCCGGCGTTCATGATCGCCGAGCGGATCGACGGGCGCTGGGCGGCGGAGTCCAGCGCCCGCGCGACGCCGCAGGAGGCCCGGGAAAGCCTGTCGATGGACCTGCGGGTGATGGCCCCGGTGATGCGCAGACTGGACGCCGCCGAGCGCGCGGAGTACGCCAGGGCGGCGGACCGGTGGGACGCGGACCAGGACGTGGTGCTGGACGTGGGCGGCCGTCACCTGCGCCTGGTCCGGGTGGAGCGGCTCGTGCGCCTCGGCGCCGACGGCCCCGAGGGTCCGCGGCCCTCCGACCACGACCCGCAGCCGCCGGTGAACGTCCACACCCGGCAACTGCGCGAGCGGGGCCTGCTGGCGGACGAGGACGACGAGGACGGCGAGGGTGCCGCGGAGCACGCGGTACGCGAACCCGACCCCGACGCCCAGGAGCTGTTGCGCTTGTTCGAGGCCGAACGCGCGCGCCAGGACGCGCTGGAGGCGGCCGCCGACCCGCCTCCCGTCCCGGCCCCCACCACCCCGGCCCCCACCACCCCGGCACCCGCCGAGCCGCCCCGCCCCGCGCCACCGGACCCCGCCGCCTCCGCCGAGGATTCGGCGCACCCCGCCCCCGCAGGCCCGCCGGGGCGCCCGGCGGTTCCCGCCGGGGAGCCGGGTCCGCCCGGGGAGCCCACCGAGGGGCCGGGGCACCTCACCGACCCGACGGGACGGCCGACGTAGCGCGCGGTGTGAAAGCCCATTTTCGATGCCAGGCAAGCGCAGTTGACATAGTCGGCCGGGTTCGTCAGGATCATGCCAGGGTCCACCGGGGGGGTGTGGACCCTGCCCACGTCGGCCCGGCACCCGCGTCACGCTGCCGGGCCGACGGTGGCGCGCCACCCCGTCGACGGCGGCCCCCGGGCCCCGGCCCGCCGCACTCAGCTCGGGCGCGCGGTGTCGTCCCGCGTGCGGGGCGCGGTGGGTGCGAACCCGCGGAAGGTGGTGCGGTAGGCGCTGGGGGAGACGCCGAGCGCGGCGTGCAGGTGCTGCCGCAGGGAGGCCGCCGTGCCGAAGCCGGTGTCCGCGGCCACGCGGTCGATGGACAGGTCCGTCTGCTCCAGCAACTCCCGTGCCCGCTCCAGGCGTTGCCGGGTGAGCCACTGCACCGCCGTGACGCCGGCCTCCTCCCGGAAGCGCCGGGTGAACGTCCGCACGCTCATCGACTCGCGCGCCGCCAGCTCGCGCAGGGTCAGCGGCCGGTGCAGGCGGTCCAGCGCCCAGGCGCGGGCCCGCGCGGTGGAGGAGCGCGCGGGTTCGACCACCGGGCGCCGGATGAACTGCGCCTGCCCGCCGTCCCGGTGCGGCGGCACGACGGTGGTGCGCGCCACCTCGGCGGCGACCGCCGCGCCGTGGTCGGTGCGGATCATGTGCAGGCACAGATCGATTCCGGCGGCCTCGCCGGCCGAGGTGAGCACCTCGCCCTCGTCGGTGTAGAGCACGTCCGGATCGAGGTGGACGGCCGGGTAGAGGCGCCGGAAGTCCGCGCACGACTTCCAGTGGGTGGTCGCCCGCCGCCCGTCCAGCAGCCCGGCGGCCGCGAGCGTGAAGGCGCCGGTGCACACCGAGGCGATCCGGGTGCCCGGCCGGACGCGGGCGAACGCGGCGGCCAGGTGCTCCGGCAGCCGCCCCTCGGTGACGGTCTCGTCGTCCTCGTGCGTGGCCGGGACGACGACGGTGTCCGCCGTGGCCAGCGCCTCGGACCCGTGCGCGACGTGCACGGGGAAGTCCGCGTCGGTGCGGACCGGCCCCGGCTCCGGCGCGCAGGTGACCACCTCGTACAGCCGCTCGCCGCCGGCGGACCTGGCCGCGCCGAACAACTGGTGCACCAGCCCCAGTTCCATCGGCATCAGGCCGTGGCGCACGAACACCGCGACCCGGTGCCGACCGGTGGGCGGGGCGTCACTCGTCAGCGTCATGGCCAGATTCTTGCACATCCTGTCTATCTGGCCACTGGAGCGCGGTGCCGCCGCTTCCGAGCATGGGGACATGACACCGACCACCCGCTCCACCGCCCGCCCCGCCGCCCCGCCACCGGTCCTTCGACGCGGCCGGGTGCACCGCGCCTGGTGGGTCGCCGCCGTCGCGGCCCTGGCGATCGCCGGTGCGGGCGCCTTCGCCACCCTCCCCGGGCTCCTCGTCGACCCGCTGCACCGGGAGTTCGCCTGGTCGCACGGCACGATCGGCTTCGCCGTCTGGGTCAACATGGCGCTGGGCGGGCTCGCCGCACCGTTCGCCACCGCGCTCATGGACCGCTTCGGACTGCGCCGCGTCGCCGCCCTCGCGCTCACCGCCGTCGGCACCGGCGCGGTGCTGACCACCGTGATGACGAGCCCCTGGCAACTCACCCTCTACTGGGGCCTGCTGGTGGGCATCGGGTGCGGGGCCGTCGCCATGGGCTTCGCCGCCGTCGTCGCGGGACGGTGGTTCCGCGCCCGGCGCGGCCTGGTCACCGGTGTCCTGACCGCCGCCGGCGTCTTCGGCCAGTTCGTCTTCCTGCCCGTCCTGTCCTGGGGCGTCGAACGGTACGCGTGGCGTCCGACCACGATCACCGTCGCGCTCGTCGCCCTGGCACTCGCGCCGCTGGCGTGGTGGCTGCTGCGCGACCACCCGGCCGACGTCGGCCTGCGCCCCTACGGCGCCACCGCGTTCGTGCCCCGGCCCACGCCCGTGCCCGGCGCCTTCCGGCACGCCCTGCGCGTGCTGCGCCGCGCCGCGCGCACCCGGACGTTCTGGCTGCTGGCGGCCACCTTCGCGATCTGCGGGGCCTCGACGAACGGCATCATGTGGACCCACTTCGTCCCCGCCGCCCACGACCACGGCATGCCGCCCACCGCCGCCGCCTCGCTCCTGTCGCTCATCGGCGTCTTCAACGTGGCGGGCACGGTGTTCTCCGGCTGGCTCACCGACCGCTTCGACGCGCGGCTGCTGCTCACCGTCTACTACCTGCTGCGCGCGGTGGCCCTGGCCTGCCTGCCCAGCCTGCTCGGGCCGCAGACCACCTGGCCGCTGGTGGTCTTCGTCGTCTTCTTCGGCCTGCTGGACGTGGCCACCGTGCCGCCGACGATCGCGCTGGCCACCCTGCGCGAGACCTACGGCGAGCGGGACAGCGCCCTCGTCTTCGGCTGGACCCTGACGTTCCACCAGGTCGGTGCCGGCGCCATGGCGTTCTTCACCGGCCTCCTCCGCGACGCGGCGGGCTCCTACGACACCGCCTGGCTCCTCTCCGCCGGCCTGTGCGCGCTCGCGGCGGCCCTGGCCTGGTCCATCCGCCGCCCGTCCCCGGCCCAGCCGACTCCGCGGTGAGCCGCCGGCGCGCGGAGTCTCCCGCCGCGGCCGGCCGCTGGGGACCTCCCGCCGCCGCGGCCCGCCGCTCGGCGTCCGGCCGCCCGGCGGGCCGCCGCTCCGGGGCCGCCGCTCCGGAGCGCCGCCGAGCGCCTGCTGGTGGAGGCGCACCGCTGCGGCCCGCCGCTTTGCGTCTGCCGCCCGCGTCCTCGCCGCCGTCGCCGTCAACGCCTGCCGCGCCCCCGGCCCCGGCCCCGCTCCTGCTGACGCGCCGCCGCTCGGGCCCACGCGCCGGGCGGCGCCCCACCGGGCCGCCTTCGACCGTGTTCGAAAACCCTTGCCCCGTACGTACTCGCGGGCGAAGGCTGGGGCCGCGGCCGCACCCCGGTGCCACCGAAGCCCCGTCCGGCGCGGGCCGGTCCGCGGCGCGCTCGCCGTCGACGCGCGCCCTCCGGCCCGACGCGGCCGGCCCCGACCGAGAGGTACCGTCCCATGCGAACGAGGACCGCCGCCGCCTCACCCTCTCCGCCGCCCTGTTCGGCGCCATCGCCACGGCCCCCGCCGCCTCCGCCGAGCCGAGCCCGGTCGGCTGCCCCAAGGGGTACTTCTGCGCGTGGAGCGGCCCCGACCAGACGGGCGGCCTGGTGCTGAAGACGGCGGGCGACTGGAGCGGCGGCGTGGCGTTCCGTTCGGTGTTCAACGACGGCTGCGCCTACCCCGGCGCCGACCACGTCGACTTCACGTACTGGTACGAGGGGACGGCGACGACCTGCTACCACTACAACCCCGGACCGGGCACGTACAAGTGGACCGCCTACCGCTCGCCGGCCGCGCTGAGGGTCGAGTGGCGCGGCGAGTGCTGAAGCCTTCTCCCACCCCCCACCGCGCCGCCCGGCCCCGCGACACCGCGGGCCCGGGCGGCGTCGCCCGCGTCGTGCGCCGTCCGCCGCCGCCCGTGCGCCCGGTCCGCCCGGCGTGGCGGGGCCGCGCGGACGACGTCCGCACGGCGCGCGGGGGTCGCTCCGCTGGGTGTGAGCGGGCCACCGCACGCAGCGTGACGCCCGGTCACCCGGCGTCGCTCCCGCGCGGGCGGGGGCGGGCCGCCGCCCCGGACGTCCGTGGGAAGTGACCGCCCCGGGGAGGGTTGACAGCGCACGGGTCCCGATTTTTCCGTGAGGTGTGACTTGCCACGGCCCGGCGGGGATCGCAGTATGAGCATCATTCCGGCGGGTGCGGCCGGCCGTGGTCGGCTCACCCGCTCGCGGCCCTCGACGACGGAGGACCCGAATGGCGCGGTACTTCGAGAACAGCGGCGAGACCCTGGTGTCCGACGCCCTGCGGGGTTTCGCCCTGGCCCACGCCGACCTGCTCACCCTCGACCCCGACCACGGCTTCCTCCTGGCCCGCGACACCGCCCCCTCCCGGCGCGTCGCCCTGCTCTCCGGCGGCGGGGCCGGCCACGAGCCCCTGCACGCCGGATACGTCGGGCGCGGCATGCTCGACGCGGCCTGCCCGGGCCGGGTGTTCGCCTCCCCGCACAACCGCCAGGTCTACGAGGGGTCCTGCGCCGCGGCCCGGCCCGAAGGCGTGCTGCACATCGTCAAGAACTACACCGGCGACCGCATCAACTTCGGCATCGCCGCCGAGCGCCTGGCCCGCCGCGACATCCCCTGCGCCCGCGTCCTGGTCGACGACGACCTCGCCTCCGACTCGGACGAGATCGCCGCCGGGCGCCGGGGCACGGGCGGCACCGTCCTCATCGAGAAGCTCCTGGGCGCCGCGGCCGACGCCGGGTGGGGCCTGGACGAGCTCCAGCGGCTCGGTGACCGCCTCGCCGCCCGCTGCCGCACACTGGCCGTCGCCTCCGCCGCCCACACCGCCCCCACCCTGGGCGAGCCCGCCTTCCGCCTCGGCCCCGACGAGCTGGAGTACGGCGTCGGCATCCACGGCGAGCGGGCCCGCACCACCGCCCGCCAGGGCCGCCTGGGACCGCTCGTCGAACGCATGACCGGCGAGCTGCTCGCCGCCCTGGCCCCGGAGCCGGACCGCCCCCTCCTCACCCTGGTCAACGGCCTCGGCGCCGTCACCCCGCTGGAGCTGTACGCGGTCCACGGGGAGCTGGTGCGCGTCCTGGGGCAGCACGGCCTGGCCCCGGCGCGCGCCCTCGTCGGCGACTACGTGACCGCGCTGGACATGCGCGGCTTCTCGCTCACCCTGCTCGCCGCCGAGCCCGAGGACCTGGCCCGCTACGACGCACCCGTCCACACCGCCGCCCTGCGCTGGTGACGCGCCCGCAGGACCGGCGCACCACCGGCCACCGACCTTGGGGAGCCCCGCCATGACCACCCCGGTTTCCGGCGCCTTCTCCGGCGCCGCCTGGATGCGACGGTTCGCCGACTCCGCCCGCGCCACCGAGCCCCAGCTCACCGCCCTGGACCAGCAGGTCGGCGACGGCGACTTCGGCATCAACCTCACGCTGGGCACCGACGCCGCCCTCGCCCGCCTCGACGCCGTGAGCGCCCCCGACGACGCCGCCGCCCTGGACGCCGCGGCCACCGCCTTCCTCGACGACGTGGGCGGCACCAGCGGCCCCCTCTTCGGCCTGCTGCTCCAGTCGCTGGCCGCCTCGGTGCCGTCCTCCGGGGCGACCGCCGCCACGCTGGCCGCGGGCGTCGCCGACGGTCTCGCCGCCATCCGCCGGGTGGGCGAAGCCGCCCCCGGCGACAAGACCCTCGTCGACGCCCTCACGCCCGCCGCCGACGCGCTGCGCTCGGCGCCCGCCGTCACTCCACCGGCCCAGGCGCTGGCCGCCGCCGCCGACGCCGCCTGGCGGGGGGTGCGGGAGACCGCCCGGCTGCGGGCCAGCATGGGCCGTTCCAGCTACCTCGGGGAACGGGCGGAGGGCGTCCCGGACCCCGGCGCGGTCGGCGTCGCCCTGCTCTTCGCCTGCGCGGAGGGCCCCGTGCGGGATCTGACGCCGTTCCTGGACGGCGGGGGCCCCGCCTAACCCGGCTCGCCGTCCGTCCCCGGCGCCGGGGGCGACGCGGGCGCCACCCGTTCCCGGGCCCACGTCAACAGCGCGGGGGTCTGCAGGCTCTCCAGCCACAGGTCGGCCCGCCCCGCGTCCTCCTCGCTCGGCCGGGGCCCGACGCCGAGCACCCGCAGCCCGGCCCGGCGCGCCGACTCCACGCCCGTCAGGGAGTCCTCCACGGCCAGCGCCTGGTCCGGACGGGCCCCGCACAGCCGTGCCGCCGTGGCGTACACGTCCGGCCAGGGCTTCGGCCGCACCGCCCCGGTGCCGTCCCCGTCCGCCGGGGCGGCGGCGTCCCCGGGCGCCCGCGGCGGGTCCGACGGGACGACGACGTGCCGGAAGTGTTTGCGCAACCCGGCCCGGCCCAGGCTCTCCTCCACCACCTGCAACGGGCAGTTGCTGGCCACCGCGAGCGGCAGCCGGCCGGAGAGCGAGCGCACCAGCTCGGCGGCGCCCGGCATCGTCACCGGGTCGTCGGCCACGAGCGCCAGGAAGTGGCCGAGGAGGGCTTCGGTCAGGTCGGCGGTCAGCTCCGGCTTGCGCACCGCCTCCGCCATCAGCCGCCCGCACTCGGCGTAGTGGACGCCTTTGGCCTGCTCGGCGAAGCCCGGGGGAGGCCGCAGCCCGAAGTCCCGGAAGACCCGGTTGCGGGCGTCCTGCCAGTGGCGTTCGCTGTCCACCAGGGTGCCGTCGCAGTCGAAGACGACGGCCGTGGGGGACCAGGTGAGCAGGGGATGGGCCGTGGGGGTCACAGTGGCCTCCTGGGAGGGGTGGGCGGTCGCGTGGGTGACGTGACCGCCGTGCGGTCGGGTGGTGCGGCGCCCCGTGCCGGACGTGCCGGGACCGTCAGCCCGCTCGGCGGGACCCGTCCCAGGGAAATGCGCACACTCCCGGCATCTCCCGGCAAACGGAAAACATCGCAGCGGCTACGTTATTTTCGCGCTGGAGCGTCACGCAATAACTACATGGAGTGATCGACTGTGGCGGGGGGCGGGTGTATGGGGCCCCGCGGCACCCGGAGTCCTCTCCGCCCGCGCGCATCGTCAACCCCGGGGCGCCGAGGCCCAGTTGCGGCGACAGAGCCCGGCGCTCCGCGCGGCCGGCGCCGGGGGCGGCGGGCGTCGGTCCCGGGCGCGGAACGGTGCCGGACAGGCCACTTTCCACTCGCCCGCGTTCATCCTCGAAAGAAATGCGCAATCACCGCGCGCGAGAGGGTTGCGGATTGCTTTTGGCGCGCGCGAGCGCACTACATTCTCCGTTGTCACAGCAGAGTTGAGCGAAGGTGGACGAAACGTTGCAGGAACGGGCCAGGGCAACGCGCAGATCACTCCTGGAAGCGGCCGCCTGCCTCTTCGCCGAACGGGGATACGCGGGCACCAGCGTCAACGACATAAGCGCCAAGTCCGGCCGGACGAGCGGTTCCGTCTACTTCCACTACGCCAGCAAGGAGGGCCTCGCCCTCGCGGTGGTCCAGGACCGCTTCGCCACCTGGTCCGACCTCACCGCACGCTATGCCGACCAGATGGTGCCGCCCCTGGAGCGCCTGGTCGCCCTCAGCTACGACATCGCCCGCGCGCTCGCCGAGGACCCCGTCACCCGGGCGGGCGCACGCCTGTGGGCCGAGCGCGACACCATCAACGCCCCGCTCTCCGACCCCTTCGGGCTGTGGACCGCCGCCACCACGCGGCTCCTCGCCCAAGCGCAGGCCACCGGCCACCTGGCCCCGCACATCCGCCCCGCCGTCACGGCCCGCACCCTCGTCCGCGCCTTCTTCGGCCTGTGCTCGCTGACCGAGGCGCTCGAAGGCCCGCACACCATCACCGACCGCCTCACCGACTGGTGGCACCTGACCCTGCCCTCGCTGCAGGGCGTCCCCCGGCCCTCCGGAGGCCCCGCCCCCGCGCTCCTGCAACCCCCCGCCCCGGCGCCCGCCCGCGTCAAGGCGGTGACCACCGCGTAGTTCCCGCCGCACGGCGCGGCTCCGTTCCGTGCGCCGCCGCCCCTCATCGGCCCGTTCCCGCACCGTCGCCACCCTTCACCGGCCCGCTTCCGTGCGGCCCTGCCGCCCGGGCGCTCCGCGCTCCGCTCCGTGCGCCCGGTCCACCGGCGCGCCCGGACGCCGTCGCACCCGTGGTCACGGTGGCGAGGCCGAGCGCGGGCGTGCCCGCTCCGCCGACGGGGGACGCGAGGCGGCCGTCACCGCGCCGCCGGACCGCGCTCGCTCGGCCGTGGCCGCCCCAGAGGCCAGACCCGACCGAAGGAAAAGACGTGCAGCTCAAACGCGCTAACGGGTCAATTGACCTGTTTACTGGTACGCTGGCGGCGCCCCGGCGGCACATGAGGGTCGCCGGTCCAGGTCTCGTGCTCCCCGCTCCGGCGGGGCCGAGGCGAGGGGGGAGTGACGGAAGGTGGCGGGGACGCGATGACAGCGGAACAGGCACGGCCGGGGGAAGCCGTGGGCCTCGGCGGATTACTGCGCCCCGTCCGGACGCGGCTGGGCGCGGCGATCGGCCTGCAGGCCGTGGCGGCCGTCGTCGCCGTGGTGCCGTTCGCCGCGGTGGCCGAACTGGCCGGGGTGCTGCTGGCGAGCGGCCCGGCCGACCAGGGCCGGGCGTGGGCGGTGGCGGGGGTCGCGGCGGGGGCGCTCGTGCTGTGGCTGGCGCTCAGCACGCTGGCGGGAGCGCTCGCCCACGCGGCGGACCTGGACTTCCAGTTGTCGGTGCGGCGCCGCCTGGTCGACCGGCTCGGCCGGGTGCCGCTGGGCTGGTTCACCGACCGGGGCGCGGGCGGGATCGGCAAGGCGGTCCAGCACGACGTCGACACCATGCACCACCTGGTCGCGCACTCGCTGCTGAACCTCACCGCGAGCGTGGTCACCCCGCTGGCGACGCTGGTCTACCTGTTCGTGGTGGACTGGCGGATGGCGCTGGTCCTGATGGTCCCGCTGGCGATCGGCGTCGGCCTGTTCGTCTGGATGATGGTGCGCCTGGACGCGCAGACCGCCGCCTACGAAGAGGCCCAGGAGCGCATCGTCGCCCGGGTCCTGGAGTTCGTGGAGGGCATCGCCGTCGTCAAGATGTTCGGTCAGGCCCGGCGCGCCCACCGGCAGTACGCGCAGGCCGCCGACGACTTCACCACGTTCTTCATCGCCTGGATCTCCCGGGGCTACCGGGCGACCGCGGCCTCCGCGCTGGTGCTCGGACCGGCCACCATTTTGCTCACCGTCCTCGTCGGCGGCACGGCACTGGTCTCCTCCGGCGCCCTGGACCCACTCGACGTGCTGCCGTTCGCGATCCTCGGCCTGAGCGTGGCCGCGCCCCTGCAGGCGCTGGACTTCCACGGCCACGACATGGAGCTGGCCGGCGCGGCGGCCAAGCGGGTGGGCGCGCTGCTGGCGGCGCCGGAACTGGCGGTCCCCGCCGCACCCCGGCGGCCGGAACTCGCGGGCGGCGCGCGGGTGGAGCTGTCCGGTGTGGGGTTCGCCTACGACGCGGACCGGCCGGTGCTGAGCGGCATCGACCTGGCGCTGGAGCCGGGAAGCGTGACGGCCCTGGTGGGCACGTCGGGATCGGGCAAGACGACACTGGCGAAGCTGCTGCCGCGCTTCTTCGACCCGACCGCCGGCTCCGTCACGATCGGCGGCGTCGACCTGCGCGACATCGCGCAGGACCAGCTCTACCGGCTGGTGTCGTTCGTCCTCCAGGACGTGCGGCTCCTGGATGCCAGCGTGCGGGACAACATCCGTCTCGCCCGCCCCGACGCGGACGAGGAAACGGTGCGCCGGGCGGCCCGGGCGGCGGCCATCGACGCCCGCGTCGAGGCGCTGCCCCACGGCTACGACACGATGGTCGGCACCGACGTGCGCTTCTCCGGCGGCGAGGCACAGCGGGTGTCCATCGCCCGGGCGATCCTCGCGGACACCCCCGTCGTGGTGCTCGACGAGGCGACGGCCCACGCCGACCCCGAGGCCGAGGCGCTGGTCCAGGAGGCGCTGTCGGAGCTGGCCGCCGGGCGGACCGTGCTCGTCGTCGCGCACCGGCTGGCCTCGGTGGTCGGCGCCGACGACATCGTGGTGCTCGACCGGGGACGGATCGTCGAGCAGGGCACCCACGAGGAACTGCTCGCCACCGGTGGCAGGTACGCGCGGATGTGGGAGCTGCAGGAGCACGCCGGGCTCCGGGACACCGACGGACACCACGCCCACGCCGCGGCCGGCGCGGCGAAGGGGGAGGCACGATGATGCGCCGACTGTTCACCGCGCTTGGTCCCGAACACGACCGCGCACTGCGCGGGCTCCTCGGCTGGTTCACCCTCGCGGCGGTGTTGCAGGGCGCTGCGTTCGTCATGCTCGTCCCCGCCCTGCGCGCGCTGCTCGGTGACGAACCGGCCCGCGCCTGGCCGTGGGTGGGCGCGCTGGCGGCGCTGTGGCTGGGCTACGCGGCGGTCAGCTACCCGGCGACGCTGGCCGGCTACCGGACCGGGGCGGCCATGAGCCGCGACCTGCACCACCGGATCGGCGACAAGGTCGCGCAGCTTCCGCTGGCCTGGTTCACCCCCGATCGCGTCGGCGGACTCGGGCGCCTGGCCTCGCAGCGCGTGGTCGACATCATGGGAGTGCCGGCCCACCTGCTGCGGCAGTTGGTCGACACCTTCGTCACGCCGCTCGTCGTGGTGCTGGCCATGTTCCTCTTCGACTGGCGCCTGGCCCTCTCGCTGGCCGTCGCCGCGGCCGCGGTGGCGCTGGTGTACCGCGTGGCCGGCCGTGGCATGGCGGCCGCCGACAAGGAGGCGGACCGGGTCCACGCCGAAGCCGCCGGGCGCATCGTGGAGTTCGCGCGCGCCCAGCCGGTGCTGCGGGCCTTCGGCCGCACGGCGCAGGGGCACACCGCGCTCGACGACGCGCTCACCGCGCAGCACGCGTCCGGTCGCCGGATGCTGCGGGCCGCCCTGCCCGGCCTGGTGTGGCTCGCCTTCATCGCGCAGGCGTCGTTCGTCGTGCTGCTGGCCCTGGGGACGTACCGTGCGCTCGACGGAGCGCTGGCCCCGGCGGAACTGATCGCGCTGCTGGTGCTGGCGGCCCGTTTCGTCGATCCGGTCATGCTCACCTCCGAGCTCGGCGGCGCCATCCGGGTCGCCGAGAACGCGCTGACCGAGGTCAACGAGCTGATCGCCACCGAGACGCTGCCCGAACCGGACGAGCCGCGACGGGCGGAGGGCACCGACGTCGAACTCGAGGACGTGCGCTTCGGCTACCACGGGTCCGTCGTGCTGGACGGGTTCTCGATGCGCGTGCCGCAGGGCCGGATGACCGCGCTGGTCGGCCCGTCCGGGGCCGGCAAGACCACCGTGGTGAAGCTGATCGCGCGTTTCTTCGACCCCGACGCCGGCACGGTCCGGGTCGGCGGTGTGGACGTCCGCGACCTGCGGACCGAGGATCTGACGTCGGTCATCTCGGCGGTCTTCCAGGACGTCTACCTCTTCGACGGCACCATCCTGGACAACGTGCGTGTCGGTCGCCCCGACGCCACCGGCGAGGAGGTCCGCGCGGCGGCCCGGGCGGCCCGGGTCGACGACATCGCCGACCGCCTGCCGGGCGGCTGGGACGCGCCGGTCGGGGAGGGCGGCAACCGTCTCTCCGGCGGCGAACGACAACGCGTCTCCATCGCGCGGGCCCTGCTGAAGAACACGCCGATCGTGCTCTTCGACGAGGCGACCGCGGCGCTGGACGCCGAGAACGAGCACGCCACACAGCAGGCGATGGCGGCCCTGGCGCGGGACCGCACCGTCCTGGTGATCGCGCACCGGCCGCACACGCTGCTGGCGGCGGACCACATCGTGGTGCTCGACGAGGGGCGCGTCGTGGAGGAGGGCACGCACGACGAGCTGCTCGCCCGCGACGGCCGGTACGCCCGCACCTGGCGGGAACGCCGCCGGGCCCGGGGCTGGCGGCTGACCGAGCCGGCCGCGGTGCGCTGACCGGGCGGGCCCCGCGCCGACCGCCGCGCACGGCCCGGGGCGTCGTCGTCCGTCCCAGCGGCCCGCGGGAGAACGGCCGGGGACGGACGACGTACGGTTCAGGCAGCGGGCGCGGCCCCCACCGGCGGGGGAGACCGGGGACGCACCCGTGTCCCGAGTCGGTTCGTTGCGCCCGGATTGGTTGAGTGGTGACGAGAACAGGTGCCCGGTGGGGAGGCCTCACCGGATGAGAGAGGTACGGCAGGAACGGGCGATCGCGACCCGGCAGCACATCGTCGCCAGCGCCGCGGCCGTGTTCGACCGCGACGGGTTCGGCGGCGCGAGCCTCGGACGGATCATCGAACGGGCCGGGACGACCAGAGGCGCGCTGCACTTCCACTTCCCGACCAAGAACGCCCTCGCCGCGGCGGTCATCGACGAGCACAACGCCCGGATGACCGCCGTCGTGGAGCGCGTCAGGCGCGGCGACGCCGACGCGCTCGAACAGATGGTGGTGATCTCCAAGACGACGGCGCGACAGATCGACCAGGACGCCGTCGTGCGCGCCGGCACCCGGCTGCTGATGGAACTGACCTACACGGGCGAGCTGCCCTTGGCATACCAGGTGTGGATCGAGGCGTGCGAGGAGCTCGTCCGCGAGGCCGTCGAGGACGGCGACCTGGTGCCGACCGTCTCCCCGCAGGCGCTGGCGTACCTGGTGATCTCGGGCCTCGCCGGCATCCAGATGGTCTCCTCGGTGCTGTCCGACCGCCGGGACCTGGACCGCCGGGTCGACGAGATGTGGGAGACGCTGCTACTCGGCCTCGTCCCGGCGGACCGCCAGTGGAAGGTCGCCGACCTGCTCGGCCGTCAGCAGCCCGGGACGGCCCCCGCGTAGCGACCGCCACCCCCGCGTCCGCCGCGGCGAGCGGTGGGCCGAGGAAGCCCCCGACCTCCGACCCCACGCCGACGAGGGCCAACGTCCGCCCCAGGGGCGCCCCCTGGGCCCTGCCGGCCTGCCGGTCGGCACTCGCCGGTCCGGCGGGTCAGCGGGCGCCCCAGCCGCAGCGACGGAGGGCCCGCCCGGCCCCGCCCTGCTTCCGCGCGGCCCGCACCACCCGGGCAGAGGCTCGGCCACCAGGACGAAGCCTTGCGCGGCAGGACCGGCAAGGAGGTCCCCACCAGGGCGGCGGCCTACGCTGACCAGGCCCCGGCGACGCCGACCACCACCGCACTCCGCAGCTCGCGGCGGGCGCGCACCCACCGTCGACCCGCCCCCGGGCGGCGCGCACCTCCGGCCAGGGCGACTCTCTCCCTTGCGAGGCGGGCGGCAGCCTTCGGTTCGTCAACTCATAAGATGCTCTCGGCGCCCGGAGGGTGAAATCAAGAGAAGGTATCTGCCGTATGGTAGTTATGTCGGATTCTTTGAAACCGGTCGAAACCCGCGGCCCCCTGGGTAAACCCGCAGGTCATTCAGCTGCTCCCCGCGCACACGGGGATGACCCCGCGCCGGTGGCGTCGAGATCGGCCGCCACGGGCTGCTCCCCGCGCATGCGGGGATGACCCGCGGTGATCCCCGCATCAGGGTCTTCCGCCAGGACCTGCTCCCCGCGCACGCGGGGATGACGTCCAGTCACCCGACGGGCTCGACGGGCTGGACTTCACCCCAGGGCGCCTTGACCCGGAAGCCGAGCTGGCCATCCGAGACGCCCGCTGGCAGCTATGGGCCGGTACCTCCATCGAGCGTCCCGCCTGGTACGCCACCGCCAGCACCAACACCCCCGTCGCCCTACTTAGGGCCGTCACCGAGTGTGTCTCGGATCCAGCTCCGCTGCCCGCTGGCGCCAGGACACCCAGAGCTACGTCGAGGGCATGGCCCAGCTCAGCCCCATCCTCCCGCCACGTCTGCCGACCTCGACCCCGCTCGACGTCCAGCGGGCTGCTTCCCGGCGACCGGCCGCGCTCCCCGCTGCCAGCGTCCCGCGCTGGAGTACCACCGGCCGCCCGGTCCTGCCCGGCCCACGCTGCTGACCTGTACCAGGAGATCCACATGTCGATGTACGCTCGGGAGTTCTTCGCCGCTCTGGGTCTCCCTTTCGCCGACTGCGCGGTGGTCGGCACCACCTACTATGCCTCTCCCGCGCCTGGTGGCCCGCTGCGGCTGCGGATCGATTTCTGCAGGACCGTCCGCGCCGATGAGTACGACGGCCTGCGAGTCGCCACCTACCAAGACCGAGGTGAACTCGACGCCGCCGTCCTGCGGTTCGAGGATCACAAGACCTTCGACCACCGCGACGCGGCCCAGGGCCGCACACCCCTGCATGCGGGGTACGGCACGTTCCAGGAGTTCGGCGACCGCCCTGACTGGGTGCCGTGGGAAGGTGCGCACACCAACGGGCTGCGCGATGCCATCGACCAGTATGTCTCCGTCTGGTTCCCCGGCTACTGGCCACGGTCCACGCCGGTGCGAACAGCAGCCCGAACTGCTCGCCAGGTCCCGTCTCCGCCGGGCCCCCGAGGCGGCCGATCACGCTGATCCGCCTTGCCCTGTCGCTGCGCCCTGCTCCCCGCTCACATCTGAGCTCTGCGCCACCGCCGTGCTCGGGCTACGAGCCGCACCCGCTGACCCCTCTCACTCCATCGATCAAGGAGCCTCTTCCCTCGTGCACGCCCGCATCGTCCGGTCGACCGCCATCGCCGCAGCAGTGACCGGCACACTCGCCTGGGCACCAGCCGCGTCCGCCCTGCCAGCCGAGCCGACGCCCTCCGCCTCCAGCGCCCCCACCAAGGGCCCCGCGCCCGACGTCGGCAGCGTCGCCATCACCAAGAAGGATCCGGCCGGGGACGTCCTGCACAGAGCCACATTCCTCCTGCTCGACACCACGGGCCAGGAAGCAGGTACCGGCAAGACCGACGCCCACGGCAAGCTGACCTTCGCCGACCTCACGCCGCCAACACCCTGACCTGGCTATCACGCATGTGTACGCCAGGGCCATCCCCGCGGGTGCGGGGCCGACGCTTCATGAGCGAGCACCCGGCCCTGATGCAGAGGGCCATCCCCGCGGGTGCGGGGCCGACTGGCGCAGGCCGTCGGTCGCATCGAGCACAAGCGGGCCATCCCCGCGGGTGCGGGGCCGACCTCGTCGCCGATGTGCCGGGCGAGGCGGCCGACGGGCCATCCCCGCGGGTGCGGGGCCGACTGTGTGGGTGTGGTCGGCCGCCGCGGCACCGAGGGGCCATCCCCGCGGGTGCGGGGCCGACTGGCGGCGCGGCCCCCGGTTGGGGGTGCCCGGCGGGCCATCCCCGCGGGTGCGGGGCCGACGTCCTGGGCCATCTCCTGGTACGCCGCCAGCTCGGGCCATCCCCGCGGGTGCGGGGCCGACGAGAGGAAGCTGAAGGGGCGCTTCGCCCCGCGCGGGCCATCCCCGCGGGTGCGGGGCCGACGGCGCCATTTCCGAAGACGGCCTGGTCCAAGGGGGGCCATCCCCGCGGGTGCGGGGCCGACGACCGTGACGGCCGTCATGTGAGTAGCGATGGCGGGCCATCCCCGCGGGTGCGGGGCCGACGGCATCCGCGGGTGCAGCAGGGGCACCGGGCCGGGGCCATCCCCGCGGGTGCGGGGTCGACCATTGCGCGTGTCGTAGAAGTCGTCGACGAGAGGGGCCATCCCCGCGGGTGCGGGGTCGACATCGAGGGTCTGAAATGCCGTTCGACGTGCAGCGGGCCATCCCCGCGGGTGCGGGGTCGACTGCGGCCCTTGTGTCCCTCCGGCCGGTGCTGCTCGGGCCATCCCCGCGGGTGCGGGGTCGACACTTCCTGACCTGGTGCTTTAGGCCGGACAG
>NZ_JAPKFL010000026.1 GCF_026262575.1 Streptomyces marinisediminis
TCGTCGATGAGCTGGTCGTCCACAGCCTTCGACGGCTGCGGCCTACCCGGCTCGGTGGTCTCGGGCTCGGTCACGTTCTCCCTGGTCATCGGTGCATCTTCCTTGATCGGGAGTTACACCGAACGTTTTACAGTCCCAACAGCAGCGTGAGCGCAAGTCAGCAGGCACCACATGGCAGCACAGCGGGCATGTGTTCACCGCTGCGCAGGGCGGATCGATCGACCTGACCAACCTCACCCGCGCCTTCGCCACGCTTCTCCGCAAGGCCGGCCTCCGCCGCATCCGTTTTCACGACCTCCGGCACTCGACCGCCACCCTGCTCCTGGAACAGGGTGCCGAACTCGTCGTGATCAAGGAACTCCTCGGCCACGCCCACATCGGCGTCACCGCCACCGTCTACGCCCACGTACGCCTCCGCCTCCAACGCCAGGCCATCGACACCCTGGGCGACGCACTCGGCCTTACCGACAACGACCCCGACGATCCGCCCGCCGCAGCCGTCGTCCGCTGACGTTGCCGTCAGCGTTGCCGTCAAACACCCCAGAAGCCCCGCCGGATCCCGGCGGGGCTTCCCATTCGCGCCCGGAAGTAGATCCGATCAGACTCTATGACATGACTATTCGATCCACCTCTGGGAGCGAAGTCGGGGGTTCATCGCCATACCAGGCGTATTCAAGGCCGGACAACATGCCCGTTTCAGTCCAGAGAATGATTTCGCCAATAAGTGCACCCCCCTCGTCAATAACCGTGCAAGTTACCGGCACAACCCCATCCGAGATAGGAGCAGGAGGCGCGTCATTCGTGACTCGCAAGTCAACACTTGCAGAATTGGATCCCCACAGGGCAACTACCCGAACCCAATCAAGCTGATGGCGGAGCTCTGCCGCTCCAGGGAAGTCCAGTTGCAGAATCTGCTCCGCTACCGCCCGCTCCTTACTGGTCAGCGGGCGCGGTTCAACGGGAACCCGCATCTACTTGCCTCCAGGGAACTTATCGGGGTTGAACGCCGTGCCGATTCTCGGAACGCCGTTTACGACAGCTCCTCGAATAGTCACGTTCTCACCATCAATGACTCGACCCACTTCAAATCGCCCCGCTGTCGGAAGGTCTCTTACATCTCCCAGACTGTCCACGATACGTCGCATTGCCTGCTCGCGGCCGCCAGAACGAGCGACTAGGTCAGCGAAGCCATGCTTCTCCGGGTCGATAACATGCTCCAGCTTTGCTGGCGTACTCGCCGACTTGTAGGTCTCGTCCAGGATTTTCGGACAGAGTCCACCCGAATTGTGCACGAGGACCGGCGTCTGCCCCGCCAGTACATAGTACGTGTGGAGGTCGGCGATGGTGAGGTTGTGGGTGGTTTGGTGGGCGGTGTAGGTGCGGGTGGCGGTGACGGTGGCCGGGTCGCCGGTGTCGGTGAGCAGGGTGGTGCCGGGGGTGAGGTCTCCGGCGTCGAGCCATGCCTGCTCGGACTCGGACCAGAAGGGGTGGTGGTCCGTCGTGGTGACCTTCTGGGCACCGTCCTCGGTGGCGATGGTGAGGTCGACGTACCGCTTGTCGTCCTCGGTGGTGATCGCCGCCGTCACGGTACGTACCACCGGCTTGCCGGTCTCCGGATCGGCCGCGAGGACCTTGTCGCCCGGGTTCAGTTGCTCGATCGGCTTCGCCGTGCCGTCAGCGAGAAGCACCTTGGTGCCGCGCACGAAGCTGTGTCTTCCCGAGGCTGAGCACGTACCGAGGACCTCGAAGACCAGCTTCCCGCCCTTTCGGTGGGCGGCGATAGCGTCGCCCACCACGGGGACGAAAGCAACGAGGCTCCAGGCCGCCTCGGAATAGTTCCCTTCACGTAGATAGAGGAACGCGTTGGCACCATCCGCAAAGGGGCCGATGAACGGCACGAACCCTGCCGCGTCCAGGGCCAGGTGAACTTCCTCGCTATTGTAGTCCTTGGCCGGCTGCCACGAACACCCGCCCGAGTACTTGTAAGTGCATACTTTCGACTCTTGGGTGACGCTCACGGACTTCTTCGACCCTGCCGTGCTCACGGTGGTCACCGCGGAAACCGTCGTGCGCCGGGAGCCGTTCTCACGAACCGTGGTGTCACGGTCGTTGAAGACGAAGTCCTGTCCCCCGGACCACCAGGCGTCCTCGTTCTCCAGGTACCGTGCGTCCCCGTCCACCGAGTCGGTGATCAGCGGCCGTAGGCCCGAGGGGTCCCACAGGGTCACCGGGTTGTTGTTGGCGTAGTTGTAGCCGTTCATCTGGGTGGGGTCGGTGATGTCGATGAGGGGGTCGACGGAGATGAAGCGGCCGGTGGTGGGGTCGTATTCGCGGGCGCCGATGTGGGTGAGGCCGGTGGCGGGGTCGTCGATGCCGGTGCCGAGGAAGGAGTCGCGGCCGGGCCACGCGGTGGGTTCGGTGCCGCGGGGGTTGCCGAAGGGGTCGAACTTGCGGCGTTGGACGGGCATGCCGTCGGCGAGGGTGACGGCGGTGTTCGCGGTGTTGTGGTGGTCGGCGAGGAGGACGGTGAGCTCGTGGTCGGCCCGGTCGGCGCTGCCGCCGGTGGAGCGGACGGTGGTGGGAGCCCCGGGGTGGGTGTAGTAGCGCCGGGCCTGGGTGGCGTTCCCCGTGGTGTCGACGGTGACCTCGGTGTCGCCGAGGAACAGGGTGGCCCCGGTGGGGGTGCGTTCGAGCAGGCGGTTGCCGGCGGCGTCGTAGACGTAGCGGACGTCGGCGGTGCCGTCGTCGTCGGTGTCGACGGTGGTGAGCTTGTTCTCCGGGGTCCACGCCAGGTTCTGCGTGTCGCCGCCGACCATGCGCGCGGTGGTGTTGCCCACCGCGTCGTAGGAGTAGGTCTGGAGGGACTCGACGGTTCCGCTGGCCGTCTTCTCCACCGCGTCCACGCGGGTCAGGGTGTGGGGCTGGGCGGTGCCGTAGGTGTAGCTGTAGGTGTCGGACAGGGCCGGGTCCGACAGGTCGTGGTCGGTCAGGGAGAGACGGTTGCCGATCGCGTCGTAGGTGTAGGTGCGGTGGTAGCCGTCGCCGTCCGGGCCCGCTGTGACGTCGGCCGGGTCCGGGCCCGCGTCACGGGCGCCGGACGCGCGCGGGCAGCCGCCCTGGGCGCCGGTCCACGCGTGCCGGAGCTGGCCCAGCACGTCGTAGCTGAAGCACTGGCGGTCACGGGTGCCGTCGGGGCGGACGTCGGTGATCCAGGTGACGTTGCCGACGACGTCGTAGCCGTAGTAGGTGTTCGCCAGGCGGTGCGGCCCGGACTCCTCCCGGTCGGTGACGACGCGGTCCAGGCGGCGGGTGTGGACGTCGTACTCGGCGGTCGACCACACCCGGTGCGGCGCCTCGCCCGAGGCGGTACGCAGCACCTCCCCGTAGACGCTGTAGTCGGTCCCGGCGGTGTACCAGTCGTGGCCGGAGGTGGTCACGGGGGCGCCCTCGCCGTTGTACCGGGTGACCACCTCCTCCCCGGGCAGGCCGCCCGGTGTCGCCGGCAGCGTCCTGACCAGCGGCTTGCCGGTCGCGGTGTAGGTCTGGCCGGTGGTGTAGACGCCGGCCAGGCCGGTGGTGAGCGGGGTGAGCGGGATCGTCGTCCGCGTGCCCGTGGGCCGGTACTCGCTGTCGTAGCCGGTGACCTCGGTGGTGTACGCGGCGCCGTCGACGTACCGGGTGGCCGCGACGGGCAGGCCCTTGGCGCCGAACAGCGTGTCGTAGGTGTAGGCGGTGACGAGCGCGCCGTCGGCGGAGTCCTCGCGCACGTGGGTGGCGCGGCCGAGCACGTCGTAGGTGGTGTGCCGGGTCTCGCCGCGCGCGTCGGTGGCGGTGACCTGGCGGTCGAGCGCGTCGTAGGTGAAGGCGGCGGTGCCCATGTCGGGGTCGGTGCTGGCGGTCAGGCGGCCGCGCGCGTCGTAGGTGTAGCTCCAGGCGTTGCCCTCGTGGTCGGTGACCTCGGTGTGGTTGCCGCGCGCGTCGTAGGCGTAGCGGGTGTCGTTCCAGGAGGTGAGGCGGGTGTCGGTGGCGTGCTGGACGAGGGTGGTGCGGCCCAGGGCGTCGGTCCACACCTTCGTGGCCTTGCTGCCGCGCCGCGTCGACGTGCCGTCGGCCGTCTTGCCCGTCTCCGTCAGCGTCCAGTCCCCGCCGTAGGTGGTGACGGCGGAGTGGTCGGCCTCGCCCGCGTACAGGGTGGTCGCCTTCACCGGGCGGCCGCGGCCGTCGTAGGCGGTCTCCGTGGAGTTGGGAATCTGGAAGAGGCTCTCGGGCCAGAACAGCTCCGCCTCCGGCTCGCCCTGCGCGTGGTAGCCGTTGTGCGTGGCGGCGACGGTGCCGAGCGCGTTGTACCGGGTGTCGGTGACGACGCGGCCGCCGCCGAGCGCCTCGGTCTGCGTCTGGCGCGGCCGGAGCAGGCCGTCCAGGAGGGTGAGTGAGTCCTCGTAGGTGCCGTTGTCGCGCAGGGTGCGGGTGGTGACGACGGGCGGGGCGTCCTCGGCGATCTGGTAGCCGAAGGTGTGGGCGGCGGGGTCGAGCGCCGGTTCCTGGGACGGCGTCCACACGGCGCTGACGCGGCCGAGGTCGTCGTAGGCCAGGGTGGTGGTGCGCTGGTTGGCGTCGGTGGTCTGCAGGGGCGTGCCGCGCCCGGGGTCGACGGTGGTCCGGGTGGCGTGTCCGGCCGGGTTGGTGGTGGTCGTGCTGAACGCGGGGCCGGTGGCGGGCGAGAAGGCGGTGCGGGTGGTGTTGCCGTCGGCGTCGGTGACGGCGGTGGCGCGGCCGAGCGCGTCGTAGGTGCTGCGGGCGCTGGTGACCCAGCCGTCGCCGTCGGCCGCGACGGTGTCGATCTGGCGGGGCAGGCCGCGCACGGGGCTGGTGCCGAAGGCGTTCTCGGCGTCGTAGGAGGTGCGGGTGTCGGAGACGACGTCCGAGCCGGTGGCGGACGCGGCGGCCGCGCAGTCGCCGACCGTCACGCGCTGCCGCTGCACCAGGCCGATCAGGTGCTTGGCGGGGTTGTGCACGTAGCTGTTGACGGTGCACTGCTCGTCGCCGACGGTGTGCCCGCCGCCGTCCTTGGGGGTGAGGGTGTAGCGGTAGGCCGTCTCGGGAAGCCCGTAGGTGTCCTCCACGGTGGTGACGGTGCGGACGGTGCGCTCGCCGCCGCTGACCGACTGCACGGCGTCCTTGCGCTCGACGCCGGCGCGCCACGCCTCCAGGTCCGGCAGCCCGGTGCGGGGGCGCGCCGCCGTCCTGAGCGCCCACGGGCGGGTGACGGTGCGCTGCTCGACGTCGCCGCCGTCCCGGTCGTAGGTGAGCGTCTCGGCTACCAGGCCCTGGTAGGGCAGCAGGTCCTCGGCGAGCGCGGCGCCGGTGGAGTCGCGCACCGTCACCTTCGCCCGCCCCGCGTCCTCGGACATGCCGCGGAAGTACCGGGTGCGGGTCTGCGTGCGCACGGTGGCGTCGTGGTCGCCGGGCCCGGCGGTCGTCACGCCCTTGCGCACGGTGACGGCGGCGTATCCGCGCCACTGGCTGTAGGTGCGCAGGGCGGGCTTGCCGAACTCGTTGGTGTCCTTGGCCCAGGCGGCGTCGCCCTCGTAGGTGTAGGTGGTGACGACGTCGGGCTGGCGGGCGACGCGGTCGCGCTCGACGACGCGGGTGACGACGTACTTGTTGAACCACTCGGTCTCCGGCTCCTCCAGCTCCGGGTCCGGCGACCAGTGGACGGGGAAGCAGCGGGTGCCGTTGGTCTCGGGTGCGGGGTCGGCGCCCAGGGGGCAGGGGTCGGAGTAGCCGACCTCGATCTCGCCGCCGGTCTCGGTGCGGATGGTCTCCACGCGCAGCCGGTCGAAGTCCGGCGTCGGGTCGGAGGCGGAGCGGGCGACGCGGTTGGGCATGTCGACGACGTTGGGCAGGAACGTCACCGGGGGCAGGGTGGTGGCGCCGCCGTCGGGGTCGTAGCCGGTGCGGGTGACGGACTCCAGCCACAGCGGCGGGTGGGTGTCGGTGCGCTGCTTGGGGAAGGCGTGCTCCAGCGACCAGTTGTCCACCTTCGACAGCGCGGTCGAGCCGGGGGTGCGCTGGGCGTAGGTGGTGACGCCGGTGAGGCGCTTGCGGGTCCAGAAGGTGGGCGAGGTGACGTAGCAGTTCTCGGCGTCGGCCTTGCAGTGCAGCGTGGCGGGGGTGTCCCACCAGGGCTGCTTGTCCTCGTAGTTGTCGGAGGTGAAGTCCTCCTCGGCGCAGTCGACGCGGCCTTCCTTCAGGCAGCGCTCGGCGACGGAGAACACCACCCGGGCGGCGGGGGCGCCGTCGAGGTCGCCGGCGCGCAGGCCGTAGTCGACGCGCTTGGGGTAGCCGCCGCGCACGTAGGGGACGTGCTCCTGGTACTCGCCGTTGCGGGCGTAGCGGTTGGTCTCCTTCGCCCAGTCGATGACCATGGCGTTGCCGTGCACGTCGACGACGTGGTCCAGGTTCCAGCGCCAGGCCTGGGTGCAGGCGGAGTCGGCGTAGGCGCTCGCGTGGCAGGGCTCGCCCGCGTGGTTGCCGTGGACGGGGACGGTGAAGACGGAGTTGGTCGGGGCGCGGTCGCCCACGGCGTGCTTGCCGAAGTAGAACCGGGTGCCGTCCCGCTGGGTGATGACCCAGTACTCGCCGTCGTTGTCGCCGTTGCCCAGGCCGGTGTCCTTCTTCAGCTCGACCTTGGCGCCGCTGTCGGCGGCCGGGGTCCAGGTGCCGTCGTCGTAGACCAGGTCGGTGGTGCTGCCGCCGAGTGACATGACGACGTTGGGCCCCGCCCAGCACAGGTCGCCCTTCTTCTTGTCCGTGGCGTTGTCGTTGTTCGGCGTCCCCGCGCGGTCGTCGGCGCAGGAGCGGTAGCGGCGCTCGATGAAGCCGGGGTGGTAGCTCCAGCCGTCGCCGACCCAGGACGCCTGCCCGTTGGCCACCGACGTCTTGCCGTCCACGGACTGCGAGGAGTAGGAGAGGCCGACCTTGGGCGCCGGACCGGCCGGGGCGGCGGGCACGGTCATCGGGTAGGACCAGGAGAAACCGCCGCCGGAGCCACCGGCCGTCCAGGAGCCGGTCGGGGAGAGGTCGGTGGCCTTGTACGTGCCGCCCGCGCCGGCCGCCGAGTCGGTGGCGGCGAGCACCATCGGGCCGCCGCCGGCCTGCGTGGACAGGCCGGACGCCTGCGCGCGGGCCGGGTCGACGGTGGCGCGCACGGTGTCGGCGCCGGGGTCGTTGGCCGAGCCCACCTCCACCGGGGTGGTGCACTCGGGCAGTTCAGGGGTGGTCAGGAAGCACTCGGGGAGCTGCTCCAGCTTCAGCCGCGTCACCCACTCGGTGCCGTAGAGGTCCTCGAACGCGGAGTAGTCCAGGGCGACGTCGACGGGCGTGGCCCCGGTGGCGGGCGGCGTCACCGTGATGAGCGCGCCGTCGACGCCGGCCCCCTCGGCGGTGGTGCGCGGCTCCAGGGCGACGTTCCAGGTGCCCGACGGCTGCGGGGGCTCGGGGTCGTCGGCCGTCGGCGAGGCTTTGCCCAGGCTCACCGGCAGGTCACCGGCGCGGACGAGCTCCTCGCCCGCGGTGTCCAGCGGCACCTGCGCGGTGCCGCCCTCGGGCACCGCCACGGCGCTCGGCTGGTACTCCACCGGCGGGGTGAGGTCCCCGGCCCACTCGTCGAACTCCGCGGCCCTCTCCGCGTCCAGCCCGGCCGCGTCCTCCTGCTGGAGCGCGGTCAGCTCCGGCCCGGTGCGCGGGTCGCCCGGCGGCAGCGCGAGGGCGGAGGCGGGGAGCAGCGTGACGACCATGAGGGCCGCCAGCGACGCGCCCAGCCCCTGCGCCGAGCGGCGCCTGCGCGCCGCGCGGCGCGGGCCCCGGCCCGGTCGCCGGAACCAGTTCCGGTCCGCATGCGTGGACACAGCAAAACCCCCCAGGAAAACCGCGCAGACAGCCCCGGGCGGCCCACACAGAAAAGACACAGAACCGCGAGAACTATGCACACCGCGTCACCGGGATTCCACTTTCCGAGCTCACCTGTGACATGACGCACAAGAAATAACCGGGCCGTTGGGCGCCGAATACGAAGTGGTCGGCAAAAGGCCGGGAATTCCACCGATGCGATGATCATGCGGGTCTTGCGCCTGAAGGAGCGCAGGTCAGGCGGTAACCGGACGAACACAGTGCCACCATGTCCCACTTGCCCGAAAAAACCGGTCACAACCCGGCGACACCGCGGGTGGCGGGCCGCCGGGAGGGCCCGCACGCGCCGTCGCCCTTTTCCGTCCCCGGCCTCGGCGCATGCCCGGGAACCGCGTGACGAACCCGTGAAGATGCGCCATGCTCTGCTCGCACCGCTGTGCGCGAGTGGCCGCAATTGCGCCGACCCGTGCCGGCACGACAGGCGTCATTCAATGGGGGGCGAGCGACGACATGGCCGCCGTGGAGAGCACGGGTATTCCGGGGGATTCGGACGACGGGCCCCGGCCCACCCGGCGGCGGTGGGCGCGGCGGCCCTCGCGCACGGCGTTCGCGGGTCTGGCCGCGCTCCTCGCCCTCGCCGTCGCCGCGCCGCTCGCCGTGCACCTCTCCGGCGACGCCCCCGGCCCCGCGGCCGACGGCGCGCGGGAGACCGGCCCCCTGGACGCCCCGGAGGCCATGGCCCTGGCCAGGGAGACGGGCGAGGACGTCGAGGTGGCGGCCGAGCGCACCGCCACCTCCACCACCTGGGCCCTGCCCGACGGCTCCTGGCGCACCCGCGTCTACAGCGACACCGTCCGCGCGCGCACCGCGGACGGCTGGCGCGCGATCGACACCGACCTGGAGCGGGTCGAGGGGGGCTACGCGCCCCGGGCGGTCAACGACCCGCTGCTCTTCAGCGGCGGCACGGACGGCGGCCACCGCACCCAGCTCCGCCCGGCGGCCGACCCGCCGGTCCAGTGGTCGCCGCTGGTGCGGCTCACCACCGGCGGGCACGAGCTCACCGTGAGCTGGCCGGGTCCGCTGCCCGAGCCCGTGGTCAGCGGCCCGCGCGCGCTGTACGAGAACGTGCGCCCCGGCATCGACCTGCTCATGACGGCGCGCGACAGCGGCTACTCGCACGTGCTGATCGTGCACGACCGGCAGGCCGCGCAGGACCCGCTGCTGGCGGAGCTGACCTACCGCCTGGCCTCCCCCGACCTGGACTTCCACCTCGATGCGGACTCCCGCACCGTCCAGGCGCTGGACGCCGACGGGGTGGAGATGGCCGCGTCCCCGACGCCGTTCGCCTGGGACTCCGCGGGCGAGCCCGCCGTCACCGTCGGCGAGGAGCCCGACGTCATCGAGACGGCGCACGAGACGCTGCGCCTGCCCGGACTCGCCGGGCCGCAGCCCGGTGGCCACGACAGCGTGCTGGACGCCGCGCTCGACGCGGACGACGTGCTGCGCGTGACCCCGGACGCCGGCCTGCTGACCGGCGAGGACACCGTCTACCCGGTCTTCGTCGACCCGTCCTTCAAGGGCCGCAAGAAGAACTGGACGCTGGTGTACAAGAAGTACCCGAACTCCAGCTTCTACAACGGGCGCAACTACAACGACGGCACGAACGAGGCCCGCGTCGGCTACGAGGCGACGTCCGGCGGGCTCTCCCGCTCGCTGTTCACCTTCGAGCACGACCCGAAACTCCGCGGCGCCAGCATCCGGTCGGCCACGTTCCGCGCGCTGCAGACGTACTCGTGGGGCTGCGCGTCCCGGACGTACGACCTGTGGGCCACCAACACCATCAACAGCGGCACCACGTGGAACAACCAGCCGCGCTGGGCCCGCGTGCTGGACTCGGCGACCAACGGCCACGGCTACAAGTCCGGCTCCTGCCCCGACCGCTGGGTCGGACTGAACGTCAAGTCGGTCGCCCAGGACGCCGCCGACGGCGGGTGGTCCACCATCACCCTCGGCCTGCGCGCGGCCAGCGAGACCGACACGCACGCCTGGAAGAAGTTCCGCGCCAACGGCGAGAACGCGCCCTACCTGGAGCTGGAGTACAACCGCAGGCCCAACCAGCCCACGCGGCAGACGATGACACCGGGCCCGGACTGCGACCTGACCACCCCGTACTCCGCGGTGGGCAAGTCCGACCTGACCTTCCGCGCCCGGGGCTCCGACCCCGACGGCAACCTGCGCCGGCTCCACTTCCGGGTGTGGCGGCAGGGCGCCGGCACCGGCTCCCTCTACGACGCCGAGCGCACGACCGACAGCGACGGCTACGCGCACGTCACCCTGGCCTGGGAGGACTTCGAGCACGGGCAGACCTACGCCTGGGACGTGCGCTCGGTCGACGCGGAGGGCGCCGTCTCCTACTTCGCCCCGACCGGCGTCCAGCCCTGCCGCTTCCAGGTGGACCACACCGCCCCGCCCTCCCCCGCCGTGAGCTCGGCCGACTTCCCCGAGCCCGGTGAGGACGGCGCCACCTGGTCGCGGGTGCGGTTCGGCGCCTTGGGGGACTTCACCTTCACCACCGAGACCGGCGAGCACCCGGCCCGCTACGAGTACAGCCTCAACGCCGACACCTTCGACAAGAGCGCGACGGCGGTGGACGGCAGCGCGACGGTGAGCGCCGCGCCCGCCTACGCCGGGCCCAACCGGCTGTACGTGCGCGGCGTCGACCAGGTGGGCAACGTCTCCCGGCACACCGAGTACCTGTTCTACGTCACCCCCCGCGAGGCGCTCGACGCCCCCGGCGACGTCACCGGCGACGGGTACCCCGACCTGCTGGCCATCGACTCGGTGGGCCACCTGCGCAGCTACCCGGCCGACGACCGCGGCGACGTCCACGTCCACCAGCCCGGCGCCCACGACGCCGGCCGCCCGCTGGACGACGACCACTGGACCGACGACACGGGCGCCCCCGCGCTGATCAGCCACACCGGCGACTGGTTCCCCGGCGACGGCGTCACCGACCTGCTGGCCCGCATGCCCGACGGCCGGCTGTACGTGCACCCCGGCGACGGCTACGGCGGCTTCGACGTGGGCCGGCGCGTGGCGGTGCTGCTGCCCGAGGGCGCGCCGGACCCGGCGGACCTCACCCAGCTCGTGACCGCCGAGGACGTCACCGGGGACGGCCACGGGGACGCGTTCGCGCTGGCGGACGACGAGCTGTGGGCGTTCAGCGGGTACACCGGCGGCGCGTTCACCGAGGCCCGCCGCCTCACCACCGCCGCGGTCTGGCGCGAGCGCGACCTGGTGAGCGTCGCCGACATCACCGGCGACGGCACCGCCGACCTGCTCTTCCGCGACGGCAACACCCTCAAGCTCCGGCACGGCGCCCCGGCGTCCGCAGGCGGCGTGGACCTGGACTCGCTGGCCACCGGGGCGGCGTCGGGCACCGGCCGGGACGAGTCGTACGGCACGGCGGGGTGGAGCCGGGCGAACATGCCGATGCTGCGCGGCACCCCGGACGTCACCGGCGACGGCGTCCCCGACTTCTGGGGCGTCCACCACGAGGGCGCGCTCTACCTCTACCCCGGCGGCCCCGCCGGGCACGGCACGCGCTACCAGGTGGGCTCCTACAGTTGGCAGACCCTGCTCGCGCTGGGCTGAACCCGCGGGGCGGCGCGGCCCCCGGCGCGCCCGCGACCGTCGCCTCGCGGCCACCCCGGCGCGCCCCGCGACCGTCGCCTCGCGGCCCCCACGGCACGACGCGCGCGCCCCGCGACCGCCGTGGTGCGACGGTCGCGGGGCGCGCGGGGTGGCACGGGCGGGCGGGCCCGGGGCGCGGGGCGCCGGTGGTTACACCGTCAGCTCCCAGCCCAGGAGCGTGCCGGTGTCCCAGGTGGCCGAGTCGGTGACGCGGAGGTTCCACGTGCCGTCGGCCGCCTCCGAGGAGAGGTTCACGGTGTAGGTCTGGTCGATGTCGTCGGTGCTCCCGCCGGACCGGTTGTGCAGCGTGTACGTGCTGCCGTCGGGCGCGACGAGCTGCACGGTGAGGTCACCGATGTAGGTGTGCCGGATCTGCACGTCGACCGTGGCCGTGGCCGAGGCACCGCGCCCGCACCCGCTGACGGTGGCCGGCGAGTTGACGGTGGCGTGGTCGCGGACGGCCATGTCGGTGCCGTTGGACGCCGAGCAGGTGGGCTCGGGGTCCGGGCCCGGGTCGGTGCCGCCGCCGTAGGGGTCGGCCGCGTTCTCCGCCGAGTAGACCAGCATCGGCTTGACCTGGTTCCAGAAGGTGTTCTGGCAGGAGTAGGACGGGTGGAAGCCGGCGCAGCTCCCGCTGTTCGGCCCGACCTCGAAGGTGTAGCTGGGCACGCCGAGCTCGTCGTAGGCCCAGTCGTCGTGGCCGCCGCTGGCGTTGTAGAGGATCTCGCCGGGCTGGCCGTACTGCCAGGAGCTGCCCGCGAGCTGGGCGAGGTCCTTGCCCATGCGCCGCAGGTCGGCGTCGTTGCCGGTGTTCACGCCGGCGTTCCAGCCCCAGGGGAAGAGCACCATGTTGGCGTAGCTGTGCAGGGTGACGAAGAAGCCCTGGGTGTCGGCGTCGGCGGGCGTGGTGTCGCCGCTGCCGCGGGTGTCGGGGAACAGGTCGCGGTAGAGGGCGTGCAGCGCCCGGTTCTCGTGCTCGGAGTCCGCGGCCGGGCCCTTGTAGACCTGGCTGCACGGGTTCGAGCTGGTGCCCGCGCCGCCCCAGTGGGAGCTGTTGTTGCGGTTGAGGTCGATCCCGATGCCGCTGCCGGAGTTCTCCGAGCAGTTGCTGCCGTGCGTGTGGTTGGCGTTCTTGCGGTGCCACTGCTGGCCGCTGGGCCCGCCGGAGAAGCCCTGCTGGACCATGTCGACGCCGTCCGGGTTGCCGATCGGCACCACCCAGATCTCGCGGGTGTCCAGCAGCTCGGTGGCCTTGGCGTCGCGGCCGTAGCCGTCGGTGAGGTAGTCGATCCACCGGTAGGCCATCTCGCCGGTGGTCAGCTCGCGCGCGTGGACCTGGGCCTGGAGGAGAAAGCGCGGCTTGTCCGAGTTCGGGTCGAGCCGGCAGCTCCCGCTGGTCTTCTTCGTCAGGCAGATCGCCTTCAGGTCGTACCCGCCGGGGCGGCCCGTGGACTTGCGCCAGGAGTCGCCGAAGTCGACGACGGTGGCGAGGTTCGCGTGGTCGGAGGCGACCTGGTCGAGGTGGGCGTACTGGGCGTTGACCGTGCGGTAGCCGCCGTAGTACGTCTCCTCGGCGAGCGCCTCCGTCATGCGCGGCGCCTGACCGCTGCGCTTGGGCGGCTCCCAGGGCGCCGGCTCCAGCTTCTCCTCGACGGTCGGACGCAGGCCCGCCGCCTTCAGGTCCGCGGCCGTGCCGGCGTCCCCGAGGACGAACAGGTCGTCGCCCTCACGGGTTTCGAGCAGGTCGAAGGAGCCGAACGCGCTCTGCGGGGCGTCGGCGCCGCCGTGGACGCGGTAGACGTAGGCGTGGTCGTCCGCCGCGGCCGAGTCCGCGGTGTCCGGAGCGGCCACGCCGCTGCCGGCGCCGATGACGCTGAGCGCCGCGGCGACCGCGGCGGCCCAGAGTATGCGTCTGTGCTGCACAGGGGCCTCACTCATCGTTGGGTGGCACGGGCCCGCGCACCGGGGTGCGGCGCCGGACCGCGCCGTGGGGGGTGCCCGCCGAGTGGGCGGACTGAATGACATGGGCATGCCCTTCAGTCACGTGAGTATCAAGCACGCGTGGCGGCACGACAAGCACCGCGCAACCCTTACTCTTCGGTAAGCGCATGACGCACCCCGCATACCGGACACCGCCCGACACACCGGGCCCACGCCCACCACGGGGGCGGAGCCGGAGCACCGGCACGGCAACGCCCGCGAGGGCGCGGGCCGGTGGGGTGGCGCCGACGTGGGCGCGCGGAGGAGCCGCGCGAGGGGCGACCCGGCGGGCCGGGTGCGGCGCGGCCGCTGGGCCGGGCCCGCCGCCGTGGCGTGCGCCGGCGGGAGGGACACCCGGCCGTCGAGACGCGGACGGCCCCGGCGCCCGGTCGGCGGGACGCGGAACAGGACCGGCGCCCGGCCGTTGCAACGCGGACGACCCCGGCGCCCGGTCGGCGGGACGCGGACGGCCCCGGCACCCGGTCGGCGGGGCGGGGCAGGCCGAGGCGCTCGTCGTCCTGGGCGGCGCCCGGAAGCCCGGGCGCCAGGGGAGCGCGGCGGTGGACCGGGACGGGCGGCGTCGGCGCGCGCCAGGGCCCGGCGGGGCGGGAGCGGGCGTCGGCGCGCCGAGCGTCGGCGGCGTTCGCCCGCGGAGGCGGCGCCGCCGACGGCACACGGCCGCGCGCCGCCCGCTCGGGCCGCGCTCGGCGTACCGCGCGGTGGGCCGGACCGCCGCCGCCCGGTCGGCGCGCGGGCCCGGGAGCCCGGGACGCACAGGGCCCGGCCCGCTCACAGTGGGGCAGGTCCGACGCGGGCTCGGCCGGACGACGACGCGCCGGGGCCCGGGGCGCCCCCGGAGCGGGGCGGCCCGGGTGGGTGGGTCAGCGGCTGCGGGCCACGGTGACCTCGACGCGCTGGAACTCCTTGAGGTCGCTGTAGCCGGTGGTGGCCATCGCGCGGCGCAGCGCGCCGAAGAAGTTCATGGCGCCGTCCGGGGTGTGCGAGGGGCCGGTGAGGATCTCCTCGGTGGTGCCCACGGTGCCCAGGTCGACCTTCTTGCCGCGCGGCACGTCCTCGTGGACGGCCTCCATGCCCCAGTGGTGGCCGCGGCCCGGCGCGTCGGCGGCGCGGGCGAGCGGGGAGCCCATCATCACCGCGTCGGCACCGCAGGCCACCGCCTTCGGCAGATCGCCGGACCAGCCCACACCGCCGTCGGCGATGACGTGCACGTAGCGGCCGCCGGACTCGTCGAGGTAGTCGCGGCGGGCTGCGGCCACGTCCGCGACGGCGGTGGCCATCGGCACCTGGATGCCCAGCACGTTGCGCGTGGTGTGCGCGGCACCGCCGCCGAAGCCGACGAGCACGCCCGCCGCGCCGGTGCGCATCAGGTGGAGGGCCGCGGTGTAGGTGGCGCAGCCGCCCACGATCACGGGGACGTCGAGCTCGTAGATGAACTGCTTGAGGTTGAGCGGCTCGGCGGCCGAGGAGACGTGCTCGGCCGAGACGGTGGTGCCCCGGATGACGAAAAGGTCCACGCCCGCGTCGACGACGGCCTTGGAGAACTGCGCGGTGCGCTGGGGGGAGAGCGCGGCGGCGGTCACCACCCCGGCGTCGCGCACCTCCTTGATGCGCCGGCCGATCAGCTCCTCCTTGATCGGCTCGGCGTAGATCTCCTGGAGGCGGCGGTTGGCGTCGCCCTCGGGCAGCTCCGCGATCTCCGCGAGGAGCGGCTCGGGGTCCTCGTAGCGCGTCCACAGCCCTTCGAGGTTGAGGACGCCGAGGCCGCCGAGCTCACCGATGCGGATGGCCGTCCGCGGCGAGACGACGGAGTCCATCGGCGCGGCCAGGAACGGCAGCTCGAAGCGGTAAGCGTCGATCTGCCAGGCGATCGAGACCTCCTTGGGGTCCCGCGTGCGGCGACTCGGCACGACGGCGATGTCGTCGAAGGCGTACGCCCGGCGCCCGCGCTTGCCGCGCCCGATCTCGATCTCAGTCACTACTGCTGCCCTTCCCGTTGGTGTGCGGCCCCCAGTATCGCCCAGGGGCGAGCGGGGGCCGCGTCCCGTCTCACGCGCGTGGCCGGGGGCTCAGCGCCGCGAGTAGTTGGGCGCCTCGACGGTGAGCTGGATGTCGTGCGGGTGGCTCTCCTTCAGGCCCGCGGCGGTGATGCGGACGAACTGGCCGCGCTCCTTCATCTCCCCCACCGTGCGCCCGCCGACGTAGAACATGGACTGGCGCAGACCGCCGACGAGCTGGTGGACGACGGCGGACAGCGGGCCGCGGTAGGGCACCTGGCCCTCGACGCCCTCGGGGATCAGCTTGTCGTCGCCGCTGACCTCCTCCTGGAAGTAGCGGTCCTTGGAGAAGGAGCGCTGCTCGCCGCGCGTCTGCATGGCACCCAGCGAGCCCATGCCGCGGTAGGACTTGAACTGCTTGCCGTTGATGAACAGCAGCTCGCCGGGGGACTCCTCGCAGCCCGCGAGAAGGCTGCCGAGCATCACGGTGTCGGCGCCCGCGACGATCGCCTTGGCGATGTCGCCGCTGTACTGGAGGCCGCCGTCGCCGATGACCGGGACGCCGGCCTCGCGGGCGGCGAGCGCGGCCTCGTAGATCGCGGTGACCTGCGGGACGCCGATGCCGGCCACGACGCGGGTGGTGCAGATGGACCCCGGGCCGACGCCGACCTTGACGCCGTCCGCCCCGGCGTCCACCAGCGCCTGCGCACCCTCGCGGGTGGCGACGTTGCCGCCGACGACGTCCACGCCGGTGTGGTTGGACTTGATCTTGGCGATCATGTCGCCCACGAGCCGGGAGTGGCCGTGCGCGATGTCCACGACCACGAAGTCCACGCCCGCCTCGATCAGCGCCTGGGCCCGGTCGTAGGCGTCACCGGCCACGCCGACGGCGCCGCCGACGATCAGCCGGCCCTCGGCGTCCTTGGCGGCGTTGGGGTACTTCTCGGCCTTGACGAAGTCCTTGACGGTGATGAGGCCCTTGATGCGGCCCGCGTCGTCCACCAGCGGGAGCTTCTCGATCTTGTGGCGGCGCAGCAGCTCCATGGCGTCGGAGCGCTCGATGCCCACCCGGCCGGTGACCAGCGGCATCGGCGTCATGACGTCGCGGACCTGGCGCGTGCGGTCCAGCTCGAAGGCCATGTCGCGGTTGGTGACGATGCCCAGCAGCTTGCCCGCCGCGTCCGTCACCGGGACGCCGCTGATGCGGAACCGCCCGCACAGCTCGTCGGCTTCGCGCAGGGTGGCGTCGGGGCGGATGGTGATCGGGTCGGCCACCATGCCGGACTCCGAGCGCTTCACCCGGTCCACCTGGGCGGCCTGCTCCTCGATCGACAGGTTGCGGTGCAGCACGCCGACGCCGCCCTGGCGGGCCATGGCGATGGCCATGCGGGCCTCGGTCACCTTGTCCATCGCCGCCGACAGCAGCGGGACGTTCACCCGGACGTTGCGGGAGACCAGGGAGGAGGTGTCGATGTCCTGCGGCGCCATGTCCGCCTCACCGGGCAGCAACAGCACGTCGTCGTAGGTCAGCCCGAGCCGCGCGAACTTCTCCGGCACTCCGTCGACGTAGTCAGTCATGACACCTTCCCCATGGTCTTGCCGCGGCACGTGCACCCATGCTAACGGTCCAAACGGGCGAGCCGTGTCCGTAGGAACCTACGACGGAGCCCCGGGACCCCGCTCCGGGAGGGTGGGCCGGGAGCGGCGGCGCCCCGGCCCCTACTGCCCGGCCAGCGCGCGCAGCCGGGACAGCGCGCGGTGCTGGGCGACGCGCACCGCGCCGGGCGACATGCCCAGCACCTGGCCCGTCTCCTCGGCGGTCAGGCCCACCGCGACCCGGAGCAGGATCAGCTCGCGCTGGTGCTCCGGCAGGTTCGCCAGCAGCTTCTTCGCCCACTCGGTGTCGCTGCTCAGCAGCGCCCGCTCCTCGGGCCCGAGGCTGTCGTCGGGCTGCTCGGGCATCTCGTCGGAGGGCACGGCGGTGGAGCCGGGGTGCCGCATCGCGGCCCGCTGGAGGTCGGCGACCTTGTGCTGGGCGATGGCGACGACGAACGCCTCGAAGGGCTTGCCGGTGTCCCGGTAGCGCGGCAGGGCGCACAGCACCGCGAGGCAGACCTCCTGCGCCAGATCGTCGACGAAGTGGCGGGCGTCACCGGGCAGCCGGCTGAGCCGGGTGCGGCAGTACCGCAGCGCGAGCGGGTGGACGTGCGCCAGCAGGTCGTGCGTCGCCTGCTCGTCCCCCGCGACGGCCCGGCGCACGACGGCGCCGATGCCCGAGCCACGCTCCGGTGGCACGACGGTGGTGCCCGGGGTGGTGTCGTCGCGCATCGGTCCATGGTGCACCGGCGTCGCGGCGTTCGCCGCACCGCTGCCCTGGTTGTGCCCTGAAGCGTTATATCGGAGCGCGCCCGTGGCCATACCGCTAGCCCTCCCCCTCTCGGGTTACCTCACACACCGTCCCGGTCGGCGGCCGCCGACGGGTCCGGACGGCGTGCCGGGGCCGGAAGTCACCACTCCAAGCATGCGGCATCGCGGGATTTTGTGCGGAGCCCGGCCGACGGCGCCCCTCCCCGGGGGCGCGGCGCCCCCGGGGAGGGGCGGGTCCGCGCCCCCGCACGGCGGGCCGGCGCTCCCGCCGGGCGGGGGCGGCGGCGCACGTCACGGGGCGGCACCGGGACGGGACGCGCGGAGCGCGGGGCTCCGGCGGCGCCCCGTCCGGACTCAGCGGACGAGGCCCCAGCGGAACCCGAGGGCCACCGCATGCGCGCGGTCGGACGCGCCGAGCTTCTTGAACAGGCGCCGGGCGTGCGTCTTGACCGTGTCTTCGGAGAGGAACAGCTCACGGCCGATCTCCGCGTTGGACCGGCCGTGGCTCATGCCCTCCAGCACCTGGATCTCCCGCGCGGTGAGCGTGGGCGCGGCCCCCATCTCGGCGGAGCGCAGCCGGCGCGGGGCCAGCCGCCACGTCGGGTCGGCCAGGGCCTGCGTGACGGTGGCGCGCAGCTCGGCGCGGGAGGCGTCCTTGTGCAAGTACCCCCGGGCACCGGCGGCGACGGCCAGCGCCACGCCGTCCAGGTCCTCCGCGACGGTGAGCATGATGATGCGGGCGCCCGGATCGGCGGACAGCAGCCGCCGCACCGTCTCCACACCGCCCAGGCCGGGCATTCGCACGTCCATCAGGACGAGGTCGGAACGGTCGGCGCCCCAGCGGCGGAGGACTTCCTCGCCGTTGGCGGCCGTGGTCACCCGCTCGACGCCGGGCACCGTCGCGACCGCACGGCGCAGCGCCTCCCGGGCGAGCGGGGAGTCGTCGCAAACGAGGACGGAAGTCATGGCCGCCCTCCGCTGCTGATGCGCATCACCTTGAGCCTCCAGGCTGTAACGAAACTTCACCTGTGCGGTTGATCCCCGCCGGCCGAGCGGAGGGGCACCCCGTCGGGGGCACCTCCGCGCCGCCAGGACCGGAGTTCCGGTGTTCTGCCAACCGCCTCCGCACTCTCAACGACGGTCACCCAAAAGAGTTACGGGCTACGCCACCCGCCTTCAGCACTCTACGTGAGGGCGCGGACACCCAAAAGGATGCCCGTTGGCATATTCCGGGAGACGCCCCGTCGCGGCGACGCTTCCGAGACCACTGTGCCCTATTTGGGCGCTTTTGCTTCTTCTTTGTGGCGTCCGTGGCAAAATTCGCAAAGAGTCATATTTACAGCTATCCACACCAGAATCGACGGATGGTCAGCGGACCGCTCCCGCCCCGGCCCCGACGCGGGGCATCCCGGGCCCGGCCCGGGGTACCCGACGGCGGCCCCGCCGCAGCCCCAAGCGGCCTCGGCCCCCGCCGCCGACGGCCCCGCGTCCCGGGCGGAGGGCCGCGGTCCGCCAGGCGCCGTCCGGCAGCCGCAGCAACGCTCCGAGAGGACGAGCAATGGCAGATTTCTCCCGCCTTCCGGGCCCGAACGCCGACCTGTGGGACTGGCAGCTCCTGGCCGCCTGCCGCGGGGTCGACAGCTCCCTCTTCTTCCACCCGGAAGGCGAGCGAGGGGCGGCCCGCAGCGCGCGCGAGGCATCGGCGAAAGAGGTGTGCATGCGCTGTCCGGTCCGCGCGCAGTGCGCGGCCCACGCACTGTCGGTGCGCGAACCGTACGGCGTCTGGGGAGGACTGACCGAGGACGAACGCGAGGAGCTGATGGGCCGGGCCCGGCACCGGTTCGCCGCCGGCACGGGTACGGGCCCCGGCGCGGCGACGCGCTACGGCGCGGGGGTCATGCCGGGCGCGGGGGCGGACTCCGGCGCGGGGGCGGCGACGGGCGCGGGAGCCGCGTCCGGTGCAACGCCTGCGACGTAGCCGACCTGTGCAGATACGTTTCTGCACAGGCTCGGACGACCCCGCGCGCCCGCGCGCCGCACGGGCCCACGCCGTCTGCCCGCCCGCCCCGGCGCGCCGGGGCACGCCGGGGCGCCCGTCGGCCCCCCTCCACCGCCGCGCCGCACCGCTCGGGCCGGCGGCGTGCCCGGCGGCCGGGGTGGCGTGCCCGGCGACGGGCGGCGCCGTCCGCCCAGACGCGGGTCCACCCACCGGCCCGCTGGCGCCCGCCGGCACCCGCTCCGCCCACCGGCGCGCGGACCGGCGCCCCGTCCGCGGCCCCGTGCGGCCGGAGCCGCGCGTCAGACGGGCCGGCCGGCGGTGGCGGCGAGGTGGTGCAGGGCGGCGGAGACGGCGGGGACGCGGGAGAGGTCGGGCAGCGTGAGCGCGGCGACCTCCCGGCGCACCTCCGGGGTGAGCGGCACCGTCCGCGTGCCCTTCGGCCGCACCGAAGCCACCGCGAGCTCGGGCAGCACGGCGACGCCCAGCCCCGCTCCGACCAGTCCGACGACCGCCGGGTAGTCGTCGGTCGCGAAGTCGATGCGCGGCGTGAACCCCGCCGCCTCGCAGATGTCCTCCAGGTGGCGGCGGCAGCGGGGGCAGCCGGCGATCCAGGGCTCCTCGGCCAGTTCGGTGATGCTGACCGAACGGGCCGAAGCGAAGCGGTGGCCGTCGGGCACGAGTCCGACCAGGCGGTCGGTGAGCAGCGGACGGGCCGCCAGCTCGTCCCACTCGGACGGCTCCCCCGTGGCGGGGTAGCGGAAGGCGAGCGCCACGTCGCACTCCCCGGCGCGCAGCAGCTCCACCGAGCGGGGCGGTTCGGCCTCGGTCAGCGAGACGCGGGTGCCGGGGTGCTCGGCGCGCAGGGCGGCGACGGCGGCGGGGACGAGCGTGGAGCTGGCGCTGGGGAAGGAGACGAGGCGGACGCGGCCCGCGCGCAGCCCGGCGATGGCGGCCACCTCCTCCTCCGCCGCGGTCAGCGCGGCCACCACGGCGCCGCCGTGCCGGGCGAGCGCCTCGCCGGCCTCCGTCAGCCGCGTCGCGCGTCCGGTGCGGAAGAGCAGCGGGGTGCCGACGGCGTGTTCCAGGGAGCGCATCTGCTGGCTGACGGCCGGCTGGGTGCAGCCCAGCTCGCGGGCGGCGGCGGAGTAGGAGCCGGTCGCGGCGACCGCGCGCAGGACCCTCAGATGGCGGGCTTCGAGCATGCCGCCACCATAAGTGGTTCTTTGGGCGACCAGCCAATTATCCGGTCGATCATTTGACCCGAACTCCCGTACGCTGAGCGCCATGCGCGTACTCTCGGTGAACATCGGGTCCCTTCTTCCGTCCGCCGACACCGGCGCCCCCGGCGGGCTCACCGCCATCGCCAAGCGGCCGGCCGCCGGGCCGGTGCGGGTGAGCGCGCCGGGTCCCAAAGGCGTCGGCGGCAGCGGGCTGGCAGGGGACGCCATCGGCGACCAGCGGCACCACGGCGGCGACGAGCAGGCCGTGTACGCGTTCGCGCGGGAGGACCTGGACGGCTGGGAGCGCGAACTCGGGCGCGAGCTGGCGCCCGGGGCGTTCGGCGAGAACCTGACGACCACGGGGCTGCCGGTCAACGAGGCCCGGCTCGGGGAGCGCTGGCGCGTGGGCGACTCGCTGGTGCTCCAGGTGTCCTCGGTGCGCATCCCGTGCCGCACGTTCGCCGGACACCTGGGCGAGAAGGGCTGGGTGAAGCGGTTCACGCAGGCCGCGGCGCCCGGCCCCTACCTGCGGGTGGTCGAACCCGGCGAGGTGCGGGCGGGCGACGCGATCGAGGTCGTGCACCGCCCCGGCCACGACGTCACCGTGAGCCTGCTCTTCCGCGCGCTGACGACCGCCCCGGAGCTGCTGGAACGCGTCGCGGTGGCGGGCGAGGACCTGCCCGGGGACGTCCGCGAACGGGTGCGCAGGCACCTCGGCTGAGCCACACCGCGCGGGGCGCCGGGTCCACCGGCCGCTACGGTTCGCGGTATGACGACTGCACTCATCACCGGAGCGACGGCCGGGATCGGGGCCGCGTTCGCCCGGCGGCTGGCCCGGGACGGACACAACCTGGTGCTGGTGGCCAGGGACGCGCGGCGGCTGGCCGAGCAGGCCACCGAGCTGCACGACCGGCACGGCATCGAGGCCTCCACCCTGCGGGCCGACCTGGCCACCGAGGAGGGCATCGGCGCCGTCGCGGACCGGTTGGGCGACCGCACCCACCCGGTCGACCTGCTCGTCAACAACGCGGGGTTCGGGCTCAAGGGCCGGTACCTGGAGGTGCCGGAGGAGGACGAGCTGCGCATGCTGCGCGTGCACTGCGAGGCGGTGCTGCGCCTGACCTCGGCCGCGGCGACGGCCATGCGCGCGCGGGGCCGGGGCGGCGTCGTCAACGTGGCGTCGGTGGCGGCGTTCGTGCCGCGCGGCACCTACGGGGCGAGCAAGGCGTGGGTGGTGCAGTTCACCCAGGGCGCGGCGCAGGACCTGGCGGGGTCCGGCGTGCGCCTGCTGGCGCTGTGCCCGGGCTTCGTGCGCACCGAGTTCCACGAGCGGGCGGGCATGGCGGCGTCCGACGTGCCGGGGTGGATGTGGCTGGAGGCGGACCGGGTGGTGGACGCGGCGCTGAAGGACCTGGCCCGGGGCCGCACGCTCTCGGTGCCCGACCCCCGCTACAAGACCCTCCTGGGCGCGAGCAAGCTGGTGCCGCGCGGGCTGCTGGGCCGGGTCTCGTCCTCGGGCCGCAGGTACGGGCCGAAGTAGCCACCACCGCGGCGACGCCCCACCCGGCCCCGGAGCCCCACCGGGCCCCGGCACGGCGCCGTCCCGAACCGGGCGGACACGGAGCGGGGGCCGGACCGGGGTGTTCCGTGGCCGGGACGGACGAGGGCCCCCGGCCGGTGGGTGACCGGTCGGGGGCCCTCGCGCGCGAACCCCGGGCCGCCGGGCCGGGGCCCGGCGGCGGCGACGTCAGCGGACGTCAGTGAGCGTGGCCGTGACCGTGGCCGTGGCCGGCGCTCTCCTCCTCCTCGGCGGGCTTCTCGACGACCAGGGTCTCGGTCGTGAGCAGCAGCGAGGCGATGGAGGCGGCGTTCTCCAGGGCGGAGCGGGTGACCTTGACCGGGTCGATGACGCCGGCCTTCACCAGATCGCCGTACTCGCCGGTGGCGGCGTTGAAGCCCTGGCCCTTGTCCAGCTCGGCGACCTTGGAGGTGATGACGTAGCCCTCCAGGCCCGCGTTCTCGGCGATCCAGCGCAGCGGCTCGACGACCGCGCGGCGCACGACGGCGACACCGGTGGCCTCGTCGTCGGTCTTGCCGAGGCTGTCGGCCAGCACCTTCGCGGAGTGGACCAGCGCGGAACCGCCACCGGAGACGATGCCCTCCTCGACCGCGGCGCGGGTCGCGGAGATGGCGTCCTCCAGGCGGTGCTTCTTCTCCTTCAGCTCGACCTCGGTGGCCGCGCCGACGCGGATGACGCACACGCCGCCGGCCAGCTTGGCCAGGCGCTCCTGGAGCTTCTCGCGGTCCCAGTCCGAGTCGGTGGTGTCGATCTCGGCCTTGATCTGGGCGACGCGGGCCTGCACGTCCTCGGCCTTGCCGGCGCCGTCGACGATGGTGGTGTCGTCCTTGGTGACGGTGACGCGGCGGGCGGAGCCCAGCACCTCCAGGCCGACCTGGTCGAGCTTGAGGCCGACCTCCTCGGCGACGACGGTGCCGCCGGTGAGGGTGGCCATGTCGCCCAGCATCGCCTTGCGGCGGTCACCGAAGCCGGGCGCCTTGACGGCGACGGCGTTGAAGGTGCCGCGGATCTTGTTGACGACGAGCGTGGACAGGGCCTCGCCGTCGACGTCCTCGGCGATGATCAGCAGCGGGCGGGAGCCGCCGGACTGCATGATCTTCTCCAGGAGCGGCAGCAGGTCGGCGATGGCCGAGATCTTGCCCTGCGTGATGAGGATGTAGGGGTCGTCGAGGACGGCCTCCATGCGCTCCTGGTCGGTGACCATGTAGGGCGACAGGTAGCCCTTGTCGAAGGCCATGCCCTCGGTGAAGTCCAGCTCCAGGCCGAAGGTCTGGGACTCCTCGACGGTGATGACGCCGTCCTTGCCCACCTTGTCCATGGCCTCGGCGATCAGCTCGCCGACTTGCTTGTCCTGCGCGGACAGCGCGGCGACGGAGGCGATGTCGGCCTTGGAGTCGATCGGGCTGGCGGAGGCGATCAGGTCGTCGGAGACGGCCTTGACCGCGGCGTCGATGCCCTTCTTGAGCGCGGCCGGGGAGGCACCCGCGGCCACGTTGCGCAGACCCTCGCGGACGAGCGCCTGGGCCAGCACGGTGGCGGTGGTGGTGCCGTCACCCGCGATGTCGTTGGTCTTGGTCGCCACCTCCTTCACGAGCTGGGCACCGAGGTTCTCGTACGGGTCGTCGACCTCGACCTCGCGGGCGATCGTGACGCCGTCGTTGGTGATGGTCGGTGCGCCGAACTTCTTGTCGATGACGACGTTGCGGCCCTTGGGGCCGATCGTCACCTTGACGGTGTCGGCCAGCTTGTTGACGCCGCGCTCCAGGGCGCGACGGGCGTCCTCGTCGAACTTCAGGATCTTCGCCATGGCGAAAGGGTGTCCTCTCAGGGCTTCTTCACAAACGAGCCGCGCCCCGGCCCCGGCTGTCAGTGGACGGGGAGGCCAGGGCGCGGATCAACAACAGACGGGTGTCGTCGCCTTACTTCTCGATGATCGCGAGCACGTCGCGAGCGGAGAGGACGAGGTACTCCTCGTTGTTGTACTTCACCTCGGTCCCGCCGTACTTGCTGTAGAGCACGACGTCACCGACCTTGACGTCGAGCGGCAGGCGGTTGCCGTCCTCGAACCGGCCCGGGCCCACGGCGAGGACGGTGCCCTCCTGGGGCTTCTCCTTCGCGGTGTCCGGAATGACCAGGCCCGAAGCCGTGGTCTGCTCGGCGTCGAGCGGCTGGACCACGATGCGGTCCTCAAGCGGCTTGATGGCAACCTTGGAGCTGGCGGTCGTCACGATCCGACCTCCCCCTTCGGAGATCTCACGGGGTCTTATGTCTAGAGGTGGCGACCTGGTCGATCCGTCGTCGCGGGTGCCGGACCTTCCCGTCGCGCCTGGCACTCCCCGGCGGAGAGTGCCAACGGTGAGACTATGCCTCGGTTAGCACTCGGTCAAGCGGAGTGCCAGTCGCGCGCGGCGCGTCGCCCCGCGGCCCCGGTCCGGGACGGCACGGAGCGCCGTTACCGGGCTGCCGGGGCGCCGGTCGCGGACGGCGCGAGGACGCCCGGCACCGGGCGGGCCGGGGCGCCGGTTCCGCACGGCACGCGGCGCTGGCCCCGGGCCTCCGCGTCGCCGGTTCCGTAAGCGCCGCCGCTCCCCTGCCGCCCGGCCGCGGCACGCCCTTCCGGAGCCGGACGGGCGCCGCGCGCCTCCGGCCCACCGCGGCACGCCCGGAGCCGGTCGGGGCGCCCGCCCGAGGCACGGGCCACCCGGGGCGCGGCGCCCACGCGCCCCGGGGCGGGCCCCGGAGGCGGCGCCGTGCCGGGGCCTCGCGGGTCGGGGCGGCGGCTCAGACGTAGTCCTCCAGGCGCGCGAAGGCGAAGCCCTGGCGGGTGACCTCGTCGACCGCGCGCCGCACCATGTCGGTCATCGTGCCGCCGCCGGGCCACTCCTCCGGGCCGCGGAAGTGGGTGAGGACGATGTCCCCGGGGTGGAGCACGCGGTCGGTGCGGGCGTAGTCGAAGCGCCGGGTCCAGGCCTCCTCCATCCACAGCGGCACCGCCTCGATGCCGCAGGTGGCGGCCGCGCGCAGGGTGTCGCGGTCGTACGCGCCGTAGGGCGGGCGGAACAGGCGGGGCGTCACGCCGATCTCGGCCGCCAGCACCTCCTGCATGTCGCAGATTTCGCGGCGCTGGCGCTCGTAGGAGAGGGTCGGCAGCTCCTTGTGGTGGAGCGTGTGGTTGTGGACGGCGGCGCCGTCGCGGTGCATGCGGCGGAAGTAGCCGTAGTCGTCCTTCGCCACGTAGTCGGAGAGGAAGGCGCTGTAGGGGATGCCGAGCTCGCGGAGCATCGTCAGCAGCTCGGGGTCCTTCTCCCAGCCGTCGTCGATGGTGAAGAAGACGACCTTGTCCTCGGTGGGGACACGGGTGATCACCGGGGGCAGTCCGTCGCCCCGCAGGTGCCCGGGGCTGCTGACCAGGTCGGGTTTGCGCGCGGGCGGCGGGGGCGGGCGCAGCGGGACGGCGGCCAGGTCCCAGCGTTCGGCGGCGGCCACGCGGCGGGCCTCGGCCTGCGCCAGCCGGTCGGCGTACGCGGCGACCGAGGCGGCGACGTACTCGGCCTCCGCGCGCTGGGCCGCGCCGAGCGGCAGGCCGGCTCCGGCGGCGGCCAGGGGCTCGTCCAGGCGGGGCCCCGGACCGGCCCCGGTCGGCCCGGCGGTGGCGGCGCAGGAGACGGCGAGGGCGGTGACCAGGGAGGCGCCGCCCGCCCGGCGGAGGTGGCGGTGGGAGCGCTGGGGACGGTCGGAACGGTCGGGGCGGCCGGAACGGTCGGGACGGTCGGGAGGCTGCGGGCGGTCGGAACGGAGGGCGCCACCCCTCACGCCGATTTGTGTGATTTGTCTGATGATCGACATAGCGCCGGATGGTGCCAGCGCATCCCCCGGCCCCGGTGACGGCGTTCCGGGCCGACGGGGAAAATGGGCCGGGTGGCCGCTTCAGAATCACCCGACACGCCGACCGCCCCTGCGGGGGAGACCGCCGCCTTCCAGGCCCTGCTGACCGAGGAGGGGGCGCGGCTGCTCGCCGAGCTGCGCGACCACGACCCGGCCGACGAGCTCGCCCTGGCCACCCGGCTGCGGCGCGACCACTCCCCCGCGCTGGTCTCCGCCGCGCTGGGCCAGGCCCGGCTGCGCCAGCGCGCGGCGGCCAAGTTCGGCGCGTCGGACGCGGCCCGCATGTACTTCACCCCCGACGGCGTCGAGCAGGCGACGCGCTCGGCCGTGGCCGCGTACCGGGCCCGGCGGCTGGCGGAGCTGGGCGTGCGGCGGGTGGCCGACCTGTGCTGCGGCATCGGCGGGGACGCGATCGAACTGGCCCGCGCCGGGATCGAGGTGCTCGCGGTGGACCGCTCGCCGCTGACCTGCGCCGTGCTGCGGGCCAACGCGGACGCGCTCGGGCTCGCCGACCGCGTGCGGGTGCGCTGCGCCGACGTCACCGAGGTGGACGTCGGCGGCTTCGACGCCGTCTTCGCGGACCCCGCCCGGCGCGGCGGGCGCGGGCGGGTGTTCGACCCGGAGGCGTACTCCCCGCCGCTGTCCTGGGCGCTCCGGGCGGCGCGCCGGGTGCCGCACGCGGCGCTCAAGCTGGCGCCGGGCGTGCCGCACGAGGCGCTGCCCGCCGACGCCGAGGCGGAGTGGATCTCGGTGGGCGGCGAGGTGAAGGAGGCCGTGCTGTGGTTCGGCTCCGGCGCGGGCGGAGCCGTCCGCGCGACGCTGCTGCCCGGCGGGCACTCGCTGGTGTCCGAGCCGCTGCCCGCGCCGCCGGTGGGCCCGGTCGGGCGGTACCTGTACGAGCCGGACGGCGCGGTGATCCGCGCCCACCTCGTCGCCCAGGTGGCGCAGCGGCTGGACGGGCGGCTGGTGGACGCGACGATCGCCTACGTCACCGCCGACGCGCTGCGGCCGACGCCGTACGCGCGGGCCTACGAGGTGACCGACGTGCTGCCCTTCCACCTCAAGCGGCTGCGGGCGCTGCTGCGCGAGCGCGGCGTGGGCACGCTGACGGTCAAGAAGCGCGGCTCGGCCGTCGACCCCGAGGACCTGCGCCGCCGCATGCGCCTGGCCGGGCCCGCCGTCGCGACGGTCTTCCTCACCCGCGTCCAGGGCGCCCCCACCATGCTCCTGGCCGCCCCGGTGGCCGCCTGACCCGGCCGCGCCGGGCGGCGGGAGCGGGCCGGACAGCGGGCCCCGTGTGGCGGGGACGGGCGCGGGGGCGGAAGGTGGATGCGGTACCCGCAAGCGCGACGGATGTGAGGTGGGAGCGTGCCGGAGGACACGGGAGCCGTGCACGGCGCACCGTGCTGGGTGAGCCTCATGACGCACGACCTGGCCGCCGCCCAGGAGTTCTACACCAAGGCGCTGGGCTGGACGTTCCGCCCCGGGTTCCGCCGCGAGGAGCAGGGGTACCACCTGGCGCTGACCGAGGGCACACCGGTCGCCGGCATGGGGATGACGGCCCGCACGCAGGGGTTCGCCCCCGCGTGGACGGCGTACTTCCGCGTGGCCGACGCCAACGCGATGGCCGGCCGCATCCGGGAGCACGGCGGCACGGTGGCGGTGGGTCCGATGGCGTTCGGCACCGGCCGCGTCGCCTGGGCCGCCGACCGGCAGGACGCCCGGTTCGGCGTGTGGGAGGGCGAGCCGGTGCCCGGCTGGCGGATGCGGCGCCGGCACGGCGCCCCTGCCCGGCTGCAACTGCACACCGGCGACGCCTTCGGCGCCGCGATGTTCTACGGCGCCGTCTTCTCCTGGGACCAGCACGCGCCCGACCGCGTGAGCGTGCGCTTCGAGGCGGACCACGTCGTGCTGTGGGTGGACGGCCACCACGCGGCCGACCTGTGGGGCGGCGCGGTGGACAGCGCCCCCGACCCGACGATCCGGCCGCAGTGGCGCGTGTACTTCTGCGTGGACGACGTGGACGCGGTCGCCGAGCGGGTGGCGAGCGCGGGCGGCGGCGTCGTGCGCGAGCCGCACGCCTCGCACTTCGGCCGCGTCGCCGGGCTGCGGGACCCGGAGGGCGCCCTGTTCCACATCACCTCCGAGGGCGGCTGAGGGCACCCGCGCCTCAGGACTCCACCTGCCGGAAGCGCCAGCGGTGGACGGGGCGGTGCAGCAGCTCGGCGGGCGGGTCGGGCAGCTCGACGGGCGCGGCGGCGTCGTCCCAGTGGGTGACGACCAGGACGCGGTCGGCGGCGGCGGTGTAGGTGTCGCGGCGGGCGGGGGCCGGGGCGAGCGGCTGGGCGCGCACCCAGGCCAGCAGCTCGGGCCCGCGCCCGTCGGCGGCGCGGGCCTCCCACATCAGGGCGGTCGTCATGCGTCGTAGAGGTTCTTCCGGCTCAGTTCGTGCACGTGGTCATGGTCATGGCCGTGCCCCCGGTGCCCCCGGTGCCCCTGGTTCCCGTGCCCGGGGCGCCCGGCGCCGGACGGCGGGCCGTGGTGCCCGGCGGCGGAGGCGGCCGGGACGTGGGGCTCGGTGACGGGCAGCGAGGAGTCGGCCGGCAGGTCCCAGCCGGAGGCGGGACGGCCGCGGGCGACCATCTCCGCGCCCAGCGCCGCGACCATCGCCCCGTTGTCGGTGCACAGCTTCGGCCGCGGCACGCGCAGCGTGAGCCCGGCGTCCGCGCAGCGCTCCTCGGCCATGGCGCGCAGCCGCGAGTTGGCCGCGACGCCCCCGCCGATCATCAGGTGCCCGACCCCCTCGTCCTTGCAGGCCCGGATCGCCTTGCGGGTCAGCACGTCGGTGACGGCCTCCTGGAAGGAGGCGGCCACGTCCGCCACCGGCACCTCCTCGCCCGCCCGGCGCCGCGCCTCGATCCAGCGGGCGACGGCGGTCTTCAGGCCGGAGAAGGAGAAGTCGTAGGGCGCGTCGCGCGGGCCGGTCAGGCCGCGCGGGAAGGCGATCGCCGCCGGGTCGCCCTCGCGGGCGTACCGGTCGATGACCGGACCGCCGGGGAAGCCCAGGCCCAGCACCCGGGCCACCTTGTCGAACGCCTCGCCGGCCGCGTCGTCGATCGTGGCGCCCAGCGGCCGCACGTCGGTGGTGATGTCGGGGGCGAGCAGCAGGGAGGAGTGCCCGCCGCTGACGAGCAGGGCCATCGTCGGCTCGGGCAGCGCGCCGTGTTCGAGCTGGTCGACGCAGATGTGCGAGGCCAGGTGGTTGACCCCGTACAGCGGCTTGCCGAGCGCGTACGCGTACGCCTTGGCCGCCGAGACGCCGACGAGCAGCGCGCCGGCGAGGCCGGGGCCGGCGGTGACCGCGACGCCGTCGAGGTCGGCGGCGGTGACCCCGGCCTCCTCCAGCGCCCGCCGGATGGTGGGGACCATGGCCTCCAGGTGGGCGCGGCTGGCGATCTCGGGGACCACGCCGCCGTAGCGGGCGTGGTCGTCGACGCTGGAGGCGACGGCGTCGGCCAGCAGGGTGTGGCCGCGCACGACGCCGACGCCGGTCTCGTCGCACGAGGTCTCGATGCCCAGCACGAGCGGCTCGTGGGTCCGCGAGGAGATCAGGGTTGCCATCGGTGGTCAGTTCCTAGCTCGGTCGGAGGGGTGGTGCACGGGGGCGCCGGTGTGCTCGCGGCGCATGACCAGCGCGTCGACGTTGCCGGGCTGGTAGTAGCCGCGGCGCAGGCCCACGGGGGCGAAGCCGAACCGCTCGTACAGGCGCTGGGCACGCGGGTTGTCCACCCGCACCTCCAGCAGCACCTGGTGGCACTCGAAGGCGGTGGCGGCGGTGAGCAGGTCGGTCAGCAGGCGGGAGCCGAGGCCGGTGCCCTGGTGCTCGGGGGCGGCGGCGATGGTCTGCACGTCCGCGGTGCCGTCCGCGGCGGCGGCCAGGCCCGCGTAGCCCGCGACGGCGCCGCCCGCCTCGGCCACGGTGTAGTGCCGGGTGGCGGCGGGGCCGCGCGCGTGGGCCAGCTCGGACCAGAACATCCCGGCCGACCAGGCGTCCTCGGGGAACAGCCGGTGTTCCAGCGCGAGCACGGGCTCGATGTCCCACCAGCGCATCCGCCGCAGCGTGACGCCGCCGGGCGCGCCCGGCGGCACGGACCCCCCGGGCGCGCTCACCGCTCGCCGACCGCCTGCCGCGGGGTGACGGCCTTGTACCCGGCGGGGACCTTGGCGTCCGGCCGCCGCAGGTACAGGGGCCGCGGCGGGAGCAGCTCCTGCCCGGCGGCCAGCCGCTCGGCCGCCAGCGCCGCCAGCGCGCCCGCGGCGACGTGCTGCGGACCGTCAACGCGGAGCCCGGTGAACGTCCGCGGGTACAGGGCCGCCCCGGCGCCGACGGCCGGGACGCCGGCGACCCGCTCGGCGAGGTCGGCCGGGCGGTCCACCGCGGGCTCGCCCTCGCGCGTGCGGCCGTCGGCGGCGTAACGGGCCCAGTAGACCTCCTTGCGCCGGGCGTCCGTGGCGACGACGAACGGCGCGCCGGCCGGCCCCGCGCGCCCGGCCGCGTAGGCGATGCCGTCGAGCGTGCACAGCCCGTGCACCGGGACGCCGAGCGCGGCCGCGAAGCCCGCCGCCGTCACCAGGCCGACGCGCAGGCCGGTGTAGGGGCCGGGGCCGACGCCGACGACGACGGCTGTGACGTCGGCCAGCGCGCACCCCGCCTCGGCCAGCGTCGCGTCGACGGACGGCAGCAGCAGCTCCCCGTGGCGGCGGGCGTCGACCTGGTCGCGGGAGGCCAGCACCCGCTCCCCGTCGTACAGGGCGACGGTGACGGCGGGCGTGGCGGTGTCAAGAGCGAGCAACAGCACGGAGCTAGCCTACGGCGCGCGCGGGCGGGCACCGTCCCGCGTGCGCGGGCGGGCCCGGGCCGCCCTGCTACCGTCGGTGTGAAGATCGGCCGGCAGCATCGAGGGGTGAACCCGGTGGCACGCAGCAGTGCGGGGACGTTCGTGGCCGGGCTGACCGCCGCGGCGCTGGCCGTCGTCGGTTTCCTCGCCTACCAGGCCGCCGCCGCCCACGAGCGCGCGGGCGAGGCGGCGAAGAAGCCCGCCGCCTCCGCCTCCCAGCGGCCCGAGGCCGACACGGTGACGGCGGACCCCGAGGCGCTGCCCGAGGAGTCCGGCTCCGGGCGGCGCGTGGTGTACGCGCTGGAGGCCGACCGCGTGTGGCTGGTGGCCGAAGACGGCTCGGTGGAGCGCACCTACCCGGTGGAGCCGGGCACGCTCGACCCGGTGCCGGGCCACTACACGGTGACCTCCCGGGACGGCGCGGTGACCGGCACGGACGGGGTCCCGGTGGAGCACGTGGTGCGGTTCGCCACGTTCGCGGGCACCGGGATCGGGTTCAGCGCGCCGCGCGAGGCCGACGCCGAGCCCGTGGCCTCACCCCCGCCGGGCCGGCAGACGGGCGGCATCCGCGAGCGCCGGGAGGACGGGCGCGCGATGTGGGTGTTCGCGACGATCGGCACGCCGGTCGTCGTCGTCCCCTAGCCGCCCGGCACGGCGTCTCCCGGCCGCCCGGCACGGCGTCTCCCGGCCGCCCGGCACGGCGTCCGCGCGCTCCGGGCGGGGCTGTGCCGCGGCGCGGCCTACGCGGCGTCCGCCTCCTCGCGCGGCTCGCACTCCGGGTGCCGGCCGGCGGGCTCCTCGGGCTCCGGTGGGCGGGAGACGGCTTCGGCGGCGGCGCAGGACGCCAGCAGCTCGCGGAACGCGGGTACCTCCTGCATGGGACCCTCCTCAGCCAACTTAGGTGTACCTAACCCCCATGGGACCACGGGCCCGGCGCCCCACGCAAGGATTTCCCGACACCTCGTCGGCACCCGTGCCCGCCGACCGGCGGCGCCGGGCGCGGGCCCGCGCGAACGGGGCCGGAAGCGGGACGTGCGGCCGGCGGGGTCCCCACCCGGCCGCACGTCGCGCACCCACGGTTCGCCGCCACACCCCGCGCACGCCGCCGGCGCACGGCGCTCCCCGCCGCCCACGGCGTCGGCACGCGCCCGCCCGCCGCCCGGCGGGCACCGCCGCGACGGCGAACCCGCCCTCGCCCGGGGGCCGCACGCGCCCGGCGCCACATCACCCGCACAGGTGACGCGCCCCCGCACGGCCGAGCGCCGCCCGCGCACACCGACCGCCGCCCGCGCGCGCCCACGCGCGCCCCACGCAGCGCGCGCACCACACCACCCGCGCGGGTGACGCGCCCCCGCGCGCACCGCCCCGCCCGCGCCGCCGGGGCGCGGGTCAGGGAGCGACGGCCGACAGGTCGGCGTCGCGCCACCGGTCGCCGTAGGCCGTCAGTGTGACCACCCGGGCGTCCTCGGCACCGGGGTCCGCCACGGCACCGCCCAGCCCGCGGGCGATCACCACGTGCAGCCGGTCCTCGGTGAGTTCCTCCACGCGGCCCTCGCCCCATTCCACGGCGACGACGGACTCCGGCAGGGAGACGTCGAGGTCCAGGTCCTCCATCTCCTCCAGGCCGCCGTCCAGCCGGTAGGCGTCGACGTGCACCAGCGGCGGCCCCTCCGCCAGCGGCGGGTGCACGCGCGCGATGACGAACGTCGGCGAGGTGACGGCGCCGCGCACGCCCAGGCCGGCGCCCAGCCCGCGGGCCAGCGTCGTCTTGCCCGCGCCCAGCTCGCCGGTGAGCAGCACCAGGTCGCCGGCGCGCAGCAGGCCGGCGAGGCGGCGGCCCAGTTCGCGCATCTCCTCGGGCGTGCTGACCGTGATCCGGGTGGGGGTGGTGGCCGTCTGCATGGCCCCGATGTTAGGCGCGCGCGGCCCCTGCCCGGGACAGCAGGCGGTCCACCAGGGCGGTCAGCTCCCCGGGTCGCTCCAGCATCAGCAGGTGGCCGGTCTCGGGCAGCACGTGCAGCTCGGCCCCGGGCAGTTCGGCCGCGATCGCCTCGCTGTGCCGGTGCGGGGTGAGCTGGTCGCGCGCCCCGGTGACGACGAGGTTCGCGCAGGAGCCGAACGCCGCCAGGGCCGCCGTCTGCTCGTGCGCGGTGAACGCGGGGTAGAACTCGGCGACGACGTCGATGGGCGTGCCCTCGATCAGCCGCTCGGCGAACCGGGCGACGGCCGGGTCCACCGCGCGGGGCGCGCCGAAGGAGTAGTGCCGCACCAGCCCGGCCAGCAGGTCGGCCCCCGCCGCGCGGCCGCGCTCCACCAGGGCGCTGTGGGCGCTCAGCACGCCGAGCACGCCGGGCAGCACGCGGCGCACGGCCCGCACCCCGGCGGCGGGCAGCCCGTAGGTGACGTCGGTCAGGCGGCCCGGGGAGGTGCTGACGAAGGCGGCGCCGACCACGTGTTCGCGCACCCAGTCGGGGTATTGCGCCGCGAGCGCCATCATCGTCATTCCGCCCATCGAGTGACCGACGAGCACCACGGGGTGCCCGGCGGGCACGGCGGCCTCCAGCACGGCCTTCAGGTCCCGCCCGAGCCGCTCGATCCCGGCGGGCGCCGGCGCCTGCGCCCCGGGCGGGCGGCTGCGCTCGGAGCGGCCGTGGCCGCGCTGGTCCCAGTAGACGGCGCGGACGGTGCCGCGCTCGCGCAGCGCGGCACGCTGGAAGTGCCAGGAGTCCTGGGTGAGACAGTAGCCGTGGCTGAAGACGACGGTCGGACCCGAGCCGCCCGCCGCCCCGGGCGCGTCGACCTCGTAGGCCAGCCGCGTCCCGTCCTCGGCGACGGCGGTGCCCGGCGTCCCGCGCAGGGTGCCGAAGGGCCCGGCGGCGTCCAGCGAGAGGCGGGCCCGGCGGCGCACGGCGCGGTGGACCGTCAGCCGTTCGACGGCCACCCCCGCGGCGACGGCGCCCAGCGCGGCGCCCGCGATGCCCGCGCGGCGCGCCCAGCCCCCCGGCCAGCCCCCCGGCCCGGTGCTCACGCCGGGCGGTCCCGGTACACGCGCGGCACCCGGGCGCTGATGCGGGTGACGACCTCGTACCCGATGGTGCCGACGGCGCGGGCCCAGTCCTCGGCCGTCGGCTCGCCGCGGTCGCCGGGGCCGAACAGCACGGCCTCGTCGCCCGCCTCGGCGGTGTCGCCGCCGAGGTCGACCACGAACTGGTCCATCGCGACGCGTCCGGCGACCGTGCGCCACTTCCCGGCCACCAGCACCGGGCCGGTGCCCGACGCGTGGCGCGGCACGCCGTCCGCGTAACCGGCCGGTACCAGGGCGAGCGTCGTCGCGCCCGGGGTGGTGTAGGTGTGCCCGTAGGAGACGCCGTGGCCGCCGGGCACCCGCTTGACGTTGGCCAGGTCCGCGCTGAGCGTCATCACCGGGCGCAGCCCGAAGTCGTGCGGTGCCCCGAGCTCCGGGGCGGGCGACAGGCCGTAGCAGGAGACGCCGGGGCGCACCAGGTCGAAGTGGGACTCCGGGAGGGTGAGGGTGGCCGGCGAGTTGGCCATGTGCCGCACCTCGGGGCGCAGCCCGGCCCGCTCGGCGACGGCCAGCGCCTCGTGGAACGCGCGCAGTTGCCGGGCGATCGAGGGGTGGCCCGGCTCGTCGGCGCAGGCGAAGTGGGACCACAGGCCGGTGACGCGGACGGTGCCCTCGGCCTCGGCGGCGCGGGCCGCGTCCACCAGGGCGGCCCAGTCGGCGGGCTGGCAGCCGTTGCGCCCCAGGCCGGTGTCGGCCTTCAGGTGCACGCGTGCGGTGCGGCCGGTGGCCCGGGCGGCGGCGGTGATCTCCGCCAGGGCCCACGGGGCGCCGGCGGAGACGTCGATCCCGGCCGCGATCGCCCGCTCCCACGGCCCGCCGGGCGTCCACAGCCAGGCCAGGACGGGCCCGGTGTCGCCGTCGGCCCGCAGCGCGAGCGCCTCCTCGGGCGTGGCGGTGCCCAGCCACGCGGCGCCGGCCTCGCGGGCCGCGCGGGCGCAGGGCAGCAGCCCGTGTCCGTAGGCGTCCGCCTTGACGACCGCCATGAGCCCGGCGCCGCCGGCCGCGCGCTCGCGCAGGGCGCGCACGTTGGCGCGCAGCGCGGCCAGGTCGATCTCGGCGCGGACGCGCGGGGGGCGGGCGTGGGCTGGGCTGTTCACCGCACCAGTGTCTCAGGCGTCCCCGCGGGCGCCCGTGCACACCTCGCGCCAGGCCGCGGGCAGGGCGGCGGCGACGTCGGAGGCGGCGGGCGGCGCGGTGGCCCGGCGTCCGGCCAGTCCGTGCAGGTAGGCACCCGCGCTCGCCGCGTCGCGGGCGGGCAGGCCGGCGGCGAGCAGTGCGCCGATCAGGCCGGAGAGCACGTCCCCGCTGCCCGCCGTGGCCAGCAGGCCGGTGCCGGTGGGGTTCACGCGCACGGGTCCGGTCGGCTCGGCGACCAGCGTGTCGGAGCCCTTGAGCAGCACCGTGGCCCGGTAGCGCTCGGCCAACGTGCGGACGGCGTCCAGCCGCCGGGCCTCGACCGCCTCCCGGGGGACGCCCAGCAGCGCCGCCGCCTCCCCGGCGTGCGGGGTGAGCACGGTGGCGGCGCGCCGGGCGCGGACCTGCCCGGCGTCGGCCAGGCGCAGCCCGTCGGCGTCCACCAGCACCGGCACGTCGGCGTCCAGCGCCTCGCGCACCGCCCGCCGCGCCGCCTCGCCGCCGCTGAGGCCCGAGCCCACCGCCCACGCCTGGACCCGGCCCGCCTCCTCGGGCGAGCCGTGCGAGACCAGGGCCTCCGGATGGCGCGCGATCACCTCACCGGCGGCCGACCCGGCGTACCGGACGGCGCCCGCGCCACCGCACAGCGCGCCGGAGACGGCGAGCACGGCGGCACCGGGGTAGCGCGCCGAGCCCGCGGCGACGCCGACGACCCCGCGCCGGTACTTGTCGGTGGCCGGGCCGGGCCGGGGCAGCAGCGCGGCCACGTCGGCGTGCTGGAGCGCCTCGGCGTCGGGCGGGTGCGGCAGGTGCGGGCCGAGCCCGATGTCCACCAGGTGCGCCGCCCCGGCGTGGCCGCGGGCGGGCTCGATCAGCAGGCCGGGCTTCCACGCCCCGAAGGTGACGGTCGCCGTGGCGCGCACCGCCGTGCCGTGGACCTCGCCGGTGTCGGCGTCGACGCCACTGGGCAGGTCCACGGCGAGGATCGGCGCGGTGACGCCGTCCAGCAGCCGCGCGGCGTTCTCCCGCAGGCCGCCGCGGCCGCCGATGCCGGTGACGCCGTCCAGCACCAGGTCGGCGCGGGCCGCGTCGCGCGCGGTGCCGGTGCGGCCGCCGGCGGCGCGCAGGGCGGCGAGCCCGCCGGCGTGCACCCGCTCGGGGGCGGGCGCCACCGCGGTGACGCCCGCCCCGCGCCGCGCCAGCCGGGCCCCGGCGTACAGGGCGTCGCCGCCGTTGTCCCCGCTGCCGACGAGCAGCGCGATCCGGGCGCCGTACACCCGGCGGCCCAGCATCCCGGCGGCCGCCACCGCCAGCCCGGCCGCGGCCCGCGCCATCAGCGCGCCCTCCGGCACCCGGCCCATCAGGGCCCGCTCGGCGCCGCGCACCGTCTCCACTCGATAGGCGTAACGCATGGCCCCAGCGTAGGCGCGCCCTGCCCGCCGCGACCGTCCGCGCGGACGGGAAGCCGCGCGGACGGGGCGACCGCGCCGCCGGGTCGGCCGGCTGCCGGGCCCGGGGCGTCAGTCCTCCGCGACGACCACCGCGGAGGCCACGCCCGCGTCGTGGCTCAGCGAGACGTGCCAGCGGCGGACGCCCAGCGCGGCGGCGCGGGCGGCGACGGTCCCGCGCACGACGAGGGAGGGCCTGCCGCTGTCGGCGGTGACCACCTCGGCGTCCGTCCAGCGCAGGCCGCCCGGCGCGCCCAGCGCCTTGGCCAGCGCCTCCTTCGCGGCGAACCGGGCCGCCAGCGAGGCCACCCCGCGCCGCTCCCCGTCGGGCAGGAACTCCTCGGCGGGGAGGAACAGCCGCGCGGCCAGCGCGGGCGTGCGCTCCAGCGACCGGGCGAAGCGGTCGATCTCGGCGACGTCGATGCCCACCCCCACGATCACGCCGGGCTCACTCCACCGTCACGGACTTGGCGAGGTTGCGCGGCTGGTCGACCTCGTTGCCCCGGGCCGTGGCCAGCTCGCAGGCGAAGACCTGGAGCGGCACGGTGGCCACCAGCGGCTGGAGCAGCGTCGGCGTCGCGGGGATGCGGACGAGGTGGTCGGCGTAGGGGACGACGGCCTCGTCGCCCTCCTCGGCGATGACGATGGTGCGGGCGCCGCGCGCGCGGATCTCCTGGATGTTGGAGACGATCTTGTCGTGCAGCACCGAGCGGCCGCGCGGCGAGGGCACCACCACGACCACGGGCAGGTCGTCTTCGATCAGGGCGATCGGCCCGTGCTTGAGCTCGCCGGCGGCGAAGCCCTCGGCGTGCATGTAGGCCAGCTCCTTGAGCTTGAGCGCCCCCTCCAGCGCGACGGGGAAGCCGACGTGGCGGCCCAGGAAGAGCACGGTGTCCTTGCCGGCGAGCGAGCGCGCGAGTTCGCGCACCGGCTCCATGGTGCCCAGTACCTTGCCGACCTCGGTGCCCATGTGCGCCAGCTCGGCCACCACGGAGTCGATCTCGTCGCCCCACTTGGTGCCGCGCACCTGCCCGAGATAGAGCGCGACGAGGTAGCAGGCGACGAGCTGGGTGAGGAACGCCTTCGTCGAGGCGACGGCGACCTCCGGCCCGGCGTGCGTGTAGAGGACGGCGTCGGACTCGCGCGGGATGGTCGAGCCGTTGGTGTTGCAGATGGCGAGAACCTTCGCGCCCTGCTCCCGGGCGTGCCGCAGCGCCATCAGCGTGTCCATGGTCTCGCCCGACTGGGAGATGGCGATGACCAGCGTGCGCTGGTCCAGGATCGGGTCGCGGTAGCGGAACTCGCTGGCCAGCTCCGTCTCGCAGGGGATGCGCGTCCAGTGCTCGATGGCGTACTTGGCGATCATCCCCGCGTGGTAGGCGGTGCCGCAGGCGACGACGACGACCTTGGTCACCTCGCGCAGCACGGACGCCGGGATGCGCACCTCGTCCAGGTGCAGGGTGCCCTGGGCGTCGATGCGGCCCAGCAGGGTGTCGGCGACCGCCTTGGGCTGCTCGGCGATCTCCTTGAGCATGAAGTAGTCGTAGCCGCCCTTCTCGGCGGCCGAGGCGTCCCAGTCGACGTGGTAGCGGCGCACCTCGGCGGGGGCGCCGTCGAAGTCGGTGACGGTGACGCCCTCCCGGGTCAGCGCCACGACCTGGTCCTGGCCCAGCTCGACGGCCTCGCGGGTGTGCTCGATGAACGCGGCGACGTCCGAGGCGAGGAACGCCTCCTCGTCCCCGAGGCCGACGACCAGCGGCGAGTTGCGCCGGGCGCCGACCACCGTGTCCGGCTCGTCGGCGTGCACCGCGACGAGGGTGAAGGCGCCCTCCAGGCGGCGGCACACCTGCCGCATGGACTCGGCCAGGTCACCGCAGGAGGAGAAGGACTCCGCGAGCAGGTGGGAGACGACCTCGGTGTCGGTCTCGGACTCCAGCACGTGGCCGCGTCCGGTCAGCTCGGCGCGCAGCTCGGCGAAGTTCTCGATGATGCCGTTGTGGACGACGCTGACCCGGCCCGCGTTGTCCAGGTGCGGGTGGGCGTTGGTGTCGGTGGGCGCCCCGTGGGTGGCCCAGCGGGTGTGCCCGATGCCGGTGGTCCCGCTGGGCAGCGGGCGCTCGTCCAGCAGCTTGGCGAGGTTGGCGAGCTTGCCCGCCCGCTTGGCCGAGGCGAGCCCGCCGTCGGCCAGGACCGCCACCCCCGCGGAGTCGTAGCCGCGGTACTCCAGCCGCTTCAGACCTGCGATGACCACATCGAGGGCGGACTGCCCTCCCACGTATCCGACGATGCCGCACATGGGCGGCAGCCTACGCGGTGCGCGGCCGGCGTCAGCGTGCGCGGCGCCCGGGGAGCCGGGGGAGTCGCGGCAGGCGGGCCGCGCGGCGCGGCCCGGGGCGGCCTTCGGCGCAGCCGTCGTCGGCCGCCTGGAGGAGCGTGAGGTACTCGTACTCCTCGCAGCGGGGTTTGCTACCCGGGACGTACAGGTCCAGCGCCTCCTGGGCGTCGCCTGCCAGGTCGTCGTCGGGCAGCTCGTCTATGAGCCCGTCGAAGCCGTTCATGGCCGCATCCGATCGTCTCGGCGGTCCGCCGACCCTAGCCCCCGCCGGACCGGTGCGTACAGGGGTTCGACGCCCCCGGATGAGCGGGCCCGCGGCGCGGGCGGACAATGGGCGCGTGCCTTCGCCCTCCCCGTCCCCCGCCACGGCCGCGCAGCCCCCCACCGGGCGCCGCCGCACCGACGTCACCCCGTACGTGGACCTCAGCCGCGCCGAGTGGAGCGCGCTGCGGGAGCGCACGCCGCTGCCGCTGACGGCCGACGAGGTCGAGGAGCTGCGCGGCCTGGGCGACGTCGTCGACCTGGACGAGGTGCGCGACATCTACCTGCCGCTCTCGCGCCTGCTGAACCTCTACGTCGGGGCCACGCACGGGCTGCGCGGCGCGGTGAACACCTTCCTGGGCGAAGAGGCGCAGCCGGGCACGCCGTTCGTCATCGGCGTGGCGGGCAGCGTGGCGGTGGGCAAGTCCACCACCGCGCGGCTGCTCCAGGCGCTGCTGGGCCGCTGGCCGGAGCACCCGCGGGTGGAGCTGGTGACCACGGACGGGTTCCTGTGGCCCAACGCCGAGCTGCACCGGCGCGGGCTGATGGCGCGGAAAGGTTTCCCCGAGTCCTACGACCGGCGCGCGCTCACCCGGTTCGTCGCCGACGTCAAGGCGGGGCGCGCGGAGGTCTCCGCGCCGGTGTACTCCCACCTGATCTACGACATCGTGCCCGGCGAGCGGCTCACGGTGCGCCGTCCGGACGTCCTCATCGTCGAGGGGCTGAACGTGCTCCAGCCCGCGCTGCCGGGCACCGACGGCCGCACCCGCGTCGCCGTCGCCGACTACTTCGACTTCTCCGTCTACGTCGACGCCCGCACCGAGGACATCCAGGGCTGGTACCTGGACCGGTTCCGCAAGCTGCGGCAGACGGCGTTCCAGAACCCCTTCTCCTACTTCCGCAAGTACACCCAGGTCAGCGAGGACGAGGCGCTGGAGTACGCGCGGGGCACCTGGCGGGAGATCAACGGGCCGAACCTGGTGGAGAACATCGTCCCCACCCGGGGCCGGGCCAGCCTGGTGCTGCGCAAGGGCCCCGACCACAAGGTGCAGCGCCTGTCCCTGCGCAAGCTGTAGCCCCGCCCCCGGCCGCGCCACAGCGCCAACGGGAGCGGGGCCCGGGGCGTCAGCCCAGCGCGGTCTTCACCGCGTCGGCCAGGCGCTCGGCGACGGAGCGGGCCTGCTCCACGTCGGCGGCCTCCACCATGACCCGCACCAGCGGCTCGGTGCCCGAGGGACGCAGCAGCACGCGCCCGGTCTCCCCCAGCTCGCGCTCGGCGTCCGCGACGGCGGCGGCCAGCTCGGCGGAGGTGGCCACCCGCGCCTTGTCCACGTCCCGCACGTTCACCAGCACCTGGGGCAGCCGCCGCATGACGGCGGCGAGCCGCGCGAGCGGCGTGCGGGTGGCCGCGACCCGGGCGGCCAGCAGCAGGCCGGTCAGCGTGCCGTCGCCGGTGGTGGCGTGGTCCAGCGCGATGACGTGCCCGGACTGCTCGCCACCGAGCGAGTACCCGCCGCGCTTGAGCTCCTCCAGCACGTAGCGGTCGCCGACGGCCGTCTGCAGCAGGGTGATGCCCTCGCGCTCCATGGCCTGCTTGAAGCCGAGGTTGGACATCACCGTGGCCACCACGGTGTCGCCGCGCAGGGTGCCGCTCTCCTTGAGCGCCAGGGCGAGGACAGCGAGGATCTGGTCGCCGTCGACCTCGTTGCCCTCGGCGTCCACGGCCAGGCACCGGTCGGCGTCGCCGTCGTGCGCGACGCCCAGGTCCGCGCCGTGCTCGACGACCGCGGCGCGCAGCCCGTCCAGGTGCGTGGAGCCGCAGGCGTCGTTGATGTTCAGCCCGTCGGGCTCGGCGCCGATGGTGACGACCTCGGCGCCCGCGCGGGCGAACGCCTCCGGGGAGACCCGGGCGGCGGCGCCGTGCGCCCCGTCGACGACGACCTTCAGCCCGTCCAGCCGGTTGGGCAGCACGCCGATGAGGTGGGCGACGTAGGCGTCGAACCCGGCGTCGTGCACGCGCACCCGGCCGACCCCGGCGCCGGTGGGCCGCTGCCAGGGCTCCCCCGCGGCGTGCTCGCGGTGGAGGTCCTCGATGCGGTCTTCCAGCTCGTCGGGGAGCTTGTGCCCGCCCCGGGCGAAGAACTTGATGCCGTTGTCGGGCATGGGGTTGTGGCTCGCGGAGAGCATGACGCCCAGGTCCGCGCCGAGCGAGCCGGTGAGGTAGGCCACGGCGGGCGTGGGCAGGACGCCCACCCGCAGCACGTCCACCCCGGCGCTGGCGAGCCCGGCCACCACGGCCGACTCCAGGAACTCGCCGGACGCGCGGGGGTCGCGCCCCACCACGGCCACCGGGCGGTGGCCCTCGAACGACCCCGCCTCGCCGAGCACGTGGGCCGCCGCCACGGACAGCCCCATGGCGAGCTCGGCTGTCAGGTCCGCGTTGGCGACGCCGCGCACGCCGTCCGTTCCGAAGAGTCGTCCCACCGTGGTTTCCTCCGAGTGTTCGTGCCGGCCGCCGGGCGGGCGGCCTGGTGCGGGGCGATCCGGCCGGGCGGGCCCGGTTCGCCGCTGGTACCGGTGTGTGCCCGGGTCCGGGCGGTGCCGCCGCCCCCGGTCAGCCGGCCGGCCGGGCGGCCGGACGGCCGAAGCCGGTCCGCCGCCGGTCGCCGGGTCGGCGGGCGCCGCGCACGCGCGCGGCGGGCGGAAACGGGAACGCCCCGCGGCACACGGGGTGCCGGCGGGGCGTTCCGGACGTCGCAGGCGCCGGGTCAGCGCTTGCTGTACTGCGTGCCCTTGCGGGCCTTCTTCAGACCGGCCTTCTTGCGCTCGACGGCGCGGGCGTCCCGGGTGAGGAAGCCGGCCTTCTTCAGCGGGCCGCGGTTGTTGTCCACGTCCGCCTCGTTCAGCGCGCGGGCCACGCCCAGGCGCAGCGCCCCGGCCTGGCCGGAGATGCCGCCGCCGTTGATGCGGGCGACGACGTCGTAACGGTCGTCGAGCTCCAGCACCTTGAACGGCTCGTTGACTTCCTGCTGGTGCACCTTGTTGGGGAAGTACCCCTCCAGGGTGCGACCGTTGATCTTCCACTTGCCGCTGCCCGGCACGATGCGCACGCGGGCGACGGCGTTCTTGCGGCGCCCGGTGCCGGCGCCCGGCTGCGGGTCGCCGAAGCGGGACGCGAGCGACTCGGTGGTGTACTCCTCGACGCCCTCGGGGGTCTCGGTGGTGTACTGCTCGACGTCGTCGACGGGGGTCTCAGCGGTGGTCTCGGCCACGATGCTCCTCGGTTCTCTTCGTTCCGGTAGTGGCCGGACTTACTGGCTGATCTGGGTGATCTCGAACGGCTGCGGCTGCTGCGCGCCGTGCGGGTGCTCGGCGCCACGGTAGACCTTCAGCTTCGAGAGCATCTGACGGCCCAGCGTGTTCTTCGGGAGCATGCCCTTGACGGCCTTCTCCACGGCCTTCTCCGGGTTCTTCTCCAGCAGCTCCTCGTAGCGCACGGCGCGCAGGCCGCCGGGGTAACCCGAGTGGCGGTAGGCCAGCTTCTGGGTCCGCTTGTTGCCGGAGAGGTGCACCTTGTCCGCGTTGATGATGATGACGAAGTCACCAGCGTCAACGTGCGGCGCGTACACCGGCTTGTGCTTGCCCCGGAGAAGGGTTGCGGCCTGGGAGGCCAGACGGCCCAGGACAACGTCCTGCGCGTCGATGACGTGCCACTGGCGCTTGATGTCGCCGGGCTTGGGGCTGTACGTACGCACGGTCGTATGCCTTCGCTTCTTCTGAGTGAGTCCTGACTGGGCCACCAGACAGATCACGACAGCCTGTTACCACGCACGGTGACGCGAGCCGCGCGCGGATGCTGGTCATCGACCGGTGAGCCGGTGTAGGCCCCCCTCACGTGAGAATGAGGCAGATCACTACACACAACGATCTGGCAGAATACCGGCCCACCCCCGAAAGGGTCAAAGCGACTCCGCGGCAGCGCCCCGACCGGCGCGCCGCCGCGCTCGCCCGGGAAGCGCCGGAAAGCCCGGGAAGCCCGGGAACACCGCCCCCGCCCACGCGCGACCGCCCGCCCCGGCGGTCGCGCCCCTCACCGCCGCGGCGCCACCGGCCGCGCCGCGCCTACCGCGCGCGGGCGACGCGGCGCTCGTCCCAGACCGGTTCGGGCGTCTCGCGGACGCGGCCGTCGGCGCCGAAGACCAGGTAGCGGTCGAAGGAGCGGGCGAACCAGCGGTCGTGGGTGACGGCCAGCACCGTGCCCTGGTACGCCTCCAGCCCGGCCTGCAGCGCCTCGGCGCTCTCCAGGTCGAGGTTGTCGGTCGGCTCGTCCAGCAGCAGCGCCGTCGATCCGGCCAGCTCCAGCAGCAGGATCTGGAAGCGTGCCTGCTGGCCGCCGGAGAGCCGGTCGAAGGGCTGCTCGGCGGCCCGGTCGAGCTCGTAGCGGCGCAGCGCCGACATGGCCGCGCCCCGGTCCAGGGCGTGCTCGCGCCACAGGATGTCCCGCAGCGGGCGGCCGGCCAGCTCCGGGTGCGCGTGGGTCTGCGCGAAGTGGCCGGGGACGACGCGGGCGCCGAGCCTCCAGGTGCCGGTGTGCGCCACGGGGCGCGCGGGGTCGCCCGCCAGCAGGCGCAGGAAGTGCGACTTGCCGGAGCCGTTGGAGCCCAGCACGGCCACCCGCTCGCCGTAGAAGACCTCCAGCGAGAAGGGCCGCATCAGCCCCGTCAGCTCCAGGTCCTCGCAGGTCACGGCCCGGACGCCGGTGCGCCCGCCGCGCAGCCGCATGGTGATCTTCTGCTCGCGCGGCGGCTCCTGCGGCGGTCCGGCCTCCTCGAACCGGCGCAGCCGCGTCTGCGCGGCCGAGTAGCGCGAGGCGAGCGCGTCGTTGAAGGTGGCCTTGTTCTTCAGCGTGCTCACGAGCTGCTTGAGCTGGGCGTGCTTCTCGTCCCAGCGGCGGCGCAGCTCCTCGAAGCGGGCGAAGCGCTCGCGCCGGGCCTCGTGGTAGGTGGCGAAGCCGCCGCCGTGCACCCACACGTCGGACCCGGCCGGGCTGGGCTCCACGCTGACGATCTTCTCGGCGGTGCGGGCCAGCAGCTCGCGGTCGTGGGAGATGAACAGCACCGTCTTGCGGGTCTCGCGCAGCCGCTCCTCCAGCCAGCGCTTGCCGGGGACGTCCAGGTAGTTGTCCGGCTCGTCCAGCAGCAGCACCTCCTCGGGGCCGCGCAGCAGCGACTCCAGCACCAGGCGCTTCTGCTCACCGCCCGAGAGGGTGCGCACCTGGCGGAACTGCGCCCGCTCGTAGGGGACGCCGAGCGCCGCCGTGGTGCACATGTCCCACTGGGTCTCGGCGTCGTAGCCGCGCGCCTCGGCCCAGTCGCTGAGCGCCTGCGCGTAGGCGAGCTGCGCCCGTTCGTCGTCCCGCTCGACGATCGCCAGCTCGGCGGCGTCCACGGCCCGCGCCGCCTCGCGGATGCGCTGCGGGGCGACGGAGACCAGCAGGTCCCGCACGGTGCGCTCGTCGCGCACGGAGCCGACGAACTGCGGCATGACGCCCAGGCCGCCGGAGACGGTCACGGTGCCGCCGTGCGGCTCCAGCTCCCCGGCGACGATCCGCAGCAGCGTCGTCTTGCCCGCGCCGTTCGCGCCGACCAGCGCGACGGCCGCGCCCTCGCCGACCCGGAACGAGGCGTCGGCGAGCAGCAGCCGCCCGTCCGGGAGGTAGTACTCGACGTGCGCGGCTTCCAGATGACCCATGTCCGGATTGTGGGCGCCGCCGGGGCGGAAGACCAAGCGGTTTTCCGCCCCGGCGGCCCGGCGCGCCGCACGCCTCGACGAGCCGGACCCGTCGGCGCCGTGCCTCGGCCGGACGCGGCGGCCCGGGGCGTCGGGCCGCCGCGTCGGGGCGTCCGGCCGCCGGGCCGGAGGCGTCAGGCCGCCGCGTCGGTGCGCGCGGCCGTGCGGCGGCGGACGGCGAGGAAGGCGGCGCCGCCGGCCAGCAGCGCGACCAGCGCGCCGCCGCCGAGGACGAACACGCCACCGGAGCCGGTCAGCGCGAGGTCGCCCTCGGCGTCCGCGCCGCCCTGGCCGCCGGTGCCGCCGTCCCCGGCCGCACCGTCGGTGTCGCCGCCGCCGGTGCCCGCCGAGCCGCCGGTGTCGCCGCCGCCCGAGGAGCCGCCGGAGGAGCCCCCGGTGCCCGGGCCGCCGCTGCCGCCGCCGGAGGTGTCGCCACCCGCGCCGTTCAGCACGAAGTACGCCTCGTCGTTGGTGTCGTCACCGTCGTGCGGCGGCACGTAGCCCAGGGAGATCTTGCCGCGGGCGTTCTCGACGACCTCGTCGATCCGCAGCTCGAAGGGGAAGGTGCGCGCGTCGTCCTCCACGATGGGCGTGGACAGCCAGCACAGGTAGAGCGAGTCGCTGGACTCGCCGCTCTGCGTGAGCGGGTTGCAGCCCTCGGCCGCCCGCACGACGGACGCGCCCTCGGGGATCTCGACGTGGAAGGCCAGCGGCTCGCCGGAGCGCAGCGCGCCGAACCAGGCCGGGCCGTGGTTGGCGAAGCCCGCCTCCAGCCGCACGGTCTCGCCCGCGCCGCCGCGCGCCGCGTCGCCGGTGAAGGCCAGGTCGTAGGAGCTGTCGGTGGGGAAGTCCAGCTCCGCCCAGGACTCGTACACCGCGGAGTCGCCGCCGGTGACGCGGGTCAGCTCCAGCGGGGCACCGGTGCCCGGCTCGTAGTCCCGCGCGGCGCGCAGGTCGCGCGCCTCGGCCGAGCTCATGGCCGTGAAGCGGTAGCCGAACAGGTCGAGGAAGGCGAAGTCGGCGGTCCGGACGGCCACCGGCTCACTCACCTCGTAGGTGGCGCCCGCGGCGTAGGTGCCCTCGAAGGAGCACAGGACGTGGGTCTGCTCGGTGGCGGGGGTGTCACCGCCGTGGGCGTAGGCGCAGTTGCCGTAGGAGCCGGGGAAGGACAGGCCCCGCGAGCCGTGGAAGCTCAGCACGACGCCGTCGGTGTCCAGCCCCCCGACGTTGCGGAAGCCCAGCGGCGCCCGGAGGGTGTCGCCGGGTGCGAAGCCGTCGGGCTGGGTGAGCTGGCGCATCCGCAGCTCGGCGCCGCCGACGAGCACCTCGATGGTGCGGCCGGTGAAGGCCAGGCCCTCGCCCTCGCCGGTGACCTCGATGGTGCCGAGGTCGCCGGCCGCGCTGTCGTCGTTCACGTCCACCCGGACGCGGCCCACGGCGCCCGGGTCGTCGCCCGCGTAGACCTCGTGGCCGTCGCACACCGCGACCAGGCCCTCGGCCGCGCAGGGCAGCTCCACGTCGGCCACGCCCGCGAGCCCGGAGGCGTCGATCGTCACCTGGAACGCCCCCTGGTGGACGGGGTAGGTGATGCCGTCCTCGTCGGGGCCGGACGTGCCGTCGTCCGGAGCGGTCAGGCCCAGCTCGATCTGCGGCTCGGTCGGGTCGCCGTTGTCCGAGTGCAGGGAGAGGTCGACGCGGTCGGGGCCGGTGATGGTGACGGGCAGGGGCTCGTCCGCGGCGTGCGCCGTGCCGGTGACGCCGACGGCGAGCAGGCCGGCCGCGGCCAGGGCGCTCGCCGCCCGCAGCAGCGGGCGAGGGGGTGTGTGGCGGGGCATGTGCTCTCTTTCACTCGCGTCTGACCGGCCGCGACCTGGCTGTCATGGTCGTGGCACGTCCGGTTCGACCCCGGGCCGCGCCCCGGGGTTGCGCACGGCGCCGTCACGAAGGCGTCTCGTTCCGGTCAAGGCGGGCCCGCCACCCCCGGCCGCTGCCGTCCGGCCCCGCGCCGGGGGTGGCGGGCCGGTCTAGGATCTACGCCCATGAGCTATGGGCAGGGGGGGCCGGGCTGGGGCCCCGGGGGGCCGGGGACGCCGGACTGGAACGCGCTCGCCGAGGACCAGGCCGCGCACCGCGCCCGGCGGCGGCGCTGGCTGCTGATCGGCGGTGGCGCGGCGGCGACGGTGGCGGTCGCCGCGGTCGTCGCCTTCGCGGTCGTCTCGGGCGGGTCCCCGGGAGGTGGCGGCCCCTCGGACGGGCCCACCTCCGCCCTGCCCTCGCCCGAGGACCTGCCCGTCAGCCCCGACCAGCCCGACCCGGACTTCACCGAGGCGCCCCCGCCGCCCAACCCGCGCGAGTTCATCACCGACCCGGCGATGGATACCGCGCCGCGCAGCGCCGCCACCCTGTTCCCCGACGCCTCCGTCACGCTCGACGGCCGCACCTTCCAGCGCACCGGCGCCGCCTCGACCGAGGAGTGCGCCACGGCCGCCACCGACGGGCTGGCCGCGGTACTCGCGGAGACGGGCTGCACCGAGCTGCACCGCGCGACGTTCACCCGCGAGGGCATAGCCGTCACCGTCGGGATAGCCGTGCTCCCCTCCGAGCAGGCCGCCGACCGGGCCAGGGACGACGCCGAGCCCTACGTGGCCCCGCTCACCGGCGGCGGCGTCCCGGCCGACCTGTGCCGGTACTCCGCCTGCCGCTCCAGCGCCAGCTCGCTGGGGCGCTACGCCTACTTCACCGTCTCCGGCTACCTCGACGGCACGTCCGTGACCGCACAGGAGGAGCGGGCGCTGACCGCCGGGCGGGACCTGGCCGGCTACGCCGCCGACCGCCTGCACGCCCGCGCCGAGCGGCAGGCCGAGGCCGCCGCCACCGCCGCACCCGCCCCCTGACGCCGCGTCGGCTCAGCGGCCCCGCACGTCCCCGGGCGCCGAGCGGGCGAGCGCCGCCAGCGCGCCCAGCGCCCGCGCCAGGTCGTCGACGGGCGGGGAGCCCAGCCCCAGCCGCACCGCGTTCGGGGTGCGCGCGCCGGTCGCCGCGAAGGCGGCGCCCGGCGTCACGGCGATGCCGCGCGCGGCCGCCGCGGCGGCGAACTCCTCGGCCCGCCACGGCGCGGGCAGTTCCCACCAGCACGTGTAGCCCGCCGGGTCGCCGCGCACCGCGAACCCGGCCAGCGCGGCCGCGGCGGCCTCCTGCCGCGCGGCGGCGTCCCGCCGCTTGGCGTCGGCCACCGCGTGCACCGCGCCGTCGGCGAGCCAGCGCGCCGCCGCGTCCAGCGCGAACCCGGGCGGGCCGCCGCCGGTGGCGCGCACCGCCTGCGCCACCCCCTCCCGCCACCGCCCCGGCACCACCGCGAACCCGAGGCCGAGGCCGGGCGCGAGCCGCTTGGACAGGCTGTCGACGACGACGGCCGACTCCGGCAGCAGCGCCGCCAGCGGGGGCAGGTCGGGGCGCAGGAAGCCCCAGACGGCGTCCTCGACGACCGGCACGCCCGCCGCGCGGACCACCCGCGCCAGGTCCTCGCGCCGCCGCTCGGACAGCACCGTCCCGAGCGGGTTGTGCAGCGTCGGCTGGAGGTAGACGGCCCCCAGCGGCGCCGCCCGGTGCGCGGCGGCGAGGGCGTCGGGCACCACCCCCTCCGCGTCCACGGCCAGCGGCACGGCGCTCACCCCGAGCCGGGGGGCCAGGGCGCGCAGCACCGGGTAGGTGAGCTCCTCCACGCCCAGCCGGCCGCCGGGGGGCACGAGGGCGGACAGCACCCCGGCCACGGCCTGCCGCCCGTTGCCCGCGAAGAGCACCCGCCCCGGCTCCGGACGCCAGCCGCCGCGCGCCAGCAGCTCGGTGGCCGCGAAGCGGGCGGCCGCCGTGCCCGCGACCCCGGCGGGGCGCAGCGCGGAGTCCAGCACGTCGGCGCGCAGCAGCGGGGCGAGCCCGGCGGCCAGCAGCGCCGCCTGCCCGGGCACCACGGGGTGGTTGAGGGTGAGGTCCACGGCGTGGGGCGACGGCTCGGCCAGGGCCGGGGCGGGCGGCGGTGCGGCGGCCCGCACGAACGTGCCCCGCCCCACCTCGCCCACCGTCAGCCCGCGCCGCGCCAGCTCCCGGTAGACGCGGGCGGCCGTGGAGTCGGCGATGCGGCGGCGCCGGGCGAAGTCGCGCTGCGGCGGCAGCCGGTCCCCCGGACGCAGCGCGCCCGCGCCGATCTCGGCCTCGACGGCGTCGGCGATGCGCCGGTAGTCGTACGCGCTGCCCATGCCACCATCATTGCACCGAGTTCAATGCCGGGTATTGCACCGAGATCGCCGGACTTCCTACGCTCACCGCATGGTGGAGACACAGGCCGTCGTGGGCGTCGTGGCGATCGCGCTGGGCATGGTGCTCACGCCGGGCCCGAACATGCTGTACCTGGTCTCGCGCACCCTCACGCAGGGCAGGCGGGCCGGGGTGGTCTCGCTCGGCGGCGTCGCGCTGGGCTTCGTGGTCTACCTGGTGGCGGCCAACCTCGGGCTCTCGGCCGTCTTCCTCGCCGTGCCCGCCCTGTACACCGGCGTGAAGTTCGCCGGGGCCGCCTACCTGGCCTGGCTCGCCTGGCAGGCGCTGCGCCCGGGAGGCGTCTCCGTCTTCACCCCGCGGGAGCTCCCGCCCGACCCGCCGCGCCGGCTGTTCGCCATGGGGCTGCTGACGAACCTGCTGAACCCGAAGATCGCGATCATGTACCTGTCGCTGCTCCCCCAGTTCCTCGACCCGCAGGGGGGCAGCGTGCTCCTCCAGGGGCTCGTGCTGGGCTCGCTCCAGATCGGCGTGAGCGTGGCCGTCAACCTGGCCGTCGTGTTCGGGGCGGGGAGCGTCGCCGTCTTCCTCGCCCGGCGCCCCGGGTGGCTGCGCGTGCAGCGGTACCTCATGGGCACCGCCCTCGGCGCGCTGGCCGTGCACACCGCGCGCGCCTGAGCCGGGGCGCGCCCGGGGCGGGGCTTCTCAGGCGCACCGCGTGAGCGTGCGCAGGCGACGGGCGGCGGCGTTGCGGGCGGGCAGTTCGTCGTCGGCCGGGTAGCCGACCTCCTCCAGCGTCAGCCCGTGCGGCCGTACGACGTGGACGGCCGAGTCGCGCACGCCCGCCGCCAGCACCTCGCCGGGCCAGGACGGCGGCCGGTGCCCGTCCCCCACGAACAGCATGGCCCCCACCAGCGCGCGCACCATGTTGTGGCAGAAGGCGTCGGCCCGCACGGTGGCCTCCAGCACGCCGTCGGGCCGGCGCTCCCAGCGCAGGTCCAGCAGGCGGCGGATCGTGGTGGCGCCTTCCCGCTTCTTGCAGTAGGCCGCGAAGTCGTGCTCGCCCAGCAGGCGCCGGGCGGCCTCGTTCATCGCGTCGGCGTCCAGCGGCCAGTTGTGCCACAGCACGTGTCCGCGCTGGAGCGGGTCGGCGCCGCCGGGGTGGTCGGTCACCCGGTAGCAGTAGCGGCGCCAGACCGCCGAGAAGCGGGCGTCGAAGTGCGCCGGGGCCCGCCGCACCCGCCACACCCGGACGTCGTGCGGCAGCCGGCCGGCCAGCCGGCGCAGCAGGTGCTCCCCGTGCGCCTCCCACACCTCGGCGGGCAGGTCGACGTGGGCGACCTGGCCGCGGGCGTGCACCCCGGCGTCCGTCCGCCCGGCCACCGTCAGCTCCAGCGGCTCGGCACCGCGGGTGACGACGCGCAGGGCGTCCTGCACCTCGCCCTGCACCGTGCGGCGGCCGCGCTGCACGGCCCAGCCGGAGAAGTCGCGGCCGTCGTAGCCCAGGTCCAGCCGCACCCGGACCCGGCCGGGCTCCACCTCGTCACTCACGGGCTCGATCCTCTCAGGGGAGCGCGTACGCCGACGGGCCCGCCCCCGCGAGGGGAGCGGGCCCGCCGGGCGCTGCGGCGCTCAGGCTTCCTTGGACTCCTCGGCCGGGGCCTCGGTGGACTCCTCGGCCTTGGCCTTGTCGGCCTTGGCGTCGTCCGCCGCGGTCTCCCGGGCCGGGGCCTCCTCGGCGTCCTTCGCGGAACGCTTCGTCGCGGCCTCGGCCTCACCGACAGCGGTCTGCTGCACGGTCAGGGCCTCCACCAGCTCGATGACCGCCATCGGCGCGTTGTCGCCGCGACGGTTGCCGATCTTGGTGATGCGGGTGTAGCCACCCGGGCGGTTCTCGTAGCGGGGGCCGATCTCGGTGAAGAGGGTGTGCACGACGGACTTGTCCGTGATCGTGCGCATGACCTGGCGACGGTTGTGCAGGTCGCCCTTCTTCGCCTTGGTGATCAGGCGCTCCGCGACCGGGCGCAGGCGGCGGGCCTTCGCCTCGGTGGTGGTGATGCGGCCGTGCTCGAAGAGGGCCGTGGCGAGGTTCGCCAGGAGGGCCTTCTGGTGCGCGGCGCTGCCGCCCAGACGGGCGCCCTTGGTGGGCTGCGGCATGGTGTTTCTCCTCGTGGTCTGCACCGGCCGTACCAGGTACCGGTGTCAGTGTCCGTACGGGCTTGTGCCCGCCGGAGCCCGGGGCCCGCCCTGGGACGGGCCCCGGAAGATCCCTACGCGTGCTGTCGCGCGCGTACGGCTCAGTACTGCTCGGTCTCGACGAAGCCCTGGTCGGCGTCGTCGTCCGCGCCGTAGGCGTCGGCGGCGGCGGTCGGGTCGAACCCGGGCGGGCTGTCCTTGAGCGCCAGGCCCATGCCGTGCAGCTTGGCCTTGACCTCGTCGATGGACTTCGCGCCGAAGTTGCGGATGTCCAGCAGGTCCGCCTCGGAGCGGGCCACCAGCTCGCCCACCGAGTGGATGCCCTCGCGCTTGAGGCAGTTGTAGGAGCGGACGGTCAGCTCCAGCTCCTCGATCGGCAGCGCCAGGTCCGCGGCGAGCGCGGCGTCCGTCGGCGACGGGCCCATGTCGATGCCCTCGGCGTCGACGTTGAGCTCGCGCGCCAGGCCGAACAGCTCGACCAGGGTCTTGCCCGCGGAGGCGACGGCGTCGCGCGGCCGCATGGACTCCTTGGTCTCGACGTCGACGATCAGCTTGTCGAAGTCGGTGCGCTGCTCGACACGGGTCGCCTCGACCTTGTAGGTGACCTTGAGCACCGGGCTGTAGATCGAGTCGACCGGGATGCGGCCGATCTCCTGGCCCGCCTGCTTGTTCTGCACGGCGGAGACGTAGCCGCGGCCGCGCTCGACCGTCAGCTCCATCTCCAGCTTGCCCTTGCCGTTCAGCGTGGCGAGGACGAGGTCGGGGTTGTGCACCTCGACACCGGCCGGCGGCGCGATGTCCGCGGCGGTGACCAGGCCGGGGCCCTGCTTGCGCAGGTACATCACGACCGGCTCGTCGTGCTCGGAGGAGACGACGAGCTGCTTGATGTTGAGGATGAGGTCGGTGACGTCCTCCTTGACGCCCGGCACGGTGGTGAACTCGTGCAGGACGCCGTCGATCCGGATGCTGGTGACGGCGGCACCGGGGATCGAGGAGAGGAGCGTGCGACGCAGGGAGTTGCCGAGGGTGTAGCCGAAGCCCGGCTCCAGCGGCTCGATCACGAACCGGGAGCGGAACTCGTCGACGACCTCTTCGGTCAGGGAAGGGCGCTGAGCGATCAGCATGGGGATGTGCCTCCAGTCTTCGGCAACCGCTATTTGATGCCGAGCCCCGGGCAGGCCGCCCGGGGTCTACTGCAAGGGTACGGGCGGCCCGCCCCGCGGACGAGCGCGGCGGACCACCCGTACGGCGAGCTGTTACTTCGAGTACAGCTCGACGATGAGCTGCTCCTGCACCTGGGTGTCGATGACCGGGCGCTCGGGCAGGCTGTGCACGAGGACGCGCAGGCGGGAGGGGATGACCTCCAGCCACGCCGGGACGGTCTTGTCCCCGGCTTCGGCGACGGCCACCTGGAACGGGGTCATGTTCCGGGAGGACTCGCGGACCTCGATGATGTCGTTCGGGGAGACCCGAGCCGACGGGATGTCCGTCTTGCGGCCGTTCACGGTGATGTGGCCGTGCCGCACGAGCTGACGGGCGTGGTCGCGGGACTTGGCGAAGCCCGCCCGGTAGACCACGTTGTCCAGCCGGGACTCCAGGATGCGCAGCAGGTTCTCACCGGTCTTGCCGGACTTCCTGTTGGCCTCGTTGTAGTACCCGCGGAACTGCTTCTCCAGGACGCCGTAGATGCGCGCGCACTTCTGCTTCTCGCGCTTCTGCAGCAGGTACTCGCTGTCCTTGGTGCGCCCGCGTCCGTGCTCACCCGGGGGGTAAGGACGGATCTCGATCGGGCACTTCGCGCTCTCGCACTTAGCTCCCTTGAGAAAGAGCTTCTGCTTCTCCCGACGGCAACGCTTGCAGTCGGCCCCGGTGTAACGCGCCATTGTCGTTGATCTCCTACTTCAGCTCGTCAGACGCGGCGACGCTTCGGCGGGCGGCAGCCGTTGTGCGGGGTCGGGGTGACGTCCTGGATCGAACCGACCTCCAGGCCGGTGGCCTGGAGCGAGCGGATCGCGGTCTCCCGGCCGGAACCGGGGCCCTTGACGAACACGTCGACCTTGCGCATGCCGTGCTCCTGCGCGCGACGGGCGGCCGACTCGGCGGCCATCTGCGCGGCGAACGGCGTCGACTTACGCGAACCCTTGAAGCCCACGTGACCGGCCGAAGCCCAGGAGATCACGTTGCCGGTGGGATCGGTGATGGAAACGATGGTGTTGTTGAACGTGCTCTTGATGTGAGCGTGCCCGTGGGCGACGTTCTTCTTCTCCTTGCGGCGCACCTTCTTGGCGCCGGCCGTACGGCCCTTCGGAGGCATAGAGGTTTACTCCCGTGGAGGTGGTCGGTCCAGCTACCGGACCGCTTCAGCGTCCGGTGCGGACTACTTCTTGCCCGGCTTCTTCTTGCCGGCGATGGCGCGACGCGGGCCCTTGCGGGTGCGGGCGTTGGTCTTGGTGCGCTGACCGCGGACCGGCAGGCCGCGGCGGTGGCGCAGGCCCTCGTAGTTGCCGATCTCGACCTTGCGGCGGATGTCGGCCTGGATCTCGCGGCGGAGGTCACCCTCGGTCTTGAGGTTGGCGTCCACGTATTCGCGGATCTGGACCAGTTCCTCTTCGGAGAGGTCGCGGACGCGGGTGTCGGGGTTGACCCCCGTCGCGCCCAGGATCTCCCGGGACCGGCTGCGGCCGATGCCGAAAACGTAGGTGAGACCGACCTCCACGCGCTTGTCGCGCGGGAGGTCAACGCCTTCGAGGCGTGCCATGGATGTGGCTCCTGGTGTATGTCACGGAGGTCTTCCGCAGCACCGTTCCCGTTAGGCCGTACGGCCCACGAGCCGGGTCCCCGGCCTCCGACCGGGGGTGTCGTCCCCACGCGAGGACGCGGGGGGTCGGGTGACTGCGTATGTACGTGTCGCGTGCGCGCGCGAAGAACTGCGGGTGCGAGGTGCGGGGTCGAGCGTCAGCCCTGGCGCTGCTTGTGGCGCAGGTTGTCGCAGATGACCATGACCCGACCGTGGCGGCGGATCACCTTGCACTTGTCGCAGATCTTCTTGACGCTCGGCTTGACCTTCATGGGATTGAGGTTCTCCGGGTCAGGCCACCACCTCGGAACGAGGTGAGGGCACGATCTACTTGTAGCGGTAGACGATCCGTCCACGCGTCAGGTCGTAGGGAGACAGCTCCACCACGACCCGGTCGTCGGGAAGGATACGGATGTAGTGCATCCGCATCTTGCCGCTGATGTGCGCGAGGACCTGGTGACCGTTCTGGAGCTCCACCTTGAACATCGCGTTCGGCAGAGACTCGATGACGGTGCCCTCGATTTCGATGGCCCCTTGTTTTTTGGCCATGCCTGAGCGCTTCACCTTCCGGGGATCGGCTACCTGGGGTCGGTCCGGGCATACGGGTACACCTGGACCGACGCATCAGTCTACGCCACGCCGCCACGAAACCCGAAATCGTCAGTCTCCCCACCCCGCCACCCCCCGAAACGACCACTCCGCCCCCGGACCCGGAGCCCCGCACCCGGGGGCGATCACCCGGCCCCAAACCCTCCGACGCCTGCGGACGCGCCCCCACGCCCCGCCGCGGGCACCTGCGCAGGCCGGAGCCCCGGCGGTGGCCACCACTCCCCCGGCCCACCCGGCGCCCGCGGGCGCGGCCGCGGGCCGTGCCCCGCGCCCAGCCCCGGAAAGCGGCCTCCGCGGTTGCCGGCGGGGCGGGTGAGGGGCGAGCCCCTCAGCCCAGCGGGTCCGGCGCCGCCCGCACTCCCAGCTCGGCCAGCTTCGCCCTGCCCCCGTCCACCGCGGTCAGCACCAGCGGCCCCTCCTCGGTCAGCGCCACGGAGTGCTCCCAGTGACTGGACCACGAGCCGTCGTCCGTCTTGACCGTCCAGTCGTCGTTCAGCACGTGCGTCTTCGCGGTGCCCAGCGAGAGCATCGGCTCGATCGCCAGGCACATCCCGGTGACGAGCTTGGGGTTGTGCCGCCCGACCAGCCGGCGCCGGTCGACGTAGTTCAGCAGGTGCGGGTCCATGTGCATCTCGCTGCCGATGCCGTGCCCGCCGTAGTCCTCGATGATCCCGTACCCGCCACCGGCCGGACGCGGCTGCCGGCGCACGTAGCCCTCGATCGCGCGGGAGATCTCCACCAGCCGCGCGCCGCGGCGGAACGCGGCGATCCCGGCCCACATCGACTCCTCGGTGACCCGGCTGAGCTCCACCAGCTCCGGCGCGTGCCCCTCCCCGACGAACACCGTCAGCGCGGCGTCGCCGTGCCAGCCGTCGACGATGGCGCCCGCGTCGATGGAGATGACGTCGCCCGACCTCAGCACCGTCTCGCGGTCCGGGATGCCGTGCACGACGACGTCGTTCACCGAGGTGCAGATGTTGCCGGGGAAGCCGCCGTACCCCAGGAAGTTCGGCTTGGCCCCGTGCTCGGCCAGCACCTTCGCCGCGGCTTCGTCCAGGTCCTTCGTCGTGGCGCCCGGCACGGCCGCCTCCGCGCACGCCCGGTGCATGGCGGCGACCACCAGCCCCGCCGCCCGCATCTTCGCGATCTGCTCCGGGGTCTTGATCTCCACCATCGCGGCTGACGCCTTTCTGCTCCGCTCGCCCGGGCCGGGGGAACCGGCCCACATCCTCTCCACCATACGGCGCCCGCCCCGCGCGCCCTTCCCGCGCCCGTCCCGGCCGGACGACCCGGGCCCGCCGGCCCGCGCCACCCGCGCTGCCCGCACCCCGCGGCGGCCACCGCGCGCCCCGTGCCCGCCACGCACGCCGGACGGGCCGGACACCGTGTGTCCAGCCCGTCCGGAAGGGGTCAGCGGCGCGGTCAGCCCTTGAGGGCCGTCAGGGCGCGCTGGGTGACGTCGGCGACGGGGCCGAGCGCGGAGATCGTCGTCACCAGGCCCTGCGACTTGTAGTAGTCGATGATCGGCTCGGTCTCGCTGTGGTAGACCTCCAGGCGCCGCCGCACCGTCTCCTCGCGGTCGTCGTCCCGCTGGTAGAGCTCGCCGCCGCAGGTGTCGCAGACGCCCGGCTCCTTCGGCGGCGTGTACTCGACGTGGAAGATGTGCGCGCTGTCGTTGCGGCACATGCGGCGGCCGGCGATGCGCTTGACCACCTCGTCCTCGGGGACCTCCAGGTCCAGCACGGAGTCCAGCGCCTGACCGGCGTCCCGCAGCAGCTCGTCCAGGGCCTCTGCCTGGGCGAGATTGCGCGGGAAGCCGTCGAGCAGCCAGCCGGAGGCGGCGTCCGGCTGCTCCATGCGGTCCTTCGCCATGCCGATGGTGATCTCGTCCGGCACCAGGTCGCCGGCGCGCATGTACTCCTGCGCGCGGCGGCCGAGCTCCGTGCCCTGGGAGATGTTGGCGCGGAACAGGTCTCCGGTGGAGATGTGCGGGATGCCGAGATTCTTGGCGAGCAACGCGGCCTGCGTGCCCTTGCCCGCACCAGGCGGCCCAACGAGGACGATACGCATCAGCGGAGGAACCCTTCGTAGTTGCGCTGCTGGAGCTGGCTCTCGATCTGCTTCACAGTCTCCAGGCCGACACCCACGATGATCAGGATGCTGGTACCGCCGAACGGGAAGTTCTGGTTCGCGCCGAACCCGATCAGCGCGACCGTCGGGACGAGGGCGATCAGACCGAGGTAGATCGACCCGGGCCACGTGATGCGGTTCAGTACGTAGCTCAGATACTCCGCCGTGGGGCGACCGGCCCGGATACCCGGGATGAAGCCACCATACTTCTTCATGTTGTCTGCAACTTCTTCGGGGTTGAAGGAGATGGCCACGTAGAAGAAGGCGAAGAAGACGATGAGCAAGAAGTACGTGACGACGTAAATCGGGGCATCCTGTGCCGCCAGGTTGCGCTGGACCCAGTCGGCCCAGCCGGATTGCGACCCGCTGAACTGGACGATCAGCGCGGGAATGTAGAGCAGCGACGAAGCGAAGATGACGGGGATCACACCCGCCTGGTTCACCTTGAGCGGAATGTAGGTCGACGTCCCACCATATGAACGCCTGCCGATCATGCGCTTGGCGTACTGGACGGGAATGCGGCGCTGTGCCTGCTCGACGAAGACCACCAGGCCCACCATCGCGAGACCGACCAGCACCACGGTGCCGAACTCGATCCAGCCGTCGGCCAGCTCGCCCTGCTGCTTGATGGCCCACAGCGCGGCGGGGAACCCGGCGGCGATGGAGACGAACATCAGGATCGACATGCCGTTGCCGATGCCGCGGTCGGTGATCAGCTCACCGAGCCACATCACCAGCGCGGTGCCCGCGGTCATCACGACGACCATGGAGACGACGGTGAACACCGAGTCGTTGGGGACGATCTGGTCGCCCACGGGGCAGCCCTGGAAGAGGGTGCCGCTGCGGGCGGTGGCCACCAGGCCGGTGCCCTGCAGGACGGCGAGGGCCACCGTCAGGTAGCGGGTGTACTGGGTGATCTTGGCCTGACCGGCCTGGCCCTCTTTCTTCAGGGCCTCCAGCCGGGGAATGACCACGACAAGGAGCTGCAGGATGATGCTCGCCGTGATGTACGGCATGATCCCGAGGGCGAAGATCGTGACCTGCAGCAGCGCGCCGCCGCTGAACATGTTCACCAGACCCAGGAGGCCGCCGTTGCCGTTCTGCGCGGCATCCAGGCAGATCTGGACGTTCTGGTAGCTGATCCCCGGGACGGGGATCTGGGCCCCCAGCCGGTAGAGCACGATGATGCCCAGCGTGAACAGCAGCTTCTTGCGCAGGTCGGGCGTCTTGAACGCCCGGGTGAACGCGCCGAGCACGGTACCTCCTGCGGCCCCCGCGCCGTGGAGCGCGGGAGGGTGACGGTCTGTTAGGGACGGGGTGGCGACGGTGGTGACACTGCCGGATGACCCGCAGCAGGCGGCTGCGGGCCGGTGGGCAGTGCCCGTCACCTTACCGGCGCAGGGCCCGCCCGTGGAACGACCAACCGGGGATGCCCGTTCCTGGGCATCCCCGGTTGGTTCACGTCATCATGCTCAGACGAGCTCGGTGACGGAGCCGCCGGCGGCGGTGATCTTCTCCTTGGCGGAGCCGGAGACCTTGTCCACGGTCACCGTCAACGCCACGGAGAGCTCGCCGGTGCCCAGCACCTTGACGAGGCTGTTCTTGCGCACGGCACCCTTGGCGACCAGGTCGGCCACGGTGACCTCACCACCCTCGGGGTAGAGGGCGGCGAGCTTGTCCAGGTTGACGACCTGGTACTCGGTGCGGAACGGGTTCTTGAAGCCCTTGAGCTTGGGCAGCCGCATGTGCAGCGGCATCTGCCCGCCCTCGAAGCGCTCGGGAACCTGGTAGCGGGCCTTGGTGCCCTTGGTACCACGGCCAGCCGTCTTGCCCTTGGACGCCTCACCACGACCGACGCGGGTCTTGGTGGTCTTGGCGCCCGGAGCCGGACGGAGGTTGTGGACCTTCAGCGGCTTCTCTTCCTGAGCAGCCATCTCAGTCGACCTCCTCGACCGTCACGAGGTGGCGCACGGTGTGCACCATGCCGCGCACCTCGGGGCGGTCCGCCTTGACGACCACGTCGTTGACGCGCTTGAGACCGAGGGTCCGCAGCGTGTCACGGTGGTTCTGCTTCGTGCCGATCACGGAACGGGTCTGGGTGATCTTGAGCTGAGCCATCACGCGCTCACCCCGGCACGGGCCCGCAGCAGGGCGGCGGGCGCGACGTCCTCCAGCGGCAGTCCACGGCGGGCGGCGATCTCCTCGGGGCGCTGCAGGCCCCGCAGAGCGGCCACCGTGGCGTGCACGATGTTGATCGGGTTGGACGAGCCGAGCGACTTGCTGAGCACGTCGTGGATGCCCGCGCACTCCAGCACGGCGCGCACCGGGCCACCGGCGATCACACCGGTACCGGGGGAGGCCGGCTTGAGCAGCACGACACCGGCCGCCTCCTCACCCTGGATCGGGTGCGGGATGGTGCCCTGGATGCGGGGGACCTTGAAGAAGTGCTTCTTGGCCTCCTCGACGCCCTTGGCGATGGCGGCCGGCACCTCCTTGGCCTTGCCGTATCCGACGCCCACGGTGCCGTCACCGTCGCCCACCACGACCAGCGCGGTGAAGCTGAAGCGACGACCACCCTTCACAACCTTGGCGACGCGGTTGATCGCGACGACCCGCTCGACGTACGCGGTCTTCTCGGCGGCAGCGCCACCGTCCCGCCGGTCCTTACGGTCCCGCCGCTCGCCGCCACCGGCGCCGCCACCGCGGCGCTGGGGTCCAGCCATTGGAATTACCTCTCTCTTTGTCCGCTAGCTACGGAACCGGCTCAGAACTTGAGCCCGGCCTCGCGGGCGGCGTCGGCCAGGGCGGCGATGCGCCCGGCGTACTTGTTGCCACCGCGGTCGAACACGACCGCCTCCACGCCCGCGGCCTTGGCCCGCTCGGCGACCAGCGCGCCGACCTGCTTGGCCTGGGCGCTCTTGTCACCCTCGGCACCGCGGATGGAGGTGTCCATCGACGACGCGGAGGCCAGCGTGTGGCCCGCGATGTCGTCGACGACCTGCGCCACCATGTGCCGGTTGGACCGCGTCACGACCAGACGGGGACGCTCGGCCGTGCCGGAGACCTTCTTGCGGACGCGGATGTGGCGCCGCTTGATGGCGGCCCGCTTGTACGCGTCGCCCTTGGCGATCTTCACGCCGAATGCCATGGCTTACTTACCCGCCTTTCCGACCTTGCGGCGGATGACTTCGCCCTCGTACTTGACGCCCTTGGCCTTGTACGGGTCCGGCTTGCGCAGCTTGCGGATGTTGGCCGCGACCTCGCCGACCTTCTGCTTGTCGATGCCCTCGACCTGGAAGCGGGTCGGCGACTCGACCTTGAAGGTGATGCCCTCGGGGGCCTCGACCAGCACCGGGTGGCTGAAGCCGAGCGCGAACTCGAGGTTCGAGCCCTTGGCCTGGACGCGGTAACCCACACCGCTGATTTCCAGCTTCTTGACGTAGCCATCGGTCACGCCAGTGATCATGTTCGCCACCAGCGTGCGGGACAGGCCGTGCAGGGCCTTGTTCCGGCTCTCGTCGTTCGGGCGGGTGACGACAACAGCGCCGTCCTCGCCCTTGGCGACCTCGATGGGCGCGACGACGGTGTGCGAGAGGGAACCCTTGGGGCCCTTCACGTTGACCGTCCGGCCATCGATGGTGACGTCCACACCGGCGGGAACCTGGATGGGGAGCTTGCCGATTCGCGACATGGCTTTTCCTCCGTTCCCTTCCGTTACCAGACGTAGGCGAGGACTTCCCCACCCACGCCCTTCTTCTGTGCCTGCTTGTCGGTGAGGAGCCCGTGCGACGTGGAGATGATCGCCACGCCCAGGCCGCCGAGCACCTTCGGCAGGTTGGTGGACTTTGCGTAGACCCGAAGACCCGGCTTCGAGATCCGCTTGATACCGGCGATCGAGCGCTCGCGGTTCGGGCCGAACTTCAGCTCCAGGACGAGGTTCTTGCCCACCTGGGCGTCCTCGACCTTCCAGCCGGTGATGTAGCCCTCCTGCTGGAGGATCTCCGCGATGTGCGACTTGATCTTGCTGTGCGGCATCTCGACGGAGTCGTGGTACGCCGAGTTCGCGTTCCGCAGACGCGTGAGCATGTCTGCGATCGGATCGGTCATGGTCATGTGATGGCCTTCGGCCTCTCTCGCCGGGGTTTCCTGTCTGCGCCGTCCCTCTCCCCGCTCGTGGCGGGACGGGTGCGGTGCGGGGACCTACGGCGTAGTAAGCGACTTTGGCGGGCTGTCTGCCCGCGGGCGGTCTGGGGCGGCGGGGCGCCCAACCCACACAGCCTAAGCGATGTGCGGTCGGACGCCCGCCGCCCCGGTGCTCACCGAGAGTCCTGGCGTATCCCGCGCGGGATTACCAGGAGCTCTTGGTCACGCCCGGCAGTTCGCCGCGGTGCGCCATCTCGCGAAGGCACACGCGGCACAGCCCGAACTTGCGGTAGACGGAGTGCGGACGGCCGCACCGCTGGCAGCGGGTGTACGCGCGCACACCGAACTTCGGCTTGCGTGCGGCCTTGGCGATCAGAGCCTTCTTCGCCATATGTCAGTTCTCCTTGAACGGGAAGCCGAGGTGACGCAGCAGGGCGCGGCCCTCCTGGTCGGTGTTCGCCGTGGTGACCACGGTGATGTCCATGCCCCGGACCCGATCGATCCTGTCCTGGTCGATCTCGTGGAACATGACCTGCTCGGTGAGACCGAAGGTGTAGTTCCCGCGTCCGTCGAACTGCTTCGGGGACAGACCGCGGAAGTCGCGGATGCGCGGCAGCGCGAGCGACAGCAGGCGGTCGAGGAACTCCCACATCCGGTCGCCGCGCAGCGTCACGTGCGCACCGATCGGCTGGCCCTCGCGCAGCTTGAACTGCGCGATGGACTTGCGGGCCTTGGTCACGGCCGGCTTCTGACCGGTGATCGTGGCGAGGTCGCGGATGGCGCCCTCGATCAGCTTGGAGTCGCGGGCGGCGTCGCCCACACCCATGTTGACCACGATCTTGGTCAGACCCGGGATCTGCATGACGTTCTCGTAGCGGAACTCGTCACGCAGCTTGTCCTGGATCTCGCCGCGGTAGCGCTGCTTCAGGCGCGGTGCGTTCGTGGTGGTGGCAGCCATCAGATGTCCTCACCGGTCCGCTTGGCAACGCGGATCTTGTTGCCGTCCTCGTCGAAGCGGTAGCCGACGCGGGTGACGACCTTCTTGCCGTCCTGCTCCACGACGAGCTGCACGTTGCTCACGTGGACCGGAGCCTCGGTCGTCACGATGCCGCCGGTCTTGGAACCGCGAGCGGTCTGGCCGGCCTTCGTGTGCTTCTTGACCCGGTTGACACCTTCGACCAGGACCCGGTCCTCGCGCGGGTAGGCCTGGATGACCTTGCCCTGCTTGCCCTTGTCCTTGCCGGTGATGACCTGAACCAGGTCGCCCTTCTTGATCTTCATGCTCACAGCACCTCCGGCGCGAGCGAGATGATCTTCATGAACTTCTTCTCGCGCAGCTCACGGCCCACCGGGCCGAAGATACGGGTGCCGCGGGGGTCGCCGTCGTTCTTGAGGATGACGGCGGCGTTCTCGTCGAAGCGGATGTACGAGCCGTCGGGGCGGCGGCGCTCCTTGACGGTGCGCACGATGACGGCCTTGAGGACGTCACCCTTCTTCACGTTGCCACCGGGGATCGCGTCCTTGACGGTGGCGACGATGACGTCGCCGATGCCCGCGTAGCGGCGACCCGAGCCGCCGAGAACGCGGATGCAAAGGATCTCCTTCGCACCCGTGTTGTCGGCGACGCGAAGCCGCGACTCCTGCTGGATCACGTCTATCTCCTGATCGTCTGCCGGTTCCCGGCAGGGGGCGCCTGGCGGCGGCCCCTGCCGAGCCTGGCGGAACTGTCCAGAAGGCTGCTGCCTTCAGGAATTACTTGGCCTTCTCGAGGATCTCGACGACGCGCCAGCGCTTGGTCGCGGACAGCGGCCGGGTCTCCATCAGGAGGACGCGGTCGCCGACGCCCGCGGCGTTCTGCTCGTCGTGCGCCTTGAGCTTGTTGGTACGGCGGATGACCTTGCCGTACAGCGCGTGCTTGACGTGGTCCTCGACGGCGACGACGACGGTCTTGTCCATCTTGTCGCTGACGACAAGGCCCTCGCGCGTCTTGCGGAAGCCGCGCTCGTTGCCCGCGGCGGAGCCGCTGTTGTTCGCAGTAGCAGTCACATTCGTCTCGCTCATCAGGCGCTCTCCACCGTCTCGATGCCGAGCTCGCGCTCCCGCATCAGGGTGTAGATCCGGGCGATGTCCTTGCGGACGGCCTTCAGCCGGCTGTTGTTCTCCAACTGACCGGTAGCCGCCTGGAAGCGGAGCTTGAACAGCTCCTCCTTGGCCTCACGCAGCTTCACAACGAGCTCCTCGTTGTTCAGCTCACGCAGCTCGCTGGCCTTGGTACCGGCCGCCATCACGACTCACCTGCCTCGCGCCGCACGATCCGGCACTTCATCGGAAGCTTGTGAGCAGCGCGGGTGAGCGCCTCACGAGCAATCTTCTCGTTCGGGTAGGACAGCTCGAACATCACCCGGCCGGGCTTGACGTTCGCGACCCACCACTCCGGCGAGCCCTTGCCGGAACCCATGCGGGTCTCGGCGGGCTTCTTGGTCAGCGGACGGTCCGGGTAGATGTTGATCCAGACCTTGCCACCACGCTTGATGTGACGCGTCATGGCGATACGAGCCGCTTCGATCTGCCGGTTCGTGACGTAGGCGGCCGTCACGGCCTGGATGCCGAACTCGCCGAACGCGACCTCGGTACCGCCCTTGGCCATACCGGTCCGCTTGGGGTGGTGCTGCTTGCGGTGCTTGACCCTGCGGGGGATCAGCATGGCGGTCAGGCCTCCTGTCCGGTGCTCTCAGCCGGAGCGGCGGCGGCGTTCGCCTCGGCCTTGGGGGCCTCGGCGGCGGCCTGCTGCTGCTGCGGCTTGCGGCCACGGCGCTCGCCGCCGCCCCGGCGCGGACGGTCGTTGCCGCCGCGGGAGGGACGGTTGCCGGCGCGCGCGGCGGCGTTCTCGGCACGGACCTCGGCGATGTTCTTCACGTCGCCCTTGTAGATCCACACCTTGACGCCGATGCGGCCGAAGGTGGTCTTGGCCTCGAAGAAGCCGTAGTCGACATTGGCGCGGAGCGTGTGCAGCGGCACCCGGCCCTCGCGGTAGAACTCCGAGCGCGACATCTCGGCACCGCCGAGACGCCCGCCGCACTGGATCTTGATGCCCTTGGCCCCGGCCTTCATCGTCGACTGCATGCTCTTGCGCATGGCGCGACGGAAGGAGACGCGGGAGGAGAGCTGCTCGGCGACGGCCTGCGCCACGAGCTGGGCGTCCAGCTCGGGGTTCTTCACCTCGAGGATGTTGAACTGGATCTGCTTGCCGGTCAGCTTCTCGAGCTTGCCGCGGATGCGCTCCGCCTCGGCGCCGCGGCGGCCGATGACGATGCCCGGACGGGCGGTGTGCACGTCCACGCGCACGCGGTCGCGGGTGCGCTCGATCTCCACCTTGGAGATGCCGGCCCGCTCCATGCCCTGCGTGAGCAGGCGGCGGATCTCGACGTCTTCCTTGATGTAGTCCTTGTAGAGCTTGTCGGCGTACCAGCGGGACTTGAAGTCCGTGGTGATGCCGAGGCGGAACCCGTGCGGGTTAACCTTCTGGCCCATTACCGGGTCCCTTCCTTGGCTCCGACGACCACCGTGATGTGGCTCGTCCGCTTGCGAATCCGGTAGGCGCGGCCCTGGGCGCGCGGACGGAAACGCTTCAGGGTCGGGCCCTCGTCGACGTAGGCCTCCTTGACGAACAGGGTGCTCACGTCGGTGTGGTCGTAGTTGTGCGCGGCGTTGGCGATGGCGCTGTCGAGCACCTTGCCCACCGGCACGCTCGCGGCCTGCGGGGCGAAACGCAGGACCGCCTGAGCCTCCGCGGCGTCCATGCCGCGAACAAGGTCCACCACCCGGCGGGCCTTCATGGGCGTGACGCGCACATAGCGCGCCTGGGCCCTGGCTTCCATGGTTGTCCCTTCGGTGTCAGTCATAGTCGTTGCACCCAGCCGATCAGCGACGACGCGACTTGCGGTCGTCCTTCACGTGGCCGCGGAAGGTGCGGGTCGGCGCGAACTCGCCGAGCTTGTGGCCGACCATCGACTCGGTGACGAACACCGGGACGTGCTTGCGGCCGTCGTGCACCGCGATCGTGTGGCCGAGCATGGCCGGGACGATCATGGAGCGGCGGGACCAGGTCTTGATGACGTTCTTGGAGCCCGCGTCGTTCTGTGCGTCCACCTTCTTGATCAGGTGGTCGTCGACGAAGGGCCCCTTCTTGAGACTGCGCGGCATCGAAAACCCGCCTCCTAGCGCTTCTTGTTCGTCTTGCGGCGGCGGACGATGTACTTGTTGCTGGCCTTCTTCGGCGAGCGCGTACGTCCTTCCTTCTGGCCCCACGGGGACACCGGGTGGCGACCACCGGAGGTACGACCCTCACCACCACCGTGCGGGTGGTCGATCGGGTTCATGACGACGCCGCGGACGGTCGGGCGCACGCCCAGCCAGCGCTTGCGGCCCGCCTTGCCCCAGTTGATGTTCGACTGCTCGGCGTTGCCGACCTCGCCGACGGTGGCGCGGCAGCGGACGTCGACCAGGCGGATCTCACCGGACGGCATGCGCAGGTGGGCCATGGAGCCCTCCCGCGCGAGGAGCTGCACGGCGGCACCCGCGGAGCGGGCGAACTTCGCGCCGCCGCCGGGCCGCAGCTCGATCGCGTGGATGGTCGTACCGACCGGGATGTTGCGCAGCGGCAGGTTGTTGCCCGGCTTGATGTCGGCCCCGGGGCCGTTCTCGACCCGGTCGCCCTGCTGGATGCCGCGCGGCGCGAGGATGTAGCGCTTCTCGCCGTCGGCGTAGTGCAGCAGCGCGATGCGCGCGGTGCGGTTGGGGTCGTACTCGATGTGCGCGACCTTGGCCGGCACGCCGTCCTTGTCGTGCCGACGGAAGTCGATCACGCGGTAGGCGCGCTTGTGGCCACCGCCCTGGTGGCGGACGGTCACACGACCGGCGTTGTTACGGCCGCCCTTGCTGTGCAGCGGGCGGACCAGCGACTTCTCCGGCGTGGACCGCGTGACCTCGACGAAGTCGGCGACGCTGGCGCCACGACGGCCAGGAGTCGTCGGCTTGTACTTGCGGATACCCATTTCTCAGTCCTCGTCCGATATCGGACGGCTCCTGTCCCCGTTAGGAGACCGGGCCGCCGAAGATGTCGATACGGTCGCCCTCGGCGAGGGTCACGATGGCGCGCTTGGTGTCCTTGCGCTTGCCGAAACCGGTGCGAGTGCGCTTGCGCTTGCCCTGCCGGTTGATCGTGTTGACCCCGGTGACCTTGACCGAGAAGACCGCCTCGACGGCCTGCTTGATCTGGGTCTTGTTGGCGCGCGGGTCGACGATGAACGTGTACTTGTTCTCGTCCAGCAGCGCGTAGCTCTTCTCCGAGACCACGGGCTTCAGCAGCACGTCACGGGGGTCCGTGAAGGTGGTGCTGGTGACCGTGGCGGCCGCGGTGGCGGTGGCCTCGCTCATCAGGCGTTGCTCCCTTCGAGCTCGGCCTCGGAGGCGACGGCCTTACCGGCCTTGGCGGGCCCGGCGACGAAGGCGTCGTAGGCGGCCTTGGTGAAGACCACGTCGTCGGAGACGAGCACGTCGTACGTGTTCAGCTGGCCCGGCTCCAGGATGTGCACCTGGGGCAGGTTGCGGGCGGACAGCCACGCGGCCTCGTCGGCCCGGTCGGCGACCAGGAGCACGTTCCTGCGCTCGGTCAGCTTGCCGAACAGGGTCTTGGCGGCCTTGGTGGAGGCGTCGCCCTCGACCACGCCGGTCACCACGTGGACGCGGTCGTGCCGGGCACGGTCGGAGAGGGCACCGCGCAGGGCGGCGGCCTTCATCTTCTTCGGCGTCCGCTGGGCGTAGTCACGCGGCACGGGACCGTGCACGGTGCCACCGCCGGCGAACTGCGGCGCGCGGGTCGAGCCCTGACGGGCGCGGCCGGTGCCCTTCTGGCGGTACGGCTTCTTGCCACCGCCGCGGACCTCGCCACGGGTCTTGGTCTTGTGCGTGCCCTGACGGGCAGCGGCCAGCTGTGCGACGACGACCTGGTGGATCAGCGGAACGCTGACCTTCGCGTCGAAGATCTCCGCGGGGAGCTCGACGGTCCCGGCCTTGTCGCCTGCCGGCGAAAGGATGTCAATGGTGCTCATCTACCTCAGGCCCCCTTGGCCGCGGTACGGACCAGGACGAGGCCGCCGTTCGGACCGGGGACGGCGCCCTTGATGAGCAGCAGTCCCTTCTCCGCGTCAACGGCGTGGACGGTCAGGTTCTGGGTGGTGACCCGCTCGTTGCCCATGCGGCCCGCCATGCGCATGCCCTTGAAGACACGGCCCGGCGTGGCGCAGCCACCGATGGAGCCGGGCTTGCGGTGCACGCGGTGCGCGCCGTGGGACGCCTTGCCGCCGTGGAAGCCGTGACGCTTCATGACACCGGCGGTGCCCTTGCCCTTGGACTTGCCGGTCACGTCGACCTTGAGACCGGACTCGAACACCTCGGCGGTGATCTCCTGGCCCAGCGTGTACTCGGACGCGTTCTCGGTGCGGATCTCCACGAGGTGGCGCCGGGGCGTGACGTCCGCCTGGGCGAAGTGGCCCTTGAGGGGCTTGTTCACCTTGCGCGGGTCGATCTCGCCGAAGGCGATCTGGACGGCGCCGTAGCCGTCACGGTCTGCGGTGCGCACCTGGGTGACGACACAGGGCCCGGCCTTGACGACGGTTACCGGGACGACACGGTTGTTGTCGTCCCAGACCTGGGTCATGCCGAGCTTCTCGCCCAGGAGGCCCTTGATCTGCTTAGCCATCTTCCCGCACCCCTCAGAGCTTGATCTCGATGTCAACGCCGGCCGGAAGGTCCAGGCGCATCAGCGAGTCAACGGTCTTGGGCGTCGGGTCGAGGATGTCGATCAGACGCTTGTGGGTGCGCATCTCGAAGTGCTCGCGCGAGTCCTTGTACTTGTGCGGCGACTTGATGACGCAGTACACGTTCTTCTCAGTGGGCAGCGGCACCGGGCCCGCGACCGACGCACCAGTGCGCGTCACCGTCTCGACGATCTTCTTCGCCGAGTTGTCGATGACCTCGTGGTCGTAGGCCTTGAGCCGGATGCGGATCTTCTGTCCCGCCATGGCTACTTCGTAGTCCTGTCTCTCGTAACGCTCTGGAACCCGGCGGCTCCGTGGTTCCACCCGGCACCTCGACCCACGCGGTCGGGCGTGTCGTGTTCCCTCTCGTACTTCTCCGTGGCCGGAGAGGTCCCTCGGGGAAGGAACCGGGGGAAGAAACCCACCGGGTGCCTGGTTAAAAGCCCCTCCCGCGCTTCCCGGAAGATTCCCGTACTTCCGCTCCTGACGAGGAGCGACGAGTACCTGGGACTCGCTTCCAGTCCTCCCGGCGGGAGGCGCACAGCATCGGCACTCAACCGAGCAACCGGAACAGTGTGCCATACAGGACAGAGCCGTCGCCAATCGGCCGCGGGGCCCTCACGTCGGCCACCGGCCGGACCCGCTCCGGGGCGACGGCACCGGGCGGACACCCCGCGGGCCGCCGACGCGCTCGCCGCGCGCGGTGGGCGCTGGACGCCGGGTTCGCCGTCGCGCCCCGCCCGCGTCCGCGCACCTGCCCGGGGACCGTGCACGCGCTCCACCCGGAACGTTACCCGGCTCCGCACACCGGCATGCCTGCCCACCCCGGCCAGTTCTCCACACCGCCCCACCCCGGCCACGACCGCCCGCGCGGCACGAGCGCGGGCCGACACGCGGACGCGACCGCGCACTGGGCGCGACCGTGCGCTGGGCGCGACCGCGCACGGCGCGATCGGCGCGGACGACGGCCGGAGCCGAGCGCGGCCCGGGTCGGTACGGAACCGGTCAGCCGGGGCCGGGGCGTGGCCAGCCGGGACGGCCCGACCGGCGCGACGGACGGCGTCGGCGCGGCCCGGCCCGGGCACAGCGACCCGGGGCCGGGACGGGGTCGCCCGAGGCGGCGGCCGGTCCCGGCACGGCCGGGCGGGCATGACTGGCCGGGTCACGTCGGCCGGGGCGTGGTCGGCCGGAGCCGGGCGCGGCCGTGCCGGGACGACAGGGTCGACCCTGGCACGCTCGGCCCGGGGCGGCCAGCCTGCTCACGGCGGTCGTCCGCGACCCGGGTCCACCTCGCGGCGCACGGCTGGCCGGGGCGCGGCCGGGCGCGGTCACCGGACCGGCAGCGACCCCGTCAGGGCCGCATCGCCATCCGCCTCCGGCCGTGGCCCGAAGATCCGGCGGTCACCTTCCGCGATCGGCACGTCGTTGATGCTGGCCTCCCGGCGGGACATCAGCCCCTGCTCCGTGAACTCCCACAGCTCGTTGCCGTAGCTGCGCCACCACTGCCCGGCGGCGTCCCGGCACTCGTACTGGAAGCGGACGGCGATCCGGTGCGGCCCGAAGCTCCACAGCTCCTTGCGCAGCGCGTGATCCAGCTCGCGGCGCCACTTCGCGCGCAGGAACGCGACGATCTCCTCGCGGCCCCGCAGGAACGCGTCGCGGTTCCGCCACACCGAGTCCTCGGTGTAGGCGAGCGCGACGCGCTCGGGGTCCCGCGTGTTCCACGCGTCCTCGGCGGCCCGCACCTTGCGTCGGGCACCGGCCTCGTCGAACGGCGGCCGTGGCTCCATGGCGTGACTCCTCCCGCAACCGGGAGAACGATCGTTCTCCCGTCGTTGACCCTACCCTAGAGAACGATCGTTCTCACCGCCAGGGGAGCCCATGACCGACGACGCCGACACCCGCGCCCGCCTGCTCGACGCCGCCGAGGAGCTGTTCTACGCGCGCGGCGTCCAGGCCGTGGGCATGGACGAGCTCCGCGCCGCGTCCGGGCTCTCGCTCAAGCGCCTGTACCGGTGCTTCGCGTCCAAGAACGAGCTGGTCGCCGCCTACCTCCGACGCCGGGACGCCCGCTGGCGGGCCGACCTGGCCGCCTACGTCACCGCCCACGCCGCCACCCCCGACGCCGCGCCGCTCGCCGTCTTCGACTGGCTGCACGCCTGGTTCGCCGCCCCCGGCTTCCGGGGCTGCGCCTTCGTCAACGCCGTCGGTGAGCTGGGCCCCGCCTCGGCGGACGTGACCCACGCCGCCCGCGAGCACAAGCGGGCACTGCACGCCTACCTCACCGGGCTCGTCCGCCCCCTGGGCGTCGCGGACCCGGCCGGCCTGGCCACCCAGCTCGCGATCCTCGTCGACGGGGCGATCAGCAACGCCGCCCTCACCGCCGACCCGTGCACCGCCCCCCAGGCCCGCGCCGCCGCCCACACCCTCCTGACCACCACCCCGCACACCTGACCCTCCCCGCCCACACACACCGCCGCAGGGACCCCGGCTCAGCGCCGCACCCTCGCGCACGGCCAGCACGGCGGCGCCCCGGCACGGCGGCAACCCAACCGACCCGGCAACGGGCAACACCCCCGGCGCGGGCGGGCACCGGCTCGGCACGTTGGGTCCGAGACGTTGGGTTCGAGCACAACCGCAGCAGTGCGGCCCCCGACCGCTGAAGTGCACGGAGCGGGGGCCGAGGCCCACGGATGGTCGGGACCTGCTCCGGACCACGACCTTCACCCGACGCCGCCGCAGGCCAAGCACCCCTACGCCACCAGCCACTCCCCCGCGCTGGACGCCCCCACCTCGCGACAGCGCCACCAGGAAGAACAGAAGGCCGGGCCCCACGTACCGGCCGCCCGGAGACTGCCGACCCCTGCTCGAACGCACGCGAACTCAGCGACGGGCCGACACGAACCCGGCCCGCGCACCCCGCGAGACCACGAGACTCCGACCAGCCACGCCCTTGACAGCCCACACGTGGCCGACGCCGATAACGGCAGGCGCGACTCCCACGCAGTCGGCGTCATGCTCGTCGCCGCTGTGGCTGCGCTTGCACCACACCAGCTCCGTGAGGCCGATCAGCTCCGTGCGACGTAGGCCACGAACTCGCCCCATGCTCCGGAGGACAGCTTGAGCTGCGGACCGTCCGCAGCCTTCGAGTCGCGGACGTGGACCGCACAGGTAGCGGCGGCGACCTCGACACAGCTTGAGTCGGGTTCGCTGTTGCTGTAGCTGCTCTTGAACCACGCCAGTTCAGCAGCGGGTGCGGACTTGTCGCTCATGTTTCTCCCAGCAGCTTCTCGATGAACTCCAGCGACTCGCGGGGTGTGAGCGCCTGGGCTCGGATAATCCCATACTGAATCTCCAGGCGTTGCACCTCCCGCGCGTCTGGGATGGACCGCGCGTAGCCATGGACCTCAACGTGGCCAAGCGTACGGCCGTTGCGAAGCTTGAGCAGCTGCAGCGGGCCGCCCATCCCCGCATGGTCTGTACGGTTGGTCGGCATCACCTGAAGCTCGACGTTGCGCAACTCTCCGATTTCAAGCAACCGCTTCAGCTGCTCACGGTGTGCCTCGCGTTCCCCAAGCGGGCGCCGAAGCGTCACTTCCTCCTGTACGAAGCCAAAGACCGGCGCCCCTGGTTGCCCGAGGATCGACTGCCGCGCGATTCGTCCCGCAACGCCCCGCTCAACCACCTCATCACCGAGGAACGGTCGACGCATACGGAAGAGCGCCCGCGCATGCGTCTCCGTCTGCAACAAGCCATGAAGGTTATGGTTCTCGTAAGCGTTGATCTCCACGGCCTCGCCCTCCACGCGCGCCAGGCTTCGTACCTTGCGCGGGTAGCGGGCCTCCGCGACCTCCTTGACCATCGCCTTGATCTTGCCGCCGGCGCCCAGCACCTCGTCCGCGCGTTCCAGCAGGTTCGGCTTCGGCAGGCGTCTGCCGCGCTCGACCGCCGAGATCATCTCCTCGCTGTAGCCGAGCGCGGTGCCCAGCTCGGCCTGGGTCATCCCGGCGTCCTCGCGCCACAGCTTGACCTGGCGGCCGACCGCGCGCATCAGCGCGCCGGAGTCGTCCTCCAGGCCGTCGTCCAACAGGCCGTCATCGTCCATAACCGCCCACCTCCGTCGTGCCGTACGCAACGCCGCCGGACGGCGCCCGGTCACCCCGGACAGCCCGGACAAGACCCCGGCAACGCCCGGACCGTTCACCCTCCGTGCGGGCCGCGTCACTGTTCACGGTACGTCCGGGCACGGACAGTGAGACAGGTGAACGCGAAAATCACCACCACGACCGAGAGCCGAGCACCGGTGCGGCAGTTCACCGTGCTGCTTTCCGCCACCCGGCGCGGGGCGCGGCTCGCACGGCTGCTGACCGTCGCGCACCTGGGCTCCTGGGGGCTGCCGAGCGAGCGCGCCGCGCACGTCGTCGCGGAGCTGGCGGCCAACGCCGTCCTCCACGGCCGCGTGCCGGGCCGGGACTTCCGGCTGGACCTGGCCGTCACCGGCGCCACCCTGCGCATCGAGGTCACCGACACCCGGGGCGACCGGCTCCCGGCCACCGACGCGGAACCGCCCACCGACGTCGCGGAGTCCGGCCGCGGCCTGCTGCTCGTCGCCGCGCTCTCCGACCGCTGGGGCGTGCGCACCGGCCCCGTGCCGCGCAAGACGGTCTGGGCCGAACTCACCCTGCCCCACTGACCACCGCCACACCCGCCGTCGCCACCCACGCGCCGACCCGCCCTGCCCCAGCCTCCCGCCCGACTGCCCGCCGACAGCGTGCAAAGCCGACGTCCGACGGCCTCCCTCCACCACCCCGAGTACGTCGCGTCCGCATGGCCAAAAGCACTCCTTTCGAACCCGCTGGCGAGCGAACTCGCTTACAGTGCGCCCAAGTTGATGCGACGGCTTGGGGTGGGGCATGTCATTCGACGAGGAGTGGGCTCAACTGACGCAGGCGGCTCACGAGCGGCTGCGTCGCACCGAGGAGGCAGCCCCCGGGCACCGCCTGAACCTCGCCGGCCACGATCCCGGCAGGGGCTACCCGACTCGACCCGATCTCTCGCTGGACGACGCGCCCATTCGCGTCAAGGCGAACGATCTGCGCACGGTCACCTCCGACGGCCGCAAGAACGCGAAACTGGCTGACGCGGCGGCGGCGGGAACCTCGCACGCGTCGTGGCTGGCCGGAGCGGCGAGCGACGACTGCGTCACCGCATGGCAGGGACGGCTCAAGGAACTGAGCGATCTGGTCGAGGACGGCGCCGACTCGCTGAACAAGGCCATGGACATGCACATCAGCGGAGACGAGTCCGTGGCGGCGGAACTCGTCGCGGCGGCACGCTGGCTGGACCGCGCCTGATGGTCGTCAACGTCTCAGATCTCCAGGCGGCCGACCCAGCGGCATGGCGGAACGCCGCGGACGACGCTGTCGCCGCAGCGAAGCAATGTGACCTCATCGGCGCCTACGCCCGCGACGAGGTCGCGTCCACGTTGGAACAATGCTGGGTGGGCGACACCGGGACAGCGGCCCGCACCCGCTTCGTGAAACACGCCGACGACTTCGAAGCCGCCAAGCGGGTGCTCAACAAGCTCGCCGAAACCTACGACGGGTTGGCCGACGACATCACCACCGCCCAACGCAACCTGAACAGCGCCCTCGACTACGCGAGGAAACACGGCCTGTCATGGGACGACAGCGGCCGCCTGCAATCCGAGGTACCCGTTCTCTCGCCCCCGGGGCCGGACGAGAGCGACGAACCGTTACGGCACGCGCAACCGCTGATAGACGAGGCGCTCGCCAAGGCCAACGAGGCCGACTCGGCAGCGGCTGTGATGCTGCGCACGATCGAAAACCTCACGCACGTATCCGATCCCGACACGGTCGCCGAAGCGCTGAACACGACCAGCCCGATATCGATCGCCATGCGCCTGAGCGGCGGACTGGACGGCCTGCACTCGATCAACGTCCCGCCTCACGTACTGGCTTCCGTCGACCGGGCTGCGACCGAAACAGGCATCAGCAGACGCCTCCTCCTGGCCATTCTCTGGCAGGAGCAGCAGTGGTACCAGAACTTCAACCCCAGCCTCAAAGGCCCTGTCGCCTCGTTCGGACGCTTCTTCAACTGGACGCTGGCCGAAACCCTCAAGCCGGACAAGTCGCTCGGCATCACACACATCAAGCTGGATACCGCAAGAGAGGTGTTGGAAACCTACAAGGAAGTATTCGTTCTACCGAATGGCAACTACGTAAAAGAATTTGATGACGCGGAGCTCGCAAAGTACATCGAGGTGAATCCTGGCGAAGCCGTGAGGATGAGCGCCTACCATCTTCTCGACATTCGCAAGGACAGCAGCTACGGCGCAGAGGGCGACAAGGAACTTCTCATACTGTACGCCGCAGATACACCTGCAGTGCGTGAGTCGAACGAAATGTACGGCGAGGATTCCGACGAGCGCGGCGGGGCCATCAAACCTCGGGGAAAGGCCTACGACGACATACTGCCGCATATTGACGACGCGATACTGTGGAACAACTTGAGTGAACGTGAGCGACAGAATGCGCTACAGCAGTTGGAAGATCAACTGGAGTCCGGTGAGCGCGCCGCGATCGACCCGATCTTCGGTCCGGACGCGATCGCGGAAAAGGCGCCAACAGAGCCCGCGCCGATACCGCCTGCGGAGAGCCGGAGACCAGATGCCGTTCCGTCACCGAGCCCCGGCCCAGCCCCGCACCCACTCGAAACGGGTTGACGCGCGGCGCCTGACGCTGATCGTCGGAGTGCTGCTGGCCATCAGCACACTCGCAAGCTGCATCGGCCGCGGAGGCGAGCCGCCACCAGACGTGCCGTTGCCCGCCCACGTACCGACACAGCCCGTGTACCGGACCGCGGACGCCATCGTGGAGACCCTGGACGACGCCGGGATGCCGTGTGAGGTCCTGCGGCGGCGGGGAAACCCGTACAACCAGGGCTCGGGCCTCGACTGCGCGCTGGACGGTGGCATCACGTTCGTCATAGAGATCAGCGTCTCTGATCCCGCCACGTATGACCGGGACGCCCTCGGCACCTCGGTCGACTCACGGCGCAGGGGCACCGCAAAGCAGACGGTCGTGGTGGCCGGCAACTGGCTGGTGAACGTGCAAGGCCTGGGCCGGTCGTACGCCCCGCGCATCGCCGACGCCCTGGGCGGCGTCGTCCTGGAACCGATCGGCAAGAAGCCGGTCCCGGAATACCCACTGCCCGAGATCCCCGACCACCCCCGCTACGCCAACGTGCACGAACTCGCCGACGCACTCGACTCGGCCGCGGGCTGCACCTCCCGCGAGGAGATGCCCACCGGACCACTCAAATGCGACACCGGCTCCGCCGCCACCCGCGACCTCAACTGCGCCACACTGTTCGTCGTCCCAGACACGAAAACCCGCGACCTGGTCCTACGCGACAGCATGAAATGGAAAGGCGTACCCAAAGTGATGGTCTCGGCAGGAAACTGGGTCATCTCCTTGTGCGACTACAGCCTCGGAACCCGAGTAGCCCAGGCACTCAACGGCACACTCGTCACCTACGACGGCAACTGACACCCACCGCGCACACCCGAACTCCCGTGACAGCCCGACGGCATCCGCGCGGTGATGGACGCGGCCCCGCTCAGCGGCCGCAGCCACAGGCCGACGCGAAGCTACGGGCGGGCCTCCCAGGCGGCGGTCAGGGCGTCCACCGGGTCGGCGGCAGAGGGCGCGCAAGGCCACCACGCGCCGTCGTCACGGACGTAGGGGTACCACCTCCCGTCCGGCCCCAGGCGCAGTTGCACACCGCTGTGCTCGGCGGTGAGCCGGTTCCGCCACGTGCGCACCGGAGGCGGGGTGCCGCCCGGCGCCGCCATGTCCGCCAGCGCGTCGGCGACGGCGTGCCGAGCCACGGCCAGGGTGGTGCGTTCCGGTGTCCAGACGTCCTCGCAGGCCGCGAGTCCCGGAAGGCCGCCGTGTCGCCAGGCACGGGTGCGCCGGGCCAGTTCCAGGGGACGCAGGCCGGTCCCGCTGACCAGGCCGTGGAAGTACTCCGGGCTGCGGTGCGTCGTCGTCAGTCGCACGGCGTCCTGGCGCACGGTCAGCCCGAGGGAGGTCACGTCCCCGGTGAGCAGCTCGCGCGCCCGGCCGGCGGTGTCGGCGATCAGCGTCGCGAGGCCGTCGGCCGTCAGTCCGCTGTCCGGTGGTGGGTCCTCCAGAGGAAGGGGCGCGCACCGATCGACCGCGGCGGGCGGGTCGGTCGTCCCCGGTTCGGCGGTCGGGCGCGGGAGTTGTGCCCACCGCGCGTAGGCGGCAGCGGCGGGCACTCCGGCCGGTGCCTCGGGCGCGCCCGTGCCGACCGGAGCACGGCGACGCTCCAGTTCGCCGAGCACCTGCCGCCGGGTACGCCCCCGCAGGGCGAAGAGGGCGAAGGGGTCGTGGTCGATCGTCGCGGCGACGGCGTAGCACAGCGCCGCCGCGTGCTTGCACGGACGCCCCCAGTCGGGACAGGAGCACGAGGGCTCCAGCTCGTCGGGGCGGGGCAGCAGGGGGCTGTCCGCCGCCTCGGCGGCGTCGGCCAGGAACCGCGGCATCTCCCCGTCCAGCAGCGCCGCCATGTGCGCGGCCACGGCGGCGGTCGCCGCCAGCAGCCTCTCCCACTGCGCGTCGCTCAGCACCGGCAGGCGGACCGCTGTGCGGTACGGGTGGTAGTCGCTGCCCCGCACGTCGGCGCGGAGCACACCGGCGCGGACGGTGACCTCCTCCACGGCGCCGGCCCGGGCGTAGGTCCGGCCGCGCGAGAGCCGTCCGGCGTCCAGCGTCGAGCCCTCCAGCGCCTCCACCCAGGCTCGACCCCACCAGGTCTCGGCGAACGCCCGCCCGCGCCGCGTCGGGCGACGTCCGGCGGCGGGGCCGCGCGGGCTCACGCGGTACCGCCCAGCGCGACGAGCTCGGCCAGCTCCGCGTCCCCGAGTTCGGTCAGCGCGGCCTCCCCGGAGCCGACGACCGCGTCGGCCAGCGCCCGTTTGGTCTCCAGCAGGCGTGCCACCTTGTCCTCCACGGTGCCCTCGGTGACCAGGCGGTGCACCTGCACCGGGCGGTCCTGCCCGATGCGGTACGCCCGGTCGGTCGCCTGGTCCTCCACCGCCGGGTTCCACCAGCGGTCGTAGTGCACGACGTGCGTCGCACGGACGAGGTTCAACCCGGTGCCGGCGGCCTTGAGCGACAGCAGGAAGACCGGGTTCGCCCCGGACTGGAAACGTTCCACCAGCTCCTCCCGGCGGGCCACGGGGGTACCGCCGTGCAGCAGCAGCGGCTCGTGCCCGCGTGCCGTCAGGTGTGCCTCGATCAGCCGTGCCATCGCGACGTACTGGGTGAACACCAGCACGGACTCGCCTTCGGCGGTGATGGTGCCCAGCAGTTCGTCGAGGAGCTCCAGCTTGCCGGAGCGGCCCCGCAGCGGCCCGGGCTGACGCAGGTACTGCGCCGGGTGGTTGCAGATCTGCTTCAGCCCGGTGAGCAGCTTGAGCACCAGACCGCGCCGCGCGATGCCGCCGGACTCGGCGATCCGCGCCATCGTCTCGCGCACGAGGGCCTCGTACAGCGACGCCTGCTCGGCGGTGAGGGCGACGACCCGGTCCGTCTCCGTCTTCGGCGGCAGCTCCGGGGCGACACCCGGGTCGGATTTCCTGCGTCGCAGCAGGAAGGGCCGGACGAGCCGGGACAGCCGCGCCGCGGCCTCCGCCGACTCCTCCGCCTCGCCGCCCTCCGCCGTCCGGGCGTAGCGTTCGCGGAAAGCGGCGAGCGGGCCGAGCAGGCCGGGCGTCGTCCAGTCCAGGATGGCCCACAGTTCGGACAGGTTGTTCTCCACCGGCGTGCCGGTCAGCGCCACCCGCGCCCTGGCCGGGACGGCACGCAGCTCGCGGGCGGTGGCCGAGTGCGGGTTCTTCACGTGCTGCGCCTCGTCGGCGGCCAGCAGCCCCCAGGGCACTTCGGCCAGTGCCTTCCGATCGCGCCGCAGCACTCCGTAGGTGACGAGGACGACCTCGTCCGCCGCGACGGCGTCCAGGTGCCGTTCTCCCCCGTGGTAGCGGCGCACCGGCGTGCCCGGCGCGAACCTCTCCACCTCACGCTGCCAGTTGCCCAGCAGCGAGGCGGGGCAGACGACCAGTGCGGGACCCGCGCTGGCCGGCCGGCCCTGCCGGTGCAGGTGGAGGGCGATGAGGGTCACCGTCTTGCCCAGGCCCATGTCGTCGGCGAGGCATCCGCCCAGGCCCAGCTCGCACATGTCGGCGAGCCAGGTCAGGCCGCGCCGCTGGTAGTCGCGCAGGGTGGCCGTGAGCTTCGGTGGCTGCGGCACCACCGGGCGCGCCTCCCCGGCGCGGACCCGGTCCACGAGTGCGGCGAACGCACCCGCCGGGGCGCAGGGGACGGCCTCGCCGTCGGCCGTTGCGGTGCCGGTGAGCGCGGCGGTGAGGGCCTCCATCGGCCCCAGCGGCCGCAGCCTGCGGCGTCTGGCGCGGGCCACCAGCGCCGGATCGGCGATCACCCACTGGTCGCGCAACCGGACCAGAGGGCGCCGGGAGTCGGCCAGCTCGTCCATCTCGGCCTCGGTGAGCGGCGAGCCGCCCAGCGCGATCCGCCACCGGAAGTCCAGCAGTGTGTCGGCGTCCAGCAGCCCGGGTGCCGTGGAACCCGGCGCCCCGGGCCCGCCGATCTCGGCGGTGGCCGTCAGCTCACGGACCACCTCCCGGGGCCAGTGCACGTCGATCCCCGCACCGCGCAACGCGTCGGTGGCGTCGCCCAGCAGCTCCAGCGCCTCCTCGTCCGACAGCGACAGTGCCTCGGGCGCCCGCTCGTCCAGCAGCCGGCTCAGGGGCGACCAGACGCGTGCGCCCCGCCGCAACCTCACCAGGCATTGCGACTGGGCGTGCGGACCGAGCCGGTGCCGCGCCTCCCCCGGATCGGACCACAGCCGCGCCGCGTCCAGCACCAGCGACGGATCACCGGTCGCGTGCACCTGGACCACCGCGCGGAACGCCTGCCGACGGGCGGTCGGCGACTCGACGCGCAGGCTCACGCCCACCTCGTCCGCCAGCGCGGCCTCCGTGCGCGCCGCCCAGTCGGCCAGCCGCGGGGCGGGGAGCACGGCGTGCCGCACGTACGGGGCCTGGCCGTGCGCGAGCGGCGCCGCGGGCGTACGGCACAGCGCGTCCGCGACCGCGTCGCAGAACTGGCCGACCAGGGCCTCCGGGTCCGCGATGCGCACCGGCGGCGGCCCCGGCACCGGCACGCAGTGCGCGTGCGGTGGAAAGGCGGCGGCCAGTTCCCGCACGGCCCGGCGGGTGGCGGCCTCGCGCGGGCCCACGCGCCACGCGTCGTGCCCGCCCGGGCTCAGTGCCGGGTAGAGCCGCCCCTCGGCGACCAGGCGCAGCGCCAGACGCCCCGCCCGCGCCCAGGCCACGGCGGACGGATGCGCCGGCTCGTGCCCGTCCGCGCCCAGCCCGCGCACCAGTCCGGCGACCGCGACGGCCGGAGGCACCGCGAAGCCCCGCACGCCGCGACGCCGCACGCTACGAGGGCCGTGCGGCAGGACCAGTTCGGCCTCGGCGGGTTCCACACCGGGCGGCAGCGGCGAGGACGGCTCCGCGAGCACGCTCCCCGGGGGCCGCCACAACAGCAGCCGTCCCGCCCGCGGCGGGTCGTCCGCCAGGAAGACCGCCGCCCAGCCACCCCGCAGCGCCCCGGCAAGCCACTCGGTGCTGCCGGGCGACGCCAGCGCCCCGTCCGGGCCCTCCACCGCCTGCACCCCCCACCGCGCCATATCCCCGCTGCCCCTCGCCACGCTCGCCGTACCGCCGGGGTAAAAGCACCACAGCACGTCGCCGAAAGGCAAACGGAGACAGGAGCGGCCCCCGGCCACCCCGTGTACACCTGGCACACCACCGGCCGACAACCCCCGTGCGGCGACCCGCTGGCGCCCCCGCCCGCACCCGGACGCGACCAACGGCGTCCCCGTACAAGAAATACCCTGCACTTTTACATTACTGCCCGACCCTGCAAATGCCGTACGCAGACGAGTGGTCATCGCCCGCCCGGTCGGCTTCCTCCGATAGAGCGCTAGCTGGGGCAGCCGAGCTCGCGCTTGGCACCGGCCATATAGTCCACCGCGAAACGCTCCAGATTCGTGCGTGATGCGTGCGCGGTCGCCCCTCCCGGGGGCGGCACCTGCATCGTGGCGATGATGTGAGGGCGCTCCGGCAGGCCACACTCAGCGAGAATCATGACGTAGTCGTCATCCAGGGCACCACGTCCCGGGAACTCCAGAGAGATTTCCTCTCCGTTCGAGAACTTGGTCGGTGCTGCCTCGACGGGGGAATAGAGCTTCTCCTCGGTACCGAACGCAATCCGCACCGCGGGCCGACCGTCCACGAGCAGGCCACACACTCCGTACCTCCGGGTCAGCGGCTCCCCGTACCCCGAGACCTTCTCCCCCGCCGGCAAGACCGCCCTGACAACAGCCTGGTCCAAGGCCACACCGCACACCCGCTCCGGCACCGCGTACGGCTCATCCCCGGACGTGCACCCCACCGTTCCCACCAGCACGGCCAGACCCAGCACCCACCGCGCGGCACCGGGCCAACTCTTCGCCATCCATCCGCGCGTACTCCCCACCGCCACCACACCTCCTGTAAAGAACTCGCGCCACTCCGCCCTCAAAGGCGGGCGGCCGTGGCGCGCAGGACGCCCGGAAAGCGCTAGCCGGGGCAGCCGAGCTCACTCTTGGCACCGGCCATGTAAACCACCGCGAAACGCTGCAAATCCGCGCGTGGCGCCGTTTCAGGGCCTCCGCCCGGAGGCGACACTAGTACATTGCTGATGAGGTTGGGACGCTCCGGTAGACTACACGCGGCGATGATTTTCGCGTTGTCGTCGTCCACACCGCCATGCCCGACGAAGTCCAACGTAATCTCATCACCGTCCTCGAACTGGTGTGAATACTCTTCCAGCGGGTGGTAAAGCTCAAACTCCGTACCGAAGGTGACCCACAACTCCGGCTCACCATCCACCACCAGGGTGCAGTAATTGAACTTCGCCGGAAGAGGTTTCCCTGTCTCTACAAGTTCTTCGCCTTCCGGTAGAAGGGAGCGAACGACCTCCTCTTTCATTTCCACACCGCACACCCGCTCCGGCACCGCGTACGACTCATCCCCGGACGCGCATCCCGCCACCCCCACCAGCGCGGCCAGACCCAGCGCCCACCGCGCGCCACCGGGCCACCTCTTCGCCATCCATCCGCGCATACTCCCCACCGCCACCACACCTCCTGAAAGAACTCGCGC
>NZ_JAPKFL010000027.1 GCF_026262575.1 Streptomyces marinisediminis
GGGACGGCGAGGTCCTTGAGGAGCTTGGCGACGTGGCCGGTGGCGCGGACGTTGTAGAGGGCGCGCTCGACGCGGCCCTCCTCGTCGACGACGATCGTGGAGCGGATGACGCCGGTCACCGTGCGCCCGTACATCTGCTTCTCGCCGAACGCGCCGTAGGCGGCGAGCGTCTCCTTGGCGGGGTCGCCGACGAGGGTGACCTTCAGGTCCTCCTGCTCGCGGAACTTCGCCAGCTTCTCCGGCTTGTCCGGGGAGACGCCGACGACCTCGTACCCGGCGTCGGCGAGCACCTGGAGGTTGTCGGTGAAGTCGCAGGCCTGCTTGGTGCAGCCCGGGGTAAGAGCGGCGGGGTAGAAGTAGACGATGACCTTCCGGCCGGCGTAGTCGGCGAGGGAGACCTGATTGCCGTCGGCGTCGGGCAGGGTGAAGGCGGGGGCGGTGTCGCCGGGCCGCAGGCGCTCGCTCATCGGGTGCTCCTCGGGGTGCTGGGGGACGGTGCCGCGGCGGTGTGCCGCTGCCCCGAGCGTAGCCGCGCGTCGACGGGGGTGTGGTGGGGCATCGGGGCGGTCTTGCTGACAGACTGTCCGCCAGGACAAGGTGACCAACGAGTACGACGGAGGAGTTGCGGTGCCCGAAGCCAGGACCCCCGCGCAGATCGAGGCGGACATCACCCGCCGACGGGAGCAGCTCGCCGCGACCCTGGACGAGCTCGCGATGCGGGTGCACCCGAAGACCATCGCCGACGACGTCAAGGCGAAGGCCGCCGACGCGGTGGACCGCACGGCGGGCCGCGCCTACGTGGCGGTGAACCGCGCGCTGACCTCGACCCGGTCGCGGTTCGTGTCGGAGGACGGCGCGCCGCGCATGGAGCGCGTCGTGCCGGTGGCGCTGGTCGCCGTCGCGGTGACCGGCCTGTGGGTGGCCTCCGCGCGCCGTCGCCGCTGACCCGCGCCGGTGGCCCGGGCCACTGATCAGACGCCGCTGACCCGCGCCGGTGGCCCGCGCGGGCCTTCGTGCGCGCGTCGTGGGCGCCGTCGTCCGGGCGCCGCCCGCCGTGCCCCCTCCCCGCGCGCCCCGCGCCGGGTGGTCCGCGGTGCGGGGCCGTGGCCTGCGGGGGGCGGGGGCTGAGATACGGTCTGCCCGTGAGTTCGCATACCGACGACAAGCTGCCCATCCGGATGCTGCACGACCGGGTGCTCGTCCGCACCGACATCCCGGAGGGCGAGCGCCGCTCCTCCGGTGGCATCGTCATCCCGGCCACGGCCGCTGTGGGACGGCGGCTGGCGTGGGCGGAGGTCGTCGCCGTCGGACAGAGCGTGCGGACGGTCGAGCCGGGCGACCGGGTGCTGTACGACCCGGAGGAGCGGGCCGAGGTCGAGGTGCGCGGGGTGGCCTACGTGCTGATGCGCGAGCGCGACCTGCACGCGGTGGCGGCCGAGCGGCTGGAGGGCTCGGACTCGACCGGGCTGTACCTGTGACGACGTAGCCGGCCTGTGCGGCCCCGGCCGCCACGTGCCCCGGGGCCCGGACCAATCCCGGACGCCCTCGGCGGACCCGGTGCCGGTCTCGTACGCCTTGCCCCTCTTTGCGGGGTTTGCCAGAATGGCCGGGACGCCCGACGAGACGCGCCGTACCGGGCCCAAGGCAAAGACGACGCACCCTTCGATCAGCGAACTGTTCACGGAGGTGCCGTCATGGCATGGGTCGTTCTGGTGATCGCCGGTCTGTTGGAGGTCGGCTGGGCGGTCGGGCTTCCCTACACCGAGGGCTTCACCCGGCTGTGGCCGAGCGTGTTCACCGCCGCCGGCTTCCTGGCCAGCATGTTCCTGCTCGCGCAGGCGGCGAGGACGCTGCCGATCGGCACCGCCTACGGGGTGTGGGTCGGCATCGGCGCCGCGGGCGCGGCCGTCGTGGGCATGGCCGTGCTGAACGAGCCGGTGACCGCCGCCCGCATCTTCTTCATCTCGCTGCTCCTGGTGGCCGTGGTCGGCCTGAAGGCGACGTCCGGCCACTGACGCAGGGGGTCGGCCCGCCCCGCGCCGGTTCGCGGGCGCGGGGCGGGCCGGCCGCCGGGGTCACGCCGGGGGCGTGGGCGCCTGGGCGGGCGGGGGCGCGGGATCGGCGCCGTCACCGCCCGGGACCGGGCCCGCATCGTCCGGCGGCGCGGGCGCGTTGCCATCGGAGCCGGAGCCGGAGCCGGAGCCGGAGCCGGAGCCGGAGCCGGAGCCGGAGCCGGAGCCGGAGCCGGAGCCGGAGCCGGAGCCGGAGCCGGAGCCGGAGCCGGAGCCGGCATCCGGGCCCGCGCCCGACGGGGCGCCGCCCACTTCGGTGGGCCGGGGGGCGGGCTCGCCGCCCTCCCGGCCGCCTTCGTCGCCCTCCTCGCCCCCGTCGCCCTCCTCGCCCGGCGCGCCGGACGCGCCGCCGCTCGGGAGGGGCGAGGGCTTGGGCACCTCGGGCGACAGGTCGAAGTCGCGCACCGGCTCACCGGCGAGCGCGGCGCCGGTGTACTGGCCCCAGATGCGCGCGGGGAAGCCGCTTCCGCTGATCTTCTCCAGGCCCGCCGCCCCGTAGAGCGCCTTCTGCGCGCCGGTCTGCGGGTCCTGGCCCATGACGGCGACGACGGTGGCCAGGTCCGGCGTGTACCCGGCGAACCAGGCGGCGCGGTCCTTCTCCGCGGTGCCGGTCTTGCCCGCCGCCGGGCGTCCCGCGGTCTGGGCCGCCGTACCGGTGCCGCCCTCGACGACGCCGCGCAGCAGCGCCGTCGCCGCGTCCGCCGCGACCGCCGGGATGGCCTGCTCGCGCCGGGTCGGGGGGAGTCTGACCTCCTCGCTGCCGCGGGTCACCCGGGAGACCAGCCGGTGGTCGACGCGCTCGCCGTGGTTGGCGAGGGTGGCGTAGGCCTGGGCGAGATGGAGCGTGCTGGGCGTCGCGGTGCCCAGCGCCAGGGAGGCGCCCGCGTCCTGGAGGGCCGGGGTCCGGGCGGGGATGCCGGCCTTGACGAGCGTCTCCTCGACCCGCTCCGGTCCGACGTCGACGCCGAGTTGGGCGAAGACGGCGTTGACGGACTTGTCCATGGCCTCGCTGACGGGGATCTCGCCGAAGGAGTGGTCGCCCTCGTTCTGCGGGTTGTAGCCGACGGCCTGCCCGTCGTTGACGACCTCGCGTTCGCTGGTGCCGTCGTAGAGGGTGCTCGGGCCGATGGGCTCGCCGTCCTGCGTGGTGGCCCCGTTCGCGATGGCCGCCGCGTACACGAACGGCTTGAAGGTGGAGGCCGCCTGGTAGTCGGTGCGCGTGGCGTTGTTGGCGTACTGCTGGGTGTAGCCGACGCCGCCGTACATGGCCACGACGTCACCGGTCTCCGGCTCGATGGAGGTGCCCCCGGCCCGCACGTAGCTGTCGACCTCGCGCTCCTCGCTGAGCCGGCTGTAGAGCTGCTCCTCGACGGCGGCGACGAACGCCTCCTGCTTCTCCCGGTCCAGGGTGGTGGTGATGCGGAAGCCGCCGGTGGCCAGCCGCTCCTCGCTGACGATGCCGCGCGAGGTCAGGTGGTCGCGGACCGCGCCGAGCAGGTAGCCGCGCTGGCCGGAGAGGGCCATGGGCGGCTGCACCCGGCGCGGCTCGGGGAACTCCATGCGCGCGCGCTCGGCCTCGTCGAGCCAGCCCTCGGACACCATGCCGTCGAGCACGTACCGCCAGCGGGCGACGGCCCGGTCGCGGTGCTCGGGGTTGGCCACCACGTCGTAGCTGCTGGGGCTGTTGACCAGGGCGGCCAGGTAGGCGCCCTCCGCGGTGGTCAGGTCGGCCGCCCTCTTGTCGTAGTAGGCGCGGGCGGCGGCCTGGATGCCGTAGGAGTTGCGGCCGAAGTAGCTGGTGTTGAGGTACCCGGCGAGGATCTCCTTCTTGCCGACCTCGCGGTCCAGCTTCATGGCGATGACGAACTCCTCCAGTTTGCGGGTGATGGTCCGCTCCTGGGAGAGGTAGTAGTTCTTGACGTACTGCTGGGTGATGGTGGAGCCGGACTGCTTGCCCTCGCCGCGCAGCATGTTCCAGCCCGCCCGGACCATGGCCGTCGGGTCCACGCCGGACTCGTGGTAGAAGTCGCGGTCCTCGGCGGCGAGCATCGCGTGCTGGGTGGCCTCCGGCACCTCGGCCAGCGTCACGTTCTCCCGGTTGACGTCGCCGTCCTTGGCCAGCAGGGAGCCGTCGGAGTAGAGGTAGACGTTGCTCTGGGCGGTCGCGGCCTGGTTGGGCTCGGGGATGGGGACGAGCAGGTAGCCCACGACGAGGGCGCCGGAGACGAGCAGCACGGAGACGAGAAAGGCGCCCACGAGGACGCGGGCGGCCGGTGCCAGGCGGCGCCAGCCGGTGCGGCCGCCGCGCCGCCGCCCCGCGTCGGCCGCGGGGTGCTCGTCCCCGTCCGGTGCCGCGGCGTCCCGCCCCGCGGCGGCCCCACCCGGCCGGTCGGCACCGGCCGCCCCGGTGGCGGACACCCCGGTGGTCGGCACGCCGCCCGTCGGCCCGTCGGCGCCCGGCCCGTCGGCACCCGGCGCGCCGTCCGTGCGCGCGGCGCCGCCGGGCGCCCCGGGGCCGTCGGCCGGTGCGCGGGCCGCCGCGCTCTGCGCGTCCGGGGGGCCCCCGGTCGGTCGGGCCTCGCTCCGCCGGGCCGGTGCCTCTCCGCGCGTCTCACCTTTCGAGTGACTCGTCCAAAGGTGACGCCATGCCGAAAAACGTCTCATAAACCCCATGCGCTCATGGAACACCGCGCCGCCCCGGGCACCGGGCAACGGGGGCGGGCCACGCCAGCGCAAACAATCCGGTGGCCCAGCGGCGTCACCCGCCGCTACGCTCCCTTCTTCCCGCCCCACCCTCCCCGACGCGAGCAGGAGTCGCCGCGCATGCACGCCGTCCGGCTCTCGCTCACGGTGGCGGGCCACAGCTTCCGGCGCTACGCCACCTACCGGGTGGCCACGCTGGCGGGCGTCTTCACCAACACCGTCTTCGGCTTCATCCTCGCCTACACCTTCGTCGCCCTGTGGCACGAGCGCCCGCAGCTCGGCGGCTACACCCCCGAGCAGGCGCTGACCTTCGTGTGGATCGGGCAGGCACTGCTGGCCACCGTGGCGCTGATGGGCGGCGGCGTCGAGGAGGAGTTGCACGGCCGCGTCCGCAGCGGCGACGTCGGCATCGACCTCCACCGGCCGGCCGACCTCCAGGTGTGGTGGCTGTCCGCCGACCTCGGGCGCGCGGCGTTCCACCTGCTCGGCCGCGGGATCGTGCCGCTGGCCGTGGGCGCGCTCGGCTTTCCGCTCGCGCTGCCCGCGCTGCCGCTGCCCTGGCTGCTGTTCCTGGTCTCGGTCGCCCTCGGCGTCGTCGTCGGGTTCGCCATCCGCTACCTCGTCGCGCTCAGCGCGTTCTGGCTGCTGGACGGGGTGGGCGTGCGCGCGCTCAGCGGGCTGCTGGGGGTCTTCTTCTCCGGCATGCTGCTGCCGCTGACGCTCTTCCCCGGTGTCTTCGGCGAGGTGGTGCGCTGGCTCCCCTGGGCGGCGATGCTCCAGGTTCCGGCCGACGTGCTGCTCGGCGTGCACCGGGGCGGCGACACTTTGGCGGCGCTGGCGTTCCAGGCCGGCTGGGCGCTGGCCCTGCTGGCGCTGGGCCGCGCGGTGCAGCGGCTGGCGGTGCGCAAGGTGGTGGTCCAGGGTGGTTGACGGGCTGCGGGCGTACGCGCTGATCACCGGCATGTGGGTGCGCTCGACGCTGGCCTACCGGGCGTCGTTCGCGATGACGGTCGTGGCCAACTTCGCCGTGACCGCGCTCGACTTCGTCGCGATCATGATCATGTTCGGCCACGTGGACGCGCTCGGCGGCTTCGCCATGGCGGAGGTGGCCTTCCTCTACGGCACCACCAGCGCCGCGTTCGGCCTGGCGGACCTGCTGCTGGGGTCCATGAACGGGGTGGGGCAGCGGGTGCGGGACGGCACGCTGGACGTCCTGCTCGTCCGCCCCGTGCCGGTCTTCCTCCAGGTCGCCGCCGACCGCTTCGCGCTGCGCCGCCTGGGCCGCGTCAGCCAGGCGCTGCTGGTGCTCGGCTGGTCGCTGGTGCAGCTCGACGCCGCGTCCTGGAGCGCCGGGCAGTGGCTGATGGTGCCGATGATGGTGCTGAGCGGCACCGCCATCTACGGCGCGCTCTACGCGGGCGGCGCGGCGTTCCAGTTCTGGGCGCAGGACGCCGCGGAGGTGCAGAACTCCTTCACCTACGGCGGCAACACGCTGCTGCAGTACCCGCCCACGGTGTTCGGCGCGGAACTGGTGCGCGGGGTGACGTTCGTCGTCCCGCTGGCGTTCGTGAACTGGGTGCCCGCGCTGCGCGTGCTCGGCCGCGACGACCCGCTGGGCCTGCCCGGCTGGGTGGACTTCGCCTCTCCGGCCGTCGCCCTGGTCTGCTGCGCCGGGGCCGGGCTCGCCTGGCGCGCGGGTCTGCGCGGCTACCGCAGCACCGGGAGCTGAGGCGCGCCGGGGGCGTCGGGGGGGGCGGGGAGCGGGGGACATCGCGAGTGGGAGGAGGAAGCGTGCCGGACTTCATCGAGCTGGACCGTCTGGAGAAGGTGTTCACCGTGCGCCGCAGGGCCGGCCGGCTGCGCCGTGAGCGGCGGGAGGTGCGGGCGGTGGACGGCATCAGTTGCACCGTCGCGCGCGGTGAGATGGTCGGCTACATCGGCCCCAACGGGGCGGGGAAGTCCACCACCGTCAAGATGCTCACCGGCATCCTGACGCCCAGTGGCGGGCGCCTGCGCGTCGCGGGCATCGACCCGGCCACCGACCGCACCCGCCTGGCCCGGCGCATGGGCGTCGTCTTCGGGCAGCGGACCACGCTGTGGTGGGACCTGCCGCTGCGCGACTCCTACGCGCTGATGCGCCGCCTGTACCGGATCGAGCCGGCCCGCTACCGGGTGAACCTGGAGCGCTGCGTTGACCTGCTCGACCTCGGCGCCCTGCTGGACGTGCCCGTGCGCCAGCTCTCCCTCGGCCAGCGGATGCGGGGCGACATCGCGGCGGCCCTGCTGCACGACCCGGAGGTGCTCTACCTGGACGAGCCGACGATCGGGCTCGACGTCGTCAGCAAGGCCAAGGTGCGCGGCTTCCTGCGGGACGTGAACGCGGAGCGGGGCACGACGGTGCTGCTCACCACGCACGACCTCACCGACGTCGAGCAGTTGTGCGACCGGGTGGTGGTCATCGACCGCGGGCGGCTGGTCTACGACGGCGGCCTGGCCGGGCTGCGCGCGGCGGGCGGCGGCGAGCGGACGCTCGTGGTCGACCTGGCGCGGGAGGCCCCGCCGGTCGAGGTGCCCGGAGCCCGCTTCGTGCGCTCGGAGGGGCCGCGCCAGTGGCTGGCGCTCCCGGCCGGGGCGAGCGCGGCGCCGGTCGTCGCGGCGCTGGCGGCGCGGTACCCGCTGGCGGACCTGTCGGTGCGCGAGCCGGACATCGAGGAGGTCATCGCCCGCGTGTACGCCTCCGGCGGCGTCCCCGCGCCCACGGCGGCGCCCCGGTAGCCGGCCGGACGGGGGCGGGGCGCGGGTCGGGGGTTAGAGGTCCGTGGCCGGGGTGGGGGCGGTCAGGGAGGGGAGGTCGACGGCGCGGGCCATCGCGCGGTAGCCGTTGTCGTTGGGGTGGATGTGGTCCCCGGAGTCGTACACGGGCAGGAGGCGGTGCGGCCGGGCGGGGTCGCGCAGGGCCGCGTCGAAGTCGGCGACGGCGTCGAAGACCTCGCTCGCGCGGATCGCCGCGTTGGCCCGCTGCCGCACGTCCTCCAGGCGCGGGGTGTGCGCCGGGTGCCCGGCGAAGGGGGTGATCGTCGTGCCGACGACGCGCACGCCGCGCGCCTGGGCCCGGCGGGCCAGCTCCTCCAGGCCCGCGACCAGCTTCCCGGCGTCCGTCTGCCGCGGGCGCTTGCCCAGGTCGTTCAGGCCGAGCTGGATGACCAGGGTGCGCACCCCGGAGCGCGAGAGCACGTCGCGCTCCAGCCGGCTCAGGGCGCTGGGCCCGTTGGTCGGCCGGTCCGCGGGGGCGTCCCGCAGCACCCGGTTGCCGCTGATCCCGGCGTTGAGCACGCTGTAGTGCGGCGCGCCGGACTCCGTGCGCAGCCGGGCCGCGAGGAAGTCCGTCCAGCGGCGGTTGGCGCCGACGGAGGAGGATATGCCGTCGGTGAGCGAGTCGCCGAGCGCGACGACGGCGCCGGTGGCCTCGGTGCTCCAGACGTCGACGCCGGTGACGTGGCGCCAGTAGGGCGTGGTCTCGGTGTAGGGGGTGCCGGTGACGTCGTCGGCGTGGTCGCCGGGTGCGAGGTAGCTCGTCTGGCGGGCGAAGGGGTGGTGGGTGGCCGGGCCGGAGGGCGTGGGGGAGTAGAGGGTGACCAGCAGGTCGGCGGCGGCCGGGACCCGCAGCCGCACCGGGTCGCTGGTGACGTGCCGCCCCGGGGGGATGGTGACCGAGCGGTGGGTGCCGAACGTCAGCCGGCGCAGGGTCCCGGGGGCGGCGGCCGGTGCGCTGGGCGCGGCGGCGAGCGCGAGGGAGGCGTGCGTGACGGTCAGCGGCTGGGTGCCGAAGACGTTGGTGAGCCGGACGCGGGCCGCGCTGCCGCCCACGGTGGAGCGGACGACGTTGCGTATCGAGGTGTCCGGGTGGCCGTCGGCGGCACGCCCCGCCGGGTCGTCGTCGGCGGACTCGGCGGAGGCGGGCGCGGCGGCCCAGGTGCCGATCCACTGTCCGGAGGAGACCGGCGCCGCGCTGCCCCGCACGCCGGGGCGTGCCGCGGTGTCGGTGCCCAGCCCGCCCAGGAGGCCGCCGAAGCCGGCGTACAGCGCGCCGGAGACGGCGATGACGAGGGCCAGGAGCCCGGCCAGCGGGGCGTAGCCCCGGCGCTGCTCGCGCGCTCTCATCGGCGGCTGCTGGTGGTCATGCGGGGGCGTTCCTCCGGACGGTCGCGGTGCACCTGCCATGATCCCATGGGCGCCCCACCGCCCGCCGGGGCGGTGGGGCCCGACCGGGCGCGGCAGGGCGGTGGTGCTCCGGCGGGGCGGGACGCGGGCGGGCCCGGGCGCGTCCCGCCCCCGGAACGGCGGGGCACACGACCGACCCGACGGCTGAACGGGTGAAGTGGATGGCAGGCACACAGCAGGGGGCGGGGCGGCAGGCACCGCCGCGCGGGACGGGCGCAGGCCGGAACCTGGCGGCGTTCACGGCGGCCGACGTCGAGAAGCAGCGCGGCGTGCGGCAGATGAAGGCCATCGCGACGGGGGCGCTGGCCCTGGCCGCGCTGGTGTACGCGCTGGCCACGTGGGCGGAGCACGCGGGCGCCGGGGCGTGGGCCGGGTACGTCGCGGCGGCGGCGGAGGCGGGGATGGTGGGCGCGCTGGCGGACTGGTTCGCCGTGACCGCGCTGTTCACCCGCCCGATGGGGCTGCCCATCCCGCACACGGCGATCATCCGCACCAAGAAGGACCAGCTCGGGCAGAACCTCGGCGACTTCGTGGGCGAGAACTTCCTCTCCGCCGACGTGGTGCGCGACCGGCTGCGCGCGGTGGGCATCGGCAGCCGGCTGGGCGCCTGGCTGGCCGAGCCCGCGCACGCCGACCGGGTGACGGCCGAGCTGGCCGCCGCGGTGCGCGGTGCGCTGGAGGTGCTGCGCGACGCGGACGTGCAGGCGGTGATCGGTGAGGCGATCAACCGGCGGGCGGACGCGCAGGAGATCGCGCCGGGGCTGGGCCGGATGCTGGAGCGCGTCGTAGTCGACCACGGGCACCGGCGGGCGCTGGACCTGGTGGCCGCGCGGGCGCACGACTGGCTGGTCGAACACCGCTCCTCGGTGCTGGACGCGGTGGCCGGGGGCGCCCCGGGGTGGACGCCGCGCTTCGTGGACCAGCGGATCGGGGACCGCGTCTACCGGGAGCTGGTGCGCTTCGCGGCCGAGATCCGCGACATGCCCGACCACCCGGCGCGCGGCGCGGTGGACCGCTTCCTGACCGACTTCGCGCGGGACCTCCAGGCCGACGAGCAGACCCGGGCGCGGGTGGAGCGGCTGAAGTCGGAGGTGCTGGCGCGGGACGAGGTGCAGGAGCTGATCGCCTCGGCGTGGTCCTCGGTGCGCGCGATGATCGTCGCGGCGGCGGAGGACGAGCACAGCCAGTTGCGGCTGCGGGTGCGCGCCTCGCTGCTGTCGCTGGGGCGGCGGCTGGCGGCCGACGGGCGGCTCCAGCACAAGGTGGACGACTGGATCGAGGGCGCGGCCACCTACGTCGTGACCACCTACCGGACCGAGATCACCTCGCTGATCAGCGAGACGGTGGCCGGCTGGGACGCGGACCAGACCGCCCGCAAGATCGAGGCCAACATCGGGCGCGACCTCCAGTTCATCCGCATCAACGGCACCGTCGTCGGCGCGCTGGCCGGGCTGGCCATCCACGCGTTCACCCGGCTGCTCGGCGGGTGACGGTCCGCCGCCGCGCCCGGCGGCCCGGAGGGGCGGGCGGGTAGGCGATCAGCCCACGAAGCGAAAGTTACGGTCCAGTACGTGGATAACGGTTGCTTCCTCGGGGGAGGCCTTGGAGGATCATCCGATTCCTCGACCGGTGGCCGTCCCCATCGCGACCCTCACTTTCCTGGAGTGTGACTGTGAAGCTGTTGCGTGTCGGGCCCGCGGGGGCGGAACGTCCGGCGGCCCTGGACCCCTCGGGGGCGCTGCGCGACCTGTCCGGGATCGTGGCCGACGTCGACGGGGCCCTGCTCGCCGACGCCGCCGCGCTGGCCCGCGTCCGGGCGGCCCTGGACGACGGCGGGCTGCCGGTCCTGGACCCCACCGGGCTGCGCCTGGGCCCGCCGGTGGGCGCCATCGGCAAGATCGTCTGCATCGGCCTCAACTACCGCGACCACGCCGAGGAGACCGGCCAGCCCATCCCGGAGGAGCCCCTGGTCTTCATGAAGGCCCCGGACACGGTCGTCGGCCCGCACGACGCCGTGCTCATCCCGCGCGGCAGCGCCCGGACGGACTGGGAGGTCGAACTCGCCGTCGTCATCGGCCGCACCGCCCGCTACCTGGCGAGCGCCGAGGAGGCCGCCGCCGCCATCGCGGGGTACGCCATCACCCACGACGTCTCCGAGCGGGAGTTCATGCTGGAGCGCGGCGGCCAGTGGGACAAGGGCAAGAACTGCGAGACGTTCAACCCGCTCGGCCCCTGGCTCGTCACCGCCGACGAGGTCCCCGACCCGCAGGCGCTCGGCCTGCGCCTGTGGGTCAACGGCGAGCTCAAGCAGCACGGCAGCACGGCCGACCAGATCTTCCCCGTCACCGAAGTCGTCCGCTACCTCAGCCAGTTCATGGTGCTGCGCCCCGGCGACGTCATCAACACCGGCACCCCGGCGGGCGTCGCCAACGGCCGGCCCCTCCCCAAGCCCTTCCTGCGCCCCGGGGACGTCGTCGAGCTGGAGGTCGACGGCCTCGGCCGCCAGCGCTCGACGCTGGAAGCGGCCTGAGGCGGGCCCGCCCGGGGCCGTACCCGCGGCGCCGACGGCGCGGGGCCGTGCGCGGGCCAACGCCGTGCGCGGGCCAACGCCGTGCGGGGTCGCCCGCCCCGCCCCGATACGGCGTTGCGGGCGCGGGGCGGGCGGGTGGCACGGCCCGGGGATGACCGAGATCAGCGTGCGGGTGCCGGAGTCCGCGCAGTGGCGGTGCCACCGGGACGTGCGGCTCGCGGCGCTCGCAAAGGCGCCGTACGCGTTCGGCTCCACGCCCGCCCGCGAGCGGGCGTTCACCGAGGACGCCTGGCCCGGTCGGCCGGCCGCGCGCACCACCCGCGTCGCCGAGCGGGACGGGCGGCCGTGCGGGCTCGTCGGCGTACGGCCACCGGAGGCGGACGGCCGGGCGGAGCCGGTGTCGCCGTGGGTGCGGCCCGGGGCCCGCGGCAGCGGCGTCGCGGACGCGCTGGTGCGCCGGGCCCTGACGCCGGCCGCCGCAGACGGCGCCGCGCAGGTGTGCCGGTGGGTGGTGGTGGCCGACCCGCGGGCCGGGCGGCTGTACGAGCGGGGCGGCTTCCGGCGCACCGGCGAGGAGCAGCCGGTGCGCGCGGGCGGGGCGGCGCGGGAGTTCGCCTCCGCCCGCCCCGTCCCGGTCGGCGCTCAGCGCAGGTGGACGGTCTCGCCCGTGCGCGCCGAGTGGCGGGCCGCCTCCAGGACGCGCAGCGCCTCGACGGCGTCCCGCGCGGTGACCGGCGGCGCCTCGCCAGCGCGGACCGCGGTGGCGACGGCCGCGTAGTACGCGGGGTAGTCGCCGTCCACCGTCGGCACCGGGCGCGCGTCCTGCTCCTCGCCCAGCGTGCCCCAGGCCGACCGCGGCTCCACGCCCCAGTCGGCCAGGCTTGGGCGCTCGCCCGCGCGCAGCGCGTTCTCCTGCGGGTCCAGCCCGTACTTGACGTACGCCGCCGTGCTGCCCAGCACCCGGAAGCGCGGGCCGGGTTGCGCGGCCGTCGCGCTGACCCACAGGTGGGAGCGGACGCCGTCGGCGTGGGTGAGCGCGATGAAGGTGTCGTCGTCCGCCTCGGCGCCGGGCCGCCGCACGTCGGACTCGGCGTACACGTGCGCCGCCGGGCCGAACAGGGCGACCGCCTGGTCCACCACGTGGCTGCCCAGGTCGTAGAGCAGGCCACCGAGGTCCCGCGGGTCGCCCGACTCGCGCCAGCCGCCCTTGGGCTTGGGCCGCCAGCGCTCGAAGCGCGACTCGAACCGGTGGACGCGGCCCAGCTCGCCGCGCTCAAGCAGGCGGCGCAGGGTGAGGAAGTCGTTGTCCCAGCGCCGGTTCTGGAACACCGACAGCAGCAGCCCGCGCTCCTCGGCCAGCGCGGCCAGGTGCTCGGCCTCGGCGGCGGTCGCGGCCAGCGGCTTGTCCACCACCACCGGCAGCCCGGCGCGCAGCGCCCGCTCGGCCAGCTCCACGTGGGTGCGGTTGGGCGAGGCGACGACGACGAGGTCGAGCTCGTCGGGACGCGCGAAGAGCGTGTCGGCGTCCCCCGCGATCCGCACCCCGGGGTGCTCCTCGACCGCCTGCCGGGCCCGCTCGCCGCTGGAGGTGACGACCAGCTCCAGCGCGAGCCCGGGCGTCGCGGCGATCAGCGGGGCGTGGAAGACCGACCCGGCGAGTCCGTACCCGATCAGCCCGACCCGCAGCGCGCGTGTCTCCACCATGACCTCCGATGACCTGACGTTCGGATGTACCCGGTCATGCTGCCAGGGTGCCGGGGCGACGACCAACCGCCCCGCCCGGCCCGGCGGCAACCCCCGCCCGCCCGGCCGCCCGCCCGGCCTCCCGCACGACAGTCCCGCGCCGGTCCGCGCCGGGGTGCCCGAACACGGCCGGGCGCCCGGCGCGGACGGCGGACGCGGCCGCCCCGGCGCGGACTGGCGCGGGACCGGGCACCCGGTGCGGGCGGCCGGTCCCGCCACGGCGGCCGGTGCGGCCACCGCGCGCGGCCGGGCGGTCGGTGCGGGCGCCGCGCCGAGGCGGCGTCAGACGCGCTCGACGAGGTCGGCGATGGAGTCGGCCACGGTGGACGGCCGGTAGGGGTAGCGCTCGACCTCCTCCGTGCGCGTCAGCCCCGTCAGCACCAGGAACGTCTCCATGCCCGCCTCCAGACCGGCGAGCACGTCGGTGTCCATCCGGTCGCCGACCATCGCGCTGGTCTCGGAGTGGGCGCCGATCTTGTTCAGCCCGGCCCGCATCATCAGCGGGTTGGGCTTGCCCACGAAGTAGGGCTCGCGGCCCGTGGCCTTGGTGATCAGCGCCGCCACGGAACCGGTCGCGGGCAGCGGGCCGTCGGTGGACGGCCCGGTCTCGTCCGGGTTGGTGGCGATGAAGCGCGCCCCGTTGTTGATCAGACGAATCGCCTTCGTCAGCGCCTCGAAGCTGTAGGTGCGCGTCTCGCCGAGCACCACGTAGTCGGGGTGGGTGTCGGTGAGGATGTAGCCGATGTCGTGCAGGGCGGTGGTCAGCCCCGCCTCGCCGATGACGTACGCGGTGCCGCCGGGCCGCTGGTCGTCCAGGAACTTGGCCGTGGCCAGCGCCGAGGTCCAGATGTTCTCCACCGGCACCTCCAGCCCCAGGCGGGACAGGCGGGCGTGCAGGTCGCGCGGCGTCTGCATCGAGTTGTTCGTCAGCACCAGGAACGGCCTGCCGGACTCCGTCAGCCGCTTGATGAAGGCGTCGGCGCCCGGAATGGGCACACCCTCGTGGATGAGGACACCGTCCATGTCCGTCAGCCAGGACTCGATCGGCTTGCGCTCTGCCACTGCGGAACTCCCACCTCGCGTACGGGCCCCCAGCGTATGCGCAGCCCGCGCCGCCGCGTCGCCCGGGACCGCGCCGTCTCGCACACCGGACGCAGCCTTGCGGCCGCGCACCGGCAGCACCCTTTCGGCCGCGCACCGCGTGCGCCCCCGGCCCGGGCCGGGGGATCGTCGAACCGCACCCAACCGGAGGTTCCGCATGAGTCCCGCCCGCACCGGCGCCGCGCTGGCCCTCGCCGCGACCGCGCTGTGCGCCGTCGCCCTCCCGGCCGCCGCCGGGACCGGGTCGGTCGTCATCAGCCCCGCCACGGTCCACCCCGGCGGCAAGGTCAACGTCCGCGTCGACGCCTGCGACGGGGACAAGGCGCTGGCCCGCTCGTCGGCGTTCGTCGCCACCGTCGCCCTGCACGCCGCCGCAGACGCCACGCTCAGCGGCGACGCCGCCGTCCGCACCACCGCCGAACCGGGCTCCCACCGCGTCACCGTGGACTGCTACGACAAGACCGGCAACCTCAAGACCGGCATCGCCGAGGGGACCTTCCGCGTCGAGGCCAAGCGCCCCGCGCCGACCCCCACCCACCACGACCACCACCACCGGCCGCACGCGCCGGTGAAGGCGGGCGGCGGCGGCACGGCGGGCGACGCCGACGGCGGCTCCACCCCGCTCGCCCTCGGGGTGACCGGCGCCGTCGTGGGCCTGGCGGGCGCGGCCCTGCTGCGGCGGGCGGTGGCGCGGCGCGGCGCCGACGGCTGACGCCGTGTCCGGCGAGGGCTCGGCACCGGGCACCGGGCGGCTGGTGACCGCCACCGCCTGGACGGTGCTGCTGCTGGCCCTGTGGCTGTGGGGCAAGGACCTCACCGACGGCGCCCTCCCGCAGCCCGCGCGCGGGGCGGCCACCGCCGAGCGGGCCGGCGACGGGCGCCCCCTGCCGCCCGCCCGCGCACCGCTGGCCGACGCCGGGCCCCCGCGCCACCTGGCCATCGCGGAGATCGGGGTGGACGCCGACGTGGTGGGCCGGGGCCTGGACGCGGACGGCGCGGTGGACCCGCCGCCGATGAGCCGCGCCGAGACCGTCGGCTGGTACACCGGCGGCGCGTCGCCCGGCGAGGAGGGCACGGCGGTGCTCGTCGGCCACGTCGACACCGAGACCGAGCGGGCCGTCTTCTACGAGCTGAGCACGCTCCGGCCCGGGGCCGAGGTGGCCGTCACCCGGGCGGACGGCTCGCTCGCCGCGTTCACCGTGGAGGACGTCGAGGTGGTGGAACGCGACTCCTTCGACGCCGACCGGGTGTACGGGCAGCGGCACGCCGGGCGGGCGGAGCTGCGTCTGATCACCTGCGGGGGAAGCTACGACGAGGAGGCGGACAGCTACACCGCCAACGTCGTCGTCTCCGCCTATCTCTCCGGCACCGGTGAGGCGTAGTCGGGCGCACCGCGGCTGCGGGTGCCCGGTCGATGTGCCACGATGAGCCCGACCGGTTCGGACCGTCTCCAAAGGGGAGTGGATGTACGGCACAGACGCCGGCCACCGCCGCCAGCCCGCGCGCCGCGCCGCCGCGCGCCGCCGCCGTCGCGCCGTGGCCGGGACCGCGCTGGCCGCGACCGTCCTGCTCGCGGCCTGCTCATCGCCCGACGACGCGTCCCCGCGGCCCGCGCAGGCCTCCGAGCGCCCCGACGGCTCCTCCGAGGCCCCGTTCTGGGTGAACCCGGACAGCCGCGCCCAGCAGGCGCTCGCCACGGCCGAGGAGTCCGGCGACGCGCAGGAGGCCGAGCTGGTCGCGGCCATCGCCGAACAGCCGGCGGGCCAGTGGCTCGGCACCGAGGACCCCGAGACCGAGGCCCGCCGCATCACCGAGGCGGCCCAGGCGGCCGACCGTCCGCCGCTCCTCGTGCTCTACAACATCCCGCACCGCGACTGCGGCCAGTACAGCGAGGGCGGCGCCCCGACCGCCGACGCCTACCGCGACTGGATCGCGCGCGTGGTCAGCGGCATCGGCGACCGGGCGGCGTGGGTCGTGCTGGAACCGGACGCGCTGGCCCACCTCCTGGTGCCCGGCTGCGTGCCCGGCGAGTTCCACGAGGAGCAGTACACGCTGCTGCGCGAGGCCGTCGAGTCCCTCAGCGCCCTGCCCGGCACCCGGGTCTACCTCGACGCCGGCAACCCCCAGTGGGTCCAGGACCCCGGCGGCATGGTCGAGCCGCTCCAGCGGGCCGGGATCGCCCAGGCCGACGGTTTCTCGCTCAACGTCTCCAACTACCAGACCACGGAGGCGAACGTCGAGTACGGCACCCGGCTGTCCTCGATGGTCGGCGGCAAGCACTTCGTCATCGACACCAGCCGCAACGGCAACGGCCCAGCGGAGGGCGGGGGCGACGAGGAGGCGTGGTGCAACCCGCCCGGCCGCGCCCTGGGCACCGAGCCGACGACGCGCACGGGTGAGGAGCTGGTGGACGCCTTCTTGTGGGTCAAGCGGCCCGGCGAGTCCGACGGCACCTGCAAGGGCGGCCCCCCGGCCGGCGAGTGGCACCACTCCTACGCCCTCGAACTCGCCCGCAACGCCACCCACCCCTGACCCCACCCCGCCACGACGCCGACCCGGCGGGGCCGGCGTGGACGGCTGCGGGCGGTGCCGACACGGCAGAATGACGCTGTGAACGAGAACGCAGCGGATCTGGCCGACCTCCTGGGCACGCAGGAGACACCTGTGCTCGAGTTCAAGAGCACAGCGAAGCGGGAAGGCAGGCGGGGGGACGCCATCGGTAAAGCGGTCTGTGCCATGGCCAACGATCTGTGTGGACGGGGCGGTGGCGACATCCTGATCGGGGTGGACGACGCGGGGCGACCGGTGGCGGGAGTCGACACCGGCGACCGTGCGCTCCTCGCGCTGACCGACCTTCGGGACGACGGCCGCATTCTGGACCGCCCCTCCTTCACCGTCGAGCCGGCCGTGTACCGGGGGAGTCCGGTCATCCGTATTCAGGTGCGGGCCAGTGCCACTCCACCGGTGCGGTTCGAAGGGTGCGTCTGGGTGCGCCCAGGCCCCACGACGCGGAGGGCCAACCGGGAGGACGAGCGCGTCCTGGCCGAGCGCCGGCGTGCGATGGACGCTCCGTTCGACGCCCGGCCGCTCGCTCTGACCAGTCCGAGCGATCTGGACCTCGACGTCTTCCGGCAGTCCTACCTGCCGTCCATGGTCGCTCCCGAGGTCATCGAGGAGAACGGCAGGCCCATCGAGCTCCAGCTCTCGTCCCTGCACCTGGTGACCCCGGACGGGAACCCCACGGCCCTCGGCCTGCTGACCGTCGGGCTCGATCCGGGTAGCCGCATCCCCGGCGCCTACGTGCAGTTCGTCCGGTACCAGGGTACCGACCTGGACGCTCCGATCGCGGACGAGCAGGAACTGCGCCAGAACCTCGTCGGGCTGGCCGGTCGGTTGGAGCCGCTGCTGCGCAGCAACCTGCGCACCCGGCTCATCGAGGACGGCTTCCGGGAGACGCCGCAGCCGGACTATCCGCTGGAGGCCCTCAGGGAGATCTGCATGAACGCTCTGATGCACCGCAACTACGAGACCTCCTACGCCCCCACCCGCATCGCCTGGTTCGAGGACCGTATCGAGGTCACGAACCCCGGCGGCCCGTTCGGACAGGTGCGGGAGGACAACTTCGACCGCGTGACCGACTACCGCAACCCCTCCCTCGCCGCCGCGATGAAGGGCCTCGGTTACGTCAACCGGTTCGGTCGCGGAGTCGGGCGGGTGCGCAAGGCACTGGAGTCGAACGGGAACCCAGCGGCCGAATTCCAGGTGGACGACGCTTCGTGGGCCGTCGTGATCAGGAGGGCCGCATGACCTCCATCGCGCTGTTCAACAACAAGGGAGGCGTCGGCAAGACCACGCTCACCTACCACCTGGCGCACATGATCAGACGGCTGGGTCTGAGCGTGCTGGCCGTCGACCTCGACCCCCAGGCCAACCTCACGTCGATGTGCCTGGAGGAGACCGAGATCGAGGAGCTGTGGGAGAACCCCTCCGAACTCATCGACCAGGGGGCCGTGCCCCCGGGCCCGCCCGGCACGGGGCGCGTCAAGAGCGGTCAGACGATCGCCGACGCCGTGCGTCCCATCCTCGAAGGCACCGGGGACATCGCGGCCGTACGACCGGCGCTGCTGGAGCCCGGACTGTGGTTGCTGCCGGGGAGCCTGGACCTCAGCCGGTTCGAGGACAAGCTCTCCAACGAGTGGTCCCGCGCCTACGCGGGCGACGTCGCGGCCATCCGCACCTCCACGTCCTTCCACCGCATCATCGAGCGGGCCCGGCAGGACGTGGCGGCCGACGTCGTGCTGATCGACGTCGGCCCTAATCTCGGCGCGATCAACCGGGCCGCGTTGATCTCCGCCGACAGCGTGCTCATGCCCCTGGCGGCGGACCTGTTCTCCCTCAAGGGCCTCAGCAACCTCGGGCCGACGCTGCGCACGTGGCGCGGCGACTGGCAGACCCTGGTGCTGCCGCGGGTGCCGCACGGCATTCCCGCCCCGCGCGCCGAGATGCGACCGCTCGGCTACGTCATCATGCAGCCGGAGATGCGGCTCGACCGGCCGGTCAAGGCGTACCAGCGGTGGCTTGAGCGCATCCCCTGGGTCTACGCCGCCGCCGTTCTCAACGAAGCGCCGCCCGCCCATCCCGACGATCGGCACCGGATCGCCACGCTGAGGAACTACCGCAGCCTGATGCCGCTGGCCCACGACGCCCGTAAGCCGATGTTCGACCTCCGGCCCGCGGACGGCGCGCTGGGCAGCACCCAGCAGTACGTGAAGACGTGCTTCAAGGAGTTCCAGGGGCTGGCCCGCACCGTGCTGGCCGAGATCGGCAAGCCCTCCGACTAGCGGTCGGACGGCGGCCCGGGGGCGGGTGGTGGGTTCCGCTCCCGGGGCGGGGTGTCAGTCGGTGGTGGTGGGGATGGGGGCGGGGGTGGCGCCTTCGGGGACGTGGAGCCAGACGGACTCCGAGGGGACGCCCTGGTCGTCGACGACGTTCACCATGTAGTAGCCGGGCGGCACCAGCGTTGGGTCGTCCGGCACGGTGACGCGGACGCCGTCCTCGGTCGTCTCGAACTCCAGCGCGATCGAGCGCTGTTCGACGTTCGTGACGTGGGTGAAGGAGCCGGGCCGCAGCAGCCGGGCGCGGTCGACGCGCGCGGCGTCCTCCGTGCGGAACTCCGCCGTGCCGCCCAGCTCGACGACCTGGGTCTCGGCGCCGTCGTCCACCAGCTCGGGCCGTTCGCCGGCGAAGAGGTAGGGAGGCGTGTAGAGGTCGATCTGCTGCTCGAACTCGCCGGGCTTGGTGTTGGCCTCGTCGGCGAACAGCGAGTCGGAGCCGAACGTCATCACCCGGCCGTCCGGCAGCAGCAGCGCGCCGGAGTGGTAGTTGCGGCCCACCAGCGGGTCGGCCACGGTGCGCGAGGTGTTGGTCCGGGCGTCGTACAGCTCGGCCTTGAGCACGTTGCTGTCGCTGTAGCCGCGGTACCCGCCGGAGCCGTTGGTGGTGAGCACGGTGTCGTCGGGCAGGATGACGCTGCTGGGGTAGCGGACCGGCGCGTACAGGTCGGGCCCGTCCTCGAACCGGGGCAGGTCTTCGGAGAGGTCGACGATGCGGGTCTTGTCGGTCACCGTGGTGCTCTCGCCGATGCCGCCGCCACCGAGCACCATGTACTTCTGGTCCTGCGCGGGCGGCAGCAGCACGGCCATCGACGTCTCCAGCGCGTCCGGGTCGCTGATGCCCGGGATCGGCTCGAAGCCGTCGGTGCGCCAGTCCCACAGGCCCGGTGTGCGGCCCTCGTCGGCGGGGCCGTAGCCGGAGCTGGTGCCGGTGTAGAACAGCTCGCCGCCCCGGGCGAGGAACATGCCGGGGTAGGTGGGGAAGTAGCGCTCGTAGGGCAGCGTCGTCCAGTCCTGGTCCTCCGGGTCGTAGACCTCGACCTTCTTGGAGACCTCGCCTATGTCGTCCAGGCCGGAGACGGAGATGACGCGGCCGTCCTCCAGCGTGGTGAGCGTGGGGTACCAGCGGGCGTCCTCCATCGGGTCGACGGTGACGTACCGCTCGGCCACCGGGTCGAACTCGTAGGCGTCCCGGATACCCTGGAAGTCCTTCTTGTCGAAGGAGAGCTTGTTGGCCATGCCGTACACGTTGCGCCGGTCCTCGCCGCCGAGGTGCGGGATCGTGTACTGCTCGGTGTCGCCCGTCGCGTGCTTGCGCCCCTTGTGCTCGGCCTCCACGTACACGCGCTTCTGGCTGGCGGTGACGGTGACCTCGCCGGTGTCCGGGTCGGTCTCCTTCGTCGCCCGGGGGACGAGCAGCGACTGCTGGCTGAGGAACACCTTGCCGCTGCGGTTGCCCTCGAACTCGGTGCCCGCGGGCAGGGTCATCGGCTTGTCGGGGTTCTCGTTGCTGACGATCATCAGACCGCCGGCCTTCTCGACGTCGCCCTCCAGCGTCTCGTAGCGCTGGGTGCCGCCCGCGACCAGCAGGTTGCCGTTCGGGAGCTGGCTGTGCCCGGCGCAGAACAGGTCGGCCGGGGTGGGGATGTTCTTGAAGGTGTTCGCCTCGGGGTCCCACAGCACGGTGCGGAACGTCTTGGCGTCGAACTGCGCGGCGTCGTTGCCGCTGCCTGCGACCAGCAGCACCTTCCCGGTGTGCAGCAGCGCCGCGTGGATGGTGTTGATGCGGTACTCCTCGGGAACGTCGAGCACCTGCCAGTGGCCCATGTCCGCTTTGTAGGACGCCTGGTTGATCGTGTACTCGTGGTACCGCTCCGTGCCGAAGCGGACGAGCCAGGGGGCGTTCACACCACCGATGGCGACCAGGACCGCGGTGGTGATCGCGATGCGCTTCGTGCGACGGCTCGGACGGTATCTCACGGGTTACCACTCCTGGCGGGACGTGCGCTGGGCGGGCGCGGGACGTGCGGGGTGCGCGGGGCGCGCGGTGCGGCCGCGCGGGGTCGGGCCGGGGCCCTGGGACTAGTGGTGCGTCTGCGACCGTCGGCCTTGCCGGTGCAGCGCGCTGAGGCTGATCTGCAGGGTGTCCTCGGCCTCCGCGGCCGACCGCGGCTCCGGGACGACGCCGGCGGGGACGCTCGGCAGCCGTCCGCCCGCCGGGCCCGACCGCGCGGAGGGGGACGCGCCGCCGGCCGGGGCGGCGGGTTCGCGCTCCCGCGGCGGCGCCGGGGCGTCCCCCTCCACGCGGTCGGGCGCGCTCGGGTCCGCGGCCGTCCGCCGGGCCGCCCGCAGCTCCCTGCGCCGGCGCAGTTCCGCCCGCACCATCACCCGCCAGCCGATGATCGGCGCCGCGGTGATGAGCAGGGCGAGCCCCGCCCAGGTGAGCATCGCCGGGTGGTCGTGCCCGAGGAAGAGGGAGCCGACGAGCGAGCCGCCGAAGACGGCGATGAAGAACAGGTGGATGCGGAAGGTCCCCAGCAGCGTGTCGGGGCTGGCCGAGTCGCCCTTGGGCGTGACGACGAACTTGGACTTGCGGCGCAGCACGGCGTCCAGCAGCGAGCGGGCGTAGATCGGCGCGGAGAGCGCGGACATCAGCATGCCCGCCAGTCCGCCGGAGCCCTCCGGCTCGTGCGGCGAGACGTTGTGCCGCCGGTTCCAGACGTACAGGCCGACCTGGAGCGCGGAGGCGTTGCCGTAGAGCATCATCCACACCACGGGGTCGATCTGCACGCCCGAGGCGCCGAGCCCGAGGAACAGCGCGCAGCTCAGCGCGGCCAGGATCCAGTTCAGCGCGGACATCGGGTAGAAGATGATCATCATCGTGTAGTTGAAGAGCTTGCCCGCGGGCAGGGACCCGAAGCCCTTCCAGTACTGGCTGAGGATCGTCTCGTAGGTGCCGCGCGACCAGCGGAGCTGCTGGGTGAAGAAGTCGGTCCAGGCGTTCGGCCCCTCGCCCACCGCGAGCACGTCCGGGGTGTAGACCGAGCGCCACTTCTTCCCCGTCGCCGGGTTGCGGTGCCGGTGCATCTCGAAGCCGGTGGCCATGTCCTCGGTGATCGAGTCGTACAGCCCGCCGATCTCCTTGAGCGCGCTGATCCGCACCGCGTTGCTGGTGCCGACGAACATGGGCGCGCCGTAGCGGTTGCCGGCGCGCTGGATGAGGGCGTGGAAGAGGAACTGCTGGCTCTCGGCGGCCTTGGTGACGAAGTTGTCGTAGTTGCCGTAGACCTGCGGGCCGATGACGAAGCCCACGTCCGGGTCGCGGAAGTAGCCGAGCATCCGCTCCAGGTAGTTCGGCAGCGGCACGTGGTCGGTGTCCACGCCGGCGAAGAAGTCGTAGTCGTCGCCGTGGGCGTCCAGCCAGGCGTTGTAGTTGCCGTGCTTGGTCTTGGCCCGGAACGCGCCCTTGGCGGTGTTCCACCTCGCCACGCCCTTGCGGCTGAAGTGGTGCACGCCCAGGCGGGCGCAGACGGCCTTGACCTCCGGGTCGTCGCCCTCGTCGAGCAGCCAGACGTGCATCGTGCCGCGGTGCCGGACGCGGACGGCCGCCTCCAGCGTCTTGGTGACCATGGACAGGGGTTCCTTGCCCGGTACGAAGGAGGTCAGGAACGCCACGCGGGTCCCGGCCTCCGGCACGACGGGCACCGGGTCCCGGGCGACGAGTGTGGCGTGCGAGTTGGACAGCACGTTCAGCGTGCGGAACAGCTCGATCAGCCCGATCGCCACGAGCATGACCACGTCGAGCTTCAGCACGAGGTCGGAGACGGAGCCCTCGTCGCGCTGGGTCCAGTGCTGGGGCTGCATCAGCCACGCGAACAGGCCGAGGGAGAGCAGGGGCGCCGCGGCGAGCAGCAGCCCCGCGCGTATCCGGTGCGGCTCGCTCGCCAGCAGGCTGCGGTAGCGCACCCGGTAGGGCTCGCCCTGCGGGGGCTGGGTCAGCGGTCCGGCCAGGCGGCTGTAGTGCTCGTAGTCGTAGCGCGGCGGCGGCTTGCGCGGCCAGCGCTGTGTGCCGCCCGACCGCGCGCGGCTCCCGCTGCCGGAGCGGGGGCGCACGATGCGGAGCTGCGTCGTGCGCGACGGGTCGTCGTCGGCGTCGACGCGGGTGCCTGCGGGCGGCTGGGATTCGCCTGCTTGCGTCATCTGTCCATCCCCCCGCACGCAGCGTCCTGCGTGCCGTGTGTTTCTGGCCGCTGGGGGAGACACGCACGGCGGCTTGGCGGTTCCCGGGCCGGTGACCAATGGTCAGCTTTTCTTACCACTTGAGTGATCGCAAGGGAGGCTTGACCTGGTTGGCGCCGTATGCGCGGGTATGCCGGGACGAACGTGATCAGAGTGACGCCCAGCCGACACGGCCCGTCCTGCCCCGCGACCCGCACCGTGCGCCTGCGCCGTACGCCGGACCCCATACGCCGGACCCCGCGCCCCGTGCCGGGGCGGCGGCGGACGCGGAGCGGGTGGCGGCGCGCCCCGAGTCAGGGTGGCGGCAACGGTGGACGGCGGCGCACGCGGGGCCAGGGCGTCGGGCAGGCGGCTCGGACGGCCCCGGGTGGCGCGGCGGCCCGGGGCGGGCCGGGCGGTTCGGCGGTGGCCGCCTGGGCCGCGTGGCCGGGGCCGGGGCGGGGTGGGTCAGTCGATGCCGCGCCAGATGTGGGGCTCGGTGCCGTGCTCCTCGTCCTCCCCGGCGAGCAGCGTCAGCATCACCGGTGTGGTGGCCGGCACCTCGTTCCCCGCGAGCCGCTCGTGCGCCGGATCGCGTTCGGCGGCGCTCGTGGGGACCTCGATCAGCGTCACGTCGGTCATCTCCCTCGGTTCTGGTGGGACGCGCGACAGCACGACTCAGTGTGCGCGAGGGGCGCGGCCGTCGCGACCTGGCACGCGGCGGATCCGTGTATGTGGCACGCGGTGCCGGTGGGCCGGGCGGCGCCGTCCGCGGCCCGGGCGACGCTCCGGCTCGGCGTGACCTGCGTGCCTCGTCCGGCGCCCCCGACGCGCCCCGCGTGCGCCCCTGCGCACCGGTGGCTCGGCGTGCCGCGCCGCGTCTCACATGCCGGACGGCGCTCCGGTGCGTCCCTGACCGGCCGGGTGCGGCGCCGCGTGCGGGGGGGGGGGGCAGCACGAAGGCCCCCGTGGACACGGGGGCCTTCGACGGTGTGCGCCGCCAGGGACTCGAACCCCGGACCCGCTGATTAAGAGTCAGCTGCTCTAACCAACTGAGCTAGCGGCGCCTGCGCTCCCACTTTACCCGATCCCGTCGGGTGCCGATGACCACGCGTACCCCGGCTCGCGCAGCGCGGCCAGCACCCGCCGCAGGTAGGGCCGCGGTACGGCCGGCAGCAGCAGCGCCACCGCCTGCACGAGCCGGCCGAGCACGTAGGTGGTGTCCGCGGTGGCGGTCACCAGCTCCCGCACGGCCGTGGTGTCGTTCCGCTGGACGGCCTCGATCAGCTCCGCGACCCGGGGCGCGGCCTCCTCGTCGGTCGCCACCCACCGCTCGCCGTACGGCGCCTCGGCGGCCAGCCGCCGCAGCAGCCCGTCGCCGCCCTCGCCGGCGCGCCCGCCACCCCGTTCCTCACCCGGTCGCGGACCCGGCTGTCCACCCCGCCCGGCGCCCCGCAGTCCGCTCCGCCGCCCGTCCGCGTCCGTCCCGTCGACCGCTTCGTCGACCGCTTCGTCGACCGCTTCGGACGCCACCCAGCACAGGGCCGCCACCAGGTCGCGGGCGGCGTCGTCGCAGGCGAGCGCCGCCAGCCCCGCGTCGAAGGCGTGCTGGTTGCCGTGCCGGTAGGCCAGGAGCAGCCCCGCCGCGCGGGCGGCTCCGTCCACGTCCACACCCGTCGTCCGCATGCGGCGGATCATCACACGATGCGCCCCGCCCCCCGCGGCCCGGCACGCGGCCCCGGACCGGCTCAACCCGGGTGCACCGGCCACACCACCCGGCTGACCCACGGCGCCGCCCGGGAGGCCGCGACCACCTCCGCGTTCGGCTCGTCGTTCGTCGCGACCCACTCCCGCGCCGCCGCCGCGCCGCGGCCACCCGCCCGCTGCCGCGCCAGCAACCGCTCGCGGCGCAGCGGCGCCGGGGCGTCCACGTACCACAGCGCGTCCAGGTGCTCGCGGACCGCCGCCCAGCCCGGCAGCTCGCACGCCAGGTAGTTGCCCTCGGTGATCACCAGCCGCACCCGCGGGCCGATGACGTGCCGCGCCGCGATGGGCTCGTTCAGGTCACGGTCGAAATCCGGACAGTAGACCTCCGCCGGGCCCTCGTCCCCGTCCTCGCGGGGTTCCGCTTCCCGCAGCCGGGCCAGCAGCGCCGCGTAGCCGGCGACGTCGAACGTGGGGGGCGAGCCCTTGCGCGAGGCGAGCCCCAACCGGTCGAGCTGGGCGTTGGACAGGTGGAAGCCGTCCAGCGGCACGTACCCGACCGCCCCCGCCCCGTAGCGCTGGTTCACCGCGCTGACCAGCGCCGCCGCCAGGGTGGACTTGCCGGCGCCGGGCGGTCCGGCCAGTCCCAGCACCGCTCGGCGGCTCCCGGCGGCGGCCGCCACCCGCCAGGCCGCCGCGACCAGCTCCGAGTCCGGGCCGGGGCCCGGCTCCGGGCCCGGCCGCGGCTCGCGGTCGGCGGGGTGCGTGGGTGTCGTCTCATTCCGCATGACGCCACTGTGCCCGTCCGAACGCGCGGTGCGGTACGGCCGTGTGGGCGCAAGCGCGCAACGGAGAGATCACCGGCTCGAAAAGATGGGCATATCTTCACGCGACTTGGGTAGCCGCGCGCCCATGGCTCCACCACCGAGGAAGTTCCAGACATTGAGCGAATCCAGTGGCATCGGGAGTAGACCCCTCAGTCGCCGCGCCCTGCTCGGCGGGGTAGCGGGGCTGGGGATCCTGGGCGCGGCAGGGTGCAGCCGCATGCCCCCGCCGGGCGAAGTGGAGGGCGGCAACCTCCTGGAGCGCCTGCGCGACCGCGGCACCGCCCGCGTCGGCATCGCCAGCGAGCCGCCGTTCGGCTACATCAACTCCGAGGGCGAGGCGGCCGGTGAGGCCCCGGCCATCGCCCGGGTGATCTTCGAACGGCTGGGCGTGCCCAACATCGAGCCGGTGCCCACCGAGTTCAGTGCCCTCATCCCCGGGCTTCAAGCCCAGCAGTTCGACATCGTCTCCGCCGGGATGTACATCAACCCCACGCGGTGCGAGCAGGTCCTGTTCGCCGATCCCGACTACCTGATGCTGGACGCCTTCATCGTGCCCGCGGGCAACCCGGCCGGCGTCACCGACTACCAGTCGATCAAGGACAAGGGGCTGGAACTGGCCAGCGGCGAGGCGTACGCCCAGGTGGCCTACGCCGAGGCGCACGGGATCGACGTGCTGGTCCTGCCCGACCAGGTGGCCGGCCTGGACGCGGTGTCGCAGGGCCGGGTGGACGCGTTCGTGGGCACGAACATCACCGTCAAGCGGGCGGTGCGGGGCCAGTCGCAGGTGGAGACCACCGAGCCCTTCCAGCCGGTCGTGGACGGCGAGCCGGCGTACGGCGCGGGCGGCTTCGCGTTCCGGCTCTCGGAGAAGAACCTCCGCGACGCCTTCAACGAGGAGATCCGCAAGCTCAAGGCGAACGACTACGCGGAGCTGCTGGAGATCGTGCGGCCGTACGGCTTCACGATGGAGGAGATGACCGATCTCACGGCAGAGGAGCTGTGCTCATGAGTTCAGGCATCTTCTACGAGTGGTTCCTCCCCGGCGTCTGGATCACCATCCAGGTGACGGTCTACAGCGCCGCCCTGGCCGGCCTGGTCGCCTTCGTGGTCGGCATCGCCCGCACCCACCGCCTGTGGATCGTGCGCTTCGTCTCGGGGACCTACTTCGAGATCTTCCGCGGCACGTCCGCCCTGGTGTTCATGTTGTGGATGGCGTTCGCCTTCCCGCTGATGTTCGGCTGGCAGTTCGTGCCGATGTACGCGGGCGTGCTCGCCCTCGGACTCACCTACGGAGCCTACGGGTCCGAGATCGTGCGCGGTTCGCTGCAGTCGGTCTCCGCGGCGCAGCGGGAGGCGGGCATCGCGCTCAGCTTCACCCGCGGCCAGCGGCTGCGCCGCATCGAGCTGCCCCAGGCGTGGCCCGAGATGGTTCCGCCGTTCAACAACCTGCTGATCGAGCTGCTCAAGGGCACCGCGCTGGTGTCGGTCATCTCGGTGGCCGACATGACCTTCGCCGCGGGCCTGTCCCGGCTGGCGACCAACGAGTCCGCGCCCGCCTACGTCCTGCTGCTCTTCTCCTACTTCGTGATCGCCTTCGTCCTCACCCGCATCATGCGCGCCGTGGAACGCAAGGCGAAGGCGGGCATCGGACAGGGCGGCGGCGGCAAGGGGCGCTTCCGGGGGCTCCTGGCGCTGAAGCTGAGCCCGGAGGGTGAGATGCGGCAGGCGAAGACCGGCACGGCGGGAGGCCAGGGATGAACTGGGACTGGAGTGTCGTCGAGGACTTCATGCCGTCCTTCTGGGACGGCGTCCTCGTCACCCTGCAGGCGCTGGCTCTGGGCAGCCTCATCGCCTTCGCGCTCGGCCTGGTGTGGGCCATGGCCCAGCGCTCGCACCGGAAGTGGATCAGTTGGCCGGTGACGGCCGTCACCGAGTTCATCCGCAACACGCCGCTGCTGGTGCAGCTCTTCTTCCTCTTCTACGTGGTGCCCACCTTCGGGCCGTCCATGTCCCCGCTGGTCACCGGCGTCATCGGCCTGGGTCTGCACTACTCGACGTACACCGCCGAGGTCTACCGGGCCGGCATCGACGGCGTGCCCGTCGGCCAGTGGGAGGCGGCCACCGCGCTCAGCCTGCCGCGCCGCCGCACCTGGACGTCGGTGATCTTGCCGCAGGCGATCCGCCGGGTCATTCCGGCGCTGGGCAACTACGTCGTGGCGATGCTGAAGGACTCGCCCATGATCGCCGTCATCGGCGCCTTCGAGATGCTCGGCGAGGCCCGGGCCTTCTCCAACCTCACCTTCACGTTCGAGGCCTACACGGTCGTGGGGATCGCCTTCATCCTCATCGCGTACCCGGCCTCCCTCCTCCTTCGAGCCCTGGAGCGTCGTCTTGCCCAGTGAGAACACCCCCAGCCCGGCCGGCACCCCGGCGGAGTCCACGGAGACCAGGGCGGCCGGCGCGGAGCTGATCCGCTTCGAGCGCGTCTCCAAGCGCTTCGGCGACAACGTCGTCCTGGACAACCTGGAGTTCAGCGTCGACGCCGGCAAGCACGTCACGCTCATCGGCCCCTCCGGCTCGGGCAAGACGACGATCCTGCGGCTGCTGATGACGCTCCTCAAGCCGGACGAGGGCGAGATCGTCGTCGACGGCGACCACCTCTTCCACGAGCGGCGCGGCGACAAGCTGGTGCCCGCCGGCGAGCGGCACGTCCGCGAGGTGCGCAAGAAGATCGGCATGGTCTTCCAGCAGTTCAACCTCTTTCCGAACATGAGGGTGCTGCGCAACATCACCGAGGCGCCGGTGCACGTGCTGGGGATGCCGAAGGACGAGGCCGAGCAGCGCGCGCGGGAGCTGCTGGACCTGGTCGGGCTGACCGAGCACATGGACAAGTACCCGGTCCAGCTCTCCGGCGGCCAGCAGCAGCGCGTGGCCATCGCCCGCGCGCTGGCGATGCGTCCGCAGGTGCTGCTGCTGGACGAGGTCACCTCCGCGCTCGACCCGGAGCTCGTCGCCGGCGTGCTCGACGTCCTGCGCGACATCGCGCACACCACGGACATCACCATGCTGTGCGTGACGCACGAGATGGGGTTCGCCCGCGACATCTCCGACACCGTGCTGATGTTCAACGAGGGCCGCGTCATCGAGTCCGGGTCGCCGGAGAAGATGTTCAACGACCCCGACAACGAGCGCACCCGCGAGTTCCTGAGCGCGGTGCTGTAGCGCCCGGCGAGCGGCGTTTCCCGGCCCGCGCCGCGCGGCGACCGGGGCGCCGCCCCTCGCGCGACGCCGGTCGGGCGGGGGCCGGGCCGCGCGGCCGGGGCAGGTCAGTGGCATATGCCGTTTCGCGCAACCGGTGGTTGCCGGTGGGGGGTTCGCCGCTATCGTGAGGGGGAGCTGTGACCGGAAGCGAGCATTCAGGCGCCCACGGTCACCGCTGGAGACGGTCACAACCTGTGAGGGGGACACCGTGGCGATGTCGAAGCCCGTGCCTGCCGTACCGTTCCGTTCGGTCCAGCACGCGCTGCGGCTGCTGGAGACCGTCTGCCGGCACGGCGACGGCATATCCGAGGACGGGCTCGCGCGCGGCACCCGGCTGCCGCCCGCCCAGCTCACCCACCTGCTGGCCATGCTGCGCGCGGAGCGCTACCTGCGGCGCCTCCCCGACGGCGACTACGTCATCGGCGAGGCGTTCGCCCGGCTCGGCACCACCGGCAGCCGCCGGGTGCTGCGCGAACAGCTCCAGTGCAAGCTGGTGGAACTGCGCGACGACCTCGGCGCCGCGGTCTACATCAGCCGCTACGAGGACGGCGAGGTGAAGATCACCCAGTTCGCCGCCGGGCGCCACGCGCCGCCGGTCACGGAGTGGGTGGACTTCAAGGCCGCGGCGCACGCCAGCGCCGTCGGCAAGGCGCTGCTCACCCAGCTCGACCACGACGGACGCCGCGACCACCTGGCCCGGCACAAGGCCGTCCGCCTCACCTCGCGCACCACGACCAGCGAGCGGGCCCTGTTCTCCCAGCTCGACAGCCGCCCGCCGACCGTGCCGGTGCTGGACCTCCAGGAGTACGCCGTCGGCACCGTGTGCGCCGCCGTCCCGCTGACGGCCGGGACCTCGGTGGGCTGCCTGGCGGTCTCCATGCCGCTCCAGCACGCCCACCGGCTGCGCGGGGCGGCCCGCAAGCTGGGTCAGCAGGCGGCGCCGCTGCTGCTGTCGCTGTCCCTGTGAGGCGGAGGCGGCCCCGTGAGGCTGGGGCGGCGCCTGTGAGGCGGAGGCGGCGCCCGCCGGCGCCGAACGCCCGTGGTCACGAGCACCCGCGCGAGCACGGTAAGATTTTCGGCACGGGCGCCGCTAGCTCAGTTGGTTAGAGCAGCTGACTCTTAATCAGCGGGTCCGGGGTTCGAGTCCCTGGCGGCGCACCCGAGGGCCACGGCCCCCGAAGGCCCCGCACCGGTCACCCGGTGCGGGCCTTCGGCGTGTGCGGCCGTCCCGGTCACAGGCGGCGGTAGGAGAGCGTCTCGCCGACGGCCCCGGCGCGCCACAGGTCCTGGCAGGCGTCGGCCATGCGGTCCAGGCCGTCGACCACGCTGCCCCACACGATGCCGGGCACCCACCCGGCGTCGCCGTTGATCAGCAGGTTGTTGCGCTCGTAGAACAGCGCGAGGTCCACCACGGTGCGGCGGCCGGCGTGCGCGGCGTCGCTCTCGTACCCGTAGGAGGCGGTGGCGAGCTGGGTGTCGGTGAAGGTGAAGTAGCACAGGTCGCCCGGGATCGGGGTGATCGTCGGGTTCTCCAGCGGGGGCTCCTGCGGGGCGAACGGCTCCAGCAGGGCGTAGATCTCGTTGCGCGCGTACTTGGCGTGGTAGACGTCGCCGCTGAGCGGGAGCGCGTTCCACACCGCCGCGCAGGTGACCGGCGCCCGGTCGTCCAGCAGCTTCGCCGTGCAGCGCACGCCGCGCTTGTCGAGCGACACCTCGATGAAACGGTCGGCCATCGTGCCTCCTGGTCGTTGCGTTGCGCGACGGTCGCGCGGTGGGGGTGCGCGGGCGGGGCCCGCGGGTCGGGTGCGCCGGTGGGCGCGCGGTGCGCCGGACGCGAGGGGTGCGCGGGGGTGTGCTGACCCGGGCGCGCCGGGGTGCGCGCGGGTCGGTGGGTGCGGGCCGTTGGGCGCGGTCGGTGCGCGCGCCGGCGGGGGCGGACCGCGCCCGGCGGGGTCAGTGCGGCTCGACGGGCGGCTCGGCCGGGGGAGGGGGCGGGGGCAGCTCGGGCAGGCCGGTGCCGTACAGGGCGTGCGCGGCGCGCAGCACCAGGGCGTCGGCGTGCCGGGCGGCGACGAGCTGGACGCCGATGGGCAGCCCCTGGGCGTCCAGCCCGCACGGCACGCTGGCGGCGGGCTGCTGGGTGAGGTTGAACGGGTAGCTGAACGGCGTCCAGCTCGTCCAGCGCCGGTGCGGCGAGCCCTCGGGGACCTCCACCCCGCGGGCGAACGCGGTCGTCGGCGTGGTCGGCGTCACCAGCAGGTCGTGGCGCTGGTGGAAGGCGCCCATGGCCGCCCCGAGCGCCATGCGGACGTCGACGGCCGCCAGGTAGTCCAGCGCCGAGTACGCCGCGCCCTGGTCGATCACCTCGACGAGCGCGGGGTCCAGGCGCGCGCGCTGCCCGGCGTCCAGCCCCTGGGTGACCCGGGCCACCCCGGCGAACCACAGCACGTGGAACGCCTCCACCGGGTCCTCGAAGCCGGGGTCGGCCTCCTCCACCTCGGCGCCGAGCGCGGCCAGGGCGTCCACCGCGCGGCGCACGGCCGCGGCCACGTCCGGCGCCACCGGCACCCGGCCGCCGAAGTCGGGGGAGTAGGCCACCCGCAGTCCGGCGACCCCGCCGGCGAGCTGGTCGCGGAAGTGTCCGGCCGGCGGGTCCAGCGCCGACCAGTCGCGCGGGTCGGCGCCGCTGACGACGTCCATGAGCAGCGCCGCGTCGGCCGCGTCCCGGGTCATCGGGCCGACGTGGGCGAGCGTGCCGAAGGCGCTGGCCGGGTACAGCGGCACCCGCCCGTAGGTGGGCTTGAGCGCGAACAGGCCGCTGAAGGCGGCCGGGATGCGCACCGAGCCGCCGCCGTCGGTGCCCAGCGACAGCGGGCCGGCGCCGAGCACGACGGCGGCGGCGCTGCCGCCGCTGGAGCCGCCCGCGGTGCGCGCGGGGTCGTAGGGGTTGCCGGTCGACCCGTGCCGGGGGCTGTCGGTGACGCCCTTCCAGCCGAACTCGGGGGTCGTCGTCTTGCCCAGGAACACCGCGCCGTGCTCGCGCAGCCGGGCGACCGACGGCGCGTCCTCCTCCCAGGGGCCGGCGTCGCCGATCGTCCAGGAGCCCTTGTAGGTGGGGGAGCCGCGCAGCAGCAGGATGTCCTTGACCGTCACCGGGACGCCGTCGACGAGCCCGGCGGGCTCGCCGCGCCGCCAGCGCTCGGTGGCGGCGCGCGCCTGGTCCAGCGCGCCGTCCGCGTCGATGCGCACGAAGGCGTTCACCCGCGGGTCGACGGCCTCGGCGCGCTCCAGCGCCGCCCGCGTGGCCTCCGCGGGCGAGAAGTCCCCCGCGGCGTAGCCCGCGACGAGCTGGGCCGCCGTCAGGGCGGTGAGATCGGTCAACGCGTTCCTCCCGTCAGTGTGCCGGGACGTAGCCCAGCTCCTTGTCGACGACGTTGAGCAGCGGCGTGCCCGCCGCCCAGCGGTCGAAGTTGTCGCAGAACTGCTCGGCCAGGTCCTGGCGCCAGCCGATCGTGTCGCCGCTCATGTGCGGGGAGATCCACAGGTTCGGCGCGTCCCACAGCTCGCTGTCCGGCGCCAGCGGCTCGGCGTCGAACACGTCCAGCGCCGCCGCCCGCGGCCGGCCCGCCCGCAGCGCGGCCACCAGGTCGGCGCTGACGACGTGGGCGCCGCGGCCGATGTTGACGAAGCCCGTGGCCCGCCGCATCCGGGCGAAGGCGGCGGCGTCGAACAGGTTCTCCGTCGCCGGGGTGAGCGGGGCGGCGCACACCACCCAGTCCGCGTCCGGCAGCAGCGTGTCCAGGGCTTCGCTGCCGTGGACACGGCCGAATTCCGCGTCCTCCTTTTCTCTCCGCCCGATGACTTCCACCGTGACACCCAGTGCCGTGAGGGTACGTCCGATAGCCCGGCCGATCGGGCCGGAACCGACCACCACGGCGCGTGTTCCGCCGACCCGCATGGTCTCGCGGTGCCGCCACTCGCGCGAGCGCTGCAATTCCCATGTCCCGGCAAAATCCTTGGCCATTGCCAGCACCAGTCCGGCCACGTATTCGGCGATCGGCTGGTCGAACACGCCGCGGGCGTTGGTGATCACCGTGTCGGACCCGGCCAGCTCCGGCAGCAGCCGGTCCACCCCGGCGCTGGCCGTGTGCACCCAGCCGGGCCGGCGTCCGTCGCCCGCCCACGCGGTGCGCACAGCGTCGGAAAGGAAGTTCCACACCAGCAGCACGTCGGCCTCGGGCAGTTGCGCGGCCAGCCCGGCCTCGTCGGTGTGCACGACCTCGGCTCGCCCGGCCAGTCGGCGCAGGTCGGGCAGCGGCTCGTCGTCGAGGACCAGGACGCGGGGCTTTGACATGGGCGGGAAACCCTTCCGAAACGCGGCGGAGTTTTCTCAAACCCCGTGCGGAGTAAGACGAACAGGCGGAGGATTGACCACGGTAGGTACGGGAAACTACCTTCGTCAACGAAGGCATCTGACCCGGCGTCTCCGGCTTCCGTCCCGGCTTTCGTTTTTCGCTCTCCTTCTTGCGGCCATAGGCCATACCTGCGTCTGTTGAGGGGCTCGCAATGGATGTCTCGTTTCTCGGCGGTCCTGAGCCGCAGCGCGGCGTGGGGATCGTGGCGCCTTTCGATTTCGCGCTCGACCGCGAGCTGTGGCGCTGGGTCCCCGACGACGTCTCCCTGCACCTCACCCGCACCCCCTTCGTCCCGGTCGAGGTGAGCCTGGACCTCGCGCGGCTGGTCAGCGAGCACGAGACGCTGCGCGAGGCCGTGCAGGCGCTGTCGGCCGTCTCGCCCGAGGTCGTCGCCTACGCCTGCACCTCGGGCTCCTTCGTCGGCGGGCAGGCCGGCGAGCTGGCGATGAGCGCGGCCATGAGCCACGCGGGCGAGATGCCCGCGCTCACCACCTCCGGAGCCCTGCTGGCCGCGCTGCGCGAGCTCGGCGCCCGCAGGGTCGCGCTGGTCACCCCGTACACCAAGTCCGTCACCGACTCGCTGGAGGACTTTCTCGGCGAGGCCGGGATCGAGGTGACCGGGCGCAGCTACCTGGGCCTGACCCGGGAGATCTGGCGCGTGCCCTACCGCGACGTGACCGGCATGGCGCGCGACGCCACGGCCGCCGGCGCGCCCGACGCGCTGTTCATCAGCTGCACCAACCTGCCCACCTACGACGTCATCCCGCAGTTGGAGGCCGAGCTGCGCATGCCGGTGCTCTCGGCCAACCAGGTGACGGTGTGGGCGGCGCTGCACCGCATCGGCAAGCAGGCCGTCGGCCCCTACCAGGCGCTGCTGGACCCGGTGGCCCGAACCGGCCCGGCGGCGATGACGCCGTCGGGACCCGACGCGGGCACCGGGCCGCCCGGGCCCGGCGCCGAGCCGGAGCGGGGCCCGGGCGGAGCCGACGGGCCGCCGGAGCCGGGCGCGGGCCCGGCGTCCGAGGTGGCCCTCGCCGGCTCCGCGCTCCCGGGCCCGGCCGCCGACGCCGAACTGGCCGACCCGCTCGCGGAGCCGCTCTACCCCGACGACCCGCCGCCCCGGTGAGCCGATTCCCCCCAACCCCCGCGTGAGAAACGGAGCCCCCCATGCAGCACGCCGCGTCCGGTGACGGCCGGGCCGTCGGATTCCTCTACCCCGGCTACTCCGCCCAGGACGACTACCCCCGGCTGGAGGCCATGGTGCGCGAGGCGGGGGCCGACGTGCGGCTCCCGCTGGTCCACACCGACATCGGGGAGGACGCGCACCGGGTGGACGCCCTGCTGGAGATGGGCTCCGCGCACCGGCTCGCCGAGGGCATGGCCGAGCTGGCCGGGCGCGGCGCGCGGGCCGTGGTGTGGGCGTGCACCTCGGCGAGCTTCGTCTTCGGCTGGGACGGCGCCCACGAGCAGGTGCGCGAGCTGGCCCGGGTCGCCGGGGTGCCCGCCTCCAGCACGTCCTTCGCCTTCGTGCACGCCGCGCGGGCCCTGGGCGTGACCCGCGTCGCCGTCGCCGCCACGTACCCGACCGACGTCGCCGAGCACTTCGCCGCGTTCCTGAAGGCGGCCGGCATCGAGGTCGTCGCGCTGCGCGGCAGCGGCATCATCACCGCCGCCGAGGTGGGCACCTGGGGCCGCGAGGAGGTGCTCACCATGGCCGGGGCCGGGGACCACGCCGACGCGCAGGCCGTGCTGCTGCCGGACACCGCGCTGCACACGGCCGAGGTCGTCGGCGACCTGGAGGCGGCCCTGGGCAAGCCGGTGCTCACCGCCAACCAGGCCACGCTGTGGGAGGGCCTGCGCCTGCTGGACCTCACCGTCACCGCCCCCCGGCTCGGCGCGCTGTTCGCCTGACGGCGGGCGGCGCCTGGCGGCGGCGGGGGGTGAGCGTCCCCCTGGCGGGGCGGGGCGCCAGGCGGTGCGCGTCGTGCGCGGCGTCCGGCGCCCCGCACCGCCTGCTGGTGCGCGGCCCCTGCCGGCGTGGGCTCCGCGCGGCTACCCGGCCGCCAGCAGGGCCGAGATGCGCTCGGCGGCCACCGGCTTGGAGTAGTGCCACCCCTGGCCGGTGTCGCAGCCGATCAGCCGGAGCCGCTCGGCCTGCGCGGGGTCCTCGACGCACTCGGCGGTCACCGTCAGGCCCAGCTTGTGGGCCAGCTCCACGAGCGTGGCGACGATCGCCTCGTCCGCGTTGCCCCGGTGCGCGGGGCTCTGGAAGCCCCGCACCAGGGTGCCGTCCAGCTTGAGCGTGCGCACCGGGAGCCGGCTGAGGTAGGCGAGGTTGGAGTAGCCGGTGCCGAAGTCGTCGATGGCGATGCGCACGCCCATGTCGGACAGGGCGTGCAGCGCGCGCAGGGGCCGGCCGGCCGGTGCGACGCCGGCGGACTCGGTCAGTTCGAGCTGGAGCAGGCCCGGCGGCAGACCCGTCTCGCGCAGGACCGCGGCCACGTCCGCCACCAGGTCGGAGTCCCACACCTGGCGCACCGCCACGTTCACCGACACGTACGGGGGGGCGCCGGTGTGCTCCAGTTGCCAGCGCCGGGCCTGGCGGCACGATTCGGCGAGCGCCCACCGGCCCAGCGGGACGATCGCGCCGGTCTCCTCGGCGAGCGAGATGAAGTCCCCGGGCGCGAGCGTGCCCAGGTGCGGGTGGCGCCAGCGCGTCAGGGCCTCGACGCCGCGCAGCGTCCCGTCGGCCAGGGAGACGATCGGCTGGAACTCCAGGGTGAACTCGCCGCGCTCGACGGCCGGAAGCAGGGCGCGGGAGAGCGCCTGGTGGGTCATCCGGCGCGCGTTGCGCTCGGCGTCGAACAGCGTCCAGCGGGCCTTGCCGTCGGCCTTCGCCCAGTAGAGCGTGGTGTCGGCGTCCTGCATCAGCTCCGTCGCGCTCGTCCCGGCGACCGGCCGTTCGACGATGCCGACGCTGGCCGTGACGGTGTGGCGCCGGCCGGAGAGGTCGAAGGGCCGCCCGGCCAGGTCGGCCAGGACGGCGTCGGCGAGGTCGGTGAGCTGCTGGGTGCCGGTGGAGCCCTCGACGAGCAGCGCGAACTCGTCGCCGCCCAGCCGGGCCACGAGCTGGCCGCCGTCGCGCTGCCCGGCGGCGCAGTGCACCAGGCGCTGCGCGACGGCCGCCAGCAGGGCGTCCCCGGCCGCGTGGCCCAGCGTGTCGTTGACGGCCTTGAACCCGTCCACGTCCAGGTAGCACACGCCGACGCGGCCGGTGGCGCTGTCGGTGAGCGCGGCGCTGAGCCGCTGGAAGAACAGCGCCCGGTTGGGCAGCCGGGTGACGGGGTCGTGGAGCTGGAGGTGGCGCAGGCGGTCGCGCAGGGCGCGGTGCTCGCTGACGTCCGCGATCGACAGCAGCGCGGGCGCACCGGGCGCGCCGGCCGGGGCGAGCGTGACCTCCGCCCACAGCAGCCTGCCGTCGGGGTGCTTGAGCCGGCGCGTGCGGGTGACCTCCCCCCGGTCCCCGCGCAGGACCGCGGCGCAGGCGGCCCGGGTGGGCTCGTCCAGTCCCAGCGGGGCCAGCTCGCTGACCGGCAGTCCGGTCAGCTCCTCGGCCGGGGCGTCCATGAGTCGCCCGAACGCCGGGTTGGCGGCCAGGACGCGGCCCGCGGGATCGACGACGGCCATGGCCAGCCGGGCGCCGTCGAACGCGGCGCGGAACCACCGACCACTACTCTCCGTGATCAGGCGGGGTGCTGCTCCGGTGGCGTGCGGGCCGTCGCCCGGCGCGTCCAGGCTTGCGTTCACCGATCGCTCCCGGAGGGGTTCGTGACGGGAAAGTCAGCCGATCATAGGGGGTTCTGGTCGGGTTGGGCCAGCAACGTCCACGTGGGTGACACCCGGGACGGGGACGCGGGCGCACACCAGTGCGGTACTTCGGGGTCACACGGGGGCGCCCGGCGTGGCTACGCAAAGTGAAACCCGGCCCTGGGCTCGCTCGGCCTAGTCCAGCGGGACGAAACGGGAGGTATCGGAACACAGTGGAGCAGGACATCCGTGATCCGTCCCGGTCCGCTCCCCGGAGGTCGACGTGCGTTCTGAGCGTTCCGCGCCCCCCGCGCACCCGCCGCGCCGGATACCGCCCGGCTCCCGGACGCGCCGTGCGGGCCCCGCCCGGCCCCCGGGCGCCGGGCGGCTGCGCCGTCCCGCCTCGGTGTGCGCCGCGCTCGCGGCCGTCGTGGGCACCTCGTCCTTCGCCGGGCCGGTGCACGACCCCTTCGCGCCCCCGCCGTGCGCCCTGGAGCGCACCGACGCCCACCACTCGCTCGGCCTGGACACCTGGAACGACGCCTACGTGCGCCCCGAGCGCACCGTCGACGCCGTCATGGTCTTCCTCTCCTTCCCCGACGCCCGCCCCCTCACCCACCCGGCGCAACTGGTGGCCGACCACTTCCCCGGCACCGCCGACTTCTTCACCCGCGCCTCCTACGGGCGGCTCGACCTGCGCCTGCACACCCGGCCGCGGTGGACGGCCATGCCCCAGCCCTCCCGCTCCTACGGGATAGCGCGCGACTGGGACGCCGAGCACCGGGCCGCCTTCGTGCGCGACGCCCTGGCCGCGACCGACCCCGAGGTCGACTTCGCGGACTACGACGTCGTCTACTTCGTCGCCGACCCCGACGCCCCCGGGGTGGACTCCGACGCGACCAAGGTCGTCAACTTCGCCGAGCCCGTCGCCGTGGACGGCACCGAGCTGCGCCGCATCGTCACCGTCTTCGAGCGCTTCCCGGCCGACCGCAACGTGCTCGCGCACGAGACCGGGCACGTCTTCGACCTGCCCGACCTCTACCACCGGCCGCGCGACGGCAAGGGCGACTGGGACACCCACGTCGGTGACTGGGACCTCATGGGCAGCCAGTTCGGGCTCGCCCCCGACCCCTTCGGCTGGCACAAGTGGAAGCTGGGCTGGCTCGGGGAGCGGCACGTCGACTGCGTGGGCGGCCCCGGCACCACCCTGCACGCGCTCCAGCCGCTCGGCCGGGCCCCGGCCGAGCGCGGCCCGGGCGCCGGGAAGCGGCTGGCGGTGGTGCGGACAGGGCCCAGCGAGGCCGTCGCGGTCGAGGTGCGCGAGCCGGTCGGCAACGACGCCGGGCTGTGCCGCGGCGGAGTGCTCGTCTACCGGGTGCGCAGCGACACCGCCTCGGCGGCCGGACCCGTCGAGGTGCTCGACGGCCACCCCGGGACCGCCGCCTGCCACGGCCGCTCCGTCCACCCGCCGCTCGCGGACGCCCCGCTGGGCGTCGGGGAGAGCCTGTCGGTGCCGGTGGTTGGCGGTTCCGTGCACATCACCGCGCTGGACCGCGCGGAGTCGGGGGAGTGGACGGTGCGCATCACCCGCCACGCGTGAGCGGCTCACCCGCCGTGCGTGAGCGACCCCGCACGCGCGAAGGCCCCCCGCTCGCGCGGAGGGCCTTCGGCTACCGGTGCGCCGCCAGGGACTCGAACCCCGGACCCGCTGATTAAGAGTCAGCTGCTCTAACCAACTGAGCTAGCGGCGCCTGGTGACGTCGTAGACCCTAGCACCCGGCCGCGCGGGAGCGGAAATCGCCGGACGCGACGCGGGGCCGCGACCAGCGCGGACCGCGCGCACGGCGGCCCACAGCAGCCGCTCGGGCCCCGGCAGCCAGCCCCCGCACGCGTCCGGCCCGACCAGCCAGCGCGCGCCCCGGTCCAGCGGGCGCCCCGGGCGGGGCGGGGCCGGCAGGGGCACCACGTCCCCGGAGCCGTACCCCAGCAGGGGCGGCAGCGCCGCCCCGCCGGTGCCGGGCGCCGCGGGCGGCCGCTGCCACTCCTCCCAGCGCAGCAGCGCCGGGAGCCGGGCGGCGGTGCCCGGTGCGGCAAGGAACAGCAGCCGGTCCCGGTCCACCGCCACGGGGCCGCTGCCCGGGCGGCCCTCGGCGTCCAGCCGCAGCAGGTGCGCCAGCATGCGCCGGCCGAACAGGCCGGGCGCGCTCACCGCGTCGAACACCGTCCCGCAGGGCAGCGGCTGCGGGACCTCCGGCCGCGCCGACCACAGGGCGTGCACGCTGCGCGGGAACCGGCTCGCCGACGCCAGCCAGGCCGCGCCCGCGCTGACCTCCCGGGCGAGGTCGTCGTCGAGGTCCTGCCACACGGTGCGGGGGGAATCGCTGCTCATGACATTCAGGTGTACCCCGCGTGGCCGAACGACTACGCAACTCGACCAAAACGAGGACAGCCGCGGGGGGTGTCCGCTATGGTCTGCCCCCCGCATATGCCGCCGACGGCTGCCGGGCGCCGCCGGGCGGGTGCGCGAGCGGTCGGCTCACTCCTCCACGCGGCCGTCGATCAGGTGGCGTCCGAAGGCGACCATGCGGCGCGCGTAGTCCTCCGTCCAGGCCGCGCGGTCGGCGATGGCGGCCTCCGGGAGCCGGTCGAAGCGGCGCGGATCGGCGAGCTGGGCCGCCGCCATCGCCTGGTACTCCACCGCCCGGTCCGCCGCCGCCTGGAACGCCGTGGCCAGCTCCGTCGAGCGGGCCAGCAGCTCCCTGGGGTCGTGGATCGACTCCAGGTCGAAGAAGTGCTCGGTGTCCTCCGCCGCCGCCGCGGGCTCGAAGGTCAGGGGCGCGGGCCGCCGGAACCGCGGCTCGCCGCCCGGACTATCCGCGGCCGGACGCGGCTCGGACATGGACTACCTCCCGTTCGTAGGACCATCGACCATTCTCCCGCTTACCCGGACGAACTGTCTGCCCCGTCGCCCGGCCCGTGTGCGGTGGCCTCGCTCACGCCCCGCTCACGCCCCCGCTCACGCCTGGGTCACCCGGTGCGCGCCCAGCTCGGCGAGCACAGTCTGCTGGGCGGCCCAGCCGTCCGGGAACCGCACCGGCACGCCGAGGGTCACGGGCTCCGCCGAGGGGTGGTCGTCCAGCAGCTCCGGAACACCGGCCCGGCACACCACGACGCACGCGTGCCGGTGCCGGGAGGTCAGCACGCACAGCCGCCCGGTCTCCAGGTGGAACGCCGTCGCGTCCGGCCGCCCGGACAGCGGGTGCAGCACCACCGTGACGTCGTACTCCCGCCCCTGCAGCCGGTTCGCCGTGTCCACCGTGACGCCGGTGACGCCCAGCGCGGTCAGCGCCGCCCGCACGGCCGCCGCCTGGTCGCGGTGCGCGGTGCCGACGGCGACCCGGTCGGCCGTCAGCGGCACCGGCCGCGGGGTGCGCTCGTCGGCGGTCACCGCCTCGCGGGCCAGCAGGCGGCCCACCACCCGCGCCACCGCGGCCACCGCCTGCGGGTCGGTGCGCGGGGTGTGCGCGGCGGGCAGCTCCAGCAGGCCCCACCCGGAACGGGCGGCCTCGTCCAGTACCCCGTCCACCGCCGAGCCGTCCGCCCCGGCGCCGAAGGCGAGCCGCCGCTCGCCGGGCCCGGTGCCGCTGCGGAACGGCGTGTACGGGTAGAACGCGCGCGACACCAGCGGGGCCGCGGACGCCGGCAGCCGCCAGGACACCGGCAGCCGGTGCTGCGGCAGGTCCGGGTGGTGCGCCAGCAGCGCGGTGACGGCGCTCGCGGACGGGTCGTGGCTCAGCCCCGCCCACTGGTCGGTCCCCACCTGGCTGAACGGGTCGAGCTGCCCCGGGTCCCCGACGAACAGCGCCCGCTGGAAGAGCCGCGCCACGGCCAGCAGCGCGTCCGAGCGCATCTGGTACGCCTCGTCGACGATGGCGTGCTGCCACGGCACGTCGTCCGGCGGGCGCACGTGCGCCCACTTGGCGGCGGTCGAGACGACCACCGGCAGCCCCGCCAGGTCGGCGGCCTTCGCCGAGGTGCGCACCTGCGCGTGCCGGTCCAGCGCCGGGTCGTAGGGGTGGGCGTCGCTGCTGTGCAGGCGCCCCACGCCCAGCTCGGGCTCGGCCGTGGCCAGCCGCTCCACCAGGTCGTCCACCTGCGCGTTCGTCTGCGCGACGATCATCAGCGGGCGCCCGGTCGCGGCGATCTCGCGGGCCGCGCGCACCACGAGCGTGGACTTGCCCGCGCCGGGTGGGGAGTCCACCACCACGCCGCGCGCGGTGTGGGAGAGGGTGTCGGCCAGGATGGCGTCCGTGGCCGCGGCGGCGGCCGCGCCCGGGTCGGCGGCCGCGCCCGGGCCGGCGGCCGCGCCCGGGCCGGCGGCCGCGCCCGGGCCGGTGCCGGTGCCCGGGCCGGTGCCGTCCGCCGGCTGGGTGGCCCGGGCCGCGTGGTCCGGGCCGGGGCGGTGGTCGGTGGCGGTCACAGCAGGTCCTCCCCGGTGGCGCGGTCCGGCTCCTCGGGTCCACCGGCCGGCGGGCCGCCGTGCGTCCACGGGGTGTCCTCCGGGTCCGGCAGGTCCGGGCCGCCGCGCGGCTGGTGTTCGAACAGCGTCCAGCACACGGTGTCGCCCGCCACCGGCACGGAACCGGCCGCGGGCTGGGCTCCGCGCCCCATCCCGCCCGTCAGCCGCACGGTGACCAGGCCCGGCCCCGGCAGGGCCGCGCACTCCCCGCCCTGCGTCCTGCCGTCGCCCGGCAGGACGCGGTACACCTTCGTGCCCACGGCGAGCTGCGGCTCGTCCCCGGTGCGGACGGTCACCAGCGGGCGCGGCATCGGGCGCCGCCCGGTGGAGTACGCCTCCTCCACCGCCGTGACCTCGCCGGCGAACGCCTCGCCCGCCAGCCGCCGACCGGCTAGGACCAGCGGGTCGTCCAGCGCCTCCTGCGCCGAGAGCCGGGCCTGGTCGCGCTCGCGCGCGGCCAGCTTGCGGGCCGCCGTCACCGCGTCGTCCCGGCGCGGCTGCGGCGGCTCGCCCGCGCGCAGCCGGTCGCGGTGCGCGGTGTAGGACCAGCGGTCGCCCTCCCAGCGGGCCGCGACGCGCTCACCGGGCGGCAGCGCGCGCACGCGCTCCAGCGCCTCCCAGACCGCGTCCCAGGTGGGGCGTAGCTGGGTGGCCAGCAGGGTGCGGATCTCGGCCTCCGCGCCGAACACTCCCGCGTCGTAGCGCGCCACGGCCGGGGCGAGGCGCTGGTTGTCGAACGCCGGGTCGGTGGCGGGCCCGGCCGGCGGGGTGCGCAGCAGGCCCTCGGCGTCCCGCTCGGTCTCGGCGCGCAGGGCGGCCCGCGCGCCCGCCGCACCGCCACCGCCGTCCCGTCCGTCGCCGCCGTCTCGCCCGTCGCCGCCGTCCCGGCCGGGCACGTCCGCCTCGGCCGCGCGCAGCCAGGCCAGCAGGGCGCCCAGGTGCTGGTCCTCCAGCGGGCTCTGCCCGGTGGCCCAGTGCCGGGTGAGCAGCTCCGTGGCCGACAGCAGCAGCGCGGAGCCGGGGACGCGGGCCCGCTCGCCGTAGTGCGTGAGCCACCGGCCGAGCAGCGGCACCCGGGCGGGCGCGGGATGGGGCGCGTCCGGGTCCTCCTCGGCGGTGCGGCGGAACCGCATCGAGCGGCCCAGCAGCCGGACGAACGCGACGCCCCCGGCGTTGGGCACGACGAGCTGCGGCGCGTCCACGCACCGCTCGGCCGCCTCGCCGGAGCGGCGGGGCACGGTCTCCACCGCGTCCTGCGCCGACTCCAGGTGCGGCAGCAGCACGTCCGCCAGCTCGGCGAGGAAGCGGAACCGCAGGTCGCGGTCGCGCGGCTGGGGGACGGTGAGCAGCGTCGGAGCGGCCGGGTCGGTACCGACCAGCGCGCCGAGCGGGGCGCCCGCCTCACCCGCCGTGGTGAGCGGCACGAACACCATGGGGTGCTCGGCCAGGTGACGGTGGCGCACGGTGGCCAGTGGCTGGGCCCGGCCGCTGGCGGCCGCCTCCACGCGGGCCAGCGTCGCCAGGAGCGTCATCGCCCGCCCCCGTCCCGGGCGGCCCGCGGCGGTGGCGCCCCGGGCGCGGGCGTCGGAGCCGGTGCCGCGTGCCCCGCCTGCGCCAGTGCCTCGGCGCGCAGCCGGGCGGCGCGGCGCAGGGCGGCGACGGCCGGGTCGGGCACGGCGCCGGCGTCCTCGGCCCCGGTGTCCTCAGGACCGCCGCCCTCGGCCCCGGCGCCCGGCGCGGTGCCGTGTGCGGCGGCCAGCACGGCGTCCACCGTCCGCAGCGCGCCCAGCTCGCCGCGCACCGCGCGGCCCAGCACCGTCACCTCGCCGCCGGAGCGGGCCCGCTCCCGGCAGTGGAAGGCCAGCTCGCACGTGGCCAGGCACTCCGGCGCGTAGGCGGCCGGGACGTCGGCCACGGCGGCCGCCAGCTCCGCCCCGGGGCGCTCCACGTCGAAGGTGACGCCCTCGGGGACGGCGGCCGCGATGTCCGCGAGCCCGGTGAGCCGGGCGAGCTGGCGGCGCACCGCGGCGCGCTGGCGGCGCAGGTCGACGGCGGCGGCCGTGGGGAGGTTGGAGAAGTCCTTGGGGCAGACCAGGAGCAGGGCGTCGGCGACCGGGCCGCCGGACTCCTCCAGCGCCAGCGCGTACACCGCCGCCTGGCGCGCGGCGCCGCCCACCTTGGCCGGGTCGGCGGTGCCGTCCAGGATCGGGAACGACTTGACCTCCACGACCGTGCGGGTGCCGTCCGGCGCGACGGCGACCGCGTCCGGCTCCAGGTGCACCGGGGACCCGGCGACCGGCAGGGCCAGCATCGGGTGCACCAGCACCGTCCACACCGCGCCGCCGTCCGGGCGGGCCGCGCGGTCGTCGGCTTCGGCGAGGGCGAGCCGGGTGCGGGCGGCCCGCCCGGCCGGGCCGTCGGCCGTCAGGTCGGGCACCTCCACGCCGGTGGGCTCGGGCCCGGTGTCGCCGGTGGCCGCGCGCAGCAGGCCCACCAGCGCGGCGCAGCCGTCGGCGTGCACCCGGGCCTCGAACGCGTGGCCCCGGGCGAAGGCGAACTGCGACTGCCCGAACGGCGCGGGGGCGCCCAGGGCGCGGGCCAGGGCCGCCTTGTCCACGCCCGCGCCGTCCAGCAGGGCGCGGCGGCGGCAGCCGGGGTTCGCGGCCAGCGCCGCGAGCGCGCGGGCGTCCAGCGGGCGCGGTGGGTGCGCCGGGCCGCGCAGCTCGGCCAGCCGTCGGCGCAGGCCCGCGGCGGGCGTCCGGTGGTTCACGTACGTCACCCGCCGCAGTGTGGCATCCCCCGCCGACACCGGCCCAGCCCCGTGCCCGCGGGCCGGGGACGGGCGCCGGGCCGTGCGGCGCGCCGGGCGGGCGCCCCCGGTGCCCCCGGCCTGGTGGGCGCGGGGAGAATGGTCCGCATGGCGAATCCAGCGCGCATCCTGCTCGTGCGGCACGGCGAGACGGAGTGGTCCAGGCTCGGACGGCACACCGGCCGCACGGACCTGCCGCTCGTCGACGAGGGGCGCCGGACGGCGGAGCTGCTCGGCGAGCGCCTGCGCCGCGCGCCGTGGCACGGCCTGCCCGGCGTCGAGGTGCGCACTAGCCCGCTCGCGCGCGCCGCCCAGACGTGCGAGCTGGCCGGGTTCGGGCCCCGTGCCCGCCCCTGGGACGCGCTGCTGGAGTGGGACTACGGCGCGTACGAGGGGCTGACCACCCCGCAGATCCGGGCCCGCGCCGGGGACGACTGGCTGATCTGGCGGGACGGCGTCGCCGACGGGGAGACGCGGGCGCAGCTCGCGGCCCGCGCCGACGAGGCGGTGGCCTGGGCCCGTTCGGCCGAGCGCGACGTGCTGGTCTTCGCCCACGGGCACTTCCTGCGCGCCCTGGCCGCCCGTTGGCTGGGGCTGGACCTGGACTTCGGCGCCCGCCTCCGGCTGGACGCGTGCGCCCTGTCGGTGCTCGGCTGGGCCTACGGCATGCCGGCCGTGGAGCGCTGGAACGACACCGCGCACGTCACCGGTTGACGCCGACCGGGGACGGCGCCCGCGTCAGCGCGCGGCCCGCGTCAGCGCGCGGCGCGCGCCAGGAACGCCGCGACGCGCGGCTCCCGCCGGTGGGGCCGCAGCCGGCGCGCCGTGCGGCGCAGCATGGCCTGGATGCGGGACGAGTGCACCGTGGCCATGAGGTCCAGCGCCCGGGCGCCCTGGGCCGCCGCCTCCTCCACCGCGCCGTCGGCCGCCAGGTCGCCGGCCAGCTCGGCCGTGAACAGCGCGGTGTTGCGCACGAAGTGCGGCCGCTGCAGGGCCACCGCGCGCCGCGCGCACGCCGCCGCCCGGCCGAACTCCCCGAGCGCCGCCCAGCACTGCGCCTCCAGCCCCGCCAGCTCGGCCTCGCCGAAGAAGCTCATCCACTCCGGATCGGCGTCCGAGGGGCCCCGGGCGAACAGGGTCTGGGCGCGGCCGAGCGCCTCCTGGCACCCCGCGCGGTCGCCCAGCCCGCTGCGGCCGCCCGCCTCCCGCAGCGCCAGCAGCGCCGAGAGCCGGGCCGAGCCGACCCGGGCGGCCGCGCTCTGCCCGGCCTGCGCCGCCCGCACCGCCTCCCGGGGACGGCCCGCGTCCCGGGCCAGGAAGGCGGTGTTGCAGAACGCGTGCGCCTCCAGCGCGGCGTCGTCGCTGAGCCGGGAGGTGGCCAGGGCCTCGGCGTAGTGGGAGTGGGCCTCGGCGAACCGGCCGGAGTCGTGCGCCAGCCAGCCGACGGAGATGGCCAGCTCCCCGGCGCCCGCGTGCATCCGGTCGGCCACCGAACGCCGCCGGACGCCCACGTCCAGCATCCGGTAGGCCCCGCGCAGCACGGCGCCGGCCCGCTGGTAGAGCGCGTCGGCGCCGTGCTGGTCGTCGAGCACCCGGATCTGCCGGACCGCCTCCTCCACGGCCCCGGCCTCGCTCTCGCCCGCCCGGGCGGAGGCGGACGGCGGCACCGCCCAGGCGTCCTCGGTCCGGCCGGGCCCCAGGCCCAGGAAGGCGGCCATGGCGGTCGGGCCGCCGGTCATGAACGCGCGACGCAGCACGTCGCTCTCCTCGTCGCTGTCGTGGGTCTCGGTCGGATGGGTCTCGGTCGGGTGGGTCTCGGTCAGGTGGGCTCGGGTCGGGTGGGTCCGGGACGCGGGGGTCTCAGTGGCGTCCGCCCCAAGGGGCCCGGCCGCCGCCGGTCGGTCCTGCGTCCCCGTGGGTCGCGCCCCCCGGCGCGCCGCGCGTCCCCGGACCACCTCCCGGGGGGCGAAGCCCAGGTCCGCGAGCGTGCACCCGGGGAACATGTGCAGGAACACCCGTTCGTAGGCGTAGTTGGGGCAACGGATCTCCCCGGCCTCCACCCGGCCGACGTACCGGGCGTCGCACGACACGTGCTCGCCGATCTCGCGTGCCGCGCGGCGGATGGCCGCGGCGAACTCGCCGGCGGAGCGGTGGCCGCGCAGTTTCCTGAAGGCCGTGTTGGGCCGGGGGCCCGCTCCCCCCGCCGGCGGGGGGAGCGGACCGGGACCCGATGACGTGGACGGTGACGACGCCATGTCCGGACGGTACACGGACGGCCTCCGGCCACCTGGCGGCGTGCGCCGACAAAGCGGAAATCCGCTCCGCGTTCTGCCATGAAGTGCCATCCTCCGCCGCCGCGTCCACCGTGCCCTCCGGGCCGGACCGGCCGTTGTAACCCACGCGAACTCAGCGTGTGGCTCAGCGGAGGAGGTTCCCTTGTCGGACACCGGCGGCTCACGAACCACGGCAGCGGCTCCCGTCCGGCCGACCGGGCCCGGTACCGGGCACTCCACCGACTGGGACCTGGTCACCGTCCCGGCCCGCGAGGGTCTGGAGGCGGCGGACATCCTGCGCCTGCGCGACGACGTGGGGCCCGTGCTGCACGACGGCTCCGGGGCCACCCTGGGCTTCCTCGTCCCGCCCGGCACGGCCGACGCCTGGGACGTGCCGGGCAGCGCCTGCGCGCCCACCTGCGGCGGCGGCGCGCGTCGGCTGCGGCCCGGCGAGCCCCCGGTGGCGGGCGCGCGGTGGCTCGTGCCGCCCGAGCGCGCCTACGTGGCGGCGACCGAACCCGGTCGGCTGCGCGCCGCGCTGGCCGAGGCCGGGCGCCTCCTGCGCGCGGCGGGCCGCCTGTAGCCGGACGCGGGCCCGCGCGCGGCGGACGGAGGCCCGTGCGCGGCGGGCCGGGTTCCGTGCGCGGGCGCCGTCGCCGGGCGTCGGTCGGAGCGCGTCGGTCAGCGCGCGTCAGTCGAAGGCGTCGGGCGGCGGCGGGGGAGAGGCCGTGGCGGCGGCGTCCGTGACCGGCCGGGCCCCGCCGGTGAAGTCGGCCAGCTCCCGGCCGTGCGCCAGCCGCCCGGGGTGCGGGTCGGCGGCGGCCCGCCGGGTCAGCTCGGCCACGGGCAGCGGCCCGTCCGCCGCGCACAGCACCGCGTTGCCGAAGCGCCGACCGCGCCAGAGCGCCGGCTCGGCCGTCACGCAGGCGGCGTCGAACACCGCGAGCGCCGTGGCCACCTGGGCGCGCAGGTGGGCCAGCGGCGGTCCGTCGGTCAGGTTCGCGGCGTACACCCCGCCGGGCCGCAGCACCCGGCGCACTTCGGTCAGGAACTCCACCGTGCCCAGGTGTGCCGGCGTCCGGGCGCCGCTGAAGACGTCGGCGACGACGAGGTCGGCCCAGGCGTCGGCGACCCGGGCCAGCCCGGCGCGGGCGTCCGCGCCGCGCACCCGGACGCCCCGGCCCGCCTCCCACGGCAGGGTGCGCCGGACGAACGCGGTGAGCGCGGTGTCCACCTCGACCACCTGCTGCGCGGAGCGGGGCCGCGTCGCCGCCACGTACCGGGCCAGGGTGAGCGCGCCGCCGCCCAGGTGCAGCACGCGCAGCGGCGCACCGGGCGCCGCGACCGCGTCCACCAGGCGGCCCAGCCTGCGCTGGTAGGCGAAGTCCAGGTGCGTGGGGTCGTCGAGGTCGACGTGGGACTGGGGCGCGCCGTCCACCGTCAGCGTCCAGGCGCGCGGGCGCTCGGGGTCGGGCACCAGGCGGGCCCGGCCGCCGCGCACGTCCTCCTCGACGTCCGCGCGTGACCGTGCCCGCTGCCGCTGTCGCCCCATGCCCCCAGTATCCCGGGCGGCCCCGGGCCTCAGCGCGGCGGGAGGGTGCGGGTGCGCGCGAGCTGGGCGTACCAGTGGGCGCTGGACTTCGGCGTGCGCTCCAGGGTGTCGAAGTCGACGTACACCGCGCCGAAGCGCTTGCTGTACCCGTACGACCACTCGAAGTTGTCCAGCAGCGACCACAGGAAGTAGCCGCGCACGTCCGCCCCCTCGGCCATCGCCTGGCGCACGGCGTCCAGGTGGCCGTGCAGGTACGCGACGCGCTCGGGGTCGTCCACGGTGCCGTCGGGCGCGATCTTGTCGTCGGCGGCCATGCCGTTCTCCGTGACGTACAGCGGCAGGCCCGGCACCTCCCGGCTCAGCCGTCGCAGCACCTCCCGCAGCCCGCTGGGGTCCACCGCCCAGCCCATCTGGGTGGTGGGCAGCCCCGGGGGCTGGTGGAAGGCGACGCGCTCGGCGCCCGGCCAGGGGGAGTGCTCGCTCTCGCCGTGGCCGTCGCGCCGTTCGAGGTCGTCCGGCGCCCGGGTGCCCGCGCCGGCGGGGCTGGAGACGAGCAGTGGGGAGTAGTAGTTGACGCCGAGCGCGTCCAGCCGCTGGTGCGCGGCGGTCAGGTCGCCGTCGTGGACGAGGGAGGCCCAGTCGACGAGGTGAGCGGTGTCCGTGAGCAGGTCGTCCGGGTACGCGCCGTGCAGCATCGGCCCCTCGAAGACGCCGTTGGCCAGCGCCATGATGCGCCGCCGGGCGTCCGCGTCGGCCGCCGAGGCGGACCGGGCCCGGGGCACCGCCGGGTTGAGGCTCACCCCGATCCCGGCCCGCGGCGGCAGGGCCGCGCGCAGCGCCTGCACGCCCAGTCCGTGCGCCAGGTTGAGGTGGTGCGCGGCGCGCAGCGCGGCGGCGCCGTCGGTGCGGCCCGGCGCGTGCACCCCGGAGGCGTAGCCGAGGAACGCGCTGCACCATGGCTCGTTGAGCGTCGTCCAGTGCTCGACGCGGTCGCCGAGCGCGCCCGCCACCAGCTCCGCGTAGGCCGCGAACCGCTCGGCCGTGGCGCGCTCGGGCCAGCCCCCGGCGTCCTCCAGCTCCTGGGGCAGATCCCAGTGGTAGAGGGTGAGCCAGGGCGTGATGCCGCGCTCCAGCAGGCCGTCGACGAGGGCGCGGTAGAAGTCCAGCCCGCGCTGGTTGGCCGGGCCCCGGCCGCCGGGCTGCACCCGGCTCCAGGACACCGAGAACCGGTAGGCGTCCAGGCCCAGGCCGGCCATCAGGTCCACGTCCTCGCGCCAGCGGCCGTAGTGGTCGACGGCCACGTCGCCGTGGTCGCCGCCGAGGACCTTGCCGGGGGTGTGGGCGAAGGTGTCCCAGACGGACGGCGTCCGGCCGCCCTCGGCGGCGCCCCCCTCGATCTGGTAGGCGGAGGTGGCGGAGCCGAAGAGGAACGCGGCGGGGAAGTCGGGGGTGGGCGAGGACGGGTGGGCAGTCAACGGAGAGCGCTCCCGGGTTCGGACGGACGGAAGGAAGAGACGGACGGAAGGAAGAGACGGACGGAAGGAAGAAAGGAAGAAGGAAGAAAGGAGGGACGGAAGAACGGCAAACGGCCGGACGGTCGACCGGCGCGGCGGCCCGGGCGGCCCGGGCGCGCGGTGGCGGGGCTCAGCCCTTCACGGCGCCCTGCATGATCCCGCCGACGATCTGGCGGCCGAAGACGGCGAGGACGAGCAGCAGCGGCAGGGTCCCCAGCAGCGCCCCGGCCATGATCACGGACTGGTCCGGGATGTAGCCGCGGCCCAGCCCGGTCAACGCCACCTGGACGGTCGGGTTCTGCTGGGTGAGGGCGATGATCGGCCAGAAGAAGTCGTTCCAGGCCATGACGAACGTCAGCATGCCCAGCACCGCCATGGCCGGACGGGCGACGGGGAAGACGACGTGCCACACCACGCGCAGGCTGTTCGCCCCGTCCACCCGCGCCGCCTCCACCAGCTCGCCCGGCAGCGCCCGCACCAGGTACTGGCGCATGAAGAACACCCCGAACGCGCTCACCAGGGTGGGCAGGACGACCGCCGGCAGCCGGTTGGTCCACTGGAGTTCGGCGATCGCCATGAACAGCGGGACGACGCTGAGCTGCGGCGGCACCATCATCGTGCCGATCGTCAGCAGGAGCAGCGCGGTGCGGAAGCGGAAGCGCAGCTTGGCGAAGGCGAACCCCGCCAGCGTCCCGAAGAGCACCGTGCCCAGCGCGATCGAGCCCGCCACCACCAGGGTGTTGAGGAAGGCGAGGCCGAGGTTGGCGTCGTGCCAGGCGATCTCCAGGTTGCGCGGCAGGTTGGAGCCGAACCAGAACGGCGGCGGGCTCTCGGCGAGCCGGGTGTTGTCCCGGGACGCCGCGACGGCCGTCCACACCAGCGGGAAGACGGAGACGGCGGTGACCACGGCCAGGATCAGGTAGGCGATCCGCCCGCCGTGGAACTGCCCGCCGGCCCCGGCCGCCCGGGACCGCCGCCGGGGGCGTCCGGCGGCTCCTTTCCGGGGTTCTCGCGGGTCGCGCGGATCGCGCGGCTTCCGCGCGTCCACTGGACTGAGCACACTCATGACCGGCTCCTCACTGGCTCTTCCGCAGCCGCCGGGCGACCACCGCGGCGACGACCGCGATGAGCAGCAGGATCAGGAACATCGCCCAGGCGATCGCCGACGCCCGGCCCAGGTGCAGGTTCACCCAGCCCTGCTCGTACAGGTACAGGCCCAGCGTCTGGTACTGGTGGTCGACGCCGCCCGCGGGGCTGCCGCCCGGGCTGAACAGCAGCGGTTCGCCGAAGAGCTGCATCGCGCCGATGGTGGAGACGACGACGGTGAACAGGATCGTCGGCCGCAGGGACGGGATCGTCACGTGCGTGAACTGCTGCCAGCGCGAGGCGCCGTCCAGCGCGGCCGACTCGTACAGGTCGCGGGGCACCGCCTGCATCGCCGCCAGGTAGATGAGCGTGTTGTAGCCCGTCCAGCGCCAGATGACGATCGTGGAGATGGCGAACTGGGAGCTCAGCGTGCCGTTCTGCCAGTCCACCGGGTCGACGCCGACCGCGCCCAGCGCCCAGTTGATCATCCCGTAGTCGCGGCCGTAGAGCATCACGAACACCAGCGTCGCCGCCGCCACGGAGGTCGCGTACGGCGCGAGCATCGTGACGCGGAAGAACGTGCTCCCGCGCAGCCGGTAGTTCATGACGTGCGCGAGGCCGAGCGCCATGAGCAACTGAGGGACGGTGGCCAGCACGCCGATGCTGAAGGTGTTGCCCAGCGCGTTCCAGAAGAACTCGTCCCCCAGCAGCCGGGTGAAGTTGCCCAGGCCCGCCCACTCCATGTCCGTCGGCGCGGTCAGGGAGACGCGGTGCAGGGAGGCCCAGCCGGTGTAGAGCAGGGGGAAGAGGCCGAAGGCGCCGAAGACGAGGAAGAACGGCGCGACGAAGGCGTACGGGCTCCAGCGCACGTCCCGGCGGTAGCGGCGCGAGCGCCGGGCGCGGCGGCGCTCCTCGGCGGCCGACGGCGCCGGCGCGGCGCCCGCCCGCCCCCGCCCGGCCCCGCCCGCGGCCGGGGAGGGGGCGCCGTGGGAGCGGGCCGGGCGGGGCGCGGCGGCGTCGCGGGCCCCGGCGTCGCGCGGTGCCGCGCCCGCGCCGTCCGTGCCGGTGGTGGTCGTCTCACGCATCGGTTCAGCGGCCCAGCGCGTTCTCGACCGCCTTGACGGCCTCGTCCCACGCCTCGTCCGGCGACAGCCCCTTCTGCTCGACCTGGCGGACGCCGCTGCGGCCGATGTTCTCCGCGATGATCTGGTCCTTCGGCCCGATGTGCTGGGTGGGGATGCCCTCGGCCGCGCGGGCGAAGATCTCGCCGATGGGCGCTTCGCCGAAGTAGTCGTGCGTGGCGTCGGCCACGGTGGGCGTGTCGTAGGAGGAGGGGGAGCTGGGGAAGCTGCCGCGCTCCTCGAACAGCGTGGCCTGCTGCTCCGGCGCGGTGAGCCAGGCGACGAACTTCGCCGCCTCCTCCTTGTGCGGCGCGCTCTCCGGCACGCCGAGGAAGGAGCCGCCCCAGTTGCCCGGGCGCGGGGCGTCCGCGACGTCCCACAGTCCCTCGCTTTGCTCGCCGCCCTTGTCCTGGATGTAGCCGAGCATCCAGGCCGGGCAGGAGAGTGTGGCGAAGGTGCCGTTGTTCATCGCCTTGTCCCACGGCGGGGTGAACTGCTCCTGCCTGGCCGTCATGCCCTCCTCGGCGGCGGTCGTGGCGATGTCCCAGGCGGCCCGCACGTCGGGGTTGTCCTGGTAGACGATGTCGCCGTCCGCGTCGTAGTAGCGGCTCTCGGCGGAGGCGATCGCGGCGGAGTAGAGGCCGCCCGCGGAGTCCACCCACGCCACGTCGTCCGGGCCGTCGGCCATGAAGCGCTTCCCGGTGTCCAGGTACTTGCGCCAGTCGCCCGCCCAGAGCCGGGAGACCTCCGCGCGGTCGGTGGGCAGGCCCGCCGCCTCGAAGTGGTCCTTGCGGTAGCAGATGGCCATCGGTCCGATGTCGGTGCCCAGGGCGATGGTCTTGCCGTCGGCGGTGGTGCCCTGCTGCCACTTCCAGTCGAACCAGTCGCCGGGGTCCACGTCGGGCCGCTCGCCGAGGTCGACGAACTTGTCGGCCTGCGTCGCCGTCACCTCGGCGATGTTGCCGACCTCGACCGCCTGCACGTCCGCGAGCCCGCTGTCGCTGGCCAGGCGGGTGAGGAGCTGGGGGTAGTAGTTCTCGTTGCGCTCCACGACCGTCTGCTCGATGGCGATGCCGGGGTTCAGCCGCTCGTACTCCTCGTAGAGCCCCGCCTCCTGGAAGCCGAACGTGCCGAACAGGCCGACGGTGAGCGTCGTCCTGCCGTCCGAACCCGCGCGCTCGGCGGCGCCACCGCCGCCGTCGTCGGCGCATCCGGCGACGAGTGCGGCGCCCAGCGTGGCCGCCACGGCGGCGGCCATCCGGTGCCGGGACCGACGGGTTCTCCGAGCCATTCGCGTCATCGCCTTCTCCTGGCCGTCCGGGGTGTGAGAGCGCTCTCAAAGAGCGGTGTGCGAAGAGATTCCCGGACGCTTCGAGCAGTGTCAACCCTTCTGTCACGACGCGCCGCCCGCCCCGCCCGTACGCCCCCGGGCGGCGGGGCGGGGCGGGCGGTGGCGGCAGGGTGCCCGGCGGCCCCCCGGGCGCGGTCTCCCGGGCGCGGTTCTCCCCGGGCCCGGCGCCGCCCGGAAATGCGTTGCGCGCGGTCGGTGCGGCCGCCAGAGTTCGGCCATGGCATCGCACACCGCACAGGGGGCCGCCGCGTCGCGCTGGCGCGTCCGTCCGTACGCGCCCGGGGACTGGGAGGCCGTCGCCCGGGTCCACGACGCCGCGCGGCTGGACGAGCTGCGCGACTCGGTCGGCGAGGAGGCGTTCCTGTCGCTGGCCGAGACCTACGAGGGGGAGGGCCTGTTCGACGACCGGGTCTGGGTGGCCGAGGACGCGGGCTCCGCGACGCCCGGAGCGGTCGTCGGCTTCGTCGCCCTCGCCGACGACGAGGTGACCTGGCTCTACGTCGATCCCGCCCGCTACGGGGAGGGTGCGGGGACCGCGCTGCTGCGCCACGCCGTGGCCCACGGCGGTCCACGCGTGGAGACCACGGTGCTCGTGGGCAACGAGCGGGCGCTCGCCCTCTACGTCCGCGAGGGCTTCGTCGTCACCGAGACCAAGCAGGGCCGCCTGGCGGGCAACGAGTCCTTCGCCGCCGCCGGTCACCTGATGGAGCTGCGCAAGCCGTCCGGCCCCGAGGCGGGCTGACCCCGGCGGGCGGCCCGGCGGCCCGGCGGGCGGACGGCCCGGTGGTCCGGCGGCCCGCTGGTCCAGTGGTCCGCCGGGCCGGTGGTCGGTCGGGGTGGGGTCTGGGGCGCGGTGCGTGTCATGCGCGAGGGAGGGGCGCTTCGCTCGTACGTTATGGAAGGCAGATTTTCCTACTTGGAGCACTTCCGTGAACTATGGCGAAATCGCCGCCACGGGTGGCGGTTTGTCCCTCTTCGGGCTGGCCTTCGGCCAGGTGTGGCTCGTGGCCCTCGCCTGCGCGGTGGTCCTGGCAGGCGCCCTGCTCGTCCGCGTCACCTTCCGGCGGGGCAAGCGTGCCGACCAGCTCTGACGCCGGTCCCCGCGCCCCCGGCGCGCCGCGCGACGCCCCCGCGCCCCGGCCCACCGCGCGCTACCTCCCGCCCGGCGGCCTGGCCGCGCTGGCCGCGCTGCCCCTCGTCCTGGTGGTCGGGTGGACCGCCTGGCACCTGCTGAACCTCTCCCAGTGGCGCACCGCCGGACCCGGCCTGGGGCTCGTGTGGCTGGTGTCGTTCCTGCTGCTGTGGTGGCTGCCGCTGTGCTGGTTCGAGCGTCCGGCCACCGTGACCGAGCGGCAGCGGCGCGACGTGCTGGACCCCTTGCGCGTCACCGTCCACATCCCCGTCTACAACGAGGACCCGCGGGCGCTGCGGGCGTGCGTGGACTCCGTGCTCGCGCAGAGCCGTCCCGTCCAGCGCGTCCGGGTCGTCGACGACGGCTCGGCGGACGCCGCGACCGGTCGGCCCCTGCGCTACGACGCGGAGCGCGCGCACCTGCTGCGCCGCGCGGCCGAGGCGGGGATCGAGGCCACCTGGGACCGCACGCCCAACCGCGGCAAGCGCTGGGCGCAGATGCACGTGCTCGCCGACGACGACGCGGACGTCTTCGTCACGCTCGACAGCGACTCGGTGCTGGACGAGCACGCCGTCGCGGAGGGGCTCAAGCCGTTCGCCGACCCCCGGGTGCGCTCCGTCGCCGGGCTCGTCGCGCCGCTGAACGCGCGCACCAACCTGCTCACCCGGCTGACCACGGTGCTCTACCTCCCCTTCACGCGCGGCCTGCGCAGCGCGCAGTCCCTGCTGGGGTCGGTGCTGATCAACTCCGGGACGCTCGCCTTCTACCGCGCCGACGTCGTGCGGGGCCACGCGGGGGTCTACGAGCGCGAGTCCTTCCGCGGCGTGCCGATGCAGATGAACGACGACTCGATGCTCACCCTCTACGCCCTGCTGGCGGGCCGCACGGTGCACCAGCCCTCGGCGGTGGTCTTCACCCTCGTGCCGGACCGCCCGCGCCACTACTTCCGGCAGCAGTTGCGGTGGATGCGCGGCACGACGGTGCGGCACCTGTGGTGGCTGCGCCACCTGCCCGTGCGCTCCCTGGGCTTCTGGATGCCGGTCGTGGAGTACGCGCACCTCCTGCTGGCGCTGCTCGTGCCGGTCGTCGTGCTGGCCTCCCCGGCCCTGGCCGCCCAGGCGGGACCGCTGGCGTGGCACGCGCTGCTGCTCGGCTGCGCCATGAACTACCTGATCGGCCTGCGCCTGTTCGCCCTGCGCCGGTCCGACGACCGGCGGGGCGGCCGGCTCCTGCTGTTCCTGTGCTCGCCCGTGGCCGGACTGTGGCGCCTGCTCGTGCTCCGGCCGCTGTACCTGTACGCGATGGCCACGTGCTGGCGCGTGGGCACGTGGGGCACCCGCTCCCGCGTCGAGGTCCGCGCGGGCACCGCCTAGGGAGCCGTGGGCCGCCGCCCGCCCGGGAGGCCCGGTCGCCACCGCGCGTCCGCCCCGCGTCACCCGGGCGGGCGTGCGCGGACGCCGGGCGAGCGGGCCGCGGCGTTCACCTGTCCGGGGGTGAGGGGTGTACCCGGGCCCGGAGTACGTCAACCGGCCGCTTTGGACGGCACGTTGACGCGACGCGCCGACGGTGGACCGCTAGGCCGATCGGGGGCGGGCGGAGGGTGTCGGAGATGCACGCGGGCCCGTGCTGACGTGTCCTCGCACTGAAGACGTCTCTGCAACAGGAGGACGGCCGGATGTGTGGTGCGCACGGAGAACAAGGGCGCGGGGGGCTGTCCCGGCGCGGTGTGCTGCGCGGTGGGGCGCTCGGCGTGCTGGGGGCGGTACCGCTGCTGGGAGTGGTGGCGCCGCGGGCGTCGGGCGGGACGCGGGGAGGCGGGCCGCCGTACGCGCGGCCGCTGGCCGGAAGCCACCGGATCTCGGCGGCCTACGGCATCCCGGGTGACTGGCTGGCCGGACGGCACACCGGTGTGGACTTCGCCGTGGACACCGGCACCGGGGTGCACGCGGTGGGCACCGGCACCGTCGACGTCGCGGGCGAGCAGGGCGACTACGGCGAGACGGTGGTGGTGCGGCTGGCAGACGGTCACTTCGCCCTCTACGCCCACCTCTCGGCGTACGACGTGAAGGTGGGCCAGCGGGTGACGGGCGGCGACCGCATCGCGCGGACCGGCGCCACCGGCCGGGTCACCGGACCGCACCTGCACTTCGAGGTGCGCACCGGCCGCGAGTACGGCACCGACGTCGACCCGGTGCAGTACCTCGCCGACCGGGGCGTCTCCGTGCTGTAGCGGGCCGGTCGTTCGGGCCGTCCCGGTCGGCCCGCATCCGGCGGTGGCGCGTCGGGGCGCGTCGGCCGGGGGCCGGCCGGGCCAGCCGGGCCAGCCGGGCCAGCCGGGCCGGCCGGGTCGGGCGGTCGGGTGGAGCCGCCGCGCCGTCGCTGCCGCCCGTCGGCCGGGGCTCGCCCGGCCGGGCCGGTCGGCCCGGCTCGTCAGCCGGGCTCGCCGGCCGCGTGCCCCTCGGTCGGCTGCCCGTCGGCCGCGTGCCCGTCGGGTGCCCGGTCGGCCGCCGCGGCGAACGCGCCGCGCGCCAGCCGGTGCAGCAGGGCCGCCGTGCGCGACCGGTCGGGCAGCGCGGCGGGGCGGCTGAGCCGCGGGGTGGAGTTCAGCAGGCCGAAGACGGCGTGCACGGCGGCCCGGGCCTCGCGCTCGGGCAGCCCCGGGTGCACCTCGCGCACGACGCCCACCCACAGCTCGACGTACTCGCGCTGGAGCCGCCGCACCCGCTTGCGGTCCTCGTCGCGCAGCCGGTCCAGCTCGCGGTCGTGCAGGGTGATCAGCGGCCGGTCGTCGAGCGCGAAGTCGATGTGTCCGGCGATGAGCGCGTCCAGGGCGTCGCCCGCCGGGCTGCCCGCGGCGTCGGCCTCGGCCAGCCGCGCCCGGCCCCCCTCGTGCAGCCGCTCGCTGATGCCCACGAGCAGCTCGGCCAGCATGGCGTCCTTGCCGGGGAAGTGCCGGTAGAGCCCGGGGCCGCTGATGCCGACGGCGGCCCCTATCTCGTCGACGCCGACGCCGTGGAAGCCGCGCTCGGCGAACAGGCGGGCCGCTTCGCGCAGGATCTGCTCGCGGCGGCTGGGCGCGCGGGGCTCCCCGCGCCCCCCGGAGGGGGCGGCGGTCGCGGAGTCCGGGCCGGCGGCTCCGGTGCGGGTGCTCATGCCAACGATTCTAGACAGTCCCGTTAGCGCACGTTAACCTGGCGGACAGGGGTTAACGCCCATTAACCGTGGAACTGTGGAACCGTGAGCAAGGGGGCTCAGGGCATGCAGCAGGCACCGCCGCTGGCCAGCGCCGTCGACCCGGCGTCACCGGCATGGCGCACGAACGAGGCCGCGCACCGCGAGCTGGCCGCCGAGCTTCGCGAGAAGCTGGCCGCGGCCCGGCTGGGCGGCGGGGAGCGGGCCCGCGCCCGGCACACCGCGCGCGGCAAGCTCCTCCCCCGGGACCGGGTGGACGGGCTGCTCGACCCCGGCTCGCCCTTCCTGGAGCTGGCGCCGCTGGCCGCCGACGGGCTGTACGACGGGCAGGCGCCCGCCGCCGGGGTGATCGCCGGCATCGGCCGCGTCGCGGGCCGCGAGTGCGTCATCGTCGCCAACGACGCCACCGTCAAGGGCGGCACGTACTACCCGATGACGGTCAAGAAGCACCTGCGCGCCCAGGAGGTCGCGCTGGAGAACCGGCTGCCGTGCCTGTACCTGGTGGACTCCGGCGGCGCCTTCCTGCCGATGCAGGACGAGGTCTTCCCCGACCGCGAGCACTTCGGGCGCATCTTCTACAACCAGGCCCGGATGTCGGCCGCCCGCATCCCGCAGATCGCCGCCGTGATGGGCTCCTGCACGGCCGGCGGCGCCTACGTTCCGGCGATGAGCGACGAGGCCGTGATCGTCCGCGGCCAGGGCACGATCTTCCTGGGCGGGCCACCGCTGGTGAAGGCCGCCACCGGCGAGGTCGTCACCGCCGAGGAGCTGGGCGGCGGCGAGGTGCACTCCCGCACCTCCGGGGTCACCGACCACCTCGCCGAGGACGACGAGCACGCCCTGCGCATCGTGCGCACCATCGTCTCCACCCTCCCGGCGCGCGGCCCGCTGCCGTGGACGGTCGAGCCGAGCGAGGAGCCCGCCGTCGACCCGGCCGGCCTCTACGGCGCCGTCCCCGTGGACTCGCGCACGCCCTACGACGTCCGCGAGATCATCGCCCGCCTGACCGACGGCTCCCGCTTCCAGGAGTTCAAGGCCGAGTACGGCACGACGCTGGTGACCGGCTTCGCCCGCGTCCACGGGCACCCGGTGGGCATCGTCGCCAACAACGGCATCCTGTTCGCGGAGTCCGCCCAGAAGGGCGCCCACTTCGTCGAGCTGTGCGACCAGCGCGGCATCCCGCTGCTGTTCCTGCAGAACATCTCCGGCTTCATGGTCGGCCGCGCCTACGAGGCGGGCGGCATCGCCAAGCACGGCGCCAAGATGGTCACCGCCGTGGCCACCACCCGGGTGCCCAAGCTCACCGTCGTCGTCGGCGGCTCCTACGGCGCGGGCAACTACTCGATGTGCGGCCGGGCCTACGGGCCCCGCTTCCTGTGGATGTGGCCGGGCGCCAAGATCTCCGTCATGGGCGGCGAGCAGGCCGCCTCCGTGCTCGCCACCGTCAAGCGCGACCAGCTGGAGGCCCGCGGCGAGGAGTGGGGCGCGGACGAGGAGGAGGCGTTCAAGGCCCCCGTCCGCGCCCAGTACGAGACCCAGGGCAACGCCTACTACGCCACCGCCCGGCTGTGGGACGACGGCGTGATCGACCCGCTGGAGACCCGCACGGTCCTCGGCCTGGCCCTGACCGCCTGTGCCAACGCGCCGCTGGGCGAGCCCGGCTTCGGCGTCTTCCGGATGTGAGGGGGAGCCACCCGTGACTTCGCAGTTGTTCGACACCGTCCTGGTCGCCAACCGCGGCGAGATCGCCGTCCGCGTCATCCGCACGCTGCGGGAGCTGGGCATCCGCTCCGTCGCCGTCCACAGCGACGCCGACGCCGACGCCCGGCACGTGCGCGAGGCCGACGCCGCCGTGCGCATCGGTCCCGCCCCGGCCGCCGAGAGCTACCTGCGGGTGGACGCGTTGCTGCGCGCCGCGCGCCGCACCGGCGCCCAGGCCGTCCACCCCGGCTACGGCTTCCTCGCCGAGAACGCCGCCTTCGCCGAGGCCGTCACCGACGCCGGGCTGACCTTCATCGGCCCGCCCGCCGCCGCGATCGAGCTGATGGGCGACAAGATCCGCGCCAAGGAGACGGTGCGCGCCGCCGGCGTCCCCGTCGTGCCCGGCTCCTCCGGGTCCGGGCTGAGCGACGCCCAACTGGCCGAGGCCGCGCGGGAGATCGGCATGCCGGTGCTGCTCAAACCGTCCGCGGGCGGCGGCGGCAAGGGCATGCGCCTGGTGCGGGACGCGGCGCTGCTGGAGGACGAGATCGCCGCCGCCCGCCGCGAGGCGCGCGCCTCCTTCGGCGACGACACCCTGCTCGTCGAGCGGTTCATCGACCGCCCCCGGCACATCGAGATCCAGGTGCTCGCCGACGGCCACGGCACCGTGCTCCACCTCGGCGAGCGCGAGTGCTCGCTCCAGCGCCGCCACCAGAAGATCATCGAGGAGGCCCCCAGCCCCCTGCTGGACGAGGCCACCCGCGCCGCGATGGGCGCCGCCGCCGTCGAGGCAGCCCGCGCCTGCGGCTACCGGGGCGCGGGCACCGTGGAGTTCATCGTCCCCGGCGGCGACCCGGGCGCGTACTGCTTCATGGAGATGAACACCCGCCTCCAGGTCGAGCACCCGGTCACCGAGCTGATCACCGGCCTTGACCTGGTGGAGTGGCAGGTCCGCGTCGCCGCCGGGCAGCCGCTCGGGCTGGCCCAGGACGAGGTCGCCCTCACCGGGCACGCGGTGGAGGCGCGCGTCTGCGCGGAGACGGCCCGGGTGAGCGCGGGGGAGCGGGTGGACTTCCTGCCCTCGGCCGGCACCGTGCTCCTGCTGCGCGAGCCGGACGGGGACGGCCTGCGCACCGACTCCGGGCTCAGCGAGGGCACCGAGGTGGGCACCACCTACGACCCGATGCTCTCCAAGGTCATCGCCCACGGCCCCGACCGGCCCACGGCCCTGCGCCGCCTGCGCGCCGCCCTGGCCGCGACCACCGTGCTCGGCGTCGACACCAACACCGCCTTCCTGCGCGCCCTGCTGGCCCACCCCGCCGTCGTCGCGGGCGACCTGGACACCGGCCTGGTGGACCGGGACGCCGCGTCCCTGGTGCCGGAGGCCGTGCCCGACGCCGTCTACGCCGCCGCCGCCCTGCTGCGGCACGCGGCGCTGGAGCCGGCCGCCGACGGCTGGACGGACCCGTTCGCCGTGCCCTCCGGCTTCCGCCTCGGCGGCACGGCCGCCTGGACGCCGCACCACCTGAAGCTCCCCGGCCACGACCCGGTGACCGTCCGGGTGCGCGGCCGCGCGGCCGACGGCGCCGAGGTCCGCGTGGGCGACGCCGACGCGGTGCCCGCCCGCCTGGTCCCGGCCGCGCCGGGCCGCGTCCAGCTCGTGTGGGACGGGGTCACGCAGGCGTTCGCGCACGCCGGGTCCGGCGGCGACCACTGGCTCGGGCAGGACGGCGCCGCCTGGCAGGTGCGCGCCCACGACCCGGTGGCCGCCGCGCTGCGCGGCGCCGGAGCGGCGGCCGGCGCCGACGCGCTGACCGCGCCCATGCCCGGCACCGTGACGGTCGTCAAGGTGGCCGTCGGCGAGGAGGTCTCGGCCGGGCAGGCGCTGGTCGTCGTCGAGGCGATGAAGATGGAGCACGTCATCGCCGCCCCGCACGCCGGCACCGTCACCGCGCTGGACGTCGCCGCGGGCACCACCGTCGCCATGGACCAGATCCTGGCCGTGGTCGACCCGCACGAGGAAGTGGAGGCGTAACGCATGACGGAGCCCGCACACCCCCTGCCGATGCGCGTGCCGCTGGCCGGGCTGCCCGCCCGGGTGCGCGTCCACGAGGTCGGACCGCGCGACGGGTTGCAGAACGAGCCCGCCGTCGTGCCCGTGGAGGTGAAGGCCGAGTTCGTCCGCCGCCTGGCCGCCGCCGGGCTGACCACCGTGGAGGCGACGAGTTTCGTCCACCCGCGCTGGGTGCCGCAGCTCGCGGACGCCGAGGAGCTGTACCCGCGCGTGCGCGACCTCGCGCCGGACGTGCGCCTCCCGGTGCTCGTGCCCAACGAGCGCGGCCTGGACCGCGCGCTGGCCCTGGGCGCCCGCGAGGTCGCCGTCTTCGCCAGTGCCACCGAGTCCTTCGCCCGGGCCAACCTCAACCGCACCGTCGCCGAGGCGCTGGCCATGTTCGAACCCGTCGTGGCCCGCGCCAGGGAGGCCGGGGCCCGGGTGCGCGGCTACCTGTCCATGTGCTTCGGCGACCCCTGGGAGGGCCCCGTGCCGCCCGCCCAGGTCGTCGACGTCTGCCGCGCCCTGGACGCCATGGGCTGCGACGAGCTGAGCCTGGGCGACACCATCGGCGTCGCCACCCCCGGCCACGTCACCGCGCTCCTGGCCGCGCTGGCCGAGGCCGGGCTGCCCGCCGACCGGCTGGCCGTCCACTTCCACGACACCTACGGCCAGGCGCTGTCCAACACCCTGGCCGCGCTCCAGCACGGCGTCACCACCGTCGACGCCTCCGCCGGCGGGCTGGGCGGCTGCCCCTACGCCAAGAGCGCCACCGGCAACCTCGCCACCGAAGACCTCGTGTGGATGCTGCACGGACTCGGCATCGACACCGGGGTCGACCTCGGCCGGCTCACCGCCACCAGCGTGTGGGTGGCCGAACGGCTGGGCCGCCCCAGCCCCTCGCGCACCGTGCGCGCCCTCGCCCACGACGCCTCCCACAAGGAGCAGTGAAACCCATGTCCCTGGACCACCGCCTCAGCCCCGAGCACGAGGAACTGCGCCGTACCGTCGAGGAGTTCGCGCACGACGTCATCGCCCCCGCGATCGGCGACTACTACGAGCGGCACGCGTTCCCCTACGAGATCATCCGCGAGATGGGCCGCATGGGCCTGTTCGGGCTGCCCTTCCCCGAGGAGTACGGCGGCATGGGCGGCGACTACCTCGCCCTGTGCCTGGCCCTGGAGGAGCTCGCCCGCGTCGACTCCTCGGTGGCGATCACCCTGGAGGCCGGCGTCTCGCTCGGCGCCATGCCGATCCACCTCTACGGCACCGAGGAGCAGAAGCGCCAGTGGCTGCCCCGGCTGTGCTCCGGGGAGGCGCTGGGCGCCTTCGGCCTCACCGAGCCCGAGTGCGGCTCCGACGCGGGCGGCACCCGCACCACCGCCGTGCGCGACGGCGACGACTGGGTGATCAACGGCACCAAGTGCTTCATCACCAACTCCGGTACGGACATCACCGACCTGGTCACGGTCACCGCCGTCACCGGGCGCAAGGACGACGGCTCCCCCCGGATCTCGACGTTCATCGTCCCCTCCGGCACCCCCGGCTTCACCGTCGCCGCGCCCTACTCCAAGGTGGGCTGGAACGCCTCGGACACCCGCGAGCTGTCCTTCTCCGACGTCCGCGTCCCGGCCGCCAACCTGCTCGGCGAGGAGGGCCGCGGCTACGCGCAGTTCCTGCGCATCCTCGACGAGGGCCGCATCGCCATCTCCGCGCTGGCCACCGGGCTCGCCCAGGGCTGCGTGGACGAGTCCGTGCGCTACGCCCGCGAGCGCCACGCCTTCGGCAAGCCGATCGGGGACAACCAGGCCATCCAGTTCAAGCTGGCCGACATGGCGATGCGCGCCCACACCGCGCGCGTCGCCTGGCGGGACGCGGCCTCCCGGATGCTGGCCGCGGAACCGTTCAAGCAGCAGGCGGCCATGGCCAAGCTGTACTCCTCGGAGATCGCGGTCACCAACGCCCGTGAGGCGACGCAGATCCACGGCGGCTACGGGTTCATGAACGAGTACCCGGTCGCCCGCATGTGGCGCGACTCCAAGATCCTGGAGATCGGCGAGGGCACGAGCGAGGTCCAGCGCATGCTCATCGCCCGCGACCTGGGCCTGTAACTCCGTACCGGCCCCACAGCACGGCGGCGGACCCCCGGGCCGCGGGGACGCGGGCACGCGGGGCGGGGGAGCGCGGAGTATGCGGGGCGCGGCGGTGACACGGACCGCCCGCCCCGCCGCCGCCCACGGATTCCCGGCCCGGGCCCGCCTCACCGCGGCCCCGCCGGACCGGGCCGCCACCCACCGCACGGGGCCCGCCGCCCGCCCTGCGCACCGCGCCACCGCCCCCTGGCCGGACGCGCCAGCGCCTGGCAGCGCGTCCGGCAGGCCGCGCCGGTCGCGTGCGGGACCGGGCCGGAGTCCAGTGGGTCGCGGTGGCACGGGGAGTGGCGCGAGGCGCCGGGCTCAGCCCAGAGGCGTGGAACCGAACGCGTGCGCCGACCACCGAAAGCGCCCCGGACGCCGTGCTTCCCACACGTGACCGTGCGACTTCTCGCCCACGGCGAACCCGTCCGCCGCTCATGCCGTCCGTCGGCTCACGAGTCCGGTGCCGCGTGCAGTTCGGCCCGGATCACCTTGCCCCAGTTCCGCTCCTCCGTCTCCCACCGGTCGGCGAGCGCGTCGACCAGGAGGAGGCCGCGTCCGGACTCCGCCTGCCCGTCCGGAGCCTGGCGGACGGGGAGCTCGGAGGACTTGTCGGAGACGGAGATGCGCACCTGGTCGCGCTGGGGAAGCGTGATGCTGACGCGGACCATGCGGCGCCCGCTGTGCTGAATGGAGTTGGTGACGAGTTCGGAGACGACGAGTGCCGCCCGGTCGGTCAGCCCGTCGAGCCCCCAGGTGTGCAGGGCGGCCCGTACCAGGTCACGGGCGCGTCCGACGGTCCGCGGCTCACAGTGCCACGTCGCGCTGTACCCAGGCACACCGGTCGCGTGCGCCCGGGTGCCGGACACGGGTGCGCGGTGCTCGCGCCGCCCGGCCGACTTCTGTGGTTCGTCTGCGGAATCGCAAGCCGCCATCGCGGACATGCCTTCTCCTCGCGGGTCAAGATCGGTCACCTGCGCTGTCGCCTACGTAACCGGGTGGTCACGGTGCGCGGTACCGTGGAGGCGGGGGCAGGGTGTTGAAACCCTTGAAGGCCCGTGAGGGCGCGAGGAGTTGCCGCGATGAAGAACAGGCGGGCGAACGAGGGTCTGCGGGGGGCGCTGGTCGAGGCCGACTGGTCCCAGACGCAACTGGCGCAGGCTGTCAACCGGATCGGACGCGAGTCCGGTATGGCACTGCGCTACGACAACTCCGCGGTGAGCCACTGGATCGACGGGACGCGGCCGCGCGAGGCGGTCCGTCCGCTCGTGCGCGAGGCTCTCTCCCGTCGCCTGCGGCGGCCCGTCACTCTTGCCGAGATCGGTTTTCGGGAGGAGGTGCCGGGCGGTGCGGTGGATACCGTGGAGAGTCTCGTCGACCTCGGGAGGATTGACATGGACCCTTCACGTAGGGGTGTGCTCGGCGCCGGGCTGTTCTCCGTCGCGCTCACGATTCCCGACTGGCGCGACGTGGTGGGCCGCCTGGAGTCCGTCCAGACGGGACGCGCGTCCCGGATCGGCTGGGCCGACGTGCGGACGGTCGTCGCCATGACCGAGCGCATCAGCGAACTCGACGACCAGTTCGGTGGCCGGCACGCCCGTCCCATGGCCGCGTCCTTCATGGTGAACACCGTCGCCCCCTACCTCCGGGCCGAGGCCCCCGAGGACGTGCGGAACGGGATGCTCTCCGCCGCCTCCGACCTCTGTTACCTCACCGGATACATGGCCGTGGACGAGGGGCTGCACGGCCTGGCGCAGAGGTACTACCTCAAGGCCCTGGAGCTGGCCGGGCACGCGGACGACCACCTGACGTACTGCACGACCCTGCGCGGGATGAGCGTGCAGGCGGTCGACCTGGGCCACGGTGCCCAGGCCCAGCGCCTCGCGGACGCGGCGGCCGCCGCCTCCCCGCAGGCCGGGCAGCGCAGGCGGGCCTTCCTCGCGGGCCAGCAGGCCCACGCCCACGCCCAGATCGGGGACCGGGGCAACGCCCTGCACTTCATGGCCCAGGCCGAGCGGGCCATGGAGCGGGCGGAGTCGCGCGAGAAGGCGTTCGGTTCGTACGATCCGGCCGCGCTGAACTACCACCTCGGTCAAATGAAGTTCGAGCTGGGTGACGTCGGCGGATCGATCACCGCACTGGAGGAGGCGGACCGGCTCCGGCCCCCGGTCTTCCGGCGTACCCGGGTGCGGTACCGGGCCCTGCTCGCCGAGCGCCAACTGCGGGTCGGAAGGCTGGAGGAGGCGTGTGCGACGTGGCACCTCGCGCTGGACGACTACCCCCTCGTCCAGTCCGGTCGGTGCGACGAGCGGGTGCGGGAGATGCGGGCGCTCCTTCGCCCCCACCTCGCCAACTCCGACGCCCGGGCACTGTACGAGCGGTCCCGCACCCTCGGCGCCCGCGCCTGACCGGGCGGACGACCCGGCGCCCCCGCCTCCTCCGCGCGGGCGTCCGGCCGGCTGGCCGGGCCCGCCGGGCCGCGTCGGACGAGGTGTTGCCCGGCCGGTACCGGCTTGCGCGCGGTGACGCGCGTGAGTCGGCAGGCGACCGGAGGACCGTCAGCACTCGTCCCGTCCCGGACCACGCGTAGGGTCGCCCCGCCGCGAGCAGCAGGAAGCGGGCGGAGTCGGGAGGTCGGCTCCCCCGTGCCTCCTGCGGTGGTCTCGCTCGCTGTCCCCGTCGCGCTTCTCAGAGGGGGTACCCGGCCGGTGGCTTCCCGTCCTGTCGGTGGGCCGCTCCTCGCAGCACCGGCCCCGTGCGCAGGACGGGAGACGGCGGCCCTTCCGCTGCGCACCACCGGCGACCTGGGGACTCGGCGTTCGCCGTGGTGGGGGGAACGTGGCCGAACGGCGCCGCGGGAGCGGCGGGAGGGCACCCGGCGGGCGGCCGGGGAGGCCGTTCAGGGGGAGGTCCGGGCGTGATTCCTGCCCGGAATCGGGCAGGGAGTTTGCGGATGGGGTGCGGGGGCCCCAGTATCGGTCCGTGCTCGAACGGCGAAACGGGTTCCACGACGACCTCGTGGAGCACCTGGTGCGCACCACGCCCCTCGGCCGGGGAGAGGCCGCGCGGGTGGTGCTCGACGTGCTCGCGTACTTCGACGAGACCGCCGAGGAGTTCGTCCGCCGCCGGCACCGGGAGCTCCAGGCCCAGGGGTCGCGGAACCCGGCGATCTTCGAGCGCATCCAAGCGGAACTGCCGTACCGGGCGGTCGCGCCGCCCGAGCTCACGCTCCGGCAGTTGCGCCGGATCGTCTACGGCTGAGGACGGAACGAGGAGACGCGCCATGTGCGGAATCGTGGGTTACATCGGCAGGCGGGACGCCGCTCCGCTGCTGCTGGAGGGTCTGCAGCGGCTGGAGTACCGGGGGTACGACTCCGCGGGGGTGGCCATCCACGGCAGCGGTACCGGCAAGAACGCCGGGCTGCGGACGGCCAAGGCCAAGGGCCGGGTGCGCGACCTGGAGACCCGTCTGCCCAAGCGGTTCGCCGGCACCACCGGCATCGCGCACACCCGGTGGGCCACGCACGGCGCCCCCAGCGACGAGAACGCCCACCCGCACCTGGACGCCGAGGGCAAGGTCGCCGTCGTCCACAACGGCATCGTGGACAACGCCGCCGAGCTGCGGGCCAAGCTGACCGCCGACGGCGTCGTCTTCGCCTCCGAGACCGACACCGAGGTCCTCGCCCACCTCGTCGGCCGGGCGGCGGCCGACACGCTGGAGGGCAAGGTCCGCGAGGCGCTCGCCTCCGTCGAGGGCACCTACGGCATCGCCGTCCTGCACACCGACTTCCCCGACCGCATCGTCGCCGCCCGCAACGGCTCCCCCGTGCTGCTGGGCATCGGCGAGCACGAGATGCTCGTCGCCTCCGACGTCGCGGCGCTCGTCTCGCACACCCGCCAGGTCGTGACGCTCGACGACGGCGAGATGGCCACCCTCAAGGCCGACGACTACCGCACCTACACCACCGAGGGCTCGCGCACCGCCGCCGCGCCCGAGACGGTCGAGTGGGCCGCCGAGTCCTACGACATGGGCGCCCACGACACCTACATGCACAAGGAGATCACCGAGCAGGCGGACGCCGTCGACCGCGTGCTGCGCGGCCGCGTCGAGGACCGGTTCGCCACCGTGCGCCTGGGCGGCCTGAACATGGACGCCCGCGAGGCCCGCGCCGTGCGCCGGGTGAAGATCCTCGGCTGCGGCTCGGCCTACCACGCCGGTCTCATCGGCGCCCAGCTCATCGAGGAGCTGGCCCGCATCCCGGCCGACGCCGAGCCCGCGAGCGAGTTCCGGTACCGCAACGCGGTCGTCGACCCCGACACGCTCTACGTGGCGGTGAGCCAGTCCGGCGAGACCTACGACACCCTCGCGGCCGTGCAGGAGCTCAAGCGCAAGGGCGCGCGCGTGCTGGGCGTCGTCAACGTCGTGGGTTCCGCGATCGCCCGGGAGACGGACGGCGGGGTCTACGTCCACGCCGGTCCGGAGGTCTGCGTCGTCTCCACCAAGTGCTTCACCAACACCGCCGTCGCCTTCGCGCTGCTGGCGCTGCACCTGGGCCGCATCCGCGACCTGTCCGTCGCCGACGGGCGGCGCGTCATCGAGGGCCTGCGGCGGCTGCCCGCGCAGATCACCGAGATCATGGCGGCCGAGGAGCGGATCGCGGAGCTGGCCGCCGAGTACGCCCGGGCGCAGTCGATGATGTTCGTGGGCCGGGTGCGCGGCTACCCCGTCGCCCTGGAGGCCTCGCTGAAGCTGAAGGAGATCTCCTACATCCACGCCGAGGCGTACCCGGCCTCCGAGCTGAAGCACGGCCCGCTGGCCCTGATCGAGCCCGCCGTGCCCACCGTGGCGATCGTCCCGGACGACGACCTGCTGGACAAGAACCGCGCCACGCTGGAGGAGATCAAGGCCCGCAGCGGCCGCATCCTCGCCGTCGCGCACACCGAGCAGGAGAAGGCCGACCACACGATCGTGGTGCCGCGCAACGAGCCCGAGCTGGACCCGATCCTGATGGGCATCCCGCTCCAGCTCCTCGCCTACCACACGGCGCTGAGCCTGGGCCGCGACATCGACAAGCCCCGCAACCTGGCCAAGTCCGTCACGGTGGAGTGACGCCGACGCGTGCCGGGCGGCCCCGCGTCCGCCCGGCCCGCGCGGACGCGGGGCCGCCTCGCCTCCTCGCCGCCTGCCGCGCGGGACGCGAAGCCGTCTCGCCGCCTGCCGCCCGCCGCACCACCCGGCGCCCGCTCGGTGCGGCCGGATCGGCGCTTGCCGTTCCTATCGACTTTCGATAGTTTTCCATCGTTGCTCGATCGAAGGAGGGGCGATGGGAAAGCTGACGGTGCTCGCGCTGCGCGTCGTGCTCGTGGTGCTGCTCGCCGGTTCGGTGTTCGTGCAGGCGGTCATGGTGCCGCTGCTCGCCGTCGACCTGGAGGAGCTGGACGGGCAACTCGCGCACCTGCGCACCCCGATCCTGGCGCTCGTGTTCCTGGGCATCGTGACGGTCCAGGTCGTCCTGGTCTGCGTGTGGCGGCTGGTGACGATGGTGCGGCGCGGCACGGTCTTCTCGCACGCCGCCTTCCGGTACGTGCACGTCGTCATCGGCGCGATCGTGGCCGCCGCCCTGCTGCTGTTCGCGCTCGCCGTCCTGCTCGCGCCCGGCGAGGCCGTCGCGCCGGGGGTGGTGCTGCTGATGTGCGGGGCCGTCGTGGCCGTGCTGGGGGTCGCCCTCATCGTGCTCGTGCTGCGGATGCTGCTCGCGCAGGCCGTCGCGCGCGACGTCGAGGCCGCGCGGATGCGGGCCGAGCTGGCGGAGGTGATCTGATGCCGATCGCCGTCGACATCGACGTGATGCTGGCCAAGCGGAAGATGTCCGTGGGCGAGCTCGCGGAGCGGGTGGGCATCACGCCCGCCAACCTGGCGGTGCTCAAGAACGGCCGGGCCAAGGCGGTGCGCTTCGCCACGCTCGCGGCGCTCTGCGAGGTGCTGGAGTGCCAGCCCGGGGACCTGCTGCGCTGGGAGCCCGGCCCCCCGGCGGACGGCTGACGGGACGGCGAGAGGCGGCTCCCCGGGCGTGCCACCATACGCCCGGGGAGCCGCCTCGGCGGCCGACGTCGCCCATTACGCCGCCGCACCACTGCCGTCCGGGGCCGTCACCTCCCCTTCGGCAGCACGTTGTACGGCTATATGCCCGTCACAAGCGCACAATCCACCCCCTACGGGTGAGTAGTTTGCGACTCGACGGCGCGACGCCGCCCTACCCACGCGCCTCCGCGCCTCCGCCTCCGCGCCTCCGCCTCCGCCCGTCTCCGCCCGTGCGCCCGGGCGCCTCGCCCGTGTGCGCCGTTGCCCGGTGTGGGCTGGAGTGGGGCACGGGCGCGCGCTCTGGCGCGTGCCGTTGGTCGGCGCGCCCGTGCCTCCGGCGGCGTGCCGCGTGTCTCCGGAGACGTGTCTCCGGGACGGCACCGGGGCCACGGGCGGGGCCGGACGGTCGGGCCGCGTGCCGACCGGGCGGTGCGGGGCGGAATCGAGCGCGCCCGGGTGGTCGGCCGGTGGGCTCCCGCCGCCGGTCGCCGACGCCGCGTGAGCGCCTCGCGGGCGGTGTCAGGGGATGACGACGACGGGGCGCTGGGCGCGGCGGGCCAGGCGCCCGGCCACGGTGCCGAAGAGGCGGCCGACGATGCCGTGCGTGGAGCCGACCACGATGGCGTCGGCCTCGTACTCGCGGCCGACCTCCTCCAGCTCGTGGCAGATGTCCCCGCCGCGCTCGACGAGCACCCAGGGCACCTCGGACAAGTAGTCCGCACACGCCAGTTCCAGTCCCAGCACCTCGGTGCGGTGGTCGGGGACGTCGACGAAGACGGGCGGCTCGCACCCCGCCCAGACGGTCGTGGGCAGCCGGTTGGCGACGTGCACGATGATCAGACCGCAGCCGGAGCGGCGGGCCATGCCGATGCCGTAGGCGAGCGCCCGCTCGCTGGAGAGGGAGCCGTCGAAGCCGACCACCACGCCGTGCTGGAACGCCGGGTCGCCGGCGTGGAGCCCGGGGGAGTCCTCGGCCGCGGGGCCGTGCGGGACCGCGTCCGGTGCCGTCGCGTCGGGCATCGCCGGTGCGTCGGCGACCGGTTTGCGGTCCGCGGGTTCGGGGATCTCGTGTCCGGCCATGGTCGTCTCGGCGAAGGAATCCTCGGGAGGGAGGGGCGAGCAGGGAAGCGGTCGTTGGTTGCGGGCTCAAATAAACGTCTGGGAAATATCTTTCCCAGCCCCCTACCCCCAGGGTACGGCCCCGTACGCGCCGTGCCCAGGGCGACGGGCGGGCCCGTCCGGGAGGTTGACGCCGAAGCATGCCCCAGTGGACGGCGCGGCGCAACGCCGTCTCGGGGCCGTGCGGGGCCGCGCGGCCCCGCCGTCCGCGCGGTGGCCTGCGCCCTCGTGCCCCTGTGCGCCCCCGGTGCCGTCCTGACGGCTGGCCGACGGGCGCCACTGGTGTGCCCGGTGTCGTGACCTGGTGGGAGTCGAACCGTTATGCAGGGTTTAGCCGGGGCCCGGCGCCGGGTCCCGTGCGCCCGTGGCCGCCGGGGCTCCGGCGGCTGCGCACCGTTCGGTCCGGCTCGCAGCGATGTGGCCCGTACGCCTGCGGGGTATGGGTGTTACGTATGACGCGCGCTCTTTTCGGCCAAGTTGCCGCCGTGGTACACACCTTGCGAGCACCTTCCGCGGCGGTCGGCACGGCCGGAGCGGAAAGGAGCGCGACCGGTCCGCACCCCCTACACGCCGGGAAAGGGGCCCCTGACCCGCCCGTCGCGCCGTCGACGGATGCGACGCTTCGTGATCGAATGCTTTACGCCACGTTGCCTTGTCGACAAAGCGCTGAGTGATGAACTTGTCACCGCAACCGCGTACGACCCAGTAGATTCGATCTTGGCAAACCACGGCGGGGGACACCGTGCAACACCGAGAGGAAAGCGACCACTGAGGGGGGCTTGACACATGAGCCAGGACCCATCGCACGGCCCCGCGACCGTCCGGAAACTGACCGCCCGGAGGCGTCGCGAGATCGTAGCGGTGTTGCTGTTCGGCGGCGGACCGATATTCGAGAGCTCCATTCCGCTCTCCGTCTTCGGCGTCGACCGGCAGGACGCGGGCGTTCCCAGGTACCGCCTGCTGGTGTGTGCCGGGGAAGAGGGCCCGCTGCGCACGACGGGCGGTCTGGAGCTGACCGCTCCGCACGGCCTCGATGCCATCGCCCGGGCCGGGACGGTCGTCGTCCCCGCCTGGCGCTCCATCACCCAGCCGCCGCCCGCGGCGGCCCTGGAGGCGCTGCGCCGCGCCCACCAGGAGGGCGCTCGCGTCATGGGGCTGTGCACCGGCGCGTTCGTCCTCGCCGCGGCCGGCCTGCTCGACGGCCGCCCGGCGACGACCCACTGGATGTACGCGCCCACGCTCGCCAAGCGGTACCCGGCCGTCCACGTCGACCCGCGCGAACTCTTCGTGGACGACGGCGACATCCTCACCTCCGCCGGTACGGCCGCCGGCATCGACCTGTGCCTGCACGTGGTGCGCTCCGACCACGGAGCCGAGGCGGCCGGGGCGCTGGCCCGCCGCCTGGTGGTGCCACCGCGCCGCGGCAACGCCGCGGACGTCGGCCAACTCCACCGGCTGGACAGGTCTTTACCAGAGGAGATCGGCACCGACCCGCTGGCCGAGGTCGTCGCCTGGGCGCTGGAGCACCTCCACGAGCAGTTCGACGTGGAAGCGCTGGCCGCCCGCGCCTACATGAGCAGGCGCACCTTCGACCGGCGGTTCCGCGCGCTCACCGGCAGCGCGCCGCTGCAGTGGCTGATCACCCAGCGGGTGCTCCAGGCACAGCGGCTCCTGGAGACCTCCGAGTACTCCGTGGACGAGGTGGCGGCCCGCTGCGGCTTCCGCTCGCCCGTCGCCCTGCGCGGCCACTTCCGGCGGCAGCTCGGCGCGTCCCCGGCGACGTACCGCGCCGCCTACCGGGCGCGGCGCCCCAGCTCCGCCGAGGGCACCGGCCCGCCGCGCGGCGCGGAGGCCACCGGGGCGCCGCGGCCACCGCACGGCGGGGGCGAGGCGCGGGCGGAGCAGCGGGCGGAGGTACGTGCCGAGGCACGGGGTGAGCTGCGGGAGGAGGGCGGCTGGCCCGGCGGGGACGGCACCGCCCCCGCGCTCGCGTCCGGGCTCGACCTCGTCACCGCAGCGGCCGGGGACGCGGGCGGCCGGCAGGCCGCCGCGTACGCGGCCAGAGTGCCAGGTCAGCGGGGCCGCGCCGTGCCCTGACGCGACCCCGGCACGTAGGGTGCTCGCATGAACGATCGGATGGTGTGGATCGACTGCGAGATGACCGGCCTCTCGCTGACCGACGACGCGCTCGTCGAGGTGGCCGCGCTGGTGACCGACGGGGAGCTGAACGTCCTCGGCGAGGGGGTGGACGTCGTCATCCGCCCACCCGCCGGGGCCCTGGCCACCATGCCCGACGTGGTGCGCGCGATGCACACCGCCTCGGGCCTGCTCGACGCGCTGGACGCCGGGACGACGCTGGCCGACGCCCAGGCGCGGGTGCTCGCCTACGTGCGGGAGCACGTCCCCGAAGGGGGGCGTGCCCCGCTGTGCGGCAACTCCATCGCCACCGACCGGGGCTTCCTCCGCCGGGACATGCCCGAGCTCGACGGCCACCTCCACTACCGCATGGTGGACGTCTCCTCGGTCAAGGAGCTGGCGCGGCGCTGGTACCCCAAGGCGTACTTCAACAGCCCGGAGAAGGGCGGCACCCACCGCGCCCTGGCCGACATCCGGGAGTCCATCGCGGAGCTGCGGTACTACCGCGAGGCGGTGTTCGTCCCCGCGCCGGGACCCGACTCGGAGACGGCGAAGGCGATCGCCGCCCGCCACGGCGGCACGGGGCCCGGCTCCGCCTGACGCGCCACGCGCCGCAGCGGGCCTCCGCGCGCCGCGCGGACGGACTCGCGGTACTCCCGCCCGCGCACGGGCGGGAGCACCGCGGCCGGCGCCCAGCCCGCCGCGGGTGCGGTGCCGGACGCCGCTCCGCCCGTGCGCGGGCGCGTGCGCGGTGCGCCGGGCGTCGTCGGGCTCGCACCGTCGCGGGCGACGTGCGGCCGGGCGCGATCCCGTGCGCCGCGTCGGACGCCGCCGCCCGCGCCCCGGCGCGCGGCACCCGCCCGAGCGCGCGCCGGGCGCGGCCCCGGGCGCGCGGAGGTCCGGTTCGGGGCACGCTCCGACGTGCGCGCCGGGCCGGAGCGGGGCCGGGAGAAGGTGGGCGCGAGAAGGGTCGCGGACCCTGTACACTCGTATCGGCCGGTGCGCGGGAAGCCCGCGGGAGCCGGTCGTGGTGGGCGTAGCTCAGCTGGTAGAGCACCTGGTTGTGGTCCAGGATGTCGCGGGTTCAAGTCCCGTCGTTCACCCTCGTAGGTCGAGGCCCCGTCCGCTGCATGCGGACGGGGCCTCGCTCGTCCCCAGACCTCGGAGCCCCGTGGGGCCCACGCCCTGGACGCGGCGCTCGACCGAGGGGGCACTGCTGCGCGTGTCAGCCTCGCGCGGCGCGCACGGCGTCCGTGTACAGCTCGGTCGTCAGGTCCCCCTCATCGATGCCCAGGTCGGCCATGACGCGCCACACGGTGTCGAGCGCGTCGCCGAGGTCGTCCTCAGTCGCCTGGGTCTCGACCTCCAGCCACGTGCCGTCGATCTCGGGCACGCGGACGAGCGTCACGAGGATCTGCCGCCCGCCGAGCGTCGTGCTGTAGTTCCGGCAGTGCTTCTCGAACCGGATCAGCGGCTGGTAGCCGAGGCCGCGCACGATGTCGTGGATCGCCCCGGTGTCGGCCACCTCCGTCTCGGACTCGCTCTTGGAGCCGGACGCCTCGTCGACGACGCCGCCCTTGTAGGTCAGCACGGTGCGGGCGCCGTCCCGCCCGTGTACCGTCCGCACCCGCAGCTCGCGCCCTTCGGCGTCCAGCAGCGCGCCGGGCAGGTCGTAGTACGTGTCCTGGTACACCTCGGCCCGCCCCGGGCCGTCCATGGTGGTCTCCAGCGTGGCGAGTACCCGCTCGGCGTCACGCACGACGGCTTTCCGCTCTGCCTCGATCACGTTGGTGTCTCCCTCGTCTCAGACGGCGCAGTGCGACTCCGCGAGCAGCGCCTCAACCTGGCGCCCGAGGCCGGAGAACAGCGGCCCGCTCTCGGTGCGCGTCACCTTGTACATCGCGGACTCGTGTCCCTCCCACCCGGGCGTGAACGTGCCCGCGAACAGCACGTCGTCGATCCTGATCACCCGCCACGTGGGCAGCATCCGGTACCAGAACACGTGCACGTCCCGCCCGGAGTCCGCCAGCTCGGCCAGTCGCTCGGTCGCCAGCTTGATGCCGGCCGCGAGTGCGGAGGCGGACTCGCCGATCTCGGCCGCACGCTGCTCGACGGCGTCCGCTTCGGGGTGGAGCAGCAGCACCCGCAGTCTCAGCCCCAGCCCGCCGTGGGAGTGGGGCAGGCTGGCACGGAGTAGCGAGTCGTTCAGCGCCAACAAACCTAAGCCGCGGACGGCGAGGACATCGATCTCCCGTGCGGCGACGGCGGCGCGTTGAATCTCCTCGGCGGCCCCGGCCTGCCGTGGGTAGACGCGCAGAATCTCTGGAAACGCCGCCAGTTCGAACGCCGCAGGCTCCGGCGCGGTGCGCCGCTCACGGGCGGGCGCGAGCCCGAGGAGCCGCCGGGCGTCGTCCGGCATCGCCAGCCCGCCCGCGATCCGCTCGATCACGGCGAACTGCTCCACCTCGCGGCGCCCTCGAATCACCTCGGAGACGCGGGCCTGGGTCATTCCGGTGGCCGTGGCAAGCCGGGTCTGGCTGACGCCGTACCTCTGACAGCCGCGGAAGACGGCACCGATATCGCGGGCCCGGAGTGCCTCGCGCATGGCCGCGTCGTCCCAGACGCGGGGCGGGAGTTCGAGGGGGAGGGTTGTGGGCACTGGCACCTCCGGTGGTATCCCACCGTGAGATTACCGCCTGGGGATCGCAACGCGACGCACTGACCACGCACCGTAGGCGGTATGACGGTGTACTCCTCTCTCCAACCTGCCGCCTGGGCGCCGCCGCCGGGCCCGCGTCCCGAGTACCAGCGGGCCGGGCTGTGGTGGGATGCCGCGCGCGTCCCGGCGCCTCTCGCGCACGCCGTCCTGGGTGCCCTGGACGGCCGCTCCGGCGCTGTCATCGAGGACAGCGTCGACCAGCTCTGCACCTGGCTGATCCCGCCCGGCGCCTCCGCCCTGTGGCCGCGGCTCGACGGCGTCGCGGTGCTCTCCCGGGGCAGCACCGCGATCCTCGTGCCCCCGGCCGGACAGCGCTGGGGCACCCTGCGCTGGCTCACCCTCCCCGACCCGGGCGGCCCGTGGACGGACCCGGACGTACTGGAGCAGGCCCTCACCGTCGGCCTCGCCGCCACGGTCGGAG
>NZ_JAPKFL010000028.1 GCF_026262575.1 Streptomyces marinisediminis
GTGCGGCGAATCCCAGATTCCTGGTTCGACCAGTGCGCCCCGGGCGGCCTCATGGTCGTGCCGATCAAGGGAACTCTAGCCGGGGGAATGCTAACCCGGCTCAAGAAATTGCCAGATGGCACCGCAGTTGGTCACATCCTGCACACACCCGCGGCATTCATGCCGCTTCTCTCCGGCGAAAATCCACCGCTGGAAGCCCCGGAACCAGTGAGCCAAGATATCCGAGAATCGAAGCTTTCCGGCAGTGTGCTGGACGATTGGACCTTTTCTTTCTTCGCTCAGCTTCACATGGACCCGAGCACGGTCCGTGAGTACCGCCGGGAGAAGGACGGCACACACGTCACAACACTATTCGACGTTCGGGACGGCTCCTTTGCCCGCGTGGCCGACGAACCGGAAGGAGCCGGCGTACAGGTCCAGGTGTCAGGCCCCCGAGACCTGTGGGCACCCATCGAGAGAGCCCACGAGACGTGGCTGGCCCTCAACAGGCCCCGCCGTGAATGGTTCACCGTTACCGCCAGTCCGGACGGTCAGGCCGTCGCGTACACAGATCCGAGCGGCAGGGTGCGTCAGTGGGCTCTGTGACGCACTGGCGCAGTCGAGTTCCTGCGGTCAGAACAGATGGTCCTGCCTGCGCGCCACGGGGAGGCGCGCAGGGGACGGGCTGTCAGATTCCGTAGACAGGGATCGGCGGCTGTCCGATCGAGTCCGCCGTGCGGATGGTCGCGCATCCCTTGGTTCGTCTGTTCCAGAACCGTGTGACGCTTCCCCTTCTGGCCGCCGATCGAGCAGGAGGGACGGGTCGCCCGTCCCTCCTGCTCGAATGCGCAGGCCAGTGGGTGTCGCAGCCCGGCAGCCGCCCGGGCTTTTCTCGGCATGACGCCCGGGGACGGCCCTGACCGGGCCGCGGCGAGCGGAAACCGCGGGTGCCGCTCCGGGCCTTCGCGACAGCCTTCTGACCTACGGAGATCCCGCTAGGGAAGGTTCCGGGCCATGACGATGCGCTGGACCTGGTTGGTGCCCTCGTAGATCTGGGTGATCTTCGCGTCGCGCATCATGCGCTCCAGCGGGTAGTCGCGGGTGTAGCCGTACCCGCCCAGGAGCTGGACCGCGTCCGTGGTGATCTCCATCGCCGCGTCCGAGGCGTAGCACTTGGCGGCGGCGCCGAAGAAGGTGAGGTCCTCGCCCTTGCCGTCGCCGCCCAGGGCGACGCGTTCGGAGCGGGCGGCGGCGGCGTAGGTGAGCTGGCGCGCGGCCTCCAGCTTCATCGCCATGTCGGCCAGCATGAACTGCACGCCCTGGAAGTCGCCGATGGGCTTGCCGAACTGCTTGCGCTCCCGGACGTAGCCCTTGGCGTAGTCCAGCGCGCCCTGCGCGACGCCGAGGGCCTGCGCGGCGATGGTGATGCGGGTGTGGTCCAGCGTCTGCATGGCGGTGGCGAAGCCGGTGCCCTCCGCGCCGATCATGCGGTCGGCCGGGATGCGGACGTTGTCGAGGTAGACCTCGCGGGTGGGCGAGCCCTTGATGCCGAGCTTCTTCTCCGGGGCCCCGAAGGAGACGCCCTCGTCGTCCTTCTCCACCACGAAGGCGGAGACGCCGCCGCGGGTCTTCTTCTCCGGGTCGGTGACGGCCATCACGGTGTAGTAGTCGGAGACGCCGGCGTTGGTGATCCAGCGCTTGACGCCGTTGAGCACCCAGTGGTCGCCGTCGCGCACGGCGCGCGTCTTCATGCCGCCGGCGTCCGAGCCCGCGTCCGGCTCGGACAGGCAGTAGGAGAACATCGCCTCGCCCTTGGCCAGCGGCGCGAGGTACTTCTTCTTCAGCTCCTCGGAGCCGGAGAGGATGACCGGCAGCGAACCCAGCTTGTTGACGGCCGGGATGAGCGAGGAGGAGCAGCACACGCGGGCCACTTCCTCGATGACGACGCAGGTGGCCAGCGCGTCGGCGCCGGCGCCGCCGTAGGACTCGGGGACGTGCACGGCGTGCAGGTCGTTGGCGACGAGGGCGTCCAGCGCCTCCTGCGGGAAGCGGGCCTCCTCGTCGACCGCCGCGGCGAAGGGGGCGATCTTCGCCTCGGCGAGCGAGCGCACCGAGTCGCGGAGCATCTCGTGCTCCTCGGACGGCCGGTACAGGTCGAAATCAGCGGCTCCCGCCACGGTGGCTCACTCCTTCGGGGAGGGTGGGTGCTAACTACTGTTAAGTAACCCAATTCTAAAGCTCAGCGGCGGTCCAGGGATAGGTGAGCTTGCCGACAGGGGCAGGCGCGCGGCGGCCGGCGGCGTGCGGCCACCGGGGCGGCGCGGCGATATGCTCGGTCAGCGTCCCGTCCGCGCCCCCAGGAGTACCCCCCATGGCCAGCACCGCCCCCAGGATCACCGTGATCGGCACCGGCTATCTCGGTGCCACGCATGCCGCCGCCATGGCGGAACTGGGCTTCGAGGTGCTGGGCCTGGACGTGGTGCCGGAGAAGGTGGAGCTGCTGTCGCAGGGCCGGGCGGCGATGTTCGAGCCGGGGCTGGACGAGCTGCTGGCGCGGCACGTGACGGGCGTGTCCGGTGCCACGGGGCGGCTGCGCTTCACCACCTCCTACGCGGAGGCCGCCGAGTTCGGCGACGTCCACTTCGTGTGCGTGAACACCCCGCAGCGGCACGGCGAGTACGCGTGCGACATGAGCCACGTCGACGCCGTGATCGAGTCGCTGGCGCCGCTGCTGACGCGTCCGGCGCTGGTGGTGGGCAAGTCGACGGTGCCGGTGGGCAGCGCGGACCGGCTGGCCGCCCGGGTGCGCGAGCTGGCCCCGGTGGGCCGGGACGCGGAGCTGGCCTGGAACCCGGAGTTCCTGCGCGAAGGCTTCGCGGTCAAGGACACCCTGCACCCCGACCGCATCGTCGTCGGCGTCCGCTCCCAGCGCGCCGAGGACCTGCTGCGCGAGGTGTACGCGCGGCCGGTGGCCGAGGGCTCGCCGTTCCTCGTCACCGACTTCCCCACCGCCGAGCTGGTGAAGACGGCCGCGAACTCCTTCCTCGCCACGAAGATCTCCTTCATCAACGCCATGGCCGAGGTGTGCGAGGCGGCCGACGGCGACGTGGTGAAGCTGGCCGAGGCGATGGGGCACGACGAGCGGATCGGGAAGAAGTACCTGCGCGCCGGGATCGGCTTCGGCGGCGGCTGTCTGCCCAAGGACATCCGCGCCTTCATGGCCCGCGCCGGCGAGCTGGGCGCCTCGCAGGCGCTGACGTTCCTGCGCGAAGTCGACTCGATCAACATGCGCCGCCGCGGCCACATGGTCGAGCTGGCCCGGGACGCCGTCGGCGGCACGCTGCTGGGCAAGCGCGTCGCGGTGCTCGGCGCCACCTTCAAGCCCGACTCCGACGACGTGCGCGACTCCCCCGCGCTCAACGTCGCGGGGCAGCTCCACCTCCAGGGCGCGCAGGTCACCGTCTACGACCCCAAGGGCATGGACAACGCCCGCGCCCTGTTCCCCACCCTCGGCTACGCCCCCACCGCGCTGGAGGCGGTGCGCGGGGCCGACGTCGTGCTGCACCTCACCGAGTGGCGCGAGTTCCGCGAGCTGGACCCCGAGCGGCTGGCCGACGAGGTGGCCGAGCGGCACATCCTCGACGGCCGCAACGCCCTCGACCCGGCCGTGTGGCGCAAGGCTGGCTGGACCTTCCGCGCGCTCGGCCGCCCCACCGCCTGACCTGACGACTCCCAGGAGGACGCCATGGCCCTCGTGCAGATGGACGTGACCGCGATCGACTGCCCCGACCCGCGGGCCCTGGCCGCCTTCTACGGCGCCGTGCTCGGCTGGGAGACGGACCCGGCGCGCGAGGACACCGACTGGGTGGAACTCGTCGGCCCCACCGAGGGCCACCGGCTCGCCTTCCAGCGGGCGGACGACTACCAGCCGCCGCGCTGGCCCGGCGCCGGGCACGGCCAGCAGATGCACCTGGACCTCAAGGTGCCCCGGGACCGCATGGACGAGGCGGAGCAGCAGGTCCTGGCGCTGGGCGCGCGGCTGCTCCAGGGCGACGACGACGGCCGCCGAAGCTGGCGCGTCTACGCCGACCCGGTCGGCCACCCCTTCTGCCTCTGCGCCTGCTGACCCGCCCACCCGGCACGCGCCCCCGGGCAACCGCCGCTCGACGGCGTGGGCGTGGTCAGAAGGTGGTCACGAGGCGCACGGCGCGCCAGCCCCGACCCGCCGCCGCTGGCCGGAGCCGGGACGTCCACGGACCCACATCGGCGCCGGGCGGTAGAGGGCCGGGCAGGTCATGGTGGCGGAGCCTGCCGGCCCGGGGGACGAGCGTCGAGTGTCCGCGCTGGGGGCCGGTCCGTGGACTTCCTCCTTGGCGAAGGCCGAGCGGGGTGGCGGGCAGGCCTCAGGGCACATCCGGGTCCCGTGCGCGACCCGCGTGCGTCCACGGGTTCCGGGGGCGGGCGACCCCGGAGGTGACTGTGCGGCGTGTGCCGCCTCCGCCGTGATTCGCCGCCCGGCGAGTGGGGGAGAGATCCAGTGGGGAGGGGATGTGTTCTTCACGGTGCTGAAGCGTTCGGCGTACGGCGTGGCCGGGACGGTCTTCCTGGTGGTGGGGCTGTCGGTCGCCGCGGTGGCGGTGACGCTCGTGCCGAGGATCGGGGACGAGCCCCGGGAGTTCGACCGCCGGACGGAGGCCGTGGTGGCCGGGATCGTCCGGACGAACACCGGTGGGCCGAACGGAGGCCACACGCACGTGAGGGTGTCGTACGAAGCCGACGGCAGGCAGACCACCGCCAGACTCCGGGGCGGGAACGGCCAGGGGCTGCGCACCGGGGACAGGGTGGAGGTCTTCTACCGTTCCGGCGAACCCACGCGTGTCGCCACGAAGGCGTACGCCGGGAAGGGGCCGCCCGGGACCGGGCCCATGATCGCGGTCATGGCCGGTGTCCTGGTCATGAGCACGGCCGCCCTCATCGTGTGCTGGCACTTCTTCACCGCCGCGACGGGCAGGCGGCGCTCCCTCCTCTCGGCGTGAGACCGAGGCGCCGTCAAGTGTGAACGGGGCTCGTGGTCTCTCGTCGGCTTTCTCCACGACAGCGCGGAGTGAGGACGTAGACAGGGTGGGCGAAGCCTCCGAGGCGCGGGGGCGGCCCCTGGGGTCCGGGACGGCTCGGCAGCCGTTCCGGCCACACCGAGAACGTGTACACGCAGTCCGCGTCCGGCGCGACGACGGACAGCGGGAACCCGGCCTTGAGGTGCGCCCGTGCCGCGCGGTCCTCGACCGGATCGGACTCCGCGCCCCAGGCCCGCAGCTCGGTGGGCGCGTCGGACAGCGGTACGGCCTCCTCGCGCACGGTGCACCGCGCCCACCGGGAACGGGCGGGGTCGGGGTCGATCCGCTCCGCGATCCACGACGCCTGAGCGCGTATCCACCGCAACGCCAGGACGGGCGAGATCGTCCGGTAGGTACCGAGCACGTACCCGGTGGCCGTGTCCATGCCGTACACCGGCCCTTCCGCACGCACCTCCGCCCAGTAGGCCATCGGGTCCCCTCGCCCGCTCACACCGGACCGCCGCGCCACCTGGCCCACGGACGTTCGACCACCTCGGCGTAGCCGGTGTGCTCGGGGTGCGCGCGCAGGTGGCCGGACACCCACGCCCGGGCCGCGCCCGGGTCCTCGCTCAGTGGCGACCGCGCGGCGCACTCGGTGTCGTCGTCCTCCGGCACGCGGCACCGGAACGCGTACCGGAGCGGCGGCGCGTCGTCGTCCTGGTCGAGCCGCAGCGTCCACTCCACGAACCGGAACACACGACGCCGCGCGGAACTCACAGCACCTCACCCCGGCTCCGTGCGTTCGCCCGGGCCACCTCGGCGCTCAGGCGCTCTATCGGGTCAGCCCGGCATACCCGCGCGGGGTCCGCCAACCATCCCGCGCCACCAGTGGCGGAACGGAGCAACCAATACGGACCGGCAACTCCGCGAAACTCACCCACGGAGTCCGTTTCGGCGTCGTACACCAGCTCCCGAAATCGCGGTGTGAAGTCGCCCATCGATCAGCCCTTTCCTGGCACCTGTCCTTCGTGCTGAGACAACTGCTGGGGCGGGTGGACGAGTAGCGTTACTCGGCTGGCACACCCTGGCACTTGGCGCGACCGCTGGGAAACGCCGTGGGGATGAGCGACCGTAGGACGCAGACGCGAGGAAAGGGCGCGAGGATGAGCGGTCGTGAGGTTCGGAGGAATCAGCGGCTAGCCGATGTGTTCGAGCGATCGGGGCTGACGCAGGGGGATTTAGCACGCCGGGTCGCGGCGAGGGCGCGTCTTCGCGGGCTCCGTCATGTGAATCCCGATGCGACCAACGTGCGCCGATGGTTGCAGGGAGGCAAGCCACGAGACCCTCTGCCCAAGATCATCGCTGACGTCTTCTCGGATGCTTTCGGTCGCCGCGTGACCACGTACGACCTTGGCTTCGGTACGTCACCCGACCTTGACCGGCCGCTGACCTACAGCCCATCGTTCCAGGAGACGGTCGAGTCGGTGACCGAGCTAGGGAGAGCGGACATGGACCGCAGGAAGTTTCTCGCCGCGTCGCCGTTCGTGGCGGCGGCAGGGGTCGGCCCGTCGCGTGACTGGTTGCTGAACACTCTCGACCAGGCGCCCGAACCCGGCCCCCGGGTCAGGTTGGAAGACGTGACGAGCGTCCGCAACATGTTCGGTACGTTCCAGGAGATGGACGTGATGCAGGGCGGCGGGTCGGGGCGCCTGGTGCTGACCGAGTACATGAACCAGCACGTCTACCCCCTGCTCCGCCGCACGCACTCGGACACGGTTCGCCGACCCCTGTGCGGTGCGGTCGCGGAACAGACCTACCTGCTGGGCTGGATGGCGTTCGACAACGGCGAGCACGGGACGGCTCAGCGCTACCTGATCCAAGCGCTGCGGCTCGCGGAGGAGTCGGAGGACGTGGCGCTCGGAGCGCACGTCCTCGCGGGAATGGCGGACCAGGCGACGCTGCTGGGCAACCCGAGTGAGGGTCGGCGACTCGCGCAGGCGGGGCGGCAGGGACTCGGAAAGGGCGACTCGCCCGCCTGTCTGGCCGACCTGTGGGCGTTGGAGGCCCGGGCGCTCGCGGTGCTCGGCGACAAGAGCGCCACCGCCTCGGCCGTCGACAAGTCGGAAGCCGCGTACGCGCGGGTGGTGCGCGAAGACGAACCCGAATGGGCGAAGTTCATCGACGGCGCGTACCTCCATGGCGAGCACGCGAACGCCTTTCGCGACGTGGGGCAAGCCGAGCGCAGCGCGGAGCACGCGCGGCGGTCCATCGAGTGCGCCCGAGCCCAAGGGCGCGCCCGGCGCGGAGCCATGTCGCACGCCGCGCTCGCCGTCTCCCACCTCCAGCGGCGGGACCTCGAAGCGGCACACGCGGCGGGTGTCCGGACGCTGGAACTCGCCCGCCAGGTCAAGTCGTCCCGGTGTATCGACGCCGTGCAGGACGTGCGGCGCCGTATGGTCCCCTTCGGCCGGCACCCTCTGGTGGCGGACTACAACGAGCGCGTCCGCCGGCTCGTGACCGCCGCGTAGGCAGGCACACCGCTCACGACGAAGCCCCGCCACGGCCCCGGCCCGGAAACCCCGGCTGGGTGAGTGAACCGCGGCGGAGGCCCGGACGCCACCGGGCGCCAGCCCGATGACGCGGGCGCTGCCGACGACGCCCGACGGCAAAGGCGTCGGAGCGGGGAGTTCCGGGGGCCGGCCCCGTACGGTCCGGTGCGCGGAGGGACGCAAGGGCGCCCCACCGGGCGGGGAGTGGGAGGCCGCGCCGCCGGGTGGGGTGGGGTCAGCCGTCGCCCTGGACGGTGACCTTCTCGTCCTGGCGGAGCTGCTCCATCAGGGGTTCGACGCGGGACATGTCCCACTTGATCGCGCTCTGCCCGTTCGGCGCCGTGAAGTTGCCCTCGACCGGCATGTTCATCTGGGTGCCGTCGCCTCCGGAGAGGCCCTTCATGGCCCAGAACATCGACAGCAGGTCGAACAGGCCCATCTCCGTGTCGACGATCAGCGCGTCCAGCCCGGCGCCCATCGCGGGGTAGAGCCGGAAGGGGTTGAGCAGCGTGCCGGGCGTCGCGGTCTCGTTCGCGAGCGCGGCGAGGAACTTCTGCTGGTTCTTCGTGCGCCCCAGGTCCCCGCCCTCGACGTTGTAGCGGTTGCGGACGAACGCCAGGGAGTCGGCGCCGTCCAGCTCGTGGCAGCCCTTGGCGAAGTCGGCGCCGGAGTTCTTGTCCTTGACCGGCTCGTCGAAGCACATCTCGACGCCGCCGAGCGCGTCGACCAGCTCGGCGAAGCCGCCGAAGCCGATCTCGGCGTAGTGGTCGATGCGCAGTCCGGTGTTGTACTCGATCGTGCGGGCCAGCAGTTCCGGGCCCTCGGCGGAGAAGGCGAAGTTCAGCTTCTGCTGCTGGGCGGGTATGCGGTTGCCGGATTCGGAGCCGGTGAACTCCGGGATGGTGACCCAGGAGTCGCGGGGCAGGCTGATCAGCGAGTTCCCGTTGTCCCCGACGTGCAGGATCATCATCGAGTCGGTGCGCTTGCCCTCGGCGGAGCCGGTGTGCAGCCGGTCCCTGTCCTCGGCGCTGAGCCCCTCGCGGCTGTCGGAGCCGACGATGAGGTAGTTCGTGCCCTCCCCCGGCTCGGGGCGGTCTTCCATGGAGGCGAGGTCGACCTCGCGGCGCAGCTTGGAGTCGGCCCAGAAGTAGGTGCCCGCGGAGACGACGAGCAGGACGGCGACGAGGGTGATCAGGGCCGCCTTCACGCGCCGCCCCCGGCTCGGCCGGGGCCCGGGTGCGCCCGCGCCGCCCCGGCGGCCGCCGCCGGAGCCGCCGTAGACCTGCCCCTGGCTGTAGGGGTTGGTGTGCGCGCCGTAGCCGGGCGGCGCGGCGGGCGGCGGGGCCGCGTCGTGGCGGCCGCCCTGCTGCGGGGGCACCCGTGTGCCGTCGCGGGGGTCCGCGCGGCGGACCGTCGGCATGACGCGGGCGCCTTCCGGACGCTCGCCGGTGGCGCCGCGCCCGTAGCGGTCGCGGCCGCGGTCCTCGGTCCACCCCTGGGGCCAGTCGTTCATGCTGGCAGTGTGCCCCCTTCCGCGCCCGCGCGGCACCGCCCCGTACAGAACAGGGGTCGCTTTGTAGCGAACTCGCAGCACGCCCCGGTGCCCGGCCGCCCCACCGGGCGCACGGCTTACGCTGGGCGCATGACCGACCCCGTCACCGCCGCCGCCCAGAGCGAGCTCCCGGGCAAGCCCACCTCCGCCTCCCGGACCACGCTGTCGCACATCATGACGCACAGTGACACCAACCTGCTCGGCACCGTGCACGGCGGGGTGATCATGAAGTTGGTGGACGACGCCGCGGGGGCCGTCGCGGGCCGCCACTCCGAGGGGCCCGCGGTGACGGCGTCGATGGACGAGATGGTCTTCCTCGAACCCGTCAGGATCGGCGACCTGGTCCACGTGAAAGCGCAGGTCAACTGGACGGGGCGGACGTCGATGGAGGTCGGCGTGCGGGTCCTTGCCGAGCGCTGGAACGAGTCGACGCCCGCCACCCAGGTCGGCACCGCCTACCTGGTGTTCGCCGCCGTCGACTCCGAGGGCAGGCCGCGCGCGGTGCCGCCGGTGCTGCCGCACACCGAGCGGGACCGGCGGCGCTACCAGGAGGCGCAGATCCGCCGCACGCACCGGCTGGCCCGGCGCCGCGCCATCCGCGAGCTGCGCGAGAAGCGCACCGCCGAGGGCCTGCTCGACGACTGACGGCCGGCGGCGGACGCGGCGGCGCGGCCGACGGCGGCGCCGGAGCGCGGCGGCGGGGCCTGCGGCCTCAGGGGCACACGATCTCGTCGCCGGTGCGCGGCCCGTCCTCGCCCGCGTCGCCCTGTGCCCCCGGCCGCACCGGGGTGACCTCGGTGAAGTCGGCGCCCAGCGTGACGCGCATGACCGGGCCCCGCCCCTCGGCGGGCACCAGCTCCGCCCCGGGCAGCGCCGCGGCCAGCGACCGCGCGGAGCGGTCCCAGCGGGGGTCGTAGGCGATCGTCGTCCGCTCGACGTCGCGGGTGGCCGCGTTGCCGGGGACGCCGGTGGTGGCGAACCCGGTGGCGCGCAGGGCGCGCTCGGCCCGGTGGCCCAGCCCGGCGCTCCGCGTGCCGTTGTCGACCTGCACGCGGACGTCGCGCGGCGGCACCTCCACCGGCACCGCGCGCCGCTTCGGTGGCGTGTCCGGCTCGCGCTCGGCCAGCGGGCGGTCCGCGCGCAGGTCGGCGAAGAGCGCGTCGGCCTCCGCCTCGTCCCACAGCACCGTCTCGCCGACGCCGGGCACCCGGTGGCCGGAGGCGGCGACGGGGACCGTGGTGAACTCGGTCGCGGCCGGGCCGAGGCCGCGCAGCGCCGTGCCGAGGGCGAGCAGCTCCTCGGGGCCGAGGCCGTGGTCGGCGCGCACCGAGCCGAGCGCGGCGGAGGTGACCTCGCGGAGCGTCGCCGGGTTCAGCAGCACGCCGCTGCTGGTGGCCCGGTCGACGACGGACGCGACGAACCGCTGCTGGCGCCGCATGCGTCCGAGGTCGGCCGAGCCGTCCACGGAGCGGGCCCGCACGTAGGCGAGGGCCTGGGCGCCGTCGAGCACGCTCGTCCCGGCCGGGAGGTCCAGCCCCGCGCGGCGGTCCTTGAGCGGCTCGACCGTGCACACCGGGACGCCGCCGAGCGCGTCGACGGTGCGCATGAAGCTGGCGAAGTCGACCTCCAGGTAGTGGTGGACGTGGACGCCGGTCAGCCGCTCGACGGTCTCCACGGTCAGCCGCGGGCCCCCGTGGGCGTACGCGGCGTTGAGCTTGATCCGCTCGGTGCCGTGCCGCGTGCCGCTCTCGGCGTCCACGTGCGGCGGGATCGTCGTCCGGGTGTCGCGCGGCAGGCTCACCACGGAGGCGCGGTCGCGGCGCTCGGAGAGGTGGACGAGCATCATCGTGTCGGTGCAGCGGCACGGGTCGCCGCCCAGGCGGTGGTCCGACCGCTGGGCGTCGGTGAGCCCCTCCCGGTGGTCGACGCCCACCACCAGGAAGTTCAGCCCGCGCCCCGCGGCGGGGCGGTGGTCGAGGTCGGCGAAGGGCTCCACCCGGCCGATGTCCCGGGCGAAGCCGCTCACCACGACGTGGCCGAACCCGCTGACCGCCAGGACCGCGCCGGCCGTCAGCGCGCTGATCCGCAGGCCCCACCGGCCGCCGCGGCGGCCGGATCGGCCGGGTCGGCCGGGACTGCGCGGTCGGGCGTGACGTGGCGTGGGTGGCGTTGCGGGCACTGCGGCACCTCTGCGCGGGGTCGGGGGTACCCGGCACCCTAGGTCCGCCCGGGCGCCGCTCCCGGCTGCCGTGCGGAGGCGTCCCCCGTACGCGGTAACGTGACCGGGTGACCTCCGCAGCACCCGGCCCGGCCGTCCCCGCGCCCCCCGTGTCCGTGATCATGCCCGTGCTGAACGAGGAGCGCCACCTGCGCGAGTCGGTGCGGCACATCCTCGCGCAGCGGTACCCGGGCGAGCTGGAGGTCGTCATCGCCCTCGGCCCGTCGGCGGACCGCACGGACGAGATCGCCGCCGAGCTGGTGTCCGAGGACGCGCGGGTGCGCACCGTGCCCAACCCGACCGGGCGCACCCCCGCCGGGCTGAACGCCGCGATCCGCGCCTCGCGCCACCCCGTCGTCGTCCGGGTGGACGGGCACGGCATGCTCTCCCCGGACTACATCGCCACGGCCGTCCGGCTGCTGGACGAGCAGGAGGCGGCCAACGTCGGCGGCATCATGCACGCGGAGGGCGAGAACGACTGGGAGCGCGCGGTCGCCGCCGCGATGACCTCCAGGATCGGCGTCGGCAACGCGGCCTTCCACACCGGCGGCGCCGCCGGGGAGGCCGAGACGGTGTACCTGGGCGTGTTCCGGCGCTCGGTGCTGGAGGAGCTGGGCGGCTACAACGAGGAGTTCGTGCGCGCCCAGGACTGGGAGCTGAACTACCGCATCCGCGCGGCCGGGGGCCGGATCTGGTTCTCCCCGGAGCTGCTGGTCTCCTACCGGCCCCGGCCCTCCGTGCGGGCGCTGGCCAGGCAGTACCGCAACTACGGCCGCTGGCGCCACGTCGTCGCCCGCTACCACCCCGGCTCGATCAACCTCCGCTACCTCGCCCCGCCGACGGCGGTGCTGGCCATCGCCGCCGGCACGCTCCTCGGCGTCCTCCTCACCCCCTGGGCGCTGCTCGTGCCGGGCGGCTACCTGGCCGCGGTCACCGCGGGCTCGGTGCCCGCCGGGCGGGGGCTGCCGCCGGGGGCCCGCGTGCGCATCCCGCTGGCCCTGGCCACGATGCACATGTCCTGGGGCTGGGGCTACCTCACCAGCCCGCGTTCCCTGGCCCGCTGGGTCATCGCCTCCCGCCACGCACCCGCCGACGCGGCGCGCGCGGCCGACGGGAGCGGGCGGGCCTGATCAGCCGCCGACCATCGGCGGGTCCTGCGGGGCGCCGTCGCCCGGCGGCAGGTCGCCGCGCTCGACGGGGGCGGGGGTGTCGGTCAGCGGCGGGAGGAGCGCGTCGAGCTCGGTGGGCGTCGCCTGGTGGGCGGACTCGGCGGCGGAGCGCAGGGTCTCGCGGTCGGTGGCGGACGCCGCGCTGACCCGGACCACGCGGCCCTCCTCGGCGCGCGCGTACTCGTGGGCGCCCTGCGCGGTGCGGTAGAGCAGGTCGCCGTCCTCCTCGCAGGTCACCGTGCCGGTGCCGCCCTCGATGCCGGGCCGCTCGCAGGTCAGCTCGCCGCGCACCACGGTGAGCTGGAACATCGCCCCGGCACCGGCGGAGGCGTAGTGGGCGCTGAAGCCGTCGTCCCCGTAGACGCCCACGGACTGCTCGGCCAGCTCGTAGCCGTCCGCCTCGGTGAGATAGACGTGCGCGAGGTCGGTCTGCATGATCTCGGCCCGGCGTTCCAGCTCGGCGGAGTCGGGCGCCGCAGCGGGGCTCTCCGTGCCGCAGGCGACGAGCGCGAGCGGCAGCAACAGCACGGGCAGTCGTCTCAGCTTGGTCATGTCACCATCATCCACGGCGCGCCCCGGGCCGCGGGCCGGGGGGACGCCGGGGCGGGGGCGCGGTGCCCCCGCCCCGGCGCGGCCGGGCGCGCGGGGTCAGCCGTCGAGCTCGGCGAGGGTGGCGTTGGACGGCGCGGTGGTGGCGCGCAGGTCACGGGCGACGGACTCCGCGTCCCGCAGGACGCGCAGCGGGTTGTGCCAGGTCAGCTTGGCGAGGTCGGCCTCGGACCAGCGGCGGGAGAGCAGCTCGGCGACGAGGTTGGGGTAGCCGGCGACGCTGTCCAGGCCGTCGGGGAGGAACGCGGTGCCGTCGAAGTCGCCGCCGATGCCGAGGTGGTCGATGCCGGCGACCTCGCGCATGTGGTCCAGGTGGTCGGCCACCGTGGCGGGGGTGGCGCGGGGGCGCGGGTGGGCCTCCTCGAAGGCGCGCTGGACGGCCATCCCGGCCGGGGTGGTGTCCAGCGGGTCGTGGCCGTGGGCGCGCATGTTCGCGTCGGCCCGCCGCGTCCACTCCACGGCGGCGGGCAGGATGAACTTGGGCACGAAGGTGGCCATGGCGACGCCGCCGTTGCCCGGCAGGGCGGCCAGCACGTCGTCGGGGACGTTGCGCGGGTGGTCGCACACCGCGCGGGCCGAGGAGTGCGAGAAGAGCACGGGGGCGCGGGTGACGCGCAGGGCGTCGCGCATGGTGTCGGCGGCGACGTGGGAGAGGTCCACGAGCATGCCGCAGCGGTTCATCTCGCGCACGACCTGCTCGCCGAAGGCGGTGAGGCCGCCGTGCCGGGGCGCGTCGGTGGCCGAGTCGGCCCAGTCGATCGTGTCGTTGTGGGTGAGCGTCAGGTAGCGCACGCCCAGCTCGTACAGGCCGCGCAGGGTGCCCAGCGAGTTGCCGATGGAGTGGCCGCCCTCGGCGCCCATCAGCGAGGCGATGCGGCCGCTCGCGCGGGCGGCCTCGACCTCGTCGGCGGTGCGGGCGAGCGCGAGGTCGCCGGGGTAGCGGGCGGCGAGCTGCCGCACGGCGTCGACCTGCTCCAGACAGGCGGTGACGGCGGCGTCCCCGGCCAGCGAGGACTTCACGTACACCGACCAGAACTGCGCGCCGACGCCGCCGGCGCGCAGCCGGGGCAGGTCGGTGTGCAGCAGGCCGCTCAGGTCGGTGGCGATGTCGCGCGCGGTGAGGTCGTAGCGGACCTGCTCGCGCAGCGCCCAGGGCAGGTCGTTGTGGCCGTCGACGACCGGGTGCGCGGCCAGCAGCTCCCGCGCCCGCTCCAGGGGGACGTCCCCGTCCACGCCCTCAGCCCCCGAACCCGAAGCCGGCGCCGCCGGCGACCTTGTTGCGCAGGCGGCGGCCCTTCTCGGTGGCCTGCTGGTTCAGCTCCTGCTGGAAGCCGCGCATGCGCTCGCGCAGCCCCTCGTCGTGCGCGGCGAGCATCCGCACCGCGAGCAGCCCGGCGTTGCGCGCCCCGGCGACGGAGACGGCGGCGACGGGGACGCCCGCGGGCATCTGCACGATCGACAGCAGGGAGTCCATGCCGTCCAGGTACTTCAGCGGCACCGGCACGCCGATGACCGGCAGCGGGGTGACGGAGGCGAGCATGCCGGGCAGGTGGGCGGCGCCGCCCGCGCCGGCGATGACGGCCTTCAGCCCGCGGTCGGCGGCCTCCTCGCCGTAGGCGACCATCTCGCGCGGCATGCGGTGCGCGGAGACGACGTCCACCTCGTAGGGGACCTCGAACTCCTCCAGCGCCCGCGCCGCCGCCTCCATGACGGGCCAGTCGGAGTCGGAGCCCATGACGATCCCGACGAGGGGGCTGGGGCGGGCGTCGCTCATTCGGTGATCGTCCCTCGCAGGTAGTCGGCGGCGTGGCGGGCGCGCTCGCGCACGTCGGCCAGGTCCGTCCCGAAGGTGTTGACGTGGCCGACCTTGCGGCCGGGCTTCACGTCCTTGCCGTACATGTGGATCTTGAGCTGCGGGTCGCGGGCCATGCAGTGCAGGTAGGCGCCGTACATGTCCGGGTAGTCGCCGCCGAGCACGTTGGCCATGACCGTCCAGGGGGCGCGCGGGCGCGGGTCGCCCAGCGGGAGGTCGAGCACGGCCCGCAGGTGGTTGGCGAACTGGGAGGTGACGGCGCCGTCCATCGTCCAGTGGCCGGAGTTGTGCGGGCGCATGGCCAGCTCGTTGACCAGCGTGCGCCCGTCGCGCGTCTCGAACAGCTCCACCGCGAGGTGGCCGACGACGTCCAGCTCCTCGGCGATGCGCAGCGCCAGCTCCTGCGCGGCGGCGGACGCCTGCTCGGACAGCCCGGGCGCGGGCGCGATCACGGTGTCGCAGACGCCGCCGACCTGCACCGACTCCACCACCGGGTAGGCGACGGCCTGCCCGTGCGGGGAGCGCACGACGTTGGCCGCGAGCTCGCGGACGAAGTCGACCTTCTCCTCGGCCAGCACCGGCACCCCGGCCTTGAACGGCTCGGCGGCCTCGGCCTCGCCGTGCACGACCCACACGCCCTTGCCGTCGTAGCCGCCGCGCACCGTCTTCAGCACCACCGGGTAGCCTCCGCCGGCCCGGGCGAACGCGGTGACGTCGGCGGGGTCGGCGACGACGCGGTGCCGGGGGCAGGGGACGCCCAGCGCGTCGAGCCGGGCGCGCATGACGCCCTTGTCCTGGGCGTGCACGAGCGCCTCGGGCCCGGGGCGGACGGGGACGCCGTCGGCCTGGAGGGCGCGCAGGTGCTCGGTGGGCACGTGCTCGTGGTCGAAGGTGACCACGTCACAGCCGCGGGCGAAGGCGCGCAGCGTCTCCAGGTCGCGGTAGTCGCCGAGGACGACGTCACCGGCGACCAGGGCCGCGGAGTCCTGCGGGGTGTCACTGAGAAGCCTGAAGCGGACCCCCAGGGGGATGCCCGCCTCGTGGGTCATACGTGCTAGCTGGCCGCCACCGACCATGCCGACTACGGGGAACGTCACGTGCCCAGGGTACGGGGCGGCGGGGCGTGGTTAGCATGAGGTGGGGGCTGACCGAACCGAGACGGGGCGTTGACGACCGATGGCTGACCACCTGCCGCTGACCGCCCGGATGCGACGGCTCCTGCGCGAGCTGGCCAAGTTCGGGACGGTCGGGGCTTTCGGGTTCCTGGTGAACGTCGCGGTCTTCAACCTGTGCATCCACAGCTTCGGCCTGGCGCCGGTGCGCTCGGGGGTCGTCTCCACGGCGGTGGCGGTCGCCACGAACTACGTGGGCAACCGCTACTGGACGTACCTGCACGCGGAGAAGAGCCGGGTCAAGCGGGAGGCGACGCTGTTCCTGCTGTTCAACGGCGTCGGCATGGTGATCGAGAACGGCGTGCTGGCGCTGTCCCACTACGGGCTGGACTTCACCTCCCCGCTGGCGGACAACGTGGCCAAGTACGGCGTCGGGATGGGCCTGGCGACCGTGTTCCGCTTCTGGTCCTACCGCACGTGGGTCTTCCGCGGCCGGGCCTCAGCCGGTGAGCTCGGCGAGGCTGACGACCTCCCGGCTGAGAAACAGCGCAAACACCGGCGGGTGCTGCTGTAGCAGCTCCAGGCGGCCGCCGTCGGCCTCCGCGAGATCGCGGGCGACGGCGAGGCCGAGCCCGGTGGAGTTGTGCCCGCTGACGGTGCGCTCGAAGACGCGCGAGCCCAGCTCCGGGTCGACGCCCGGGCCCTCGTCGGTGACCTCCACGACGACCTGGTTGCCGGTGACGCGGGTGCGCAGCGCCACCGTGCCGCCGCCGTGCACCAGGGCGTTCTCCACCAGCGTCGCCAGCACCGTGGCCACCGCGCCGGGGGTGCCCACCGCGCGCAGCCCGGCCTTGCCGGAGTGCACGATGGCCCGCCCGGCGCCGCGGTAGGCCGGGCGCCACTCCTCGACCTGCTGGAGCACCACTTCGTCCAGGTCGAAGCCGACCGCCGAGGTGGAGCGGGCGTCGCGGCTGTTGGTGAGCAGCCGCTCGACGACGTCGGTGAGCCGCTCCACCTGCGCGAGCGCGATGGCCGCCTCCTCCCCGACGCTCTCCGGGGCCTCCGGGTGGGAGGCGGTGTGGACGATCTCCTCCAGCCGCATCGACAGCGCGGTGAGGGGCGTGCGTAGCTGGTGGGAGGCGTCGGCGGCCAGCCGGCGCTCGGCGGTGAGCATCCGGGCGATGCGCTCGGCGCTGGCGTCCAGCACGTCGGCGACGCGGTCCAGCTCGGGCACCCCGTAGCGGCGGTGGCGCGGGCGCGGGTCCCCCGAGCCCAGGCGCTCGGCCGTCTCGGCGAGGTCGGTGAGCGGGGCGGCGACGCGCCGGGCCTGCTGGACGGCCAGCAGCGCGGCGGCCACGATCGTCAGCGCGGCGACGGCCAGGATGATCAGCAGGATGCGCCCGACCTCGTCGGTGACCACACTGCGCGGCTGCTGGACGGTGACGGCCTCGCCGTTGCCGCCGGTGGCCCGGGCCTCGATCACCTCGCCCCGCGGCCGCTCGCCGTGCGCGATCGGCGACTGGCCGGGCAGCTCGATGCGCACGTACCGGTCGGCGGGCACCGCGCTGCGCATCGTCTCCCCGGTGACCCGCTCCCCGGCCGCGAGGCGGGCCTCGACGACGGCGACCAGCCGCGCGGCCTCGGACTGGGTCGTCTCGTACGCGCTGCGCTCGATCGCCCGCGTCTCGATGACGACGATCGAGGCGCCGAAGACGGCGATGACCACGAGCACGACGGCGAGCGTGGAGTTGATCAGGCGGCGGCGCATGGCTGGTGGTCGTCCCGCTCCCCGCTAGTTCTTCTCGAAGCGGAAGCCGACGCCGCGCACGGTGGAGATGAAGCGGGGGTTGCCCGCGTCGTCGCCGAGCTTCTTGCGCAGCCAGGAGATGTGCATGTCGAGCGTCTTGGTGGACGACCACCAGGTGGTGTCCCACACCTCGCGCATGAGCTGGTCGCGGGTGACGACGCGGCCAGCGTCGCGCACCAGCACCCGCAGCAGGTCGAACTCCTTCGCGGTGAGCTGGAGCTCGTCCTCGCCGATCCAGGCGCGGTGGGACTCGACGTCGATGCGCACGCCGTGCGTGGCCACCGGCTGCGCCGGCTCGGCGGTGCCGCGGCGCAGCAGGGCGCGCACGCGGGCGAGCAGCTCCGCGAGGCGGAACGGCTTGGTGACGTAGTCGTCGGCGCCCGCGTCGAGGCCCACGACGGTGTCCACCTCGTCGGCGCGCGCGGTGAGCACCAGCACGGGGAAGGTGCAGCCGTCGGTGCGCAGCCTGCGGCAGACCTCCAGGCCGTCCATGCCGGGCAGGCCGAGGTCCAGCACGACGAGGTCGATCTCGCCGTGCCGGCCCGCCTCCAGCGCGGCGGGCCCGTCCTCGCGCACCTCGACCTCGTACCCCTCGCGGCGCAGCGCGCGGGCGAGCGGCTCGGAGATGGACGCGTCATCCTCGGCGAGCAGTACTCGGGTCATGGCCCGATGGTAGTCCCGCTGACCAGGGGATCGGGCCCGGATGCCGGGGTGCGGCGGGACCGGGGGCACCCAAGTGGTCTAGTCCAGAAACCTCGGAGTCGAACCGGGCTTTCACCATGGAAAGACAGAAGTAAATAGCTTCTTTACCTGTGATCCATGCCTCATTGGTCTTCGGTCAGCGTGTCAGTCTGGCGTAAAGTGGCTGCGCTTCCCCTGGGGGAGCCCGGAGCCGCGGCGAGAGCGGGCCGGCGGCAGGTCCGCCGGTGCCGCCCCCGTACCGGCCCCGGAGCGGCCGGGACGGACCACCCGGCCCTTTTCCTGTGCGGACCGGCGCCACCGGCCCGCGCCACCCCCCGTCCGGGCGCCCGCCCCCACCCCGTGGCGCGCGTCCCGAACCCACAAGGAATCTCCATGGCGTCCAGCATGACGAAGGACGGCGCCACCCCCGGCGGCGACGCGACCTTCTTCGGCCACCCGCGCGGTATGGCCACCCTCTTCATGACGGAGATGTGGGAGCGCTTCTCCTGGTACGGGATGCGCGCCATCCTCGTCCTCTACCTGGTCGCGAGCGTGCTCGACGGGCCGCTCGAAGACCGCGAGGCGCTCGCGGCCTCCATCTACGGCGTCTACAACGCCACGGTCTACATGACCTCGATGCCCGGCGGCTGGGTGGCCGACCGGCTGTGGGGCGCGCGCAAGGCCGTCCTGGTCGGCGGCATCGTCATCGCCGCCGGCCACTACACGCTCGCCCTCCCCAGCGACGTGGCCTTCTTCATCGGCCTCGGGCTGATCGCGGTCGGCACCGGCCTGCTCAAGCCGAACATCTCGGCGATGGTCGGCGGGCTCTACGTGGGCCAGAGCGGCGCACGCCGGGACGCGGGCTTCACGCTCTTCTACATGGCGATCAACATCGGCGCCCTGGCCGCGCCGCTGGTCGTCGGCACCCTGGGCCAGAAGGTGAACTGGCACCTGGGCTTCGGCGTCGCCGGCGTGGGCATGACCCTCGCCGTCGTCCAGTACGTGCTCGGCGGCAAGCACCTCGGCGACGTCGGCAAGCACCCCAGCAACCCGGCCACGCCCGCGGAGAAGCGCCGCGCGCTCCACCGCACGCTGCTGTGGGGCGGCATCGCCGTCGCCGCGCTCCTGGCCGACCTGGCGCTGGGCACCTTCACCGTCGAGCACGTGGTCAACCTGCTGGCCGTCCTCGGCATCGTGCTGCCGATCGGCTACTTCTGGGTGATGTTCCGCAGCCCGAAGCTGACGGCCGAGGACCGGCCGAAGATCATCGCCTTCGTGTGGTTCTTCGTCACCGCCGTGCTGTTCTGGATGATCTACGACCAGTCCGGCTCGCTGCTGACGATCTTCGCCGACACCAAGACCGACCGCTCCATCGGCGGCTGGGAGTTCCCGGCCTCCTGGTTCCAGTCGGTCAACCCGGTCTACGTCATCATCCTGGCGCCGATCTTCGCCGCCCTGTGGGTGCGGCTGGCCCGGCGCAACCGCGAACCGAGCACGCCGGTGAAGTTCGGTCTGGCCATGCTGCTCATCGGCGGCTCCTTCGGCCTGATGGGCCTGGCGGGCGCGGCCGCCGCGGCCAGCGACACCAACAAGGTGACGGTGTTCTGGCTGCTGGGCGTCTACCTCGTCCAGACGCTGGGTGAGATGTGCCTGTCCCCGGTGGGCCTGTCGCTGTCGACCAAGCTCGCGCCGAAGGAGTTCGTCAGCCAGATCATGGGCCTGTGGTTCCTGGCCACGGCCACCGGCAACGCGCTCAACGGCTGGGTGACGCGGCTCAACGGCCCGCTCGGCGACGCGCTGTACTACACCATGTGGGCCGTCGTCGCGGTGGCCGCGGGCCTGGCCTTCATGGCCGGCGCCCGGCGGATGCGCACGCTGATGGGCGACGTCAAGTAGGAACCCCGGGGCGCGACGGCGCCCGACGGGGGCAGCGGACGGCGGTGGGCCGGAACCGGCGACGGTTCCGGCCCACCGCCGTCCGCCCTCCGCCCCGGCGTCGGGGAGGCGCCCACAGGCGCGACATGCCGAGGCGCGGCACGGACGCACGGCCGCACGGCCGCCGGGCGCGAGCCGTACGGCTCTCCCGGACGCCGGGGAGACCCACGCGGTGCTACGTGCCGGGGCACGGCCGGGTGGGCGGTGGTGTCCGGCGCCGTAGTTCGGTCCGGACGGCGCCGGGCCGCCGTCCGTGCGAGGGGCGGCCAGGGCGCGGCGCGGGCGTGCGCCTGCCGGGGCGCGGCCCGTCCGCGCGGCGGCCGGGGCGGAGGCGAGCGTGCGCCGCCCGGGCGTGCGGCGGGTGTCGGGCGCCGACGCGGCGCGTTGGGCCGCGCCGGGGCATCGCCCGCCGGACGCGCGAGAGCGCCACCCGGACGCGTGGGCCGGGCGACGCCGAAGGGGTGGGGCCGGGGTTACGGGGCGGGGGTCAGCTCGGCCCAGACGGTTTTGCCCACGCCGTCGGAGGCGTAGCTGACGCCCCAGTCCCGGCACAGGCGCTCGACGATGAACATGCCGTGCCCGCCGGGGCGCCCGGCCTGGTGCGGCGTGCGCGGGGCGGGCTGACCCCCGCCGCCGTCGATGACCTCCAGCCGCAGACCCGCGGCGGCGCGCGCGATCCGCACCTCCTTCGGCCCGCCGGCGTGCAGGCAGGCGTTGGTGACCAGCTCGGAGACGACGAGCAGCACGTCCTCGGCGGCCGCCTGCCGCTCCGGGTCGGGCGCGGGCAGCCAGCCCCAGTCGCGCAGGGCCTCGCGGGTGAAGTCGCGCGAGCGCTGCACCGCCCCGCTGGCGCCGACCAACCGCAGCCGCCGCACCTGGCGCGCGGCGGCGCGGACCTGCCCGGCCGGTACCGGGGCGGGGGCGGCCGTGGCGTCGGCCGGACCGGGCGCCATGGCCGCCCCGGCCTCACGCGCCGAAGCCTCGTCAGGCTCCGGGCCGAGCTCGCCCGCCGCAGAGGGCCGGGTGGTGCTCATCAGTGCTTCACCTCACCGGTACACCGAGTTTGATTTCTCACCGTCCGCCCCGCGCGCGGGAAACGGCTGCCGACAGATACAGAGGATCTCCTGCCCGGACGCGTCGTGGGAACACCCACGGATTGTCCGGTGGTGTGTGACGCGCCTAACGCCTCACACACCGGGTAGCTCGGAGAGGGCGTCGTCCACGGTGCCGTGGACGGTGAAGACCGCCCCGGCGCCGGTGATCTCGAAGACGCGGGCGACCGCCGGCCGCATCCCCGCCAGGTGCACGCCGCCCCCGGCGGCCTCCGCCTCCAGGCGGGCGCTCAGGAGCACGTTGAGCCCGGTGGAGTCGCAGAACTCCAGGCCCGAGCAGTCCACCACCAGGCGCTCGCAGCCGTCCCTGACGGCCTCTTCGAGTGGCGAACGCAACACGTCCGCGGTGTGGTGGTCAAGCTCACCCACCGGGGCGACCACGACCGTCCCGTCCTGCCGACGCACCCGCACCGACAACCGGCTCCGGTGACCCGTACTGCCGGGCATCGCCCCGTCCATGCACACCTCTTCCGCCTCGTCACGGCGGGCTCGCCGCCGATGCCGACCGCTGCTTCTACCCCCGTGTTCGCACGTTCGAACCTTACGCCGTGACGTCCGACACCGGTACCGGGGCAACCACCCCAACTCGCGGGAAACGGACATACCGCACTTGCCACGTGGTCACCACACCGGGTAGGCCTAATAGGCAGCAGAAAACCAGCACGTCAGCCATGGAGGCGCCGCACCTCGCAGTGCACGTCACGGCTCCGGCAGCCTTATGCCGGTCAACAATGGAGGACACCCATGTCACCCCAGCCCGCCGAGGTGCGCCCCGAGCGCGTCACCCCTGAGGAGACCGACCCTGTCACCCAGGTACCCGCACTCGGCCCGGACTACACCGCACTGGACGACCTCGACGGTGAGCTAGCCGGGCTCCCCGCCATCCCGCCGTACGACGCGGTGGGGGCGGTCGACGCCCGAGCCCTGTCCAAGACGCTGTTCGACCGTCTGGCCCTGCTGGAAGAGGGCACGCGCGAGTTCTCCTACGTGCGTACCACCCTGGTCGAGCTGAACCTGGCCCTGGTGAAGTTCGCCGCCACCCGCTTCCGCTCCCGCAGCGAGCCGATGGAGGACATCGTCCAGGTCGGCACGATCGGGCTCATCAAGGCGATCGACCGCTTCGAGCCGGTGCGGGGCGTGGAGTTCCCCACCTTCGCGATGCCGACGATCATCGGCGAGATCAAGCGCTTCTTCCGCGACACCTCCTGGTCCGTGCGCGTGCCGCGCCGCCTGCAGGAGCTGCGCCTGGATCTCGCCAAGGCCGGTGACGAGCTGGCCCAGCGGCTCGACCGCGCGCCGACCATCGCCGAACTGGCCGACCGGCTGGACATCTCCCGCGAGGAGGTCGTCGAGGGCATGGCCGCCAGCAACGCCTACACCGCCAGCTCCCTGGACGCCCAGCCGGAGGAGGACGACTCCGAGGGCACGCTCGCCAGCCGCATCGGCTACGAGGACCACGACCTGGAGGGCATCGAGTACATCGAGTCCCTCAAGCCGATGATCGCGGAGCTGTCCGACCGGGACCGCCGCATCCTGTCGCTGCGCTTCGTCGCGGGCATGACGCAGTCGGAGATCGGCGAGGAGCTGGGCATCTCGCAGATGCACGTCTCGCGGCTGCTCTCGCGCACCCTGACCCGGCTGCGCAAGGGCCTGACCATCGAGGAGTGAGGGCCGCGCCCTCGGGGTGAGGGGCCCGTCCGGACGCACCCGTCCGGACGGGCCCCTCTCTCCGTGCCGCCTTCCCCGTGCCGCGAGACCCCCTCCCCGCGGCACGGGCGCCCGGCGCCGGTCCCGTGACGCCGAGCGCGGGACACGCGACCCCGGCGCCGGGCCGCCGGACGCACGCGGCGCACGCGGGGCGCCGGACGCCGGGGGCGGACGCGTCGGCCGCCGCGCGGGGCCCGCGCGGGAGTCGACCGGGTGCGGGACGGGCGGGCCGGCGGTGTGCGTGCCGAGTTGCGCGGGACCGTGATCGGAATCACACAATGTGGTGGGTGCGACGCGACGCGTCCCCGTTTCGACGCCTGGCTCGCTTGGTCTCCGGGAGGTCCCCAGTGGCGCGACGGCACACGGTCGGCAGGTCCACGGTGGCGGTGCTGGCCCTGGCGCTCGCCGCCGGGGCCTGCGGCACCGCCCAGACCGGTTCGGCGGAGCCCGCCGGAGCCGCCCCGCAGCCCGCCCGGCCGGCCGGGCCCGCCCCGTCCCCCGTCGCCGACTCCCGGGGCGGCGGCCCGGCGGCCCCGGCCGCGCCGCGGGGCCTGACCGTGCGGCCGACCGGGCCGGAGTCGGTCCGGCTGAGCTGGGAGCCGCCACCGGACGCGGGCACGGCGGCCGGGGCCGTCGAGCGCTACCTCGTCTTCCAGCAGGGCACGGCCACACCCGTGGTCGAGGTGGCGGCGGACACGCTGGAGACGGAGATCACCGGCCTGGAGGCGGGCATCAGCTACACGTTCACCGTCCGCGCGGTGAACGCCGCCGGCCACGCCTCGCCCGACTCCGCGCAGGCCGACGTCACCCTCCCCGCCGAGGGCCCGCTCCCGCCCGCCGTGCCGGGCCCCTCCTAACCCGCGCGGGCCCCCGGGTCCCGGCCCAGGTAGGCCACCAGGCGCTCCCCCGGCCCCCCGCCCGGGGGCACGTCGCGGGGGGCGTCGAACAGCGGGGCGCGGTCCGCGGGGGGCACCAGCAGCGGGGCGACGCGCAGCAGGTCGGCGGCGAGTGCGGGCGGGACGGGCCGGTCGCGGCCCCTGGCCCGGTGCACGTCCCAGCCGTGCACCGCGATCTCCAGCGCCCCGGCGCCGGTCACCGCGCTGGTGGTCGTGCGGCTGCCGCCCAGCGCCACGGCGCGCCGCGCGCGGTCCGCGGCAGTCCAGGCGGCCAGCAGCCGCCCGGCCCGGCGCCGGAACGCGGTGGCCGGGTCGGCGGCCGTGTGCGCGTCCTCCGCGGCCGGCGCGAGGGCGATCTCCCCGGTGTCCACCCCTTCCTGAAGCGCCGTCAGCGACTCGTTCAGGTGCCGCAGCAGGGTGCGCAGGTCCCACGCGCGGCACGGCGTCGCGCGGGCCAGCTCGGCCGCCCTCAGCCCCGCCACGGCGCCCAGCGCGTACCCGATCGCGCGCTCCAGCAGTTCGGGCCCGTCCGGGAGAGGCGGCACGGCGCGCCCGCCGCGCGTGCCCGGCGAGGTGCCCACGGCTACGGGGTCGGGCCCCGGACGGCCAGGACGCGGGGGGCGGGGGGCGCGGGTGCGGGCATGGCCACTCCTCGGAGCCGTGCGTGCGATTCCTGTCAGCGGTACCGACGGGAGCCGCGCGCGGAACTCATCGGTGCCACACGCGCTCCCCGCGCCGCCAGACGTCGGTGACGAGCGGCACGCCGGGCCGGTAGGCGAGGTGGACGTGGCTGGGCGCGTCCAGCAGCACCACGTCGGCGCGCGCCCCGGGGCGCAGGCGGCCCACGTCCTCGCGGCGCAGCGCCGCCGCGCCGCCGGCGGTGGCCGACCACACCGCCTCGTCCGGCGTCATGCCCATCTCGCGCACGGCGACGGCGACGCAGAACGGCATGGAGCTGGTGAAGGACGAACCGGGGTTGCAGTCGGTGGACAGGGCGACGGTGACCCCCGCGTCGAGCAGGCGGCGCGCGTCGGGGTAGTCCGCCCGGGTGGAGAACTCGCAGCCGGGCAGCAGGGTGGCCACGGTGCTGCCCGCGGCGAGCGCGGCCACGTCGGCGTCGGTGAGGTGGGTGCAGTGGTCGGCCGAGGCGGCGCCCAGTTCGACCGCGAGCTGCACGCCGGGGCCGTAGGTGAGCTGGTTGGCGTGCACGCGCGGGAGCAGGCCGCGCGCCACGCCCGCGGTGAGCACCGCGCGGGCCTGGTCGCCGTCGAAGGCACCGCGCTCGCAGAAGACGTCGACCCAGCGGGCGTGCGGGGCGCAGGCGTCGAGCATGGGCCCGGTGACGAGGTCGACGTACCCGGCGACGTCGTCCGCGTACTCGGGGGCGGCGACGTGGGCGCCCAGGTAGGTGACCTCCTCCAGCCGCGTCGCGGCGATCCGCAGCGCCCGTGCCTCCTCCTCGGGGGTGAGGCCGTACCCGGACTTCGTCTCCAGCGTGGTGGTGCCCTGGCGCAGCGCCTCGCGCACGTGGCGGTCGAGGGTGGCGGCCAGCTCCGCGTCGGAGGCGGCGCGGGTGGCGGCGACCGTGGTGCGGATGCCGCCCGCGCTGTAGGGGCGGCCGGACATGCGCGCGTTGAACTCCTCGGTGCGGTCGCCGGCGAAGACCAGGTGGGAGTGGGAGTCGACGAACCCGGGCAGCGCCGCGCGGCCCTCCGCGTCGAGCGCGGTGTCGGCGGCGGGCGCCAGCCCGGTGGGGCCGACCCAGGCGACCCGTTCGCCGTCGATGACGAGGGCGGCGTCGCGCAGGACGCCCAGCGGCCCCGGCCCGAGCTGCGGATCGCCGGTGGCCAGGCTGCCGATGTTGCGGATGACGGTGGTCGCGGCCACGGGGCTCCTTCGCTTCGGGGCGCTTCGGGGACGGTGCGGGGGCACCGCGGGGGTGCGGTGCGGTCGGCCGCCCGGGTGCGGGGACCCGGGCGGCCGGGTCAGTCGGCCGGGCCCGGCAGGACGGCGGCGACGGCGGAGGCCAGCGCGGCGGCCGGGTCGGGCACGTCGCGGTGCGCCCCGTCGCGCACCACCATGCGGCCGGCGACGACGGTGTGCCGCACGTCGGCGGCCCCGGCCGCGAAGACGGCGGTCTCGGCCGCCCGGTGCGGCGCGGGCCCGGCCGTGCGCACGGTGTCGAGGGCGACGGTGGTGAAGTCGGCGGGTGCGCCCGGCGTGAGGCGGCCGGCCTCCGGCCAGCCGAGCGCGGTGTGGCCGGAGGCCGTGGCCGCCCGGAGCAGCCCGGCCGCCGTCCAGTGCCCGCGCGTGCGGGTGCGCAGCCGCTCGTCCAGCTCCATGGCGCGCGCCTCTTCCAGCAGGTCGATGACGGCGTGGCTGTCGCTGCCCAGGCTCAGCGGGCTGCCCGCCCGCTCCAGCTCGGCGGCGGGGCCGATGCCGTCGGCCAGGTCGCGTTCGGTGGTGGGGCACATGCACACGCCGGTGCCGGAGTCGCCGAGCGCGGCGATGTCGGACTCCGTGAGGTGGGTGGCGTGCACGGCGACGGTCCGCGGGCCGAGCACGCCGTGGTCGGCGAGCAGCTCGGTGGGCGTGCGGCCGTGCGCGGCCAGGCACGCCTGGTTCTCGGCGGGCTGCTCGGAGAGGTGGACGTGCAGCGGGGCGTGCCGGGCCGCCGCCCACCGGTGGACGGCGGCCAGCTCCTCGGCGGGCACGGCGCGCACCGAGTGGATGGCGGCGCCGACGCGGGTGGTGGCGTCGGCGGTGAGCGCGCTCGCCCGTTCCGCCCAGGCGTCGGCGCTGCCGTCGGAGAAGCGCTGCTGCGCGCGCGTGGGCGGCTGCCCGAACCCGGCCGACAGGTAGCAGGTGTCCAGCAGCGTCAGCCGCACCCCGGCGTCGGCGGCGGCGGCGATCAGGGCCCGCCCCATCGCGTTGGGGTCGGCGTAGCGCCGTCCGCCGGGCGCGTGGTGGAGGTAGTGGAACTCCCCCACGCAGGTGATGCCGGCCAGCGCCATCTCGGCGTAGGTGGCGCGGGCCAGGGCGTAGTAGGTGTCCGGGGTGAGCCGGTCGGCGACGCGGTACATCGCGTCGCGCCAGGTCCAGAAGGTGCCGCGGCCGGCCTGCACGGTGCCGCGCAGGGCCCGGTGGAAGGCGTGCGAGTGGGCGTTCGCGAGCCCGGGCAGCGTCAGGCCGCGCAGCACGCGGGCGCCGGGCGGCGCGGCGGGCACACCCCGGCGGACGGCGCGCAGGCGGCCGTCCGCGACGTCGAGGACGACGCCGTGCTCCACCCGGTGCTCCACCCAGGCGTGCTCCGCCCAGTAGACCACCGGCTCCGCGCCCCCGCCGGGACGCCCACCCCCCGGCTCCGCGGCCGGCTCCGCGCCGCCGTCCGGGGGTGCTGCCGGACCCTCCGTCGCGGCCCTCGCCGCTCCGGCGCCCGGGTGCGGGGCCGTGCCGGGGTCCGGGGCCGTCTCCGGGGCCGCTCCGCGGCTCGCCGTCGCGGCCCGGGGCGGTTCCGGGCGCGGCCGCGGGGGGCGGACGGGTTGCGCGGTCGTGGGGTCCGGGCCGGTCTCCGTCAGCGGCACGCGAGGTCCTCCAGTACGTCGGCGAGTGCGCCGACCCCGGCCAGGCAGTCGTCCTCGGTGGCCTGCTCGGCGGGCGAGTGCGAGACGCCCGTGGGGTTGCGCACGAACAGCATGGCCGTGGGCACGGCGGCGGCGAGGATTCCGGCGTCATGTCCCGCACCGGTCGGCAGCACGGGGGCGCCGCCGAGCCGTGCGGCGACGCGGTCGCGCAGCGGGTGCGCGAACTCCACCACCGGGGTGAACGACTCGCGCACGACGCCGACGTCCACGCCCTCGGCGCGCGCGTGCCCGGTGGCCGCCCGCTCGACGGCGGTGACGACGCGCGCGAGCGTCTCCTCGTCCGGCGCCCGCGAGTCCAGCCAGCCGCGCACCCGCGAGGCGATGGCGTTGACGCCGCCGGGGTCGACGGCGACCTTGCCGAACGTGGCCAGCGCGCCGGCCGCCGCGGCCTGTTCGCGGGCGGCGAGCACGGTGTGGGCGTAGGCGAGCATGGGGTCGCGGCGGTCGGCGATGCGGGTGGTGCCCGCGTGGTTGGCCTCGCCGCCGAAGTCGAACCGCCAGCGGCCGTGCGGCCAGATCGCGGAGGCGACGCCGACCGGGTGCGGGGTGTCGGCCAGCGCCCGGCCCTGCTCGACGTGGAGCTCCACGAAGGCGCCGACGCGCGCCAGCCGCTCCGGGTCGGGGCCGATGGCCTCCGGGTCGTACCCGGCGCGCTCCATCGCCCGCGCGAGGGTGACGCCGTCGGCGTCCCGCAGCTCCCGGGCCGCCTCCGGGGCGAGCTGGCCGGCGGTGAGCCGGGACCCGGTGCAGGCGAGGCCGAACCGCGCGCCCTCCTCGTCCCCGAAGTTCACCACGGCGACGGGGCGGGCGCACCGTGCGCCGCGGGCCTTGAGCTCGTCGAGCGCGGCGAAGGCCGAGACGACGCCCAGGGGGCCGTCGAAGGCGCCGCCGTCGGGCACGGAGTCCAGGTGGGAGCCGGTCACGACGGCGTCCCCCGCGGCCGGGTCGCCCAGCCAGGCCCACTGGTTGCCGTTGCGGTCGGTCTCGTAGGACAGGCCGCGCGCCATGGCCTCCGCCTGGAACCAGGCGCGGCAGTCGGCGTCGGCCGGGGTCCAGGCGTAGCGCCGGTACCCGCCGGTCTCGGCGCTGCGGCCGACGGGCGCCAGCTCCCGCCACATGCGGTGGAAGCTCACGCCCGCTCCCCGTGCTCGCGCATCGGCACGCGCACGCCGCGCTCGGCGGCGACCTCGTCGGCCCGCTCGTAGCCCGCGTCGACGTGGCGGATGACGCCCATGCCCGGGTCGTTGGTCAGCACCCGGTGGATTTTCTCGGCGGCCAGCGGCGTGCCGTCGGCCACGGTCACCTGGCCGGCGTGGAGGGAGCGGCCCATGCCGACGCCGCCGCCGTGGTGGAGGGAGACCCACGACGCGCCCGAGGCGACGTTGACCATCGCGTTCAGCAGCGGCCAGTCCGCGATGGCGTCGGAGCCGTCGAGCATCGCCTCCGTCTCCCGGTAGGGGGAGGCGACGGAGCCGCAGTCCAGGTGGTCGCGGCCGATGGCCACCGGGGCGGACAGCTCGCCGCTCGCCACCATGGCGTTGAACCGCTCGCCCGCGCGCTCGCGCTCGCCGTAGCCGAGCCAGCAGATACGGGCGGGCAGCCCCTGGAAGTGGACGCGCTCCCCCGCCAGCTCGATCCAGCGGGCCAGGGACTCGTTCTCCGGGAAGAGGTCCAGCACCGCCCGGTCGGTGGCGTGGATGTCGCGCGGGTCGCCGCTGAGCGCCGCCCACCGGAAGGGGCCCTTGCCCTCGCAGAACAGCGGCCGGATGTAGGCGGGGACGAAGCCGGGGAAGTCGAACGCGCGGCCGTACCCGGCGAGCTGGGCCTCGCCGCGGATGGAGTTGCCGTAGTCGAAGACCTCGGCGCCCGCGTCCTGGAAGCCGACCATCGCCTCCACGTGCCGGGCCATCGACTCGCGGGCGCGGGCGGTGAAGTCGGCGGGCCGCTCGGCGGCGTGGGCGGCCATGTCGGCGAAGTCGACGCCGGAGGGCAGGTAGGCCAGCGGGTCGTGCGCGCTGGTCTGGTCGGTGACGATGTCGACGGGCGCGCCCATCTCCAGCAGGCGCGGCACGACGTCGGCGGCGTTGCCGAGCACGCCGATCGACAGGGGTTCGCGCCGGTCCCGGGCGGCGGTGGCCAGCTCCAGGGCGTGTTCCAGGGAGTCGGCGCGCTCGTCGAGGTAGCGGTGCTCGATGCGCCGGTCGATGGCGCGCGGGTCGCAGTCGACGCACAGGGCCACCCCGCCGTTCATGGTGACCGCCAGCGGCTGGGCGCCGCCCATGCCACCGAGCCCCGCGGTGAGCGTGATCGTCCCGGCCAGCGAGCCGCCGAAGCGCTTGGCGGCGACGGCGGCGAACGTCTCGTAGGTGCCCTGGAGGATGCCCTGCGTGCCGATGTAGATCCACGAACCGGCCGTCATCTGGCCGTACATGGTCAGGCCCAGGTGCTCCAGGCGGCGGAACTCCTCCCAGTTCGCCCAGTCGCCGACGAGGTTGGAGTTGGCCAGCAGCACGCGCGGGGCCCACTCGTGGGTCGTCATCACGCCGACGGGGCGGCCGGACTGCACGAGCATCGTCTCGTCGGCCTTGAGCGTGCGCAGGGTGCGGACCATGGCCTCGAACGACGGCCAGTCCCGGGCGGCCTTCCCCGTTCCGCCGTAGACGACGAGCTTCTCCGGGTGCTCGGCGACCTCCGGATCGAGGTTGTTCTGGAGCATCCGCAGTGCGGCCTCCTGCTGCCAGCCGAGCGCGCTCAGCGTGCCGCCGCGCGGTGCGCGTACGGTGCGCGGCCTCTGGTGCCCCGCCCGTCCGTCCTGTCCCGCCATGACCCCTACCTCCCGGTGTCGCCCGCGGATCGAGATATTCACACACTGTACGGGGTGAATAGTTCTAGTCAACAGGGCGCGGGGGCGCACGGAGCCCACGGCAGGCCGGACTCGGCGGGACGCGGAGGCGGGGCGCCCGTGGACCGGAGTGGACGCACACCAAGGCGGACGCGTACCGAGGCACGCGCGGAGGCGGGGCGCGCGCGGGGCGCGCACCGAAGGCGTCCGCGATGCGCCGACGGGGCGGCCGGGCAGGTGCCAGGGCGCAGGCGGCGGGGGCGCGCGGGGCGCACGGCGTGATGCACCGCGCGGGGTGCGGGACGGGCCGCGACCGATACGCACGGAGCACGGGCGCCGTACGGCCCTCCGGCCGCGCGGACCGCCGGCCGAGCGGGGAGGGCGCCGAGGACGCGGCGGGCGGGAGGCGGTACGCACCCGGCCCGGGCGCGCGCCGGACGGGGAGGGCGCCGGGGCGCGGTGCGGTCTCGCGCGGGCGTCGGCTCCTACAGCGAGGCGATGACGCGGTCGGCGAGCACGTAGACGGTCTCGTCGCCGCAGGCGAACGTCAGGGCGTACCCGCCGAGGACGCCGGAGCCGCCCAGCAGGAGGGGGGCGACGCCCGCGCGCAGGGACGCGGCCAGCCGCTCGGCCGTGTCGCGGTGACCGGGGGCGAGGCAGACGGTGGTGCCGTCGGCGAAGACGTACACGTCCAGCGTGCCCAGCGGGCCCGGGCGCACGTCGCTCAGCTCCGTCCCCGCCTCGGCGACGGCGGCCAGGAGGGCCACGGTGCGCTCGGCCTCGGGGGCCCCGGCACCGGGTCCGGGCTCCGCTCCGGCGGCGGGCACGAACGCCGCGCCCTCGGCGGACCCGGGCGCCACGGGTTCACCGGAGAGGGTGTGGTGCGGGTTGGAGGGGTGCCGCCGACGGGCCGCGGCGCGCGCGGCGGCCTCCGCCTCGGCGGACGCCTCCGGCCCGGCGTCCGCGGACCCGGCACGCGCCTCCCGCTCCGCGTCCGCCTGCTCGGTGTGTGCCCGCGGCTCGACGGGCGTCTCCGGCTCCCGGAGCGCCTCCGGCTCGGCGGGGGGCGGCGCGTCGGGGCGCGCGGCGGTCTCCGCGGGCGTGGGCCGCTCCCCCGGGCCGTGCTCCCCCGGGCCGCGGGCCGCCGGGGCCTCCGTCCGCGGGTCGGCGGGCGGGGCCGGGGAGGCGCGGCGGTCGGGCTGCCGCGGGAGGACCGGGCCGGTCTCCGGCGCGGCCGTCACCTCGTCCAGCAGCGCGTCGAGCAGCGCGGCGTCCAGGGCGCTGACCTCGTGGTCCGGGCAGCCGGGGAGCGCACCGGGGGCGGGGCCGTAGGGGGTGCCGAACACGTCGTCGTCCCGGGCGTCCTGCGCGGCCCAGAACGCCCGCGCCTCGGCCATCTCCCGCTCCCGCTCGGCGGTGAGCGCGTCCGCCACCGCCGTCCGGACGTCCTCCAGGGCGGGCGCGGGGCGGGAGGCGGGGACGGCGGCGCCGCCCGCGGCGTGCGCCGCGAGGTCGCCGCGCAGCCCGGCGACCTCGCGGCGCAGACCCCGCACCGTGTGCAGGGCGAACCCGCTCAGCACCGCGACGACCACGACGGCCAGCAGCAGGATGAGGGATATGGCGATCACTGACGTTCTCCAGACTCGGCTACGGCCCTGAATTCCTACCTCAGCTTTACCGCGCCGACGGTTCAAGCACAGCGGAAAACATCACAAACCGCACACTCTGTACAGGGGCAAGCTTTGGCCAACGCTGCTGTGATCTGCGAAAAGGCTACGCCCCCAGGACATACATCACATCCTGAGGGCGCTCGGATCTCGTCCCGGTCTCGACCACCGCACGCTTCGCGCACGATCCCACCGGCACCGCGCGGGCCCCGGGGGCCGCGCGACCCGGCCGGGACCGCACGGCCCCGGCCCGCGCGGCGCGCCGGGGCCGCCGCGCCGGTCAGCTCAGCCGCTCGATGACCATCGCCATGCCCTGGCCGCCGCCCACGCACATCGTCTCCAGACCGAACTGCTTGTCGTGCGTCTGGAGCGAGTTGATCAGCGTGGTGGTGATGCGCGCACCGGTCATGCCGAAGGGGTGGCCGACGGCGATGGCGCCGCCGTTGACGTTCAGGCGGTCCAGGTCGACGCCCAGGTCCCGGTAGGAGGGGATCACCTGGGCGGCGAACGCCTCGTTGATCTCCACCAGGTCCATGTCCCCGACCGTCATCCCCGCGCGGGCGAGCGCCTGCCGGCTCGCCTCGACGGGGCCGTAGCCCATGATCTCCGGGGAGAGCGCGGACACCCCGGTGGAGACCACCCGCGCCAGCGGCGTGACGCCCAGCTCCCGGGCCTTGGTGTCGGACATGATCACCAGCGCCGCCGCGCCGTCGTTGAGCGGGCAGCAGTTGCCCGCCGTCACCAGGCCGTCGGGACGGAACACCGGCTTCAGCCCCTCGACGCCCTCCAGGGTCACGCCGGAGCGCGGGCCGTCGTCCTTGCCGACGACCGTGCCGTCCGGGGTCGTCACCGGCGTGATCTCGCGCTCCCAGAAGCCGTTCTCGATGGCCTGCTCGGCGAGGTTCTGCGAGCGCACGCCGAACTCGTCCATCTCGCGCCGGGTGACGCCCTTCTGGCGGGCGAGGTTCTCGGCCGTCTGGCCCATCGCGATGTAGACGTCGGGCAGCTCGCCGTTCTCGCGCGGGTCGCTCCAGCCCTCGCCGCCCTGCTCGGCGCGGGCGGCCGTGCGGGCCTCCGCGTCGGCGAAGAGCGGGTTGTGGGTGTCGGGCAGGCCGTCGGAGGTGCCCTTGACGCTGCGCGAGACCATCTCGACGCCGGCCGAGACGAACACGTCGCCCTCCCCGGCCCTGATCGCGTGCAGGGCCATCCGCGTCGTCTGCAGGGAGGAGGAGCAGTAGCGGGTGATGGTGCAGCCGGGCAGGTGGTCCATGCCGAGCTGCACGGCCACCACCCGGCCCAGGTTGTGGCCCTGCTCGCCACCGGGCAGGCCGCAGCCGAGCATGAGGTCGTCGATGTCGCGCGGGTCGAGCTGCGGCACCTTGGCCAGCGCCGCCCGGATGATCTCGGTGGTCAGGTCGTCGGGGCGGACGTCCTTCAGCGAGCCCTTGAAAGCACGTCCGATCGGCGAACGGGCGGCAGAAACGATCACGGCTTCAGGCATGACGGCTCCAAGATGACGGGCGGGGCAGGACTGCCTGGGAAGCTACCCGTGCGTAAACCCAAGGTCACGCCCCCCGGAGTGTGACACCGCTCGCAGGCCCCCGCACGGCGGTACGGCCGCGCACCCGGCATCACGGAGTCGGAACAATCCCGACTCTTTCCCGCGTTGGTCTGGTGGACTAGCGTGCGGCTTTTGCTCAACCATTACCCTGATCACAGAAGCCGTGCCGTGCGGCCATGGAGGAGTGAGATGAGGAGCAGCAACCCGGTCTTCTCGCGTCGGGGGTTCAGTCGGGAGGGCCACGCCGGCTTCCAGGCCGGTCAGGCACAGGCAGGGAACCCCTACGCGCAGCCCCAGGCCGGAAACCCGTACGCCCAGCCGCAGGCTGGCAACCCCTACACGCAGACGCAGCAGGGCGCCCCGCCCGCCGCCCCGCCGCAGGCCGGCCGCATGACGATGGACGACGTCGTCTCGCGCACCGCGCTGACGCTCGGCACGGTCGTGGCGACGGCCACGGTGGCGTGGATCACCGACGTCGGCCTGGGCCTGGCGATCTTCGCCGCGCTCGTCGCCTTCGGCCTCGGCCTGTGGCAGTCCTTCAAGGCGAAGGCCTCGCCGCCGCTGATCCTGGCGTACGCCGCGTTCGAGGGCGTCTTCCTCGGCGCGATGAGCAACTACGTCAACCAGTTCGCGCCCGGCGCGGCCATGCAGGCGGTGCTCGGCACCATGGCGGTCTTCGCCGCGGTGCTGTTCCTCTACAAGACGCGGATCATCCGGGTCAACGCCCGCTTCACCCGGTTCGCCATCGCGGCCGGCATGGGCTACGCCCTGCTGTGCCTGGTGAACCTGGGCTTCGCGCTGTTCGGCGCGGGGGACGGCTGGGGCTTCCGCACCGGCGGCATCGGCATCCTGATGGGCATCGCCGGCATCCTGATCGCCTCGCTCTTCCTCGCCCTGGACTTCAAGCAGGTCGAGGACGGCATCGCCTACGGCGCGCCGCGCGAGGAGTCCTGGCTGGCCGCCTTCGGCCTGACCATGACGCTGGCCTGGATCTACCTGGAGTTCCTGCGCCTGGCCTGGATCCTCAACAGCAGCGACTGACCGGGCGTCGCGGCCAGGGCCCGCCGCCCGGCCGCCGACGCGCACCGCGGGGCCCGCGAGGTGTACACCTCGCGGGCCCCGCGCCGTAGGCGCGCGGTCACATGACTGTTCCGTCACGAAACGTCACGCAGCGCCCCCGGAAGGTGGCGCGGAGTCAGCCCGTGTGGCAGGGTGCCGTGTCGCGCGCTCGGTCGTGGGGGAGGGAACACCGTGGCGGACAGCAGACCGGTTTTCGAACGCAACGTGGCGGTACGCGCCGTCCACGCGGTGATGCAGCCGGACTACCCGTCACCGGGCGGGCGGCCGCGCCCGCTGATCGTCTTCGAGGGCCCGCACGGCAGTGGGAAGACCGTCCTGCTCGACGTGCTCGCCGAGAAGCTCGCCCCGCACATCCCGCACGGCCGCGCGGACCTGGGCGACCAGCTCCACGAGGACCTGCCCGTCACCCTCTCCGGCCTGGCCGCCGGCCTGGCCAGCCACCGCCCCCGGTACGGCAGGCTCCGTTTCCCCCGGCTGCTCATCGGCCTGCTGGTCATCCAGCAGGACTTCGCCCACCTCGACTTCGAGCAGGCCCGGCAGGACGTGGTGCAGTTGCTCGGGCAGCGCCGGCACGGAAGCTGGCCCCAGCGCTTCCTCCAGGACATCGCGGGCAGCCCGCTGGAGCTGGGCCTGTCCGCCGGCGTCGTCTCCGCCACCGTGCAGGTGCCCCTCCAGGGGCTCGGCTCCCTGCTCGGCTTCACCTTCCCCGACCGGGCGCGGCACTGGTACGGGCACCGCGACCGCGGCCTGACCGACCAGGCCGTCGACACCCTGGTCACCCTCGGCCGCAGCGCGCACGAGCTCCGCGGCGAGGAACCGGGCACCGAGCGTCACTTTGCCGCCCGCGCCCAGGTGGACGGCTTGCTGTGCGAGGCGTTCCTGGCCGACCTGCGCGACGCCCCCCGGCGCGTGCACGCCCTCCAGACGCCCGTGCTCCTGCTGGACAACGCCGACACCGCCGCCGGACGCGCCTTCCTGCGCCGCCTGCTCCACGCCCGGCCCCCGGCGGACGGCTCGCACGCCCCCGAGCCGCTGACGGTCGTCGTCACCGCGCGCGACGCGCTGCCGGAGCTGGCCGACGCGCCCACCGCGCCCCTGGAACACGTGCTGGAGCAGCCCGCCTCCCCCGCCGCACCGGCCGAGGGGGGGCCGCTCGCCCTGCGCTACCGCCTGCCCGACCTCACGCGCGGTGACATCCACACCCTGCTGACCGGCCCGGCCGGCCGCGGCGACGCCCGGCTGGCGCGGCTGGTGCACACCTACACCGGCGGCCACCCGGAGGCCGCGGGGCTGCTGGCCCGGCAGGCCGCCCGGCACCCCGAGGCCCGCGGCGGGGTGGCCGGGCTCCTGGAGTGCCCCGCCCCCGGCACCGACGGGGTGGCGGACGACCCGGCGGAGCCGGCCGAGGAGTGGCTGCTGCGCCGGCTGCTCGCGGCCGACGCCCCGGTGGCCGAGGGGCTGCGGTGGGAGAACCAGGTGGCCGCGTTCGCCGCCGGGGCCGCCGCCCGCCGCGAGGTGGACGGGCTGTGGCTGAGCCACCAGGAGGACCTGGTGGACCCGGCCTGGGCCGGCGAGGTGCGCCGCGCCCGGCTGTGGGACGCCGCGGCCGGCGGGTCCGGCACCGCCGTGCTGCGCCGCCTGCTGCTGCGCCGGCTCGCCGCGCGTCCGGCGGGCTCGGCCGTCTCCTGGCACGCGGTGCACACCAGGCTCTCCGCGTACTGCCGCGACCACGAGGACCACACGGGCGCGCTGTTCTACCGGCTCGCCCTGGACGAGCTGACGCCGGTGGCCCAGGAGCTGGCCCGGCTCCTGCCCCAGATGCCCGGCCGGGACTGGCTGGAGGTGCTGCGCGCGGTCGCGGAGGCGCCCTGCGGCAGCCCGCGACGGCAGGCGATGGACCCCTACGCGCACTTCAGCCACCTCGTGCGGGACCTGCCCGAGCCCACGGCGGACGACGCCGGAGGCCACGTCGCCCGGCTGCTGGCGGCACTGCGCGTCGTCGGCGACCCGGCGGGCGGCGTCGAGCGGGGGTTCCTGCACACCCAGATCTCCCACACCCTGACCGCGCTCGCCCTGCACTCCCCCGACGGCCTCGTGGCCCTCCACGAAGCGGCCGACGAACACGAGCGGCAGGCCCGGTGGTGGATGTGACGCGGCCGCGCCCGGCGCCGAGCGGGCCGGCGGCGACGGGGGAGGCGGCGTCCGCCGCGGTGCGGGCGCCCGCACACGGCACCGACCAAGCCCGGGAGGGCAGATGACCGGTTCCCCGGTGGACCACACGGACTTCTCACCCCCGAAGCGCACGGTGACCCGGCTGCTGGTGGTGGCCGGGGTGCTGGCCCTGCTCGCCGGGGGCATCGCGGCGCTGGTGTGGCTGCCGCCCCGGCTGGCGTGCGACGGGCCGGGGTCGGGGGTCGTCGAGCGGGGCGGCGAGTGCATCGGCGTCACCGACGGCAGCCCGGCGTTCGTGCCCGGCGGGCCGGACCTGCACGCCCAGTTCCGCGCCATCCAGCAGCGCATCAAGGTGGAGAACGACCGGGTGGCCGAGGAGGAGAGCTCCGCCGTGAAGGTGGCGCTGCTCAGCACGCTGACCCCGCACGCCGACAGCCCGCAGAGCCCGGCCCAGATACTCCACTCCCTGCAAGGGGCCCACGTCGCCCAGATGCGCGCCAACCACACCCGGGAACTGGGCGACCCGGCCCCGCAGATCCAGCTCCACCTGGCCAACGCCGGCAGCGGACACGAGCGCTGGGAGCCGGTCGTGCAGGAGCTGATCGACATGACGCACGGGGAGACACCGCTCGTGGCCGTCGCGGGCCTGGGCCCCAGCGTGGCGGGCACCCGCGCCGCCGCCGAGCGGCTGTCCGAGGCCGACATCCCGATGATCGCCTCCGTGGCCAGCGCCTCGGGGCTGCGCCACGCGCACATCCCGGGACTGGTGCGCGTCACCCCGAGCAACCGGGACTTCGTCGCCGCGCTGCACGCCTACGTCGGGGCCCGCGACGACCTGCGCACCGCCCTGCTCGTGCACGACGAGAGCCCGCCCGACCTGCACGTGAAGTCCCTGACCGACAGCTTCGAGCGGACCTTCGCACAGGAGCTGTCCGGCCGCGCCCCGCAGCCGTTCCAGGGCACCACCGTCTCCTCCGACGTGCCCTACAGCTTCTTCGACCCGGTGGTGCGCAACCTCTGCGGCGCCGAGGCCGACATGGTGCTCTTCTCCGGGCGCACCACCGACCTGCACCACTTCCTGGACGCCCTGCACGTGCGCACCTGCCTGTCCGACCCGGTGTCGGTGCTGTTCGTGGAGACCGGGCCGGTGATCCCCGAGGAGGAGGTCGCCAGGCTGCGCGAGCACCACATCACGGTGGTGCACGCGTCCGCCAGCGACCCGGCGTGGACCGGCGAGGACGGCCCGGCCGCGGGCGCGCCCGCGGGGTACGCGGCGTTCGAGGCGGCCTTCCGCACGCGGCTGCCCGCGGTCGAGGACGTGCCGACCGCCCTCGCGGACGGGTACGCCGTGGCCCACCACGACGCGGTGCTGACCGCGGTGCGCGCCGTCCGGCTGACCTACTCGGGCGAGGAGGGGCAGCGGCCGAGCGCCGCGCAGACCGCCCGCGCGCTGTTCCTGCTGAACGAGGACAACACGGTGGACGCGGCCAGCGGCACCCTGTCCTTCAGCACCTCCCGGGGCGGGGACCCGGGCGGCAAGCCCGTGCCGGTCCTGGAGATCCCCGACCGGGACACGGGCCACCGGCGCTACGACACCCCGAAGCTGTGACACCGCGCCGTTCCGCGCCGCGGCCCCCGTGGCGGGGCGCGGAACGGCCCGCGGCCCGCTCCGTGCCTGCGGCCCGCTCGATGCCTGCGGCCCGCTCGATGCCTGCGGCCCGTTCAGTGCTTGCGGCCCGACCTCCCGCGGCGGATGTCGTGCTCGTGGATGAGGGCCTTCGCGTGGCCGTAGGCGAGGTGGTGCTCCCCGCGCAACCAGTTGACCTTGTCCTCGAAGCGGAAGAACGACGGGCCTTCGTCGACGGTGCGCATCCAGTCGCAGACCTCGCGGCCGGTGCACTCGGGGATGCGGGAGAGGAGGTTCTGGTGGGTCTCATCAGAGATGGCGTGGGACATCGGCGCCTCCGGACGCGTTCGCTGAGCCCTTCGTGACACCGTGCCCGAGCCCGCCGCCCTTGGCAACAGGCCCTCCGGCCACCCCCGGGGGGCACCCGGAGCATAGGCTTGCGCCGTGCGCGATGTGATGCCCCTGGTGACCGCCGTCGACGCGCTGGCCGACCGCCTGCGCGCCCTTCCGCAGAGCACCCTGCGCCGGGGCGCGGCGGCCGGGGCGCTGGCGCTGGCCCGGGAGCTGGCCGACCGGGCGCAGCGGCTGGAGGAGCCCGACCGCGGGCCCCGCGAGCTGCCGGACGCGGGGATGTTCGCCGTCGGTGACCAGCTCGCCGTCGCCGGACACGACCTCGCCGAAGCCCTGCGCACCGCCGGCACCGACGCGGACCTGGCCGGCGCCGTCCGCCGGGTGACGGCCACCGCCCGCGCCCTGCCCTGACCGCGCGGGCCGCCTCAGGGCAGGAACAGGCCGCGCTCGGTGGCGCGGGTGTCGAACTCCTCCAGCCGGGCCTGCGCGTCCGGCAGCTCGTCGCACATCGCCTCCAGCAGCACCCGCCCCAGCAGCATCGGCGCGCACGCCGTGTCGAAGACCAGGCCGGTGCCGACGGCGGCGGGCAGCAGGATGTCCTCGGGGCGGGCGACGGGGGCGAAGGCGCTGTCCGCGACCGTGACGACGCGCAGCCCGGCCCCGCGCGCCAGGTCCAGCGCGTCCAGCACCTCGCGGGGGTGCCGGGGCAGCGCGAAGCACAGCAGCGCCCCCGCCCCGGCGCGGACGGCGCCGTCCAGGCGGTCGGCGAGCAGGGAGCCGCCCTCGTCCAGCAGGCGCACGTCCGGGTGCACCTTGGCGGCGAAGTAGGCGAATCCGCGCGCCTGCGCGGCGGCGGCCCGCAGGCCCAGCACCGGGAGCGGACGGGAGGCGGCCAGCACCCGGGCGGCCTCGGCGACGGGTGCCGGGTCGGCGAGCTGCGCGGCCAGCAGGCGCAGGTTGTCGACCTCGGCCGCCACCGCCTGCTGGTAGGCGTTGGCGGCGCGCTCGCCCGCGTCCCCGGCGTCGGCGCCCGCCTCGGCGGGGGCTTCGCGCAGGTGCCGGCGCAGGGCCGGGTACCCGTCGAACCCCAGGGCGACGGCGAACCGGGTGACCGAGGGCTGGCTGACCCCGGCCAGCTCGGCCAGCTCCACGCTGGACAGGAACGGCGCGTCGTCCGCCCGCCGCACCAGGCAGTGGGCGATGCGCCGCTGCGTCGGCGTGAGCCGGTGCCCCTCGAACAGCTTCTGCAGCCGCGCCGCCGCACCGCTCATGGCGTCCACCCGCCCTCTCCTCAGCACTTTCAGCAGCCACCGACTCTGCATGACCCTATGCACACGGGCAAGTGGGGGGTTGTCCCCCGTGCCCGGGGCCGCCGCGCGGCCCTACCGTCCTGCCATGAGCCCCGATCCCGAAATCCGGCGTGAACTCGACGCGACCCTGCGGACCCGTGAGGACCTCGGCCCCGAGTACGACGACGCCCTGGTCGACGCGTTCCTGGAGAAGCTCGACCGCCGGCTCGACGAGGTGGTGGACACCCGCGTCCGCCGCAGCCTGGCCGAGCAGCAGGTGGCCGCCGCCCGCGAGGCCCGCTCCGACACGTCGGGGCGCCGCTTCGGCCGACCCTGGGACGGCCCGCCCAACGCCGGGTCCGTGCTGGCCCTCGCGCTCATCTCGCTGGGCCTGGCCATTCCGCTCATCGGCGTCGCCACCCAGGTGGGCACCGCCGCCGTGCTGATCACGTGGCTGGGCATCGTGGGCGTCAACGCGGTGTACGCCCACGCCCACCTCCTGGGCCGTCGCACCGGCGGCTGACCGCGGACGGGCCCCGGCCGGGCGGGCGGCACCGCGCGGGGACCGCCGCGCCCCGGCGCCGGTCCCCGCGTCCCACGCGGCCCGGGTCGGGACCGGCCGCGCACCGTCGGCCACGAACCCCGGGAGCCGCTCCGCGGTCCGCTCCGCCGACGCACACCACCCTGCCCGTCCCGTGTCACCTCACCGTTTCCCGCCCGTGACCACCGATCGACAGCCGGGCCGGCGACGCACGCGCGGGCGGGACGACGCGACGCGGGCGGCGCGGGCGGCGTGGGTGAGGCGGGCCGGGGCCCCCGCCGGCCGCCTACTGGCCGCGGGCGAGGAAGGCCAGCAGGTCCTGGCGGCTGACGACGCCGGTGGGCTTGCCGTCGACGAGGACGATGGCCGCGTCGGCCCCCTCCAGGACGGCCATCAGGTCACCGACCGGCTCCCCGGAGCCCACGTGCGGCAGCGGGTCGCTCATGTGCTTCTCCAGCGGGTCCCCGAGCGCCGCGCGCTGGGTGAACAGCGCGTCCAGCAGCTCGCGTTCGACGACGGAGCCGACGACCTCGGCGGCCATCACGTCCGGGTGCCCCGCACCGGGCTTGACGATCGGCATCTGCGAGACGCCGTACTCGCGCAGCACCTCGATCGCCTCGCCGACGCTCTCCTCGGGGTGCATGTGCACCAGCGAGGGCATCGCGCCCTCCTTGTACCGCAGCACGTCACCGACCCGTACGGCGGTGGGCTCGGACTCGTCCAGGAAGCCGTAGTCGGCCATCCAGTCGTCGTTGAAGATCTTCGACAGGTAGCCGCGCCCGCCGTCGGGCAGGAGGACCACCACGACGTCCTCCGGCGTCAGCCGCTCGGCCACCTCCAGCGCCGCGACGACCGCCATCCCGCAGGAGCCGCCCACCAGCAGGCCCTCCTCTTTGGCCAGGCGGCGCGTCATCTGGAAGGAGTCCTTGTCCGAGACGGCGATGATCTCGTCGGCGATCTCCCGGTCGTAGGCGCTGGGCCAGAAGTCCTCACCCACGCCCTCGACCAGGTAGGGCCGCCCGGAGCCCCCGGAGTACACCGAGCCCTCGGGGTCGGCGCCGACCACGCGGACCCGGCCCTCGGAGATCTCCTTCAGGTAGCGCCCGGTGCCCGAGATCGTGCCGCCGGTGCCGATGCCCGTCACGAAGTGGGTGATGCGGCCCTCGGTCTGCCGCCACAGCTCCGGGCCGGTCGTCTCGTAGTGCGAGCGCGGGTTGTTCGCGTTGCTGTACTGGTCCGGCTTCCACGCCCCGGGCGTCTCGCGCACCAGGCGGTCGGAGACGTTGTAGTAGGAGTCCGGGTGGCCGGGGTCGACGGCCGTGGGGCAGACGACGACCTCCGCCCCGTAGGCCCGCAGCACGTTGATCTTGTCCGTGGACACCTTGTCCGGGCACACGAAGATGCAGCGGTACCCCTTCTGCTGCGCGACGATCGCCAGGCCCACGCCGGTGTTGCCCGAGGTGGGCTCGACGATCACCCCGCCGGGGCGCAGCTCGCCGGACCGCTCGGCCGCCTCGATCATGCGCACGGCGATGCGGTCCTTCACCGAGCCGCCGGGGTTGAAGTACTCCACCTTCGCCAGGACGGTGGCGCCGGTCGGGGAGGTGACGTTGTTCAGCTTGAGCAGCGGGGTGTTGCCGACAAGCTCGATCATCGACTCGTGATACTGCACTGTGGTCTCCGCGTCTGAAGGGGTGGCCGCGGTCGCGGTCCCACCCAGCAGCCTATTGCGCGACCCGGCCGACCGGGGGCGTTGCGCGGTGTTGCGCGAGCGACCACGGTGGGCAACACCCCTGTAAGACGCGGGTGCGGCCCCGAGCGGGGCCGGGCGGGGCCGGGCACCGCCCGGGGCGTCGTCGAGCGGGCCGAGACGGAAGGCGGGCGGCGCATGTCGAGGGTGAGGGTGGCGCGACGCGTCGCGGCGGCCGCGGCGTACGGCGGCAGCGGGATCGGGCTGCTCAGCGGGGCGGCGATCGGGCTGGTGGTGGCCGAGGCACGGTTCACCCGGCGCCGGGTCGGCCGCTCCGAGGAGCTGCCGCCGCGCGCGGACGGGCTGTACGGGGCCGCCTTCGCGCTCCGGGACGGGCCGCCGCTGCGGCTGGCGTTCCTCGGCGACTCCACCGCGGCCGGACAAGGGGTGCACCGCGCCCGGCTCACGCCCGGGGCGCTCGTCGCCTCCGGGCTCGCCGCCGTGGCCGAGCGTCCGGTGCGGCTGCGCAACGCCGGCCTGCCCGGCGCCTGCTCCGACGACCTGGACCGCCAGGTGACGCTGCTGCTCCGGCACCCGGACGGGGTGCCGGACGTCTCCGTGGTCATCATCGGGGCCAACGACGTCACCGAGCGCGTCCCGCTCACCCACTCGGTGCGGCACCTGGCGGACGCGGTGACGCGGCTGTGCTCGGCGGGCAGCGAGGTCGTCGTCGGGACCTGCCCCGACCTGGGCACCGTCGAACCGATGGGGCAGCCGCTGCGCTGGCTGGCCCGGCGCCTGAGCCGCCAGCTCGCCGCGGCGCAGACGATCGCCGTGGTGGAGCGGGGCGGTCGCACGGTGTCCCTGGGCGACCTGCTGGGCCCGGAGTTCGCGGCCAACCCCCAGGAGCTGTTCGGCCCCGACCGCTACCACCCCTCGGCCGAGGGCTACGCGACCGCCGCGATGGCCGTGCTGCCCACCGTGTGCGGGGCGCTCGACCTGTGGCCGCGCGAGCGCCCGGACGCCGCCCGCCGCGAGGGCCTGCTCCCGGTCGCCCACGCGGCCGCCCGCGCGGCGTCCGAAGGCGGCACCGAGGTCACCGCGACGCGCGGTCCGTGGGCCCTCATCCGCCGCCGCCGACGCCGCCGCCTGCCCGCCGAAGACCCCGCCCCGGCCGCCCCGCCCCCGGCAACCGTCACGGACCCCACGCCCACCGACCACCCCTGACCCCCACCCGGCGCCCCACCCCGGAACTCCGCACTCCCCCCGCGAAGTTCGCCTGTCAGTGCGAGTGCCTACGGTGGAACCCATGTCCCTGCCGACCCATCTCCTCGGCCCGGTGCGCCCCGCCCCGGCCGACGTCAACGCCCGCATCCGCGACCTCATGGAACAGCCCGCCGACGCCCGGCGCGCCGAGGAGTACGTCCGCCTCCTCGCCCTGTGGTCCGAGGCCACCGCCGCCCCCGAGTGGGCCGCCGCCGCCTGACCCGCGCCGGCGCCGCGCGCCCCGCCGACGGCACACGCCCGGCGCGGGCGGCGGCCGGCCGCCCGGCGGACCCGCCGCGCCGGCCGACAGCGCGCGGCCGACGACCCGGCGCTGTGGGAGCACCGGGGCGGGTGAGGCGCCCGCGCGTCGCACGGCTCCGGTGGACGGGGCCCCCGGCCGGACACGCGGCGACACGGCCCGGCCGGGAGTCGTCAGGCGGACGCGGCGTCGCGCCGGGCGTGATGGGCGTGCACCAGCGCCTCCAGGCGCCGGACGCAGGGCTCACAGCAGAGGAACGGCGCGTCGCCCTGGTCCTGGCTCTGCACGGGACCGAGCCACAGCACGGGCACCTTTTCCGCGTCACAGCGCCAGCACACTCCGATGGTCCACTCGCGGGGCCGCATCCACGCCTACCGACGGCCGGTACCGGCGCACCGGGCGCCGAGCAGCCCCGGCACCAGCAGTACGTGGAGAAACTGGGCAGTCCGGTCGCTCACGCCGCCCCGCCTCCCGGCGATGAGGCGATCAGTTCGGCCCACACCCGCTTTCCCCAGGGGAGGGGGTCGGTGCCCCAGTTCGCCGCCACCGCGTCGACGAGGACGAGGCCACGGCCCCGGGGATCATCGGTCCCCGATTGTCGCGTCGTCGGCCGTGCCGGGGACTTGTCGACGACACCGATGCGCACGCGCGACGCCCCCAGGCGCGTCACCTTCACGCGGATGACGTGCCCCCGCGCGTGCGTGACGGCGTTCGCCACCAGTTCCGAGACGACAAGCTCCGAGTCTGGTACCAGCGGTTCGAGGCGCCATACGGACAAGGCGTCACGGACGAGCCTTCGTGCCGACCGCGCGGACTGGCCCGCCCTGGGGAGCGTCTCGCTGTAAGCCGGACAACCGGTGGTGGAAGGCCGGGTGGAGGGCCTGACGTGCGGCGGTACATATGGGCGCGCCACGGCAGGGGTCGGCTGCTCGGACAAGGTCAACCTGCTTCTTGCCGACTCGGGCCCGTCCCACCGGCGGCAGGCGGGCCAGCGGGAAGCGGCTCGCTGGGGGCCGAACGCCGCCGGTCCTCGCCCGCCCTCCTCTCGCACCGCCTCCCGGGGCCACCCGTGGGGGCCGGACGCCCGTCCGCCGGAGTGGATCGCCGACCCCCGGCCGGAGGCGGGAAGCCGCTCGCCGTGCTGACCACGATGGTGATCACCTTCGGAACTCCTCTCTGTCGCTCACGTACGAGCCAACTCCTGCGGGCCCTGCGCCGCCGGACGTTCGCGCGGACTTCACGCCGGACTTTCCGTGGAACCAGTACTTCGGGAAGCGACGCATTCGCTACCGTCAGCGATATGCCGGAGTCGTGTAGGGGATCGGCCGAACCAACGTGCTTCGAGCAGGCATGTGCCGCACACGGCTGGGCGCGCCCCGGGGACTTCCTGCGCGCATTCGACGCGACAGCGGTTCTGCTGGGCGAGGACGTGACGCTCACGGACCGCCAGTTCCGCCGCTGGCGGCAGCCGCGTCCGCCCGCGCCCCGCGCGCGGGCGTGGCGGGTTCTCCACGCCATGTTCGGCCTGGACCCGGGCGCACTCGGATTTCCCGGGCCTCCGCCGGGTGTCATCGTGGACCGGAGCCGTCCTGCGGGAGAGAGGAGCAGCGCAGTGGACCGCCGTGCGTTCCTGGCCGAGTCGTTCGGAGTCGCGGCAGGCGTGGGCCTGCCCCACGTGTCGTCCCCGCCCGCCCCGTCGGGCGCTGTCGGCACGCCGCACCTGGTGGGGCTGCGGGACCAGCTCCTCTCCCTCTACCAGCTCGATGACGCTTACGGTGGAGGCGACGTGCGGTCGCTGGCCGTGCGCCACCTCCGCCGCGTCCGCCGCGTCGTCAACACAGGCACCTACCAGGAAGCGATCGGCCGGCAGCTCCAGCTCCTCGCCGGGGAAGCGGCCGAACACTGCGCATGGCTGCACTACGACGCGGACGACCAGGACACCGCGCGGCGCTACTGGGGTGAGGCTCTGACCACCGCGACGATGCTGCGCGACTCCGGTCTGACCATCCTCGCCCTCGCCTCGCTCTCGATGCAGGCCAACCACGAAGGCCGTCCACGCGACGGTCTCGACCTCGCCCGCGCCGCCCAGGAGCGCGCCGCCCGGCACGGGTCCCCCGTCCTGCGGTCCCTCATCGCCGCCCGGGAAGCCCGCGCCCTGTCCCTCATGGCGGACAAGCGCGCTGCGTCCCGGCGGCTGGCCGACGCCCTGCGGCTCCTCGAACGACCCGACCGGGGGCAGCCACCACCGCAGTGGGCCGCCTTCCACGGCGCCGCGGAGTTGGACTACGCGCAGGGGCTCTTCTACACGGAGCTCGGCCGCCACGGCGCCGCGGCGCGGTTCCTCCGCGCCGCCCTCGCGCACCAGGACCGGACGTACGGCAGGAACAGGGCTCTGTACCGGCTCACGCTCTCCCGCAGTCTCGTCGCGGCGGGCGAGGTGGACGAGGGCGCCGCAAGTGCCGTGGCAAGCCTGGAGCACATCGAAGAGGTGGAGTCCGGCCGGGTGCTGCGCCGGCTCGCCGAAGTGGCCGACCTCCTCGGGGCCGTCGACGCGGCGGCCGCCCGGGAGGCCGCCGCGGAGTTGGGCGAGTACGCGCGGGTCAAGGGGGTCGCGTGATGCCCGGTGGCGAGGTGACGTACGAGCTGTACGCGGAGCGGGACGCCGCGCTCCCGCAGCTCGCGGTGTTCCTTCCGGCCTACGCGGAGGTGTACGCGGAGGCCCCCTACTGCGAAGGGCCCGGGGACGTGGCCGAGTTCGCCGACCACTACCGCCGGCACACCCTGCGGGCCGGGATGCGGCTCGTGCTGGCCCGCCAGGGCGCGGAGGTCGTCGGGTTCGCGTACGGCTACCCGCTGCCGTCGGAGACGCGCTGGTGGGCGAACGTGCGGGAGCCGCTCGCGGAGGACTTCGTCCGGGAGGACGGTTCCCGCACGTGGGCGATGCTGGAACTGGCCGTGCGCAGACCCTGGCGCCGCCGTGGTGTCGCCGCCCGTATGCACGGCCGTCTGCTCCAGGGCTCCGGCGCCGAGCGGGCGACGCTCACCGTGCGGCCGGAGCCGGAGGCGGTGGCCGCACGGGTCGCGTACGGGAGGTGGGGGTACCGCCGGGTGGGCATGGCCCGTCCGGGCCCGGGCGCTCCGCTGTACGAGGCGATGGTCCTCGACCTCGACTGACACCGCTCGCGGCCGGAGCGGCCAGGGGGGGGAGGGCGGCGCCCTCGGCGCGCGGCGACCGTCGCTCGCTCCTCGTCGACAGCGAACGCGACCGCGCGCACGAACTCCGTTCTACGCGGGTAGACCCCCGCCCCGGCGCCGCTTGCCGGGGCGGGGGTCTCAGCGGGCGGGAGCCTGGTCTCGTACCTCGACGTGGCGGCGCGCCCCGCCGCGCAGCCGGTTCAGGCGGTCCTCGCACGCGGCGGCCGCCACGGCGGCCGGTCCGTCGGCGTCCGTGCGCGGCACGGTGTTCCCAAGGGCTCGGAGGAGGGCCGCGAGGTCCTGTCGTATCCGCAGGTCAGCACAGGGGCAGGGGTAGTGCCCGGAGCCGGACTCGAACCGGCACGGCCCACGAGGCCAACGAGGTTTAAGCTCGTCGTGTCTGCATTCCACCATCCGGGCACCGGCTCCCCGGCCGGAGTGTGCTGCCGCTGGCGGCGTCCGGCCCGTTCCCAAGGTGCGGAACGAGGGTAACCGGATCTGTGCATCCAACGTCGCGTTCCGTGAGCGATGTTGTCTTAATTTATTGCCGGTTGATCGACCGTCAGGCCGAGGCGCGCACGGTGCGGCGATCCGGGGGCATATGCCAGCGACCAGGAATGTCGCAAACTCGCCCCCGGCTCCGGCGGCCGCTCCGGGTCGGCGGTGCGGGGGCCGTCGGGGGCGCGGTCATCCCCAGGTAGGACGCCCGGGAGCGGCGCCTACCCCGGAAGGGCACCCCAAGACGGGCAGTACGGCGGACCCGGACGGACGCGCCGGGGCCCACGATGGAAAGGACCGTTTCACCCGTCCGACAGGAGCCCTTCCCCGTGACCACCAGCACCCACTTCGGCGCCCCCGCGACCGCCCCGGCGGGCGACGCCGCCGCCAGCGCCACAGGTCTGTCCAAGGTCTACGGTGCCGGGGAGACCCAGGTGGTCGCGCTCGACCAGGTCTCCGTGGAGTTCCGGCGCGGCGAGTTCACGGCCATCATGGGGCCCTCCGGCTCCGGCAAGTCCACCCTGATGCACTGCATGGCCGGCCTGGACACCGTCAGCGGCGGGTCCGCGCGCATCGGCGACACCGAGCTGACCACGCTCAAGGAGAAGAAGCTCACCCAACTGCGCCGCGACAAGATCGGCTTCATCTTCCAGGCCTTCAACCTGCTGCCCACCCTGAACGCGCTGGAGAACATCACCCTTCCGCTGGACATAGCGGGCCGCAAGGCGGACCGGGCCTGGCTGGACCGGGTGGTGGAGACCGTCGGCCTGTCCGGACGGCTCAAGCACCGCCCGAGCGAGCTCTCCGGCGGCCAGCAGCAGCGCGTGGCCGTCGCCCGCGCGCTGGCCTCCCAGCCCGAGATCATCTTCGGTGACGAGCCCACCGGCAACCTCGACTCGCGCTCCGGCGCCGAGGTGCTGGGCTTCCTGCGCAACTCCGTGCGGGAGCTGAACCAGACCGTCGTCATCGTGACGCACGACCCGGTCGCCGCCTCCTACGCGGACCGCGTGGTCTTCCTCGCCGACGGGCGCATCGTCGACGACATGACCGCCCCCACCGCCGAGAAGGTGCTGGAGCGGATGAAGGGGTTCGACGCCAAGGGGCGCACGAGCTGACGCCCACGCGCCTCCCGGGCGCACCGCGCGCCGCACCCGTCCCGAGCCACTCCGTCCCCACCGCACCGTAGGAAGCCCACCCATGTTCCGTACCGCCGTGCGCAACGTCCTCGCGCACAAGGCCCGGCTGCTGATGACCACGCTCGCCGTCCTCCTCGGCGTCGCCTTCGTCTCCGGCACCCTGGTGTTCACCGACACCATCTCCTCCGCCTACCACAAGGGCTCCGAAAAGGGGTTCGAACACGTCGACGTCGCCGTCCAGCCGACCAGCGGGGCGTCCGGGACGCCGGGTGAGGCACCCGCGCTGCGCCAGGAGCTGCTGGACGAGACCGCCGCGCTGCCCGGCGTCGACTCCGCCATCGGGGCGGTCTCCGGCTTCACCGCGCTGGCCGACCGGGACGGCGAGCTCGTCGGCGACGGCTGGTCCACACGGGGCGCCAACCACTACGCCGGCGCCGACGGCGCGGACCCGCGCTACCCGATGGCCGAGGGCCGGGCGCCGCAGCGCGCCGGGGAGATCGCGATCGACGCCAGGACCGCCGAGCGCACCGGCTACGAGGTCGGCGACACCGCGCGCCTCTCGGTCGACGGGCCGGTGCGCGAGGAGACGGTCACCGGCGTCTTCACCACCGACGACGGCAACGTCGCCGCGGGCGGCACACTGGTGCTGTTCGACACCGCCACCGCGCAGGACCTCTTCGCCGCGCCCGGCGAGTTCACCGAGATCGCCCTGAGCGCCGCGTCCGGCACCTCCCAGGGCGAACTCGAGCGCGCGGTGTCCGCGATGCTGCCGGACACCGCCGAGGCCGTCACCGGTCAGCACCTGGCCGACGAGCAGGCCCGGGCGATCGAGGCCGAGATGAGCGGCATGCAGACCGGCCTGCTGGTCTTCGCCGGTATCGCCCTGTTCGTCGGCGTGTTCATCATCGCCAACACCTTCACCATGCTCGTGGCCCAGCGCACCAAGGAGCTGGCGCTGCTGCGCGCGGTGGGCGCCAGCCGCCGCCAGGTGACGCGCTCGGTGCTCGTCGAGGCCACCGTCGTCGGCCTCGTCGCCGGGGTCGGCGGCATGCTCGCCGGGATCGGCATCGCCGCGGGGCTGCGCGGGCTGCTGAACGCCAGCGGGGCACTGCTCCCGGACGGGCCGCTGGAGGTGACCACCGGTGCGATCGTCGCCTCGCTGGTCGTCGGCGTCGGCGTCACCGTGCTGGCCGCCTGGCTGCCCGCGCGCCGGGCCGCGAAGATCCCGCCGGTGGCCGCCATGAGCAGCGTCCACGCCACCGCCTCGACGCGCGGCCTGGTCGTGCGCAACGTCATCGGCTCCGTGCTCGTGGCCGCCGGCGCGGCGCTGGTGTTCCTGGGCACCGGCATGGAGGCCGAGACCGCGAAGTTCCCCATGGGCCTGGGCGGCATGCTGATGATCGTCGGCGTCTTCGTCCTGACGCCGCTGCTGTCCCGGCCGCTGATCGCCGCCGCGGCGCCGCTGCTGCGCGTGTTCGGCGTCTCCGGCAAGCTCGCCCGGCAGAACGCCGTGCGCAACCCGCGCCGCACCGCCGCCACCGCGTCGGCGCTGATGATCGGCCTCACCCTCATCACCGGCATGACGGTCGTCGCGGGCAGCGCTCAGAAGGGCATCGAGAAGCTGGCCGCCGACGCCCTGAAGGCCGACTACACCATCTCGATGGCCACCTACACGCCGCTGTCCCCGGAGGTGCAGCGCACGCTCGCCGAGGACGAGCGGGTCACCGCCATCAGCCCGCTGCGCAACTCGCCCGCAGAGATCGAGGGCGACACCGAGTACCTGACCGGCGTCAACGGCGCGGACATCGGCGAGCTGACCGACCTGGACTTCGCCGCCGGTTCCTTCTCCGGCCTCAGCGGTGACGCGGCCGTCGTCGACCGGAAGACCGCCGAGCAGCACGACTGGCGGCTCGGCTCCACGATCCCGGTCACCTACGAGGACGGCGCGCGCGGCGAGCTGACCGTGTCCGGCATCTACGAGGGCAACGAGATGATCCGCGGGATCATGCTCGACACCGCGACGCTCGACCCGCACCTCCAGCGCGTCGACGCCATGCAGATCCTGGTCAAGACCGAGGACGGGCCGAGCGAGGCCGTCCAGTCCGCGCTGGAGCGTGAGCTCGGCGACAACCCGGCGCTGCTGGTGCAGAGCAAGCAGGACGTCACCGAGGACATCGCCAGCATGTTCACGCTGATGCTCAACATCCTGTACGGGCTGCTGGCCATGGCGGTCATCGTCGCGGTGCTCGGCGTCGTCAACACGCTGGCGATGTCGGTCTTCGAGCGCTCACAGGAGATCGGGATGCTGCGCGCCATCGGGCTGGACCGCCGCGCGGTCAAGCGCATGGTGCGGCTGGAGTCGGTCGTCATCGCGCTGTTCGGCGGCGTGATGGGACTCGGGCTCGGGGTGTTCTTCGGGTGGGCCGCCGGTGAGATGATCAGCGGCTCCCTGGCCACGTACGAGCTGGTGCTGCCGTGGGGCCGCATGGGCCTCTTCCTCGCCCTGGCCGCCGTCGTCGGCGTCCTGGCCGCCCTGTGGCCCGCCCGCCGCGCCGCGCGGCTGAACATGCTCGCGGCCATCAAGGCTGAGTAGACGGCGTAGACGGCGTAGGCAGGTAGGCAGCGTGCCCCCGCGCGGGCCCGCGAGCGGCGTCCTCCGACCGACGGAGGCCACGCCGACGCGGGCCCGCGCGCCGCGGTGACGCGGGCCGGGGCCACGGGGCCGCCGGGCCGGAACGGCGCAGCGCCGTGCACCCGCACGGACGCCACCGGCCGGACGGGGCCCCGGGGGCCCCGCGGCCCCGGCGGTCGCCGCGGAATGGACGAGGGCGCCCTCGCCGTCAGGCCGGCGGTGCCGCGCGCTCGTGCCGCATCAGCCAGGGTCTGCCCCGTCGCGGCGTCCGGCACGGCGCCTCGCGGCGTCGCCGAACCGACCGAGCAGGCCCCTACGCCCACTACGCCGCCGATCCGGCGCCTTGCGACGCACCGCACCGAAACGCCGCTCCTCGACGGGCGAACCCCGGCTGACGCGGCGCTAGCTGCCGTTGCTGTTGGCAACATCCTGGGGGTTGACGAGTCCGATCTGGATGTCTTCTTCCGCAACCATTTCAGCGGTGTCTTGCACGACTGCCGGAGCGTCGGCGCCGCCGCACTGGTTGAGGGCGGAGCCGAGGGGGAGGCCGGCGAGATTGCCGTTGGCGGCTCCGGTACCGGAGGTGGTGGCGCCGGTGGCGTGGGCGCCGGTGTGGTGGTTGGCGCAGAAGGTGCCGAAGGCAGGTGAGAGGACGTCACCGATGCCGCCGGCTGAGGCGGGGCCTGCGGTGGTCAGTGCGGTGCCCAGGACGGCGGCGGTCAGGGCCGTAGCCGTGGCGGCGGTACGTCGGTTGATCACGCCCGGTGCAACGACCGGCCGCCGTCGGCGTTACGTCGCGGCGACGTGCCAGGCCAGCGTCAACAGCACTCGTGATCACTACACCCGCTCGTGCCGCAGCAGCCAGGGTCTGCCCCGTCGCGGCGTCCGGCACGGCGGTCGCCCCGCACGGACGAGGGCGCCCTCCCCACGGATGGAGGGCGCCCTCGTCGTCAGGCCGGCGGTGCCGCGCGCTAGGAGGCGCGGGCCTTCTGGCGTGCGGTGTCGTCGGCCTCGACGGCGGGCGGCACCGGGCGCGCGGCCTCGTAGAACTCCTCGCGCGGGTTCTCCATCGCCCCGAGCGAGACGACCTCGCGCTTGAGGAACATGCCCAGCGTCCAGTCGGCGAAGACGCGGATCTTGCGGTTCCAGGTCGGCACGGCCAGGCCGTGGTACGCGCGGTGCATGTACCAGGCGAGGCGGCCACGGAGCCTGATCCTGGTCTTCTTGCCCAGGACGATCATCGCGACGCCCTTGTGCAAGCCGAGCCCGGCCACCGCGCCCTTGTTGGCGTGCTTGTAGTCGGCCTGCGGGAAGCCGCGCATGCCGGAGATGACGTTGTCACCGAGCACCTTGGCCTGGCGCAGCGCGTGCTGGGCGTTCGGCGGGCACCAGGCGTTCTCGACTCCGGCGGCCCGGGCGGCCAGGTCCGGGATCTGGGCGTTGTCGCCCGCGGCCCAGGCGTAGTCGGTGCCGGAGACCTGGAGCGTCGCCTGGGTGTCCACGTGGCCGCGCGGGCCGAGCGGGAGGCCGAAGCGGGACAGGGCCGGGTTCGGCTTGACGCCCGCCGTCCACACGATGGTGCTGGAGTCGACCTCCAGGCCGTTGTTCAGCACCACGTGGCCGTCCACGCAGGAGTCCATGCCGGTCTTGAGGTAGACCTCGACGCCGCGCTTCTGGAGGTGCTCCAGGCCCCACTTGCCCAGCTCGGGCCCGACTTCGGGGAGGATCTTGTCGGCGACGTCGACCAGGACGAAGCGCATGTCCTCGCGGCTGATGCTCGGGTAGTACTTCGCGGCGTCCCGGGCCAGGTCCTCCACCTCGCCGACGGTCTCCGCGCCCGCGAAGCCGCCGCCGACGAAGACGAAGGTGAGCGCCTTGCGGCGGACGTCCTCGTCGGTGGTGGAGTCGGCCTTGTCGAGCTGCTCCAGCACGTGGTTGCGCAGGCCGATGGCCTCCTCGACGCCCTTCATGCCGATGCCCTGCTCGGCCAGGCCCGGGATCGGGAAGGTCCGGGACACGGCGCCGAGCGCGATCACCAGGTAGTCGAAGGGCAGCTCGTAGGCGTCGCCCACCAGCGGGGTGACGGTGGCGACCTTGCGGTCCTGGTCGATGCCGGAGACGCGGCCGGTGAGGACCTCCGCCTTCGGGAGCACGCGGCGCAACGGCACCACGACGTGGCGGGGTGAGATGGAGCCAGCGGCGGCTTCGGGGAGGAAGGGCTGGTACGTCATGTAGGAGCGCGGGTCGACGACGGTCACGGTCGCCTCGCCGTACCGCATCTTCTTCAGAATGCGGCGCGCTGCGTACAGACCGACGTACCCACCACCTACGACGAGGATGCGAGGACGCTCCGTGGTGCTCATGCCTTCGAGTATCCAGCACCCGAACGGCCGAGGCTCGTGAGCCCCTTCACAAGCTCGCCCCGCACCTCTGCTACACTCCCCCGCCCCGTGACCGGCACCACACCGCGGGCCGGGAACCGCGCTCCCGCCCCGGGCGTTGTCCACCCCGTGTGAGCTGCGGCCTTGCCGTCACCGTGCGGCCACCGGGGGCCGACGCCGCCGCCCCCGCCGGTGGCCGGGACCCGCGTCGGCACCTTGATTTCCAAGCCGGTTCCGGGCTCGGCAAGTTCAAAGAATCGGAAAATCGGGTCCGTCGGCGCGCTTTTCCTTGTGAAGAACTTCACGAACCTCGTCGCAGTACCGCGCGCGCCACGCCGGCGCGACCCGGGGGACGCGTGCACACGGTGCGGCGCCAGCCCGTCCGCGCGGGCGCCCCCTGCCCCCCGCGGTCCGCCGGGGGCAGGGGGCGGTCGGGGCCGGGACGTGCCCCCGGAGGCGCACGGCGGGGTCGGATGCGCGGTCTGCCGGAGTCCGGGTCGGCCGGGGGCACCGGCGAGTCACCCCTGAGGCCCCGGGACCCGAAGCTTCCGGCTCGGCGGGCCCCCGGGTAGGGTACCCACGGGGGTATTCGACGGGAGTGGTTCGTGGAGCTGGTGATGGCGGCCGAGGAACTGAGAACTGTGGTCAACCGGTTGCGGCGGGCCGAGGGGCAGATCGCCGGGGTGATCCGGATGATCGAGGAGGGGCGGGACTGCGAGGACGTGGTCACGCAGTTGGCCGCCGCCTCCAGGGCGCTGGACAGAGCGGGGTTCGCGGTCATCGCCACCGGCCTGCAGCACTGCCTGACCGACCCCGACGCAGCCGCCGACGACGGCGGTCGCGAGGAGATGCGGGCCCGCCTGGAGAAACTCTTCCTCTCCCTCGCGTGATGCCGGGCGCCGGGCCGGGCGCGCGGGGTCAGCTGAGGGCGTCGACGAGCATGAGTGCGGCCACGGCCAGCAGGACGGCCGCGAAGGCGCGCTGCAGCACGGCCTCGGACACCCTGGCGGCCAGCCGCTGCCCGTCCCACGCACCGAGGATCGCGGTGCCGGTGAAGGGACCGATCACCGTCCAGTCGAGGCCGACCGTGGTCGCTCCCCGCGTGGCCAGGGCCGCGAGCGAGTTGGCCGAGATGATGAGCAGGCTGGTACCGACGGCGGCCTGCATCTCGAAGGCCAGCACCGTGACCAATGTCGGGACGACGAGAAACCCCCCGCCGACGCCCAGCAGCCCGGTCAGCGCGCCCAGGCCCGCGCCGGCTCCGGCCACCCGCCCCGGCCGCGTCCCACCGCCTCCGGGCTGCGCGGTCGACCCGGCCCGCAGCATCCTGACGGCGGCGAAGGCCGCGAAGAGGGCGAAGGCCGCGGTCAGAGCCGACTGGGGCAGGCGGGCGGCGGCGGCTCCGGCCGCGGCGGCGGGCACCACTCCCGCCGCCGCGAAGAGCGTGCCGGCCTTCCACCTCACGTGCCCCGCACGGGCGCGCGCGTACAGAGCGGTGGCGGAGGTCGCGGTGACGATGAGCAGGCTGGCGGTGGTGGCCGCCACGGGAGTGAAACCCAGCAGGTAGATCAACGCCGGGACGGCCAGAACGCTGCCGCCGCCGCCGAGCGCGCCCAGCGCCGTGCCGACCACCGCCCCCGCGACCAGGGCCAGGACCAGGGAGCTCACGCGGCCGGGCCACCGTGGTCCCGCCCGTCCACCACGGGCCGACCCGCCGTTACGTCAGTGGTACGCCGGCCCGCCTGGGCCGAGGAGCGGTGGCCGGGGCCCCGGCCACGGGGAGAACGGAGAAAGGGCATGCCTGGGGTCGTTTCCATGGTCGTGGCGGGATCTCAGTCGGTGACGGGCGGGGTGAGCAGCAGGCCCGCGTCGGCGGCGGCGTCGAGCCCGTCGTCGACCGCCACCACGGCCCGGCCGGCGGCGTCCAGGAGCGAGGCCGCGATCGCCGCGCGCATCCCGCTCGCGCAGTGCACCCACACGGTGCCGTCCGGGACCTCGCCGAGCCGGCCGTGCAGCTCGTGGATGGGGATGTGCACTGACCCGTCGACGTACCCACCCGCGCGTTCGGAGTCCCGCCGCACGTCCAGCACCACGACCTGTTCACCGCGCTCTCGCGCCCCGACGAGGTCGCCGAAGGCCGCCCGCGGGAAGGAGGCGAGCTGCTCGCCGTCGCGGACCCAGCCCGCCGCGGTTCCGGTGGCGGCGGCGGCCGGACGGTCGATGCCGACCCGGGTCAGTTCCCGCTGCGCGTCCGCGAGCTGGTCCGGACTCTCGGCGAGCAGTGTGACGGGCTTGCCCCACGGAAGCAGCCAGGCCAGGTACGTGGCGAGCTTTCCCTCGCTCTCGAAGTTGTACGACCCGGGCACGTGCCCCGCGGAGAACGCCACGCGGCTGCGCAGGTCCACCACCCACTCCCCGGCGGCCAGGCGCTCGGCGATGCCCTCGGCGTCCGCGGGCCGCGGCGGCGTGAGGTCCACCGGTGCGGGGCCGGCGGCGTTGACCGGGCCCACGTGCGCGTAGTAGGCCGGAACGTCCTCCAGGTTGGCGAGCGTCCGGGCGACGAAGGCGTCCGCGTCCAGCGTCAGGGCGTCGTTGGTCGCGCGTTCCCGGCCGATCGTGGTCGTGTCCCCCTCGGCCTGGGAACTGGAGCAGAAGCTGCCGAAACCGTGTGTGGGCAGTACCGGCACCGCGTCGTCCAGCTCGTCGGCCAGGCGGCGTGCGGAGGCGTGCTGCGCTCGGGCCAGCCGCTCGGTCAAGCGGGGTTCGACCAGGTCGGGCCGCCCCACGGAGCCGATCAGCAGGGAGCCGCCGGTGAACGCCGCCACGCCGCGGCCGTCGGCTTCCAGAGCGTACGAGGTGTGGTGCGGGGTGTGGCCGGGGGTGGCGATCGCCCGCAGCGACAGGCCCTCGTCGACCGTAAGCGTGTCCCCGTCGGCGACGGGGGTACGAGCGAAGGAGACGTCCGCGGCGGCCGGCACCAGGTAACGGGCACCGGTGATCCGGGCCAGTTCCAGTCCTCCGGAGACGTAGTCGTTGTGCACGTGGGTCTCCGCCACCAGCGCGATGCACACGTCGCGCCGGGCGGCCTCGGCGATCACCCGGTCGATGTCGCGCGGGGGGTCGACCACGACCGCGCGGCGGGCGCCGCCGGCCAGGTAACTGCGGTTGCCCAGGTCCTCGATTTCCAGGGTCTCGACGAAGAACACGGCTGTGGCTCCTTTCGTTGTACCCCCGGGGGTATTCTCGACCCTAGCAGGCATATGGGCCGGTGCAGGTGCACGGCCTTTCCGCGGCGCGCCCGGACAGGGCGCCCGGAGCCGTCGCACAGCGGAGCCCGTCGCGCGACCGCCCCGCGGCGTCCGACGCGGCGACACAACATCTAGGGCGTCCGCGCGTGCCCACCACCACATGTATGCTCATCCCGCTGTCGCAGCAGGGGAATCCGGTGGGAGTCCGGAGCTGTCCCGCAACGGTGTGGGCGGCGCCTTTCGGCGTGCCGCCGCAAGCCCGAGTACCTGCCGACGGCGTCGTACGCGTCCGGGCCCCGTGGGATGGGCCGGTGGACGGGAACGCCGGCGAGCCCTGCCCTGGCAGCGCGCCGCCGCGTGCGCCTGCCGCCTCCCCACGGGGCCGAAGCCGAACGAGGGGAAGCACGCACGTGACCATCGCACCCGCAGAGCCCGCCTCAGCACTGCTGTTGCGCACGCTCACCGAGGTGAGCTCCGACCTGCCCGCCACCGAGCCGGGCCGGGTGGCCGCCGCCGCGCTGCGCGGCCGGCAGCCCGGCTCCGACGAGGCCGCGCTGCGCGCGCTGGCGATCGAGGCGGCGGCCGGACTGATCGGCGAGGAACCGCAGTACGCCCGGTTCGCGGCCCGCCTGCTGACGCTCACGGTGCGCGAGGAGGCGGCCGGCCAGGGCGCCACGTCCTTCTCCGCGTCCGTCGCGCTGGGGCACCGCCAGGGGCTGATCGCCGACCGGACGGCCGCCTTCGTGGCCGCCCACGCCGAGGCGCTGGACGCCCTGGTGGAGCGGGCCGAGGCGGACGGCGCGGACGACCGGTTCGAGTTCTTCGGCCTGCGCACCCTGCACACCCGCTACCTGCTGCGCCACCCGGTCACGCGGCAGGTGATCGAGGCGCCGCAGCACTTCTGGCTCCGCGTGGCGTGCGGTCTGGCGGCCGACGACAGCACGGAGGCCGTGGCCGAGGTGGCCGAGCTGTACCGGCTGACCAGCGGCCTGGCCTACCTGCCGTCCTCCCCCACGCTGTTCAACTCCGGCACCCGGCACCCGCAGATGTCCTCCTGCTACCTGCTGGACTCCCCGCGCGACGAGCTGGACTCCATCTACGACCGCTACCACCAGGTGGCGCGGCTGTCGAAGCACGCCGGCGGCATCGGCATCGCCTACTCCCGCATCCGGGCCCGGGGTTCCCTGATCCGCGGCACCAACGGCCACTCCGGCGGCATCGTGCCGTTCCTGCGCACGCTGGACGCCTCGGTCGCCGCCGTCAACCAGGGCGGGCGGCGCAAGGGCGCGGCCTGCGTCTACCTGGAGACCTGGCACGCGGACATCGAGGAGTTCCTCGAACTGCGCGACAACACCGGCGAGGAGGCGCGCCGTACCCACAACCTCAACCTGGCGCACTGGATCCCGGACGAGTTCATGCGCCGCGTGGAGGCGGACGCCCCGTGGTCGCTGTTCTCCCCGAGCGACGTGCCCGAGCTGCCCGACCTGTGGGGCGCGGAGTTCGACGCCGCCTACCGCGCCGCCGAGGCGGCCGGCCTGGCCCAGCGCACCGTCCCGGCCCGCCAGCTCTACGCGCGCATGATGCGCACCCTCGCGCAGACCGGCAACGGCTGGATGACGTTCAAGGACGCCGCCAACCGCACCGCCAACCAGACCGCCGAGCCGGGCCGCGTCATCCACTCCTCCAACCTGTGCACGGAGATCCTGGAGGTGACCGACGACGGGGAGACGGCCGTGTGCAACCTCGGCTCGGTCAACCTGGCCGCGCACCTGACCGACGCGGGCGAGGTGGACTGGGAGCGGCTGGACGCCACCGTGCGCACCGCCGTGACGTTCCTGGACCGCGTCGTGGACGTCAACTACTACCCGACCGACCAGGCGGCCGCCTCCAACGCGCGCTGGCGCCCGGTCGGCCTGGGGCTGATGGGCCTGCAGGACGTGCTGTTCCGGCTGCGCCTGCCCTTCGGCTCCGACCGGGCCCGCGCGCTGTCCACCCGGATCTCCGAGCGCGTCATGCTCGCCGCGTACGAGACCTCCGCGCGGCTCGCCGAGCGCCACGGCCCGCTGCCCGCCTGGGAGTCGACCCGGGCCGCGCGCGGCGTCCTGCACCCGGACCACTACCCCGACGCCGAGCCCGCCTGGCCCGAGCGCTGGGCCGCGCTGCGGGAGCGGATCGCCCGCACCGGCATGCGCAACGCGCTGCTGCTGGCCATCGCGCCGACGGCGACGATCGCCTCGATCGCGGGCGTGTACGAGTGCACCGAGCCGCAGGTGTCCAACCTGTTCAAGCGCGAGACGCTCAGCGGTGAGTTCCTCCAGGTCAACGCCTACCTGGTGGACGACCTCAAGCGGCTGGGCCTGTGGCACGAGCGGACCCGGCAGGCGCTGCGCGAGGCGAACGGCTCCGCGCAGGAGCTGCCCGGCCTGCCGGCCGAGCTGCGGGAGCTGTACCGCACGGCGTGGGAGATCCCGCAGCGGGCGCTCATCGACACGGCCGCCGACCGCACGCCGTATCTGGACCAGGGCCAGTCCCTGAACCTGTTCCTGGCCGCGCCGACCATCGGCAAGCTCAGCTCGATGTACGCCTACGCGTGGAAGCGCGGCCTGAAGACGACGTACTACCTGCGCTCGCGCCCCGCGACCCGCATCGCGCAGTCGGCGCGCGGCGCGGCGTCCGTGCCGGCGCAGGCACCCGCCCCCGAGCAGGCGCCCGTGCCGCAGCGGGCGCCGGGCGGGGAGGACGCCGTCGCCTGCTCCCTGGAAAACCCCGAGACCTGCGAGGCCTGCCAGTGACCGCCCCGACCGCCCCGACCGCACCCGTGAAGAACCTGCTCGACCCCGGCTTCGAGCTGACCCTGCGTCCGATGCGGTACCCGGAGTTCTACGACCGCTACCGCGACGCGATCAAGAACACCTGGACGGTGGAGGAGGTCGACCTGCACTCCGACGTCACCGACCTGGCCACGCTCTCCCCAGGCGAACAGCACCTCATCGGCCGCCTGGTGGCCTTCTTCGCCACCGGGGACTCGATCGTGGCGAACAACCTGGTGCTCACCCTCTACCGGCACGTCAACTCGCCCGAGGCCCGCCTGTACCTGTCGCGGCAGCTCTTCGAGGAGGCCGTGCACGTCCAGTTCTACCTGACGCTGCTGGACACCTACCTGCCCGACCCGGACGAGCGCGCGCAGGCGTTCGCGGCCGTGGAGAACATCCCCTCCATCCGGGAGAAGGCGCGGTTCTGCTTCCGCTGGATGGACTCCGTGGAGGACCTGGACGCCCTGCGCACCAAGGCCGACCGGCGGCGCTTCCTGCTCAACCTCATCTGCTTCGCGGCGTGCATCGAGGGCCTGTTCTTCTACGGCGCCTTCGCCTACGTCTACTGGTTCCGCTCGCGCGGTCTGCTGCACGGCCTGGCCACCGGCACCAACTGGGTGTTCCGCGACGAGAGCTGCCACATGGACTTCGCCTTCCACGTAGTCGACACCGTCCGCGCCGAGGAGCCGGACCTCTTCGACGAGGAGCTGGGCCGTGAGGTGACGGCCATGCTCCGCGAGGCGGTCGACGCCGAGCTCCGGTTCGCCCGCGACCTGTGCGGCGAGGGACTGCCGGGCATGAACACCGAGTCGATGCGCGCCTACCTGGAGTGCGTCGCCGACCAGCGCCTGGCCCGGCTGGGTCTGGACCCGGTGTTCGGCTCGGCGAACCCCTTCCCCTTCATGGACCTCCAGGACGTCCAGGAGCTGACGAACTTCTTCGAACGCCGCCCGTCGGCGTACCAGGTGGCCGTCGAGGGCACCGTCTCCTTCGACGACGAGTTCTGACCCGCTCCCGCACCTCGGCCGGGGCGGCCGCACCACGCGTCCGCCCCGGCGCCCACCCGGCAGAGTCCCGCTGCCCCCGGCCGCCCCGCCACCTGCTCCGGCTACTCCGGCGCGCAGGCCACGGACCGCGCGATGCCGTCGGGCATTTCCCCCTCCACGCTTCGCTGATAGCGAAAACTGCAACGGGGACGTAGTTCTTTCTTCAAGGTGCAGCCATGCACCCGAAGCGAAGTCGCGGACGATCCAGCTACGCCCACCCTAGACGGCGACCACGCCTGCCAAGGCGGCGGACGACACAAGAAAATATCAGGCGCGCAGGTGAAGGTAGGGGGACCGTCTGGATCAACAACATTTCCGTAGGAATCAGTGCTCTCATCGCAATTCCGGCTCTGATCCTAGCCCTATTGGCGTACGCAGACACGAAGCAACAAGAGAAAGAAGCGAACATCAAGGAGGCGGCACAATTTAGCTGGGCCATAACTTCGACTCCCAATAAGGCAGATCAGCAGCTCGAGCTTGAAAATCGGAGCCTGCGACCTATTTACGATACCACCACCGAACAAGAGGAATACTACCCCGGGCACCCACCCTTCGTCACTTTGGCGCAAACTATACAACCCTGCACCCGAGTAACCTTAAGAATCTCCACTTCGCAAGCTCAACTCCTAGCGAGAGAAGGTTTCCTGGTTTTTCGCGACTCTCTCAATAACTGGTGGCGTACCGGTTACGGAGGAGGGTTGTCCGGAATAGACCGCCCAAAATGGGCAGTGTCGCGCTACCAGCGTTGGGTGACCGACACCCCACGTCTGCCGCTCGTGGCTGCGCAAACCGAGGAACTATCGAACTGCGGATGAGTGTGAGAAATTGTCAAGAGCTGTGGATTGGGCCGTTGACGTCTACCGCTGTTCCCACTCGGTCCGGGTGAGTTCGTACTCGACTTCACCATGTTCGGAGCCCTCGATGGCCTCCGGCCAGTCCCCGGTGAAGTTCCGGACGAAGGACAGGCCGGACTTCTCCATGACGCGGCGGGAACGGGTGTTGACGGCCATCGTGTTCGCCGTGACCCGCTCGACTTCCAGGTCTGTGAACCCCTTGTGGATCAGGGTCTGGGCCCCCTCAGTGGCATAGCCGCGCCCCCATGCCGCCCGGTTCAACCGGTAGCCGAGTTCGACCACGGCGGGGCTGTGCTCCTCCAGCGGCCGGAACTCGAACCACCCCAGGAAGGTGTCGGTGGCCTTCTCCTGCGCGGCCCAGTAGCCGCGGGTCCTCCAGCACGGGTAGTCGTGCATCAGTCGCGGCAGGACCCTCGTCTCGATCGCCTCGCGGCTGGTGGGACGGCCTCCGTTGATGAAGCGCATGACCTCGGGGTCGTTGCCCAGGGCGAGCAGGTGGTCGGTGTCGGCCGTCGTGAACGCGCGCAGGACGAGCCGGTCGGTCTCCAGGAAGTTGGACATGCCGCGATCTTCGCCACGGGCTGGCCGGGCCTGCCACCGGTTTTCCGGCCGACGGATGTCGGTGGTGATCATGCCGCGCGGTCGGCGGATCGCTCGATGAGGATGCCCCGCTCGAAGCGGGCCCCGGCCCGGACCAGTGCCACGAGGTGGGGCGCGTTCACGGCTCGCCACCGCTGCTGGGCGGACTCCACCAGCTTGAAGACCATGGCCAAGGCGGCGGCCGCGCTGCCGGCGCCCTTCGTGACCTTCGTGCGGAGCCGGACCGTTGCGAAGGTGGACTCGATGGGGTTCGTGGTGCGCAGGTGGATCCAGTGCTCGGCAGGGAAGTCGTAGAACGCGAGCAGTTCGTCCGTGTCGTCGGTGATCTTCTTGACGGCTTTGGGGAACTTCGCCCCGTAGGCCCTCTCAAACGCGGCGACGGCCTTGATCGCGTGGTCGCGGTCCTCGGCGTTGTAGATCTCCCGCAGGGCCTTCTTCGCCCCGGGCTGAGCGGACTTCGGCAGGGCGTTCGCAACGTTGGCGATCTTGTGAACCCAGCACCTCTGATGGCGGGCCTCGGGGAAGACCTCGGTCAGAGCCTTCCAGAAGCCGAGTGCGCCGTCGCCGACCGCCAGCACAGGGGCGCGCATCCCGCGCCGCTGGCAGTCGCGCAGCAGGTCGGCCCATGAGTCGGCCGATTCGCGGTAGCCGTCGCTCATGGCGATCAGCTCCTTGGTGCCGTCCGCGCGCACGCCCATCAGTACGAGCACGCACGATCTCGTCTCCCGCAGGCGTATGCGCAGGTAAATGCCGTCGGCCCACACGTAGACGTAGTCGCTGCCGGATAAATCGCGCTCGCCGAACGCTCGGTGATCCGCCTGCCACTGCTGACTGAGCCGGGTGACCGTCGCCGGTGACAGGCCCGCCGAGCTGCCAAGGAACTGCTCCAGCGCGGGCACGAAGTCGCCCGAGGACAGACCGTGCAGGTAGAGCAACGGCAGCACCTCGCTGATCTTCGGCGACTTGCGGCACCAGGGCGGGAGAATCGCTGAAGAGAACCGCTTGCGCTCACCCCTTGCCTCATCGATGCGCTTGTCGTTGACGCGCGGGGCCCGCACCTCGACGGCTCCCGCGACGGTGGTGACCTTCCTCGGCTGGTGGCGACCGTTGCGAACCACGAGCCGGCGCCCCCGCTCGTCCTTCTCGTGCGCCAACTCTGCTATATAGGCGTCGACTTCGGCCTCCAGTGCCGCGGCCAGCATCCGCTTCGCGCCCTCCCGGACGATCTCGTCGATCAAGGAGGAGCCGTTGGCGGTGGTGCCGTCGTCGTTCACTACGCTGAGCACGGACGTGCCTTCCCGGCCGACGCTGCAACGTCGGCCTTGCTCGGTGACCTATCGATCAATCACCCGGGAAGGTACGTCCTCCCGGGGCTGATCCACAGGTCCTGAGCATTGCTCCGAGTCCCGTTTCGCTGAGGCGTGGCGGAAGACGCCCCGCGAGGTCACCGACTCCGCCGAGATAGCACGACTCACCGGGCGCTGAGCGCGCCCGCACAACTTCATAGAAGGTGCGGCCCGTGGCGCTCACGATTGGCGAACTGGTCGGGTTTATCGACCTCGACGACTCCGGCGCGGAGCGTGGCGTGACCCGCACCCAAGGCGCTATGGAAGGGCTACAGCGCGACACCGACGGCCGCCTACGCGACACGCGCGGCAGGTTCGCCGCCGCGGGCGCCGACATGGGCGCATCGCTCGGCGAGGGTATCGGCACAGGCGCCGAGGAAGCCCGCGCCGGCCTCGCCGGGATCGGCCCGGCGATCGGTGCCGCCCGCACGTCGACGATGGCCCTGTCGGGCGCCGCCGTGGCCGCGACCGGAGCGCTCGCCGCCGTACCGCTGGCCGTGATCGGACTCGGCGCCGCCGTCCTCAAGGAGAACGAGCAGGTCAAGGGCGCGTTTTTCGACCTGAGAGACGGCGCGCACGGCGACCACGTGACGGCCGTCGGCCGCGCCCTGGTTTCGAGGGGCTTCGGCGACGCGTACAAGGTCGGCCCGGGCCCGAACTGGACGGACGCCGACACCGCTAACTACCGCGCGTATCAGCTGTCGTTGGGCTACCACGGCGCCGACGCCGACGGCGTGCCCGGAGAGACCAGCCTGCGGAAGCTGCTCGGCACCCTGCCCGGCGACCGAACGACCGTCGACCTGTCCAAGCTGCGCGCCGCCGCCCGCCAGGACCCGCCCAAGTCCGGAACGCCGGTCAGCTACAGCGGCGCCCGCGTCGTCGAGGAAGCACTCGCCGCCGAGGGCCTGCTCGACCGCCGGTACGTCGACGGCCATTTCGGCACCAAGACGGTTTCCGCGTACTCCCGGTGGCAGCGCCGCTGCGGGTACTCCGGCGCCGCCGCCGACGGCATCCCCGGCCGCGCGTCCCTGTCGACGCTCGGCCGCCGCCACGGCTTCCAGGTGGCCGCGTAGCCACCCGCCCCGGCCCGCCCTGGCCGGCACCACGCCGCGGAGCGGGCACCGCCCACGAACGGACCTCCCGTGAACGACTCGACCCGCCGCACGGTCCGCACCGTCGTACAAAGGATCGTCGGCCTCGCCGCCGCGCTCCCGATCCTGCTCCCCACCCTGGACGTGCCAGAGACCGCCGCCGGGTACGCCCTCGCCCTCGCCGTCGCGGCCGGCATCACGCGCGTGATGAACTCCCCGACCGTGCAACGGTTCCTGCCCGCGTGGCTGCGAAGGACACCGCCGAGCAGCCGCCCGGGGGCGGTACGGAGTGACTGCACCGACCCCATCCGACCCCGCCTCCGTGGCCCTCGAGCTCGAGCGCATCCGCAGAACGATCGAGGTCGGGTTCACCCGTACCGACGGCGCCCTCGCGCTGCTGGTGCAGCGGCACGACCAGAGCGACGAACAGCTCAAGGAACACGCGACTCGCATGGACGCGCACGACGCCCGCCTCGACGCTCTCGAGCGCGGCGACACCGAACGCCAGAAGCGCGGCACAGCCCGCCTCGACGCCCTCGAGCGCCGACAGTGGCCGTTGCCGTCCATGGCCGCCCTGGTCGCCGCCTGCAGCCTGCTCCTGTCCCTGTGGCAGTTCGCCACCAAGTAACACCGCAAGCGCTCCCACGCGGCCCGCAACGGGCCGCGTGGGAGCGCTTTCTGCGTTCACGCGAGGCCCCCCAGCTTGCGCACACCGGGGGCCCCGCTCTCCGCCCATCCCGCACGGGGGGGGACGGGACGCGACGGAGTTCTACGGCACCCGCACGGGTACCAAGTTGTCGGGCCGATCGAGCCAGACCTGTTGACCCTGCGGCGTGACCGTCAGCCCGTATCGCTCGAACCGCGGCTCGCCCTGCTCACGCCACCACGACATGACGGCCTCAGCCTCAGCCCACAGCCGCCGCGGCCCGTACTCGACGACGCCGTACTCGCTCCGGCCGTCCGCGTAGTCCGCCGTCGCCCACGACTGGCCGGACATCTCCAGCAGCCACAGCCGGTACGCGTTGCCCTCGCCCCACTCGACGCGACAGAACACGTCCGGCAGCTGCACGCCGAGCGTGAACATGTGGAACCACGCCCCCATGTCGTCGGGCGACAGGGCAGAGGTGCGCTGCTCGCCGTCGGCCGGCCACTGCTCGGCGCCCGGGAACGACGCGGTCGGCGGGAACGTGTCGCGCTGGTCGCGTAGACGCATGAACGCCGACGACATGACCAGCGGCCCGGACGCCGTACCGTCCTCGCCCACCGTCAGCCGTACGACGCCCTGCCCGCCGTACGGCGGACCCCACGGGGCGACGATCACCGCGCCGGACCGCGCCTGCTCGACCCACGCGTACGGCACCCGCGAGAGGCCGCACGTTGCGATGATCCGTTCGTAGGGCGCCCCGTCCGGGTAGCCCTGCGCGCCGTCGCCCACGACGGACACAGGCAGCAGGTCGACCGCGTCGAGCCGGCGCCGTGCCTCTTCCGCGACGACCGGATCGACCTCGACCGTGACGACGTTGTCGGGCCCCAGCCGGTAGGCGAGCAGCGCGGCATTCCAGCCCGTACCCGTGCCGATCTCGAGCACGCGGCAACCGCGCTCGACGCTCAGCTCGCGCAACATCGCGAACACCATCGTCGGCATGCTGTTGCTCGAGGTCGGCGACCGACCCTTGTCGTCGCCGCTGTGCGCGCCGTCGTCCCATTGCGTCGTGAGCGGCCGGTCGCTGTAGACCAGCCCCCACCACCGCGCCGGGTCCGTGTTCCGGTCGATGAGGGTGCCTTGCCGGTTCCCTCCGGCCGTACCCGGCCACAGCCGGTCGGGCACGAACGCATCACGCGGGACGGCCTTGAACGCGGGCAGCCAGTCGGAGACGAGCGCGCCCTTTTCGAGTAGGCCGGAGGCCAGCCCTGAAGGGCCGGCCTCCTTCACAGCGTGCTCACTCACTGGCCGTCCGCCGGGCCGGAGCCGTCCGAGGTGTTGCCGCCCTCGTCCGAACCGCCACCGCCGTGCTTGTTGCCGCTGTCGCTGTCGTCCTGCGGGTTACCCCCGTCGGCACTGATGATCCACGGCTGAGATTCCACGTTCCTACCTCCCTGTAGGTCGTGCTCCTGGTGGTGCTTCTTGCAACCCGCCTCGACCGGGCGACCCTATGTCGAGCCCGACGGAGGCGGAGACTAGGCGGACGCCTTGAGCAGACGCCGACGCGCAGCGGGATTCCGGGCACGCACAACGCCCGCCGCTTCGGTGGATGGTGGCGCGGCTGCTGCTTCGGCAGGAGCCCGCCGGCGCGCAGCCGAGCGCGCTCGGCCTCAACCCAATGCAGCTGCTCGATACGGAAGATGCACCAGTGGCAGGCACGGAACGGCACCGTCATGCCCCGGGCCTCCATCGTGCCCAGCTGCGCCACGGGCAGCCCCGTACGCTCGCACCGGTGGCACGCCCCGCGCTCAAACGTGAAGCGGGCCCGCAGCTCCATTGGCTTCACTCACACGGCGCACCCCCGCGGGCGCCGTGCGGGCGAGGTATGCCGCCGATGAGCGGCAGGAACGTAACCGGGCGGGCCGTCCACTCGAACCGCGTCTCGCGGCACGTCACGGTGAACGTCAACGGCTCCCCGCGGGCGAGCTGCTGCTCGGCCTGCCGCGGGTCCGAGCCCAACCAGTCGAACACGTACGACGATGCCGGTTCCTCGAGGGCCGACGCGATGACGCCGAGTCCGGCCCGGGCCCACCGCAACGCGTTCTGCGGCGCGGCGACGGGCAGGGCTTGTACGCGGCGCGGCTCCGGCGCGGTCGAGTCGTCGTACCACCACTCACACCAGAAACCCGCGGTGACCTTTCCCAGCATGACCGGCGCGCTCAGCATGGCAGGCGACGGCGGGACCGGTCGGAGTCCATCACATGAAGGAACCCGCCGCGCTTCTCAACGTCGCGGGCGACCTCATCGTACTCCTGCGGAACCGTCACGATCATCGACCGCCACGGAGTAAGGACGGCGCCGGCTTCCTTCGCCTCGACCATGTCGAGGGCCCGGGCGAGGCCGTCGCGCCCATCCGGGGGAAGCAGGCCGAAACGGTCCTCAATCACGTCGGCGACTTCCCAGCCGAACGCGGCGGCGTACTCGGTGCACTCCCGGCGCGGTGCGGTGAGGCTGGTGTTCGCGGCTGCGCACAGGTAGATCACGACGCGGAAGCGGTCGACGCCCTTCGGTGCGTCGGCCTCGCTCGGCATGATGCCAGCGGCGCCGTCGGCGAGCTGCTGCCGTCGTTTCCTTTCACCTTCGGTTCTACGGGGCGTAGTTGGCCCCTGCTGCGATCCGCTCTCAGTGCTGACCATGCGCCAATTGTGGCGCCACAATCACACATAGTGAAGAGACGGAGCATAGGACCCGCCGCAGCCGACGAGCAGTCAACTCCTACGCTCCGTAAGAGTCATGCGATCAACGGGACGCCGATCAACTCGCTGATGTTCCGCACGCGCGCCGTCGACACCTTCGCGATCCGCTGCCCGATCACCCCCGGCAACGCCTGATGCTTCACCCACTCCGGGGCGTCGAGGCCGACCTCGACCAGCGTGTCACCCGCCTTGTCATGCAGGCCAGCCGAGCACTGCGCGAGGGCAACGTCGAGCTTGTAGCGGTTGCGCGCCACCTTCGACATGCTCGCCGGTAGAAGCTGCATGTCCGGCTGCCCGGCGAGCTTGAGCGCCCGCCCGTAGTTCTTCAGCGCGACGTGAATCCCGACGGCTTCCGTCTTCGCCGCCGTCGGCCCGAACGACGTTCCGTACAGCTTCACGTCGGTGCCGAGCCGCGCCGCGGCGGCGTGCGCCTGCGAGATGTAGTCGTCGGCCGCGCTCTCGTCCTCACGGCGGGACGCGGCGACGGCGGCCGAGATCATCAGCCGACCGTACGCGAGTAGTTCCGGCTGAGACGCCCGGCTGAACGACGGCTCGATCGCGAGGGCGGCGCGCTCAGCGACGGAGACGGCCCGCGGCATCTTCGCCCCGCGTAGGTAGATCCACGACAGCGTGGACTCGAGCAGCGCGCCCATGATGGGATCGCTGGCCTGCTTCGCGAGCAGCTTCGCGGACGTGAGCGCGGACAGGGCGAGGTCTCGGTGTCCGAAGCCGTTCGCGGTCGAGGCGGCGACGCGGTACGTGCTAGCGAGGATCGGCGCGAGGCGGTCGCGTTCGTCGCCGGTCGCCGCGGCGTACCGCATCTGCCCTTCCATGAGCACCTGCGAGGCGAGCGTCGCCACGCGGGCCGTGTCGCTGTCCCAGTACGCGGCCCACGCGAGGTCGCGCACGCGGCCGAGCTCATCGACGCTGCTCGGCTCGTCGAGCTCTTCCCACTCGCCGAGCGCGCTCTCGTGCACGGCGTCGGACAGCTGCCGGAGCGCGGTCCGGCTGCCACGGTCCATGCCGCGGCGCGGTGCCTGCTGCCCGAGGATCACGGCCACGTCGGTGCGCAGCGCGGCGGCGAGCTTGAGCAGGGACCCGACGGACAGCTCGCCGCGATCCTGCTCGGCCTTCTGGATGAGCGCGTACGAGACGCCGGCGACTTCCGCGAGCTCCTGCTGTGTCAGGTCGGTGCCCCGTAGGGCCTTGATGCGCTTGCCTGTCGTCAGATCAGCCCAGTTGCTCACACGTTCACCTCAGCAGGTACTCGGGCATGGTGGCTAGCTTCCGATGGTAGGGCCGTCCGGGTGGCTGCCGTGGTCTGCTCCGTTCTACGGAGCGTGCCCGTTCTGCGCCGCTCGACACGGCGGACGCGGCGGCGCCCCCGGCGGTCGTTCCCCCCGGGGGTGCCGAAAATGTGCGCGTTATCCCTGGTCAGATGGCGTGATCATCTGAGACGCAACTGTGCGCGATCCCATCGAGGATGTCGTGTTCGCTGACGACGACCTCGGAGGCGCCGCAGCGCTCCATGACGGACTGCAGGATCAGCGCGCCGGCGGCGATGACGTCGACGCGGCCGGGGTGCATGACGGGGATGGCCGCGCGCTCGGCGTGGGTGGAGGCCAGCAGGCGGGCGGTGATCGCGCGGACGCGGTCCAGGCCGACGCGGGAGTGGTGGATGCGCGCCGGGTCGTACTCGGGCAGCTCCAGGGCGATCCCGGCGACGGTGGTCACCGAGCCGGCGAGCCCGACGAGCGTGCGGGCGCGGGAGAGCGGCACCGTCTGCTCGGCCAGGGCGAGGGCGGCGTCCACGTCACGGCGTATGGCGGTGACCTGCTCGGCCGTCGGCGGGTCGCTGACCACCCCGTCGCGCACCAGGTGGCGCTCTGTCATGCGCACGCAGCCGATGTCCACGCTGCGGGCCGCCTCCACGCCCTCGGAGCCGACGACCAGCTCGGTGGAGCCGCCGCCGATGTCCACGACGAGGTAGGGCGCCGCGAAACCGGGGCCGGTCAGGGAGCGGGTGGCGCCGGTGAAGGAGAACTCGGCCTCCTGGTCCCCGGTGACGACCTCCGGCTCCACGCCGAGCAGGTCGAACACGCCGCGCACGAACTCGGCGCGGTTCTCGGCGTCCCGGGTCGCGGAGGTGGCGACGAATCGGGTGCGCTCCACGCCCAGGGAGCCGATGACGTCGGCGTACTCCCGGCACGCGGCGAAGGTGCGCTCCAGCGCGTCGGCCGCGAGCCGCCCGGTGCGGTCCACGCCCTGCCCGAGCCGCACGACGCGCATGCGCCGGTCGAGCTCCCGGGCCTCGCCGGTGGCCGGGTCGACGTCGGCGACCAGCAGGCGGATGGAGTTGGTGCCGCAGTCCACGGCGGCGACGCGCGTCATCGGGAGTCCTCCTCGGGAACGTCGGGCCGCACGCAGGGCCCCTTGCGCCACCACTCGGGCAGCAGTGCGATCGCCTCGTCCCCGAGCGGGTTCACCCCGGGGCCCGCGACCAGCGAGTGGGCGACGAGGACGTGCAGGCACTTGACGCGGTCGGGCATGCCGCCCGCGCTGGGGAAGCCCGCCAGCACCTCGATGGCGTCGCGGCGGGCGAGGTAGTCCGCGTGGGCGGCGCGGTAGGCGGCGGCCAGCTCCGGGTCGGTGGCCAGCCGCTCGGTCATCTCCCTCATCACGCCCTCCGCCTCCAGCGTGCCGATCGCGGAGGCGGCGCGCGGGCAGGTCAGGTAGTACGTGGTGGGGAACGGCGTGCCGTCGGGGAGCCGGGGCGCGGTCTCGACCACGTCGGGCTGGCCGCAGGGGCAGCGGTGCGCGATGGCGCGCAGACCGCGCGGGGGCCGGCCGAGCTGTGCCTGGAAGGCGGCGACGTCCGCCTCGGTGGGCGGCGCGGGGTCGGTCGGGGGCGGCGGAGTGTCCATGCGGGGCGGGTGTCTTCCGGGCGGGGTGCGTGCGTATGGGCGGTGGTGCGGTGGGCGGGTGGTGCGGTGGGCGGGCGGCTCGCGCGGTTCCGGGCGGCGGCGCCGTGACGCCGGGCCAGGGCCGGAGCCGGTGGCGGGTGGCCGGTGGGCGGCCGGTGGCGTCAGGGGCGGTCGGCGCGGTCGATGCCGTCCAGGAGGTTGCGGTACCAGGGGCGGTCGGCGGCGGAGTCGTCGCTCGGCCGGTGCGTCTCGCGCGGGCCCTCCTCGCGTACGACGTAGCCGCGCTCGCCGGGCCGCACGTAGTGCAGGTGCTCGCGGGCGAGCTGCTCGACGTAGGCCGGGTCCCGCAGGCGGGCCTTGAGGTCCCGGAGCTCCTCCACCCGGGCGGCCGTGCGCTCCGCCTGGCCGCGCTGCTCGGCGATCTCGGCGCGCTGCGAGACGTACTGGCGGATCGGGTACGCCAGCGCCACGATCAGCGAGCACAGGACGAGCGCCAGCAGCGCGGCGCGCCCGGTGAGCCTGCCGCGGCGCGGCGTGCGGCGGAGCCGGCGGCTCTGGGCGCGGTAGACGCGGGCGGCGGCCTGCTCGCCGAGGGCCTTGATCCGGGTCGTCGTGGCGGACGGTTCCCGTTTCGGGGCCACGTCGCCTCCCTGGTGGCTGTGTCTGCGCGGTGTCGGCGCCGGGCCCTGCGCCCGTCGTCCCGGCCACACGGTACGGGACCGCGGGCCGGGACGCCCGGGTACGGCGCGGGGGCCGTCGCCCTTCCGGTCAGCCCTGGAAGCGCGGGAAGGCGCTGCGACCGGCGTAGACCGCGGCGTCGTCGAGGATCTCCTCGATGCGCAGGAGCTGGTTGTACTTGGCGACGCGCTCGGAGCGGGCCGGGGCGCCGGTCTTGATCTGGCCGCAGTTGGTGGCGACGGCCAGGTCGGCGATGGTGACGTCCTCGGTCTCGCCGGAGCGGTGCGACATCATGCACTTGAAGCCGTTGCGCTGGGCCAGCTCGACGGCGTCGAGGGTCTCGGTGAGCGAGCCGATCTGGTTGACCTTCACCAGCAGGGCGTTGCCGGCCTTGTCGTCGATGCCGCGCTGCAGCCGCTCGGGGTTGGTGACGAACAGGTCGTCGCCGACGAGCTGCACCTTGTCGCCGAGCTGGGCGGTGATGGTCTGCCAGCCCTCCCAGTCGTCCTCGTACAGCGGGTCCTCGATGGAGACCAGCGGGTAGGCCTCGACGAGCTCGGCGTAGTACGCGGTCATGTCCGAGGCGCTGCGGGTCTGGCCCTCGAACTGGTAGGCGCCGTCCTTGTAGAACTCGGAGGCGGCGACGTCCAGGGCGAGCGCGATGTCGCGGCCCGGGGTGTAGCCGGCCTTCCGCACGGCGTCCAGGATGAGGTCGAGCGCCTCCCGGTTGGAGCCGAGGTTCGGGGCGAAGCCGCCCTCGTCGCCGAGGCCGGTGGACAGGCCGCGCTCCTTCAGGACGGCCTTCAGCGCGTGGTAGACCTCGGTGCCCCAGCGCAGCGCCTCGGAGAACGACTCGGCGCCGACGGGCGCGATCATGAACTCCTGGATGTCCACGTTGGAGTCGGCGTGCGAGCCGCCGTTGAGGATGTTCATCATCGGCACCGGCAGCAGGTGCGCGTTCGGGCCGCCGAGGTAGCGGAAGAGCGGCAGGTCGGACGCCTCTGAGGCGGCGTGCGCGACGGCCAGGGAGACCCCGAGGATGGCGTTGGCGCCCAGCGAGGACTTGTCGGGGGTGGCGTCTAGGTCCAGCATCGCCTGGTCGATGAGGCGCTGCTCGGTCGCGTCGTAGCCGACGAGCTCCGGGCCGATCTGCTCGATGACGGCGAGGACGGCCTTCTCCACACCCTTGCCGCCGTAGCGGGCCTTGTCGCCGTCGCGCAGTTCCAGCGCCTCGAAGGCGCCGGTGGAGGCGCCGGAGGGCACGGCCGCGCGGCCGGTGCTGCTGTCGTCGAGGCCGACCTCGACCTCGACGGTGGGGTTGCCTCGCGAGTCGAGGATCTCGCGGGCTACGACGACGTCGATGGACGGCACGAGTGTCTCCTTCGGGTGAGTCGGTCTTCCTGGGCGAGAGCCTAGCGGTCCCGGTGGACGCGCGGGCGCCACGGCCCGGCCGGGCGCCCGCCGGAAGCGTCGAAGACGCAGCTCACAGCGGTGGTGCCGTTTTGTTCAACTGGTGAAGAAAAGGGGTCGTCTCGCCGTACGGACGGGTTCGCCGTGCCGCGTCGGCCGGCGGCGCGGGGCGCTGCCCGCACCGCGCGGAACCGGCGCCCCCGGGGCGGGTCGGCCGCGCGGCCCGCGCGCGGCGGGCAGGCCACGCGAGCCGTACGGGTCGTACACGTGGGGACCACGCGGTCCGCACGAGACCCCGGCGCGGCGCGCGGACCGCGCGGCCGTGCGGTCCCGTGCGCGGCGTGCCGGCCGTGCGCGGCGTGCGCGGCAGACGGGCCGGGCACGGCGGCCGGGCAGTGCGCGGCAGACAGACCGCGCGCCACGCGTGGCGGACGGGCATGGGCACGCCACGCGTGGCAGACAGGCGTGCCTGCCGCGCACGGCAGGCAGGCCGTGCGGGGCGGACGAGCCGCGCGGGCCATGCGTGGCAGACGTGCCGGGCGCGGCGGCCTGGCACTGCGCGGCAGACAGACCGCGCGCGTCACGCGCGGCAGACGGGCCGCGCGGGGCAGGGAGGCCGTGCGCGACGCGCAGGCCGGGCGGGGCAGGCCGGGCACGGCGGGGGGGGGGGGGGGGGGCCGGGGGGGGCCGGGGGGGGGGGGGGGGGGGGCCGGGGGGGGCCGGGGGGCGGGGGGGCGGGGGGGGGGGG
>NZ_JAPKFL010000029.1 GCF_026262575.1 Streptomyces marinisediminis
GGGGGGCGGGGGGCGGGGGGGGCGGGGGGCCGGGGGGGCGGGGGGGGGGGGGGGGGGGGGGGGGGGGGGGGGGGCGGGGGGGGGGGGGGGGGGGGGCGTTCGGGTGGGGTGCGGGGTTCGTCCGGTGTGGCGGGTGAGGTGGCGGTTTAGGGTGGTTCGGGTGGAAGAGCACTCTGCGGTCGTGGTGGGTCCCGAGCGGCTGACGGGGTTGTCGGACGGGGTGTACGCCATCGCGCTGACGCTGCTCGTGCTGGACATCTCGCTGCCGCCGGAGCTGACGGACGCCCAGTTCCGGGAGGCGCTGGGGGAGGCGGTGCCGAACCTGCTGGCCTACGGGCTCAGCTTCACCGTCATCGCCCAGTTCTGGCGGGAGCAGCGCCGGGTGCTGGGGCGGGTGCGCGAGGTGGACGGGAAGGTCGTCGGGCTGACGCTCGTCGGGCTGGCGCTGGTGGCGCTGCTGCCGTTCCCGACCGCCGTGCTCGCCGAGTACGGCCACATCCCGCTGGCGGTGGCGATGTACGCGGCCAACGTCTCGCTCGTCAACGCGGCGCACCTGGCCGTGCTGCACCGCGCGCAGCGGCATCCGCAGGGGCCGCCCGGGCCGGTGGCGCGGCGCGCCGAGCTGCTGGACGTCGCCGACCTGGCCTGTGTCGTCGTGGTGTTCGGGGCGTCGGTGCCGGTGGCGTTCCTCTCACCGCCGGCCGCGACGCTGTCGTGGATCGTGCTGCTGCCGGTGAAGTCCGTCATCGGCGTCGCCCAGGACCGGGCCTACCGTCGGCTGCGCGAGGGCGCCCGCTGACGCCCGTGCCGTCCCGCTCCGGAACACCCGGCGGTAGGCGGACGGCGAGGTGCGCATCAGGTGCTGGAAGTGGTGCCGGTAGGTGACGACGGACTCGAACCCGACGGCGGCGGCGACCTGCTCGACGGACGCGGTGGTCGTCTCCAGCAGCGGCAGGCTGGCGCGGACGCGGCGGGAGACGAGCCAGCGGATCGGCGTGGTGCCGGTGCAGCGCGCGAAGTGCCGCAGGTAGCTGCGCTCGGACATGCGGGCGACGCGGGCGAGCGCGGCCACGGTGAGAGGTTCGGCGAGGTGCTCCACGGCCCAGTTCATGCTGTCCGCGACGCCGCTGCCCTCCGGCGGGGCGGCGAGCGGGGTCTCGATGTACTGGGCCTGGCCGCCGTCCCGGTGCGGCTGCGTCACCAGCCGCCGGGCCAGGGTGTTGGCCGCCTCGGCGCCGTGGTCCTTGCGCAGCAGGTACAGGCACAGGTCCAGGCTCGCCGCGCACCCGGCGCTCGTCAGCACGTCGCCCTCGTCGACGTAGAGCGGGTTGGGATCGACGTCGACGCGCGGGTAGCGGGCCTGGAGGCGGTCGGCGTGGCGCCAGTGCGTGGTGGCGCGGCGTCCGTCCAGCAGGCCCGCGCCGGCGAGGGCGAAGGCTCCGGTGCAGGTGGAGACGGTGCGGGCGCCGCGGTGGTGGGCGAACCGCAGGGCCTCGACCAGCTCAGGGGAGGGGTCCAGCGCGTCGTCGGGCGAGCTGGGGACGATCACGGTGTCGGCGCCGGCGAGGGTGTCCAGGCCGTGCAGGGTGGTCAGCGTCATGCCGCCGGGCAGGGCGAGGCCGCCGGGGCGCTCCAGGCACACCAGCAGCTCGTAGCGGTCCTCGCTCAGATCGGGCAGGTAGCTGCCGAAGACGGCGTGGGCCACCCCGGCCTCGAACGTGGCTCCGGTGGCCGTGGCCAGGACGGCGACGCGGTGCCGTCGGGGGGCGGAGTCCGTCATGGCGGAATCTTATCGAAGGGCGGCGCCAACGCCACTGGTGACCCCGTGGCTCCGGCCCGCATGCTCGAAGTCCGGTGTCCACGGCAGTCGTCAACTGCCCGGTGAGAAGAGGGTGATGAGATGCGTCCGTTCCTCGCGTCGTGCCTGCGGCTGCTGCGGGAGGTCGCCTACGGGATCGACACGGCCCACGCCATCCGGCACGGGGTGCCGCCCCGCGGGGCGCCGCGCTGACGCCGACCGCCGCGCGCGGTGCCGGACTGCCGCGCGCGGTGCCGGTCCGCCGCGCGCGGCGGTCGGGGCGCTATCCGGCGCCGTGCGGCAGGGCGGGGTCGGCGGGTTGGGTGGCGCCGACGAGGCCGGCGATGTCCTGCTCGGCCCAGACGATCTTCCCCGCCGGCGTGCGGCACGACCCCCAGCGTCGGCACAGCAGGTTGACGAGCTGCAGCCCGCGCCCGCCCTCGTCGCTCAGCGAGACGTGCTGGATCTGCGGCAGGTCCGGGCCGGTGTCGGAGACCTCCACCACCAGCCGGCCGTGCCGCAGCATGCGCAGCGTGCCCGGCCCGTCGCCGTAGCGCAGCGCGTTGCCGACCAGTTCGCTGACGACCAGCTCGGTGGTCTCGGACAGCTCCTCCAGCCCCCAGCGGGCGAGCTGTTCGCGCACCAGGCGGCGGGCGCGGGCGGCGGCCGAGCCGTCCGAGGGCAACCCCCACTGCTCCAGCAGCACGTCGCCTGCGCCGGGGTGGGCGGCGGAGACGATCGCCACCGCCTCGTCGAAGCGCTGCCCGCCCGCGGAGACCGCGTCCACCAGGGCGTCCGCGGTCAGCCCCGCGCCGTCCGGCCTCGCGCCGTCCTGCCTCGCGCCGTTCGGCCTCGCGCCGTCCAGCCCCGCGGCGGCCGTCCGCAGCCGGGCCAGCGCGGTGTCCACGTCACCGGAGCGGCTCTTCATCAGCCCGTCGGTGTAGAGGACCAGCCGGTCGCCCTCGGCGGCCTTGACCTCCACCGCGTCGTAGGGGATCACGCCCGAGCCGAGCGGCGCGCCGACCGGCAGCTCCACGTACCGGGCCTGCCCCGCGGCGTCCACCACCAGCGGCGGCGGCTGCCCGGCGGCCGCGAGCGTGTAGCTGCCGTGCATGGGGTCGTGCACCGCGACCAGGCAGGTGGCGACCTGGTCCTCCTCCAGATCGCGGGCGGCCAGGTCCATCCGGGCCAGCACCCGCTCCGGGGCGATGTCCAGGGCCATCAGCGTGCGGGCCACCGCGCGCAGCCGGCCCATGGTGGCCGCGGCGGCCAGGCCGTGGCTCATCACGTCCCCCACCACCAGCGCCGTCCGCCCGCCGGGCAGGCCGACGACGTCGAACCAGTCGCCGCCCACGCCGCCGGGGTCGGCCGCCGGGGCGTAGCAGGTGTCCACGGCCAGCCCCGGGGTCGTGGGCGTGCCGCGCGGCAGCAGGCTCCGCTGCAGTGAGACGACGGCCTGCCGCTCGCGCCCGTACAGGCGGGCGTTGTCGACGTAGACGGCGGCCTTGGAGGCCAGCTCGACGGCGAGGGCCACGTCGGTGCGGTTGAACCCGGGGCGGCCCCCGACGCGGATGAAGTCGGCGATGCCCAGCAGCACCCCGCGGGCGATCAGCGGCACGGCCATGTAGCTGTGCACCCCGGCCCGGCGCATGGCGTCCGCGCCGTTGCGGGTGGGGGCGATGACGTCGTGCTCGCCCGCGCCGATCCGGGTGACCAGCACCGGCTTGCGCTCGATCAGGCAGCGGGAGGGGAGGCTGGCCGAGCGGTGGAAGGAGAGGTCCCCGACCGGGTCCGGCTCCAGGTTCAGCCCCGGCATCTCGGAGACGGCGATCGCCCGGGTGACGGGCAGCTCGCCCACCCGCCAGCAGGGGGCGTCCTCGCCGCGCAGGATGCAGTCGAGCAGGTCGACGGCGGCCGCGTCGGCCAGGTCGGGCACGCAGAAGTCGGCCAGCTCCTGGGAAGTGCGTTCCAGGTCCAGTGTGGTGCCGATGCGGGTGCTGGCCTCGTTCAGCCAGGACAGCCGGTCGCGGGGGGCGAGCAACCGCCCCAGCGCCTCGCGGGAGCGGCGCACGGCGGCCGACACCCGCGCCGGGCCGGGCAGGCGCCTGCGCCCGTCCGCGGACCTCCGCTCGATGACCACCGCCTCACCTCCTGGGGCTGGCCTGAGAGCCGACCCGGCGGTGATCCCCGCGGCTCTCCCGGTGCACATTCTGCCCCGCCGCGCCGCCCACGTCTTCCGGGCGGCAGGGGGTAATCGGCGCAGGAGGCGCGGGAGGGGGACGGCCCCGGGCGGCCCCCGGGCCCGCCCGCCCACCGCTCATCCGTCCGCCCGCAGCAGCACCACGGCGATGTCGTCGGGGTGCGGGACGGCGGCGGCCGACGCGACGAGCCGGTCGGCCAGCGCCCCGAGCTCCAGCCGGCGGTCCCGGGCGAGCCGTCCGGCCACCTCGGCCACCTCGGCGGCGTAGTCCCGGCCGCGCTGCTCGACCAGGCCGTCGGTGTACATCAGCAGGACGGCGCCGGGCTCCAGCACCGTCTCGGTGACCGGGTAGTCGCCCCCGTCGGGGAAGGTGCCCAGCGGCATGCCGCCGGGCACCTCCAGTTCACGGGGGCGGCCGTCCGCCCCGACGAGCAGCGGGTAGGGGTGCCCCGCGCGCACCACGCGCAGTCGGCGCCGGGCCGGGTCCACCTCGGCGACGCAGCAGGTGGCGAACAGGTCGGTGTCCAGCCCGCAGACCATGCCGTTGCCGCGCTTCATCAGCTCCGCGAGCCCGTACCGCTCCTCGGCCCGGGTGCGCATCGCCGTCCGCACCTGCCCCATCACCGCCGCCGCCCGGGCGCTGTGGCCCTGCACGTCGCCGATGAGCAGGGCCAGTCGGCCACCCGGCAGGGCCACGACGTCGTACCAGTCGCCACCGACGTCCAGCCCCGCCGAACCGGGCCGGTAGCGCGCCGCGACCTCGGCACCCGGCACCTGCGGCACGCGCCGGGGCAGCATGAGGTGCTGGAGCTCGGTCAGGTAGCGCCGCCGGGTGTCGTGCAGCCGGGCGCGGGCGAGCGCCTGGCCCAGAATGCTGGCCGCCGCGGTCAGGACGGTGCGGTCGTCGTCGGAGAAGGCGCGCGGCTCGGCGTAGGTGATGGCACACGTGCCCACCAGCCCGTCGGCCGAGGTCAGCGGCAGGATCGCCCAGGCGTGCTCGTTCGGCAGCGGGCTCAGCCGGGGGTCGTGGAACAGGGCGCGGTGCTGCCGGCGCGACTCGATCAGCAGGGGCCGGCCGGCGTGCAGCCCGGCCAGCTCCGGGTGGTCCGGCGTGATCTCCAGAAGCGCCCGCAGCCGGCGCAGCCCCGCGGCGTCGAAGCCGTGCGCACCGGCCAGCCGCGCGCGCCCGCCCTCCTCGCGCAGCACGAGTGCCATGGTGGTGCCGCCGAGCACGGGCAGGACCGTCTGCGTCACCGCGGTGACGACGTCCTGGGTGGTCAGCGCGGCGGCCAGCTCCCGGGTGAGGGCGAGCACGAAGTCCTTGCGCGCCTCGCGGGCCGCCTCCCGCTCGTACTCCTCGGTGCGGTCCTGGGCGACGCCGATCATGCCCTGCGGTTGCCCGGCGCGGTCGAAGAGGACCCTGCTCTCCGCGTCGAGCCGGCGCACCGTGCCGTCCGGGCGCACGATGCGGAAGGCGACGGCGTACCTCCCCGTGCGGTGGCTCTCGGCCACCGCCTCGTCCACCAGCCGCACGTCCTCGGGGTGCACGGCGGTGAAGAACGTCTCGACGCGGCCGTCGAACTTCTCCGGCTCGATGCCGAACAGGTCGCACAGCCGCTCGTCCCAGATCAGCCGGCCGCTGGTGAAGTCCCAGTCGAAGGTGCCGATGCGCGCGTTGGACATCGCCAGTTCCAGCATCGTCGCGCGGCCCCGGCCCGCCGCGATCGCCCCCGGCGGCGGGCCGACGGGCGCCGGGGCCCCCTCGCCGGCCTCCAGCAGCCGTTCCCAGCGGTGGGCGAAGGCGGTCGCGACGGCGTGCAGCCGGTGCTCCCGCGCGGCGTCCAGCGAACTGCCAGGAGACAGCCGCAGGCTCAGCACGCCCAGGCAGGCGTCGTCCATCAGCAGCGGCACCGAGACGAACTCCGCGGACGCCACCGGGGGCCCGCCGCGCCCGTACAGCGCCGGGTCGACGCCAGCCCAGGGGAAGTCGCCCGCCGTCGAGTACACCGAGCGCCGCTCGCGCACGGCGCGGGCCACCGGCAGCCAGGAGTCCGCGCCGAGCACCCGGTAGGACTCCACCAGGGGCTCGGGCAGTCCGGTGGCGGCGACGAGCCGCAGCGTGCCGTCCTGTTCGAGCCGGTGCAGCGCGCCCTCGGCGTCCGGCACGTCCGGGGCGCAGGCGGCCACGGCCCCGGCGAGCAGGGCGTCCGTCCGGCCGGAGCGCAGCAGGCCGACGAGCTGGTCCGCGAACGTGGTCCCCATGCGCCGTCCTCGCCGTCGTGCGCCTGCTTGGTGCCATGGTCGGCCACGTCCGGGGTTCCCGCGAGGGGAGCGGGCGCGGCGCGACGGGCGACGGTGCCGGTGGACGCCGGGGGCGCGCCGGGCCCGGCCGCCCTCAGCCCGGTACCGGGTCGGAGTGCAGCCGGGTGAGGAGCGGGGCCCGGTGGAGGTCGGCGACCTCGGCCACCAGGTCCGGGTGGCGCAGCAGCGGCGCGGCGCGGCGGTCGTGCTCGTCGGGGTCCGTCAGGCGGCGGAACCGGCCGGGGGCGTCCGGGGCGTGCTCGGTGTCCGAGAGCGCCGCCACCGCGGCGGCCGCCAGCTCCGGGGACGCCAGCAGGCACGCCGCCCAGCTCGCGACCACCTCGTCCACCCAGGTGCGCCAGGCCTCCGCTCCCGCCGCCCCGGCGTCCTCGCCCCGCGCCGTGCGGGGCCCGCCGAGACCGACGAGGCGGTCCAGGCGCGCGGAGCCGCCGGCCCCGGTCAGCGCGGCGAGGGCGGCGTCCAGCGCGGTGGGGTACCGCAGCCACGCGGCGACGCTCGCCGCCTGCCGGGCCTGGGCCTCGGCGAGCGCGGCGCTCATGGCGCCGCCCGTGGGCGGGTAGGCCCGCACCAGCCACCGCGCGGTGGCGGCTATGACGGAGGAGACGTCCGCGGACACGGCAGCAGACCTCCCAGTTCGCTCGCCCGGCGCGGGACCCGGAACCCCGGGCGCGGGCACCGTACCGCGCCGCCGCGCGCGCTCACCATGACACCCCTCACTCCGGCCGGCGCCCGCCCGTGCGGCGCTCGCGCGGCCCGGGCGGCGCCGGGCGCGGTCCCGGGCGGCGGCGGGCGCGGCGGCCCTGCGTGTGCGCGTGCGCGGCAGGGCGGTACGTTGGGCGGTGAACACCGTGTGACGTGCACAACAGGAGGCGCAGTGAGCGGCGACCGCATACCCGGCCAGGGCGAGCCCGTGATCGACACATCGGTGCCGCACTCGGCGCGGATGTGGAACTACTGGCTCGGCGGCAAGGACAACTACGAGGTCGACCGGATGGCGGCCGACCAGTTCCGGGCCGCGTTCCCCGCCATCGCCGCCAACGCCCGCGCCTTCCGCTCCTTCCTCTCCCGGGCGATCCGGTACCTGGCGGCGGACGCGGGGGTGCGGCAGTTCCTGGACATCGGCACCGGCCTGCCCACCGTGGACAACACCCACGAGGTCGCCCAGCGGGTCGCGCCCGAGGCGCGCATCGTCTACGTGGACAACGACCCGCTCGTCCTCACGCACGCCCGCGCGCTGCTCACCTCCACCCCCGAGGGCACCACCGCCTACCTCGACGCCGACCTGCACGACCCCGGCGCGATCCTCGCGCAAGCGCGGCAGACCCTGGACTTCGACCAGCCGATCGCGCTCATCCTCAGCGGCATCCTCGGCCACGTGCTGGACACCGGGGAGGCCCAGGGCCTCGTGCGCGAGCTGGTGGCCGCGCTCCCGTCCGGCAGCTACCTGCTCGTCTGCGACGGCACGGACACCGACGACACGCTCCGCAAGGCCCAGGACGAGCACAACGAGGGCGGGGCCGTGCAGTACCGGCTGCGCAGCCCGGAGGAGCTGGCGGAGTTCTTCACCGGGCTGGAGCTGGTGGAGCCCGGGGTCGTCTCCTGCCCGCTGTGGCGCCCGGAGCCCAGCCAGGTCGGTGCCCCGGCCCACGTCGACTCCTACGGCGGCGTCGGGCGCAAGCCCTGAGGCGCCGTGCGGCGGGCTCCGAGGCGCCGGGTCCCGGGGCGCCGTGCGGCGGGTCCTGACGCGCCAGGCGCGGGTTCCGGCACGCCGGAACCCGCGCCTGGCGCGCCGCGTGCCGGTTCTGGGGCGTCGGCAGCCCGAAGACGCCGGGCGGCCGACGCCTGGTGTGAACCGAGGCCCGCCGTGATGACGCGCAGAAACGTTCTCACCTGCACAGGCGTGCATTCGGCGGAACAGTGCGGCAATACGAAGAATCCGCAGGTCGAGTGAAGGAAGAGAACTTCTGCCCGGCTCGCGAGTTGTCCAGTTTGCTCCGGCAGCGGGGCATCCCAGACTCGGAAGGAAAACTCGTGATCAAGAAGGTGCTCGCTACGGCTGCTGTGGCGGCTTCCGTCGTCGGCGTCTCCGGTGCCGTCGCCGCCCCCGCCCTCGCCATCGAGGACACCGGCCACGACACGGCCAGCGGCAACGGGTCGGCCCAGGTTTACGGCAACACCACCACGGGCGGCTACATGAGCCCGAACATGAGCCTCGTCAACGGCGCGCTGAACAAGCCCTGCATCACCTTGCTGCCGAACAAGGCCAACGTCGGCTCCGTGGTCGGCCTCATCCCGATCACCGTTCAGGACATCCTCACCAGCAACAACGCGCAGTCCTGCACGGAGAACTCGACGCAGATCGACGGCGACGACCCGCTGTCGCACGTTCTGTCGGACATCCCGATCCTGGCGAACAACGGCTCCACCTCCGTCCAGGACTGAGTCGGCACGGCCGGGCGGCCCGGGCGTCCTCCGGTTCGCCCGGCCACAGCCCGTTCACCCGCGGGACCCGGGTCTCCTCCTTCTGACCGGCGTTCCGCGCTCCGGCCCCCGCTCCGTGCACCGCACGGGGTGGGGGCCGAGCCGTGCCCGGGCCGGGATGCGGCATCATCGTGGCCATGGGGATAGCCGCCGGTCTGGACAGCTCGTCCGAGTACACCCGCATCGTCGTCTGCGACACCGACACCGGTGCCGTCATCCGGCAGGGGTACGCCCCGCACCCCGGGCCGCCGCAGGAGGGCTCCGGGCGCCGGACGGAGATCGACCCGCAGGCCTGGCTGCTCTCGCTCGGCGAGGCGGCGGGCGGTGGCCTGCTCGAAGGCGTGCAGGCCATCGGCGTCTCCGCCCAGCAGCAGGGCGTGGTGGCGCTGGACGACGCCGGGAACGCGGTGCGCCCCGCCCTCGTCGGCAACGACCTGCGCGCCCAGACCGCGGCGGCCGACCTGGTGGACGGGCTCGGCGGCCGGGCGGCGTGGGCCCAGGCGGTGGGCCTGGTGCCGCAGTCCGGGGAGCCGGTCGCCAAGCTGCGCTGGCTCGCCCGCAACGAGCCCGAGGCGGCCGCGCGCACCGTCGCCGCGCTCCAGCCCCACGACTGGCTGACCTGGCAGCTCCTGGGGCGTCCGGCCCGCCGCACCACCGACCGCGGGGACGCCTCGGGCACCGGCTACTGGTCGGCGGCGACCGGCGCCTGGCGCCCCGACCTGGCCGAGCTCGCCCTCGGCCACCCGGTCGCGCTGCCCGAGGTGCTGGGGCCCGCGCAGGCGGCCGGGCAGACCCCCGAGGGGCTGCTGATCTCCGCCGGCACCGGCGAGACCATGGCGGCGGCCTTCGGGCTGGGGCTCGGCCTCGGCGACGCCGTCGTCTCCCTCGGCGCCACCGGCTCCGTCTTCGCCGTCCACCACCAGGCGCTGGCCGACCCGGCCGGGACCATCACCTCCTACGCCGACGCCACCGGCCTGCACCTGCCCGTCGTGCGCACCTCGAACGCGGTGCGGGTGCTGCGCGGCACGGCGGAGCTGCTGGGCTGCGACCTCGAACGGCTCTCCGAGCTCGCGCTCGCCTCCACCCCCGGCGCGTACGGGCTGGTGTTCCTGCCCTACCTGGAGGGCGAGCGCACCCCCGAGCTGCCGCACACCGCGGGCACGCTGGCCGGGCTGCGGCGCGACGCGATGAAGCCCGAGCACCTCGCCCGGGCCGCGTTCGAGGGCATGCTGTGCGGGCTCGCCGACGCCCTGGACGTGCTGCGCCGCCGCGAGGTGCGCGTGGACCGCGTCTTCCTGCTGGGCAAGGCCGCCGAGCTGCCCGCCGTGCGCCGGCTGGCCCCGGAGCTGTTCGCCGCCCGCGTCGTCGTCCCCGAGCCGGCCGACTACACCACCCTGGGCGCCGCCCGGCAGGCCGCGTGGGCCCTGGGCGTGGCCCACGGGCACGCCTCGCCCGCGGCGCCCCCGCCGTGGCCGGCGCCCGCCGCCACGCTGTGCGAGCCGGACGACACCGGGCTGGCCGTGGGCGGCTCGGTGCGCCAGCAGTACGCGGCCGTGCGCGACGAGACCCACCCCGGCGCGTTCCCCGGCTGAGTCACCCCGCGCCGCCCCGCGCCGCCCCGCGCCGCCCCGGCGGCGCCGTCGGGGCGGCGCGGCGGGGGCGCTCTCGCCGGGCGTCAGTCGAGGTAGCCGCGGAGCTGGTCGGCGTACGCGTGGGCGCGCAGCTTGCCCAGCGTCTTGGACTCGATCTGCCGGATGCGTTCGCGGGTGACGCCGAAGATGCGGCCGATCTCCTCCAGGGTGCGCGGACGCCCGTCGACCAGCCCGTAGCGGAGCTGCACCACCTCGCGCTCGCGCTCCCCGAGCGTGGAGAGCACCGCGTTCAGGTGCTGGCGCAGCAGCAGGAACGCCGCGGACTCCACGGGCGAGGGGGCGTCCCCGTCCTCGATCAGATCGCCCAGGTGGACGTCGTCCTCCTCGCCGACCGGGGCGTGCAGCGAGATCGGCTCCTGCGCCAGCCGCAGCACCTCGCCCACCCGCTCCGCGCTCAGCCCGAGCACGGTCGCCACCTCCTGCGCGGTGGGCTCGTAGCCGCGCTCCTGGAGGATGCGCCGCTGGGCCCGCACCACCCGGTTGATCAGCTCCACCACGTGCACGGGCACGCGTATCGTGCGCGCCTGGTCGGCCAGGGCGCGGGACATCGCCTGGCGGATCCACCAGGTCGCGTACGTGGAGAACTTGAACCCGCGCGCGTAGTCGAACTTCTCCACCGCCCGGATGAGGCCGAGGTTGCCCTCCTGCACCAGATCCAGCATCGTCAGGCCGCGGCCGACGTAGCGCTTGGCGACGGAGACCACCAGGCGCAGGTTCGCCTCGATCAGCCGGCGCTTGGCCAGCCGCCCCCGCACCACCAGCCGGTCCAGGTCGAGGACGAGCGCGGTGTCCAGGTGGGCGCCCGCGGTCAGCTTCTGCTCGGCGAACAGGCCGGCCTCCACCCGGCGGGCCAGCTCCACCTCCTCGGCGGCCGTCAGCAGCGGGATGCGGCCGATCTCGCGCAGGTACTGCCGGAACAGGTCGGGCGAGGGGCCGGTGGCCTCCGTGCGGAGTGGCGGGAGCGGGTCGAGGGGGACGAGGGGGACCTGCTCCGGGTGCGCGGGCGGCGTCGCGGGCGGCCCGGCGGCCGGAGCCGCGGCGGCCCGCGCGGGGGAGCGCACGTCGGTGGAAGTCAGGGTCCGGGTCTGCACGAGGGCGACCTCCAGGGTGATCGCTGCCGGTTCGCTCCGCGGATTGCGCCGTGCTCGTGGGCGTGCTGGGACGCCGCTCTCAGTGTGGGGTACGACACACTGCGCTCAGTAGGGGTCTGCGGAGGGTTTTTGCCCGGCGGGCACTACGAGACGCGTCGGTAGTGCTACGGAACGGGACGAAACCGACCGTTCGGTCGTGCTCCCGCGCGGGGCCACCGCGCGGTCGGCTTGTTCCCGCACGGGCGGTCCGGTGCTGTCCCTGCGTGGTCGGTGCGGCCTGCTCCCGCGCGGCCCGGTCCGGTCGTGCCCTCGCCCGGTCGGCCAGGTGCCGCTCGGCGCGTGGCGCTCCCTACAGGGCCGCGGCGCCCCTGGCCCGCAGGGAGGTGGCGTACTGCTCCAGCACCCACAGCTCCTGCCAGACGGCCGCCGCCCGCTCCGGCTGACCCTGGGCGTCCAGCCGTCGCGCGCTGCCCTCCAGCTCCGCCACCCGGGCCCGCACCGCGGCCAGCCGGACGGCCACGAGCTGCTCGCCCGCGTACGCCTCGTCCGGCTCCCCGCCCCCGGGGTGGCGCGGCGACTCCACCGCCAGCTCCGTGATCAGCTTGCGCACCGCGTCGTCCGGGGCGGCCTCCTGGACGCGGGTCAGGTACGCGCCGTCCGCGCCGTGCGTGCCGCCCGCCCGCTCGATGACCGTGCGCACGACCGCGTACGGCGCCGCGGTGAACTCGTCCGCCCCGTAGGCGTCGAACGCCGGGGCGACCAGGTGCGGGTACTGCAGCGCCAGCTTCAGCAGCTCCCGCTCCACCAGGTGCGCCGGACTGCGCAGGTGCAGGGCGGGGCCGTACGACCCCGGGGTGGGCGGCGCCGCCCTGTTCACCGGGGACGCCAGGGACGCCGGGTGCGTCGGGGACTGCCGCGGGCGCCGTGCCCCGTCCCGGCCGCCGCCGTCCCGCTTCCACCGGGCGAGCTGACCGACGCGGCGCACCACGAACTGGGTGTCCAGGATGCCCAGCAGCCCCGCGAGCCGGACGGCGTACTCGTGCTGGAGCGAGCCGTCCTTGATCCGGCTCACGATGGGCGCCGCCGCCTCCAGCGCGGCCGAGCGGCCCTCGGCGGAGTCCAGGTCGTGTTCGTCGACCACCGAGCGCAGCGCGAACTCGAACAGGCGCGAGCGGCTGTCCACCAGCTCCCGCACGGCCGCGTCCCCCTTGGTGACCCGCAGCTCGCACGGGTCCATGCCGCCGGGACTGACGGCGATCGAGGTGCGGGCCGCGAACTTCTGGTCGTCCTCGAACGCGCGCAGCGCGGCCTTCTGCCCGGCCGCGTCCCCGTCGAAGGTGAAGACCACCTCGGTGCGGGAGTTGTCCATCAGCAGGCGGCGCAGGATCTTGATGTGGCCCTCGCCGAACGCCGTGCCGGAGGTGGCGATGGCGGTGGTGACCCCGGCCAGGTGGCAGGCCATCACGTCGGTGTACCCCTCGACGACGACGGCCCGGCCCTCCTTGGCGATGTCCCGCTTGGCCAGGTCGATCCCGTACAGCACCTGCGACTTGCGGTACACGGGGGTCTCGGGGGTGTTCAGGTACTTCGGGCCGTTGTCGTCCTCGCGCAGCCGGCGCGCGCCGAAGCCGACGACCTCGCCGGTGATGTCCCGGATCGGCCACATCAGCCGGCCCCGGAAGCGGTCGATGGGCCCGCGCCGCCCGTCCTGCGAGAGCCCCGAGAGCACCAGCTCCTTGTCGGAGAAACCGTGGCCGCGCAGGAACCGCGTCAGGTGGTCCCAGCCGGCCGGGGAGTAGCCGACGCCGAAGTGCTCGGCGGCGGCCTGGTCGAAGCCGCGCTCGCGCAGGAACCGGCGGGCGATCTCCGCCTCGGGGGAGCCGAGCTGCTCGGCGTAGTACCGCGCGGCCACCTTGTGCGCCTCGATCAGCCGGGTGCGCTCCCCCTGCTGGCTGGCCCGGCCGTAGCCGCCCTCCTCGTAGCGCAGCGTGACGCCCGCCTGGGCGGCCAGCCGCTCCACGGCCTCGGAGAAGGAGAGGTGGTCCACTTTCATCAGGAAGGCGAGGGTGTCCCCGCCCTCCTGGCAGCCGAAGCAGTGGAAGAGCCCCTTGCCGGGGCTGACGTGGAAGGAGGGCGACTTCTCGTCGTGGAAGGGGCACAGGCCCTTGAGGTTCCCGCCCCCGGCCGGGCGGAGCTGGAGGTACTCGGAGACGACGGTGTCGATCGAGACAGCGTCCCGCACCGCCCGCACGTCGTCGTCGTTGATCCGCCCAGCCACGCCCGTCAGTCTACGGCGCGGCGCGGACGGCTCCGCCGGTCAGTCCGCCTCCGGAGCCGGTTCTGCACCGCCCGGCTCCCGCCCGCGCCCGAACGGCGCGGGGCGTCGCGGGGCGGCGCGGGGCGTCGCGGCGCCGAACACCCGGGCGGGCGGCGGGGGCAGGGGCCGCGGGGTGCCGGGCGGGGTGCTAGTGCCGCATCAGCCAGGGTTTGCCCTGTCGCGACGCCCGGCACGGCGCCTGGCGGCGTTGCCGAATCGACCGAGTAGGCCCCCTACGCCCGCTACGCCGCCGATCCGGCGCCTTGCGACGCACCGCACCGGACGCCGCTCCTTGACGGGCAAACCCTGACTGACGCGGCACTAGCTAGTCGAGCAGTTCCCGGGCGAAGACGTAGTGGGGGCCCACGCCCTCGATGGTGAACTCCTCGCCGTACGTGCGGTAGCCGTGGTGCTCGTAGAAGCCCCGGGCCCCGGTGCGCCCGTTGCACCACAGCGCCCTCGCGCCGCGCCGCCGCGCCTCGGCGGTGCCCGCCGCCAGCACGGCGGCGCCGTAGCCCCGGCCCCGGGCGGCCGCCGCGCTGGCCATGCCGCGGATGCGGTAGGCCGGTCCCGGCGGGCCGCCGGGACCGGGGAAGGGCTCGGGGTAGAAGCTGCCGCAGCCCAGCACCGCGTCCTCGGCGGAACCCGCGGCGCCGTGGGCGGCCACGTGGAACGCGCCCTCCCACGCGTCCTCGGCGAAGCGGGCGGTCTCCGCCGGCAGGTCGGGGCGCAGCACGCTCCAGCGCAGGTCGAAGATCGCGTCCAGGGGTACGACGGCGGTCCTGATCGGCATGCGCGCAGCGTACTGCGCCGCGCGCCGTGCGGGGCGGGCCCGCGGCGGGTGCTCGCGGTGCCCGCTCTGTCAGCGGCGGGCCCGGCGGGGCACCGGGACGGCCGGGGTGCGGCCGTCGGGCAGGAAGAGCACCGAGTTCACGTAGCGGCGGTGGGGCAGCACCGAGCGGCGCAGCAGGCCGTGCTCGGCGACGTGCGCGGTGCGCTCCTGGTGCCCGGCCAGGTCGAACGCCTCCACCGGTATCCAGTGCGCGGCGGGCAGCACCCACCCCGCGTAGCCGAGGTCGGACAGCAGCTCCAGCACGGGGCCCGGGGGCGCGATGCGCGTCTCCAGCTCGACGAACAGGGCCGGGCGCCAGCGGCGCAGGGTGGCCTCGGCGCCGCGCAGCACGGCGGCCTCGTGCCCGTCCACGTCGATCTTGACCAGGCGGACGTCCGCCAGGCCCAGCCCGTCGAGGCCGACGCAGCCGACCTCCAGCCGCTCGGCGTGCACCTCCGCGCGGCGCACCAGGGAGGAGACCCCGCGCTCGCCGGTGCCGCCGGGCGGCAGCCACAGCGTGGCGGTGCCCGCCCGCTCGGCCGCCGCCGCCTGCACCACGCGGACGTTGCCGGGGACGGTGGCCCGCAGCACGGCGGCCAGCGCGGGCACCGGTTCCACGGTGACCACGCTCTCCGCGCGGCGGGCCAGCCGGTGCGTCCAGGGGCCGTACCAGCCGCCGACGTCCACGGCGGTGCCGCCGCGCGGGCAGAAGTCGGCGAGGCGGCGCAGCTCCGGCTCGAAGCGCGGGTAGAGCCGTACCGCCGCGCCCGCGACGAGCCGGGCGGGCAGGTGCGGTCCGAGGCGGGCGGCGAGCGTCACGGCGTCCCGGCCCGCGCGCACCACCGGGCGTGGTCGGCGTCCCCGACCGGTTCCCCCGAGGCGGGCAGCAGCCGGGGCACGCCGTCGACGATGGGGTAGCGGCGGCGCAGCCGGGGGTTGTAGAGGCCGTCCCCCCGCTCCAGCAGCAGGAGCGGCCCCTTGTCGAGGGGGCAGGCGAGGATGGCCAGGAGCGGGTCGTCAGGGGACATGGCGTACGCCTTCCGTACGGGGGTGGGGGAGCGGGACCGCGCCGGCCGGGTGGGGCGGCGTGGGGACGGTGGGGGAGTCGGGGGAGCCGGCGGGCTCGTCGTGCCGGGGCAGGGCGAGCAGCACCGTGACGGCCAGCGCGGCGCCGCCCAGCCGCAGGGCCAGCCGCAGCGGCTCCGCGGGCAGCGGCTCGTCGAACGCGACCGTCCCGGCGGCGACGGTGAACAGGAACGTCACGGTGGTGCACACCGGGACGATGAGCGAGGCCCGGCAGCGCTGGAGCGCGGTCTGCGAGAGCACCAGCCCGCTGGAGCCGGTGCACAGCAGCAGGTAGGGATAGGGGGAGGCCAGCACCGCCAGCCCCCACTCCGGCACGGTGCGCTCCTCCAGCAGCCCGGCCACGCCCTTGATCGCCAGCGAGCTGACGCCGTACAGGAAGCCGACGGCCACGCCGTAGGGCACTCCGGCCGTCGGCAGCCGGTGCCGCCGCCGGGACCGGCGCTCGGCCGTGACGAACAGCAGCAGGCCCAGCGCCAGCGACGGGACGGTCAGGGCCAGCAGCAGCGGCGGGGGCGCGGTGTGGCTGATCGCCTCCGGCCCACCGCGCAGCGACAGCACGATCATCACCAGCGCCGCCAGGATCGCGAGCATGGCCAGCCGCTCGCGCCCGCTGGAGCGCTCGCCGAGGAAGACCGGCGACAGCAGGAGCAGCATCACCAGACCGGTGACGAACAGCCCCTGGGCGGCCACCAGCGGCAGCGTGCGGTAGACGGCGAGCTGGGCGGCGAAGCCCAGGCCCAGCGCCCCGGCGCCCACCAGCCACAGCGGGCTGCGCACCAGGTGCAGCACCACCTGCCCGGGGCGGGCGGCCGACAGCGGCGGCAGGCCGGTCAGCGCCCGCTTCTCCACCACGAAGCCGACGCTGAACAGCAGGTTGGCCAGCAGCGCCGCGGCGACGCCCAGCCACACGGCTAGCCGCCGTCCCGCGGGGTGACGCGGCCCGCTCCGTCGACGGGACCCGCCCGGTCGACGCGGCGGGCGTGCACGAGCAGGATCGAGGCGAGCGACGGCGCCCGGCAGGCGAGCCGGTCCAGGGGCCGCAGCGGGCGCGGCACGTCGTGGTAGGGCGCGCCGGTGACGCGTACGACGCGGAACCCGGCGGCCGGCAGCATCGAGCGCAGCGCGCGGGCGGTGTAGAGCCGCAGGTGGCCGACGACCTGGGCGCCCGGACGCCCGTGGACGCCGCGCAGCGACACCTCGGAGAAGACCGGCTGCACCCCGGCCAGCAGCAGCCCGCGGTTGTACCAGGCGGCCAGGTTCGGGGTGGACAGCAGCAGGTGGCCGCCGGGGCGCAGCACCCGGTGCAGCTCGTCGAGCGCTGCGTCGGGGTCCACCAGGTGCTCGATGACCTCGCTGAACAGCACCGCGTCGGCGGCCCCCGTGGCGAACGGCAGCGCGGCCAGCTCGCCGCGCACGGCGCTCAGGCGGGTGTTCGCCCGGCGCAGCGCGTCGTGCGACCAGTCGCAGCCCACGATCCGCTTGCCCGGCAGCAGCGGCGTGGCGACGGCGGCGGCCGTGCCGTCACCGCAGCCGACGTCCAGCACGGTGCCGGCGCCGGGGCCGAGCGCGCGGGCCAGGAGGGCGGCCTGGCGGCGGGAGCGGTCGGCACCGGAGGCGACCGGCGTGGCCGGGTCCTCGTACAGCTCCCGCAGGGTGTCGCTCCGGACGGTGCTCACGGGGTGGCCTCCTGACCGGCCGCCGGCGCGGCACCGGCGGTCTGCGCGAGGGTGCGGGTGAACAGCTCGCCGAGCCGCTGCCCGGCCGCGTCGTCCAGCCGGGTGCGCGACCAGCGCAGCGCGAGCTGGAGCCGCCGGCTGACGGAGATCGTGGTCAGGGCCACGCCGCGGGGCATCCGCGCCGGGGCCGAGAACCAGGCGCGGGTGGCCCGGCCCGCGTCGCCGAAGTCCATCGGGTACGCCAGCCGCCCCAGGTTGGACAGCAGCGTCGTGGACGCCCACGGGGCCGCCGCGCCGCGCAGCGCCCGGGCGGCGGCCGCGCGGACGCCCACCGGCAGGACGGGGGCGGTCAGCAGGGCGCCGCTGCGGCCCAGTTGCGGCCGCGGCACGGCCTTGAGCGCGCGGGTGCGCAGTGCCGTGGCGCGCAGCAGCGCCTCGACCGCCTCCGGGTCGCCGTCCACGGCCGCGCCCGGGGTGCCGAAGGGCACTTCCACCAGCCGGGTGCCGTTGCCGATGGGCATCTCGGCGGTGCGCGGGCGGTCGTCGACGGGCATGGTCAGCCGGACGGGGCGGTCGGGCTCGCCGTGCTCGCGGTTCCAGCGGGCGGCCGTCAGGCAGGCGGCCACCAGCAACTGGTCGTTGACCGTGTACGGGGACCCGGGGGGCCGGGTGGGCAGCGGCAGGTCGGCCAGGTACATGCCGTTGCCCAGGCCGGGCGCGCCGCTGGTGTGCTCGGCGGCGATGCGCGCCGGGCGGGCCCACGGCGAGCCGGCCGGCGGCGGCGCACCGACCGGCGCGGCACCGCCGCCGCGCACTGGCACCGGGGCGGGCGCGTTGTCCCGGCCGCCGTACAGCTCGGCCGCGGTGGCGAGCACGCGCAGGCAGGCGGGGCCGTCCAGCGCGGTGTGGTGCACCGTCGCCACCAGCACGCAGCCCGCCCCCTCGGGGGCGTCGACCACCTCGATGCGCACCGGCGGCGCGGCCTCCAGCGGCGGCGCGTCGGTGAGCGCGCGGCGGCGCGCGTCGGCCAGGGTGCCGCCGGGGAAGCGGACCGGGTCGGTGTCCGGTTCGGCGGTCAGCTCCCAGGCGTAGCTCCGGTGCCACCAGCGCACCGGGGCCTGCCGCACGAGGATGCGCGGGTGCCGGGTGAACGCCTCCCGGACGGCGGTGCGCAGCCGGTCGGGGTCGAGTCGGCCCGGGAGGTGGATCTCGATGTGGACGGTGTCCGGCTCGTACTGCTCCAGGCAGTGCCGGGAGATCTCGTCCACGGTGGGGAAGGGGATGCGCCGCGTGGTCATCGGGCCTCCCGGGTGTCGCCGTGGCCCCGGACTGGTCCGCCGGGCGGAGGGCCGCCGGGGGCGGGTCCGGCCGGGGCCGGGCCGCCGGGCGGCGGCCCGGTGAGCGCGGGCGGGCCCAGGGTCGGGGCGGTGTCGTCGTGGACGGGGGCGGAGGTGGCCCCGGGCCGGTGGCGGCCCGGCTCGCGGCGCGCGGGCACCGTGACGACGGCGGCCGCCAGGGCCAGCAGGGCGAGCGCCTGCCCCTCGGGCCCGAAGGCACCGCGCTCCTGGGCGACGGCGGAGTCCGCGAACAGCACGGCCACCGCGCCGCCGAGCGCCATCGCCCCGACCGCCAGCGGCACCAGCAGGCCCGGACGCCACCAGGCGAGCAGCGCGACCGCCGGCACCACCAGCGCGTAGGGCCCGGCCACCAGCGCCAGGACGAGCGTCAGCGCCCCCGAGCCCAGCAGCCAGCCCGGAGCGGGCGGCGGCACGGCGCCCGCCCGCTCGTCGACGTCCCGGCGGCGGACGAGCGCCAGCGCGGCGAGCACCAGCACGCCCACCACCGCCGCGACCATGCCACCGGTGTACCAGGCGGCCGGGCGGTACTCCAGGGTGATCGTGCCGCCCGCGCCCTCGGGGACGAGGAAGCCCTGCTGCCACCCGTCCAGCCGCACCGGGCTGAGCTCCTCGCCGTCCAGCGTGGCCGCCCAGCCCTCGTTGGCCGCCAGGAAGGTGCGCAGGTAGGACGCCGGTCCCGCGGAGACCTCCACGGTGCGCTCGTCGCCGCTCCACTCCTGGGCGGACGCCGAGCGGGCGGGGGCACCGGTCGCGGTGTCGCCGCGGGTGAGGGAGACCCGGGTGAGCGCGAGCGGCCCCTCGTCGCCGGTGGTCAGGGTGTGCTCACCGGCGTCCAGCCGCAGACCGCCGTCGGTGGTGCCCTCGCCGCACAGCTCCACCGCGAGCGGGCGCCGCTCCGTCAGGTCGCGGACGGTGCCGGAGACGCTGGTGCGGTACTCCCGCCCGTCCACGGTGACGGCCGGGCCCCGGCCGCACTCCAGCGTGAGGGGGCGGTCCTCGGCGGGCGGGCCGACGCGGTGGGCCTCCAGACCGGGGACGTGGATCTCGTTGAGGCCGACCGGGAGCTGGAGGTCGCCGTCGGCCAGCGGGTGCGCGACCGTGAGCGGCGCCGTCTCCAGCACGGTGATGGTCAGCTCGTCGGTGGTCATCGCCTCGAACCGCGCCCAGCCGTTCTCGTCGACGGCCGTGGTGACCGCGCCGCCCGGGGAGGTGATCTCCACCTTCGTCGGACGGGCGGAGACGCCTCCGGCCGCGGAGAGGACGACGGCGTCCACCGGCCGGGCCCCGGGCCAGGAGACGGTGACGACCGGGTCGTCGCCCGCGATCCACGCCGTGGTCAGGTCGCCGTCCACCAGGTTGCGCGGGCTGAGCGAGTGCCCGGTGGGGCTGGTGGACGCGGCGGTCGCGGTGACGCGGTCGCCGCGACCGGGGGCGACCTCGTCCAGCAGCTCGTCGAACGCCTCGCCGGGCACCGGCAGGGCGCCGGCCCGGACGGCGTAGGTGCCGCCTTCGGTGAGGGAGAAGTGGCGGGCCATGCCCCGCTCGGCGCCGACCGGGTTCAGGCCCCCGGGGTCGGCGTCCCGGTGCAGGGAGACCGTCTCCGCCCGCGCGGGCTCGGCGTCGGTCGCGTCCTCGGGCAGCGACAGCATCCGGCTGACGTCCACGCCGGGCACGGAGATCTCCGCGAAGCCCGCGCCGGTCAGTCCCGGGCGGCGCTCCTCGGTCCGCAGGATCGTCAGCCTCAGCCACTGCGCCGCTCCGGCCGGTGCCCGCACGCGCTGCGGGCCGTCGCCGTCCCGGAGCACGGTGGTCTCGGCGCCCCGGTCCGTCTCGACCAGCACCTCGGTGGGGGTCGGGCGCAGGCCGTCGTCCGGGAGCGGGGTCAGCTCGATCGTCGCGGGGACGTCGGTCTTCTCGGTGAAGTCGATCCGCACCCACTGACCGGCGCTGTCGTCGGCGCTGCCCTCGGCCCAGCCCGTGCGCGGGTCGTTGTCGAAGGCGTGCACGGGGTCGAACTGCGGCAGGTGGAAGAGCCAGCTACCGCTGCTGGAGGCGGTCACGGACCTCGCGCCGCGGAAGGTGGCCACCGTCTGGTGCGCCACGCCGTCCACCGGGAGGATCTGCTGGGGCTCCTCGCCCGGGTCCTGGAGGCTGTCCGGGTGGTTGCGGCCCTGCGCGGTGTAGGTGAAGGAGGTGTTGTGGTTGACCAGGCCGAACCGGGTGTCGGCGCGGCGCAGCCCGTCGGCGGTGACCTGGAGGTCCGGGGCGTCGACGCCGGGGTGCGCGTCACCGGTCAGCACCGCGGGACGGGCGCGGAAGTCCGGGTCCGCCGACAGCGGTAGCAGGGCCTCCGGGCCGCCGCTGACGCGGGCGGTCTCCGCGACGGCCTGCGCCTCGACCCGGCCGGGCCGCTCGGGCGCGTCCTCGCCCGCCGGCGCGTAGATCTCCACCGCCTGCTGGCGTGCGTAGAAGCCCTGGATCTCCACCGGGGTGTCGGGCGGGATGCGCCCGCCGGTGGTCAGCGGCCCGAAGCCCTCGACCTTCTCGTAGCCGGAGGACGCGAGCGTCCGCTTGACCATCTGCGGCGGCACGTAGCCGACCTGGTCCGGGTCGAGGTCGTTGCGGACGACGACGTAGTGCAGCCCCGCGCGGCTCAGGTAGTGCGCCAGCCCCGGCACCTCGCCGCCGCCCAGCAGCGCCTGCTCCACGGCGTCCAGCATGCGGCGTTCACCGGGCGGGCCGAAGGGCACGTAGTCGCGCTGCGCCCAGGGCGAGCGGGCCAGCACGTGCAGCGGCTGGTCGATGGGCGAGCCCCAGGTGTAGACGCCGTGCGCGGTGGCGGGCACCACCAGGGCGCGAGTGTGCGGGGAGTTGTCCTCCAGCCAGGCGGCGGTGTCCTTCCAGTGGTCGGGCAGCTCCTCGAACGCGCCCGGCTGGAGCACCGCGCCGGTCAGGTAGGGCAGGGCCAGGCCCGGCAGGACGAGCAGCGCCGCCAGCGCCGGCACCAGCCGCCCGGAACGCGTCCGGCCGGCCCCGCCCGGTACGCCGCCCGCGCCCGGCGCACCGGCGCGCTCGCGGTGGCGCGCGGCCAGGACGGCGGTCAGGTGGGCGAGGCCGAACGCGAGGGCGAGCGCCATGCCGGGCTGGAACTTGTAGATGTTGCGGAACGGCTTGAGCCAGCCGTCCAGCCAGCCCTGGAAGCCCTCGGCGAACGGCGCGCCGAGCGCGCCCCCGTACCCGGCGAGCATCACGAGCGTGACCGTGAGCAGGGTGAGCACCAGCCAGCGCCGCTCGGGCATGTCCCGCCGGGCGACGCCGCCGAGGCCGAGCGCGGCGGCCAGCGCGGACGCGGCGATGGCCAGCGCGCCGGTGGCCATCAGCCAGCCGGCCGGGAGCCAGGCCTCGCCGAAGTGGAGGTAGGCCACCCAGTTGCCCGCGCCGCGCAGCATCTCCAGCGCCGACATGGTGGAGGTGGTGGCCGTCGCCTGCTCGACGTAGGGCATGAAGTCCTCGCCGTAGACGCCGAGGAGCAGCAGCGGGACGACCCACCACAGCGTCGCCAGGACGACGCCCGGGGCCCACCACAGCAGCAGCGAGGTGCGCCGCCGCCCGGTGCGGGTGAGGACGTACAGGCCCACCGGCAGCAGCGCGGCCAGCGTGGAGGCCGCGTTGACGCCGCCCATGAACGGGATGAGCAGCGCCGAGCGGGCCGCGGCGACGCGCGCGGTGGGGGCCGTGCCGTCGAGCCGGGGCACCAGGGGCAGCAGCACCCACGGCAGCAGCGCGCCGGGCAGCGCGCCGGCCGAGGTGGAGCCGACGATGATGGTGAACGTCGGCCACAGCGCGTACGCGGCCGAGCCCAGCAGCCGGGTGCGCGCGGTGCCGACGCCGAAGCGCTCGGCCAGCCGCAGCGCGCCCCAGAAGGCGGTCGTCACCACCAGGGCCAGCCACAGCCGCTCGGCCAGCCACACCGGCACGCCGACGAGGTCGGCCAGGGCGTAGAACGGCAGCATCGGGAAGAGGTAGCCGACGTACTGGTCGGCGATGCCGCCGAAGCCGGAGCGGTCCGACCACAGGCTGCCGAGCTCGCCGAGGAACCTCAGCGGGTCCGTGGCGACGCCCAGCTTCGTCTCGAAGGTCATCGCGCCCGGCGCGGCCAGGACGAAGGCGACCAGGACCAGCACGTAGGCGCCCAGCAGCCAGCGGCGGCCGCGGGGCGGCTCCGCGGGCTGGGCACCTGGCCCCACCGGGTCCAGTGGGAGGGTGCGATCAGTGGTCGTCATGGGGGCACCGCCGGAGGATGAGGAGGAGGTTCCAGGTGGCGATCTCGCGCAGGACCGGGACCCGGGTGATGGCATGGGCCCAGAAGGGCCAGTAACGCGACCGGGCCGCGACGATCTCGACGTCGTCGCGGGAGCGGACGTGGCGCAGGGTGGAGCCGACGTGCACGGCGAAGAGGTTGTCGCCCAGGGTGTGCTTGGCGGGGCGGCCGTGGCGGCGGGCGTAGCGGGCGCGGGCCCGCTCGTGGCCCAGGTAGTGCCAGGGCGCGGTCTCGTGGCCGCCCCAGGGGGAGTACCAGTTGGTGAAGGCGACGTAGAGCAGCCCGCCGGGCCGGGTGACGCGCACCAGCTCGCTGAGGAACGTCCGCGGGTCCGCCACGTGCTCCAGCACGTTGGAGGAGAAGGTGACGTCGGCGACGGCGTCGGCCACCGGCAGCAGGTAGCCGTCGGCCAGGACCGCCCCGGGGGGCCGTTCTCCGCGCGCGAACAGCTCGCGCGGGTCGGGTTCGAGGAGGAGGGCCTGGGCGCCGCGACGCCGGAACTCCTCGCTGAAGTGGCCGCTGCCGCCGCCCACGTCGAGAACGGTTTGGCCGCGCAGCGGCACGTGGCGCTCGACCTGGTCGGCCGCGTCGCGCGCCAGGAGCCGGTAGCAGGTCTCGGGGTCGCGCTGTTCGCGCAGGAACGCCGTGAACAGGGCGGCCGACCGCCGCAGGGACGGGTCCTTCACCAGCGTCACCTCGCGGCTCCGCCGGCCCGCCGCGCGGCGGCCGCGCGGTGGGGTGCCCACGCCTCGGCGGCCACCTCGCGGAAGGCGGCGACGGTGCGCGACCAGCCGAACTCGGCGGCCCGGGCCCGGGCCGCCTCGCCCATCGCGACGCGGCGCGCGGTGGACAGGCCCAGCGTGCACCAGGCCGCGGCGAAGGAGCTCTCGCCGCGGGCCAGCACCCCGGTGGTGCCGTCGGCGACGGAGTCCCGCAGCCCGGGGATGTCGAAGCCGACGGCGGGCGTGCCGCGCGCGGCGGCCTCCATGACCACCAGGCCCCAGCCCTCCACCATCGAGGGGTGCAGCAGCAGCCACGCCGAGCACAGCAGCCGGTGCTTCTCCGCCTCCGGGACGTGCCCGGTGAAGGTGACGTCCGGCCCGGCCATGGCCTCCAGCCGGGCCCGCTCGGGACCGTCCCCGACGATGACCAGCCGGCCTCCGGTCACCGGGCGGACCCGCTCCCACAGGCGCAGCAGCAGGTCGATGCGCTTGTACTCCACCAGGCGGCCGACGGCCAGGAACACCGGCTCGGGCGCGGTGGGCAGCGGCGTCCCGGCCTCCTCGACGCCGTTGTGCACGATGCGGATGCGCTCGCCCGCGACGCCGATGCCGCGCAGCGCCGCGGCGGTGGAGCCGGAGACGGCGACCATGAGGTTGTCCCGGTGGGTGCGGGCCAGCGCCCAGTGCTCCAGCCGCCGGCCCAGCCGCGCGGCCGGGGCCGGGTAGCGCACGCCCCACAGCTCGGTGTGCACGTGGTTGACGAAGCACAGGGTGGGGCCCCGGTGCCACAGCGGCGCCAGGTAGGGCATGCCGTTGCACACCTCGACCAGCAGGTCGGACGGGCCCACCTGCCGGGCCAGCGTGCGGGGGGCGCGCAGGAAGTGCGCGGTGTCGCCGCCGGCCGAGACCACCCGGTAGTCCCGCCGGGCGGCGGGTCCGCCGCACACCAGGGTCACCTCGTGGCCGTGGGCGGTGAGCCCGGCGGCGATCCGGTCGATGAGCAGTTCGGAACCGCCCGCGGCCGGGTTGTCCAGGTCACGACGGGCGAGGAAGACGATGCGGCGCGGGTGGCGGTCCGCCGGGGCGGCGGGGGTGTCGGCCTGAGCGGTGGCGGCCGCCGGGGCCGCGGCGGCCGGCCGCCGCGAGGGGACGAAGGCGGCGGAGGAGGCCACCGAGGGCACCTGCTGGGGCATGGGGCGCTCCACTCGTGTGAGGGGTGCGGTGGTGGACAGTGGCGTGCGTGGCGGTGCGGGGGTGGTGTGGCGCGGATGCGGGGGTGGCGCGGTACGGGGTGGTGCGGGGTCGTGCGAACTGCGGGGCTACCGGGCGGGGTGGTGCGCGGGTAGGGCCGCGGGTGCGCGGCGGAGACCGAGAGCCGCGAGCCGGGGGCGGTGGCTGGCCGTCGGGATGCTCAGTTTTCGCCGCTGCGTCCGATCGGGCTACTCACCCGTATGACAATTTCGCCCCGAACTTACCGGCGGGTCCTGTCACCCCCGTCCGCACGCTCCCCCGCGGTCCCCGCGGCGCTGTGACCCGTGTCACCGCGGGCCGGGGCGCCCGCGCACCACCAGGAAACCGCCGACGGCGGCGAGCACCGCGCCGGCGATCCCTGCGCCCAGGGGGGCCGTGGTGCCCACCAGCCGCAGTCGGCCGCTGTCCGCCGAGGCCAGCTCGACCTGGTTCTCGACCGTCTCGTCGGTGAAGGTGAGGGCGTCGCTGTGCAGCAGCGTGACGGCGTCCTCGTCGGCGCCGGGCGCCCGCAGCGTCACCCGCGGGCCGATGGTGGCCTTCAGGATGCGTCCGGTGGCCTCGTCGACGATCAGCTCGATGTTGTCGTTGGCGTACCACTCCTCGGCCATGACCTGCGGGGCGCTGGAGCCCACGAGGGCGCCGGGCACCTGGCGGCTGCCCGTGCGGGTGGCGTCCACGCTGCCGGTGAACCGCAGGCCCTCGTAGCCGTCCACCTCGGCCCGCTCCTCGTACGTCAGCGGCACGGCGCCGCCCAGCGTGCTGTCCCACCAGCGGTAACCGCGCTCCTGGACGTCGAAGGGGAACTTCAGGTACGCGTCGCCGGAGAACCGGGTGGGCCCCTCGTCGCAGCAGTGCACCGGCCGGTTCGTCGCCCGGTCGGTCACCCAGCGCTCGGTGGTCCACTGGAACGACTTGCGCGGGTCCGCCAGCTTCAGCGTGTCCGGGTTGTCGATCGTCGTGGAGACCTCCCAGGCGGCGACGTCGTTCTCCGTGCTGACCTCGACGTTGCCCAGCACCCGGCGGGTGACGGTGAGCTTCTGGTCCTCCCGCACCCTGACCGACTCCTGGTCGAAGTAGGACCCCGTCCCGGTCAGGACCGTGGTCTGGTCCACGTCGATCGGGGTGCGCTTGGCGCGCGGCTCCACGTAGAACGCCAGCATCGGCGCGAGGACCAGCAGGAAGACGCCGAGGCCCAGCAGGGTCAACGACAACGGTGAGGCGGAACGGCGCATGACGGTGCTCCCGTGAGAGATGGGTGGTGCGCGGTGGGCGTGCTGCGTGCGCTGCGAGGAGGTGCCGCGGAGGTGCGTGCGGTGCCGCGGGTCCGCGCGGGGCGGGGAGGGGTGGCATCCCGCCGCGCGGCGTGGTCGGCCCGCGTCCGCTCGTCGGCGGGCCCTCTGGGCCGGTGACGGTAAGCGAACACTTGACAGCGAGTCAATGCCTCCCCAGACTCGCAGAGCAACTGGTGTCGGGGGCGACGTCTGGTGCCTTAGCAGTCATGAGAGAGGTCCCCCGCGTCATGCACAGACTCCTCACAGCCGGCCTGACCTGCGCTGTTTCCGCGCTGCTCGCCGTCGGTGCCGGCGTGGGCGCCGTGAGCGTGCTGAACGCCACGCCGGAGCAGCCCAACGTGCCGCTGGTGCACTTCCCCGACCATGAGCCGCAGGCGTCCGGCACGCCGTCACCCACCGCGACGGAGGCGGACGCCGAACCCTCGCCGCCGCCCGGCGAGGCCGGGAGCGGGGACGCCGAAGACGGCCCGGGCGCCGTCGCGGCTCCGCCCCCGGGGCCGGCCGCCGCGGCCCCCGCCCCCGCACCCGGGGCGGCCGAGGGCGGCACGCGGGCCGAGGGCGACGGCGACCGTGCGGCGGCTCCGCCCGCCTCCGCCGACCGTCCGGCCCCGTCCGCCGGACCCGGCGACGGGCCCGGCGCGGGACGCGGCGAGGAGCGCGGCCCCGGCTCCGGCGAAGAGCGCGGCGAGGGCGCGGGCGGCGGCGCGGACGACGAAGGCCGTCCGGGCGAAGGGCCCGCCGACCAGGACGACGGCGCGGCGGGCGGCGGCGACGACGTGCCCGGTCCCGTGGAGCTGATCGTCCACAGCCTGCTCGGCCCGGTCCTCACCCTCCTGGACGGCGGCGGGCGGACGTGACGGCCACGGTGCGGTCGGCCTGGAGCGCGGTCCCGGCCGGGCAGGTGTCGGCCTTCACCCGGCAAACGCGGGCCGCCATCCCGGGGCTGGCCGGGGACATCCTGCGCGAGATCCGCCGGGCGTACCCGGACCTGCCCGTCGTGCTGGACGAGTCCTCGGGCGAGCCGATGTCGCTCATCGGCATCCGCCGCGCCCTGGAGCACTTCGTCGAGCACCTGGCCACCGGCCTGGGTGCCCCGCACGCCCACCTCGCCGTCTTCCAGGAGTTCGGCCGGGGTGAGCTGCTGGGCGGCCGCAGCCTCGACTCGCTCCAGGCGATCTACCGGCTGGGCGTGCGGCTGGCCTGGCGGCGCATGGCCGAGATCGGCCAGCAGACCGAGATCCCGGCCCCGGCGATGTACGAGCTGGCCGAGTCCGGCTTCCAGTACCTCGACGGCCTGGTCGCCGAGTCCGTGCGCGGGTACGCGGAGGCCGCCGCCCGGCAGGCGGGGGAGCGGCTGCGCCTGCAACGCCGCCTGCTGGACCTGCTGCTGGACGGCGAGGCGCACGACGGCCAGGTGGAGACGCTGCTCGCCGAGCGGGCCGCCCGCATCGGCTGGCCGGTGCCCCGGTCCGTCGCGGTGGCCGTCCTCGTCCCGCCCGCCCGCGAGGCCGTGCCCCCGGCCGTGGGGCCCGAGGTGCTGCTCGACATGGAGCGCGAGCAGCCGATCATGGTCGTCCCCGAGCCGGACGCCGCGGGGCGCGGCGAGCTCCTGCGCCGGGCCACGGCCGGCTGGTCCGGCGCGATCGGCCCCCCGGTGGGCCTGGCCGACGCGGCCAAGTCCCTGCGCTGGGCGCAGTCGGCGGTGGCGCTGATGGAGCGCGGCCTGCTGCCCTCGGGCGGCCTGCTGGAGTGCACCGAGCACACCGAGGCGCTGGTGCTGCTGCCGCCCGAGGAACTCATCGACGACCTCGGCCGCCGGCTCCTCGCGCCGCTGTCCGAGTGCGGGCCCACCCACGCCCGGCGGCTGGCCGAGACCCTGCTGGCCTGGCTGGAGACCCGGGGCGGGGCCCCGGAGGTGGCCGCGCGCCTGGGCGTGCACCCGCAGACGGTGCGCTACCGGCTGCGTCAGATCCGCGAGATGTGGGGCGAGACCGTCGACGACCCGGACCAGCGGTTCGCGCTGGAGCTGGTGCTGCGCGCGCGTCGCCTGCGCGGCGACCTGACGTGAGCCGCCGCCCGGTGCTCCGCTCACGCGGGGGCCGCCGGGCGCCTCCCTACCCCGGGGGCCGCGGGGCGTCGTCCACCATGCGGTGCAGCAGGTCCCGCAGCACGCGCCGCTCCCGCTCGGGCAGCCGGCCCAGCGGCTCCCGGGCGAAGTCGCCGAGGGACTCGCGCAGTTCGGTGGCCGTGCGCAGGCCCTCCGGCGTCGCCGCCGCCAGCTTCACCCGGCGGTCGGCCTCGTCCGCGCGGCGCTCGACCAGGCCGCGGGCCGCCAGCCGGTCCACGATCCCGGTCACGTTGGACGGCTCGCACTTCAGCCGGTCGGCCAGCCGACGCATCGGCATCGGCCCGTAGGCCAGCAGCGCGAGCACCCGCGCCTGGGCGCCGGTGAGCGCGTAGTCGGCGGCGGCGCGGTCGTAGTCGTCGTGGTACCGGCGCACGACCTCGCCCAGCAGCTCGACCACCTCGCACGTCAGCGCGTCGGGCGGCGGCGTTCGGCGTGTCATGCCAGCAGCATAGCGATTTACTTGACAAGGTGAAATATGCAGGTGCAGTGTTGTTTTAGTTCATGAAGTAAATCTTTCGCGGACCCGCACCTCCCGAGGAGCTGAGATGAGCCTGCCCACCACCGGTCGCGCCTGGCACCTGACCGCCCGCCCGGACGGCTGGCCGACGCCGGACGACTTCGCGCTGCGCGAGGAGCCCGTCCGGGCGCCCGGTGCCGGCCAGGTCCTGGTGCGCAACCTGGCGCTGTCCGTGGACCCCTACATGCGGGGCCGGATGAACGACGTCAAGTCCTACGTCCCGCCCTTCCGGCTCGACCGGCCGATGGACGGCGCGGCCGTCGGCGTCGTGGTCGCCTCCGAGGCCGAGGGCCTGGCCCCCGGTGACCACGTGCTGCACTCCCTCGGCTGGCGCGAGTACGCCACGCTCGACGCGCGGCACGCCGAGAAGGTCTCCGCCGACCTCGCCCCGCTCACCACCTACCTCGGCGTCCTCGGCATGCCGGGCCTGACCGCCTACGCCGGGCTGCTGGAGGTGGCCTCCTTCCGCGAGGGCGACGCCGTCTTCGTCTCCGGCGCGGCCGGCGCCGTGGGCAGCCAGGTGGGCCAGATCGCCCGCCTCAAGGGCGCCTCCCGGGTCATCGGCAGCGCGGGCTCGGCGGAGAAGGTCAAGCTGCTCACCGAGAAGTACGGCTTCGACGCCGCCTTCAACTACAAGGACGGCCCCGTCGCCGAGCAGCTCGCCGCCGCCGCACCCGACGGCATCGACGTCTACTTCGACAACGTCGGCGGGGACCACCTGGAGGCCGCCCTCGGCCGGCTCAACGTGCACGGCCGCGTCACCCTGTGCGGCATGATCTCCGGCTACAACGACAGCTGGCCCGCGCCCGGGCCCGCCAACCTCATGCTGGCCATCGGCAAGCGGCTGCGCCTGCAGGGCATGCTCGTGGGCGACCACGACGCGCTCAAGCCGCAGTTCGTGCGGGAGACCGCCGCCTGGATCGCCTCCGGCGAGCTGATCTACCAGGAGACCGTCGCCGACGGCATCGAGAACGCCGTGAACGCCTTCCTCGGCATGCTGCGCGGCGGCAACACCGGCAAGATGATCGTCCGTCTCGCGGACTGACGCCCCGCCCGGCCGCACGCGGCCCGTACACTCGTGCGCGCCGGAGGGTCGTGGGCGCGAGCCCCCGGTGCCGCTTCCAACCAGGAGGAACCGCATGTCCATCCAGCCCGTCGACGTCCTGTACACCGCCGTGGCCACCGCGGAGAACGGCCGGGACGGCAAGGTCGCCAGCGACGACGGCCAGCTCGAGGTCGTCGTGAACCCGCCCAAGGAGATGGGCGGCAGCGGCGCGGGCACCAACCCGGAGCAGCTCTTCGCCGCCGGGTACAGCGCCTGCTTCCAGGGCGCCCTGGGCGTCGTCGCCCGCAAGGAGAACGCCGACGTCTCCGGGTCCACGGTGACCGCCGAGGTCGGCATCGGCAAGACCCCCGAGGGCGGCTTCGGCCTGAAGGTCGCCATCCGGGCCAGCATCCCGAATCTCGACGAGGCCACCGCCAGGGCGCTCGTGGAGAAGGCGCACCAGGTGTGCCCCTACTCCAACGCCACCCGCGGCAACATCGAGGTCACGCTCTCCGTCTGAGTTCCGGCCGGGCCCGGGCCCGGCGGGACCGGCGGCCGTGACGCAGGCCCGACCGGAAGGCCGTCCGCTCGTGCGGGCGGCCTTCCGCCGTCTCCGGCGGGTGCGACCGAACGGTCCTTCACCGCGCGGCCCGTCACCCCGACCGGTGCCGGACGCGGACGCGCCCGGACGCGCCCGGACGCGGGCGAGCGCCGGGTGCGGTGCGGTCCGGGCGCGGGTGCGGCCCGCGCGCCGGTGTGCCCTGGGGCGGGGCCAGGCCGGGCGGCGGTCACGGCCGGAGCAGGACCCGGCCCAGTCGGCGCGGGTCGGCGCTGCGGGCCATGGCCTCCCCGAACTCCGTCAGCGGCACCACGCCGCTCACCAGCGCGCCCAGCTCCAGCCAGCCCGCGGCGAACAGGCCGATCACCTCCGTCCAGGCGGCGGCCGTGGGCGCGCCCGCGCCGGTGCGGACCGTCCGGCCGCCGACGCCCGCGAGCGCCCCGGCGGCGGGCGCCGCCCGCGGGGCGGCGCCGCGGGCCGTGGTGTCCACCACCAGGTCGTAGCGGCCCCGCAGGTTCCGGGCGCCCACCGGGTCGGTCGCGTCGTCGGCACCGAGCGTCAGCGCGTACTCGGCGCGCCGCACCCGCGGGTCGATGGCCAGCAGCTCGCCCGGCGCGCACGCCGCCAGCAGCCGCAGGGCCAGCAGGCCGGTCGTGCCCGCACCCAGCACGGCGACGCGTTCGCCGGGGGCGGGGCGGCCGGAGTGTACGGCGGCGGCCGCCGAGGCGGCGGGCCCCAGCAGCGCGGCGGCGCGGGCGTCCACGGCGTCCGGCAGCGGGTGCGCCGCACCGGCCGCGACCGTGACCACGTCGGCGCACGCGCCCCCGCCCCCCGCCGCGCCACCCGCCACCGCGCGCCCCAGCAGCCGGGCCGGGACGCGCGAGCCGCACGCCTCCACCCTCCCCGACCACGCCTTGCCCGGGGTGAGCGGGTACGGGCGCAGCCCGTCGACGTGGGTGCCCTCGAAGAGCGCGCGGTCCTCGGCGGACAGGGCGGCGGCCCGCACCGCGACCCGTACCTCGTGCGGCCCGGGGACGGCCGCGGGGCCGCGCACCAGCCGGTGGCTACCGGGCCTGTCGAGTACGACGGCGCGCGCCGTGCGGGGGGCGGGGTCCACGGCGGCCATTGTGCCGCCACGGCCGCCGGCGTCACATCGGGCCGACGGGTTCGCGCCATCCCGTCGTCAGGGCCGCTGAGCGCTCGTCACCTGATCGTGTGCCAGCTCGGCCAGCACCGCCTGCCCCCGCTCGCTCGGGTGGAACCAGTCGTACGTGCTCAGCTCGCGGGCGGTGAAGGCGTAGTCGTGCACGGCCCCGCCGTCGTGGCGGCACCGCTCGTCGGTCGCGCACACCTCACGCAGCGCCGTGTTGTACGCGTCCACGCGCTCGGCGACCAGCTCCCGCCGCTCGGTGGCCGCCGCGTCCGTGACGGCCGGGTCGCGCAGCATCGTCGGGCAGACGCCGAGCTGCCACACCCGGACCGCCGCCACGTTGTCCCGGCCGACCGACCACAGCCGCTCCAGGTCCGGCACGCTGGCGACGTACACCTGGCTGCCGGGGGACTCCTCGCGCAGCGTCCGCAGCGCCCGGGTGAAGTCGGCCCGGAACTCCGCGACCGGGGTCATCGCCGAGACCTCCGGGGCGCAGGCGTCGTTCGCGCCCACCAGGACGGTGACCAGCTCCGGCTCGTGCGCCGCCGCCCGCGCGGCCTGGCCCGGCAACTCGGCCATCGTGGCCCCGGCCACCGCGTAGTTCCAGGTGCGCCCGTCCCGCTCGTCCAGCAGCCGGTCGGCCAGGCTGTCCACCTCGGCCCGGGTTCCGGTGGCCCAGGACGCCTCGGGGCAGTCGGCCAGCAGGGAGCAGGTGTCGAAACCGGTGGTGATCGAGTCGCCCAGGGCGGCGATGCTGTCCGGGCTGGTGTCCCAGGCGGGGTCGGCGGAGGGCGGGGCGCTGTCGGCGGTGTAGGACGCGCGGGGGTCGGCCGGCTCCTCGCCGGAGGCGCCCGAGTCACCGCTGCACGCCGTGGCCGTGCACGCCAGGGCGAGCAGCGCCGTCAGCAGGGCCCGGCCCCGGTTCCGTCGACCACTGGCCATCGCGTGCTCCTCCCTCACCCGCCGGCGGGCGCCGGTCATCTGATCCGACGGTACGGGACGCGCGCCCGCCCCGACGCCCCCGCCGGGCGGACCCGGACCCGCGGTGGGCCGTTCGGGAGCGGGCGGCGACACTTACGGCACGTCATATGACGACCGTTTTGAGGAGAATGACCGCGAATGGTGTTTACTGTTCGTAACCCAGGAGCTGGTGGTCACGTTGGTGATGGGGAAGAATGTCAGGCGCCGGCCGGGCGCTGATCCGCCTCCGGCCGGGAGCGACGCGAGGCCGTCGGCGGCGGCGTGCCTCGAACCGCACGGGAGGTCCCGGTGACGACACGTGGCGTTCTGTACGTGCACTCCGCGCCGAGCGCGCTGTGTCCGCACGTCGAGTGGGCCGTGGCGGGTGTGCTGGGGACCCGCGTCAGCCTCGACTGGATCAAGCAGCCCGCCTCGCCGGGCACCTGGCGCGCGGAGCTGTCCTGGCAGGGCGCCCCCAGCACCGCCTCGAAGATCGCCTCCGCGCTCCGCGGCTGGCACCTGCTGCGCTTCGAGGTGACCGCGGAGCCGTGTGCCACCGCCGAGGGCGAGCGCTACAGCTCCACCCCGCGCCTGGGCATCTTCCACGCCGTCACCGGCATGCACGGTGACATCCTCATCCCCGAGGACCGGCTGCGCGCGGCGATGGACCGCGCCGCCCGCGGCGAGACGGAGCTCGCCGCCGAGGTCGAACGCCTGCTGGGCAAGGACTGGGACGACGAGCTGGAGCCCTTCCGCTACGCCGGCGAGGGCGCCCCCGTGCGCTGGCTGCACCAGGTCGTCTGAGCGCGCCCCTGCCGCCCGGGCGGGTCCGGGCACGGCGAAGGCCGCACCGCGCCGGGCGGGGTGCGGCCTTCGCCGTGTGAGCACCGGTCCGCCGGGCGGGCCGGTGCGCGGCCCTCACACGGAGCGGAACGCCAGGACGACGTTGTGGCCGCCGAAGCCGAACGAGTTGTTGACCGCCGCGATTGTGCCCTCCGGCAGCGTCCGCGCCGCGTCGCGCACGACGTCGGCGTCCACCTCCGGGTCCAGGTCGTCGACGTTGACCGTCGGCGGGGCGAGCCGGTGGTGCAGCGCGAGCACGGTCGCCACCGTCTCGATGCCGCCCGCTCCGCCCAGCAGGTGGCCGGTCATCGACTTCGTCGCCGAGATGGCCACGTGGTCCAGGTGGTCGCCGAGGACCTTGCGCAGCGCCTTCACCTCCGCCACGTCCCCCAGGGGCGTGGAGGTGGCGTGCGCGTTGAGGTGCACGACCTGCTCCGCCTTGGTGTCCGTGGTGTCCAGCAGGTGCTGGAGCGCGGCGGAGATGCCGCGGCCGGTGGGCTCCGGCTGCGCGATGTGGTGGCTGTCGGCGGACAGCCCCTGGCCCAGCGCCTCGCAGTACACGCGGGCCCCGCGCCGCTGGGCGTGCTCGGCGGACTCCAGCACGACCACGCCCGCGCCCTCGCCGAGCACGAACCCGTCGCGCGCGGTGTCGTAGGGGCGCGACGCCCGCTCGGGGGCGTCGTTGTTCTTCGACATCGCCATCATGTTGGCGAACGCCACCACCGGCAGCGGGTGGATGGCCGCCTCGGTGCCGCCCGCCACCACGACGTCCGCCCGGCCGGAGCGGATCATCTCGATGGCGTAGCCGATCGCCTCGGCGCCCGAGGCGCAGGCGCTGACCGGCGTGTGCACGCCCGCCTGCGCGTTGACCTCCAGGCCCACGTTGGCCGACGGGCTGTTGGGCATGAGCATCGGCACGGTGTGCGGGGAGACGCGGCGGACGCCCTTCTCCTTGAGCACGTCGTACTGGTCCAGCAGGGTGGTGACGCCGCCGATGCCGGAGGCGATCACGGTGCCCAGCCGGGCCGGGTCCAGGCCGGTGTCCGGTTCGCCCGCGGCGCCGGGGAAACCGGCGTCCGCCCACGCCTCACGGGCCGCGATCAGCGCGAACTGCGCCGAGCGGTCCATCTTGCGGGCCTGCGGACGGGGCAGGACCTCACCAGGCTCCACCGCCACGCGGGCGGCGATGCGGACGGGCAGCTCGGCCGCCCAGTCCTCCGTCAGTGCCGCGATGCCCGACCGGCCGGCGGCCAGGGCCTCCCACGTCGATGCGCTGTCGCCACCCAGCGGTGTGGTTGCGCCGATACCGGTGACGACCACGGTGCGGTTGGTCGCGTTCACGGGATTCCTGTCTCCACGGGTTGAGGGGTGCGAGATGCCACCCGGGGGCCGGGTGGCGACAGACGCATCGCCGAGCGGACGTCAGTCCTGGTGCTCGACGATGTACTTGACGGCGTCGCCGACGGTCTTGAGGTTCTTGACGTCGTCGTCCGGGATCTTCACGTCGAAGCGCTCCTCGGCGGCGACGACGACCTCGACCATGGACAGCGAGTCGACGTCGAGGTCGTCGGTGAAGGACTTGTCGAGCTGGACGTCCTCCTCGGGGATACCGGCGATCTCGTTGACGATCTCGGCGAGACCCTTGACGATCTCTTCCTGCGTGGCGGCCATGTTGGCACTCCTTCTGATGTGTTGCCCTTGAGTGGGTTGCGGTGTGCACCGGCCGCGTGACCGGCTGCGGTACCGACTAGGGGAGAGTAACGACCGTCGCCGCGTACACGAGACCCGCCCCGAAGCCGATGACCAGGGCGGTGTCGCCGCTCTTGGCCTGGCCGGTCGCCAGCATGCGCTCCATGGCGAGCGGGATGGAGGCGGCCGAGGTGTTGCCGGTGGTCTCCACGTCGCGCGCGACCGCGACGTGTTCCGGCAGCCCCAGAGTCTTCACCATCGAGTCGATGATGCGCAGGTTGGCCTGGTGCGGGATGAAGACGTCCAGCTCCTGCGCGGTGAGCCCGGCGGCGTCCAGCGCCTGCTGGGCGACCTTGGCCATCTCGTACACGGCCCAGCGGAAGACCGTCTGGCCCTCCTGCCGGATCGCCGGGAACTTCCCGACCTGCTCGGCGGGGGTGAAGCGGTAGATGTCCCAGGAGACGGTCTGCGAGATCGTCTCGTGCTTGTCGCCCTCCGAGCCCCAGATCGTCGGGCCGATCTCCGGCGTCTGCGAGGGGCCGAGGACCGCGGCGCCCGCGCCGTCCCCGAAGAGGAAGGCGGTGGACCGGTCGGACAGGTCCGTGAGGTCCGACAGGCGCTCCACCCCGACGACCAGCACGTGGCGGGCGCTGCCCTCGACGATGAGGCCCTTGGCGATCGTCAGGCCGTAGCCGAACCCCGCGCAGGCGGCCGAGATGTCGAACGCGGCCGCCTTCCCGGCGCCGAGCTGGTGGGCGATCTCGGTGGCCACCGACGGCGTCTGCTTGAAGTGCGAGACGGTCGAGATGACCACCGCGTCGACGTCCTCGGGGGCCAGCCCCGCGGCGGCCAGGGCCTTGCCCGAGGCGGCCAGCGTCATCTGCGTGACCGTCTCGTCCGGCCCCGCCCAGTGCCGGGTGGTGATGCCCGAGCGCGAGCGGATCCACTCGTCCGAGGAGTCGATGTGCTTGAGGATCTCCTCGTTCGGCACCACGCGGTCCGGGCGGTACCCGCCGACGCCGAGGACCCGCGCGTACGGGGCCCCCTGGGCGGGCTTGATCTTCGCAGGCATGGGCTCGGGCTCCTATTCGGCAGTGCCGTGCTCGGCGATCAGCTCACGGGCCGCGTCGAGCTGGTCGGGGGTCTTGAGCGCCAGCGTCCTCACGCCGGGCAGGGCGCGCTTGGCCAACCCGGTGAGCGTGCCGCCCGGGCAGAGCTCGATCAGGGCGGTGGCGCCCAGGCGCTGGAACGTCTCCATGCACAGGTCCCAGCGCACGGGGCTGGCCACCTGGTCCACCAGGCGGTCCACGAACTCCGGGCCGTCGGCGACGACCGCGCCGTCCCGGTTGGACACCAGCCGCAGCGCGGGCTCGCCCACGGCGACACCGGCGACCGCCTCCCGTAGCGCCCCGACGGCCGGCGCCATGTGCGCGGTGTGGAAGGCACCGGCCACCTTCAGCGCGCGCACGGCCCGGGCCCCCTCGGGCTTGTCGGCGGCCAGCTCGGCGAGCTGCTCGGTGGTTCCGGCGGCGACGATCTGGCCCGCTCCGTTGATGTTGGCCGGGGTCAGGCCCAGCTTCTCCAGGTGCGTCACGACGGTCTCGGCGTCACCGCCCAGCACGGCCGACATGCCGGTGTCCGTCACCGCCGCCGCCTCGGCCATCGCCTGGCCGCGCCGGGTGACCACGGCCATCGCGTCCGCCTCCGGCAGCACACCGGCCAGCGCGGCGGCCGTCAGCTCGCCGACGCTGTGGCCGGCGACGACACCGGGGCGGGCGGCGGCCACGCCGTCCAGCAGGGCCCGGGCGGAGACCAGGCCCGCCGCCACCAGCAGCGGCTGGGCCACCGCGGTGTCGGTGATTTCCTCCGCGCCGGCCTCGGTGCCGTAGCGCACCAGGTCCAGGCCGGTGATCTCCGACCACCGCGCGAGGGAATCGGCCACACCGGGGAGTTCGAGCCAGGGATTGAGGAAGCCGGGGGCCTGGGCGCCCTGGCCTGGAGCGACGAGTACGAGCACCCTTCCACCTTCTCCCGAGCTGTGGCGTCCGCGCTGATGGGGACCGAGACGAAGAACGCCCGAGTGAATTGTGGACCTCGGACAAAGACGCGCGTCAAGGCCGTCCGAGCGGCGCGCCCTCCGCGAGACGCCCCAGGATCAGCGCGATACGCAGGGTGAACGCCGAGCGCACGTCCGACGGCGACCAGCCGGTGACGTCTGTCACACGTCGCAGCCGGTAGCGGACGGTGTTGGGGTGAACGAACAGCATCCGCGCGGCCCCCTCCAGGCTACTGGCCTGCTCCAGATAGACGCTCAGCGTTTCCAGCAGCGCCGAGCCGGCCTCCTCCAGCGGTCTGTAGATCTCCTCCACCAGCAGCGCCCGCGCCGCCGGGTCTCCGGCCATCGCGCGCTCGGGCAGCACATCGTCCGCGAGTACCGGACGCGGCGCGTCCGGCCACGCCGAGCACGCCCGCAGCCCGGCCGCCGCCGCCTGCGCCGACCGCGTGGCCGACAGCAGGTCGCCGACCACCGGGCCCGCCACCACCGGACCCGGCGCGAACGGCCCGATCAGCGACCTGGCCGCCTTCAGCGGATCGGCCGCCCCGCCCGCGACCACCACCAGGCGGCTGCCCAGCACCCCCGTCAGCACCTGGAGCTTGGCGTACCGCGCGGCGCGGCGGATCGCCTCCACCGTCAGCTCGCTGTCCCCCTCCGGCGCGTTGCCCAGCACCACGCACACGTGGTCGGGGGAGTTCCAGCCCAGCGCCGCCGCGCGGGACACCGCGCCCTCGTCCGCCTCGCCGGAGAGCACCGCGTTGACCACGAGCGACTCCAGCCGCGCGTCCCACGCGCCGCGGGCCTCGGCGGCCTGCGCGTACACCTGCGCGGTCGCGAACGCGATCTCGCGCGCGTAGACCAGCAGCGCCTCGCGCAGCACCGCCTCGTCGCCCGGCGCCGCCACCTCGTCGATGGCCGCCTCCACGACCTCGATCGTCGTGCGCACCATCTCCACCGTCTGACGCAGGGTGACCGCCCGGGTCAGCTCGCGCGGGGCCGTGCCGAAGACGTCCGTGCTGATCGCCCGCGGCGCCTCCGGGCGGCGGAACCACTCGGTGAACGCGGCGATGCCCGCCTGCGCCACCAGCCCGATCCACGACCGGTTCTCCGGGGGCATCGCGCGGTACCAGGACAACTGCTCGTCCATCCGCGCGATGGCGGCCGCCGCCAGTTTGCCGGAGTGCTGCTGCAGGCGGCGCAGCGTCGCCGCGTGCGGGTGGTCGGGCACGGGCTGCGGGGTGGTCTCAGAGGGTTCGGGCACGGCACAAGCCTGCCTCATGGCCGCACCGCCCCGGGACCCTGCCCCTGCGCCGCCCGGCGCGGGCGGGGGTGCGGGCGGCCGGACGCGGGCGACCGGGGGCGGGCGGCCCGGCGCGGGTCCGGCCGCTACCGTGGGGGCATGCTGGACGTGCGCAGGGCCGGGGAGCGCTACCGGGGCGGGGACGCGGACGCCGGAGTCGACACCCGGCACGCCTTCTCCTTCTCCGGCCACTACGACCCCGACAACACCGGATTCGGCCTCCTCGTCGCCTGCAACGAGGAACGGCTCGCGCCCGGCGCCGGGTTCGACACCCACCCCCACCGCGACCTGGAGATCGTCACCTGGGTGGCCGAGGGGGAGCTGACACACGCCGACTCCACCGGGCACACCGGCGTCGTCCGCCCCGGCGACCTCCAGCACCTGAGCGCCGGGTCCGGCGTCCGGCACAGTGAGCGCAACACCGGCGGCACGCCGCTGCGGTTCGTGCAGATGTGGCTGGTGCCCGGCGTCTTCGGCGTCCCGCCCCGGTACGCGGTCGTGCCCGCCCCCGCCGACGCGGCCCCGTACGCGCTGGAGCGGACGCGGGCGGTGCTGCACGTCGGCCGTCCGCGCACCGGCGCGTGCGCCGTCGTCCCCGCCGCGCCGTGGGTCTACGTGCACGTCGTGCGCGGTGAGGTCGAGCTCCTCGGCGCGCGGCTGCGCGACGGCGACGCCGCCCGGCTGCGCGACGCCGGGGAACTCACCGTGCGCGCGGCCACCGGTGACGCGGAGTTCCTGGCGTGGGAGATGCACGCCGAGCCGGCCTACGGCTGAGCGGCGCGGCACCGGGCGGCCGCGGTGGGCGCGGTGGGCCGGACCCGGCCGAGGCGCACGGTCTCAGGCCAGCTCCGCGAGGACGGCGTCGGTGAAGGGGGGCCACGCCGCCACCGCCCACTCCCCGAACGCGCGGTCGGCGAGCGCCACGCACGCCGCTCCGACGCTCGGGTCGACCCACAGGAAGGTGCCCGCCTGCCCGAAGTGTCCGAACGTCCGCGGCGAGGAGTGCGCCCCCGTCCAGTGCGGCGACTTGGTGCCGCGGATCTCCACCCCGAGCCCCCAGTCGTTGGGGGACTGGTTGCCGTACCCGGGAAGTACCCCGCGCGTGCCCGGGAACTGCACGGAGGTCGCCTCCTCCAGCGTCCGGCGGTGCACCAGCCGCGGGTCCAGCAGCTCGGCCGCGAACCGCGTCAGGTCGCCCAGGGTGGAGACGCCGTCCTTGGCGGGGGAGCCGTCCACCGTGGTCGCCCCCATGCCCAGGGGCTGGAGCACCGCCTGGCGCACGTAGTCCGCGAACGGGATGTCGCTGGCCTTGGCGACGTGGTCGCCCAGCGCCTCGAAGCCGGTGTTGGAGTAGATGCGCCGACTGCCGGGCTCGGCCATCGTCCGGTCCTCGTCGAAGGCCAGGCCCGAGGTGTGCGCGAGCAGGTGGCGCACCGTCGCACCGGGCGGCCCGGCCGGCTCGTCCAGCTCCACCGCGCCCTCCTCGACGGCGACCAGCACGGCGTAGGCGGCCAGCGGCTTGGTCACCGAGGCGAGGGCGAAGCGCCGGTCGACGGGGCCGTGGGCGCCCGCCACGGTGCGGTCCGCTCGGACGACGGCCGCCGCCGCCGTGTCCACCGGCCAGTTGTCGATCATCCGCAGGCTCTCCATGGCCCCCGAGCGTACGGGACGGAGGAAACGCCCTTGCCTGGAGTGCGCTCCAGCCCTCTAGCGTTCCCGGCATGACCGTGCTCGACGACACCACGCACCACACAGAGCGGGACGAGACCGAACAGCACGAGACCGAAACCGGGGGCGGGCCCGGCACCGTCGCCGTCGCGGAGGGCGGGGCCGGGCCCGTGTGCCAAGGCGGCGCGCTGCCCGACGCCTGCGCGACGGTGGACGTGCCCCACCCCCGCCCGGACGGCACCGACCGCTACACCATCGGCGAGGTGGCGGCGGTGACCGGACTGAGCGCGGACACCCTGCGCTGGTACGAGCGGATCGGCCTGCTGCCGCACGTCGACCGCTCGCACACCGGACAGCGCCGCTTCTCCAACCGGGACCTCGACTGGCTCTCGCTCGTCGGGAAGCTGCGGCTGACCGGGATGCCGGTGGCGGACATGGTCCGCTACGCCGAGCTCGTCCGGCAGGGCGAGCACACCTACCCCGAGCGGCTGCGGCTGCTGCGCACGACCCGCGAGAGCGTGCTCCGCCGCGTCGCCGAGCTCCGGGACACCCTGGCCGTACTCGACTACAAGATCGACATCTACGCGCACGCCGCACCGGCGTCGGAGAGGCAGCGATGAACTCCACCAGCCACCCCGCCAACGACCCCGCCAACGACCCCGCCAACGGCCCCGCCAACGACCCCGCCAACGGCCCCGCCCAGCCCCTGCCCGACGCGCCCCTGGGCGACAGCGGCCTGCGCGTGGGCGTGCAGGGCCTGGGCTGCATGGGCATGAGCTTCGCCTACGGCCCCACCGACGCCGACGAGGCCCGCCGCACGCTCGACCACGCCCTGGAGCTGGGCGTCACCCTCCTGGACACCGCCGACCTGTACGGCTACGGCGCCAACGAGGAGTTCCTCGCCCCCTTCGTCCGGGCCCACCGCGACGCCCTGGTGGTGGCGACCAAGTTCGGCATCGTGTACGGCTCGGACGGCCCCTCCGGCCACGGCGTCCGCAACGACCCGGCCTACGTCCGGCAGTGCGTCGAAGGCAGCCTGCGCCGACTCGGCGTCGACATCATCGACCTCTACTACATGCACCGCCGCGACCCGGAGGTGCCCATCGAGGAGACCGTCGGCGCGATGGCCGAACTGGTCGCCGAGGGGAAGGTCCGCGCGCTGGGGCTGAGCGAGGTGACCGGCGCCGAGCTGCGCGCGGCGCACGCCGTCCACCCGATCGCGGCCCTCCAGTCGGAGTGGTCCGTCTTCAGCCGCGACGTGGAGCGCACGGCCGTGCCCGCCGCCCGCGAACTGGGCGTGGCCTTCGTGCCCTACTCGCCGCTCGGACGCGGGTTCCTCACCGGCTCCTTCACCCGGGCCGACCAGGAGCTGTCCCCGGACGACTTCCGGCGCACCATGCCCCGCTTCACCGGCGAGAACGCCCACGTCAACGCGGCCCTGCTGGACCCGCTGCGGGCGATCGCGCAGCGGCGCGGGCTGACCCCGGCCCAGGTCGCCCTGGCCTGGGTGCAGCAGCAGGCGGACGTGCACGGGCTCACCGTCGTCCCCATCCCCGGCACCCGGCGCCGGACCCGGGTGGCGGAGAACGTGGCCGCGGCCCGGGTCCGGCTGGCGGCGGCCGAGCTGGCGGAGCTGGAGCCGCTGGCCGCCCAGGTGGCCGGGGACCGGTACGCCAGCATGGCGCTCACCAGCGCCGGACGCGAGTAGCGGCACGCGCCCCCTTCCGCCGGTGCCCTCCCGGGACGCCTCACCCGGGGCCGGACGTGCCCCGCGCCACCGTCGGCGCGGGGCACGGCGTCGTACCGGCCCAGGGTGATCGCCGCGTACGCCGCGAGCGAGGCGGTGCCCGGAGCGAAGTAGCCGTCGTGACCCTCGGCGCCCGCGGCGGAGACGACGCGGGCGCCGAACGCGGGGTCGGTCGGGTCGGTGCCGTGGCCGAGGCCGAGCAGGCGGACGTGGGGCACGTGGGCGACCCAGTCGGCCTCGGCCAGCTCGGTGGCCCACACCCGGCGCGCGCCGGGCACGTCCGCGGCGTGCGACAGGCCGGTGCCGGGGCTGCCCAGGAACACCACGTCGCCGGCGTCCGCCCGGTCCGCGCCCGCCCGGTCCGGGTCCGTTCGATCCGCGTCCGTTCGACCGGCGTCCGTCCGGTGGGTGTCCGCCCGGTCCGCGTCCGCCCGCGCGCACAGCAGCGAGCCGTAGCTGTGGCAGAACAGGGCGGGGGCGGCCGCGTCGGTGGTCGCGGCCAGGCCGGTCAGGAAGCGCGTCAGCCGGGGCGCGCCCGCTTCGGCGAGGCGGTCGGTGGCGGCGTCGATGCCGAGGCCGTCGGGTGTGGTGTAGCCGACCCAGGCGACGACGGCCGTCGGCACCCCGGGGGCCGTCCGCTCCAGGCGCGCGTGCAGGTTGCGGGCGGCGGTCCGGGCGCCGTCGTGGTCGGCGAGGTCCAGGTCGGACCCGGGCACCACGACGGCCACCCGGCGCGCCCGGGACAGGTCGCCGACCACCTCGGTGACCAGGCCGCGGCCGCGAGGGTCGAAGGCCAGCAACTGACGCTCACCGGGCAGCGGTCGGCCGGTGTGCCGGGCGTAGGCCAGCGCGTTGGCCGCGTACCGCAGCGCCACCGGGGCGCCGTCCAGGTTGCCCACCACGCCCGGGTGGCGCTCCGCCAGCTCCCGGCGCGCGTCCGGGCTGAGCGAGGCGAAGAACGCGGCGACGCGCCGCGGGGACGCCGTCGCCGGGTCGGGCAGCTCACGGCCCTGCACGGTGTCGGCCCGCCACGCCGCCGTGCCCGGTGGCGGGCCGGTGATCGGTTGCTGCTGCGGGCCCGCCGCCCAGCCTCCGGCCCCGACCACGGCGGTCAGCGCCAGCGTCCCCGCCGCCGTCGCGCGGGCCAGCCGTCGGCGCGCGGTCCGGGCGGCCGCCCACCCGGTCCGGTGGGCGTCGACGCCCCTGGTGCCGCCGCTCCGTACCGCTTTCCGCTGCCACATCCGGCGCTCCCTCGCTCGCTTCCGGTGGGGTCGCCGGAGAGCGTGCGCGGACGGCCGTGGACGCCGCGTCACCCCGCGGAGCCATCCGCGGGGTGGTACCGGGGTAGGGGCAGGGGGAGACCGGGGGCGGGGTCGGGCTCCGCGTGCGTCCGGGTGTGCCGCAGGGGGCGCGGGGGCGGTACGGGGCCGCGCGCCGGACGTTTCCGGCCGCTTCGAACCGCTCGGGACGTCGCGGGTCGTGCGGGACGTCGCGGGCCGCTCGGTCGGTCAGCCCTCGCCGGGGGTGACGAGCCCGGATTCGTGGGCGAAGACGACGGCCTGCGGCCGGTCGCGCAGCTCCAGTGTGGTCAGGACGCGGCTGACGTGGGTCTTCACCGTCTGCTCGGCCACCACGAGGTCGGCTGCGATCTCCGCGTTGGACCGGCCCCGCGCCACCAGGCCCAGCACCTCCGTCTCGCGTTCGGTCAGCCCGTTCAGACGCAGCCGGGGAGCGCCGCGCGGGGCCCGGCGCTGCGCCGCGAAGCCCGCGATCAGTCGGCGGGTGACGGACGGGGCCAGCAGCGCGTCCCCGGCGGCCACCACGCGCACCGCCGCGGTCAGGTCCGCCGGCGGGGCGTCTTTGAGCAGGAAGCCGCTGGCCCCCGCGCGCAGCGCCTCGTAGACGTAGTCGTCCACGTCGAACGTCGTGAGCATGCGCACCCTGGGTCGGTGCGTGACGCCCCGGGCCGGCTCCAGCAGCCTGCGGGTGGCGGCGAGGCCGTCCGGCACCGGCATCCGCACGTCCATCAGCACCACGTCGGGGTGGGGGCGGTGGCCCAGGTCGACGCCGCCACGCCGTCGGGCGCCTCCCCGACGACGTCGATGTCGCTCTGCGCGGACAGCAGCGCGGCGAAGCCGCCGACCGCAGCGGGCTCGGCCGGGGACCCCGAGGTGGGTTCGGGGCTGCGCGCCCCGGCGCCTTCGGGCCCGGGCGCGCCGGGGCTGTCGGCGTCCGGCGGCGGGGCGGGGGAGTGAGGTGCGCTCATTGCGGTGTGGTGCGGCACGGGGGCCGCGACGGGGCCGAGGCTACAGCTCGGCGAGCAGGTCGGCCTTCTTGGCGGAGAACTCCTCGTCGGTCAGCAGGCCGGAGTCGTGCAGCCGGCCGAGGTGGCGGATGCGCTCGGCGATGTCGGCCGGATCGGCGCGCAGCGCGCTCGGCGCGGAGCCCGGCAGACCCGTGCCGCTGCCGCCGAGCGCCTCGCCGGCGGCGCGCGTGCGGGGGATCTTCTCCAGCACCGAGGCGGCCAGCGGCAGCGACTCGTGCACCAGGCCGTAGCCGAGGCCGAAGACCACGGCCGCCGGGTCCTGGTCCGCCTCCGCGGCATCGCCCTCCGGCGCGTCCGCGCCGCGTCGCAACAGCCGCAGGTGCCCGCCCAGCAGCTCGGGCGAATGCCAGTCGACGCCCTCCAGGTCCTCCACGGGGAAGAACTGGTCACCGGCCTTCCACTTGGCCGACGAGGCGCCCGTCCAGAACCAGCGGAACGCCACGGTGCTGCCGTCGAAGCTCGCCTTGCCGTCGTAGGCCTTGAACTGCAACGGCGGCTCCGGGGCGGCCACCAGGAACTCGTCGGCCGGGTGGTCCGCGTCCGGGCCGAGGACGCCGCGCAGCTCGGTGGCGTAGTAGTCCGCGAGGGTCTCGCGCTCGGCGGGCAGCACCAGACGGTAGGGGTCGCAGGCGAGCTTGAGCTGCCCGGCGGCGGCGTCCAGCAGCGGATCGGCGCCCTTGCGGGGCACCACCCGCAGCGCCACCGTGCCCCGGCGCAGGCCCGGCCCGAGCTCGACACCGGCCAGCGCCGCGTAGGGCACCGTTCTCTCCCGCAGGACGTGGAACAGCTTGGGTGTGCGAATCCCCCGTTCGAAGCGGATGCGCACGGAGTCGGTGTCGAACTCCCAGGCGGAGTGGATTCCGGCCAGCACATCACCCATGCGGCCCATCGTATGCGGCGACGGCCCGCGCGTCCCCCCGTCGCGGCTAACGGCCGTTAATGCAGCTCAGCGGAACCGTAGGTGCCGCTTCCGATCGCGGCCAGGTTCGCCAGGCTCTCCGTGCCCGGCGTGAAGTAGGCTGTGTGCCCCCTTGCGCTCCCCGTGGCCAGCCGGCGCGCGCCGAACGCCGGAGACACCGGGTCCGCGCCGTGGCCCAGGTCCCCGAGGCTGAGGTAGGGCACGTCGGCGATCCAGTCGTCCGGGGTGCGCATCGCCCACACCGCGACGCCGGGGGCGAGGTCCTCGGCGCAGCCCGCCCGCATGCCCGGACTCCCGGCCACCGCGACATCCGTGACGCGCGCGGCGATGACCGGGTCCCGGGCGGCCAGGCCGCACACCACGGAGCCGTAACTGTGGCACAGCAGCGCGACGCGTCCCGCCCCGGGCAGGCCCGCCACCAGCTCCGTGAGGCGCCGCGCCCCCGCCTGCGCCAGCTCGCCGGTGGCCGCGTCCACGCTCGCGCCGCGCGGCGCGGTGTAGTCGGCCCAGGCGATGGTGGCGGTGCGCACGCCGGGTGCCGTGCGGCGCTGCTCGGCCCGCACCGCCTGCGCCATCCCCACCGGGGCGGCGTACTTCATCCGCGTCCGCTCGAAGGTCAGCACGTCCACGTCCGCTCCCGGCACCACGACGGAGACGCGTTCGGCGCGGCGGAGGTCACCGAAGACCTCCGCGACCCGGCCCCCGCCGGTCGGGTCGAACGCGAGGATCTGCCGGCCGTCCTCCAGCAGTGAGGTGAAACGGTTCATCCGGCGCCCGGCGAGGTGGCGCCCGACCGGGCTCAGCCGCGGGTCGGCGTGCCGCTCGGCCTCGGCGGCGGCCGCGCGCCGCAGCGCGATGCGGTTGGCCTGGTACCGCAGCCGCACGGGGACTCCGTCGAGGTTGCCGACCACGAGGGGATGGCGCCGCGTCAGCGCCCGGCGCTGGTGGGGGTCGAGCGTGCCGAAGAAGCGGGCCAGCTCAGCGGCTCCGGCCTCGGCACTGGGGAGCCCCCGGCCGCCGAGGGTGGCCTCCTCCCAGGCCAGCAGTGCCTCGGTGCGCGCGTCGGGGGCCTGCTCCCCGTCCTGCCGCGCCGTCCACCCCGTGGTGGTCAGCAGCACGAACACCACCGCCACCGTGAGCAGGATGCGCCACGGACTCCAGTGGGTCTGCTCGGCCGAAGGCTCGGTCCACCCGGCCGACGGCGCACCGCGGGTGGGCGGAGACGTGCTGGGGTGCGGGGAGAAGATCGCGGAAGCCACACCCTACGAGACGCCGCACCTCCGTCCCCGGAGCCGTGAGACACATCACGTTTCCCTCCAGTCCACCCGTCTGAGCACCACCTTTCCGACCAGCACACCCGGCGGTGCGACGGGCAGCAGCTCCCCGTCCGGACCGCCCGGCCCCCCCGGAGTCGCCAACCACGAACCCGGCCGGAACCCGCCCCGACACCCGTGCCCCCGGCCCGGCAACTCCGGTGCACGAGACCCGGGGCACCCGACCAGCCGAGCCCCGAACGCCCGGCGTCCGCGACCTCACCACCCGGAGCCCCAACCCCCCGAGCCGCGATGGCCCGGCGCGCGGAACCCAGGGCGTTGGCCCCCGGTGCCCCGATCGCCCAGCGTGCGGAGACCCGAGGCGTTGACTCCCCGGTGCCCCGATTCGCCCGGCATGCGTCACCTCACCGCCCGGGGGTCTGGCGCCCGGGGCCCTGGGAGCCCGGGGGCGGGGGTGTGAAGGTCCCGCGCTCCGATTCGCCCGGCATGCGTCACCCCACCACCCGGGGGCCGGAGGCCGGGGTGCGAAGGCCCGACGCCTGCGTCCCACCGTCCGGAGGTCCGGCGGCCCGAAGCCGCGGCGTGCGGGGCCCGCCCGGGTCGGTCTCCCACCGCTCGGCTCACCGGCGGCCGGGGCACCCGCGGCGCCGGGAGCGCCATCCGGAGAACAGGGAGGGGGTGAGCTGGTCGAGGTGCCGGTCCATCTCCCGTCTGGCCCGCTCGATGGTGATGTCGTCCCCGAGGGCCCAGCGGTGCATCGCCACCCGCATGACCGCGGCGAAGGCCGCGACCAGGACCCGGGGTCGGGGGTCGGCGTCGGGGTCCAGGCCTTCCCGATCGGCGACGATCAGGGCGAGCCGTTCCTCCATCTCCGTGGACCGCCGCAGCTCGACGGCCACCAGCGTCGGCGTGGTCTCGATCACGTGCGCCAGCCGCAGGTGCAGGTCCAGGGGCACGACCTCGGCGATCGCCTCACCGGTCGAATCCCAGGTCTCGGCCAGCGCTCCGCGCAGCGCCGTGATCGGCGCCTCGCGCCTCGGCCGGTCCCGGAAGGCCGCGACGAAGCGCTCCTGGATCATGTTCTGCACGGCGAAGGCCACGTCCTCCTTCCCGGCGAAGTAGCGGAAGAAGGTGCGCTGGGACACGTCCACGGCGGTGGCGATCTCGTCCACGGTCGTGTGCTCGTAGCCCTGGGAGACGAACAGCTCGTGGGCGGCGCGGACGAGTGCGTCCCGGGTGCGCTGCTTCTTGCTCTCGCGCAGGCCCGCCAACAACTACCTCCAGAGGCTTTCCCCCGCCGTTTCGAACGGTTCACCCTACCTGTGAGCAAGGCGACAGGCGCGAGCCGGAAAACCGTTCGAAAACTGTCACTCGCTGACATTAATCTCGGGCGCATGACCACCGACACCTCCCCTGCGCACGCCCCGGCGCCCGGCTCCCCACCCGATCAACCCCCGCCCGCGCCGCGCGCAGGGCTGCGCGGCCACCCCTGGCTGACCCTGGTCACCGTCGCGATCGGCGTCATGATGGTGGCGCTGGACGGCACCATCGTCGCGGTCGCCAATCCGGCCATCACCGCGGACCTCGGCGCCTCCCTCGCCGACGTGCAGTGGATCACCAACGGCTATCTGCTGGCGCTCGCCGTCGCCCTCATCACCGCCGGCAAGGTCGGCGACCGCTTCGGCCACCGCCAGACCTTCCTGGTCGGCGTCCTGGGGTTCGCCGCCGCCTCCGCCGCGATCGGGTTCTCCGGCAGCGTCGCCTGGCTGATCGCCTTCCGCGTGCTGCAAGGCCTCTTCGGCGCGCTCCTGATGCCCGCCGCCCTCGGGCTGCTGCGCGCCACCTTCCCGGCCGAGAAGCTCAACATGGCGATCGGGATCTGGGGAGCCGTCATCGGTGCCTCCACCGCCGGCGGCCCGATCGCCGGCGGCCTGCTCGTGGAGCACGTGAGCTGGCAGTCCGTCTTCTTCATCAACGTGCCCGTCGGCCTGCTGGCCTGCGTGCTCGGCCTGGCCATCCTCGTCGACCACCGAGCCGCCGCCGCGCCCAGGTCCTTCGACATACCCGGGGTCCTGCTGCTGTCCGGCGGCATGTTCTGCCTCATCTGGGCACTGATCAACGCCCCCGAGTGGGGCTGGGGCGACGGCACGACCTGGCTCTTCCTCGCCGTCTCCGTGGTCGCCTTCGTGGCCTTCGCCGTCTGGGAGCGCAGGGCCGCGGAACCGCTCCTGCCGCTGTCGATGTTCCGTTCCGTGCCGCTGTCGGCGGGGACGGTGCTCATGGTGCTCATGGCCTTCGGCTTCATGGGGGGCATCTTCTTCGTCACCTTCTACTTGCAGAACGTGCATGGGATGAGTCCGGTGGACAGCGGCCTGCACCTGCTGCCGCTGACCGCGATGATGATCGTCGCCTCCCCGCTGGCCGGAGCCGTCATCACGCGCGTCGGTCCGCGCATCCCGCTGGTCACGGCCATGGGGCTGTCGGCGGTCGCCATGTTCGGCCTGTCCACGCTCCAGCCGGAGACCGGAACGCTGGAGATGTCGGTCTGGTTCGCCCTGCTGGGCCTCGGCCTGGCGCCGGTGATGGTGGGAGCGACCGAGGTCATCGTGGGCAACGCGCCCCTGCAGCACGCCGGGGTCGCCGGCGGGCTCCAGCAGGCCGCCATGCAGGTCGGCGGCGCGCTCGGTACCGCCGTCCTGGGCGCCGTCATGGCCTCCCGGGTCGGCAGCACCCTGCCGGGGGAGTGGCAGGCGGCCGGGCTGGCCCCGCTGGATGCGGAGCAGTCCGCGGCGCTGCGAGAGGCCGCCGAGGTCGGCGTCGTCCCGCCACCGCCCGAGGGAGCGCCCGAGCAGATGGCGTCCGCCATGGCGGACGCCGTGCACGGTGCGTTCATCTCCGGCATGGGGCTCGCGTTCGCCATCGCCGGCGGGGTCGCCGTCCTGGCTGCGGGGGTCGCCCTGTTCACCAAGCGGGGGCGGAGCGACGCGGGCCCTGCGGTGCACGTGTGACGCTACGCCCGTGACCAGGCCGCCGCAGCGGCCTGTGGACAACTGACGGGTTGTGGACAACTCGGCCCCCCGTGACGGTGAAACGGCCGGTCTGCTCTTGGCAGGCCGGCCGTTTCGCGTCGAGTCTTGGTGCCAGCGCGGCGCTCCCACGCCGCCGTCGCACTCCGCGACACGACCACCTCGACCACACCGCTCCGGGGGTACCCATGCGCCTCTCCACCCGCACGTTCACCCGCACGTTCACCCGCACGTTCACCCGCACGACCGTCCACGCCACGACCGCCACACCGACCGCCGCGCCGCGGAAGCACCTCGCGGGCGCGGGCCACACGCCGGGCACCGCACGGCACAGGCGGGGCGGCACCGGCCGCCGCTTCGGCCGGGCGCTGGGCGCCGGCGCCGCCGTCCTCGGGCTCGTCGCGGCCCCCGCCGCCGCCGCGTCCGCCGCCGCGCCGGAGCTGGGGGCGTGTACGCCCGGCCAGCTCTGTCTGTGGTCAGGGACGGACTTCACCGGGGAGCGGCACGCCTACGAGCTGACCGACACCGGCATCGAGAGCTGCGTCGCACTGCCGCGGGACGTCAGTGCCGCGGCCGTCGCCAACCGCACCGGCCGCCCGGTGACGGTCTACCAGAGCCGGACGTGCGCCGAGACGGGGGAGTTCCACACCCATCCCACGGGTTCGTGGGCTCCGCGGACGCCGTACGCCGTGCGCGCGTTCAAGGTGTGGGAGAGGTGAGCACGCAAGAGGCGGCCCGCCGAGCGGGCCGCCTCCCCGTACTGCTCCGACGCTGCCTACGCGTCGCCGCCGGCGGGGCCCGGGTCGGCCGCCGCCACATCCAGGAGCTTGTAGCGGTCGATGGCCTGCTTGGGCGCCGAGCGGTCCACCTTCCCCTCCTTCGCCAGCTCCACGAGCACACCCAGCACGATCGACTGGGCGTCGATGTGGAAGTAACGCCGGGCCGCACCCCGCGTGTCCGCGAAACCGAACCCGTCCGCGCCGAGGGACTGGTACGGCCCCGGCACCCAGCGGGCGATCTGGTCCGGCACACCGCGCATCCAGTCGGAGACGGCCAGCACCGGTCCTTCGGCGTCCTGGAGGACCCGCGTGACGTACGGCACCCGCTGCTCCTCGTCGGGGTGCAGCAGGTTGTGCTCCTCGGCCGCCACCGCGTCACGCCGCAGCTCGTTCCAGGACGTCGCCGACCACACGTCGGCGCGCACGCCCCACTCGTCCGCGAGGATCTGCTGCGCCTCCAGGGCCCAGCCCATGGCCACGCCCGACGCCAGGATGTGCGCCCGCTGCTCGCCCCGGTCCCCGGCGCGGTAGCGGTACAGCCCGCGCACGATGCCCTCGGCGTCCACGTCCTCCGGCTCGGCCGGCTGCTGGATCGGCTCGTTGTAGACGGTCAGGTAGTAGAAGACGTCCTCGGCGTCCTCTCCGTACATCCGCCGCAGGCCGTCCTTGACGATGTGGGCGATCTCGAAGCCGAACGACGGGTCGTAGGCCACACACGCCGGATTCGTGGAAGCCAGCAGTTGCGAGTGGCCGTCGGCGTGCTGCAGCCCCTCACCCGTCAGCGTCGTGCGCCCCGCCGTCGCGCCGAGCACGAATCCCCGGGCGAGCTGGTCGGCCATCTGCCAGAACTGGTCGCCGGTGCGCTGGAATCCGAACATCGAGTAGAAGACGTACACCGGGATCATCGGCTCGCCGTGCGTCGCGTAGGCCGAACCGGCCGCGATGAGCGAGGCCGCGCAGCCCGCCTCGGAGATGCCGTCGTGCAGCATCTGGCCGGTCGGGGACTCCTTGTAGGCGAGCAGGAGTTCGCGGTCGACGGACTCGTAGCTCTGCCCGAGCGGGTTGTAGATCTTGGCCGTCGGGAACAGCGAGTCCATGCCGAAGGTGCGGTACTCGTCGGGCGCGATCGGCACGAAGCGCTTGCCGATCTCCTTGTCCTTCATCAGATCCCGCAGCAGCCGCACGAAAGCCATCGTGGTGGCGACCTGCTGGTTGCCCGAGCCCTTCTTCAGTGCCGCGTACGCCTTGTCGTCCGGGAGCTCCAGGGGCTTGGCGCGCACCACCCGCGTCGGCACGTAGCCGCCCAGCCCCTGACGGCGGTCGTGCATGTACTGGATCTCCTCCGAGTCCCGCCCCGGGTGGTAGTACGGGGGCGGGCCGGACTCCAGCTCCCGGTCGGTGATCGGGATGTGCAGCCGGTCACGGAAGCGCTTGAGGTCGTCGATGGTCAGCTTCTTCATCTGGTGCGTGGCGTTGCGGCCCTCGAAGTTCGGACCGAGCGTCCAGCCCTTGATCGTCTGGGCCAGGATGACCGTCGGCTGACCCTTGTGCTCCCGGGCGGCCTTGTAGGCGGCGAAGACCTTGCGGTGGTCGTGCCCGCCACGGCCCAGGTGCAGGAGCTGGTCGTCGGTCATGTCCTCGACCATGGCGCGCAGCCGGTGGTCGTCGCCGAAGAAGTGTTCGCGGATGTAGGCGCCGGTCTCGGTGGCGTACGTCTGGAACTGACCGTCGGGCGTGGTGTTGAGCCTGTTCACCAGGACGCCGTCGCGGTCCTGGGCGAGCAGCGGGTCCCACGAGCGGTCCCAGATCAGCTTGATCACGTTCCAGCCGGCCCCGCGGAACTGGGACTCCAGTTCCTGGATGATCTTGCCGTTGCCGCGCACCGGGCCGTCGAGCCGCTGGAGGTTGCAGTTGACGACGAACGTCAGGTTGTCCAGGCCCTCGCGCGCGGCGATGGAGAGCTGCCCGAGCGACTCGGGCTCGTCCATCTCGCCGTCCCCGAGGAAGGCGTACACGTGCGAGCGGGAGGTGTCGGCGATGCCGCGCGCCTCCATGTAGCGGTTCATCCGGGCCTGGTAGATCGCCCCGATCGGCCCGAGGCCCATCGAGACCGTGGGGAACTCCCAGAAGTCGGGCATGGACCGCGGGTGCGGGTAGCTGGAGAGCCCGTTGGGATAGGCGGACTTCTCCTGCCGGAAGCCGTCGAGCTGTGCCTCGGTCAGCCGGTCCAGCAGGTAGGCACGGGCATAGATGCCCGGGGAGGCGTGGCCCTGGAAGAAGACCTGGTCGCCGCCGTCGCCCTCGTCCTTGCCCCGGAAGAAGTGGTTGAAGCCGACGTCGTAGAGGGAGGCAGAGGAGGCGAAGGTCGCGATGTGGCCGCCGACGCCGATGCCCGGGCGCTGCGCGCGCGAGACCATGACCGCCGCGTTCCACCGGGTGGCGTTGAGGACCTTGCGCTCGATCTCCTCGTTGCCGGGGAAGAACGGCTCGTCACGGGTGGCGATGGTGTTGACGTAGTCCGTACTGCGCATCTCCGGCACGGCCACCCGCTTGGCGCGGGCGCGCTCGATGAGGCGGAGCATGAGATAGCGGGCACGTTCCCTGCCTCGCTCGTCGACGGCCGCGTCGAGCGAGTCGAGCCACTCCTGGGTCTCTTCGGGATCGAAGTCCGGGACCTGACTGGGAAGGCCGCCAATGATGATCGGGTTGCGATCGGATGCGGAAGCCACGCTGTTCCTTCGCTGCTCGGTAGTGCTCTGGTGGTGTCGCGCCGACTCCATCGTCTACCGCTGGGCCGCCCGCGTCACCTCTACTGGGAGGTAACCGCAGCCGGTCTCGGGGTGACGCGCGGCGGCGCGCGCGGGCCGGCCGCACCGGTCGGCCAAATTGCAACCTTACGCCCACAGCGCCCATGCTTCGCTGACGGACGGGTAGTGGGCGGGTAGGGGGCAAGGAGTCGTTTGCCCGGCGCGGTCGCCTGTACGGCCCCGCTACCAGCGGTTTCGGACGGCTGACGGTGCGCAGCCGTGTGGCCGTGCCGACACGTCACCGTTTGGGCTGCTCCGGGCGGCCGGGTACTTGCGCGATCCGCCCGGCACGTGTGGACTACGGCCAAGTACCTCGCGTACACGCGAGGATCTCGATACGTTCGAACCATGACAGGAGGCAATCCGTGAGCGCGACCGCGGACCACGCGGAGGAGCGGACCAACCCCGCCGCAAGGCTGGGTTTCCAGCCCGGGCAGGTGGTCCAGGAGCTCGGCTTCGACGACGACACCGAGCAGTCACTTCGCGAGGGCATCGAGGCCATCACGGGCACCGAGCTGGTCGACGAAACCTACGACGACCTGGCCGACGCCGTGGTGCTGTGGTTCCGCGAGGACGACGGCGACCTGACGGACGCGCTGGTGGACGCCATCTCGCTGGTCGATGACGGGGCGCCGATCTGGCTGATGACGCCCAAGACGGGCCGGGACGGCTACGTCGAGGCGAGCGACATCGGCGAGGCTGCCCAGACGGCCGGCCTCCAGCAGACCAAGCCCATGAACATCGGCAAGGACTGGACCGGCAGCCGCCTGGTCACCCCGAAGACGAGCCGCGCGGCCAAGGGCTGAGCGGGCCGACCGGGGCGCGTCCCGCCCGTGCGGCGGCTGTGAGCCGGGGCCGGGCGGCGCGGTGCCGCCCGGCCCCGGGCCGTGATCGGCTCCCCGCCCCGTGCGCCGCCGCGAGACCGCCGGATACCGCGGAAGCGGGCCCGTGAACCGCCCGTGGCGCCGGAGGCATAGGGTGGGGGCACGATCAGCAGCCGCCACCATCGGAGGACCACACGACCATGGCGATCGCCGTCGGCACCAAGGCCCCGGACTTCCAGCTCAAGAACCAGCACGGCGAGACGGTCTCACTCGCCGACTTCCACGGCCGCAAGAACGTCGTCCTGCTGTTCTACCCGTTCGCCTTCACCGGGGTCTGCACCGGTGAGCTGTGCGCTCTGCGTGACGAGCTGCCGCGGTTCGTCAACGACGACGTGCAGCTCCTCGCCGTCTCCAACGACTCCCCCTTCGCGCTGCGCGTCTTCGCCGAGCAGGAACAGCTCGGCTACCCGCTGCTGTCCGACTTCTGGCCGCACGGCGAGGTCTCCCGCGCCTACGAGGTCTTCGACGAGGAGAAGGGCTGCGCCGTGCGCGGCACGTTCGTCATCGACAAGGAGGGCGTCGTGCGCTGGACCGTGGTCAACGGCCTGCCCGACGCCCGTGACCTCAACGAGTACGCCGAGGCCCTCGCGGCCCTGTGACACACCGGGGGAACCGTCACCGTCGCCCCGTTCGTTGAGGCGACGGCACCCGACACCGACTGAACGACACCCGGCCAGAGGGGCGGCAGCACTGCTCCTCGTGTGACCCACCTGGAGGACTCGTGGGAGTGAGTCTCAGCAAAGGCGGCAACGTCTCGCTGACTAAGGAAGCGCCGAACCTGACCGCCGTCCTGGTGGGCCTGGGCTGGGACGCCCGCACCACCACCGGCGCGGACTTCGACCTGGACGCCAGCGCCCTGCTCACCGACGGTCAGGGCAAGGTGCTCAGCGACCAGCACTTCGTCTTCTTCAACAACCTCACCAGCCCCGAGGGCTCCGTGGAGCACACCGGTGACAACCTCACCGGTGAGGGCGACGGGGACGACGAGGCGATCAAGGTCAACCTCGCCTCGGTGCCCGCCGAGGTCGAGAAGGTCGTCTTCCCGGTCTCCATCTACGAGGCGGAGACGCGCCAGCAGAGCTTCGGCCAGGTCCGCAACGCCTACATCCGCGTGGTCGACCAGGCGGACGGCCGCGAGCTGGCGCGGTACGACTTGACGGAGGACGCCTCCACGGAGACGGCGATGGTCTTCGGCGAGCTGTACCGGCACGGCGCGGAGTGGAAGTTCCGCGCCATCGGCCAGGGATACGCCTCCGGGCTGCGCGGCATCGCACAGGACTTCGGCGTCAACGTCTGAGAGCGGCTGGTCCCGGTGTCGGCTGTGTGCGTCGGCGCCGGCGCCGCCCTCAGCCGGGGCGGCACCGGCGCGTGTGTCGGCTGTCAGCCCCGCGCCGCCGGCGCGGGGCCGGGCGGTGCGCGGTCCCCGGAGACGCGAGCAGCGGGCGGGGCGTGACGCCCGGCAGAAGGTCGACCTCTCCACAGCAGTGCGGCGGCGAACAGGCCGGGGGTGCGGACGGGAGCGGGTCGGCCCGCCCGAGCGGCCACCGAAACACCCTGCGCCCTGGACGCCGCGGTGCCGAGGCGCGCGCCGGTCGACGACCACGTCGCCTGTCACCACCTGGTGAGCCCGAGGTTCCCGGCGGGCACGCCCTAGTCCGGCTCGTCGGCTCGTCGGCGGCGGTGAGGCGTAGGCGCCGCTGCCGGAAACCGGCCGCGTCCTCGCACGTGGGCGGGGCGCGGGGCCGTCGCCGTCGTGTCCCACCACGCCGATGCGGCCTTCCGCCGTCAGGTCTCCGGCCAGGTCAGCGGCGCGCGCACCGGTGTGGGAGGCGAGGAGAGCGGGCAGGAGCCGGTCCGGTACGAGCCGACGGGGTACGCCTCCACGGAGCCCGCCACGAGCTTCGGCGAGTTGTACCGCTATGGCGGGAAAGAACGTTCCGGGCCGTCGGCCGGGGGTACGCATCGGGGTCGCGGGGCATCGCCCTAGACTTCGGCGTCGACGTCACGTGACCGGGTCCGTCGTGCGCGGGCCGGCCACGCCGATGCGCGGGGAGGACTCCGTGCGAGAGACGAGGTAAGCAGTGGTTCTGAGAACCTTCGGGTGGTCCTTCGGCGTCACTGCCGTCGGCCTCGCCGCGGCGGCGTTCTTCTGGGGGTGGCAGGGCTTCGCCATCGTGGCGATCCTGTCGATTCTGGAGATCTCGCTGTCGTTCGACAACGCCGTGGTGAACGCCGGTGTGCTGAAGAAGATGAACGCCTTCTGGCAGAAGATCTTCCTCACCATCGGCATCCTCATCGCCGTCTTCGGCATGCGGTTGGTCTTCCCGGTGGCCATCGTGGCCGTCACGGCGGGCATCGGGCCGGTCGAGGCGGTCGACCTCGCGATGAGCGAGCCGGAGACCTACGAGCAGATGGTCACCGACGCCCACCCCTCGATCGCGGCGTTCGGCGGCATGTTCCTGCTGATGATCTTCTTGAACTTCATCTTCGACGAGCGCGAGCACAAGTGGATTCCGTGGCTGGAGAAGCCGCTGGGCAAGCTCAGTGCCGTGAACGGCCTCGCGGTGTGCGTCGCGCTCATCGCGCTGCTGCTGACGGCGAGCTTCCTCGCTCCGATGGCCCACCAGTACGGAGGTCACGCGGACAAGACCTCCACGGTGCTGCTGTCCGGCGTGGCCGGTCTGATCACCTACCTGATCGTCGGTGGACTCTCCGGATTCTTCGAGAACAAGCTGGAGCAGGAGGAGGCCCGCGAAGAGGAGGCCGAGGAGGCGGCCCGGCGCTCCGGCAAGGAGGTCACCGCCCTCGGCGTCGGCGGTAAGGCGGCCTTCTTCCTCTTCCTCTACCTGGAGGTCCTGGACGCCTCCTTCTCCTTCGACGGCGTCATCGGCGCCTTCGCCATCACCAACCACATCTTCTGGATGGCGCTGGGTCTGGGCATCGGTGCGATGTACGTCCGTTCGCTCACCGTCTACCTGGTCCGCCAGGGCACGCTGGACGAGTACGTGTTCCTTGAGCACGGGGCGCACTACGCGATCGGCGCGCTGGCCACCATTCTCCTCGTCACGGTGCGGTGGGAGATCCACGAGGTCATCACCGGCCTGTTCGGTGTCGCGCTGATCGGCCTGGCCTTCGCCTCGTCGCTGCGGTACAACCGCCGCCGGGACGCCAGTGGCGACGACGACGGGGGCAGTCCGCAGGAGCAGGCACCGGTGACCTCCGGAGTGTGAACAGCGGGTGAACGCGGGTGTCGCGGCCCCGTAATTGCGGAAGTCTCTGAGCGGAGCGGCCGTCCGTCGCGGGACGGCCGCCCCGCGGCAGTGGGCTGTCCGAACACCGGATTGGGGGCGCGGCATGGTTTCCCTGTGGGAGCACTGGAGAACGGCGGGGCGGGGTCCTGGCAAGGGCCCGAAGTTCGACACGGTGGGCGGCCCGTCGTCGTACGCGGTGGAGCTGACCCGCCGGTACCCGAAGGTCTCGCTCACCCAGCAGGGCGGCGACACCGGCACGATGCGCGTCAACCTCTCCTGGCAGATGCGCACCTCGGACCTCAACGACCGCCCGCGGCGGCCGAGTCTGCTGCGCAATCCCGGCCAGCTCCTGAAACCGCAGCCCGTCCACGGCCACACCCAGGGCATGGTGAACGTCGACCTGGACCTGGCGTGCATGTACGAGCTGAAGGACGGCTCCAAGGGCGTGGTCCAACCGCTGGGCGAGTTCGTCGGCAACATGCACGAGCCGCCCTACGTCAAACTGAGCGGTGACGACCGATTCGGCTCGGGCACCGGCGAGACGATCTACGTCAACCTCGACCACGCCGACGAGATCGGCCGCCTGCTGTTCTTCGTCTACATCTACGACGGCACCCCCGCCTTCGACCGCACGCAGGCGGTGGTGACGCTCGTGCCCGGCAACGGCCCGCACATCGAGGTCGGTCTCGACGAGCGCGCGCCGGACGCCCGCTCGTGCGCCGTGCTGATGATCGAGCACGACAAGAACGGCGACCTGGTCGTCCGCCGCGAGGCCCGCTACATCTACGGCTTCCAGGCCGACCTGGACCGGCTGTACGGCTGGGGCATGACGTGGGGGCGCGGCTACAAGTCGCCCACCCGCCGCTGACCCCAGCGCGGGCGTCCGGGCCCCGGCGGCGGGTCAGCGCCCGGCGAACTGCGGCCCCTGGGGCGGCAGCGTGAACGCCGGCTCCGGGCGGGGGTAGGCGTACGCCGCGCCCGCTGGCTGCGGTACCGGCTGCGGATACCCGTATCCGGGCTGCTGGGCGGGCACCGGCGGGTGTGCCGGCGGTTGCGGGTACCCGTACGGCGCCCGTTCCCCGGGTCCGGCCGGCGGGGGCGGCTGCGGCACGGGTCCGGGCGCGGGCGGCTCCGGCTCGGGGGCCGGTCCCGGCTGCGGCCCGGGCTCCGGCGGTGGGCCCGGCTCCGGGCGGGGCGCGGGTTCGGGGCCGGGGTGGGGCACCGGCTCCGGCTCCGGGACGCCCGGCTCGTGCGGCGGGCGCGGCACGGTGCCCTGATCGGGCGGCGCCGGGGCGCCGTCCGCGGTGGCCGCGGTCTCGCCGTCGTCCACCGAGACGCCGAACGCCGTGGCCAGCCCCACCAGTCCGGTGGTGTACCCCTGGCCCAGCGCGCGGAACTTCCACCCGCCGCCCCGGCGGTAGAGCTCGCCGCACAGCAGGGCCGTCTCCTCACCCGTCTCCGGGTGGATGTCGAAGTGCGCCAGGCCCGCCCCGCTCGCCGCGTCCCGCAACAGCAGCCGCAGCCCGCCACCGAGCCGTGCGAAGGTGCCGCCGTCGGCCGAGGCGGTAAGCATGACCCGGTCAACCGAGGGGTCGAGCGCGGCGAGTTCGGCCTCGACGGTGTCCGTCAGCCCCTCCGACTCGCGGGTCTTGGCCAGGTGCCGGACCAGGCCGGAGGGGTGGCGGGGCTGGTTGTAGAAGACGAAGTCCTCGTCGGAGCGGACGCGGCCGTCCGTGCCCAGCAGCAGCGCGGAGGCGTCGACGTCCGGCCCGCCGTGCGCGTCCGACCAGCGCAGGACCGCCTGCACCGTGGCCGCCCGCAACTCGATGTTCGAGCCCTTCGCCATCACCTGGGTCATACCGCCATCCTCCGACGCACGACCCGCCCCGGGCAAGCGGGGCGCCGCCCTGTCCGGCCCGACGCGCACCACCGCCCCGCTGCGGGCCCGCCCCCGACCCGCCTCGCGCCCGAGCCCGCGCCCGACGCCGCCGTGCCGCCCGGGAAAGCCGCGCCACGCGGTGCCGACCGTCCCGCCGGGGGACCCGGACACCAGGCGGAAGAACAGATTCCGGTAACGTGATTTTCGGGCACGGGCGAACTCGTGGTCGGCTTCCGCACGTACGATGAGCCGGCCGGGCGCCGCCGCGCAGGTCCGGTGTTCCACAGAAACGGGGGTTGCATGCGCCACTTCGGGCACCTGACGCCGACCGTGCGTGACGCCCTGTTCCACCGGCAGCCCGTCGAGTTCACCGCCGACGCACCCGCCCACTTCCTGTCCGTCGCCCTCGGCGCGACGCTCTACAGCCCGGCCACACGCCCCCGCCTCGCCCACGACGTGCGGAGGCTGGCCGCGGGCGGCGTCGTCTCGATGGTCCTGTGCCTGGAGGACTCCATCGCGGACGACGACGTGCCGCAGGGGGAGGACAACCTGGTGCGCCAGTTCGCCGACCTGGAGCGCGCGGCCCTGCCGGACGGGCCCTCGGCGCCGGCCGGCACGGAGCGGTCCGACGGCCCCCCGGCGCCACTGCCGCTGCTGTTCGTACGGGTGCGCGAACCGGAGCAGATATCCCGCCTCGTCGCCCGGCTCGGCACGAGCGCGCGCCTGCTGTCCGGGTTCGTGCTGCCGAAGTTCACCGAGGACCGCGGCGTGCCGTTCCTGGAGGCCCTCGCCCGCGCCGAGGACGAGTGCGGCAGGCGCCTGTTCGCGATGCCGGTGCTGGAGTCGCCGGAGCTGCTCTACCTGGAGTCCCGCGCGGAGACGCTGGCCGGGATCGCCCGGACCGTGGACAAGTACCGCGACCGGGTGCTGGCGCTGCGCCTGGGCGTCACCGACTTCTGCTCCGCCTACGGCCTGCGCCGCACGCCGCACATCACGGCCTACGACGTCGGCCTGGTCGCCACGGTCATCGCCGACGTCGTCAACGTGTTCGGCCGCAGCGACAGCACCGGCTGCACGGTGACCGGCCCGGTGTGGGAGTACTTCCGCTTCGCCGAGCGCATGTTCAAACCGCAGTTGCGCAGCTCCCCGTTCACCTACCGCGGGGCGGAGGAGCTGCGCCGCGAGCTGATCGCGCACGACATGGACGGGCTGCTGCGCGAGATCCAGCTCGACCGCGCCAACGGCCTCCAGGGCAAGACGTGCATCCACCCCTCGCACGTGGCGCCCGTGCACGCGCTGTCCGTCGTCAGCCACGAGGAGTTCAGCGACGCCACCGACATCCTGCGGCCCGAGCGCACCGGCGGAGGGGTGCTGCGTTCGGCGTACACGAACAAGATGAACGAGGTCAAGCCGCACCGCGCCTGGGCCGAGCGCACCCTGCTGCGCGCGGAGGTCTTCGGCGTCGCCCGCGCCGGGGTGGACTTCGTGGACCTGCTCGCGGCCGACGCGGACCGCGGCCGGTGACGGCGGCGCCCCGGGGGGCGGCGGCCCGGGAGACGGAACGACGGGAAGAACGTGTGATGTGGACAGGCGCGTGGACCGCTGAACGGCTCGGCATCGAGCTGGCCGGGGACGGCGTGCGGGACCTGCTGGGGCTGGCGGTCCGCCGCAACCCGCGGCGCGCGCACCTGCTGGTGTCCAACGTGCTGGGCAAGCACGTGCCCCAGCACCCCGTGGTCGTGTACGGCACCGCGCTGGGGCTGGGCCACCGGGTGCGGGAGCTGCTCGGGGACGAGGCCGCGGCGCGCGCCGTCGTCCTCGGCTACGCGGAGACGGCCACCGGGCTCGGGCACTGCGTGGCCGACGGCATCGGCCGCGTCCCCTACCTGCACTCCACCCGCCGTCCGGTGCCCGGGTACGCCCAGGCGGCCGGCTTCGAGGAGGAGCACTCCCACCACACCTCCCACCTGCTGCTCCCCCGGGACCGGGGCCTGCTCGCCGGGGAGGGGCCGCTGGTGCTGGTGGACGACGAGCTGTCCACCGGCCGCACCGTGCGCAACACGATCACCGCGTTGCACCGCTCCTTCCCCCGCGAGCGGTACGTGGTGGTCGCCCTGACGGACATGCGCACGCCGCGGGACGCCGCGGCGCTGGAGAAGTGCGCCGCCGAGCTCGGTGCCCGGATCGAGGTGGTGGCGCTCGCGGACGGCACCCTCACCCTGCCGCCCGACGTGCTCGACCGCGCCGCCGCACTCGTCGCCGCCCACCCGCAGGACCCGGCCGACGCGCAGGAGGCAGCCGGGGCCCGCGGTATTGCCGGCGCGCAGGGCGCGGTCCGAGCCGGTGACGTTGCCGGCGCGCGGGACGCCGCCGAGGCCGGTGCCGCCGTCGGTACGCCGGCCGCCGCCCGGCCCGACGGCACCGCGGGCCCGGGCGCCGCGGGCGCGGCCGACGTCGTGCGCCTCGACCTCGGCTGGCCCGCCGGGCTGCCCGACGGCGGACGCCACGGCTTCACCCCCGAGCACCGCGCCCGGCTGGACGCCGCACTGCCGGCCATGGCCGACCGCCTCGCCGCCGCGCTGCCCGAGGACGCCGCCCGCGTGCTCGTGCTGGGCACCGAGGAGCTCATGTACGCCCCGCTGCGCCTGGCCGACGCGCTGACCGGGGCGACCGGGGCCGAGGTGCGCTTCTCGACCACCACCCGCTCCCCGGTCCTGGCCGTGGACGACCCCGGCTACGCCATCCGCCACCGCCTGGTCTTCCCCGCCCACGACACGCCCGCCGACGGCCCCGGCCCGCGGTACGCCTACAACGTGCCGCCCCGCCACGCCGGCGGGTTCGACGCCGTCGTCGTGGTCACCGACACCCCCGGCGACACCCCGGCGCTGCACGCCCCCGGCGGCCTGCTCGCCCGGCTGGCGGCCCGCACCGGGTGCGTCGTCCTGGCCACCGTGCCCGCGCCCGCCCCGCTGCCGGCCCCGCTGCGCGGCCCGGCGTTCTCGTCCTACCCGGCGGCGGACTGCGGCTGGCTCCTCCAGGACCTCTCGGACGCCGCGCTGGAGGCACCCACCGAGGAGCGCGAGGAGGCGATCCAGCGCGGCGGCGCCCACTACGCCGAGTCGCTCCCCGTGGAGTACCAGCCCACCCCGGAGTACCAGCGGCTCTTCCACGCGGCGCTGGAGACCTCCGCCGCGCGGGTCGCCCGCGCGGTCGGCGCCGTCACCGAGACCGTGCTCGCCGAGCGGGGGCCGCGCCCGGTACTCGCCTCGCTCGCCCGCGCCGGCACGCCCGTCGGTGTCCTCATGCGCCGCTACGCCGCCCGCGTGCACGGCGTCGACCTCCCGCACTACGCCGTCTCCATCGTGCGCGGCCGGGGCATCGACACCACCGCCGTGCGCTGGCTGGCCGCCCACCACGACCCCGGCGACGTGGTGTTCGTCGACGGCTGGACGGGCAAGGGGGCCATCACCCGCGAACTGGCCGAGGCGCTGCGCCCGTTCCCAGGCTTCGACCCGGAGCTGGCCGTCCTCGCCGACCCCGGCGGCTGCGTGCGCACCTACGGCACCCGCGAGGACTACCTCATCCCCTCCGCGTGCCTGAACTCCACCGTCTCCGGGCTCGTCTCGCGCACCGTGCTGCGCGCGGACCTGGTGGGCCCCGGCGACTTCCACGGGGCCAAGTACTACCGCGAGCTGGCCGGAGCCGACCTCTCCGCCCACTTCCTCGACGCCGTCTCCGCGCACTTCCCCGCCGTCGCCGCCGCCGCGGCGGACGACTCCCGGGCCCTGCGCGCCACCGACCGCACGCCCGGCTGGCAGGGCTGGCGCGCGGTGGAGCGCATCAGCGCCGCGTACGACATCGGCGACGTCAACCTCGTCAAGCCGGGCGTGGGCGAGACGACGCGGGTGCTGCTGCGCCGCGTCCCCTGGCGCGTCCTGGCCCGCCGGGGCGCGGGCGCCGACCTCGACCACGTGCGGCTGCTGGCCGAGCAGCGCGGCGTACCGGTCGAGGAGACCGACGACCTGCCCTACACCTGCGTCGGCCTCATCCACCCCCGCTACACCAGGGGCGCCACCGGTGCCGACGGGAAGGCCGCGTCATGAACCCCGCTCCCCGCGTGCTCGTCGCCAGCGACCTGGACCGCACGCTGATCTACTCGGCCGCGGCCCTGCACCTGACCGTGCCCGACGCCGAGGCACCCCGGCTGCTGTGCGTCGAGGTGTACGACGCCAAGCCGCTGTCCTACCTCACCGAGCGCGCCGCGCGGCTGCTGCCGGAGCTGGCCGCGCGCAGCGTCCTCGTCCCCACCACCACCCGCACCCGCGAGCAGTACCGGCGCGTGCGCCTGCCCGGGCCGCCCGCGCCGTACGCGATCTGCGCCAACGGCGGGCACCTGCTGGTCGACGGCCGCACCGACCACGACTGGCACCGCGCGGTACGCGACCGCCTGGCCGGCGAGTGCGCCCCGCTGGCGGAGGTCGGCGACCACCTGCGCCGCACCGCCGACCCCGGCTGGCTGCGCAAGCGCCGCACCGCCGAGGACCTGTTCGCCTACCTGGTCGTCGACCGCGCGCTGCTGCCCGGGGCGTGGGTCAAGGAGCTGGCCGCCTGGGCGGAGCCGCTGGGCTGGACCGTCTCCCTGCAGGGCCGCAAGCTCTACCTCGTGCCGCGTCCGCTGACCAAGAGCGCCGCCGTCGCCGAGGTGGTCCGGCGCGCCGGGACGACCCGCACGCTCGCCGCCGGGGACTCCCTGCTGGACACCGACCTGCTGCTAGCCGCCGACGCCGGGTGGCGCCCGGGCCACGGCGAGCTGGCCGACACCGGCTGGAGCGCGCCGCACGTCACCGCGCTGGCCGAGCGCGGCGTCAGCGCGGGGGAACGGATTCTCGCGGAAGCGCTGCGAGCCGTCGCCGCCTGAGCTCCGCGCGGCGCTCCTCGGCCTCCACCAGCTCCGGGTGCCGGGCCCGGTAGTACGGATTGTCGTGCGGCAGCTTGCTGGAGACGCGCCCGTACATGCCGAAGACGGCGAGCACCAGCCCGTAGACGAAGCTGAAGATGACGTTGGACATGCCGAACGCCAGCACGTTGAGCTCCGTCTCCAGCACGGCCAGGTTGACGAACCCGGAGACCACGAACGCAGCCCCCACGACCGTGTTCAGCGTCGAGGCGAAGTTCCCGCCGCGCACCGTGCCGTAGCCCAGCAGCAGGCCGACGGCGATCGAGAGCACGCTGAGCGCGCCGTTGGTGCTCAGGCCGTACACCAGCTCGCCGTCGGTGTCGAAGAAGCCCACCCGGTCGGTGAGGCCGAGGACGCCGAAGGCGATCAGCACCAGGCCCATCAGCCCGGCCCCGAACCGGTACACCTGACTCAGCCGGTGGTCGACGGGCAGGTGCTCGGACAGGTCGATGCGGGGCGCGACGGTGAAGGGGCGCAGGGCCATGGCGGCCTCCGGGACGCTCGGAGCATGCCGTACCCCTCCAGCATCCGCCCCCACCGCCCACCTCTCAACCGGGGCGAGGAGCGGGCGGGGGGCGCCGGCTGCCCCGTCGCGCGGTGACCGTCCGGACCCGGTGGCCTGCGGGCCCGGACGGGCGGACCCGGTCGTCCCGAACGCCTTACGCGCCGCGCCGGTCAGAACTCGAATGCCAGGTCGATGTGTCCCCGCACTCGCATCTTCTTGGTGGGAGGGGTGGGGGGATGGGGAGACCTGTTCTCCTTCACCTTCCCCTTGCAGACGCGGTCCTTTCCCGGCCGCACCACGAAGAAGTCCGTCAGCGTCGGGATTTCCAGGATGACGTTGCCGTTCGCGTCCTGCTTCTTGTCCAGGCGGCACCTGACCAGGTCGCTGGAGTACCTTTTCCCCTCGAGATCGAAGTCGAACCACCACTCGTCCCGGATATCCGGTTCGCTGCCGGTCGTGGTCCGGACGGAGAACACCTCCCTGGTCTCTCCCGCGGCGAGGAGGGCGAGCTTCGTGACGTCTTCCCAGAGCGTTGTGTACCCGCCCACCTTCGAGTCCCACTTCCTGCACCGGTGGCCGACGTCCACGTGGGCGAGCCCCCACCTCGTGGTGTTGCGCGCGTGGCCCGTGCACAGGAAGTTGTCGCCCCCGACGGGGCCGGACGGCGAGTCGTCGTGCTCTTCGCTGGTCATACGGGTTCCTCCTGTCTGTCTTTCCCGCCGCCGGTCGAGGGCGGCTGCTTCCGGTGGTCTCGCCGCGCGCCTCAGAACTCGATCTCGACGTCCACGTGGCCGCGTACCCGGAACCTCCGCCCCACGGGTGCGGGCGGGACGTACTTGCCACGCTTGATCGCCCACTTGCCGCCGATCTTCTCCCACTGCCGCTCGTCGAACGGGAAGGGAGCGCACGGCCCGGCCAGATGGGTGGCCATGGTCTTGAGCACCCGCTCCGCGGTGGCCTTGTCGGGTGCCTTGCGGTAGGCGGTGATGTCGTTGTGGGCGTCCCGGAGGGCCTTGTACCGCGCGTCTCCGACGATGGCCGCGCAGACTTCCGGCTCGACCTCGTCCTCCTTCGGCGGGTTCGTGCGGTAGCCGTCCTGCGGGCCGGTGAAGAGGTTGCCGGGGAGCCAGGGGAGGAGCTGGCTGAAGTCGCCCCACTCCGACCCGTCCCCCGGTACGTCACCGTTCGGGTCGTGCGTGTAACCGGGGACGTCGGGGAGCAGTTTCAGCAGGGCGTTCTTCTGGCGGTCCGAAGAAGTCGTCGTGTAGCTCTGGAGGTGGGAGGTGATGGCGTCGGTGAGGTGGCGCACGAGTGGGTAGTGCTCCCCATGGAGGATCAGCTCGTTCCAGAAGTCCAGGAGCTGGAAGTAGGGAATGACATGGTGGCGGCTTCCCAGTTGTCCGTCGATCTTCGGGGCCGGCTGGTACGGAGCCCCGTCCCGTTCGCGGAAGATCGAGAGCTTCTTCTTCTGCGCGGCGGTGGTCATGCGCCGCTCCTTTCGTCGCCTTCCGTCTTCTGACGCAGGACGTGGAGGTGGAGGACTCCGCTGTTGGACGAGTGGAGCCACGGGCCGCGGTGACCCGTACCGCTTCCGTCACGCACGGTGACGCGGTACCGGAAGCTGCCCGGGAAGCGTCGGTCCCCGGTGTTGACGATCCACCGGCGGGGGGTGGTGTCGCGCGCGCCCTCCCACCGGAACTGCGCGGTGTGCTTGCCGTCGGGGCGTCCCGTGTCGTCGGTCGCCTCGAACCGCACCTCGACGGTCTCCTCGGCCCCGAGACGCCGGTGGAGGTGGATCGGGTAGACGTCGAGCCGCCCCGGCGCCATCGAGGCGGCCACGTCGATGGCCACGTCGTTGAGGAGTTGCCCGTCCTCTCCGGGGTCGATGTCGGCCGTGCTGAGGTCGTTGACGACGACGCAGTGTTCGCTGGTCGCCTCGGAGCTGGAGCGGAACGTCACCTGCCGCCGGACGAACGTCGTGTCCGGCGCCCAGCCCGCGGGTGGGTCGGCCACCTCGTCGAGAGACCTCTGGCGCGTGGTGTAGTTCCAGTTCGCGGGTGACTCGCCCGCCTGGGTGGGGGGCTCGAAGACCTTTCCCGCCCAGACGATCCGCCCCGCCGCGTCCGGATAGCCGCACCTGACGGAGAGCGAGGCGACGGACGGGTCCTCGTGGGTGAGGACCGGGCGGAAGACCCGGTGCAACGTGTGCTTCTCGTCGTCCGGGTAGCGGGTGAAGAAGTACTTCCTGGGCTCGGCGCGGATCTCCGCGAACTCGTCGGTGAACCGGGTCGAGAACGTGATCGGCCGTAGGTAGGTGAACGGCACCTCCGTGCGGCTGGCCAGGGCCGGAAGGTGCGGAGCCGTCGACGGGACGTGCCAGGTGCGGCCCCAGGGGTTCGGCTCCCCTTCCGCGTCGGCCGCCAGCGCGGTGGGCTTCCCGGCGGGGGCGCCGAGCACGGCCCCACGCGCCAGCTCCAGGAAGAGAGCGCTGGCACAGCCCGAGTGGTGCAGCAGTGACTCACGGTAAGCGGGGTCCGTTGGTACGCTCGGGTCGACGTCGCAGTCGACGGCGAGCCGGTCAGCCGAGCGGAGCCGGCCCACGGCTTCGTCGACCCGGTCCAGCGTGATGCCGTGCCCGTCGCGCGTCGTGTGACGGCGCAGCTCCGCGTGGATGTCGGCCCAGTCACCGTCCATGGTGAAGCCGCGCACCGGCGCGGTGAAGCGGATGCCCATGGTCCGGTTCACGCTCAGCGGCTCGCTGTTCTCCACGAGCGCGCGGTGCACGAGTTCCGTGTAGTGGTGTCCGAGCAGGGTGGTGTAGGTTCTCCTGGCCGTGGCCTGGAGCGGGCCGGTGTCCGCCCCCTGCTTCTCGCAGTACCAGGGGTCCCCGCCCCCGAGCCGGCGCAGCGTGCGCTCGGCGCGGGCGGCGACGTCGGACAGGGTGGTGTGCGTGGAGGAGAAGGTCAGCGGGACGTAGGCGGGCTTGTGGTAGAAGCCCGACCCCCAGTACGGGTCACTCTTCGGCGACTGCTCGAAGAGGGCATGGGTGGCGTCGTCGATCGCCTTCTGTGGAATGTCCGCGGCCAGGGTGAAACGCACCATGCCGCAGACGTCCCGCTCCGTTCCGCTGTCCAGGCGCGCGTAGCGGGTGAAGGAGAAGTCGTAGCCCCCGGAGTGACGGGCGAGGTGCAGCCGGTCGGGCATCCAGTAGAACGTGGACGCCTGGCAGCCCGGCCGCCGGGTCGGGTTGCCGACGTCCGGGTAGAACAGGAAGTGGTAGCCGCCCGCCTCGATCGTCCGGGTACCCGCTACCTCCGTCGGGCCGTCCCCGTAGGCGATCATCTACGTGGCCTTCTTGAAACGGAAGTTCACGTGGGGTGAGTTCTTGGGTGGGATGACCGCGTGCAGGAAAGCCTGGTCCGTGTACACCCATTCCTTCAGCTCCCACTCGGAGCCCTCCTCGAAATCCGTCACCTTGACGCGGTAGCGGTAGCGGTAGCACGGCGTGGGCTCGGGGGCGCCCGTGCCCTCCGGCCCGCCGCCGTCGCCGTGCGCTTCGGCGGTTCCGGGGGACTGGGCCGACGGGACCAGCGGAGCCGGTGAGACGAACCAGGTGCGGAGCTTCTTGATGTCGCTGTTGTCGCAGGCGAAGGTCGCGCTGCGCGAACCCGTGGGGTTGCCGTCCGGGTCCACGGTCTCCATCGTGATCTCCGCGAACTGGTTCGCGCCGATCGCCCGGTTCATGAAGCGCACGTTCACGACCATGAGCTTCCTGGTGGCCGCCCGTACCTCGATGATGGAGGAATCGAGGGGAGTCCCATGCGGATCGGGATCGAGGGGCACGTCGAGCTGTTCGAGGTGGGCCACGACGTACTCGTTCGTCGGGTCGGGCTCGTTGAAGTGCACCGCCCGCTTCACGAACGTCCTGTCCGGCTCCCAGCCCGCCGGGGGGTTGACGACGTCGTCCTTGGATTTCTGAATCACCCGGTACTTCCAGGTCTCCGGCTTGTCCTGGGGCGCGGGCCGCACGAACACGTGCGCCGACCACAGGAGTTCCCCCTTCACGTTCGGGTAGCCGACCTGAATGGACAGGCTGTCGTAGACGCCGGTGTTCCAGGGGGCGTACGGCGTGCAGATCCGCGCCAGCTTCTTGGGCCAGTCGTCGAGGTAGACGGCCGGGAAGTACTTGCGCTCGGCCTCCTCGCCCCCTTCCACCATCTCCTGGAGCATCCCCTCCAGCGAACTGGAGACGGGGTGTGCTCCTGGAGGTGGGAGAACTGCATCTCCTCCTCGTAGGAGAGGTGGAGCCCGGTGTGGGAGTACGTCTTCTTCAGCGCGAGAGCGAAACCCCAGGGGCTCGCGCCGGCCGCCGACGACGACGCCTCCGCGGGGGTCTCCGAGGGAGGCGCGGGCTCGAAGATGACCTTCTGCGCTTCCTCCAGGAACTTGGTGAGCACCATGTCGGACTTCGCCCGGAGGTACTCCGCCACCTTGTCCGCCCCCGGGAAGGTGCCCAGCGCGGTGATGGAGACCTTGATCGTGCCGTTGGTCTGCAACCTCTCCAGGGCGAGCCGGATGTCAGCGTTCACCCAGGTGCCGTGCACGTTGGCGTGCCCGGAGAAGTGGTCGTAGATCTTGTCCCAGTTGCCCTCGATCTTCAGCCTGACCTTGGGCGTCCACATCTGGATCTGCATGACGGAGCTGGCGAACAACGGGCTCGTCGTCGAATGGCTGAAACCCGCGTGGAGGACCTGCGCGGGGTAGTTGCCGATCAGCGCCGCGAAAGCGTGCTCCGCGGTGGGGTCGATCGCTCCCGGCCCGCCCCCTTGCAGGACCCAGTGCCAGTCGCCGATCTCCCCGTCCTTCTTCGGGGACCCCTTCAGCAGATTCTTTCCGTTCGCCTTGCCGAGATGGCCGAACTTCCCGTGCTTGAGCTCTCCGGCCCGGGTCCTGGTGAAGTAGGCGTAACCCTGCTTGGCCAGCGCGATGTTGGAGAGGGTGACGTTGTGGGACAACAGCACGACGGGCGCGAAGACCGGCTGCAGGCCACCGCTGTGCCACAGGCCGTTCTTGCTGCCCTGGCCGTACGCGCTGACGTCCTTCTGCGCCTTCTCCATGGCGTCGGACGGAACCCGCCCGGTGGTGGTGAGGCTCAACAGGCCTCCCACGGTGTCCTTCTCCTGCTCGTCGGCTCCCAGACCGGCGAAGCGGATCAGGCTGAACTTGTAGTCTCCGGTGTCCCCGTCCCTGCGTGCGATGTTCACCTGGTTGGGCAGCCAGTAGTAGACGGGGTTCTTGCCTTCTTGCACCAGGTCGTAGTTGTTCGCGTCGGGGTAGAAGGTGATCGGATAACTCTCGGCGGCGTATTCACCGCCGGCCATCGTCGGCCCGATGGGATCGGTCATGCGTCAGCACCTCGCGAATCCAAGGGAGAAGCGCCTGCGGACAGCGTGCTGCGCGGCGCCTGCCGGAACGGCGGCGTCCGCAGAACTATGCGGGCAAAAAAAATGCTCGCATTTTTTCGACACAGTCAGGCTGGCAAGGTTCTCCGCCCGGCGCAACCGGGATCTTGACGCGCCGCCACCGGCCGGGTGGGGACGTGGGACGGCTCGGAAATCCGAACGCGCACGGCAGGGTTTTCGCCCCTACCATGCGCTCCGCACCACGGAATTCCGGAACCGGAAAGCCGTTCCGCTCTCAACCAATGCGTCTGCCCTAAGTTCTTTTCACCTCCGCCGAGCGGCGGCGGCCGACGTGGCGCGTGCTGTGCGGTGCATAGGAGGCGTGCTGTGCGGTGGCACAGAAGGAAGGTGCGAACCGGCCGCGGGCCAGCCCCTCAGCCGCAGCAGCCGCCTCCGCAGCAGCCGCCGCCGCCCGCCGGGGGCGCGGCGGCACCGGCCGTGGCCGTGCCGCCCACGGCGACGGTGGACAGCAGCTTCACCGTGTCCGCGTGCCCGTCCGGGCAGGACGCGGGCGCGCCGGACTCCGCCATCGGGCGGCTGACCTCGAACGGCGTACCGCACTCGCGGCACCGGAACTCGTACCTGGGCATACCCCGCAGGATAGCCGCGCCCCGCCGCGCCGCACCCTCCCGCGTCCGCATCCGAGCAGGCCGGCGGCCCACGGTCCCAGCCGACGGCCCACGGTTGTCGACGCGGCGGGCCCAGGCGCGCGCCGGCTCAGCCCGCGCCGCCGAGCTGGCCGCGGATGCCCCGCACGACACCCGCGACGGTCTCCCGGATGGCGTCCAGCTCGGTCAGGAAGTGCCAGTAGTCCGGGTTCCGGCCGCCGGCCTCCAGGGCGCCGACCGCTCGCTCCAGACGGGCCACGGCGTCGTCCAGCGGGCGAGCGTGCCGCGGGTCGGGCGTGTTGCGGCCCGCCATCGCCAGCCGCTGCGCGTCCCGCAGCGCGAACCGCACGCGCTCCGTCTCCTGCGCGTGGCTGAACGCGACGTCGTTGAGCCGGTCCAGCCGCTCCCCGGCCGCGGCCACCGCGCCGTCCCCGGTGTTCAGCAGCGCCCGCACCGAGGCCAGCAGCGCCGTGGCGTCCGCCCAGCGCTGCGCCTCCCGCGCGGCCTGTGCCTCCCGCAGCTTCGCCTCCGCCTGCCGCGACGCGTCCTGTGCCCGCGCCGGGACGTGCTGCAGGTCCTCCCAGCAGGCGGCGCTATACCTGCGGCGCAGCTCGCTCAGCACCGGCTCCACCTTGCCCGCCCGCGTGGCCAGCGCCTGCGCCCGGGTGCGCAGCGACGCCAGCCGCCGGTCGATCTCCGCCGCCTGCTCCGGCAGCCGCCGCGCCTCCTCGCCCACCGCGCCCGCGCGCCGCTGCACCTCCTCCGCGCGGCGGATCGTCCCGCGCACGCCGTGCTGACCCGCGCCCTCGTTCAGCCTCGTCAGCTCCGGGGAGAGCGCCGCGAGGCGGGCCGCGAGCTCGTCGGCCGAGAACCCGGCCTCCCGGGCCCCGTCCAGCGCCCGCGTCGCCCCCAGCAGCGCCTGCCGCGCCCGCTCCACCGCGGGCGCCACCTGCGCGAGCTGCTCCTCGGCCCGCCCGAGCTGCGGCGCGATCCCGCGCACGAAGTGCTCCAGCTCGGACCTCGTCCGCTCCAGCCGCTCCCGGGCCTGCCGCAGCTCGCGCGTCGCCTGCTGCGCCACGGCGGTGTCCAGCTCGTCCCGGTCCAGGTCATGAGCGTCGACGGCGGTGATGTAGGCGTGGCTCGCCTCGTCGATACGGTGGCCCAGGGTCTGGAAGTCGGCCGCCACCTTCCGCCCGGCGGGCGAGCCGTCCACGGCGGTGATCGCCTCCACCGAGATCCGCGCCTCGCGCTGGGCGGTGTCCAGTTCGTAGAAGGACGCGGCCGCCGCGTCCTTGGCGGCCTGCGCGTCAGCCCGCGCGCTCTCCGCCCGTCCACCCCGGCCCCACCACCGCGTGCCGCCCCCGCTCATCGCTGTCACGCAATCCTCTCCCGAGCTCCGCGTTCGTCAGTGGACCGGCCCCCATTCTCCCACCGCCCTCCCCGCGCACGCAGGGGCGGCGTCCCCACCCGCCCGCTATCCTTTACCCTCGTTGTGCACCGGGGCGCATAGCTCAGCGGTAGAGCGCTGCCCTTACAAGGCAGATGTCACAGGTTCGATCCCTGTTGCGCCCACCGGATGACCTCGCGCGATGCGGGGGAACGTGCAAGGCGATGCGGGTGCGGTGCCCAAGGGGAGCCGCAGCCGCTCTTTACTGGCACTGTCGTGGCAGTCTGGTGGCAGTCTCGACGCGGGTGCTCGTCTCCCGAAAATCTCCCAAGCGGTCGCACTGTCTACGCAGGTCACTGCCCGGACGTAGCGCGGCCCCCTTCCTTGCGGAAGGGGGCCGTTCAGCGTCGGGTGCCCGAGAGGGGCCGCCCCTGCGAAGCCCGACGCGTTCTTGGTGCGGCCTTGAGCGCACGTCCCCGCAAGCAGGGGAGAAGTGGGCCGTATGGTTCGAAACCTTCCTCCGACCGCGTGCTCCAGATACGGCGCATGATCGGGGGAAACGTCCGCACCGCCCGACTTCGGGCCGATCTCAGCCGGGAGCGCCTCGTTGCACGCGCCGGACCCAGCCGGACTCCGTGATCCGGACAGAACTCTGGACCCGGGCGGCTCGCTTCGACTCGTTGAGCACGATCGCTGACGCGCTCGGCGTATCGCTCGCGCGCCTCGTTCGCGAGCGTGACGGGTGACTTGGAGCAACTGTTCACCGCTCAGGTGTCTCTCTGTCTGGGTCCTTGTCATCTGCGGTGCGTCGGGGGTGGCAGGTGCAGTCGCAGCGTCCGGTCACCGCGA
>NZ_JAPKFL010000003.1 GCF_026262575.1 Streptomyces marinisediminis
CACTTCTTGCAAATCCTCCGCTCCTTCTCCTTGGCTTCCTTCTCCATGCGCTGGGCCACAACGTACGTGGAATACGACCTCTGATGAACAAGCACCGGGAGGTGCTGGTTCGTCATCTTCCGCTGGCACCGTCCCCCGAGTCTTGGTCGGAGCGCCAGACTCGCCACGTCGCTTCTCTCCGTCAGTCGAGTCACGCAATACGTGAAGCTGTAGGCACCGCGGTTCGGTCCCTGCCGGCAGGGAAGGCGCACGTTGGATCTGCCAGGTGCACGCGGGCGGACTGCGGTGTCATCGACTTGAGAGGCTTTGGCAATGTTCGGCGCTGCCCCAAGCGTCGATTCATAGACACGTAAGCAACGCTCTACCGTGAAACTCCCCCCACTTTTCGATAGCTGAAAACAATGAGGATTCTTTTACGTCTGAGCAACTGAAGGCGCCCCTGACTGCGCGAGCTATGGCGTCACTCGACGCCTTGGAACCACATTTGCGATGCAGGATTGTGGCGAGAGCCGAGAGAAGGTCATGGCCCGAGCAATAACGCTCTATTTCTGACATGGCGACCCTCTCTTGCCGATAAAGGCGCACAACCTCTTCTTTGCATTCTAATTCTTTTCCGGATCTCCGCAAAGAAACATCGAGTAGCCGGTCAAAATCGATACCAGTTCCGCTGTCGTTGAGGGCGACGGAGATTGGAAAATCACGCAGATTTAGCTGAAGTCGATGCTTCTCTGACGTGAACCTCAGGGCGCCTACTGGAAAGGCTATATGAGTTACTAGTTCATGCAGAGTCGAATGTGGGCAGTTAGCGATATGAGATCTAAGCTGCGATCTATTTGCGAAGCTACCTGCCACCCTGAGAACGTTCTGCTCCTGGAAGAAGACGGTGGCGTCAATGTCGTAGTAATCCGTGTAGAAAACGCCCTCCTCTTCGTCCTTTGGATACAGCAGATCGACCCAATCGAGATCGATTACCGCGGCGAGCCGATTGAATCCCTCTTCACGTGCCATGCGAATGGCGCCGAGAACTACCGTTTTCCCGCCGCCCGGCAGAGTGTCGCATAGCGTCATGTCGATATGCGGATCAATCACGCTGCAGTCCGTGTCGCCCTCTACCAGCAAATACAGCAGATCGTTGGTATCTGCGAGCATCATGACGTGCGACAAGACGTCGTCGGCCGTTAAAAGATCAAGCATTTTTGCCCCCCCCAGTCAGGATTTTCAGTTATCGACCCCGAGCGACACGGCGCGATTTCGCCACTTGTGGATAACTTGCGGCGAGTGGGTTGCAACAATAAATCTCAGTGAGGCCGTGTTTGCAATGTTTGCGATGTCATTGAGGAATTCTTGTTGCCAAGCGACATGGAGTGAAATCTCGGGCTCATCAATTAGTACCAGGCTATTCTCCGCGACGTTGAACAAAAGATCGTAGGCTAGCACGAGCTCGTGCTGCTCCCCCGAGGAAAGGCTTTCGGCTGGGATCTCTTGTCCCAAATCCGTGACGAAGCTGAAGCCGCCTCTGTTCAAGCGAAGTTGTTTGAATTGGAAGCGCGAATTGACGATATCTCGAAAAAGCTGTACGCGCCTAAGCAGATCTTCGAATGTAGCAAGTTTTCTTTCGGAGTCATCTAGGTAAGTCCACAAGACAAGTCGCTGGGATGAGTCCAACTTCTTGTCTGGTAGCGGAAGATCCGACGAACCCTGGAGGAGTGAAACTTCCGCAAGCCGATCCCTGAGTTCACTCTGCTCGTTGTAGCGAGCTCGAATAGCTTCTTCAGTGGCAGCGGCAGGTGGGTAGCCCGCGGAAAGGAGGCGTCGAGGGAACGTCCTGTCAAGCTCTTGGGAGGTTCGAGAGTTCTGGGCGAGGGCCTCGTGCATTCTGCGCGAAAAGTCCTCAGAGAATTCACGAACTGTAATTCGATCTGTGGGTTCGCCACGCGACTGATCCCGGGATGGATTTACGCGGGTGAGAAGCCGCTGCGTCTCAATCAGATGAACGTCTGCGCTCTGTAGAAATTCTCTGATTTTTTCAGGCACCTGTGGGAACGGGGCCAACTCGGAGGGAATCAGGTATGCATATTTCTCAATCACCTCAGCCCGATTCAAATTTTGCCCTGTTTCAGGATCAAGCCACTTGCCGCCACCCCTATAGTGGGCGGGTGTATACCTATCAATGAGACGCATCCATCGACTCATGGGAACGTCTCGTAGATCGTTTTGATCTTTAGTGTTAACCCAATCGATACTGTCGCCACCGGTTTCTTCGAACAGTAAGCGAAGTGTGTAGTCGTACTCGCTTTGCTCTTCATTTGCCGGGGCTGCGAGATTTTCGACAGTGAGGCGCGTTCCGCCGTCAAAGGTGAAGAGTACTTGATTGAAAGGAGTGCGTGAAACTCGCCCAAGCTTGAGCTGGAAAGTGTTACTGATTAGTTCTAGAAACCTAGTCTTCCCGATGCCATTCGGGCCATAAATGATTACGAACTCTTGTTCTGGGGGGAACTTGATGGTGTGATTGAACCGCCCAAGAAGTCCTTGGACTGAGACCTCGATCAACTTTGGCGCAGTGGGCACTGGTCCCCCTCGATGGGCGTATGAGATCCAAAATATTGTCGCCAGGAAGGCTGTGCGTGTCTACCTACTCGCGAAGTGCCGCTTGTGCGCGCGGGAACCAGAACCGTCCGTGATCGATCCGCTGAAGCGGTTTCGCTACGAGGTCGGCGGAGCGGGTTTGGCCGGTGGCCTGCCCGGTCTGGGGTCGGGCATGATCAGGGGGCCGTACGCTGGTTGGCAACTCGGGCAGGCTTTGGGCCTGACCGCAATGTGCACGAGTGGCCCCCTGGTCTTGCTCGACGCGGGACCCGGACCGGGGAGGTGACTAAAGCCGTGGAGCCGACCGCCCCAGCCACGACGTACGTCTTCTCTGGCATCAGGCGGCTGACTGCTGTGCGCGGCACGGGCGCTGGCCGGGCTGGAGCGGGGCGGAGACAGGAGCGCAGGCCCGGCCGGGGGCCGGGCCGCGCGCGGTGAGCGGAGCGAGCCGCCTTGAAGACGTAGAGAAAGTTGTTACTCGGCCTTCGTGTTGAGGTCGGTGTGGGTGAGGAGTTCGGCGCAGGGTGGTAGGGCGCTGGTGGTCCGGTGGGCGAGGGTGAGGAAGGTGACCGGGCGGGCTGTCCAGGTGATCCGCGTGGCGCCTTGGGTGATGGTGAGGGTGTGGGGCTCGCCGAAGTTGAGGTCACGTTGGGCGTCGGTGTGTTCGGCTTCGAGCCAGTGCCATGCCTCGGTACGCGCACTGCTGTGGAGGGCCAGCGCGATGGCTCGCAAGGCCACGCGGATCCAGCGGGTGGCCTGACCGGGTGTCGTGGCGTCGAAGGTGGCCACGGTGCGGGGTTCGCCGCTTGCCGGATCACGGGTAAGACATTCGCACCAGATGCCGGGGGTCGTGAGCGCTCCGGGGCGGGTCATCGGGTGGCCTCCGCGTAGAGGACGTAGCGGGCTTCGTCGTCGTAGGCAGTGAGGGTGTACGGGTGCCCGTGTACGAGGAGGTGGAGGGCGTGTTCGTGTTCGGCTTCGTCGGTGAGCCAGTGACGTAAGGGCTGTGCGTACGGGGGGTCGAGTTGGGTTGCGATGTGGTGGGTTCGGGTGCGGAGCCATCGCAGGGCCAGGCGGGGGTTTCGGGTGAGGTCTGCGGCCAGTAGAAATCGGCGTTGCCCGGTGTGCGCGGTGGCGTGGCAGTGGATGGGGCAGGTCAGCATGAGCGGGCCAGGGCATGGGGTCGGTGGGCTGCCTCGGTGGGCAGGTGAGCGGTGACGGTGTGGCCCTGGGGTGTGGGCGTCACGGTGAGCTGCGCTGCGAGGGTGGCGACGATGCTGAGGCCGCGGCCGTGGATGGAATGGTCGTCGGCCTGGTGGATACGTGGGCTGGTGTTGCTCCTCCCCGTGTCGGTGACGGCGATCGTGACGCCCTCGGTGGCGACCGTGATCGTGATGCGCAAGGTCCGGCTGGTGGTGTGGGTGATGGCGTTGGCGCCCAGCTCGGTGACGATGAGGGCGGCGTCGTCGGCGCAGGGGGTGTCGTGGAGGAGGTCACGGGTCCAGCGGCGGGCGCGGCTGACCTCTTCGGGGAGTCCTGGCAGGAGGAGTTCCCAGACGCGGCATGTGCTCGTATACTCGTGCATACAAGTTCTCCTGTGCTGGTGGCCGCTGTGGACCGTGGGTGTGTGCTAGACGAGTTTGACCCCGTCGTGAGCGCGGATGGCGGGCGGCGACGTGGCGTCCAGTGCGTCAAGGACGCGGATCGCGTACGCCTCGTCGGCCAGCTCGGAGACCTCTTCGCGCGTGGCCCAGCGCAGGGCCTTGGTCTCGTCGCCGGTGGTGGGCTGACCGTCGATGGCCTCGCAACGGAAGACCAGGGAGACGATCAGGCCCTTCATGTTCTTGTAGACGCCGGTCAGGGCCGCCGGAGTGGCGATCTTGATGCCGGTCTCTTCGAGGACCTCGCGCTGGAGGGCGTCGGGTAGGGTTTCGCCGGCCTCGACGACGCCGCCGGGCGGTTCCCAGTGGCCGTTGTCGCGTCGCTTGATGAGCAGGGCGCGACCGTGGTCGTCCACGATCACCCCGGCGACGCTCACGGAGTGGGGGCGCTCGGCAGTGCTCACGTTCGGCGGCTCTCGTTCCGTCGGCTGGCTAGGCTCTCTCACCGTAGCAACAGCACTCAGCCTCTCGTCTAGATATCCAAAGGAGTACACATGGCCGCTCTTCCTTCCGGCCTGCTCGGCTCGCTGGACCCGACCAGTGATCGCGCCGTGTTCCGACAGATCGCTGATCAACTGCGGGAGGCCATCGACAGGGGCCGCTTCGCGGAAGGGGCCAAGCTGCCCTCGGAAGCCGAGCTCGTGGACCACTTCGGGGTATCCCGGATGACCGTCCGCAACGCGCTGTCGATGCTCCAGAGCGAGGGGCTGGTCTCCTCGGAGCACGGCAAGGGTGTCTTCGTCCGACCGCGTCCGCCGGTCCGTCGGCTGGCCTCCGACCGGTTCGCCCGGCGGCATCGGGAACAGGGCAAGTCGGCTTTCACCGTGGAGGCCGAAGCGGCGGGGAGCCGGCCCGAGGTGGACAACCTGGAGGTCAAGGAGGAACGGCCGTCGGCTGACGTCTCCGCCCGGCTTGGTGCGCCCCGGCGGGTGCTCACCCGGCGTCGGCGGTACCTGCTCGACGGGCGGCCCGTGGAGTTCGCCACGTCGTACCTGCCGCTGGACCTGGCCCGCGATACGCCGATCGCCCAGCCGAACCCCGGCCCCGGCGGCATCTATGCCCGGCTGGAGGAGCTGGGGCACAAGCTCGACCGCTTCGAGGAGGAGATCCGCGCCCGGATGCCCTCCCCACAGGAGATCAAGACGCTGCGTCTGGCCGCCGGTGTGCCGGTCATCCACCTCGTGCGGACGGCCTACGACACCAAGGGGCGAGCCGTGGAGGTGTGCGACACGGTGATGGCCGCAGACGCCTACGTCCTGTCCTACCAACTGCCTGCCACGTAGGGAGCGGGTGTCGCTAGGGAGTTGACGATGCCTCGGGAGGTTCGCCGCCGCCGAACTCGTACACACCGAGAGGCATACTCGTATAGACGAGTGGGCAAGCCTTGTGCCACAGTGGTTCGCGTTCCCGGCTGAACCTCTCGGCCTGGCGCATCTTGTCTAGACGACTAGGCGTTAATGGCTGAGGCTGACACGAAGGAGACACATCCCGTGCGTTCCATCCGAGTTGAGACCTCCACCGCGACGATCCTTCTGACCGAAGCTCCCCAGCCGAAGGTGCGGGACCGCCAGACGGGAGAGATCGCGAAGGACGCCGTGAGCGGTGAGGCGCTGATGAAGGTCGGCGTGGTCTACATCGACGAAGGGGAGTCCTCGCTCATCCATGTCACCGTTCCCGAGAGCGGTGTCGTGGAGGGGCTGGTCCTCGGCTCGCCGGTCGCGCTGCCTGGCCTGGTCGCCCGGCCGTGGGAGTCGGTGTTCAACGGCCAGCAGCGGCACGGCATCGCCTACCGGGCCGCCGCCGTCACCGCTGGCGCCGTCCCCGCTGCGGCCGGTGCGGGGGTCTGAGGTGTCCGAGCTGCTGCACCTCCTGGAGCTGGGTGGCCCCCTCGTCGCGCTCGGCGGCGGGGCCGCCTGGGCCCGAGTCCGTCACCCGGCTCTCTACTGGAACACCGTCGGCCTGCCGCTGTCGGTCGGGCGGCTGCTGGCCTCGTACGGGTCGGTGATGGAGTCCTGTGGGCTGACGGTGGCCCCGACCCGGCTGCGGGCTCTCGCCGTGCACGCCACGACTCGGCGTGAGGTGCGGCCGGTTCCGCCTCGGCGGGGCCTCATGCGGCCGACGTCCACCGGGCTGCGGCTCCGGCTGCGGCTGGCACCGGGACAGGAGCCCGCCGACTTCGCCGCCTCGGCCGAACGGCTGCGTCACGCCTGGGGCGTACACGCCGTCCACGTGACGCCGGTCAAGCCGGGTGTGGTGGAACTGCGGCTCGTCGGCTTCGACGTCCTCACCCGGGTGCGGATGCCGAAGTCGGCACCGGCCGAGCTGCTGAAGGTGCCGGTCGCACTGCGGGAAGATGCCACGCCGTTCGTTCGCGACTACCTGACCGTGCCGCATCAGCTCACCCTCGGGGCGACGCTGTCGGGTAAGTCCATGTACCTGCGGAACCTGGTGGCCGGGCTCGCCCGTCAGCCGGTCGCCCTCGCTGGGATCGACTGCAAGCGCGGGGTGGAGCTGGCGCCGTTCTCAGCACGTCTGTCCGCCCTGGCCACCGAGCCGGATGAAGCCGCTGACCTGCTGTCGGCCCTCGTCAATGAGATGGAAGACCGCTACGACGTGGTCAAGGCACGGCAGGGCATCGCGCCCGACACCCCGGACGAAGAGATCACTTCCGACGTCTGGGGCCTACCCGAAGCCGACCGTCCGGTGCCCGTCGTGCTGTTCATCGACGAGGTGGCCGAACTGTTCCTCACCGCGACGAAGAAGGACGAGGAACGCCGGGACGCGATGGTCACCCAGCTCATCCGCCTTGCCCAGCTCGGCCGCGCGGCGGGCATCCACCTGGAAGTCTGCGGCCAGCGGTTCGGCGCCGAGCTGGGCAAGGGCGCGACCATGCTCCGGGCCCAGCTCACCGGCCGCGTCTGCCACCGCGTCAACGACGAAGCCTCCGCCAAGATGGCCCTCGGCGATATCGCCCCCGACGCCGTCGGCGCGGCCTGCGCCATCGCCCCGGAAAGGCCCGGCCTCGCCGTGGCCGGTGACACCTCCGGCGGCTGGTCCCGCATCCGCACCCCGTACCTCTCCCTGGGTGACGCCGCCGCCGTCTGCCAGGAGACCGCCGAACTGGTCCCCGACGTCCCGGCCCTCGCTCCGTACCGGCCCGCTACCGCTGTGCCCGGCTGTGGCCCGCCCATGCCGCTGACCAAGCCCCGGCCCGTCACCGGCTGATCTCCCGTTCCGCCCCGGCCGGCGCGGCCTCCTCGCACCACGTCCCTACCCCGCCATGCCCGAAACCGAAAGGAGGTCCCGCGATGCGCCGCTCGCTGGCCCGGCTCGACGCCGTACTGATCCAAGCGGTGATCGCCGGTGCCCTGTCCTTCGCCCACCTCCACGACCTGGCCGAAGCCGCCGGACAGCACGGCTGGATGGCCTGGGCCTACCCCGTCTCCGTCGACCTGCTCCTGGTCGCCGCCTGGCGACGCCTGCGAACCCGATGGAGGTCTACGCCGAGGCGAGCGAGGAGGAGGTGCGCGACGCGATCGGCAAGCTGTCGACCGCTATGGGCGGCAGCGGCTGACGCGGTTGCTGTACTTTCCTGCTTGCAGGCACGAAAAAGCCCCCTCTGGGGTGATCCCGAGGGGGCTTTGACCTGCTGCGCGCTCGGCAGGATTCGAACCTGCAACCTTCTGATCCGTAGTCAGATGCTCTATCCGTTAAGCTACGAGCGCTTGTCCGGTCCCGGTGGTTTCGTCCGGGGCGGCGTTGCGGGAACAACATTACATGACCTGCGGCCACGGGCGAAATCCATTGGTCGCACCCGGCCTGACCTGCGGAAACGTCGGAGGAACGCGAAAGCCCCCGCCGGGTGGCGAGGGCCTTGGTGATCGTGAACGATCGAGCGGAGGCTCCGGGATTTGAACCCGGGATGGGGGGTAACCCCAAACCGCATTAGCAGTGCGGCGCCATAGACCAGACTAGGCGAAGCCTCCTCACACCCCGCGGCGAAGCGGTGTGTGCGCAGAGATGATGGCACAGCCGGTGGGGCCGCTGCCAATCGTCGCCCAGAGTACCCGGCGGGCGGGGCGGCGGGCAAAGCCCTTGCGGCGCGGCGAGTGCGCCGCGGGGCGGGACCGCGGTAGTCCCTTCGGGTTGTCCGCGGCCGGGTTGCGCGACTCCGGGCGGGGTGGAGCGTTAGGGGTGTGGGGTCGACCGGACCCCTCGCGTTAGGGAGCGTTCCATGTTGCGTCGTACCGCCACCACCGTGGGTCTCACCGCCGCGCTCGTCGCCCTGGGCGGGCCCGCACTGGCCTGCCCGCCGCCGGCGAAGGCGGACCGGCTCGTGATCACGTACCAGGAGGGGGGGATGTCGGCCGCCGAGCGGTTTGTGCTGGAGTGCCACCCGGTCGGCGGCGACCACCCGCAGGCCCGGGAGGCGTGCGCCGCGGTGGAGCGGGCCACGCAGGGCCGGGCGCCGAGCGTGTGGGAGCCGGTGGACGAGAACCAGATGTGCACCCAGATCTACGGCGGTCCGCAGACGGCGCGGATCACCGGCGAGTGGGGCGGGCGCGAGGTGGACGCCCGGTTCAGCCGCGAGAACGGGTGCGAGATCCACCGGTGGGACCGGCTGACGCCGGCGCTGCCCGCGGTGGCCTGACGCGCACGGGCGCGGACGCCGGGGCCCGGGTGCGGATGTCGGGACGCCGGGCGCGGACGCCGGGGCCTGACCCTGGGCACGGACGCCCGGCCCTGCCCCCCGGCGCGGGCACACGGTGCTCGGCTCCGTCCGCTCGGCAGCCGGGCTCCTGGGCCGTGCGCGGGCGCTCGGGTCGTACGGGGTCGGTCGGGTCGGCGCCGTGCTTCGCGCCTGCACGCGCTGCGCGGGCGTACGGGCCTGACCGCGTGCTCGGATGCCCGGGCCCCGGCCCGGTGCGGGCGCGGGTGCGGGGGGGGGCCGCGCCGGGCACGGCAAGGCCGGTGTGCGTGCCGTGCCCTCCGGGCCCGGCACGGAGCGCGGGGCGCGGTGGTTTGGGGCGGCCTGGGCGGGCTGCGGTGGCTTCACGCAGGCTGTCCCGAAGACGCCGCGGCGGAATCCGCAGCCGCCACGTCCGCTCCCGCGCGCGCTGCGCGTCCCCGTAGACTCCCTGTGGTGACACGCCCGGTAACACGACCAGCCGACCCGGGCCCCCACGTGCTCAGCAGGGAGGAAAGCCGACGTGAGCAGCAGGCCGTCCCGAGGCGCTGCTCGCCTCGCCGCCATACTCGACGCACTGCCGGACGCGCTGCTGCTCGTCAACGCCAACGGCACCGTCGTGAACGCCAACAGCATCGCCCTGGAGGTCTTCGAGACCCCGGGTACCGCGCTCGTCGGGCGCGGGCTGCTCGACCTGCTGCCCGCGTTCGACTCCAAGCGCATCCCCGGGTCGATGCGCCGGCCCGACGAACAGGTGGAGGGGCGGCAGCCGCCCACGCGCATGATCGCGCGCCGTACCGACGGCGGTGAGTTCCCCGTCGAGGTGACGAGCGCGAACCTGGCGGACGGGCGGACGCCGTACGAGTCGTCGTTCGAGGCGGCCTACGCCGACCACGGCAACGCCTACACCGGCGACGAGCTGCTGATGCTCGTCGTGCGCGACCTGACCGGCACGCTGGACACCGAGGCGGAGCTGGCGCGCCAGCAGCGGCAGACGGAGATGATCCTGCGCGCGGCGGCCGAGGGCGTCATCGGGACGGACACCGAGGGCCGGGTCGTGCTGGTCAACCCGGCGGCGGCGACGCTGCTGGGCTACCGCGCGAGCGATCTGGGCGGGCAGGCGCTGCACCCGCTGGTGCACCACTCGCGCGCGGACGGCTCGCCGCTGCCGTACGAGGAGACGCCGCTGGCCGACACGCTGCGTTCCGGGCGCAAGCACCGGGTGCGCAGCCAGGTGCTGTGGGCCAAGGACGGGCGCGCGGTGCCGGTGGACATCACGACCGCTCCGGTGCGCGACGGCGACCAGCTCGTCGGCGCCGTCCTCACCTTCACCGACCGGCGTCCGCTGGACTCGCTTCAGGCCCGGCACGACCAGTTGCTGGCCGTCTGCACCGACGCCCTGCGCGGTCCGCTGGACGAGCTGCGCCGCGAGCTGGGCGGGCTGGCCGCCGATCCGGCGGGGCAGCTCTGGCCGGAGGCGAACCAGGTCCTGCACTACCTGTCGGCCGGGTACACCCGGATGACGACGCTCATGGACAACGTTCTGGGCTACCAGCGGCTGGAGACGGGCCGCGACAAGCTGGAGCCGCGCCAGGTGGCTCTGGACGCGGTGGTCTCGGCCGGCGTCGAGGGGGCGATCGAGCTGATCGGGCCGGGCCGGGCCCAGTTCGCCGTGCACGCGCCGCCGGTGCACGCGGTGGTGGACCCGGGCCGCCTGTCGCTGGCGCTCGCGCACCTGATCGCGGACGTCGCCGGGGTGGACGCCACCGGCAACGCCGTCGCGCCGGGCGGGTCCGGGGACTCCACGATCGTCGTCGCGGCGGCCAAGCGCGGCGGGGACGAGCCGGTCGCCCGCATCGAGGTGCGCGGTCCGCACGCGGGCGGCGACCCGGTGCACGAGCCGATCGTGCGCGGCATCGTGCGGCTGCACGGCGGCGTGCTCCAGACGCACGAGGTGCCCGGCGCGGCGGCCGGCAGCGCGTTCGTGCTGGAGGTGCCGCTGGGCGACGTCGACGAGAGCCTGGTGCCGAAGCCCGCGCCCCGAGCGAAGCCCGACGCGTCCGGGGAGCAGCCGCCCGCCGCGGACGCCGGGGAGGCGCCGGAGGCCGGGGCCGGGCACGCGCGGCCTGACCTCGTCCCGGCGACGCCCACCGGACGGCGCGCCCGCCGCCCGCTGCAACCGCCCGTGCGCGAGCGTGCCGAGGGCGACGCCGGCACCGGGGGCGACGCCGAGGCCGCGCCACCGGGCGCCTCGGCCGCGGGGCTGATCCCCGAGCAGGTCGCCCCCGGCACGGGTCGGCGCGGACGCCGGGCGAAACCCGCGCCGGAGCCGAGCGGCACGCCGGACGCCCCGCCGCGGCGCACCCCGTTCGCGCTGCCGCCCGCCGAGGCCGACCGGAGCCCCGCGCCGCAGACCCCCGCGGAGCCCCACCCCGGCTACCCCGCGCCCGGCGCGCAGCCGCCGCCGGTGGACCGGCCCACCGGGCGACGCCGCAAGCCCTCACCCCCGGACGGCGCGGCCCCGCAGGCCCCGCGACCCGGCGCCCCGGCGCCCGCGCCCGCCCCCGCGCCGGAACCGCCGGGCGGGCAGCACCCCGGTCGGCGGGGGCCGGGTGGGCAGGCACCGGTGCCGGAGCCGCACGCTCCGGAGCCGCCGCGGGCGCCGACCCCGGGCGCCCCGCCGCCCGGGGCTCCGGAGCCGCCGGAGCCGGGGCCGTCCCAGCACGCCCCGTCGGCACCGCAGGCCCCCGGCCAGCATGCCCCCGCGCCGCAGGTCCCCGGCCGGCAGCTCCCCGCGCCGCGGCCGGGCGCGCGGCCCGAGCCCGGGCAGCCGCGGCCGGACTCGGCCGCGGAGGAACCGGGTGCGCCGCGGGAGCCCGGGGGGAGCGCGGTCGCGCACAGCCCGATCCTGGGCGGTCCGGCGCCGCGCCCACCCGTCCAGCCGACGCCGCCGTCGCTGCCCCGGCCCGGGGCCGAGCCGTCCGCCGAGGGCTCCCACGGGCACGGCATCAGCGTGCGCACGCTCGGGCAGGGCGTGCCGTACGCCCGCCCGGGCGGCGAACCGCCCGCGTCCGCGCCCGGCGACCCGGGCACGCCCCCCGAGGGCACGCCGCGCCCCGGCACCCCGGCCGGAGGCACCCCGCACCCCGGCGCCCCCGCTGGAGGCACCCCGGCCGCCGGAACGCCGGCCACGCCGCCCGGAGGGACGGGGCGGCGCCGCAAGCTCGGCACGCCGCCCGCGGAGGGCGAGCGGCCCGCCACGCCGCCGCGCGCCGCCGCGCCCGAGCGGCAGTCCGCCGAGCCGCTCGTCGGGCCCCAGCCGCCGCACGGGGGCCGTCAGTTCGCCATCGGGGCGCCGAAGGCCGGTGCGGACGAGGGGCCGGAGCCGCTGGACGGCCCGAACGGCGCGGTGGAGGTGCACGACCGGCACGCCGACGCGCCGCCGCGCCCGATCGACGTGGACGACGAGTTGCCGCCCGAGCCCCTGGACAACCCGCGCCGCCTGCTGGTGTGGCCGGAACCGGACGTCTCGACGCAGCAGGCGCTCACCGAGCGCGGGTACCGGCCGGTGCTCGTGCACTCGCGCGAGGAGGTCGACGCGCAGATGGCGGCCTACCCGGCCGCGCTGTTCGTCGACCCGCTGACCGGACCGATCACCCGCACGGCGCTCCAGTCGCTGCGCCAGGCGGCCGTGGCCGCCGAGGTGCCGGTGCTGGTCACGGCCGGGCTCGGGCAGGCGAGCCGGGAGGCCGCCTACGGCGCCGATCCGGCCGTGCTGCTCAAGGCGCTCGCTCCGCGCGACAGCGAGCAGCACCCGCCGCGCGTCCTGCTGGTGGAGGAGCACGCGGTGATCGCGGAGGCGTTCACCGCGTCGCTGGAGCGGCGCGGCATGCAGGTCTTCCACGCGCCGACGGACAGCGAGGCCGCCACGCTCGCGTCCCAGGTCCGGCCGAACCTGGTGGTCATGGACCTGCGGCAGATCCGCCGCCGCCGCGCGGGGGTCATCGACTGGCTGCGGGTCAACGGCCTGCTGAACCGGACGCCGTTCGTCGTCTACACCTCGGCGGCGATGGACGCGGCCGAGCAGGCGCTCCTGACCTCCGGCGAGACGGTGCTGTTCCTGGCCGAACGCTCCACGAGCGCCGAGGTGCAGCAGCGGATCGTCGACCTGCTGTCGAAGATCGGCGCGGCCTGACCGACGCGGGCCGAGCCCACGCGCGCCGGGGCCCACGCGCGCCGAGCCGACGCGCGCCGGGGCCCATCGGTGCGGGTGGGCGCCGCGCCGCCCCGGCCCGCCCGGGGACCGCAGGCCGCGGGGCGGGCCGGGGCCGCCGGAGGCTGCGGTCGGCCGGAGACGCGGCCCGAGGCGGCCGTCGTCGCAGGGCCGCCCGGGCCGAGGCCGCCGGGCGGCCCACGCGGGCGCGCCGGGGCCGGGGCGGGGCGGGGCGGGGCGGGGCGGGGCGGGCTACAGGACGGTGATGTCCAGTTCGCCGTCCGCGTGCCGCTTGCGCAGGACCTTCTTGTCGAACTTGCCGACCGAGGTCTTCGGCACCTCCTGGATGACCGTCCACCGCTCGGGCACCTGCCACCCCGCGACGTGGTCGCCGAGGAAGGCGCGCAGGCCGGCGAAGTCCGCCGTCGCGCCGTCGCGCAGGACGACGGTGGCCAGCGGACGCTCGCCCCACCTGTCGTCGGGCACGGCGACGACGCACGCCTCGACGACGTCGGGGTGGGCCATGAGGTGGCCCTCCAGCTCCACCGAGGAGATCCACTCGCCGCCGGACTTGATGACGTCCTTGGCCCGGTCGGTGAGCGTCAGGTATCCGTCGGGGGAGATGGTGCCGACGTCGCCGGTGCGCAGCCAGCCGTCGGGGCTGAACTTGTCCTCGGGGCGCAGCGGCTCCGCGGCGCCCGCGCCGCCGTAGTAGGCGCCGGCGATCCACGGCCCGCGCACCTCCAGTTCGCCCGCGCTCTGGCCGTCCCACGGGGCGAACGTGCCGTCGGGCGCGGCGAGCCGGGCCTCGACGGACGCGGGCAGGCGCCCCTGGGTGAGCCGGTACGCCCAGGTCTCGTCCTCCTCCCGTCCGGCGGGCGGGATCGCGACCGTGCCCAGGGGCGAGGTCTCCGTCATGCCCCAGGCGTGGACGAGCGTCACGCCGTGCCGCTCCTCGAAGGCGCGCATCAGGCTCGGCGGGCACGCGGAGCCGCCGATCACGCAGCGGCGCATCGAGGAGATGTCGCGCGGCGTCGTCTCCAGTTCCGCGAGGAGGCCCTGCCAGATCGTCGGCACCGCGCCGCCGACCGTCGGGCGGACCCGCTCGATCATCTCGGCGATCGGCCCCGGCTGGAGGAAGCGGTCCGTCATGAGCATCGACGCGCCCGCCATGAAGGCGGCGTGCGGCAGACCCCAGGCGAGTACGTGGAACATGGGCACCACCGGCATCACCGTGTCCGCGCCGCTCAGGGCGAACGCCTCCGCGCTGTTGGCCTGCATCGCGTGCAGGTAGACCGAGCGGTGGCTGAACAGCACGCCCTTGGGGTCGCCGGTCGTCCCGGAGGTGTAGCACAGGGCCGCCGCCTGGCGCTCGTCCACCTCCGGCCAGTCGTAGGTGGTCGGACGGCCGCCGATGAGCTCCTCGTAGTCGTGTACCCGGACCCCGGCCTGTTCGGCGGCCTCCACGAGCGGCGCCCGGTCGCCGGCACCGGCGACGACGACGTGCTCGACCGTCTTCAGGTGCGGGAGCAGCGGGGCGAGCAGGGGCACGAGCGTGCCGTTGACGATGATCACTCGGTTGGCGGCGTGGTTGACGATCCAGGCGAGCTGCGCCGGGGGCAGCCGCAGGTTCAGCGTGTGCAGCACCGCGCCCATGGACGGGATCGCGAGGTACGCCTCCACGTGGACGTCGTTGTTCCACGCCAGCGTCCCCACCCGTTCGTCGCCGGTGACGCCGAGTTCGTCCCGCAGGCCGTGCGCGAGCTGGGCCGACCGCGCCCCGATCTCCGCGAAGCTGCGCCGCTGCGGCTCCGGCTCCCCCGTCCAGGTGACGACCTGCGCGGTGGCGTGCACGGTGGAGCCGTGGGTGAGGATGCGGCTGATGTTCAGCGGCACGTCCTGCATCGTGCTCAGCACGGGGCCTCCCGGGTGAGATGGCGGGGCGGGTTTCCCGCGATTCTCACGGCGTACCACGCGGTATGTCACTAGGCGGGAGCTGTGTCGTTGACTTTTCGTCTCACACGGACGAGGCCCGGCCCCGCCCACCGGACCGAACGCCGACATCCGGAGGGCCGACACCGCGCGCACGGACGCGGACGCCCCGGGCGCGCGGGCCGTCCGGACAGCCCGGAGCGCGCGCGTACGGGCGGCCGGAGCGCGAGCCCGCGCGCGGGGGGAGCAGGTGCGCGGGCGGCCCGGGCCCGCGGGGGCGCAGGCGGTCGACGCACACCGGGCACGCACGGCCGGGCACGCACGGCCGGGCACGCACGGCCGGGCGCGCGTCGGCCCGGACGCCCGAGGGGCGGTGAGCACGGGCGCTCGAAGAACACGGGGAAGCAGGCGGCCGAGGCGCGCAGGTACGCAGGGTGCCGGGCGTGCCGCGGCCGAGGCGCGCGGGGCGGTGGACGACCGCAGCGCACCCGACCGCCGTCCCGGCGACCGGGGCGGCACGTCGACCACCTCGCCCGGCCCCAGCCGGTGCCCGACCACCCCGACCGGCCTCGCCCGACGACAGCCGACGCGCCGCCCCCGGTCCGCGGGTGCCCCGCCCCGGCCGACGTCAGGCGGCGTCGGCGTCAGGCGGCGTCGGCGTCAGGCGGTGTCGGCGTCAGGCGGTGTCGGCGTCGGGCGGTGTCGGCGTCAGGCGGCGTCGCGGGTGTCGCTCGCCAGTTCCGGGTCCTCGCGGAGCTTGGCCAGGGCCCGGGAGACGGCGCTCTTCACCGTGCCGATCGACACCCCCATCACCGCGGCCGTCTGCGCCTCGCTCAGATCCTCGTAGTACCGCAGCACCACCATCGCCCGTTGCCGCGGCGGCAGCTTCCGCACCGCCCGCCACATGGCGTCGCGCACCGCCTGCTGCTCGGCCGGGTCCGGGCCCGGGAGCGGCTCCGGCTCGGGCAGCTCCTCGCAGGCGTACTCGTCCACCCGCCGCTTGCGCCACTGCGAGGTGCGCGTGTTGACCAGGGCGCGGCGGACGTAGCCGTCCAGCGCGCGGTGGTCCTCGATGCGGTCCCAGGCCTGGTACGTCTTGGTCAGCGCGGTCTGCAGCAGGTCCTCGGCGTCGCACGGGTTGGCCGTGAGCGAGCGCGCCGTGCGCAGCAGCACGGGGCCGCGCTGCCGCACGTAGGAGGTGAACGACGGCGGCGTCCCCGGGGCGGCCGTGGCGCGGCGCTGCTTGGGGACGAGGGGCGTGACGGTGGCGACGGGGACGGCGGGGCCGCGGTCGGAAGTCCCAGGCGTGGTCATGGCTCCACGCTAGAAGCGCCCGGAGCCCACTCGTATCGCCCGCAAGTGCACAACCCCCTCCCCCGGAAGTCGTAGGACGCCCCCGGCCCGCACCTCCCAGGGGTGGAGGGGAGCCGCCGACGCCTCAGGGCCGCCCCTGAGGCCGTCCCGGACCGAGGCGCGAGCGGGGCCGTGCGGCCGCACCGAGTGCGGCCGCACGGCCCGAACCTCGCGACTCCTCGACGCCGCCCTTCCCCAAGGTGGCGCCCGGTGGCTCAGCCGTTCAGATCGTAGAAGTTGATGTTGACGGTGTCCTGGTCGATCGCCGTGGGGGCCGACCCGTTGACGCTCGCGCTGTTGGTCTGACTCGTGGCACCCCACCCGGTAGCGGCCTGCTGGTTGGTCGTCGAGGTGCCCAGGTTGTCCCCCAGCACACCGCTTCCGACGCTGCTGGCGACGCCCGCGTTGGCACCGAGGTCGGCGAAGGCCCCGTTGTCAGCCTGCGCCACACCACCGAGCGCGGTCACCGCGAGCGGCAGGGCGGCGACGGCAGCGACGAGACGGGCGGTACGGACACGTGCCATGTGATTCCTCCAGAAACGGAACTCGTGTTTCCGCGCCGAGCAGTTGGCCGGCCTCCAGCGCGGTGCGACGTCGCCCACCGAAACTGCCCGACAGGCCACCCACGAACCACCCGACCCCCCTGTTTCCCCCGCAAGAATGACGACATACAGATAAACCCCCCATGCCGCCGTGCGCCGTGCACCCGGTCGCACGGCGCCCCCCTGCGCCGCCGCCGCACCGGTTGGCCGGAAGGGTGGGTTTCTCGTCGTTGCGGCCCCCAGGCCCCCGCCGAAGAATCGAATCGCCCGCCTCCCACCGCGCCCACGAGGGCGGCGCGGGAGCCCGCGAGTCACGCGAGAAGCAGTCGGGAGCGGCCGGCACCGGCCGGGAAGCCGAACAGCGGCACGAGGAGAGCTGAGTGAAACGCAGAGACGTCATCCGCACTTCCGCGGGCATCGGCATCACCGGCGCTGCCTTGGGCGGCCTCGGCACGGCCTCCGCCACCGCCCGCGAGCAGCCCCCGAACGCGCCCCGGGGGCCCCTGCGCGTCCACGTCGTCCTGTTCGACGGCGCGGAGGAGCTGGACTTCGCCGCGCCCTACGACGTCCTCTCCGCCGCCGGGTTCTTCACCGACCGCGCGGTGGACGTCCGCTACGTCGGAGTGACCGGCCCCGGAATGGTCGAGGCCGCCTACGGCACCCGGATCCGGGTGCCGCACGGCTGGGCGCCGCACCGCGCGGACGTGCTCCTCGTCCCCGGCGGCGGCTACACCCGGCGGGACGGCCCCGGGGTGTGGGCCGAGATCGAGCGCGGCACGCTCCCACGCGCCCTCGCGGCGGCGGCCCGCCCCGGCCTCACCCTGGCCTCCGTCTGCACCGGCGCGATCCTGCTCTCCGCCGCCGGACTGACGCGGGGACGCCCCTGCACCACGCACCACAAGGCGCGTCCGTACCTGGAGGAGCAGGGCGGCGTGCTGAAGAACGCCCGCGTCGTCGACGACGGCGACCTGGTCACCGCCGGCGGCGTCACCTCCGGCCTGGACCTCGCCCTGTGGCTGGCCCGCCGCGAACTCGGCCCCGACGCGGCCCTCGGCCTTGAGGCGATGCTCGAGTACGAGGTCCGCGGCACGGTGTGGACGCCCCCACACCGTGCCGACCACAGCTGACCGTCCCCCCACGCCCCCACGCCGATGGTCCGCGCGACTTCGCCGCACGCGGCCGAGTGACCCCACGGGCCGCCCGCGTGGGGGGACGCGGGGCCCCGGAAGACCCGAGTCACACGCCCACCCCGGGTGGGGCGCCCTCAGCCCGCTCCAGCGCCCCGCCCGCCAGACCGCGCCCGCAGCGGAGAAGCTACGACGAGGAACCTATGGCGAGGTCCGTGCGGGCCCTCTGGTGCAGGCCGTTCAGCGCGTCGACGACCCCGGGGCCCAGCTCCGTGCGATGGGCGGCGGGCACGTCGGCTGGGTCCCGCGCACACCTCAGCAGAGCCCAGAGCCGCTCGTTGACCGTCGCCGCCGTCTGCACCGCCGCCTCGTCCGCCAGCAGGACGAGGTTTTCGAACAGCACGGAGCGCCGGGACTCCGCCGCCTCCATCTCCGTCAGCGCCCCGGTCGGGTCTTCTCCCCGGTCCCGGGCATCGAGCGCCTGCCGGGCAGCCCGGGCCGCCTCCTTGACGGAGGTGACGTACTCCACGTACGTGTCGAGTTTGCGCTCGTCCCACCGGGTGGCCAACGCCTGCCGGAAGCGGGCTCGTTCGACCAGGGTGGTCGCGGCGAAGGAGGTGACCGCGCCCAACAGAACCCCGACCAGGGTGATGATCTGACTCGCCATGCTGCTCACGTTAGCGACACCCCCGCGTCCCCTGGTGCGGAGTGCTGAGAAGGGTGAGCGGACGCGGAGAAGGGTGAGCGGAGCCCGCGACCACAGCCCAGCGACCAGCGGCCGCCGAGCGCCGACCGCGGACGGCGTACCGCTCAAGACCAGGAGCCGCCGGACGGCAGACCCCGGTGGAAGAACGCCATCGGCTGCCCGGGGCCGTTGAGTCGTCGACGATCCGCGAGTCGAAGCCGAGGCTGCGGTGGAAGGCGAGCAAGCCGGTGTTCGGGGCCTCTGAGGCATCTCGCGGACGGTCCGGAGGAACGGCGCGACGGTGAGCGAGGGGACGGTGGGCGGTCGGAGCTCGCGGCGCGGAAAGGACGTGCAGCACCAGCCCGACGAGTGGACCACGTCGTCGCGCGCCCGCAGCGGGAAGCCCTGGAAGCCACCTCTCGGGACGGACACCGGAGGGGGCGCTCCTCCGATGAGGGGCACCCCTCCGGGACCGCTGGCTCTACGAGTTGGGCGGAGGCGGTGGGATTTGAACCCACGGTGACATCGCTGCCACGACGGTTTTCAAGACCGGTCCCTTCGGCCGCTCGGGCACGCCTCCCTGCGCGGCACCGGGTGCTGCGCAGGGACAGCGTAACGGGTGGCGTCAGTCGTCGCCCACGCGCTGGTCGAGGGTGAGTTGCGTCTGCCGGGACTGGCCGTCGCGCTCGTAGGTGAGGGTGACGCGGTCGCCCGGGGCGTGGGTCCAGATCTCGCTGATCAGGGTGGGGCCGCTGTCGATGACGGTGCCGTCGAACTTGGTGATGACGTCGCCCGGGCGCAGGCCCGCATCGTCGGCCGGGCCGCCCGGGGTGATGGCCTCGCTGCCTCCGGCGCCCCCGTCGGCGATGACGGCCCCGTCGGTGCCCTGGCTCATCTCGACGGTGGCCCCGATGATCGGGTACACCGGCTCGCCCGTCTCGATCAGGGTCTTGGCCACGCGTTCGGCCTGGTCGACGGGAATGGCGAAGCCGAGGCCGACGCTGCCCGCCTGCTCCATCGGGCCGCTACCGGGCGACTGGATGGCGGAGTTGACGCCGATGACCTCGCCGTCGGCGTTGAGCAGCGGCCCGCCGGAGTTGCCCGGGTTGATGGAGGCGTCCGTCTGGAGGGCGCTCATGTAGGACGCCGCGGAGCCCTGGGCGTCGCTGGAGGCGACGGGGCGGTTGAGCGCGCTGACGATGCCCGTGGTGACGGTGCCGGAGAGGCCGAAGGGGGCGCCGATGGCGATGGTGGAGTCGCCGACGGCCACCTCGTCGGAGTCGCCGAGCGGGAGCGGGGTGAGGTCGGCGCCCTCGGGGTCGGTGAGCTTGATGACGGCGACGTCGTAGCCCTCGGCGCGGCCGACCACCTCGGCGTCGTACTGCTTGCCGTCGGAGAACACCGTGGTGATCTCGGCGCCGCGGGCCGCGCTGGCGACGACGTGGTTGTTGGTGAGGATGTGGCCCTGCTTGTCGAAGACGAACCCGGTGCCGGTGCCGCCGCCGGGGCCGGTGCCGCTGCCGCCGTTGACCTCGATCGTGACGACGCTGGGCAGCGCGTCGGCGGCGATGCCGGCGACGGAGTCGGGGGCGCGCTGCACGGTCTGCTCGCCGGAGGTGCCGCCGTGGACCGTCTCGGAGGCCGCGGAGTCTGACCGCTCGGCGGCGAAGAAGCCCACGCCGCCGCCGACGCCGCCCGCGAGGAGGGCTCCCGCCGCCAGCGCGGCGATGAGCCCGCCGCGGCGCTTCTTCGGAGCGGGCGGGGGCGGCGGGGCGCCCCAGGGCTGCGCCGGGCCGCCGCCGGGGGCCTGGCCGCCGTAGCCACCGGCGCCGTAGCCCCCCGTGCCGTGGCCGCCGGTCTCGTGGGCGCCCGTGCCGTAGCCGCCACCGCCCTGGCCGCCGGCCGGGCCGCCGGGGCCGCCGACGCCGTAGTCGGCGCCGTGGCCGGGGCCGTCCGGGTCGTGGGCGGGGTGGGCGGGAGCGGCGGTGGGGTGCGGGGGCGGCTGCCGGGGCGTGGGGGGTGGTTCGGCGGGCGGGGGGCCGGCCGGGTGGGCGGTGGGGGCCGGGGCGGCCGGGGGCGGCGGGGCCGTCGCGTGGTCGCCCGGGGCGCGCTCAGACGTGCCGGGCGACGCCACCGGGGGCACGCGGTCGCCGGGCGCCGTCGGGTCGGCGTCGCGGCGCTCCTCAGGCGACCGGTCGACGCCCTCGTGCTCGGTGCTCACAGCAGTCTCCTCAGGGATGCAGAGTCGTCACGCGGTGCAGGGGGGAGGAGGGGAGGGGCGGTTCGCCCTTCCTCCCGTGTGCCATCAGCTTGTCCCATGGAACGTCAGGGCGGCGTAAGCCATGCGGCTGCCCTCCCCCGTCGCCCTTACACCCGGCACATACGCCCCGGTTGCCGGGGCCGTCGCGACGAGCGGGTGTGACGCGGGACGCGGCGCGCGTCCGCCGCCCGTGCCGTCGCGCGGCGGCGCCGCTCACCCGGCGTGCACCGGCGCACGCGCCGCGTACCGATGTGGCGACCGTGCGTCAACAGGGGCGGGTGGGGCGGTTTCCAGCCTGGGTGTGAAGGGCATCCATCACGTGCGTGGGGCAGAGGAGGTTCCGGGGGTGGCGTTGGTGGTGGCACAGGAAGTGCCGACTTCTTCGACGATGGCCGTCCCCCATGGGCCCATCGGTGTCGGCCTGGCACGGCGGCGGATGCGCGGCGAGCTGCGCGCGTCCGGGGCGCCGGACGCGGTGGTCGACGACGCCGTCCTCATCCTCTCCGAACTGCTGTCGAACGCCTACCGCCACGCGCGTCCGCTGCCGCCGGACGACTCCGTCCGGGCGGGCTGGCACCGGGGCGCCGACGGCGAGGTCACCATCGCGGTGACGGACGGCGGCGGGCCCACCCGGCCCCTGCCGTCGACGCCTTCGGTGACGGCGCGTGGCGGCCGCGGCCTGTCCATCATCACCTCGCTCGCCGCCGCCTGGGGCGTGCGCGAGGACGTCGACGAGGACGCCGTCACGGTGTGGGCGGTACTCGTCGCCGAGGGAGGCGGCGAGGTCGGCGGGCGGGCGGGGGGCGTCGGCCCCCGGTCCGCCGAGGAGCGCTACCGGGTCGGCGGGCTGGAGGAGTTGGAGGGCCTGGGCAGCCTGGGCGGGTTCGGCGTCTGAGGCCGTGCCCGTGTGCACGCCGCGCGCGCTGTGCCCCGGTCGGCGACCCTGGCGGACGCGGCCGGGCGCTCGTGCACCCCGCGCGCGCTGTGCGCTCCGCGCGCCCCTGTGCGCCCAGCACCCCGCGCCCCGCACGTCCGGCACCCCGCCTCCCGCCTCCCGCGGACGGACGCCGGGGCGAGGTGCGGGGGAGCGGCGCGGGCGGCGTGCGGTCAGCGGGTGGGGCCGCCGGTGGCCTAAGCTCGCGCGCGGTGGCGCGTACGGCGTCCCGCGCTCGCGCGCTGCCGCGTGTCGGGGGGTGAGACGCACGGCGGGCCGCCGGCCCAGCAGTCGTCCGCACTCGGCGGCCCCGCGCGGGGTGCCGGGTCGTCCTCACGGAGATCCATCCATGGCCAAGAAGCGTCGCCCCCAGCCCCAGGCCGCGAAGCCGCAGCGTGTCGACGGAGAGGTTCCGGTCGTCGGCGCCCGCGAACCCTGCCCGTGCGGCTCGGGCCGACGCTACAAGGCGTGCCACGGGCGGGCGGCCGCGCAGGCGGCGGCCGAACTGGTGCGGCGGCCGTTCGAGGGCCTGCCCGGCGAGTGCGACTGGGTGGCCCTGCGCGAACTGGTGCCGGCCGCCACCGCGCCGCTGGCGCTCCGGGAGGGCCTCCCCGCGGACGTGCCCTCGGTCACCCTGGCCACGGTGCTGCCGATGGCCTGGCCCGCGCTGCGGCGCGACGACGGCTCGGTGATGATCGGGCTGCAGAACGACACCGCCTCCGGCGACCTCAGCCGCGACCTGGCCGACGTGCTGCGCCGCGCGCTGACCGCCGAGCTCGGGCAGCCGGTGGGCGCCGGGCGGGCGGAGACCGAAGGACCGCGCCTCCAGGACGTGCTGGACCTCGCCGCGCCGTTCGTGCCGGAGGTGCACGAGGGGTTCGAGTTCTGGCTGTCGGACGCCGAGAACGCCACCGGTGAGGTAGCCGCCTCCCTGGAGCGGGCGAACGCCGCCGCGCTGCCGACGAGTCGGCTGACCGGGGTGGAGGCGGCGTACTGGTGCCGCACGCCGGAGAAGAACCACCTGCGCTGGGTCATGCCGCACGCGGAGGAGCGGCTGATGAACGCGCTCGCCCGCCTGCACGCCGCCGGGGCCTCCGGGCTCGGCGAGGGCACGCGGCTGGTGGGCTCCTTCCGGGCGCACGGCCTGATGGTGCCGGTGTGGGACCTGCCGAGCGCGATGGGCGCCGAGGACTGCGAGAAGCCCGCCGCGGCCTTCGCCGAGCGGCTGGGCGAGGCGTTGGCCGACGAGGCGCCGCTGACCGCCGACGAGCGCCGGGCGCGCAGCGGGCTGACCAACCGCCAGATCACGCTGAGCTGACGCCGCGGATGCCGGCCGCCCGCCGACCGGCGGGGCACGCGCCGTCCGGTCGGCCTCCGGCGCCCGGCCGGGCACGACCCGCTGGCGCGGCCCCTCGGCGGCCGGTGGGCCTGGCGCCGTCGGGCACCGACCGGTCGGCGGGAAGCCGCCGGACACCGAGCCGCGCCGGGGGCGGGCGGGCCCGCCCTCACGCGCGCCCGGACGCCGCCCCGGCCGACGGCACGGGAGCGCCCACCGGGCCGCCGCCGCGCCCCGGGCGGCGGCGACTCGCCGGGTTCCGCACCGGCCCCCGAGCGCACGGGGCGGGGCCCGGGGCGTCCGGGGCCGGAGTCGCCCCGGCGGCTGCCGACGGTGCCGCGGCGGCGGGGTCCGGCCACCGGTTCTCCGCCCCACGCCGCCGACCGTGGTCGTCGGCGACCGTCCGACCACGGTGCTCGCCGCCCGGACGCCGGCCGCCCCGACGCCACCCTCACCGCGCGCCGTGCCACGGCCGTCCGCGCCCGGGGCCGGCGGCCCGCGGCACAGCCGCGCCCGTGCGGCGCCGGGAGTTAATGCGCGCCCCGGGGGAGCGGAATGGCGGGAAACTGAGTTACGTGGGGTAATGCGTGTTGGGCGGAGAGCTAATTGAATGCTCAAGAAGTAGTGACGCTCGTCACAACTCCCCGTTTGAGCAGGGGAATCGGTACATCGAACGGCGCAACGGGATGTGCGGACGGCGTTTTTCTTGTTACCTTTTCCGTGAGCCCGGTCGCTGGTGCATCCCCCGTCGCCAGCGACCGGGCTTTTCTATGCCCCGAATCGCCCCGGCCGCCCGCCTCAGTGCGCCAGGCGGTTCCCGGTGTCGGGCGCCGCGCTGCCGGCGTCGATGAGGGCGTCCAGGAGTTCCGCCGCGGACGGCAGGTACGGTTCCGGGCCCCGCGGAGCGCGAATCCAGCACACCGGGCCGGCCGGGGTCTGGGTGGGCGGCAGCGGGACGTAGCCGCCCTGGCCGTGGAAGCGCAGCGAGGTCGGCACGTAGTCGCGGGCGTGCAGCAGCTCGCCGAGTTCGGCCAGGTCGTAGGGGCGCACGAGCAGGATGGCCCGGGTGGGCGTGGTGAGGACGGGACCGGTGCGCAGGCCGCGCTCGTCGAGGTCGGCCAGGGCCAGGGTGGCGGCCGGTGCGGGAAGGCTGAGCGCGCACGGCGCCCGGCCCCCGGTGGCCAGGATCACGGAGGCGCCGGGCCGCTGCGTCCACCACCAGCGCACCATGCGCGCGTCGGTGGTGGCGGCGAGCAGGTCAGGGTCGAGCGGGTGGGCGCCGGGCACCGGGCAGTCCGGGAGCGGGCAGGCGCAGGTGGCGTCCGCGCGGGGGTCCGCGCGGCGGGCGCGACCCGGGGCGCGGCGGCGCCCGGCGCGCCGGGGTTCCCGTAGCTCGGCGCCCGGCACCACGGGCCACTGCCACGCGGTGGCGCAGGTCAGGGCGGCACTGCGCCGCGCCCATCGGGTCACGCTTCGCCTTCCGAGGATCTCGCGCATGAGCGCTCGTTCCTTTCCGTTACGTCCGTAAACACCGACAGCTCGGCGGCCTGGGGTGGCGCACCGCACGGTGCTCGTACTGCGCGGGTACTGGTCGTCGTGCTGCCGGTACTGCTCGTACTGCCTGTGCGGAGCGGCGCGTTCGTGCCGTAAGCCGAGCGTGGAACGTGGCGGGGGGTGGCGCGGCCAGGGGCGCTCGTGGTCTCTGTCGTACTACGTACTGCTGCGTACTTCCACGTACCGCCGCGTACTCGTGTGCACCGGGGCGCGTACTCGTCCGTACCGGGAACGGTCCGTGCCGGCTGTGCCTGCTCGACGTGCCTGTGCGTGCTGCCTGCTAGCGCGTACCCGGGCCTTGAGCATCTCACCCTCGGGGGCGGCCCCGCGTGTCGCGAACCACCGGACGTCCGAGGGGCGAGCCTCACCGAGTACGACGCGCGACCCCGCCAGCGGGTTCCGGCCCGAACGCGCGGTGTGCGAGCCCCAGCATCCCACGTGCGAGGGCGTGCCGCGTGTCCTCCGCTGACACCCGCCATCCGACCGTGATCACGCGTGCCCAGGGTGCTTTTCGCGCCATTTCACGGAGTGGGGCACGCGGCGCCTCAGGGCCGAGGGTGCCGTGGACACCAGCACTCCCGAGCAGGGCAGTGCTGGACACGTGGTCGTCACGCCGTGTAGATCTGGACACATCTGAGCAGAGCAGCACGACATGGGGGTATGCGATGCGTTTGCGGGAGATCACCCCTGGCGGGAGCTGCTCGTCATGAGCGCACACCAACAGTCGAAAGTGGCCGGAATCAATCCGCCCTCCACCTCGCCCGAGGACACTGGCCCGCCCGCGGGCGCGACGCGGTCGATGCTGGGGCGTCCGGCCGAAGGGCGGGTACGCTCCGGCCTGACGGCCACCGGGCGGGTGATGCACCGGGCGCTGCCCGGCGCGCCGGAGTCCTGCCCTCGTCCCGTCGCGCAACCCGCCGCCGTGCGGGACCGCCTCGCGGGGTGGATCTCCGACCTCACCACGCTGCACCACCTCACCGAGCGGCTCGCCCGCACCGACACGCTCGACGCCGCCCTGCGCGAGACCCTGCGCGGTGGCGCCGCCCTCGTCGGCGCCCGGCGCGGCGTCCTCGCGCTGGACCCGGCGGACGGGCTCGGTCCGCGCCGCACCGTGGGCCTCGGCCTGGGCCACGCCGACCTGGGCCAGATCGAGACGGTTCCCGCGGCGGCGAACTTCGGCCCCCTGCTCGACGGCCGCCCCGCATCGGCGGGCGGCCGGGGCCCCTCCCCCGCGGGCGCCGCCTCCGCCGCGGGCGCCGCCTCCGCCGCGAGCGCCACCCCCGGCGCGGGCGGCGCGGGCGGGGGCGCGCCGGGCGGGTGGGCGCCGGGCGCGGCGGAGGTCGCGCACCCGGACATCGCCCGTGAGGAGGGGCTGGACCCCCGGCACCGCGAGGTGGCCGCCCGGCTCGGGTACGCCGCCAGCTACGCCGTCCCCCTGGCCACCGCACCGCGCCCCGAGGCGGGCGGCGCGCGCACGCCCCGGCTCGGGGCGGCGGTGTGGCTGTACGACGAGCCCACCGCACCGTCGGAGCGGCAGCGGCACCTGCTCGGCCTGTACCTCGGCTGCGCCACCGAGCACGTCGCCCGCCGCCTGGAGCTCAGCCGCGCCCGCACCGCTCTCGACGCCGTGCGCGAGGAGCTCCTGCCCAGTCGGCTGCCGCGCGTGCCCGGCGTGCGGATCGCCGTGCGGCACCGCACCGGCCCGCGCGGCGGTGGCGACTGGTACGACGTGCTGCCGCTGCCCGAGGGCGCGCTCGGTCTCTCCGTGGGCGGCGTCAGCGGCACGGGGCCGGGGGTGCCCGCCGCCGCCGGGCGGCTGCGCGCGGCGCTGCGGGCCTACGCCGTCATGGAGGGCGAGGACCCGGTCGCCGTCCTGTCCGACCTGGAACTCCTGCTGCGGCTGACGGAGCCGGCGCGGCCGGCCACCGCGCTGTTCGGCTACGCGGAACCCGCCGTGCGGCGCGTCACCGTCGCCGGGGCCGGGCACTGCCCGCCGCTGATCGTGGGGCCGTCCCGCTGCGAGTTCGCCGAGACGACGCTCTCCGCGCCCCTCACCATGCTCGCCTGCTGGGAGGCGCCCAGTCTGGAGCTGGACCTCGCGCCTGGTGAAACGCTCCTGCTGTACAGCGACGGGCTCGTGCAGCGCACCGGCGAGCCCACGGACCGGGCCTTCGCCCGGCTGCACGCCGCCGCGCTCGCCGCCGCGCCGTCGGTGCGCGACGACCCCGAGGCGCTGGCCGACCACGTCCTGCACACCGTGCTCCCCGACGGGCTGGCGGACGCGGACAGCGAGGAGGACGTCGTGCTCCTGGCCGTCCGCTTCTGAGCAGGCGAGCCGTCCGCTGCCGAAGCGGGAAGCGCCGCCCCGGCCCCGCCCCGGCCCGCCCCCGCCCGCTCCGCGCGCCGTCCGGGCGCCGGGCCCGGCGCCCGCGTCACGGCGCACGCCCTGGGGTCACCCCTCGCGCGGACATACGATGGGCACTGGCCCCCCGTGACGTACGCAAGGAGGCAGCGACGTGGCCGAGCAGCAGTCGCCGGAGACCCCGGAAGACGAGCAGCCCATCAAGCAGCGGAAGAACGGTCTGTACCCAGGCGTGTCCGACGAGCTGGCCGAGAACATGAAGGGCGGTTGGGCCGACACCGAGCGGCGCGACCTGGAGCCGATCGCCCAGGCCGGGCACACCGCGCGGCGGCGCGCGGCGCTCTCGGAGCGCTTCCCCGGCGAGCGCCTGGTCATTCCCGCGGGCAACCTCAAAACGCGCTCGAACGACACCGAGTACAGCTTCCGCGCGTCCGTGGAGTACGCCTACCTCACGGGCAACCAGACCGAGGACGGCGTCCTGGTCATGGAGCCGCGCGCCGGCGGCCACGACGCGACGCTGTACCTGCTGCCGCGCTCGGACCGGGAGAACGGCGAGTTCTGGCTCGACGGCCAGGGCGAGCTGTGGGTCGGCCGCCGCAACAGCCTCACCGAAGGCGAGCAGCTCTACGGCCTGCCCTGCGCCGACGTGCGCACGGTCACCGACACGCTCGCGGAGGCCACCGGACCGGTGCGCGTCGTGCGCGGTTACGACGCCCGCGTGGAGGCCGCGCTCGCCGACAAGGTGACCGCCGAGCGGGACGAGGAACTGCGCGTCTACCTGTCCGAGAGCCGGCTGGTCAAGGACGAGTTCGAGATCGGCGAACTGCAGAAGGCGGTGGACTCCACCGTCCGCGGCTTCGAGGACGTCGTCCGCGTGCTGGACAAGGCGGAGGCCACCTCGGAGCGGTACATCGAGGGGACGTTCTTCCTGCGCGCACGGGTGGAGGGCAACGACATCGGGTACGGCTCGATCTGCGCCGCGGGCCCGCACGCCACCACCCTGCACTGGGTGCGCAACGACGGCCCGGTGCGCTCGGGCGAGCTGCTGCTCCTGGACGCGGGGGTGGAGACGCACACGCTCTACACCGCCGACGTCACGCGCACCATGCCGGTCAACGGCACCTTCAGCGAGCTCCAGCGCAAGATCTACGACGCGGTGTACGACGCCCAGGAGGCGGGTATCGCCGCCGTCAGGCCGGGCGCGAAGTACCTGGACTTCCACCACGCCGCCCAGCGCGTGCTCGCCGAGCGCCTCGTGGAGTGGGGCCTGCTGGACGGGCCGGTGGAGAAGGTGCTCGAACTGGGCCTCCAGCGGCGCTGGACCCTGCACGGCACCGGCCACATGCTCGGCCTGGACGTGCACGACTGCGCCTCCGCCCGCCGCGAGGCGTACGCGGAAGGCACCCTGGAGCCCGGCATGTGCCTGACCGTCGAGCCGGGCCTGTACTTCCAGTCCGACGACCTCACGGTGCCGGAGGAGTACCGGGGCATCGGCGTGCGCATCGAGGACGACATCCTCGTCACCGAGGACGGCAACCGGAACCTGTCGGACGCGCTGCCGCGCACCTCGGCGGACGTCGAGGCGTGGATGGCCTCGCTCCGGGGCTGAGGCCGGGCGCGTCGGCGCCGGCGGGCCCGCCGGCCGGACGGGCCCGCCGTCCGGGTGGCCCCCGGCCGCCGCACGGCCGTCCACCGCACGGCGGCTGCCCGCCACCGCGGTCTGACGCACCACGACGGCGGCCCGGACCGGTCCACCCGGTCCGGGCCGCCGTCGTGGGCCGTCGTGGTACCGGGCGCCCCTGCGTCACCCCGCCGCTCGCCCGGCGCCCCGCCGCCCGGCGGCGTCAGACCCTGCGCCAGCGGGCCAGGGCGAGCGAGAAGGCGCCGAACAGGGCCAGGCCGACGGCTATCGCGGCCAGCAGCCAGGGCCCGGCGGGGGTGTCCGCGAAGCCGCGCAGGGTCTGGTCGATGCCCTTGGCCTCGTCCGGGTCGGCGGTCCAGGCGGCCTGGAGGACGAAGACCCCGGCGGCGGCGAAGACCACGCCGCGGCAGACGCCGCCGACCACGCCGAGGACGTCCACCACCTTGCGCTGCCGCCGCGACATGGCGGACAGCTTCAGCTCCTCCCGGAACTTCCTGCGCAGCCCCTTGACGGCGATGTACAGCCCGGCGGCCAGGACGGCGAGGCCGGCGGCGCCCACCAGCCAGCGCCCGGCGGGCAGCTCCAGCGCGCGGGCGGTGAAGTCCTGCGAGCGGGCGTCGCTGGAGCCGCTGCCGCCGCCGGTGGCGAAGCGCAGCACCGAGTAGGCCAGGAAGGCGTAGACGACGAACCGGGCACCGGAGACGGCGCGGTGCGAGGCGCGGTGCCCGTCCGGCCCCGACGCCCCGAACAGCGCCTCGGACAGCCGCCACAGGGCCAGGCCGGCCAGGCCGATCCCGACCGCCCAGACCACCGCCGCGCCGAACGGCTCCTGCGACACCTCCTGGATCGCGCCCGCCTGGTCCGCCTGCGCGGCGCCGTCGCCGAAGGCGATCTGGAGCGCCAGCAGCCCGATGAGCACGTAGAGCACGCCGCGGGCGGCCAGCCCCCAGCGCGCCGCGGCGTCCATGGCGGAGCTGTGTGCCGCCTGCCGGGCGACGCGGCGTCCCTTGCCCACTGACAAGCCCGCACTCATGTCACTGGCCTCCCCGAGCTGTTGACGTGCTCCTGCCTTGCGCTCCCGCCTGCCCCGGCGACGCACCCGGAAACGGGGGCGCGGGCGGGCGGCTCGCCCGTTCGGCGCACGCCGGGTGGTCGGCGGGCGCGCGCCGGGGTGCGATGGGCGGGCGGCGCGCGCCCGGCGCTCGCCGCGTCGAGGAGACCGACGGAGATCCGAGGAGCCCCAGGAGTGCAGCATGCCCGGACCGAGGCCCCCGGCGCCCCTCGCCGCCGCCTGCGCGGTGGCCGTCGTCGCCGTCGCGGGACCGTCGGCCGGTGCCGCCGCGGCGGCCGAGGCCGACCCGGGGCGCGGGGTGATCGTCCAGCCCACGCGCGTCGCGCCGGGGCAGGAGTTCTCCGTCCTGGACGGCGGCGCCTGCGCGGCGGCCACCGGCACCGCGAGCTTCGTGCCGCCGCCGGACGGTGAGCGCTTCCCCGACCTGCGCCTGGGCCCGCTGCGCGACATGGTCGGCGGCACCGGGGTCGTCCCCGAGGACGCGGCGCCCGGCTACTACCGGGTGAACGTGGTGTGCGGGGGCGAGGGCCCGTTCAGCGCCAGCTTCACCGTCGCGGGCGGCCCCGGGAGCGCGGGGAGCACCGGGCACGCCGGCGGGGGCGACGGGGTGCGTGACGCGGGTGGTGACGCCCACCGGGCCCCGCCCGGCGCGCCGCCCCGGAAGGTCGCGGAGACCGACGCCGGGGGCGGCGCCACCGTGACCGCCGGATGGGCGCTCGGCGGTGCGGGCGTGCTGGCGCTGCTCGGCGGCGCCCTGTGGCTCGGGCGGCGGGGCGGGACGTAGCGCCGACGCGGCCGGAGTACTCCGGTCGGCCGGATCGCGGGGCGACGGACGGAGGTGGGCGGTGCTGGACGCGCTGGTCGCGGGTGGCTGGGGGCTGCTGGCCGGGGCCGCGCTGGTCCTGGGCGCGCTGCTCGGCTACGCGCTGCGGGTGCCGCCGCGGTGGGTGGCGCTGGTCATGGCGTTCGGCAGCGGCGTACTGCTGTCCGCGGTGTCGTTCGAGCTGATCGACGACGCGCACGAGCGCGGTGGGCTGGCGCCGACCGCGCTGGGCGCGGCGCTCGGCGCGGCCCTCTACACCGGGGCCGACGCCGTGCTCGCGCGACGGGGTGCGCGGCACCGCAAGCGGTCCGGCGGGCAGCAGCCCTCGGAGGGCGAGCGGCCGGGGTCGGGCAGCGCGATCGCGCTCGGCGCGCTGCTGGACGGGGTGCCGGAGTCGGTGGTCATCGGTGCCAGCCTGATCGGTGGCGGCGCGGTGAGCGCGGCGACGGTGGGCGCGGTGTTCGTCAGCAACGTGCCGGAGGGGCTCTCCAGCGCGTCGGGCATGCGGCGGGCGGGGCGGAGCCCGCGCTACGTGTTCGGCCTGTGGTCCGGCATCGCGCTGGTCAGCGGCGTCTCGGCGCTGCTGGGGCGCACGGTGCTGGCCGGGATGCCGGACGCGGCGCTGGCCGGGGTCACGGCGCTGGCGGCGGGGGCGATCCTGGCGATGATCGCCGACACCATGATCCCGGAGGCGTTCGCGCAGGCGCACCTGCTGACGGGCCTGGTCACGGTCGCCGGCTTCCTCGCCGCCTTCGCGCTGTCCCAGGCGTGAGCGCCCCGCTCCCGCGCGACCCCGTCCGGCCGGCGCGGGCGGGCCGGGGCCGCGCGACGCCCGCGCGGGGCGCCGCGCGGGGCGGTGTCACACGTCGAACTCGTGCGGGGGCAGGTCGAGGGCGTAGCACGCCTCGCGGACCATGGCGCGCTCGTCGGAGTCGAAGTGCCCGTCCGCACCGCCGATCACGATGCCGATCTGGATCACGGCGCGGGCCTCCACCGGCTTCTTCTTCGCCTTGGCGACCTCCTGGAGCACGTTCACCTTGCCGAAGGCGAAGTCGCGGGTGAGCTGGTCGACGTAGCCGTTGAAGCGCTGCTCCAGGTCCTGCGGCGGGAAGTTCTGCAGGGTGGTGTTGGAGGTGATGAGCTGGCTGACGCGCTGCCGCTCGGCCGGGTCGACGGAGCCGTCGGCCGCCGCGACGAGGGCGCACATCGCCATGCTCGCGTCGCGGAAGCCCGCCCCCTTGAGCTCGCCCTTGCGCTGCTCGAGCTGGCCCTGCATCTGCTGAGCGGCTTCCTTGAGGCGGTCCCAGAGTGCCATGCGTGTTCTCCTCGTGGTGCGGGTTTCCGGTGGTCGTTCCGTCGGGGCCCTGCCCGCGGACGTCGCCCCGCCGCGCCGTCCTCCCGGAATGGCGTGACGGAGCAGGGCGGGCGCGTGCGTCCGTGCGCTCCGGCCCCCGTACGCCCGTACCTGCCCAACTTCGGGCCCGGTAAAGAAGTTCCCCCGTCGCGCGGAGCGGCGAGGGGGCGCGCGGGGGTGACGCGGAAACGGCGCGGGGAGGGCCCGGGACGGCGCGCGGGCACGGCGCGGGGGCACGGCGCGCGGGCACGGCGCGGGTGCACGGCGCGGCCGGGCCGGGCGGCCACGGGAGCCGCCCGGCCCGGCCGGGTTCCGCCGCCCGGTGTCAGCCGACCCCGGGGGTGGAGCCGACGAGCTCCTCCAGGACGTCGCCCATCGTGACGAAGCCGAGCACCACGCCCTTGTCTCCGGTGACGGCGGCGAGGTGCGTGCCGCCCGCGCGCATGGCGGTGAGCGCGTCGTCCAGCGGGGTGTCGATGCGCACCCGGATCACCTTGTGCAGCGTGGCGCGCGGGAACGGCCTGTCCCGGGCGACGCCGAGCGCGTCCTTGATGTGCAGGTAGCCCAGCACCGTGCCGCCGGGCCCGGTGACCGGGAAGCGGGAGTACCCGGAGGCGGTGGCGGCCCGCTCCAGTTGCGCCGGGGTGACGCCCTGGCCGACGGTGACCATGCGGCCGAGCGGCACGACCACGGTGCCGACCGGGCGGCGACCCAGTTCCAGCGCGTCCCGCAGGCGCTCGCTGTCGCCCTCTTCCAGCAGGCCCGCCGCGCGGGAGTCCTCCACCAGCCGGGCGAGCTCGTCGTCGGTGAAGACGGAGGCGACCTCGTCCTTGGGCTCGACCTTCAGCAGCCGCAGCAGCACGTTGGCCAGCTTGTTGATGCCGAACACCACCGGACGCACCACCCGGGTGACGCCGACCAGCGCCGGGCCGAGGACGAGCGCGGTGCGCTCGGGCGCCGCCAGGGCGATGTTCTTGGGCACCATCTCGCCGATCAGCATGTGCAGGTACGTCGCCAGCGTCAGCGCGATGGCGAACGCGATCGGGTGCACCAGCGCGTGCGGGACGTGGAGGGCCTCGAACGGCGGCTCCAGCAGGTGCGCCATGGCCGGCTCGGCCACCATGCCGAGGACCAGCGAGGAGACGGTGATGCCGAGCTGGGCGGTGGCCATCAGCACCGAGACGTGCTCCAGGCCCCACAGCACCGTGCGGGCGCGCTTGTCGCCCTCCTTGGCCAGCGGTTCGATCTGGCTGCGGCGCACCGAGATCAGGGCGAACTCGGCGCCCACGAAGAACGCGTTCGTGAACAGGGTGAGGGCGCCGATGGTGAGTTGCAGCGCGGTCATCGCACGTCCTCCATCGCGCGGCGGGCGTCGTCGGCCGGGCCGTCTGGGCCGCCGCGCGCGTCGTCGAGCGGGCCGCCGCGCGCGTCGTCGGCCGCGCGGCCGCGGGCGGCGCGGGGCACGGTGCGCTCCCGCCCGCCGTCCGCCGTGCGCTCCGCGGTGCCGCGCGGGGCGGCGCTGTCCGTGGCGCCGACCGGGCCGGTGATGCGGACGCGGTCGGCGCGGTGGTGGTCGGTCTCCAGCACCGCGAGCTCCCAGCCGTCCAGCGCCACCCGGTCGCCCTTGGCGGGGATGCGCTCCAGGCGGGCGGCGATGAGCCCGGCCAGCGTCTCGTAGGGGCCCTCGGGGGCGAGCAGGCCGATCGCGGCCAGCTCGTCCATGCGGACGCTGCCCTCGGCGTCCCAGACGGGCGCGCCCGAGCCGGTGCCCTCGGTGGGCAGCAGGCCGGGGTGCTCCTCCGGGTCGTGCTCGTCGCGGACCTCGCCCACGACCTCCTCCACGATGTCCTCCAGCGTCGCGACGCCGGCCGTGCCGCCGTACTCGTCGACGACGACGGCCATGGTGCGGTGGCCGCGCAGCCGGTCCAGCAGCCGGTCCACCGGCAGGGTGTCGGGGACGAACAGCGGCTCGGCGGCCAGCTCCCCGACGGGGGTGAACCCGCGCCGCGCTTCCTCCAGGGCGAGCACGTCGCGGACGTGGACGATGCCGATGACCTCGTCCAGCGTCCCCCGGTACACGGGGAAGCGGGAGAGGCCGGTGGCGAGCGTCAGGTTGGCCGCGTCGGCGGCGGTGGCGTGCACCTCCAGCGCCTTGACGTCCACCCGCGGGGTCATGACGTTCTCGGCCGTCAGCTCGCCCAGGTGCAGCGTGCGCACGAACAGCTCCGCGGAGTCGGCCTCGATAGCGCCCTCGGCGGCGGAGTGCTGGGCGAGCGCGATCAGCTCGCCGGGGGTGCGCGCGGAGGCGAGTTCCTCGGCGGGCTCCAGGCCCATGCGCCGCACCAGCCGGTTGGCCGTCTCGTTCAGGTGGTGGATGAGGGGCGAGAAGACGGCGGTGAAGCCCCGTTGCGGCCCGGCGACCACCTTGGCGACGGCCAGGGGGCGGGAGATCGCCCAGTTCTTGGGCACGAGCTCGCCCACGACCATGAGGACGACGGTCGAGACGACCACGCCCAAGGCGAGCGCCACCGTCGAGGCGACCGTCTGCGACATGCCGAGCGCGCCCAGCGGACCGCGCAGCAGCACGGCGAGCGAGGGCTCGGCGAGCATGCCGATGACCAGGGAGGTCACGGTGATGCCGAGCTGGGCGCCGGAGAGCTGGAAGGTCAGCCGCCGCACGGCGCGCAGGGCGCCCTCGGCGCCGCGTTCACCGGACTCGGCGGCGCGCTCCAGCGCGCTGCGTTCCACGGTGGTCAGCGAGAACTCGGCCGCGACGAAGACCGCGCACGCCAGGCAGAGCAGCAGGGCGAGCAGTAGAAGCAGCACTTCGGTCACCGTGCCACCCCCACTTCCGGCTGCTTCGGTCGGAAGGGCAGGGCACGGCTGGTACTGGGAGGTTCGCCCATGACGGGACTAGGGCTCCTTTCGGTTCGGGCGCGGACGACCCGACGTACGGGACGACAGGAAGACTGATATGCCCGCTGCCGTCGAGTTCTCTAATAGGGCATAGTAAAGGAAACGCAAATATTCACACGTGGCGGAAACCACAACCCTTCGCGGCCACTTCGGGGCACCGCCCTCCCTGGTCCTCCCGGTCGGTCCTTCCGTCGGTCATTTCCCGGGGTCCCCCGGCGGTCGGCTCACCGTCCGCGCCGGGCCGTGCTCCGACCGTCACGGCACCGGCCGTCCCGGGCGGCGGTGCCGCAAGATCACGGCCCTGCCCGCGACGGCCGCCTGTTGGTACTGTCGGCAGCCGCGCGCCGTCCCGCAACCGCGGCGGCGCCCTGTCCGGCGGCCGGTGCCCGGCCCCGCCGGGCCCCACACCACCGGAGCGGAGGCGCCCGGCCCGGAACCCGGGGCGGCGTCGTCCCGTCTCTCCGCGCGACGGCCCGGCCCGCCCGCTCCGGCCGCGGGGCGGCGGTACGACGGCCGGGCACGGCGAGCGAGGCACGGCAAGCGGCACAGCAGACGCGGGCACGAACCCGTCCGGAACCCGGGCGGCTCCACCCGCGCCACGGGAAAGGCGTCAGCGTGGGCGGTATACACAGCGCTTCCCGGGCCGCCGGGGATTCCCCGGCCCCGGGCGACGGGGCCCGCACGGGCGGCGGACGGCGCCGCGCCGGCGGCTCGCGCGGCCGCAGGGCCCCGCGTTCGACGCGCCGCAGGGTGCTGCTGTGGAGCACGGCGGTGCTCTCCGGCCTGGTGCTCGCCGCCGCCGGCACGGGCGCCTGGCTGTACCAGAGCCTCGACGGCAACATCACCGGGGCCGACATCGACACGGGCCTGGGCGACAACCGGCCGGCCAACCTGAGCCCGGGCGCCAAGAACATCCTCGTCGTCGGCTCCGACAGCCGCGAGGGCACGGACGGCGAGTACGGCTCGGGCTACGAGACGATGCAGTCCGACACGATCATGATCGTGCACATCGCCGCGAGCCGGGAGTGGGCCACGGTCGTCTCGCTGCCGCGCGACTCGTGGGTGCAGATCCCCTCCTGCGACCAGGGCGACGGCACGCAGTCCAAGCCGCACCACTTCAAGCTGAACTCCTCGTTCGCCATCGGCGGGCTGAACGGCGACGTCTCCAGCGCGGCGACCTGCGCCGTCAAGACCGTCGAGCAGAACACCGGGCTGCGCCTGGACCACTTCATGTCGATCGACTTCAACGGCTTCAAGGGCATGGTCGACGCGGTCGACGGCGTCGAGGTGTGCCCCGAGGAGCCGATCCGCGACCGGAAGGCCAACCTGGACCTGGCCGCGGGCTGCCAGACGCTCGGGGGCGAGGACGCCCTCGGCTACGTGCGCACGCGCTACGCCGTGGGCAACGGCAGCGACCTCGGGCGCATCGAGCGGCAGCAGGAGTTCCTGGAGACGCTGGCCGTCAAGGCGCAGTCGAAGCTCGCCGACCCGCAGGCCATGTACGGCTTCCTGGACTCCTTCACCTCCTCGCTCACCACGGACGCGGACCTGGCCGGGATCAAGCCCCTGTACGACCTCGCGCGCAGCGTGCAGGGCATCCCCACCGACCGGCTGACGTTCCTCACCGTGCCCAACTACCCGCGCGAGCTGGACGTCCCCAGCGACACCGCGAACGTGGTGTGGCAGTACCCGCAGGCGGAGACGCTGTTCACCCGGTTGGCCGAGGACCAGGAGGTGGACAAGGCGGAGCTGGAGGCCAGCGCGGAGGAGAGCGCGGGCGTGACGCCGTCCCAGGTACGCGTCCAGGTGCTCAACGGCACCGGGGAGCCGGGGCGCGCCGGCGAGGTGGCCCAGGAGCTGCGCAGCGCGGGGTTCCAGGTCGTCGGCACGGGCAACGCGCCCGGGGGCGCGCCGCGGACCACGATCACCTACCCCGCCGAGCACCGGGTGCACGCCAGCGTGCTGTCCGGACGGGTGCCGGACGCGGAGGTCGAGGCGGCGGACGCGGGCGGCGGCGCGACGGCCCCCACGGGCGTGCTGACCCTGGTCATCGGCGACGACTTCCGCGACCTGCGCGGCTGACCCGCCCGCGCCGCACCCCCGCGGGCCGCGGTGCGGCGCGCACCCCGAGGGCGGCGCGTGCCGCCAGGCGGCCCGTGCCCCCGAGGCGGCGCGGTGTCACGCCTCGCGGACGAGCGGGGTGGGGACCGCGCCCGGGACCGGGGCGGCCTTGAGCGCCCGCGAGTACTCCGCCGCCTGCGGTTCCGCGAGGTAGGGGGACAGGCGCAGCAGCACGCGACCGGCGAGGTAGCCGCGTTCGGCGCGCGAGGGTACCCCCAGCGCGTCGCGCTGGAGCTGGTGCGCGCGCCGGCGGGCGGAGGCGGCGTCGGCGAACACCTCGATGACACCGCCGAGCGCGACGGACCCGGGGTCGTTGCCGAGCACCAGGCCGCCGTTGACCCGGCGGTCCTCGAAGGAGAGCTTGCTGCGGTAGCCGTCGGCGTGGCCGAGCAGCCGGTCGGGGTCGCTGCGCGGCGTCACCGTCCGGACGTGCTCGACCGGCAGCCCGGCACGCTCCAACCGGTGCAGCGCCTCCTCGGCCTCCGCCGTCACCGGCAGGGCCTGGCGCATGCGCGGCTCCCCGGCGTCGCCGCCGAACCCTCCGTGCGGGCCGAGCAGGTGCGCGCCCAGCGCCACGACGGCGACCGCGGCCACCAGGGCCGTCGCCACCGCCACGGCCCGCTCGGCCCGGCGGGCCGCCCCGGTGGACGGGCCCGTTCGCACTGCCTTTCTGGTCCGGCGCAGCACGCTCGCTCACCGCCCTCCGCCCTCGCGTCCCGCTCCGGTCAACTTTCGCAGAGTAGTGCGCGTCGCCGCCGCGCCACCGCCGCGCCGGGGTGACGCGCGGCCCCGGGCGGCGGATGATCGCCGTATGAGCGACTCACCGCGGACGGCGGCGTTGCGGCTCGGCGAGCGCCGGGGGCGGTGGGTGCTGTTCACCACCGTGCTGGGCTCGGGCATGGCGCTGCTGGACAGCACCGTCGTCAACGTCGCGCTGCCGCACATCGGGACCGACCTCGACGCCGACCTCGGCGCGCTCCAGTGGACCGTCAACGCCTACATGCTGACCCTGGCCGGGCTGATCCTGCTCGGCGGCACGCTCGGCGACCGGTACGGGCGGCGGCGGGTGTTCCTCGTGGGCATCGTGTGGTTCGCGCTGGCCTCGCTGCTGTGCGGGCTGGCGTGGAACGCCGGGGTGCTGGTCGCGGCGCGGGCGCTGCAGGGGGTGGGCGGCGCGCTGCTCACCCCCGGCTCGCTGGCGCTGATCCAGGCCACCTTCCACCCCGACGACCGGGCCCGCGCGGTGGGCGCCTGGTCGGGCCTGGGCGGAGTGGCCGCGGCCGTCGGCCCGTTCCTGGGCGGCTGGCTGGTGGACGGGCCCGGCTGGCGGTGGGTGTTCTGGCTGAACGTGCCGCTGGCGCTGGTGTGCGTGCCGGTGGCGCTGCGGCACGTCCCCGAGACGCGTGACCCGGACGCCTCCGGCCGGTTCGACGTGTCCGGCGCCGTGCTGGCCGCGCTCGCGCTGGGCGGCGTCACCTACGCGCTGATCGCCGCTCCCGAGCAGGGCGCGTCGCCCGTCGTGCTGGGCACGGCGGTGGGCGGGGCGGTGTGCGGGGCCGCGTTCGTGGCGCTGGAGCGGCGGCTGCGGCACCCGATGGTGCCGCCGTCGGTGTTCGCCTCGCGCCAGTTCACCGCCGTCAACGCGGTGACGCTCGGGGTGTACGCGGCGTTCGGCGGGTTCTTCTTCCTGTCCGTGGTGCAGTTGCAGGTGGTGCTGGGCTGGTCGGCGCTGGCGGCGGGCACCGCGCTCCTGCCGACGACGGTGCTGATGCTGCTGCTGTCCGCGCGCTCCGGTGCGCTCGGTCAGCGCATCGGGCCCCGGCTGCCGCTCACCGTGGGACCGCTGCTGTGCGCGGGCGGGATGCTGCTGATGACGCGGGTCGGCCCCGACGCCTCCTACGGGGTCGACGTGCTGCCCGCGCTGCTGGTGCTCGGGGCGGGCATGGTGCTGCTGGTGGCACCGCTGACGGCCACGGTGCTGGCGTCGGTGGACGTCGCGCGGGCCGGGCTGGCGAGCGGGGTGAACAACGCCGTGGCCCGGGCGGCGGGCCTGCTGGCGGTGGCCGCGCTGCCGCTGCTGGCCGGGATGGGCCCGGAGGCGTACCGCGAGCCCGCCGCGTTCGACGCCGCGTTCCGCACGGCGATGGTGTGGTGCGCGGGGCTACTGGTGGCGGCGGCCGCGGTGGCGTGGCTGACGGTGCGCCGCGACGTGCTGGCGGAGCCGGAAGCGGAACGCCCGACTCCGCCTGCGGACCGCGCGCGCCCGGAGCACGGCCGGCCGCGGGGCGCGGAGGGCGGTCGGGCGCCGGAGCCCCACTGCACCACCGAGTGCCACCTGCACTGCGGCGTCGCCTCCCCGCCGCTGGACCCGGGGCGGCCGCCGGGGGACGGCGGGCGGTGAGGCGGCCGGCTCAGGAGACCTTGAGCAGCGCGTCCGACCGCCACTTGAGCGTCTTGTCGAAGGTGACGACCGCGCCGTCGGTGACGCCGTTGTGGACCCGGACGTGGTCGGTGAGCGCGCTGATGAGGTAGAGGCCGCGGCCGTTCTCGGTTTCGGTGGGACCGGCACCGGCACCGGCACCGGCGGCCTGGGCGGGCGGCGTGAAGCCGGGGCCGTGGTCGGTGACCTCGATGCGGCACACGTCGCCGACCAGGTACGCCGTGACGCGGTAGCCCCCGGTGTGCTCCGGGCCACCGCCGTGCTCGACGGCGTTGGCGCACGCCTCGGAGAGCGCGACGGAGAGCTCGTAGGCGACGTCCGGCTCCACCCCGGCCGTCTCCATCGCACCGAGCAGCAGACGCCGGGCGAGCGGAACGCTCGCCGCCTCACGCCGCAAGTGCAGAGACCACCAGATGCTCATGCTCCAGCCTCCTGGCTGCGGCTCGACGAACCGGGGCCTGACATACCGATACGTATTGCCCCGGTAAGCGGACAGTAAGCACGTGGTTCCCGGCACACCGCTCATTCGGCCGATCTTGCGCCGGAGTGGTTCTTTCGGACCCTGCCGGGGTAGCCGCGCGGGTCCCGGTGAGATGATGTGGCCGCTATGGACGTGCCCGTCGTGCGCGCGAGCGCCGATCTGCGACTGCTGCGGGCCGCGGTCTTCACCGCGGCCTGCGTCGCGCTGTCCGCCGCGGGGCACGTCTTCGCGGCCGGGGCGGGCGTCCCCCTCTGGGCCTTCGGCGCGGCCGCCGCCCTGGTCTTCGTGCTCGTCCTGCCGCTGGCCGGGCGGGAGCGCTCACCACTGGGCATCGTCGCCGCGCTGGCCGTCGGCCAGGCGGGCCTGCACGTGCTGTTCGCCTCGGCGCAGAGCCGCGCGGCGGCCGCGCCCGCGCGCTCCGGCGCGCCGGCGGAGGACGGCGGCGCGGTGCTGGCGCTCGCGCGCGGGCTGCTGTGCGCCGGCGGCTCCGCGGAGCACATCTCCCCGGCCCGGGCGCGCCGCGTGGTGGCCGACGCCGGGCTCGGCGGCTCCGCGACCGCGGTCGATCCCGGCGCCGGCCCCGGCGCCGCGGGCCACGCCGCGCACGCCGCGCCGGACGGCCTGGGCGCGGTGCTGGAACTGGCGTCCCCCGCCATGCTGCTGGGCCACCTGCTGGCCGCCGTCCTCGCCGGCTGGCTGCTGCGCTGCGGGGACGCCGCGCTGTGGCGCCTGGTACGCCCGGCCGTGACGGCCGTGGACGGGCTGCTGCGGGCCCTGCGGTCGGCCCTGGCCTGCCTGGGCCCGCTGGCCGGTGGGCGCGCCGCGTGCGGACCCCGCGCCACCGTGCGCCCGGTCGACGAGGACGGGCCGCCCGAGCCGCGGTCCCTGCGGCACAGCGTCGTCCGACGCGGCCCGCCCGCGTCGGCCTGCGCGCTCGCGGCCTGACGCCCCCGCCCGCCCCCACGGTCCCGCCCGGCCCCCGACGGCCGCGCGGCGCTCCGTCCGGAGTCCGGGACCGGGGTGACGGAGACCGCCGCGCGCCCCTCCGTCCCGACCCCGTGTTCCCTCTCCGACGTTCGAGGAGTGCCTCGTCCCATGATGTCTGCCTCGCGGCGGTTCGCCGCTGCCGCCTGCCTGGGTGCCGCCGCCGTCTTCACCGCGGCGGCCCCCGCCCTCGCCCACGTGACCGTCGACCCCGCCACCGTGCCGGGCGGCGGCTACGCGACGGTCAACTTCAAGGTCCCCAACGAGCGGGACACCGCCGCCACCGTGAAGCTGGAGGTCACCCTCCCCACCGACCACCCGCTGGCCTCGGCGCAGCCCGAGCCCGTCCCCGGCTGGGACGTGGCCGTGGAGCGGGGCACGCTGGAGGAGCCCGTCGAGCTGCACGGCGAGCAGATCGACGAGGTCCCGAGCAAGATCACCTGGACGGCGCAGGACGCCGGGATCGAGCCGGGCACGTTCCAGCGCTTCCCGGTCTCGGTGGGCCGGCTCCCCGAGGACGCCGACCGGCTGGTCTTCAAGGCCGTACAGACCTACGACAACGACGAGGTCGTGCGCTGGATCGAGGTGCCGGAGGAGGGCGGTGAGGAGCCGCAGCACCCGGCGCCGGTGCTGGACCTGGGCGCGGCCGGGGACGGCGGCCACGGCTCCCACGGGGGCGACGGCGCCGACGCGTCGGGCGGCGACCAGGACGCCGGCGGGGACGCCGACCCGGCCGCCGACACCGCGGCCGACGCCGACGGGGACGCCACGGACACCACGGCACGTGTGCTCGCCGTGGTCGGCATCGCCGTCGGCCTCGGCGGCATCGGCTACGGCGTGCTCGCCGGACGCCGCCGCTCCGCCTGACCGGGCGGCGGCGCCGTGGGCCCGGTGACCCACCGGGCCCACGGCCCCGGCCGGCGCGCCCGCGTCCGCGCCACGTCCGCCCGCCGCCCCGCGCCTGCCGCCGCGCGCCGTCCCCGGCGCCGCGCCCCGCTCCCCTACCGTCCCCGTCACCGCCTTCGACGACCCGAGGAAGCCCCATGCACCCCGTCCCGAAGCTTCGGCGCGCCCGCCGCGCCGGGGCCGCCCTGACCCTGACCGCCGCGCTCGCCGCCGGCGTCGCCGCCTGCGGCGGCCCGGCCGACCCGGCCGCCGAGGGCGAGCGGCCCGCCGCCGAGGTCTCCGGCGGCAGCGAGCCCGCCCGCGCCACCGTCCTGGACACCCCCTTCCCCAAGCCCGACCTCGTGCTCACCGACACCACCGGGGAGACGTACGAGTTCGTCGAGGAGACCCGGGGCAAGCCGACGCTCATCTACTTCGGCTACACCAACTGCCCGGACGTCTGCCCGACGACGGTGAGCAACATCGCCTACGCCGAGTCCACGCTGAGCGAGGCGGAGCAGGAGGAGCTCCAGGTCGTCTTCGTCACCACCGACCCCGAGCGCGACACCCCCGAGTCGCTGGGCGAGTGGCTGCGCGGCGCGGCCCCCGGCGCGACGGGTCTGACCGGCGACTTCGCCACCATCCAGGCCGGTGCCCGCACCCTGGGCATCAGCATCGAGCCGTCGGTGAAGAAGGAGAACGGCGAGATCGAGTCCATGCACGGCTCGCAGGTGCTCTACTTCTCGCCCGAGGACGACAAGGCGCACGTGCTCTACACCGAGGACACCAACGCCGACACCTACGCGGAGGACCTGCCGAAGCTGGTGAAGGGGGAGCTGCCGTGACCCCCCGCCGCCTCGCCGCGGCCGCCGCGCTCGCCCTCGCCGGGGCGTTCGCGCTGAGCGCGTGCGGCGACCAGGGCCCGCGCCCCGCCGCCGTCGAGGGCAGCGCCTACATGCCCGAGCCGGTGACCGAGAAGGTGGCCGCCGGGTACTTCACCCTCACCAACGAGGGCGACGAGGCGGACGCGCTCACCTCCGTGACCAGCGAGCTGTCCGACGACGTCCAGCTCCACCGCACCGTCGACAACACGATGAAGCGGGTGGAGTCCTTCGAGGTACCGGCGGGCGGCGAGCTGACGCTGCGCAGCGGCGGCAACCACCTGATGCTCCTGGACCTGGCCCGCAAGCCGAGCGAGGGCGACACCGTGACGCTGCGGCTGCACTTCGAGAAGTCCGACCCGCTCACCCTCCAGGTGCCGGTGCGGGCGAAGACCTACCGGCCGGGCGAGGACGGCTCCGCCGACGGAGCCGCGCACACGCGCGAGGAGCACGGTGCGCACGGGGACCACGGGTGACCCCCGCCGGACGGGCCCGCAGGTGAGCGCCGCCGCGGTGCCGCCCGCCCCGGCGCGGCCGGCCGCCGGAGGCGCCGGGCGGGCGGCGGCGCGCACGCTGCTGGCGCTCCTGCTCGCCGTCGCCGCGCTGGGCGCCGGGCTCGCCGCCGCCCCGCCCGCGGCCGCACACGCCACGCTGACGAGCACGGCCCCGGCCGAGGGCGCCGTCGTCGACCGGGCGCCCGAGGAGGTGACCCTCACCTTCTCCGAGGAGGTCGGCCTCTCCGGCGCCGACGCCGTGCGCGTGCTGGACCCGAACGGCGACCGGGTGGACGACGGCGGGCCCACCGAGTCCGCGCCGCGCACCTTCTCGGTGCGGCTGACCCCCGGCATCCCGGACGGCACCTACACCGTGGCGTGGCAGGCCGTCTCGGCGGACAGCCACCCCATCGCCGGCGCCTTCACCTTCTCCGTCGGCGCCCCCTCGCGAACGAGCGTGGACCTGGCCGCGGAGGCCCCGGCGGTCGGGGGCGGCCCGGTCGGGTTCGCCTACGACGCGGCCCGCTACGCCGGGTACGCCGGGTTCCTGCTCCTGGTGGGCGGCGCGGCGTTCGTGCTGGCCTGCTGGCGGGAGGGCGCCGGCGTGCGGGTGGTGCGCCGGGTGGTGGTCGTCGGCTGGGTGACGGTGACCGCCGCCACGCTGGCGCTGCTGGCGCTGCGCCACCCCTACGTCGTCGGCGGCTCCTTCGCCGACGCGCTCGACCTCGCCGGGCTGAGCGCCGTGCTCGCCTCGAAGACCGGCACCGCGCTCGTCTCCCGGCTGTTGCTCCTCGCCACCGCCGCGCTGTTCGTCACCGTGCTCTTCGGCACGTTCACCCGGCCGCGCCCCGAGCCCGACCGGCGGGACCTGCTGGCGGGGCTGGCTCTGGGCGGCGGGGTGGTCGCGGCCGGCCTCGCGGCGACCTGGGCGCTGTCCGAGCACGCCTCGACCGGCCTCCAGACGGGCGTGGCCGTCCCGGTGGACGTGGTGCACCTGCTCGCCATGGCCGCGTGGCTCGGCGGGCTCGCGGCCCTGGCCGCCGTGCTGCGCTGGGGCCCACCGGTGCCCCGCCCGGCGCTGGCCCGCTTCTCACGGCTGGCCCTCGTCAGCGTGCTGGTGCTGGTGGTGACCGGGCTGTACCAGTCGTGGCGCCAGGTCGGCTCCCTCGCGGCGCTGACGTCCACGGGGTACGGGCGGCTGCTGATCGCCAAGGTGCTGCTCGTCGCGGCGCTCGTCGGGGTCGCGGCGCTGTCGCGGCGCTGGGTGGCCCGGGTGGCCGACGCCGGGGCCGACGCCGGGGCCGAGCCGGTCGGTGCGGTCGCCGGTGGGGGCGCCGCCGGTGGGGGCGTTGCCGGTGCCGAGCCGGAGCCGGGGCCCGCGCCCGCCGAGCCGGAGCCAGCCGGTGCCGTCGGCGGCGGCGTCGGCCCGGAGCGGGCGGCGCAGCTCGCGCGGCAGCGGGCCGCCGTGGCCACCGCGCGGCGACGGCGCGCGCGGGAGGCGGACGTGCCCCGGTCGGCGCTGCGCCGGTCGGTGCTGGCCGAGGCGGGCGTCGCCGTGGTCCTGCTCGCCGTCACCACGGCGCTGACCGGCACCGAGCCCGCCCGCACCCAGGCGGCCGAGACCTCGGAGCGGGCACCGGCCGGACCCGTCGCGCTCAGCGTGCCGTTCGACACCGGCGGGCCGGACGGCCGGGGCACGGCCGACGTCGAGCTGGCGCCGGGCCGCCCGGGCGAGAACGAGGTGCACGTCTACACCGACGTGGCCGCCGAGGAGGTCCGCGTCGCGCTGACGCTGCCCGCCCGGGACCTCGGGCCGATCTCCGTCACACCGGCACCGGCCGACGCCACCGGCCGCCACTGGTCCGCCTCCGGGGTGAACCTGCCGCTGCCGGGCGAGTGGGAGCTCGCGCTCACCGTCCGCACCTCGGACGTCGACCAGGTGACCGAGACCCGCCCCGTCACGCTGGAGTGACCCCCGCCGCCCCCACCCGCACCGACCCCGCCACGACCCAACGCCGACCAGCACGGGACACACGATGAACGACCACCCCACCCCGCCCCCCGTCTCCCGTCGCCGCCTGCTGGGCACCGCCGGGGCGGCGGGCGCGGCCTCCCTCGCCGTGGGCGGCGCGGGCGGCGCGCTCGGGTACGCCGCCACGCGCCCGGAGCCGCCGACGCCGCTGCACAGCGTCGGGGAGAGCGCGTACGCCTTCCACGGGGACCGGCAGCCCGGCATCGTCCAGCCCGTCCAGGCCCACGGCCACCTGCTCGCCTTCGATCTGGCCCCCGGTGCCGGGCGCAAGGAGGCCGCGGGGCTCCTGCGCCGCTGGTCCCGCGCGGCCGCGGCGCTCATGGCGGGCCGGGCCCCGGACGGGGGCGGCACCGGCAGCGCGCTGGACGCCGGGCCCGCCGCGCTGACCGTCACCTTCGGCTTCGGCGCCGCCTTCTTCGACCGCACCGGGCTCACCGGGCAGCGCCCCGCCGCGCTGGCCCCGCTGCCGGACTTCTCCGCGGACGCGCTGGACCGGCGCCGCTCGGACGGCGACCTGTGGGTCCAGGTCGGCGCCGACGACGCCCTCGTCGCGTTCGACGCCGTGCGCGTCCTGACCCGCCAGGCCGCCGACGCGGCGCGGGTGCGCTGGCGGATGAGCGGGTTCAACCGCACCCCGGGGGCGACCGCGCGCCCCCGTTCGCAGCGCAACCTCATGGGCCAGGTGGACGGCACGAACAACCCCAGGCCCACGGACGGCGACTTCGAGCGGCACGTCTTCGTCCCCGCCTCCGGCGCGGACGGCGCGCACCCGGCGTGGATGGCGGGCGGCTCCTACGCCGTCGTGCGCCGCATCCGCATGCTGCTGGCGGACTGGGACGGCCTCTCGCTCGCGGAGCAGGAGCGGGTCATGGGGCGCCGCAAGTCCGACGGGGCGCCGCTGTCCGGCGGCACGGAGACGACGCCGGTCGACCTCGCGGCGCGCACGGCCGACGGCGAACCGGCCGTCGCCGCCGACGCCCACGTCCGCGTGTCGGCGCCGGAGACCAACGGCGGCGCCACCATGCTCCGCCGCTCGTACTCCTACGACGACGGTCTCCTCGACGACGGCGCCCCGGACGCCGGGCTGCTGTTCGTCGCCTGGCAGGCCGACCCGCGGCGCGCCTTCGTCCCCGTGCAGCGCAAGCTGGACCGCGGTGACGCGCTGTCCGGCTTCGTGCGGCACGAGGCGAGCGCGCTCTTCGCCGTCCCGGCGGGGGCGCGCGAGGGCGAGTACGTCGGCCAGCGCCTCCTGGAGTCCTGAGCCACGGGACGGGCACGGGGCGGGCCGAAGCGGGACGGAGCCGGGGGCGGTCAGGCCCGCGCCGCCGGGGCGGGCCGTGCCGGGGCGTCCGCGCCTGGCAGGCGAGGGCCGGCGTCGCGGGCGGGACGTGCACCGCGGCGCGGCAGCCGGCAGGGCGTGCCGGCCACGGCGGACAGGTACCGGCCGGGCCCGCCGGAGCGCCCGCCCGGCCAGCCACCGGGGACGCTAGGGCGCACGGCCGCACGGCGGGAGGGTCGAGATGGGGGCCGCGAACGCAGCGGTGACGGCACAACACCCGGGCGGGGGCCGGGTGGGACCGGCGGCCGTGCCGTGTTCGCCCAGCGGGACGGCGGGGTGGCGCGGGCCCCGCACGGATTAGGGTGAGTCGCATGTCACCTGCCAGCCGATACACCTTCCTCGGGCCCGAGGGCACCTTCACCGAGGCCGCGCTGCGGACGCTGCCGGAGGCCGCCACCCGCGAGCTGGTCCCGATGGTCTCCGTGGCGGCCGCGCTGGACGCCGTGCGGGCGGGAGAGGCGGCGGGGGCCCTCGTGCCGATCGAGAACTCCGTGGAGGGCGGCGTCACCGCGACGCTCGACGAGCTGGCGGCCGGCGAACCGCTGATGATCTACCGCGAGGTGCTGCTGCCCATCGCGTTCGCGCTGCTGGTGCGCCCGGGGACGCGGCTGGACGAGGTGAAGACGGTGACCGGACACCCCGTCGCGCAGCCGCAGGTGCGCAAGTGGCTGGCGCGGGAACTGCCGAACGCGCAGTGGGAGTCGGCCGCCTCCAACGCGGACGGCGCCCGCCTGGTGCGCGAGGGCCGCTACGACGCCGCGTTCGCCGGGGAGTTCGCGGCGTCGACGTACGGGCTCGACGTGCTGGTCGGTGACATCCACGACGCCGAGAACGCGATGACCCGCTTCGTCCTGGCCGGTCGTCCGGCGCGGCCGCCGGCACCGACCGGCGCGGACAAGACCTCCGTCGTGATGTGGCTGCGCGAGGACCACCCGGGCGCGCTGCTGGAGCTGCTCCAGGAGTACGCCTCGCGCGGGGTGAGCATGATGCGCATCGAGTCGCGCCCGACGGGCGAGGGCATCGGCCGGTACTGCTTCTCGGTGGACTGCGAGGGGCACATCCAGGACCGGCGCATCGCGGACGTGCTGACGGGGCTGAAGCGGGCGTGCCGGACGGTGCGGTTCCTCGGCTCCTACCCGCGGGCGGACGAGGTCCGTCCGACGCTGCGGCCGGGCACCGCCGACGAGGACTTCACGGCGGCGACGGACTGGGTGCTGCGCTGCATGGACGGCCGGGGCTGAACGAGCCGGGCTCGCGGGCCGGGGCCGGGGCCGAAAGGCCCCGGAGGCGTGTCCGGGAGGGGGTGTGCGGCGTTGTCCACGGAAGGGCCCGAAGTTATCCACAGGCCGGAGACTTCACCTGTGCACAAGTCGACATGGGCGGCGTCGGCGCGCGATGCCGGGGTACGGGCGTCTTACGAGACCGTCAACAGCAGGCGCCGTTGATCCACTCGGACGTGGGGAGCGTCACAAACAATCCGCTCTTTCGAGGAAGCCTCCCGGGTTTGCGTGACGAAATGCCCGTATTGCCCCCGCCGCGTCACCCGACCCTCCGCTGACCAGGCATTTTCCACAGCCCTGTCCAGCACCCTGTGGATATTTCCGAGGACCCGCCGTGAGTTGTGGATAAACCACTGCTCCGCCTTCACGCATTACCCACCGCCCATGCGCCGCAAAACCACCAAAAACAACAAAGGTCTCTAAAAGGTGCAAAGGAGATGCAAGGGCGAAATCAGCGGGAGGCCGGGTCCGTGGCACCGGTAGCCTGGGGGGGTGATTGACCTTCGTCTGCTTCGTGAGGACCCCGACCGTGTGCGCGCCTCCCAGCGCGCCCGAGGAGAGGACGTCGACGTCGTCGACGCCCTCCTGGCCGCCGACGAGCGGCGCAGGTCGTCCGGCGTCCGCTTCGACGAGCTGCGCTCCGAGCAGAAGCAGCTCGGCAAGCTCATCCCCCGGGCCGAGGGCGAGGAGAAGGCCGAACTGCTGCGGAAGGCCGGAGAGCTGTCGGCCGCCGTCAAGGCCGCCAACGCCGAGCAGGACGAGGCCGCCGCCGAGGCGCAGCGCCTGCTCCTACGGCTCGGCAACCTGGTGCACCCGGACGTCCCCGTGGGCGGCGAGGACGACTTCGCCGTCCGCGAGACGCTCGGCACCGTGCGGGACTTCGCCGCCGAGGGCTTCGAGCCGAAGGACCACCTGCGGCTCGGGCAGGCGCTGGGCGCGATCGACGTCGAGCGGGGCGCGAAGGTCTCCGGCTCGCGCTTCTACTACCTCACCGGCAACGGCGCCCTGCTGGAGCTGGCCCTGGTCAACGCCGCCATCGCGCAGGCCACCGCGGCCGGTTTCACCCCCATGCTGACCCCGGCCCTGGTCAAGCCGCGCGCGATGGAGGGCACCGGCTTTCTGGGCCAGGCCGCCGAGGACGTCTACCACTTGGAGAAGGACGACTACTACCTCGTCGGCACCTCCGAGGTCCCGCTCGCCGCCTACCACATGGACGAGATCGTGGAGGCCGACCGGCTGCCGCTGCGCTACGCCGGCTTCTCGCCCTGCTTCCGCCGCGAGGCCGGGTCCTACGGCAAGGACACCCGCGGCATCTTCCGCGTCCACCAGTTCGACAAGGTGGAGATGTTCTGCTTCGTCGCGCCCGAGGAGTCCGAGGCGGAGCACGCCCGGCTGCTGGAGTGGGAGAAGCAGTGGCTCACCTCGCTGGAGCTGCCGTTCCGCGTCATCGACGTGGCCAGCGGTGACCTGGGCATGTCCGCCTCGCGCAAGTTCGACTGCGAGGCATGGATCCCCACCCAGGGCAGGTACCGCGAGCTGACGTCCGCGTCCAACTGCGACGAGTTCCAGGCCCGCCGCCTGTCCGTCCGCGCCCGGGACGGCAAGCGCGTGCGCCCGCTGGCCACGCTGAACGGCACCCTGTGCGCCGTGCCGCGCACCATCGTCGCGCTGCTGGAGAACCACCAGCAGGCCGACGGCTCGGTGCGCGTGCCACCGGTGCTGCGGCCCTACCTCGGGGGCCGCGAGGTGCTCGAGCCGGTCGCCCCGTGAGCGCGCCCCGCTTCCCCTACGGCCTGGTCGCGACGGACCTGGACGGCACGCTGCTGCGCACCGACGACTCGGTATCCCCGCGCACCCGCGACGCGCTCACCGCGACCACCGAGGCGGGCGCCGCCCACCTCGTCGTCACCGGCCGCCCCGTCTCCCGCACCCGGCACGTGCTGGACGCCCTGGAGTACCGCGGGCTCGCCGTGTGCGGCCAGGGCGGGCAGGTCTACCACGCGGGCGAGCACCGGCTGCTGACCTCGGTCACGCTGGACCGGCGGGTGGCCGAGCTGGCGGTCGGCCACATCGAGCGGGAGGCCGGCCCGCTGGCGCTGGCCGCCGCCCGGGACGGGCTGGAGGGCGACGTCCTGGTCGGCCCCGGCTACCGGATGCGCGGCGTCCTGCCCTTCCGGGAGTTCACCGACCGGTCGGAGATCTGGGCCGAGCCGCTGAGCAAGGTGTTCGTCCAGCATCCGGTGCTCTCCGACGACGCGCTGGCCAAGGCGGCGCGCGCGGCGGCCGGCGGCCTGGTGGACGTGGTGGTGGCCGGACACGGGATCGTGGAGCTGCTGCCGCCCGGGCTGACGAAGGCCACCGGGCTCTCCCTGGCCGCCCGCCGCCTGGGCGTCAAGGCCGCCGAGACGCTCGCCTTCGGTGACATGCCCAACGACGCCCCGATGTTCGCCTGGGCCGGGCGCGGCGTGGCGATGGCCAACGCGCACCCGGAGCTGCTGACCGTGGCCGACGAGGTGACGGCGTCCAACGACGAGGACGGCATCGCGGTCGTCCTCGAACGCCTGCTCGGCTGACCGGGAGGCGAGGCGGACAGGCCGCCGTGCGCACGGCGGCTCACGCACGGCGGCTCCGCGCGGCGGGACGGCGCGCGGTGGTACCGAACCCGGTGCGCCGCGCGCGGTGCGCCGCGCACGACGGCTCGCGCGGCCTCGGGCCGCGCGGGACGGGAGCGCGGGGCAGCACACCGAGCCGGCGCCCCGCGACAGGGCCGCGCAGCAGTGCCGCGATGCGGCGTCGCTCGGCCGTCCGTCGGGGCGTACGCTGCCGTCCATGACGCGCACAGTGGTCATCAGCGGTGGCGGCAGCGGGATCGGCCGGGCGACGGCGCGCTGCTTCGCCGCCGACGGCGCCCGGGTCGTCCTGGTCGGCCGCCGCCCGGACGCTCTCGCCCGGGCGGCCGCCGAGCTGCCCGACGCGGTGACGGTCCCCGCCGACCTGGCCACGGCCGCCGGAGCCCGGCAGGTCGCCCGCACCGTGGCGGAGGAGTGCGGCGCGGTGGACGTCCTGGTGCACGGCGCGGGCGGCAACGGCGGCCTGGAGCCGGAACCGGCGGACGTGGACCGCGAGGACCCGCTGGCCGTCGCGGAGCACGACTGGGCGCTGAACTTCCGCCTCAACACCCTGACGGCCGTGCTGCTCACCGAGGCCCTGCGCCCGCGGCTCGCCTCCCCGGGCGGCCGCGTGCTCTTCCTCAGCTCCCTCGCGGCCCTGCGCGGCTCCGGGTCGGCGGCGTACGCGGCGAGCAAGGCGGCGCTGCACCCGTACGCGTTCGACCTGGCCCGGGAGCTGGGGCCGCGCGGCGTCACCGTGAACGTGGTGGCGCCGGGGTACGTGGAGGCGACGGAGTTCTTCGGCTCCGGACTGCCCGCCGAGCGACGCGAGCGGCTGGTCGGAGAGACGTTCACCGGACGCGCGGGCGCCCCGGGCGACGTCGCCGAGACGCTGCGCTGGCTCGCCTCGCACGCGGCGGGCCACATCACCGGCCAGGTGATCCAGGTGAACGGCGGGGCGCACCTCGGCCGGTGACACGGCGCCGGCTCAGCCCCGGTACTCCTCCAGCAGCCGCAGCCAGATCTCGCTCATCGTCGGGAACGCGGGGACGGCGTGCCAGAGCCGTTCGATCGGCACCTCAGCGGCCACCGCGATCGTCGCCGCGTGCAGCAGCTCGCTGACGCCGGGCCCGACGAACGCCGCGCCGACGACGGTCTGCCGCTCCTCGTCCACCACCAGGCGCGCACGGCCCCGGTAGTCGTCGGCGTGGAGCGCGGCGCCGGCGACCGCGCCGAGGTCGTGGTCGACCGCCCGCACCCGCAGGCCGCGCTCCCGCGCCTGCGCGTGGGTCAGACCGACGGCGGCGGCCTCGGGGTGGGAGAAGACGACCTGCGGGACGGCGGCGGAGTCGGCGGTCGCGGCGTGCGCGCCCCAGCGGTCGGTCTCCAGCAAGGGGACCCCGGCCGCGCGGGCGGCGATCGCGGCTCCGGCGACGCGGGCCTGGTACTTGCCCTGGTGCGTCAGCAGCGCGCGGTGGTTGACGTCCCCCACGGCGTAGAGCCAGCCGCCCTTGACCCCGCGCACCCGGCAGGAGTCGTCCACCTCCAGCCAGTCCCCGGGGGCGAGGCCGACGGTGTCCAGGCCGATGTCCTCGGTGCGCGGCGCGCGTCCGGTGGCGAACAGCACCTCGTCGGCCGTCACCTCCCCGCCGTCCTGCAGCGGCAGGGTCAGCGGCTCCCCGGGGCGCGGGCGGCGCACCTCCCGGGCCTCGGTGTTCGTCCGCACGTCCACGCCGGCGCGGCGCAGCCCGTCCAGGACGTACTCCCCGACGAAGGGCTCCATGCGGTCGAGCACCGACTCACCGCGGACGAGCAGGGTGACGGCGGAGCCGAGCGCCTGCCAGGCGGTGGCCAGCTCGACGGCGACCGGGCCGCCGCCCACCACGGCCAGTCGCCCCGGCACCTCCCGCGCGGCGGTGCCCTGCCGACTGGTCCACGGCTCGACGCCGTCCGGTCCGCCCAACCCCGGCAGTGGCGGCACCGTGGCCCGGGTACCGGTGCAGACGGCGACGGCGTGCGTGGCGGTGAGGGTGCGGCGCTCCCCGCCGGGGGTCTCCACGATCACACGCCGGGGGCCGTCGATCCGGCCGTGGCCCCGGATGAACTCCGCACCCGTGGAGTCGATCCAGCGCACCTGCCCGGCGTCGTCCCAGTGCGCGGCGAAGGTGTCGCGCCGCTCCAGCACGGCGCGCGCGTCCAACCGGCCGTCGGCGGCTTCCCGGGCGCCGGCCACCGCCCGGGCGTCGGCGAGCGCGGCGGGCGGCCGCAGCAGCGCCTTGCTGGGGATGCAGGCCCAGTACGAGCACTCGCCCCCGGCGAGCTCGCCCTCGACGACGGCCGCCGACAGCCCGGCGGCGCGGGCCCGGTCGGCGACGTTCTCGCCGACCGGGCCCGCGCCGAGCACGATCACATCAAAGAGGTCCATCCCGCCATGATGCGCGGCACGGGGCCGCAGCGCCCGTTACTCCGCCCCGCACGTCCCGCCCCGTCGCGCCCCGTCGCGCCCGATCGCGCCTCGGCGGCGCCGCGACCCGGCACCGGCGCGCTGCCCGGCTCGCGACGGCGCCCACGCCACCGTGGCACGCGTTCCCGGACCGCCGCGCGTCCGGGCGCCGCCGCGCGTCCGCCGCACGGTACCGGTGCGCGTCGCCCGCCGCACGGCACCGGCGGGCGTCACCGTTGTGCGGCGAGCGGTACCCGGGCCGGGCGGGTGGGCACCGGCGCCGTCAGCTCCCGCGCCCCCGCCGGGACGGGCACCGCGGCGAAGATCCGGCCCTGCTGCTCGGCCAGTTCCGCCTTGCGCTCGGGCGAGGTGCTCGGCAACCGCTGCTCCTCGTAGAGCGGGTGGGTGGCCAGCGCCGCCTCCCGGCTGGCCGGGGTGTGGAACTGGATCTCGTAGGCGTGGGCGTACATCGGGTCGCGCCACGCCGTGTTGATCGCCTTGTAACCGGTGTGGTTCTTCCAGGTGTTGGCCCAGCGGACGTTCTCGTGGTCCCAGGCGGCGAGCATGGATGCGGCCGCCTCGACGCCCTCGGTGTACTCGGCGTCGTCCCACTGGAGGGTGTAGCGCACGGAGTCGTTGAGGTCGGCCAGCGCCTCGTGGACGGTCTGGTCCGGGTCCTCGGTGAGCCAGGTGGCGATCTTGCGCTTCAGCGAGTCCTCGGACTTCATCCGCTGGTCGAAGCCGACGACCTCCGCCCCCGTCCAGGACGCGACGGTGCGGATCTGGGGACTGATGGTCCGTTCGGCCTTGCGCGCCTGGTCCATGAAAGCGTTGACGGCGGCGTTGTCGGAGGCGTCCAGCCGCAGGTCGCCGTGGGCCCAGCCGGCGTCCTCGGCGGGCAGGGGCTGGGCCCGCCCGGGGTCCGCCGCGGCCTCCCGCTCCGCCTGGACGCTGATGTGACCCGTCGGCGGCCCGACGGGCAGCGGCTTGGTGATGCCCTTGCCGAGCACCGCACCGGCGGCGAGGGGGGCGCGGTCCGGGGCGGCGGCGGTGGCGGACGGAGCCGCGGTCAGGCCGAGAGCGGCGGCCAGCGCCACTCCCGTGACGGTCCGACCGGCCCGACCGGCGACCCAGCGGTGCGGGCGGGGCGGGGTGGACGTGGGCAGAGGAGTCATCGGCGTACTTCCCAACGCTGGACGAGCACGTGCGCCGCGTATAACGGCGCACGTGCTCGACGCGTCACGGACGGTAGGCCGGACGGAGCTGGCGGCGGGTCACGTTTCACGTGAAACGACGTTTCACGTGAAACGGTGGCGACCCGGTGATGCGGTCACTCCTCGCCGGTCAGCGCCAGCCTCTTCAGCCGCTGGCCGGCGTACCAGGTGCCGGCCACGGTCACCACCGCGAGCAGGATGGCCGCGGTGGTCAGTCCGACCGCCGAGGTGACGTCCACGCCGTCACCGACGACGCGTTCGGCCACCGCGAGGCCCCACTGCTGCACGCTGAGCGTGCGGGCGCCGTCGACGAAGGAGCCGAACAGCGCCTCCCACAGCAGCGCGTAGACCAGGCCGAACACCACCGCGTGCCGGGTGACCGTGCCCAGGAGCAGGAACAGCGCACTGTAGGCGATCGAGGCGACGATGGCCGCGATGGCGAAGGCCGCCGCGATCTGCTGACTGCCGCCGACCAGGATGAACCCCGCCACCAGGATCGGCAGTCCGGAGAAGGCCATGGTGACGGCGACGGCCACGAACAGCTTCGTCACGATGATGGTGGGCCGCTTCAGCGGCTTGGACAGCAGGTAGACGATCGAGCCGTCATCGATCTCGGGGCCGATCGCCCCCGTCCCGGCGATGACGCCGATGATCGGCACCATGGTGGCCAGCGCGAAGCTGCTCAGCAGTTGCACGGCCACCGCGTCGTCGGCGGCGTCCAGCAGGCGCACGGCGATCGCGATGACCAGCAGCAGCGCGGGCAGCGCCGACAGGATCAGGGCCCTGCGGCGGCCCAGGAGCGCCCGGTAAGTGAGCCGGGCGACGGTGGGGTCGTACATATCGCGGGCTCCTTGGCTTAGGCCGAGACGAGGTAGGAGAAGACGGACTCCAGGGACTCGTCCGAGGGGGAGACGGTCAGGAGCCGGATGTGGTGCTCACGGGCGACGCGCGGCAGTTCGCGGGTGAAGCGCTCGAAGTCGATCGCCTGGATGCGCAGGGCGCGCTCGTTCCAGTCCAGCTCGATGCCCGCGGTGGAGGGGTCGGCGATGAGCGCCGCGGCCAGCGCACGGTCGTTGCTGGAGCGCACCAGGTAGCGGTGCGGCCGGTCGGTCATCAGCCGGCGGATGCGGCGGAAGTCGCCGCTGGCGGCGTGCCGCCCGGCGACGATGACCTCGATGTGCGCGGCGAGTTGCTCGACTTCTTCCAGAATGTGCGAGGAGAACAGCACGGTGCGGCCCTCGGCGCCCATGCGGCGCAGCAGCTCCATGAGGTGCATGCGCTGACGCGGGTCCATACCGTTGAACGGCTCGTCCAGCAGAAGCACGGACGGCTCGTGCACCAGGGCGGAGGCCATCTTCACGCGCTGCCGCATGCCCTTGCTGTAGGTGTCGATGCGCCGGTCCTGGGCGTGCTCCATCTCCACGGTGGCCAGGGCGCGTGCCGCGGCGGCACCGGGGTCGGGCAGTCCGTGCAGCTCGGCGTTGGCGACGACGAACTCGCGGCCGGTGAGGAAGTCGTACATCGCCTCGCGCTCGGGCACGATGCCGATCTCCCGGTAGGCCTGCTCGTTGCGCCACACCTGCGCCCCGTCGAGGGTGACGGTGCCCACCGAGGGGGCGAGGAAGCCGCCCATCATGGCGATGAGGGTCGACTTGCCCGCACCGTTCGGCCCGAGCAGGCCGGTGACGCCGGGCCCGACGTCCATCGTCACGTCGTTGACGGCGACGACGTTGCCGTACCAGCGTGAGACGTGGGAGATGCTGATCGTGCTCACAGTCCGGCCTTCCGGTAGCGGGCCATCAGGACGGCGTAGGAGCCGGCCACGAGGGCGAGGACGACGACGAGGTAGACGAAGCCGACACCGGTGCTCGGCTCGATCCCGTCCACGAAGCTGGAGGGCCCGTCGAGGAACGCGCTGGTGAAGCCGGCGACCAGGCTCGTCGGCGAGGCCAGGCCCAGCCAGCCGACGGCCTCGGTCGCGCCCTGGTCCCAGGCAATGACCTGCACCGTGTTGACGGCGAAGTAGGGGATGGTCAGCACGGCGATGATCGCGGCGACGCCGAAGCCGCGGCGCGGCGTGAGCGCGGCGACGACGAGTCCGACGCCGGCGTAGACCAGGGACAGCACGGCGACGGAGACCAGGCCGAGGGCGAAGGCGGCCGTCTGCTCGGCGAAGTCCAGCTCGGCCAGGAGCGCACCGGCGTAGAGCACGAGCAGCGGCACGGCGGTGAAGACGAACAGGGCCGAGGCCATGCCCGCGTACTTGGCGAGCACGTAGTCCACGCGTTCGATGGGCCGGGAGAAGTAGAGCGGCACGGTGTGGAAACGCAGGTCGCGGGAGACGGACTGCGGGGCCATGGCCGCCAGGTACAGGCCGATGACCGGGGCCAGGAACGTCGCGTACTCGCGGTAGTCCATCGACAGTTCGCGGACGATGTCGGAGGTGGCGATGGCCACGGCGACGACGATCAGCGCGGGCACGCACATCACGGCCGCGAGGATCATCGGCATGACCTTGGACTTGGCGGAGCGGCCGAGGCCGTAACCGCCGCGCAGGGACTGGGCGAACAGCGATCGCCGGGCGTAGCCGCGGCCGAGACGGGTGCCCTCGTAGCTGCGGTAGCCGATGTTGTGGATGCTGGCGCCGCCCCCCTGCGCGCCGCCCTCGGTGGGGGCGGAGACGGGGGCCTGCCGGTACTGCTGGTCCCGCTGGCCCCGCGAGTCGGGCCCGTCTTGCGGGTCCCGGCCTTGCGGGCCCGGCTGGTTCGGCGGCGGGGTCGGCTCGGTGGTCGGCGGGGGCGTGGGCCCGTCCGGACGCTGGTGCTCAGGCTGCATGGCCGCTGCCTCCCTTCTGCGGCTGCGCGGCGGGAACGGGGGCGGGTGCGGACGGCTGCTGGAAGACCTCGGCGATGCGGTGGCGGCGCTGCTCCATGCGGACCAGGCCCAGGCCGAGTTCGGCGATGGCGTCGCGGACCGCGTCGTGGGTGGCCTCGTCGGCGACGTCCACCAGCAGCAGGTGTCCCGCGCCCGGCAGGCCGCCCTCGGCGCCCGCGAACTCGGCGGTCAGCCCGTCCGCCACCAGCCGGTCGCGCAGCACGGCGGTGCCGTGCGGGTGCTCGTCGGTGTCGGTGACCTCCACGGCGAGGGCCGCGGTGGCCTGGGTGAAGTCCGCCGTGCTGGAGGCCCGCAGCAGGTTGCCGCCGTCGATGACGACGACGTGGTCGCAGGTGCGCTCCAGCTCGCCCAGCAGGTGGGAGGTGACCAGGACCGAGATGCCGAAGTCGGTGTGGACCCGGCGGATCAGGCCCAGCATCTCGTCGCGGCCCGCCGGGTCCAGCCCGTTGGTGGGCTCGTCGAGGAAGACGAGCTGCGGGTCGTGCACCAGCGCCTGCGCCAGCTTGACGCGCTGCTTCATGCCCGTCGAGTAGCCGCCCATCGGACGGTACCGCTCTTCGTAGAGGCCGACGTGGCGCAGCGTGTCCGCCGTGCGCTCCCGGGCCGCGGTGGGCGGCAGTCCCGACATGCGGGCCAGGTGGACGACGAACTCCGTCGCCGAGACGTCGGGCGGCAGGCAGTCGTGCTCGGGCATGTAGCCGACGCGTTCCCTGATGGCGGGGCCCTCGGTGCGCACGTCGAGCCCCAGCACCCGGGCCCGGCCCTCGGTGGCGGGGGCGAGGCCGAGCAGGATCTTGATCAGGGTGGATTTCCCGGCGCCGTTGGCGCCCACCAGGCCGGTGACGCCCGGTGTGATGTCGACGGTCAGCCGGTCGAGCGCGGTCACCCGGGGATACCGCTTGGTGAGTCCTTCGGTCGCGATCACAGTCACACCGCAGACGGTACTGGGGCCCCCGGGCCGTCGGCGTCCTTCCGAGCGGCTGTATCGCGGTCACCCTCAGGTCGTACGAACCCGTAGGGGCCCTCCCCCGGAGGGCGTCCGCACCCTGTGTTACCTCGGGTATCCACAGGCTGGTCCCGCGTCTTGACGCCGCCACGGACCGTTGTCACATTGATCGGTGTCATGGTGCGGGTGGGAGTGCGGACGTGCGAGGAGAGCCATGGGAAGCGGGACGGGAAGCGCGGCGAGCAGCGGACCGGGGAGCGAACGGCCCGCGGAGCGGGACGGGCGGGGGCGCGAGCGGTGGGTGAACACCGCCGAGGGGGTGCGCCTGTGCGTCGTGGAGTACGGGGACCGGCAGCGGCCCACGGTGGTGCTGCTCCACGGCTACCCGGACTCCAAGGAGGTGTGGTCCCGGGTCGCCGAGCGCCTGCGTGAGCGCTTCCACGTGGTGCTGTACGACGTGCGCGGGTGCGGCCGGTCCACCGCACCGAAGCCGCTGCGCGGCGGCTTCACGCTGGAGAAGCTGACGGATGACTTCCTGGCCGTGGCCGACGCGGTGAGCCCCCGGCGCCCGGTGCACCTCGTCGGGCACGACTGGGGCTCGGTGCAGGGCTGGGAGTTCGCCACCGCGCGCCGCACCGAGGGCCGCGTGGCCACCTTCACCTCGATCTCGGGCCCCTCGCTCGACCACTTCGGGCACTGGATCAAGCAGCGCGTCTCCCGCCCCACTCCGCGCCGGGCGACGCAGTTGCTGGGCCAGGGCGCCAAGTCCTGGTACGTGTACGCGCTCCACACGCCGGCGGTGCCCGAGCTGCTGTGGAAGGGCCCGCTGGGGAAGCGGTGGCCGGGGATGCTGCGCCGCCTGGAGCGCGTGCCGGACGACGGCTACCCCACCGCGTCCCTGCCCACCGACGCCGCACACGGCGCCTGGCTCTACCGGGACAACGTGCGCCCCCGGCTCCGCCGTCCCCGCACCGACGCCTACGCGCACGCGCCCGTGCAGCTCGTGGTGCCCACCGGGGACGCCTTCCTCTCCCCGCACCTGTACGACGAACTACCGCTGTGGGTCCCGGAGCTGACACGCCGCACCCTGCCGGCGAAGCACTGGGTACCGCGCACCCGGCCCGACCAGTTGTCCGAGTGGATCGGCTCGTTCGTCACCGCGCACGAGGGCGGGGGCGCCGCGTCAGGGGCCGCGCGTCCGGCGGCCGTCCCGCAGAGTGCGCACGCGGACCGCTTCGCGGGACGGCTGGTGCTGGTGACGGGCGCGGCGAGCGGCATCGGCCGCGCGGTCACGCTGAGGTTCGCCGAGGCCGGCGCCCGGGTCGTCGCGGTGGACCGGGACGGCGAGGGCGCCGCGGCCACCGCCCGCACGGCACGCCTGATGGGCGCCGGGCAGGCCTGGTCGGAGACGGTGGACGTGGCGGACGAGGAGGCGATGGAGAAGCTCGGCGCCAAGGTCCTCGACGAGTACGGGGTCGTGGACGTGCTGGTGAACAACGCGGGCGTCGGTCTGGCCGGGTCCTTCCTGGACACCACCGCGGACGACTGGCGCCGCGTGCTCGACGTCAACCTGTGGGGCGTCGTCCACGGCTGCCGGATCTTCGGGCGCCACATGGCCGAGCGCGGGCAGGGCGGCCACATCGTCAACACGGCGTCGGCCGCCGCGTTCCTGCCCTCCACCACGCTGCCCGCCTACAGCACGTCGAAGGCGGCCGTGCTGATGCTGAGCGAGTCCCTGCGCGGCGAGCTGGCCGGGCGCGGCATCGGCGTCACCGCCGTCTGCCCCGGCATCGTCGACACCAACATCACCGCCACCGCCCGCTTCGCCGGGGTCGACGCGGCGGAGGAGAAGCGCCGCCGACGCAGCGCCGCACGCTGGTACCGGCGGCGCAACTACCCGCCGGAGAAGGTGGCCGACGCGGTGCTGGAGGCCGTCGTTCGCAACCGCGCCGTCGTCCCCGTGACGCCGGAGGCCCACCTCGTCCGCGCCCTGTCCCGGCTCGCGCCCGGCCTGCTGCGGGCCGCTGCCCGCGTCACCCCCCGCCTGTGACCGTGTCCCGCTCCCCCGAGTACCGCATCGAGGACCTGGCGCATCACAGCGGCGCCAGCGTCCGCACCGTCCGCGCGTACCAGGACCGCGGTCTGCTCCCGCGCCCCCGGCGGCGCGGGCGGGCCAACGTGTACGACGACGGGCACCTGGCCAGGCTGCGCCAGATCGCGGCCCTGCTGGAGCGGGGCTACACCCTGGCCAGCATCAAGGAGCTGCTGGAGGCGTGGGACTCGGGACGCGGCCTCGCCGGGGTGCTGGGCCTCGTCGCGGAGGTGGAGGGCCCGTGGACGGACGAGTCCCCGGAGCACGTCACCCGCGCGGAGCTCTCCCGCCGCTTCGGCCGGCCGCAGCCCCCGAACGCCACCCCGCGCGCTCCGGCCCCGGGGGGCGCCGGCACCGGACGCCACCCCGGGGCCGAGGCCGAGGACGGCGCCGGAGCCGGAGCCGATGCCGGTAGCGCCACGAACGCCGGGGCCGGGGTCCCCTCCCGGCGCGGCGGGGAGCCAGGGGGCCAGCCCGGACAGGGTGTGCCGCCCGGGCACCCCGGCGCCGAGGACGGCACGGCACGCGGACGCCACCCCGGGGCCGGGCGGAGCGCCGAGCCGTCGAGTTGCGCGGAGGCCGGGGCCGCCGGCGGAGCCGGAGGCGGCAGCGGTTCGGTGGGCGGGGCCGCCGGCGGAGCCGAAGGCGGCAGCGGTTCGGTGGGCGGCGCGGAGGCCGGGAACAGCGCCGGGGACGCGGCGGACCAGGGTGTCGAGGAGGCCATCGCGGAGGCGGTCGCCCTCGGCGTGCTCGTCCCCGTCGCCGGTGACGCGGACACCTACCTCGTACCCAGCCCGCAGGAGCTGGCCGTGGCCGCCGAGCTGCACGCGGCGGGCGTACCGCTCCCAGCCATCACCGGCCACCTGCGGGAGCTGCGGGGCCGCGTCGAGCAGATAGCCACCCGCTTTCTGGACTTCACCACCGAACACGTCTTCGCCCGCTACCTCGGGCACCCGCCGACGGAGGCGGAGGCGAGCGAGGCGGCGGAGTTGGTGCGCCGCCTGCGCCCGCTGGCCCAGCAGTCCGTGGACGCGGAACTCGCCCGGGCCATGCGGACGCTGGCCGCCCGCCACCTGCGCCACCACCTGAGCGCCACGACCCCGGCCGCCCCCACTGGGGCTCCGGTGGCCCCCGCGGCCTCCGCGCGCACCGGGCCCGGACCCCGGGTGGGCCCGGACGAGCGCGGACCGGTGCCGGTGCCGCTCCCGTCCGACACCGTCCGCGCCGTCACCGCGCTGGTGGGCGCGGACGCGGTGGCCGCGTTCATCACCGCCGCCACGAACCGGGAGGTCGCCGCCCGAAGCATGGACCGCCTGGCGGCCCACTGCCCCGACGGCCCGGACGCCTCCCGCCCACGCTTCTGAACACCACCCGCCCCAGAGCCGCAGCCGTAGCGAGGGGCCGAGCCGGACCCCGAGCCGAGGTCCGTACCCGAGCGGGAGTGGGCGCCGCCTTCGGCACCGAAGCCGTAGCCCAGATCCGAGGCAGGGCCGGTATGTCGACGCCCGGCACGCCACCCCCGTCCCCCAAGCGCTCCCCCACCCTGAAGCCGGGGCCGGGGCCGGGGCCGAGGCCGAGGCCAGGACCGGGGCGGAACAGGGGCTGCCCCCGGCGGCCGGGAGCGCACCTGGCCATCCGACGGAGCGCGCACCCGGCGCCGGGCCGCGACCGTCCCGCCAGGCGCTCATCCGGCCTCGGGACCGGAGCCGGGGCCGGGGGCGGGAGCCGATCTGGCGGGCGGGTGTGTGTGGGGGGTGGGCGGCATGAGGGGCGGGGGCGCGCTCAGGTCACGCCACTCGTGCCGCATGGCCGCGGGGACCGTCGCCGCCCAGTACACCGTCCCGCCGCCCGGGCCCGCGCACCGGCCGAGCCCCGTCCGCCGTCACTTGGCCCCCGACACACCCGACGAGCCCGACGCCCCCGGCGCGTCCGGCTCCTCCGCGGCGGGGCCGTCGCCGGGGGGAGGCACGTCGAGTTCGGGGAGGATCTGGGTGATGACGCTGACGCGTGCGGCGCCCTGCGGAACGTCGGAGCGCTCCTCGGCCCGGTCCCAGCGGTAGCGGGGGAGGACGGCCCACAGTTCCTCGCGCAGCCGCCGGGCCTCCTCAGGGGTGAGGCGCAGCGCCCAGTCGCTCATGTCGGCGGACTCGCGCCACCGCATCGGCAGCGTCTCGAACTCCGCCACGGCCCGTTGCACGCGTTGCGCGTAGCTCGCGGCGACCGAGTGGAGGTAGGTGAGCGTCGCCTCGGGTTCCTGGGCGAGCGACTCGTCGCTGCGCACCCTCGTCGTCTCGTGGACCGCTCGCCACCAGCGTTCACGGGCATTGCCCCGGTCGACGTCCTCGGTGACGAAGCCGGCGGCAGCCAGTTGCCGCAGGTGGTAGCTGGTGGAGCCGGAGGTCAGCCCCATGCGTTCGGCGAGCCGGGTCGCGGTGAGCGGCCCGTAGCTGCGCAGCAGGCCGACGAGCCGGACGCGCACGGGGTGGGCCATGGCGCGCAGGCCCTTGGCGTCGAGCGCGGCGTCCCGGGCCGGGCCGGGCTCCCTCGTGCGCCCCCGGTCGCGGTCTCGTGCGCCGGGGTTCTGCCGGGTGGGTTCCTCCTCCGTCATGGCGCTCACCGTAAACCGCCCATGGTCCTTTGCGAACACTCTTTGCAAAGGACCATGGGCGATTATTCGGCCGCACGACGGGAAGACGTGCGTCACTCAGCGTGCGGCGACGCGGGCCCCCAGCCGTCTCCGTCCCGCCGGACCCGCGGCCGCCCACGACGCACCTCCTCCATCCCGTCATCCCGTCCCTCCCCCACCGCCTTCGACCAGGAAGGACGCCATGCAGGGCTTCCTCTCGCTCCCCGGCTCCGACCCAGACGGCACCGGGGACGCACCCGCCCCGACCCTGGAGCCCGTCGCCGCCGAGGTGGCGCTCGCGCACGCGCGCGAACTGCCGGAGGGCGCCCTCGCCTGGGTCCACCTGGACGAGCCGTCCCCCGAGGACCTGCTGCCGGTGGCCGAGGCGCTGGGCCTGCCGCCGCTGGCCGTGGAGGACGCCCTGCACGCCCACCAGCGGGCGAAGCGCGAGCGCTACGGGGACCTGGTGTTCTTCGTACTGCGCACGCTGCGCTACACCGAGGAGACCAGTGCCATCGACACCGGTGAGCTGATGGTGTTCGGCCACCGGCAGTGGCTGGTCACCGTGCAGCACGGCCCGAGCGACGCGCCGCAGACCGCGTGCGAGCACGTGGCCGACAACCCGGAGCTGCTCCGGCACGGCGCGTACGGCCTGCTGTACGCGCTGGCGGACGCGGTGGTCGACACCTACGGGACGGTCGTGCGCCAGGTGGCGGAGGACATCCAGGAGCTGGAGCTGACGGTCTTCACCCCGGAGCGGGTGGACCTCACCCGGCAGATCTACTCGCTCAAGCGCGAGGTGCTGGAGTTCCGGGGCGCGGTCCACCCGCTCGTGCCGGTGGCGCAGGAACTCGTCTCGCCCGTACAGCACCGCTATCCCGAGGCGCTGGCGCCGTACTTCCGCGACGTGGCCGACCACGTGCTGCGGGTCGCGGGCGAGGTGTCCTCCTGCGACGAGCTGACGGACTCGATGCTCAACGCGCACAGCACGCAGGCCGGCATCTGGCAGAACGAGGACATGCGCAAGATCTCGTCCTGGGCGGCGATCATCGCCGCGCCGACGATGATCGCCGGGATCTACGGCATGAACTTCACCCACATGCCGGAGCTGGACACGGTGTGGGGCTACCCCGCCGTGCTCACGCTGATGGGGCTGACCAGCTTCCTGCTGTACCGCGCGTTCCGCCGCAACGGCTGGCTGTGACGGCCCCGCCCGCAACCCACCCCGCCCGCCCCGCCGCCCGGCACACACGCCGTTCCGCCCGGCGCCGCGCCCCGGCCTACGGCTCCCAGCGCCTGCGCCGCCGCCCGCGTCGACAGGGCACCGCTGCCCGCCGCCTCGACGCACCCACCGCCCCGTGCCGCAGCGGAAAAGGCGTCCCCTGGGACGGGCGCCGGGGAGGGGACGGCGCGTCACGTCGCCGGGGTCGGTCGATTTCCGGGGTCCGCCACCGTGTCCTCCGCCCGCTGCGGCTCCACCGCTCCCCCGGCGCCAGGACGGCGAGGGTGCGGCGCGCTCCGCGCCGCAGCGTGCGGCGCCGGGCGAAGGCCGCGGTGAGAGCGGGGATCGACACCGTGCCGCCGTGGAACACGGCGGCACTCGCGGAGGGGAGCCCGATCACCGTCGGGCACGCGCCTTTCCTCCCCGTTCGGTGCGCCCGGCGCACGGCCGGGGCGGGCGCGGATGCGTTTCCCTTCCACGCCACGCGCCGTCAACACCGTCAACACCGTCAACGCCCGCACCGCCGCCTGCGCGGCCTGGGCGGCGCGGTGCGCCGTCGCCGTCACGGCTTCGCGCCGAGGCCGACGGCCCCGGTGGCGGTGGGCGCGTGGCGCGGAGCACCGGCGAGAGGGCGCGGCACGCGGGCGTCCCCGTGGCTCCGCGCGCCTCCCGTGCTTCTTGACCTGGCGGGCGTCCCGGCGCCAAGCTGCCAAGTCCTCGTTCCTTCGACGCCGTTCGACCGACCGGAACCCCACGATCCGGTCCGCCCGCCCACCTGGCCGGGGCGGGCGGGCCACCCCGTCGCCCACCCCTGTGCCGTCCCGGTGCGCAGCCCCCGGGCAAGACCGTGCGCGGCCGTACGGGCCACCGCACGGACGCCGCGGGCCTCAGGTCCGGGCGTGAGCCGTCTCCGGGCGTACGCCGGTCGGCTCCGTGGCGCGTGAAGCGGGACGGAGCGCGGTGCGGCTCTGCCCCAACGGATCGCGCGGGGTCGGCGAAAGGAAAGGAGCGGTGCGACGGCCGCCCGGTCGCCCACTCACCGGCGAGCGGCGGGGGCCCGGAGCCGACCCCGGCCACGACGGAACGACCCTGGGACGGGTGGCCTCCCGCTGCTCGGTGGGGCCGGACCAGCCGAGGCCCTGCTGACGCCCGGCGCGCGGGGCCGGTTCCGTGCGGCCGTCGGCGCCGACGATGCCACGTGGGCGCGCGGGCGCGGGCGGGCCGTCGGTTGGGGGCTGACGACGGACCGCTGCTACCGCGTGCTCCACTCGGTGAACCCGGCGCTCGCGGCCGTCGCCCGCCGCCCGGCCGCCGAGGCGCTCGCGGAGCCCGCCTGACAGCCGGGACGCCTGACAGCCGGGACGCCGGTGGCGCCGGGGGCGCCGCGTGCCGGGTCCGTGCGAGCGGGCCTCCCGGGAGGGCCGGTCAGCGGCTGAGGTGGCGGGAGATGCGGGAGAGCTGGTCCAGCCGCTGGTCGAGGGTCGGGTGGGAGGAGAAGAGCTGGGAGAGCGCGGTGCCGGAGACGGCGGGGGCGAAGAAGAAGGCGTTGAAGGGCTCGGCGCCGCGCAGGTCGCGGGTGGGGATCTTCGCCATCTGCCCGGTGATCTTCGTCAGCGCGGAGGCGAGCGCGGAGGGCTTGCCGGTGAGCAGCGCGGCACCCCGGTCGGCGGACAGCTCGCGGTAGCGGGAGAGCAGCCGGGTCAGCAGGAAGCTGATGACGTACACGACGACGCTGACCAGCGGGATGAGCAGCGCGATCAGCGCGGTGTTCTGGTTGCGGCCGCCGCCGCGCATCAGCCCGCTCCACAGGGCCATCCGGGTGAGCGCGCCGGCGAGCACGCCGAGGAAGGAGGCGAATGTCATGACCGCGACGTCGCGGTGGGCGACGTGGGACAGCTCGTGGGCCAGGACGCCTTCCAGCTCCTCGGGGGTGAGGCGGCGCAGCAGACCCGTGGTGGCGCACACGAGCGCCTTGTCCTGGCTGCGGCCGGTGGCGAAGGCGTTGGGCACGTCGGTGTCGGCGATGGCCACGCGCGGCTTGGGCAGGTCGGCCAGCGCGCACAGCCGGTCCACGGTGCCGTGCAGCTCGGGGGCCTGCTGGGGGGTGACCTCGCGGGCGCCCATGCTGTACGCGGCGATGCGGTCGCTGAACCAGAACTGCGCGACGAACAGCCCGCCGGCGAAGAGGACCACCAGCGGCCAGGCGTCCCCCAGCAGGGCGATGAGCGACCCCATGAGGACGACGTACAGCAGACCGATGAGGAACATGGTGGTGACCATGCGGCGGGTCAGGCCGCTGTCGGGGGCGTAGCGCGTGCTCCGGGCCATGGTGACCTCCCGTCTGTCCCTCTTGCTGGCGACTGTACGCCTTGTGCCGTTCGTCCGCCGTTAGCATGATCGGGTGATGGGACGGACAGGGCCGAGCACGGAAGCCGTGGTGGTCGCGGTGCGCGAGGTGGCGCGCGCGTACGGCCGCGCGGAGGACCTGCGCGTCACCCACGACATCGGAGCCGACCAGGTCTCGCGCCGCACCCAGGCGCCGTTCGGCACGGCCACCGACCCGGACGGCTCGCTGCCGCACGAGGCGTTCGTGGAAATCCCGGGGCGGCCCGAGGTCGAGCTGACCGTCTACCCCGACGGCGACGCCGTGTTCGTCGTCGACGGCGTCGAGTTCCGCGACGTGCCCAGCGCACAGGCCCCGGCCTTCCTGCGCGCCCTGTACGACGGCTCGGCCCGGGTGCACGGCACGCGGTTCCCGCCCGGCGAGTGGCTGGTGGTGCCGCTGCCCGACGGCACCCGCTACCGGGAGCTGGTGCCGCTGCTGGCGCTGACGCCCTGGCTCAGAGGCCGGGCGCGCCCCAGACGGGGAACCAGCGGCTGAGGTCGGACTCCACGGGCAGCTCCCGCTCCAGCAGGCCGCGCACCTGGAGCTCCAGCGCGTTGTCCCGCCGCTCGTCGGCGTCGGGCAGCGGGGCGAAGGGGTAGAACGTGCCGCGCTTGTAGAGGTACACCAGCGCCAGCGGGCGGCGCCCGTCGGCGTCCCGGAAGCCGACCAGCGAGCACAGGAGCTGCGGCCCGAACCCGCCGCCTTCCAGCGCGCTGTTCACCGCGTGCAGATCGTTGACGAGCGCGGGCAGCTCGTCCGCCCCGTGCCGCGAGCGGACCCAGGTGTACCCGTACCCGTCCTCGCTGAACTCGGCGGAGGAGAGGATGCCGCGCACGTCGGCCTCGACGCGGTCGAACGCCCCGCCCTCGACGGCGGCGAAGCACACCGAGCCGGTGCCGGTGGCCCGGAACCCCGCACCGGCCTGCAGCGCGACCGCCGCCGAGGGCAGCGCGAACAGCCGGTCCAGGTCGGGCCGGATCGGCTCCCGGCGGCCGAAGAGCGCGTCGAGGAAACCCACGCTGTCGACTGTAGGCACACTCCGGACCGACCGCGCGCCCCGACACCGCCCGCCGGGTGGCCGCACGCCGGGCGCCGGGCCCGTGCGGCGGGGGCCGGGCCCGTGCGGCGGGGGCCGGTGTCAGGCGCCGGTCTCGGCGTCCGGGCGCAGGTCGCGCACGCGGTGCAGCTCGTCCTCGACGTTGCCCGTGCGGGCCTCCGTGCGGTGGCCGCGCGCCACGTAGTCGCGGACGATCAGCTCCAGCGCGTCCTGCGGGCTGCGCGTGCCGGACAGCACCATCGCCTCGACCGCGAGTTCCGCGTCGAGGCTGACACTCACCTTGGTCATGTTGCCATCCTGGCCGAGCGCGCACCGGCCGGGAAGCCCCCGGACGGCACGCGTGCCCGGGCGCGGCCCCCGCGGCGTCAATCCGCGACGAGGGCCTGCGGGGCTGCCGACTTCACGCGGGTCTCGATCCACCGCACCTGGGACAGCGTCTGCGCGTGCAGCTTCGAGACGTCGGCGAGCAGCTCCTCGTCCCGGGCGGCCTGCGCGACCTGGCCCAGCAGGACCCAGTCCAGGTGCACCCCCTGCGCGGCCAGGAACAGCTCGCGCAGGTCGCGCAGGAGCAGCAGGCCCGCGTCCGGACGGGTGCCCGCCCGCTCCGACGCCTTCTGCCGCACCGCGCCCACGGCCGCGTCCAGCCGCTCCGAGCGGCGCGGCGGCGCCAGGTGCTCGCCGTACCGCGGGGCCAGCTCGCGCACCCGCGCGGCGTGCTCGTCGCACTGCTGGGCCAGGCTGCGGCACGGGTAGTGCGTACCGTGGTCGGCCGCCTGCCGCTCGGCCACCCGGCGGTAGTGCTGCGCCAGGTCCACCTCGCCCTCGTGGAGCTCGGCGAACAGCCGCGCCGTCTTGTTCCCGGCCGTCTCCGCCATCAGTACCTTCCCGGGGCGACGTCGCGCGCGTCGGCCACCTTCTCGATCCGGACCGCCGTCTGCTTGAAGAGGGGCTGTTTGGAGACCGGGTCCCACTCGGTGCGCGTCAGCTCGTTCGCGGCGCGGATGTGGCGTCCGGGCTCGGCCTCGTCCCAGTAGCCGTAGTGGAACGGGGCGAAGACGACCCCGGGCCGGTTGCCGCGCAGCACCGCGGGCGCCGACAGCTCGCCGCGCCGCGAGTACACGCGCACCAGGTCGCCGTCGGCGATGCCGTGCGGCTCGGCGTCCTGCGGCGTGAGCTCGATCCACATCTCGGGGGCCGCCTCCTGGAGCTCGGGGCTGCGGGCGGTCTTGGTGCGGGTGTGGAAGTGGTGCACGGTGCGCCCGGTGGTGAGCTGGAGCGGGTAGTCGTCGTCCACCGGCTCGTGCGGCGGCTGGTAGGGCGCGGCCTTGAGGAAGGCGCGACCCGCCGCGTCGTGGGCCCGGTAGGTGTCGGCGTCGTACTGCGCGCCGCCCACGATGTCGTGCCCGTAGTCCTCGACGTGCTCGGGGTGGGTGGGGAAGTGGTGGTCGGTGTAGAGCCGCGCCGTGCCCTCCGGGGCCTCCTCGGTGACCGGCCACTGGACGCCGCCGCTGCCGCGCAGGGTGTCGTAGGTGAGCGCGCTCTGGTCGCAGGGGCGGCCGCGCGTCATCTCCGTGAAGTCCCGCCAGGCGTCCTCCGGGCGCTCCCAGGTGATCAGCGGGCCGCCGTCCCGGTCGCGCAGGTCCATGCGGCGGGCGTAGTCCAGCAGCACGTCGAAGTCGGAGCGGGCCTCGCCGGGCGGCTCGACGGCCTTCTCCGACAGGTGCACCGTGCGGTCGGCGTTGGTGAAGCAGCCCGTCTTCTCCGCCCACAGCGCCGCCGGGAGGACCACGTCGGCGAGCTGCGCCGTCTCGGTGAGGAAGGCGTCGGAGACGACCAGGAACAGGCCCGCCTCCCGCACGATGCGGCGGATGCGGCGCAGCTCCGGCAGCGAGACGGCCGGGTTGGTGGCCGTGACCCACAGGAAGCGGATCGAACCCGTCTCGATGTAGCGGAACATCTCCATCACGTGCGTGGGCGGCGCCCAGTGCGGGATGCGGGACGGCTCCACGTTCCACAGCCGCGCCAGCTCCGCCATGTGGGTGTCGTTCTGCCAGTTGCGGAAGCCCGGCATGGTGCCGTTGGCCCCCGCCTCCCGGGTGTTCTGCGCCGTGGGCTGACCGTTCATCTGGAACACGGTGCAGCCCGGACGGCCGATCATCCCGCGCACCAGGTTGACGTTGTTCACCTGCACGGCCGCCGCCGTCGCCTGGTGCGACTGGTACACCCCCTGGAGCACCGTCGACACCAGCCGCTCCGCGTCCCCCAGGATGCGGGCGGCCTCGCGCACCTGCTCCGCCGGCACCCCGCAGATCTCCTCCGCCTTCTCCGGCGTGTACGGAGCGACCGTCTCGCGCAGCTCCTCGAAGCCGACCGTGTGGTCCCGCACGAAGGCGTGGTCGATCCGGTCGGCGCGGATCAGCTCGTGCAGCAGCGCGTTCAGCAGCGCCACGTTCGTCCCCGGCTTCAGCCGCAGGTGGACGTCGGCCTGGCGCGCGGTGGCCGTCACGCGCGGGTCGACGACGATCAGGCGCGGCCGGGCCACGCCGTGCAGCCGGTCCAGCATGCGCGCCCACTGCACCGTCTGCGTCTCGGCGGGGTTGTGGCCGACGACGAACAGGGTGTCGCACAGGTCGACGTCCTCGTAGGAACCCGGGCCGCCGTCGCTGCCGAAGCTCTCGACCAGCGCCCACTCCGAGGTGGCCGTGCACAGCCGCGTGTTGCCGTCCAGGTGCGGCGTGCCGATGCCGCCGCGCGCGATCAGCGCCTGCGCGTAGTACTCCTCGGCGAAGAGCTGCCCGGAGGTGTAGAACGCCATGGACAGCGGCCCGTGCTCGTCCAGCACCGCCCGGGACCGCTCGACGACGACGGCCATCGCCGCGTCCCAGTCGGCGGGCCGCAGCTCCCCGTCCACCCGCACCAGCGGCCGCGTCAGGCGGTCGGCGGAGTGGTTGGCCTGCCACCCGTACAGCCCCTTCGGCCCCAGGCGGCCCCGGTTGACGCGGTCCTCCGCACGCCCCCGGACGCCCACCACGCGGCCGTCCGCGACCGCCACGTCCATGCCGCAGCCGTTCGAGCACAGCACGCAGGCCGACGGCACCCACCGCTCCACGCGGGCGGCGTCCACCGTCAGGTGCTGGTCGACACGCTCCGGCCACGGATCGCCCGGCCCGTACGGCGTGCGCTCCCCCCACACGTCCGTGACCCTGCTCGTCATGCGCTCACCCCTCGTCCGGCGTCCTGTCCGGTGTCGTGTCCGGCTGCGTGCCCGGCGTCCCGCTCCGGCGTCCGCGGCCCGGCTCCGTCCGCCGCGGGCCGGGCTCCGTCCGGCTGTCGGCGTCCGCGGGCCGGGCTCCGTCCGACGCCTCCAGCGGACGGGCCGCGCCGCCGGGTACCCCGTCGCAGGGCACCGGCAAACGTCGACGGGGGCGCGGCGGGCGCATGCGGTGCCGGACGGGCGGCGCCGGGGCGGGGCACGCGGCGGGCGGACGCGCCGGGGTGGGGGCGCGCCGGGTGGGGCGGCGTCAGGCGGAGCGGCGTCAGGCGGGGCGGCGTCAGGCGGGCAGGGCGGCGGGGGCTTCCGTGGCGATGCGCTCGAAGACCTTCTCGTCGGCGGCGAACCGGGTGTCCGGCACCGGCCAGTGCAGCACGAGCTCGGTGACGCCCAGCTCGGCGTGGCGGCCGGCGAAGTCGACGAAGGCGTCGAAGGAGTCCAGCGGGCGGTCTGGAGTGAAGGACGTCAGCAGCACCTTGTCCAGCTCCGCGACGTCCCGGCCGGCCTCGGCGCAGGCCGCGCCCAGCCGGTCGAGCTGCCCCCGGATCGCCTCCCGCGACTGCTCCGGCGTACCGCTCTCGCCCACCTTGGGGTCCCCGGTGGTGACCCACGCCTGGCCGTACCGCGCCGCCAGCCGCATCCCGCGCGGCCCGGTGGCGGCGATCGCGAACGGCAGCCGTGGCCGCTGCACGCACCCAGGCAGGTTGCGCGCCTCGTGCGCGGCGTAGAACACGCCGGAGTGACTGGTCTCGTCCCGCGTCAGCAGCCGGTCCAGCAGCGGCACGAACTCCGCGAACCGGTCCGCCCGTTCACGCGGCGACCACGGTTCCCGCCCCAGCGCCGAGGCGTCGAACCCGGTGCCGCCCGCGCCGATGCCCAGCGTCACCCGGCCCCCGCTGACGTCGTCCAGCGTGACCAGCTCCTTGGCGAGCGTCACGGGATGACGGAAGTTCGGCGACGTCACCAGCGTGCCCAGGCGCATCCGGGTGGTGGCGGTGGCGGCGGCCGTCAGCGTCGGCACCGCACCGAACCACGGACCGTCCCGGAACGGCACCCGCCAGGAGAGGTGGTCGTAGGTGTACGCCGCGTGGAACCCCAGCTCCTCCGCCCGCCGCCACAACCGCTGCCCTTCGCTCCACCGGTGGATGGGGAGGATCACCGTACTCACACGCATGCCGCCGACGATACGCCCGTCCGGCGCCCCCGAGACCGCCGGAACCGCTCCGCGACCGGCCACGCGCCGCCCGCGAGCCCGCACGGGCGGCCTCGGGGACGCGGGGGCGCGCGGGCGCGGCCTACGCGGGGCGCGCGGGCGCGAGCCTGGGGTGCGGGGGCGTCCTTCGGCGGCCCGGTCCCGTGACGGGCCTCGTCGCCGAGCCGGGGTGGCACGTCCCGGCCGCGCGGCGGTCGCGTCCGGCTCATCGGCCGCTGGCGGACGGTCCGCCAGTCAACCGCGGCAGGTCAAGGAGTGTTGACTGGCGTCACCCGTGCGTGCCCAGTCGCTCGTGTGGTCGGGGCGTCGGTCCCTCGCCCCCTCCCGCAGTCCGCGCCCGTGCCGGACCGGCGGGAACGCGGTGTTCAGCCGCGTCCGGCTGGCCCGCAGCACTCCTGCGCCCGTCCCGCCGCCCACCGGGCCGCAGCCCGGGCGGGCGCCGTGCCGGGGCGCGTCCGGGGGCGCGGCGGTTCCGGGCGGGGCGCCGGGTGGGGCAGGCTGGCCCCAGGCATCGGCACAGGAGGGCGCATGGTGGGAGAGCGGTTCGCGGAACTGCACCGGCAAGAGGGCGTGTTCGTCATGGCGAACGCCTGGGACGCGGGCACGGCACGGCTGCTGACGGAGGCCGGGTTCCCCGCGCTGGGCACGACGAGCGCGGGGCTCGCCCACGCGCTGGGCCGCCCGGACGGCGCGAACGCCGTGAGTCGGGAGGAGACGCTGGCGAACGCGGCCGCGATCGCCGCCGCGACGCACCTGCCGGTGTCGGCGGATCTGGAGAGCGGCTTCGGCGCCACCCCGGAGGAGGTCGCGCGGACGATCCGCCTGGCCGCGTCGGCCGGGCTCGCGGGCGGGTCCGTGGAGGACTCCACGGGCCGGGCGGAAGACCCGGTCCGGCCGCTGGCGGAGGCGGTGGAGCGGGTGGCCGCCGCGGCCGAGGCGGCCCGGTCGCTGGAGACGCCGTTCGTGCTGACGGCCCGGGCGGAGAACTTCCTGCACGGCCGCCCGGACCTGGCGGACACCGTGCGGCGGCTGCGGGCCTACGCCGAGGCGGGCGCCGACGTGCTCTTCGCGCCCGGCCTGCCGGACGCCGACGCCGTCCGGACGGTCGTCACGGCGGTGGACCGCCCGGTCAACGTGCTCGTGGGAGGTGCCGGGCCCCGGCTGACGGTGGCGGAGCTGGGCGCGCTGGGTGTGCGGCGGATCAGCGTGGGCTCCGCGCTGTCGCGCACCGCGCTGGCCGCCGCGCACGCCGCGGCCCGGCGCATCCTCACCGACGGCACCTTCGACTTCGGTGACGTGCCCTCCGTCCGGGAGGTGAACGCCGCCCTGGTCGGCCAGGTCACCGCGGGCTGACCGAATGAGCGGGCTCGGGCCCGTATGTGCGCTCCGGTGGGGGAGGATGTGACCGTGACTGATACCGCCGAAACGTTCCGTCGCGTCCCGCTGCCCGCCCGTCCGCCCCGGCTGATCGCCACGGACCTCGACGGGACGCTGCTGCACGACGACAAGTCGGTGTCCGAGCGGACCGTCGCGGCGCTGGCGGCGGCCGAGGAGGCGGGCGTGGAGGTGTTCTTCGTCACCGGGCGGCCCGCACGCTGGATGGACGTGGTCAGCGACCACGTGCACGGGCACGGGCTCGCCATCTGCGCCAACGGGGCCGCCGTGGTGGACCTGCACCGGGGCGGCCATCTCGTGGAGGTCCGCGAGCTGACGCGCGAGGCCGCCGTCGCGGTGGTGACGGCGCTGCGCGAGGTCGCCCCCGGGGTGACGTTCGCGGTCGAGCGCACCAGCGGCATCACCTACGAGCCCGCCTACCCGCCGTTCTCCGACGACCCGGGCGTGGCCGTCGCACCGGTGGGCAAGCTGCTCGGCGCGGACGCCGCCCACGCCGGGCAGCCCGTGCTCAAGCTGCTCGCCCACCACGCCGACCTGGACCCGGACGCCTTCCTCCAGCTCGCCCACCGCGCCGCCGGGGACTTCGGCCAGTTCACCCGGTCCAGCCCGAGCGCACTGCTGGAGGTCAGCGGGCGCGGCGTGAGCAAGGCCAGCACGCTCGCCCGGTGCTGCGCCGAGCGCGGCATCGCGCCGCAGGAGGTCGTCGCCTTCGGGGACATGCCCAACGACCTGGAGATGCTGACGTGGGCCGGCACGTCCTACGCCATGGCCAACGCCCACCCGGCGGTGACGGCGGCCACGACGTACGCCACGCTGTCCAACCAGGCCGACGGCGTCGCCACGGTCATCGAGGGCCTCCTCACCCTCTCCTGACCCCTCCCGCGCCCCCGCCGTGCCCGGCGCCGACCGCTGCGGGACGGGGCCCGGCCCGCACCAACCGGAGCGCGGGAGGCGCGCGGTACAGGCGGGGCGCGGCAGGCACGGGCGACCCGGCGGGATGGGCACGGCCGGGGGCAGCCCAGTACGGCGTCCGAGGCACGCACAGCCGCTGGGCGCGGCAGCCGGCCCAGGGCCGAACGCGGCAGGCACGGCGCGACCGGAGCGGCTGGCACGGAGGCCCGGCGGAGTGGCCGCCACGGCGACCACGGGACGGCGGCCGGCCAGGCCGAGCACGAGCGGCAACGGCTCCGCGCAGTGGGCACCGCCGACCACTGGGGCACGGCCGGACTCGGTGAACGCGGCCAGGTGCAGTGGGCGCGGCCAAGCAGGGAGCGCGCCACACACGGCGAGCCCCACCGCGCGCAGTCGGCGGCCCCGGGCACGGTGGGCGGCGCCGGGGCGGGCGGAGTGCCATCACCGGCCGCGCCGCTGGCTGGGGTGTCACGGGAGGGGGACCTGCCAGCGGACGGTCGTGCCGCGGTGGTGCAGGCCGGGGCCGGTGTCGCTCGTGCCGCCCAGCTCCTCGGCCCGGCGCCGCAGGTTCCGCAGGCCGCTGCGCCGCCCCCGCTCCGGCAGCCCGACTCCGTCGTCGGCCACGGTGAGCCGCACCGCCGGCCGGCCGTCGGGGAGCGTGCCGGTGACGTCGACGGTCAGCTCGATCCGGGACGCGCCCGCGTGCCGCACCGCGTTGGACAGCGCCTCGCGCGCGGCGGCCACCAGGTCGCTCCCGGTGCGCTCGCCGACCAGGGAGTCCACGGGACCGGTGAAGGTCGCGCTGGGCTGGAAACCCAGGGAGAGCGCCGCCGTGCCGACCTCGCGCAGCAGCCGGGTGCGCAGCGACGCGGCCTGCTCGGCCGGGTCCTGCTGGAGCGCGTAGATGGCGCCGCGGATCTCCCGGATGGTGTGGTCCAGCTCGTCCATGGCCTGGTCGATGCGCCGCTCCCGCTCAGGCGGCGGTACGCCCACCGGCACACGCCCGGCGTGCGGCTCCGGTCCGCCGGACTCCCGTCCGGCGCCCGGCGCCCGTCCGGCGTCCGTGTCCCGTCCCGCGGCGTCCGGTGCGGGGGCGGCAGGCGCGGCGGAGGCAGGCGCGGCGGAGGCGGCCGGTGCGGCAGACGGGGTCGGTCCGGCGGACGCGGCAGACGGGGCGCGGCGCCGCACGCTCTCCAGCAGCATGCCGGTGGCGAAGAGCCGCTGGATGACCAGGTCGTGCAGGTCGCGGGCGATGCGGTCGCGGTCCTCGTAGACGGCGAGGCGCTCCCGGTCGCGCTGGGCGTCGATGAGCAGCAGGGCGAGCGCGGCCTGCGAGGCGTAGCGGCGCGCGAGGGTGCGCTCGGTGGCGGTGAACGACGGCGCGCCGGGCGCCCGGGGCACGGCCAGCGTGCCCAGGATGCGGCCCTCGTTGCCCAGCGGCAGCATCATGCTCGGCCCGAAGCGGGCCGCCAGGTGCGTCGTCATGCGCGGGTCGGTGGCCGAGTCCTCCACGTGGACGGACTCACCCGCCAGCAGGGCGGCCACCAGCGGGCTGTGCGGAGGGACGCGGACGCCCAGCAGCGCGTCCGGGTCCTCGGCGGCGGCGGCCACGATCTCCAGCCCGCCGTCCGGGTCCGGCACCAGCACCAGCCCGGCCGCGGCCTCCGCGAGCCTGCGGGCCTGTTCGGCGACGACGGACAGGGCGTCCTCGGTGCCCCGGAGCAGGGCGGTGGTGAGCGCCGCGCTGCCGTCGATCCACCGCGCCCGCTGCCGGGCGGACTCCAGCAGCCGGGCGTGCCCGACGGAGATCCCCGCCTCGGTGGCGACCACCCGCACCAGGTGCACGTCGGCCCCCGTGAACGGCTCCCCCTCGGCCTTGTCGCACAGGTACAGATGGCCGAAGGGCTCGTTCTGGACCCGGATGGGGACGCTGAGGAAGTGGGCGGCCGGGCCACCGCCGATGCGGCTCCTGATGGTCGCGGCCTCCCCGTAGGTGACGAAGCGGGGCAGGCGGCCGGTCTCCGCGCCGAGCACGCCGATCGCCGCGTGCCGGGCCCCGGTGAGCGCGGCGGCCGTCTGCACGCTGCGGTCGAGCACGCTGCGCACGTCGATGTCCTCGCCGATGGCGACCATGGCCTCCAGCACCTGCGGCAGCCTGCGCACCAGCTCCGGGGTCAGGCTCTGCAGCGATTCGGCGGCCTGCCGCGCGGCACGCGTCACCGCCCGTCGCTCGTCCTCCGGCGGCGGGCCGGGGCTGTCGGTGGCCATGCGCGGCGCCCTCCGGTCACGCGGTCACGTCTGGGGCAGCAGCGCGCCCCTCCCTCCAGTGGAGCGGAGAGTCTCCGCTTCCGCCTCCCGGGAGAGCAGCTCGCGCAACGGCCCGTCGACGCGGGCGAGCGTCGCGTACGGGCCACGCTGCACACACCGGCCCGCGTCCAGCACGAGCACCTCGTCGACGGCCGCGAGCCCCGCGAGCCGGTGGGTGATCAGGACGGTGGTGCGGCCCTCGGTGGCGGCGAGCAGGTCCGCGGTGAGGGCGTCGGCGGTGGCCAGGTCCAGGTGCTCGGCGGGCTCGTCCAGCACGAGCACGGGGAAGTCCGCCAGCAGCGCCCGGGCCAGCGCGAGCCGCTGCCGCTGGCCACCGGAGAGCCGGGCGCCGTGCTCGCCGACCGGGGTGTCCAGGCCCTCGGGCAGCCCGTCCACCCAGTCCAGCAGGCGCGCCCTCGCCAGCGCCCGGCGCAGCGCGGCGTCGTCCGCGCCGGGCCGGGCCAGCCGCAGGTTCTCCCGCAGCGTCGAATCGAACAGGTGCGCGTCCTGGGCGCACAGGCCGACGCTGCGCCGCACGGTGTCGGAGGCGTACGCGGCCGCGTCGGCGCCTCCGAGGACGTACGTGCCACTGCGCGGCTCCAGGAACCGCAGCAGGGTGTGCGCCAGCGTCGTCTTGCCGGAACCGGAGGCGCCGACGACCGCGATCCGCCGCCCCGGTGCCAGTTCCAGGTCGAGACCGTCCAGGGCCGGACGGACCTGCCCGGGGTGGTGGACCGTCACCCCCCGCAACCGCAGCGGGAACGGTGAGGCGGGGGCCGGGAGCGGCCGGGACGGCTCGCGCACGGGTTCGGGTGCGTCGAGCACCTCGTAGACCCGCTCGGCGCTGCGGCGCACCCGCTGCCGGTGCTGCACGGCGAGCGGCAGGGCGAGCACCGCCTCGAAGGCGGCCAGCGGCGTGAGCACGACCACGGCCAGCCACACGCCCGCCAACCGCCCCTCGTGCACCGCCTGCGCGCCGAAGGCGGCGGCCACGGTGACGGTCAGCCCGGTGGCCAGCGCGGTGAGCGCCCCCGCCAGCGCCGTGGCCCCGGCCGAGCGGGCGGCGATCCCGGTGAGCTCCGCGTCGGCGCTACGGACCGCGGCCAGGCGGCGGGGCAGGGCACCGGCCACGGTCAGCTCCCCGGTACCGCTCAGCAGGTCCACGGTGCGCGTACTCAGCAGGCCGCGCGCGGGGGCCAGGGCGCCGGCGGTGCGGCGGGTCACCACCGAGGTCAGCCACGGCACTCCCACCCCGGCGACCACCAGGCCGACGGCCAGCGCGGCCCCCGCCTCGGGAAGCAGCCAGGCCGTGAAGCCGACGGCCGCCGCGCCCACCGTGGCCGCGGAGCAGGCGGGCAGCCACCAGCGCAGGAAGTAGTCCTGGAGCGTCTCCACGTCACCGACCAGCCGAGCCAGCACGTCACCCCTGCGGCTGCGGTGCAGCGCGGCCGGGGCGAGGCGCTCCAGCCGCCGGTAGACGCTCACCCGCAGGTCGGCCAGCACGCGCAGCACCGCGTCGTGGGACACGAGCCGCTCGACGTAGCGGAAGACGGCGCGCCCGATACCGAACGCCCGCGTCGCGGTGACGGCCACCAGCAAGTACAGCACCGGCGGTTGTTCGGAGGCCCGGGAGATGAGCCAGCCGGAGACGGCCATCAGTCCCACGGCGCTGGCGAGCGCCAGCGCGCCGAGCGCGGTGGCGAGCGCGAACCGCCCACGCAGTGCCCGACCGGCGGAACGGACCCGGGCGAGCACGCGCGATCCACCGCCGACGTCCGGGCCCGCGGGGGTGGCCGGGCGGTCCGGCGGGGCGGGTTTCACGTGAAACACGGACGGTTTCACGTGAAACACGAGGTCCGGGCTGCCCACGGCGGAGACCGTGAGCCGCCGCTCCGCGTCGGCGCCGGGCGGGCGGGCCGGCCAACGGGGCGGTGCCGCCTCCTCCGGTGCGTCGTCACCGGGGCCCGTGGGCGCGGCCTGGCCCATCCGGACCACGCGGTCGGCGACGGCCAGCAACGCGGGCCGGTGCACGACGAGCAGCACCGTGCGCCCACGGGCGAGCCGCCGGATCGCCTCGGTCACCGCGCCCTCGGTCACCCCGTCCAGCGCGGCCGTCGGCTCGTCCAGGAGGAGTACCGGCCGGTCGGCCAGGAAGGCGCGGGCCAGTGCCACCCGCTGCCGCTGGCCCGCCGACAGCCCGGCCCCGCCCTCGCCCAGCTCTGCTGCCGGGTCCAGCTCCGCCGCACCGGCGTCGCTCAGGGCGGCCCGGACGGCGGCGTCATCGGCGTCCGGGCGAGCCAGCCGCACGTTCTCCGCGAGCGTCCCCGCGAAGAGGTACGGATGCTGCGGGACCCAGGCGACGTGGGCGTGCCAGTCCCCGCGGTCCAGCTCGACCAGATCCACGCCGTTGATCAGGACGCGTCCGGTGGTCGGCCGCACGAAGCCCAGTACCGCGTCCAGGAGCGTGGACTTGCCCGCACCGGACGGCCCCACCAGGGCCACCGTCTCCCCCGCCCGCACCGCGAGGTCCGTGGTCGGCAGTGACGCCGTGCTCCGGCCCGCGTGCCAGACGCTCACCCCCTCCAGCGCCACGCCGATGCCGGGGGCACCGCGCTTCCGCACCGGACGACCGCCGCCGGGTGCGGGCAGCGGTGTCTCCAGCACCTCGAACACCTCCTCGGCGGCAGCCAGTCCCTCGGCGGCGGCGTGGTACTGCGCCCCCACCTGACGGAGCGGCAGGTACGCCTCCGGCGCGAGGATCAGCACGACGAGCCCGGTGTAGAGGTCCAGCTCACCGTGGACCAGCCGCATGCCGATGCCCACGGCCACCAGCGCCACCGAGAGCGTCGCCAGCAGCTCCAGGGCGAAGGAGGAGAGGAAGGCGATCCGCAGCGTGCGCAGCGTCGCCCGCCGGTAGTCCCCGGTGATGGCCTGGATGTTCTCCGCCTGGGCCTTCGCCCGCCCGAAGACCTTCAGCGTCGGCAATCCGCCCACCAGGTCGAGGAAGTGGTGGGAGAGCCGGGCGAGCAACCGCCACTGCCGGTCCATGTGGGCCTGCGTGGCCCAGCCGATGAGCACCATGAACACCGGGATGAGCGGCAACGTGACGGCGATGGTGGCCGCCGCGATCCAGTCCATGCCGACGATCCGGGCGAGCACCGCCACCGGCACCACCGCCGCCAACCCGAGCTGGGGCAGGTAGCGGGCGAAGTAGTCGTCCAGCGCGTCCACGCCCCGGGTGGCCAGGGTCGTCAGCTCACCGGTGCGTCGGCCGCCGAGCCAGCCGGGCCCCAGCGCCCCCGCGTGCGTCAGCACCCGCAGCCGCAGCTCCGACTTGACCGCCGCGCTGGAGCGGTGCGCGGCCAGCTCCGTCAGCCACGCCACCAGCGCACGGCCGACGGAGACGAGCGCGAGCAGGAGCAGCGGACGCGCGAGGTCACCGGCCGCCGCGCCCTGCTGGAAGGCGCGGACGACGAGCTCGGCGACGAGCATCGCCTGCGCGATCACGAGACCGGCCCCCGCCAGCCCCAGCACCACCGAGGCCAGCAGGAAGACGCGGGTGGCCCTGGCGTACCGGAGCAGGCGCGGGTCTACGGGACGCACGCCCGCTCACCCGCTCCCCGACCCGGCACCGGCGGCCGGTTCGGGCCGCGTCCCGTGCGCGTCCGGTCCGGGGCACCCCACGCCCCCGGCGTCGGCGCCCGGGACCGCGCCGGCGCCCGAGGCCGCACCGGCGTCCGCCACCGCGTGCGCAGTCGCGGCCGGGCCCACGCCGGCGCCCGCCGACAGGACCGGGGCAGGGGCCGTCGGCGGAGCCGGCGGCGCGAGCCCGTGCGGAGCCGCGTGCCCCGGGGCCGCGTGCGGGTCCGGGGCGATGTGCTGGGTGCCGATCCGCTTGCGGAACACCCAGTACGTCCACCCCTGGTAGAGCAGGACCAGGGGCGTGGCGATGACCGCGCACCAGGTCATGATGGTGAGCGTGTACGGGCTCGACGCGGCCCCCGCCACGGTCAGGCTCCACTCCGGGCGCAGCGAGGACGGCATGACGTCGGGGAAGAGGCTGAGGAAGAGCTGGGCGACGACGGCCACGATCGCGATACCGGAGAACGCGAAGGCCCACCCCTCCCGGCCGCGTCCGTTGGCCACCAGCGACGCCGACAGCCCGGCCACGGCGACTCCGAGGGCGACCAGCGACGCCGGGCCGCCGCCGTCCGCCTGCGTCCAGCCGAGGAAGCCGGTGGCCAGCACCACCACGAGCACACCGAGTCCGGTGGCCAGGCGCCGGGCACGGGCCCGGATCGGGCCGACCGTCTTCAGCGCGGTGAACACCGTGCCGTGCAGGGTGAACAGCGTCAGCGTCACCACGCCGCCGAGCAGCGCGTAGGGGCTGAGGAGGTCCGGCAGGCCGCCCGCGTACTCCTTGTCCGGGCCGATCGGCACGCCGCGCACCAGGTTGGCGAACGCCACGCCCCACAGGAAGGCGGGCAGCGCCGAGCACCAGAAGATGGCGTGCTCCCAGTTGCGCTGCCAGCGTTCCTCCGGCCGCTTGGCGCGGTACTCGAAGGCCACGCCGCGCACGATGAGGCTGAGCAGGATCACCAGCAGCGGCAGGTAGAAGCCGGAGAAGAGGGTGGCGTACCAGTCGGGGAAGGCGGCGAAGGTGCCGCCCGCGGCGGCCAGCAGCCACACCTCGTTGCCGTCCCAGACCGGGCCGATCGTGTTGACGAGCACGCGGCGCTCCGCGCGGTCGCGGGCGAGCAGCTTGGTGAGGACGCCGACGCCGAAGTCGAACCCCTCCAGGAAGAAGTAGCCGGTCCACAGCACGGCGATGACGACGAACCACAGGGTGGGCAGGTCCACGGGTGCGCTCCTTTCGGTGGCCGGGCCGTCAGTAGGAGAAGGCCATGGGACGGTCGGTGTCCTCGGCACCGGCGCCCGGCCCCTTGGGGCCGAAGCCGCCGATGCGGGTGGGCGGGTTGCGGTCGGCGTCCGTCAGCTCGGGCGGGCCGGCCTTGGCGTACTTGGCCAGGAGGCGGAACTCCACGACCGCGAGGGCGGCGTACAGCAGCGTGTAGACGCTCATCGAGGCGATGACCTCTCCCTGCGAGACGCTGGGGGAGACCGACGACGCCGTGGGCAGCACGCCGTAGACGGCCCAGGGCTGGCGGCCCATCTCGGTGAAGATCCAGCCCCAGCAGTTGGCGATCAGCGGGAACGCCATGGTGAGGAAGGCGGCCCGCCAGTACCAGCGGCTCGGCGTCGGGCCCAGCTCCCGGGTCCGGGTGAGCGCCAGCCTGGGCACCTCGTCGCCGCCGGTGCGCAGGTCGGGCGCCAGCCAGCGCCTGCGGCGGGTGAGCCACAGGCCCACGGCGCCGAGCGCGAAGGACGACATGCCGAACCCGATCATCCAGCGGAACCCCCAGTAGGCGACCGGGATGTTGGGCCGGTAGTCGCCCAGCCCGAGTTCCTCGTCGAACTGCTCCCGGAGCGCCTCGTTGGTGTCGTTGATGCCGGGCACCGGGGAGCTGAGGTCGTCGTGGGCGAGGAAGGAGAGGAGCCCGGGGACCTCGACGGCCACCTCGTTGTGGCCCTCATCGACGTCGCCGATCGCGAAGAGCGAGAACGGCGCGGGCCCCTCGGTCTCCCACAGCGCCTCGGCGGCGGCCATCTTCATCGGCTGCTGCTCGTACATGATCTTCGCCAGCCGGTCTCCGCTGACGGCGACGAGCAGGCCGGAGACGACCATCGTCACCAGTCCGAGCCGCAGGGAGGTGCGCATCACGGCGACGTGCCGGCGCCGGACCAGGTGGTAGGCGGCGATGCCGACCATGAAGGCGGCGCCGGTGAGGAACGCGGCGGTGATGGTGTGGGCGAACTGCGCGACCGCGGTGTTCTGGGTCAGCACGTGCCAGAAGTCGGTCAGCTCCGCGCGCCCGCTCTCCTCGTCGATGCGATAGCCGACGGGGTGCTGCATCCAGGAGTTGGCCGCCAGGATGAAGTAGGCGGACAGGACGGTGCCGACCGCCACCATCCAGATGCAGGCGAGGTGGACGCGCTGCGGCAGCCGGTCCCAGCCGAAGATCCACAGTCCGATGAAGGTGGACTCGAAGAAGAAGGCGATCAGCGCCTCGAAGGCCAGCGGCGCGCCGAAGACGTCTCCGACGAAGCGCGAGTAGTCGGACCAGTTCATGCCGAACTGGAACTCCTGGAGGATGCCGGTGACGACGCCCATCGCGATATTGATCAGAAAAAGCTTCCCCCAGAACTTGGTGGCTCTGAGGTACTTCTCCTTGCCGGTGCGCACCCACGCCGTCTGCAGGCCCGCGACGAGCGAAGCGAGCGAGATCGTCAGGGGGACGAAGAGGAAGTGGTAGACGGTCGTGATGCCGAACTGCCAGCGCGCCAGCGTCTCCGGCGCCAGAGCGAGGTCCAGGTGCACGTCGCTGTCTCCTTCGGCTCGCCGCGGGCCGGTGCGCCCGCGGCCGCTGCCCGTTCGCGTCCGCCGCTCCCGTTCCGGTGTTTCTCGGGCATGGCGGATGTTTCTTCGCTTGGTGCTCACGAGCGCATGAAGGCACCCGATCCGGACGCACTCGTGAATGCGTTCACAATCACAAGCATTATGTCCTACCGGGAAGGGCCGACATCAGGGGGGTACCTCTTCCCAGGATTCTCAACAAAATGTTGAATCTGGGTCATGGCAGAGACACCACGGACACCACGGCAACCGCACGCACCACAGGCCACCACACCGCAGGCACCGTCGACCCCGGGAGGCCCTCAGCACACCATCCACATCACCTGGCCCACGGGGCGGGTGACCGCGACGCTCGACGACACCCCCACCAGCCGGGCCCTGCTGGCCGCCCTCCCCCTGGAGTCCCGCGCCGCCACGTGGGGCGAGGAGGTCTACTTCGACACCCGGCTCAGCCCGGACCTGGAGCGCGACGCCCGGCAGGTCGTCGAGCCGGGCACCGTGGCCTTCTGGACGGAGGGCGACGCGCTCGCCCTGCCCTACGGCCCCACGCCGATCTCGCGCGGCGACGAGTGCCGCCTGGCCGCACCCTGCAACGTGCTGGGGCGGATCGACGGCGACCCGCGCGCGCTGGCCACCGTCCGCGACGGCGACCCCGTCCGCGTCACCCCCGCTCCCCGCTGAACCGGCACCCGGCAGCCCACCGCCGAGCGTCGCGCCCCCTCTCCCGCCGCCCGGCGCCGGGCGGCCGGCCCCGACGGACCCGGTCGCCGGGAGAGGGGGCGGAGGCGGCGGGCGCCGGCCACCCGGAGCCGGTACGGCGTCGGCGCGGGGCGGCGCGGGCCGCACGGCACGACCCGGGCAGCGCGGCACGGCGCGTGGCCGCATGGCCGACCGCTGCGACCCGGGCCGCGCGACGCCGGCAGCGCGGAAGCGAACGACGCGCAGCACGGGCAGCGCGGGCAGCACGCGCAGCGCGGGCAGCGCGGGCAGCACGGGCGGCACGGGCAGCGCGGACGCGAGGGCCGCAGCACGGGCAGCCACAGCGGCCCCGGGCAACCCGGCACGACCCCGGCGGCATCGCCGGCCGACGCAGCGCGGCCAGCCGACACGGCCCGGACGCACCGCACGGGCGACGCACGCACGCACCGCACGGGCACCGCACGCGGCGCGCACCGCACCGCGCGGAGTCAGCCGGCGCGGAACTCCGCGGCGGCCTGCAGGAACAGGTCGTTCGCCTCCGGTTCGCCGATCGTGACGCGGGCCCCCTCGCCCGGGAACGGCCGCACCACGACCCCGGCCCGCTCCGCGGCGGCCGCGAAGTCGGCGGTGCGCTCACCGAGCCGGAGCCAGACGAAGTTGGCCTGGGTCTCCGGCACCGTCCACCCCTGGGCGACCAGTTCGCGGCTGACCCGGGCGCGTTCGGCGACCAGCGTCTCCACCCGCTCCAGCAGCGCGGCCTCGTTGCCCAGCGAGGCCACCGCCGCGTCCTGGGCGGCCTGGCTCACCCCGAACGGCACCGCCGTCTTGCGCAGCGCCGCGGCCACCGGCTCGTGCGCCACCGCGAACCCCACGCGCAGCCCGGCCAGTCCGTACGCCTTGGAGAAGGTGCGCAGGACGCACACGTTCGGGCGGTCACGGTACAGCTCGATGCCGTCGGGGATCTGCTCGTCGCGCACGAACTCGCGGTACGCCTCGTCCAGCACGACGACGACGTCCCCGGGCACGCGGTCCAGGAAGCGCTCCAGTTCGGCGCGGCGGATGCCGACCCCGGTGGGGTTGTTGGGGTTGCAGACGAAGATGAGCCGGGTCCGCTCCGTGACGGCGTCGGCCATCGCGTCCAGGTCGTGCGCCTCGCCCTCGGTCAGCGGCACCTGCACCGGGGTGGCGCCGGAGATCCGGGAGATGATCGGGTACGCCTCGAAGGAGCGCCAGGCGTACATGATCTCGTCACCCGGCCCGGACGTGGCCTGTACGAGCTGCTGGGCGACGCCGACGGAGCCGGTGCCGGTCGCCACGTGGGAGGCCGGGACGTCGAAGCGCTCGGCGAGCGCGGCCGTCAGGCCCACGCAGGCCATGTCGGGGTAGCGGTTGAACTCGCCGGCCGCCGCGACCGCGGACTCCAGCACCCCGGGGAGCGGCGGGTAGGGGTTCTCGTTCGAGGACAGCTTGTAGGTCACCGTTCCGGCAGCGGCCCCGGCGTCCCGTTTGCCGGGCTTGTACGTGGGAATGCCGTCCAGCACCGCACGCAGCTTCGGGGTCTTGTCGGTCATCGCAGCCTCCTCGTTCGCCATTACTCCACACCCTAAGAGGAATGGCGGCCGCGCACAGGAGGCCGGTGCCGGTGACCTCCGCCTCCCGCGCCCCACGACGGTGGGGGCGCGCGAGAGGGAACGTGCGCCCCTGGCAGGCGCCCTGGCGCGCTTCACTCGTACAGGTGAGTTGAGACCTGTTCGCAACCTGGAGGCAAGGAGGGGGCCAACACCGCCCCTCGCCACCACACCGTGTGCCGACCCCCTCAACTACCGCTTATTCCAAGGCGTTTCAGCATTTTCGATCTTGCAGAATCGTCCCTGCCGAGACCCCCTCGCACGCCCCCCTGGGGTACCTGACTCGGCCCTACTATCGGCTCGCCATGACAGCAGCAGGGAAGCATCAGGTGAGCCATCCCACGTCACGTCGGCGGCTGGGGCGAGCCGGCATCCGCGACGTCGCGGCGGCCGCGGGCGTCTCGATCACCACGGTCTCCGACGCGCTCAACGGCAAGGGCCGCCTCCCCGACGCGACCCGGCGCCACGTCCGCGAGGTCGCCGACCGGCTCGGCTACCGCCCCTCGGCCGCCGCCCGCACCCTGCGCACCGGCAAGTCCGGGCTCATCGGGCTGACCGTCACCACCTACGGCGAAGAACCGTTCACCTTCACCGAGTTCGCCTACTTCGCGGACATGGTCCGCGCGGCCACCTCCGCCGCACTGGCCCGCGGCTACGCCCTGGTCATCCTGCCCGCCCCCGCCCGACGCAGCACCTTCGACGTGTGGTCCAACGTCGCGCTCGACGGCACCGTCGTCATCGACCCGGCCGACCACGATCCCGTGGTCGCCGAACTCGTCCAGCAGGGCATCCCCGTCGTCTCCGACGGGCGCCCCGCCGCCAGCCTGCCCGTCGCCGCCTGGGTCGACAACGACCACGAGGCCGCCGTCACCGGCCTGCTCGACCATCTCGCGGAGGCCGGTGCCCGCCGCATCGGCCTGCTCACCGGCACCAGCACCGACACCTACACCCGGCTGTCCACCCGCGCCTACCTCCAGTGGTGCGACGCGCGCGGCCAGGACCCGGTGTACGAGACCTACCCCGCCCACGACCCCTGCGCCGGCGCCGTGGCGGCCGACCGGCTGCTGGCCCGGCCCGACCGCCCCGACGCCGTCTACGGCCTCTTCGACCCCAACGGCACCGACCTGCTGGCCGCCGCCCGCCGCTACGGGCTGCGCGTCCCGGAGGACCTGCTGCTGGTGTGCTGCAGCGAGTCCTCCGTCTACGCCAGCACCGAGCCCTCGATCACCACGCTCTCGCTCAAGCCGGGCCGCATCGGCACCGCCGTCATCCAGCTCCTCATCGACGCCATCGAGGGCGTCAACGACCCGGCGCGCCCCGTCCAGCAGGTGATGCCCACCGAGTTGATCGTGCGCGCGTCCTCCCAGCGCCGCCCACCGCGCACCACCGTCAGCCCGCCGCGCCGCGGTCCGGGCACGTCGGAGTGACGGCGGGTCAGCGAGCGCCCGACACGTTCAGGTGGTTGCGCCGCACCACGGCCGTACCGGACAAGTCCGCCAAAACGGCCGTGCGACCGGGCACCGGGGGAACCTGCCACCCCCAGGTGCGTCACAAGGCGCAACCCACGTTCCTATGATGGGGCGCACGGCACCGGCCCGGCCTCCGACCAGGAACGCCCGCGAGCGCACGGTCCGGCAGGTGCAGAGCTGCGCGCGAATTGGTGGAGGGGTCGATGACTCAGGGGGCCGGTCACGGATCGGGGATGTGGCAGCACACGGTCACGGGCGGTGCGCCCGGCATGGCCCCGGCCCCCGCAGCGGTACCCGCCGAGGCCGTGGCGCCCGCCCGGGCGGCGGCCCCCCAGGGCGCCGCACCGCCCGCCGAGGACGACGGCTACACCCCCACCCAGCGCGACCTGCCCGTGCTGGGCCCCGACGCCGCCCAGCCGACCCCCACCCTGGTCGACGTCCCGTCCCCCGCGGCGCCGGACGGGGAGCCGCGCGGCCCGCTGTACGTCGTCGGCGACGTGCACGGCTACCTCGACGAGCTGCGCGCCGCGCTGCTGGCGGCCGGGCTCGTCGACGCCGAGGGGCACTGGGCGGCCGGCACTGCCCGGCTGTGGTTCCTCGGCGACTTCACCGACCGCGGGCCGGACGGCGTCGGCGTCATCGACCTCGTCATGCAGCTCTCCGCCGAGGCCGCCGCCGCCGGCGGCTACTGCAAGGCCCTGCTCGGCAACCACGAGCTGCTGATCATCGGCGCCAGGCGGTTCGGTGACACGCCCGTGGACTCCGGCGCCGGCACGGCGTCCTTCCAGGCCGCCTGGCTCCTCAACGGCGGCCAGCACGGCGACATGGAGCGCCTCCAGGACCACCACCTCCAGTGGATGACGCGGCTCGACGCGATGACGCTGGAGGACGAGCACCTGCTGCTGCACTCCGACACCACCGCCTACCTGGACTACGGCGACACCATCGGCGCCGTCAACGACGCCATCACCGAGGCACTCGAACGGCGCGACCCGGACGAGACGTGGGAGCTGTTCCGCAAGTTCACCAAGCGCTTCGCGTTCCGCGACGACGACGGGCCCCAGGTCGCCGGGCAGATGCTCGCGACCTACGGCGGCCGGCAGGTCGTGCACGGCCACAGCCCCATCCCCTACCTGACGGGCGAGGCCCACACCTCGGACGACGCCGCCGCGGAGGGTGAGGGGCTCAAGATCACCGGCCCGCACGTCTACGCCGACCGGCTCGCGATCGCCATGGACGGCGGCGTCACCATGGCCGGAAAGCTCCTGGTGAGCCGCCTCCCGCTGGAGGACTGACCGCACCCCTCGCCCCGGCCCCGCGTGACCCGCCCCCTCAGTGGGCAGGGGTAGGGCAACGGGCCGGTGGGCAATTCTCCCCACACCCTGTCACCGCGCGGCGGAACCGCTCTACCATCAAGGCCCTTCCATCCGCACTTCCACCTGCCCGGAAGCCGCCGGCACCGACGGCCCTACGGAGCATCGGGGGATGCACATGAACAGCGCGCCGCACCTGCGAGCCGAGGACCGCCCGGAGTTCGAGCGAGTCGTCGACGAGGCCCTGCGCACCGCACACACCCGCCCCGGCCTCGACGCCATCGGCCGGCGGCTCGGTCCGGAGCAGCTCCGGGCGATGGCGCTGGGCGCCGCCGCGGCCATCGCCGCCTGCGCCGCCGCGGAGTACCAGCACTTCACGGCCGTGCGCGAGGAGTCACGCCACCCCGGTGGGTCGGCCGCCGGCCCCTCCGGCGGCCCCGGCGCGGGTACGGGACTGGCCGCAGGTGTCGCCGAGACCGGCGGGGCCGGGCTCTTCGCGGTGCTCTCCGTCCTCGCGCCCGTCCTGGCCGGTGCCGCCGCCGTGATCTTCCTGGCCGTCGGCTACACCCTCACCACGTTCTCCCCCGACCTCGCGCTGGGCGCCCCCATGCGCAACGTGGGCTGGGTGTTCGCCGGGCTGACCGCCGTCGGACTGCTGGCGGCGAGCGTCAGCCTCGTCCTCACCGCGTCCCGCAACGCGTCGAGCGCGACACGCCCGGGGGCGGTTTCCGGACAGGAGCCCCTGGCCGAAGAGCTCGCCCGGGCGCGGGCCGTCTGGCGCGCGGCGCTGCTCGACCGCGGCGTGCTGCCCTTCTTCCGCGAGGCCCTGGCCAACGCGGAGGACGCACGCGAGCCGACCCCGCCGCGCACCCCCCGCCTGGGCTACTCCCACCCCGGCTTCACCAGCCCCGCGGCCACCGAGGACACCCGCGCCCCCCGCTACTCCAGTCCGGACTTCACGAGCCCCGACTTCACCGGCCCCGACGAGACGGCGGGCTGAGCCCCGTCCCGCGGGCCGGTTCCTCTTCCGCCGCGGGCCGCCCCTCTTCCCCCGCGGGCCGGTTCCTCTTCCGCCGCGGGCCGCCCCTCCTCCCCGCGGGTTGGACCTTCTCCCCGCCGGGCTGACCCCCGTGCCCCGGACTGATCCGCCGCCGCACGGGTAGACACAAGACCCGGGGCCACACGCGGTGGGTGTGGCCCCGGGCCCAGGTGTTCAGCCGCCGACCGTCACTCCGCCATCGGCAGGTACACGCGGTTCCCCGCGGCGGCGAACTCGGCCGACTTCTCGGCCATCCCCGCGTCGATCTCCGCCGCCGACAGGTCCCCGCCGTGCTCGCGCCGGATGTCCTGCGAGATCTTCATCGAGCAGAACTTCGGTCCGCACATCGAGCAGAAGTGGGCGGTTTTCGCCGGTTCGGCCGGCAGGGTCTCGTCGTGGAACTCCCGCGCGGTGTCCGGGTCGAGGGCCAGGTTGAACTGGTCCTCCCAGCGGAACTCGAACCGGGCGTCGGACAGCGCGTCGTCCCACTCCTGAGCCCCGGGGTGACCCTTGGCCAGATCCGCGGCGTGCGCGGCGATCTTGTAGGTGATGACGCCGGTCTTGACGTCGTCCCGGTTCGGCAGGCCCAGGTGCTCCTTCGGCGTGACGTAGCACAGCATCGCCGTGCCCCACCAGCCGATCATCGCGGCACCGATGCCCGAGGTGATGTGGTCGTAGCCGGGTGCCACGTCCGTCGTCAGCGGGCCGAGCGTGTAGAACGGCGCCTCCTCGCAGATCTCCTGCTGGAGATCGATGTTCTCCTTGATCTTGTGCATCGGGACGTGGCCCGGACCCTCGATCATCGTCTGCACGCCGTGCGACTTGGCGACGCGGTTCAGCTCGCCCAGCGTCCTCAACTCGGCGTACTGGGCCTCGTCGTTGGCGTCGGCGATGGAGCCGGGGCGCAGACCGTCACCCAGCGAGAAGGTGATGTCGTAGGCCCGCAGGATGTCGCACAGCTCCTCGAAGTGGGTGTAGAGGAAGCTCTCCTTGTGGTGGGCCAGGCACCAGGCGGCCATGATGGAGCCGCCGCGCGAGACGATGCCGGTCTTGCGGCGCGCGGTCATCGGCACGTAGCGCAGCAGCACGCCGGCGTGGACGGTCATGTAGTCCACGCCCTGCTCGGCCTGCTCGATGATGGTGTCCTTGTAGACCTCCCAGCTCAGCTCCTCGGCCTGGCCGTCGACCTTCTCCAGCGCCTGGTAGAGCGGCACCGTGCCGATCGGCACGGGGGAGTTGCGCAGCACCCACTCGCGGGTGGTGTGGATGTTGCGGCCGGTGGAGAGGTCCATGACGGTGTCGGCGCCCCACCGGGTCGCCCACGTCATCTTCTCCACCTCCTCCTCGATCGAGGAGGTGACGGCCGAGTTGCCGATGTTGGCGTTGATCTTCACCAGGAAGTTCTTGCCGATGATCATCGGCTCGATCTCCGGGTGGTTGACGTTGGCCGGGAGCACCGCGCGCCCGGCGGCGATCTCCTCCCGGACGAACTCCGGCGAGCAGTTCTCCCGGACGGCGACGTACTCCATCTCCGGAGTGACCTCACCGCGCCGCGCGTAGGCGAGCTGGGTGACGGCCGCCCCCTCGCGGCCCCGGCGCGGCTGGCGGGGCCGCCCGGGGAAGACGGCGTCGAGGTTGCGCAGCCCGCCGCGCGGCGCCGTGTGCTTGACGCCGTCGTCCTCCGGACGCAGCTCGCGGCCGGCGTACTCCTCGGTGTCGCCGCGGGCGATGATCCAGTTCTCCCGCAGCGGCGCGAGGCCGCGGCGGACGTCGGTGTCGATGTGGGGGTCGGTGTACGGCCCGGACGTGTCGTAGAGCGTCACGTCCCGGCCGTTGGTGAGGTGCACCCGCCGCACGGGCACCCGGATGTCCGGGCGCGAACCGCTCACGTAGCCCTTGTGCCAGCCGATTCGCCCGTGGTCCGCGGTGTCGGCGGCGCCCTTGTCGGCGCCCGCGGCGGCCGCGTCGTCGTTCTGAGCACGCGTGCGTGCATCCTGCGTGGTCATGAGACCCACTCCCTACGCCGGCATTACCCGGTAACAGGTTCGGCGGTCGACGCAGCGTCTGCCGTATCGGATACGGCCGTCAGCGCCCTCTCAGCCCCGTGCTCGGAGCTCCCGCGATGTGCAAAACGTCCATCACGCTAGTGGTTCGCCGCCCCCTCACGCCAGGGGGTCTTGCGATGATCGGTCCGTGACCGCATCGCACAGCGGCCCCCAGGGCCACCACCACGGGCATTCGCACAGCCACCACCACGGGCCGGCCGCGCCCGTCTCCCGCCATCTGCGGAAGGTGATCGCCGCGGTGCTGATCCCGTTCGCCACCGCGGTGCTGGCCGGGCTGGTGCTGCTGTGGCCGGGCGGCGCGCCGGAAGGCGAGAACGGCGAGCGCACCGGCGTCGGCTTCGACCGCCAGACGGAGTCCGCCCGCGTCACCCAGTCCGAGGTGGTCTCCTGCGAGGCCGTCAACGCCCAGCAGCAGGACGGCGATCCGGCCGACTCCGGCGCGTGCCGCCTGCTGACCGTGGAGGTCACCAGCGGTCCGCACGTGGGGCGGCAGTTCACCGAGGTGCTGACGCCGGACGCCACCCGGCGGCCCGACACCGGGCAGGACGTGGTCGTCGCCTACGCGCCGCAGGCCCCCGAGGAGCTCCAGTACAGCATCGTGGACATCGAACGCGGCGTGCCGATGGTGCTGCTGGCCGCCTTCTTCGCGCTCGTCGTGGTCGCCGTGGGCCGGTTGCGGGGCCTGCTGGCCCTCGTCGGGCTGGCGGTGACGTTCGGGGTGCTGACGCTGTTCATCCTCCCCGCGATACTGCAGGGCTCCAACCCGCTCCTGGTGGCGGTGGTGGGCGGCAGCGCGATCATGCTGGTGACGCTGTACCTGTGCCACGGGCTCACCGCGCGCACGTCGGTCGCGGTCGTGGGCACGCTGCTCTCGCTCACCCTCATCGGACTGCTGGGCTCGGTGTTCATCGACTGGGCCGACCTGTCGGGCAACACCGACGACCAGACCTCCCTCGTCCACAGCCTCTACCCCGGCATCGAGGTACGCGGGCTGCTGCTCGCCGGGGTGCTGATCGGCTCCCTCGGCGTGCTGGACGACGTCACGGTGACGCAGACGTCCGCGGTGTGGGAGCTGAAGCAGGCCGACCCGACGGCGAGTTGGCGGCGCGTCTACGGGGCGGCGATGCGCATCGGCCGCGACCACATCGCCTCGGTCGTCAACACCCTGGTGCTCGCCTACGCGGGCGCCGCGCTGCCGCTGCTGCTGCTGTTCTCGGTCGCCGAGGCGGGGGTCGGCCGGGTGGCCACGAGCGAGCTGGTCGCCGAGGAGATCGTGCGCACGCTGGTGGGCTCCATCGGCCTGGTCGCCTCGGTGCCGTTGACCACGGGGCTGGCCGCGCTGGTCGTCTCGGCGGGGCTGGGCCAGGAGGCGAGCGCCGGCACCGGCCGCGGCCGCCGCCGCAAGCGGTGACGCCGCGGGAGGCCGCCGGAGCGCCGGGGGCCCACGGGAACCAGCCGGAGGCGGGGCGCCGCTGGGCCGCCGGGGCGCTGCCGAGAGTCGACCGGCCGGCGGCGGGGACCGCCGGGACGCGCGGCGCTGCGGGAGGCGATGGCGCTGCGGGCTGTCGCCGTCGGGGACGCCGCCGGTGTTCTACGGGCGGCCCGCGAGGATGCGGTCGAGCTCCGCGTCGAGGTCCGCGCACTGCGGCTCGTGACCGAGCGGCACGACGCGGTCGGTCCGGTCCAGGAAGGCCACCAGCGGCGGCGCGCTCACGCGCAGCAGCGCCGACTCCGCTCCGACCTGGAGCCGGATATGCAGATCCGCCAGGCACTCCGGGGAGACGGGCGCGATGTGCACGTCTCCCTCACCGGCCGGGCGGCTGACGCCGTCCACCAGCAGCTCACGGCCGAAGACCCAGGTGACCGGCTCGTCCCCCGGCAGGCCGAAGGTGAAGCTGACGGCGTACGGATCGGCGGCCTCGTACACGAGGTCCACCGGAATCCGGAAGGACAGCTCGTCCGAGGCGAGGAAGCTCATCATGACCTGCGCCTGAACCGTGCCGTTCATCCGCGCCCCCGGCGTCTCGTGCCCGGGCCCCGTGCGGCCGGGCTGCTGTGGATTTCGACGGGCCACAGGCCCTGGGGGCATCGTTCACCAAGATCGAGAAGTTACACAACGCAGCGGGTTCAAAGTCACCCGATTGACAACGGAGTTACCGCTGCCGCCGCCTTCCGCCCCGCACCGACGGCGCAGGTCACGGCACGCGTGGGCGCGATCACCAACGGTCACCCGAGGAGCCTGACGACGAGGACAGGAACTTCCGTGCGAGGAAGACGACGACGGCCAGCACGGCGACGAACAGGAGCACGTTGAACACCAGGCTGAGCACCGCCGTCAGCACCCAAGCCACCACCCTGAACAGCACCAGTGCCACGACGATGATGCCGACCCACTTCACCCACGTCGGCAGACCCGCCAACGTTCCCTTCGCGCTCATGCCGTCTCCTGATCTTCGTAGCCAATGCTTGCGACTCCCTCGATGCTAGGCACCCAATCCGCCTCATGGGACCGTCGCGGCCCCCGCTCTCCCCTGACCGGGCCCCTAGGGGCTCGAAGCGGCGAAGCGGCACTCAGGGACGACGCCGGAGCGGGGCGGTGCTCCGTGGTTCGCCCTGTTTCACGTGAAACCAGCCGTTTCACGTGAAACAGCAGCCTGCGGTCGGGGCGCTCCGACGCCACGGGGGAGTGCCGTCCCGGCCCGAAGAGCCGGGTCTCGCGGCCCGTACCCGGCCGAGCGGCGAACCTCCCCGACCGCAGGGCTCCCCGGCCGCAGGACTGACCGCTCCCGCCGCGGAGCTGGCCGCCGCGGCTCGGCGGCGGCCGCCCCGTTCCGCCGCCCGAGCGGACTACCGCTCGGGCGGGGAGAAGACCACCATGACGCGCAGGTCTTCGCTGATGTGGTGGAAGCGGTGCGGGACGCCCGCGGGGACGTACACGACGCTGCCGCGCCCCACCTGCGTCGTCTCGTCCCCCACGGTGAGCGCGCCGCGGCCGCTGACGACGAGGTAGACCTCGTCCTGGGCGTGGGGCTTCTGGGGGTCCGGCTCACCCGCCGCGAGGGCGTAGAGACCGACCGACATGTTCCGCTCGCGCAGGAACTGCAGGTACGCCCCGTTGTGGGCCGCCCGCTCGGCCTCCAGCTCATCCAACCGGAACGCCTTCATCTCAGGTTGACCCCTCGCTGTTTCACCGGCCGGTTCCGGGAGACCATCCCCAGCATGTACCTACTCATCAAGACCCTCGTCAACGCGGTCGCCCTGGCGGTCGCCGTGTGGCTGCTGGGCGACATCACGCTGACGGGCGACAGCACCGGCAGCAAGACGCTCACGCTGATCCTGGTCGCCTTGATCTTCGGCATCGTCAACGCGGTGGTCAAGCCCATCGTGAAGTTGCTGTCCCTGCCCGCGCTGCTGCTCACGCTCGGGCTGTTCATGCTGGTGATCAACGCGCTGATGCTGCTGCTCACCTCGTGGCTGGCCAACCTGGTGGACCTGCCGTTCCATGTCGAGGGCTTCGGCACCGCCCTGCTGGGCGGCCTGATCATCGCCGTCGTCTCCTGGGCGATGGAGCTGGTCCTCCCCGACGGCCGCTGACCGGGCCGCCCGCGCCCCCGGTCCGCACGACGTGCCCCCATCCGGCCATGATGGGGGCATGTCCGCGCCCCAGCCCCCGCAGCACTCCTCCCGCCCGTCCTCCTCCCAGGCGCCCCGGACCTCCCGGGCCTCCCGGCCCGCCGCGTCGTCGCCCGACCGGGCCCCGTACCGCGTGTGCTTCGTCTGCACGGGCAACATCTGCCGCTCCCCGATCGCCGAGTCCGTCTTCCGCGAACGGGTGGCCGAGGCCGGGCTCGCGGACCGCGTCACCGTGGACAGCGCGGGCACCGGCGGCTGGCACGAGGGCGACGGCGCCGACCCGCGCACCGTCGCGGTGCTCGCCGCGGCCGGGTACGGCACCGAGCACACCGCCCGGCGGTTCCGGGCCGCCGACTTCGCCGAACGCGACCTGGTCGTCGCCCTCGACCGGGGCCACCTGCGCGAGCTGCGCCGCCTGGCCCCCACGCCCGCCGACGCCGGGAAGGTGCGCCTGCTGCGCTCCTTCGCCGCCGGCGGCACCGGCGCGGCCGACGGTCCGGAGGCGGACGTGCCCGACCCGTACTACGGCGGCCGGGAGGGCTTCGACCACGTGCTGGAGCTCATCGAGGACGCCATGGCAGGGCTGCTGGACGCCGTCACGAAGGAGTGGGAACGCCGATGACCGAAGAACACCTGGGTGACGGCAGCCGCGCCGTCCGTGCCGGACTGCCGCCCACGGAGCCCTACGCCCCCGCGCTGCCCGGCCCGGTCTTCGCCGCGCACTACCACCTGCCCGGCGACCCCGCGCAGGCCCCGTACACCTACGGCCGCGACGGCAACCCCACCTGGACGGCGCTGGAGGACGCCCTCGCCGCGCTGGAGCACCCCGGCGGGCCCGCGCACCCGGTGGCCTTCGCCTCCGGTATGGCGGCGATCTCGGCCGTGCTGCTGTCCCAGGTGCGCGCGGGTGACGTCGTCGTGCTGCCCTCCGACGGCTACAACCTGCTGGCCGCGGTGCGCGAGCACCTTCAGGAGCACGGCGCCGAGGTCCGCGCCGTGCCGACCGGGGGGCGCGAGCAGTACGACGCGCTGGAGGGCGCCTCACTGCTGTGGCTGGAAACGCCCGCCAACCCCGGGCTCGACGTGTGCGACGTCCGCGAGCTCGCCGAGGCCGCCCACCGGCACGGGGCCCTCGTCGCCGTCGACAACACCCTCGCCACACCGCTCGGGCAGCGGCCGCTGGAGCTGGGCGCCGACGTCTCGGTGGCCAGCGGCACCAAGGCGCTGTCCGGCCACGGCGACGTGCTGCTCGGCTACGCCGTGTGCCGGGACGCCGCCGTCGCGGACACCGTGCGGCGCTGGCGCAAGATCGTCGGTGCCATTCCCGGCCCCATGGAGGCCTGGCTGGCCCATCGCAGCCTGGCCACGCTGCACCTGCGCGTCGACCGGCAGGCGGAGAACGCGCTCGCCGTCGCCCGCGCGCTGCGCGAGCGGCCCGAGGTGAGCGGCCTGCGCCACCCGGGGCTGCCGGAGGACCCGGCCCACGCGACGGCGTCCCGCCAGATGCGCCGCTTCGGCTGCGTGGTCTCCTTCACCCTGCCCGACCGGGCGCACGCCGAGCGGTTCCTCGCCGCACTGCGCCTGGTGGACGACGCCACGAGCTTCGGCGGCGTCCGCAGCACCGCCGAGCGCCGGGGGCGCTGGGGCGGCGACGCGGTCCCCGAGGGCTTCGTGCGGCTCTCGGTCGGCGTGGAGGACACCGAGGACCTGGTGGCCGATCTGCTCGGCGCCCTGGACGCGGCGGCCCGGCCGGACGCCTGAGGTCGGGCGGGCGGCCGGAACGGCAGGTTTCGGCCGCGACCCGGTGCGGCAGACCACTGGCATGGCTCCGGACCGTCCCGCCGCCCGTCCCGTCGTCAAGCGCACCGCGCGCGCCATCCTGCTCGACGGCGACGCGCTGATCGTCATCAAGCGCACCAAGCCCGGCGAGGAGCCCTACTGGATCACCCCGGGCGGCGGCGTGGAACCCGTGGACGAGTCCGTGACGGCCGCGCTGCACCGCGAGGTGGACGAGGAGCTGGGCGCGAAGGTGGTCGACGTAGTGCCCGCCTTCGTCGACACCGTGCCGGAGGGCACCGGCGGCGGGGTGAAGGTGCAGCACTTCTTCGCGTGCCGCCTCGCCTCGATGGACCTCGGCCGACGGCACGGCCCCGAGGTGGAGGAGCCGTGCGGGCGGTACGAGGTGGTGCGCCTGCCGTTCACCCGCGAGGGCGTGACCTCCGTGAACCTCGTCCCGCCCACGCTGCGCGCGTACCTGGAGCGCAACGTCGAGGGGCTCAGGGCCCTGCTGCTCCCGGACCTGGGGTGAGCGGAGCGGCGCGCCGGGGACTCAGCCCCGTCGGCCGCTGAACCACTCCTCGTACGGCACCGCGCCACCCGGCGGCCTGCGGGCCTCGACCTCGGCGAGCAACCGCTTCGCCCGCTCCCGCCACGCCTGCGCGGACAGGGGCGCCTCCCCGGACGCGGTACCGGAGACGGCGTCCGGCGCGGGCCCCGGCGCGGTGGCGTCGAGTGCGACGTCCGGTGCGGTGGTGTCCGGTGCGTCCCCCGAGCCCGTCGTCGGCGCGCTCGGCGCCACCGGCTCGGCCGGTGCGGCAGGTGCGCGCGTCGGCTGCGGTGGGACGGCGCCCGCGAGCGGCGCCGCCACGGGCGGGTGTGCGGGCGGGGGCGGGACGGCCGCCCCGGTCGGCGGCGGCCCGGGCCTGCGAGCCCCGCCACTCGCCTCCGGGACCGGGGACACGGCCGAGGCAGGGGCGGACGGCGCCTGCCCGGCCGCGTCGGCCCGCGTCGGCTCCCCCTCCCCGGCAGCCCGCTCCCGCGCGGTGGCCTCCCGGGCGGCGCGGTCCCGGGCCGCGCCGAAGTAGTCGCCGCCCTTGCGCCGTGAGTCGTCCGAGCCCCAGGCCCGCCCCTCCCTGGCCGCCCCCTTCGGCGCGTGCTGGAGGTGCGGGATGTGCTTGGCGCAGTGGATGTACGCCTCCTCGACGCTCACCCGCACCCACAGCTCCGCGCGCCGGCCCGGCACCGGGTCGTGGGGCAGGTGCGGGTACTCGGCGCGCAGTTCGGCGTCGCGCAGGATCTCGGCGGTGCCGTTGACGTGCAGACCGATCCGGGCCTGGAGGAAATCGACGAGCAGGATGCCGAGCTGGGGATTCTCGCGGATATTGCCGAGGCTGGCGTGTACGCCGTTGCCCCGGTACTCCGGAAAGGCGAGGGTGCGCTCGTCCAGCACCTGGACGAACCCGGGCGGGCCGGCGCGGAAGGTGCTGTCGCAGGAGCCGTTCCGGTCCGACGTCGCGAGGAAGAACATTTCCTGACGCCGGGTGAACTCACGCATGCGTTCGTTCAGGTGGTCCAGCATCTGGTCGCCGTAGAAGCGGTCCGCCCGTTCCGTGGAGCCGAGCTCCGCCTGTATCTCGTGCTCCCCCGCGCTGCCCGGTCGGCTCCCGCTGTCGTGCACTGCCACGTCTCCCGCTTCCACTCGCTCACTCTTCCGCGGCCGCCACGAGTTCCTCCAGAGAATCGTGCCGTATGCGGTTGACGGGTATCCCAGCTCCCACCAGCGCGTCAATCCCGCTGCGGACCATTCCGGGCGGCCCCGAGACGTATCCGTCGTACGCGCCCCACCGTCCCGCCCCGCGGACGGCGTCGGGCAGCTCGCCCGCCAGCCCGGCGGCGCGCACCGGGCAGCCGTCGGCCACCACCGGGCGCACCGAGAGCCAGGGGTGCTGGGTCTCCAGTGTGAGCATGGTCTCCAGGTCGTAGAGGTCGTGCTCGCGGCGGGCGCCGTAGAACACCTCAACCGGGCGCGGTCGGCCGTGCTCCGCGACGTCCTCCACGAGCGCCTTGATCGGCGCGATACCGGTTCCGCCGCCCAGGCACAGCAGGCCGCTGTCGGTGCGGTGGTCGACCGTCATGTTCCCGGTGGGCGGGCCGAGCCGCAGCACGTCGCCGGGGCGCGCGCGGCGCACCAGCGCGCCGGAGACCCATCCGGCCGGCACCGCCTTCACGTGGAAGCTGAGCAGGCCGTCGGGGCGCGGCGCCGCGGCGAACGAGTAGTTGCGCCACACGCGGGGCCACCACGGCGTCTCCAGCGCCGTGTACTGCCCGGCGAGGAACGGGTACGGCTGGTCCGGCCGGACGGTGATGACCGCGATGTCGTCCGTGCGCTGCTCGTGCCCGACGATCTCGGCGTTCCACGAGGCCGGCGCGTGCAGCTCGTCCTCGGCGGCGGCGTCGATCATGATCTGCGAGATGGTCGTGTACGCCCGCACCCAGGCGGCCTCCGTCTGCGGCGACCAGCTCTGGTGCGCGTAGCGGGAGAGCGCGGCCAGCAGGCACTCGCCGACGGCCGGGTAGTGCTCGGGCCTGGTGCCGTACTTGCGGTGACCGCGCCCGAGCCCGGTGAGGTACTCGGTGAGCACGGCGGCGTTGTCGGCGTGCTGGGCGGCGGTGAGCAGGGCCTTGAACAGACGGTCGCGCTGGGCGTCCATCGCGGCGGGGAAGAGGTCGCGGAGCTGCGGGTGGCGGACGAACAGCAGCGCGTAGAAGTAGGCGGTCACGGCGTCCGACGTGGGTTCGATCTCCTCGAGGGTGCGCCGGATCAGGGTGGTGTCGGCGGTGGGGGGCGCGCTCTCGCGGGCCGCTCCCGGGGGCGTCGGCGCGGTCGCGCGGTCGCGCTCGGGTGCGGACGGCGCCGGCGCCGCGTCCGGCCGGCCCGGGAGGCCGCCGGGCCCCGGCCGCGCCGGCTCGGGCCCCGCTCCCGGCCCGGCCCCCGCCCCCTGCTCGGCGCCTGCCCCGGGCTCGGCCTCTGGCCTGTGCTTGGGCGGGGAGAACCAGCCCCAGTCACCATCGCTGCCGGAGCCGGAGCCGGGTATACCGTTGTCAGCCGACATGGTGGTCATGGCGTGCCTCGTCCTCTACGTCTTCTGGCCGTTGCCGCACTTCCCAGCGGGAAGTGCCACGTCTCTTTCCCCTGTCTGACGCGGTGATGTCACCGCGGATTCCGGGTGGGGACGACGTCCGACCGAGCATTGCGGCGTGATGCGGCCTCGACCATACCGTTACCTCATCCATGCACAAGTGCCGTGCGGGAGTGAGCAATTCCGCGATTCCGCCCAGATTTCACCCACCCTGGACGGAAACCACCGTCCGTAGCGCGCGCCTCACCGGAGCACATTTCGCACGGTACGCCCGCAGCCGGTGGGCCCGGCCACGGAAGACCGCAATAGGCTGCGCGCATGAGCGCTCTCGTGATACGCCGTGCCGCGGAGGACGACCTCGCGGCCATCGTCGCGATGCTGGCCGACGACCCGCTGGGCGCCACCCGCGAGACGCCCGACGACCTCGGCCCCTACCGCACCGCCTACGCCGCCCTCGCCGCCGACCCGCGGCAACACCTCGTCGTGGCCGAGCGCGCCGGACGCGCCGTGGGCACGCTGCAGCTCACTGTCGTTCCCGGGCTGTCCCGGCGCGGCGCCGAGCGGGCGCTCGTCGAGGCCGTGCGCGTGCACGCCGACGAGCGCGGCAGCGGCCTGGGCAGCGAGCTGGTCCGGTGGGCGGTGGACGAGGCGCGGCGGCTGGGGTGCGCGCTGGTGCAGCTCACCTCGGACGCCTCCCGCACCGACGCCCACCGCTTCTACGAGCGCCTCGGGTTCACGGCCTCCCACGTGGGGTTCAAGCAGACCCTCTGAGCGCGGCCACCGCCTCGCGCCCGGCCTCCGGGACCGTCGGCGTCCACGGGTCCGGGCGCGGAGCCCGGACGCGGCCTCGCGCGCCCGGCCGCCGACCGCCGCCGTGGTGGCGCCGGACGGCCGGCGGCCGGGCGCGCCGGTTCAGGGCCGTCGCGCTACTCGCCGCGCCGACCGGCGAGCCAGCCGCCCTGGCTGTCGCCGGGCTCGCCCGTCGTGCCGCCGTCCGGCTGGCCGCCACCCGGGCCGCCGCTGCTCCGGCCCTCGTCCGTGCCACCGTCCTGACCGCCGTCCTGACCGCCGTCCTGACCGCCGTCCTGGCCGCCGTCCTGGCCCGTGCTGGTACCGGCGTCCTGGCCGCCCCCGTCGTCGCAGTCGAAGTCCCACACCTCGCAGGTCTCGGTCTCGGTGGGCTCCGGGGAGGGCGGCGGCTCGGGCTCCTCGGACTGCGACTCCTCGGGCTCGGGCTCGGGCTCCTCGGACTCCTCCTCCTCGGTGGGCTCCGGGTCCGGCTCGGGCTTCGGCTGCGGCACGCCGGGGCCGTCGGCGACCTCGGTGATCGGCGAGGGCTCGGGGAAGTCCTCCGGGGGCAGGCCCTCCAGCGCCGCCTTCATGTACGTCGTCCACACGGCGGTCGGGATGTCGCCACCGTGGATCGAGTCCTTGCCGCCGGTGCCGTTCATCGAGAGCAGGCCGGGGTTGGTGGCGTCCTCGCGGAACATCGTCACGGCCGTGGAGAGCTGCGGGGTGTACCCGACCCACCAGGCCGACTTGTTCTGGTCGGTCGTTCCGGTCTTGCCCGCCGCCGGGCGGCCCAGCTCCAGCGCGTTGGCCCCGGTGCCGTCCGGAGCGATGACGCCCTGGAGCACGTCGGTGACCATGTCGGCCACGTTCCGGTCGATGGCCTGTTCCTTCTTCGGCTTCTCGAACCCGTCCTCGGGCTCGCCGTTGAGCTTCACCTCGGTCACCGAGTACGGCTCGGTCTGCGTGCCGGAGGCGGCGAACGTGGCGTACGCGTCCGCCATGCGGATGGCCGACGGCGTGGACGTGCCGAGCGCGAAGGAGGGTTCGACGGTGGCGAAGCTGTGCTCGCTGATGCCGGCCGCGGCCGCCACGTCGCGCACCTTGTCCATGCCGACGTCCATGCCGAGCTGGACGAAGGGCGAGTTCGCCGAGACCCTCATGGCGTCGCGCAGGGTGATGTAGTCGTAGTCCCGGTTGCCGTCGTTGACCTGGCGGAAGGGCTCGTTCTTGTCCGTGAGGTAGTCCGAGCCGTCCTGGTTCTTGATGACGATCTCGTTGTCGCCGTTGTACTTGCTCTCCGGTGAGATGCCCACGCGGTCACTGCGGTAGGTGCCGTGCTCCATGGCGGCGGCCAGCACGAACGGCTTCCACGTCGAGCCGACCGGCACGCCGGAGGTGTCCGCGTTGTTCGCGTAGTGGCCGTTCTCCGCGCCGGCGCCGCCGTAGAGGGCGATGATGGCGCCGTCGTTCGGCTTCACCGAGGCCGCGCCGAACTGGACGAACTCGTCCATCTCGCGCTCCTCCGGCTTCAGGTGCTCGTCCCGGGCCGCCTCGACGGCCTGCTCCAGCGCCTGCACCTTGTCCTTCTCGAAGGTGGTCTGGATCTCGTAGCCGCCGAGCTCGAAGTCCTTGACCGTCACGTCCGTCTTGGCCAGCACGTACCGCTTCGCCGTCTCGACCAGGTAGCTCGTCTGGGCGGTGTCGCCGCTGCCCGCCGGGGCGCGCTCCTTGATCTCGGGGAACTGCGCGAGTTCGTCCCGCTCCTGCTTGCTGATGATCTTGAGGTCGACCTGGCGCTGCAGGATCCACGCGTAGCGCTTCTTGGCGCGGTCGGTGTTCGCCTCGGCCGTGGCCCCTTCGGTCACGCCGCCCGCGGGGTCGTAGAGGTCGGGGCCCTTGAGGACGGTGGCGAGGAAGGTGCTCTGGCTCCGGTCGAGGTCGACGGCGTCCTTGCCGAAGTAGGCCTGCGCCGCGGCCTGGAGACCGTAGGCGTTGCGCCCGTAGTACGCGGTGTTCAGGTACCCCCGCATGATGGATTCCTTGTCCTCTTCGGCCCCCACCTTGATGGAGATGAAGAGTTCCTTGAACTTGCGGGAGAGCGTCTGATCCTGGGTCAAGAAGTTGTTCTTGACGTACTGCTGCGTGATCGTCGAGCCGCCCTGGGTGTCCCCACCGGTGGCCATGTTGAGCAGCGCGCGGCCGATGCCCCTCGGGTCGACGCCCGAGTCCTCCCAGAACGTCGCGTTCTCGGCGGCGACCACCGCCTCCTGCATCTCGCTCGGGATGTCCTCGTACTTGAGGTTCTGCCGGTTCTTGGAGCCCTCCTGGGCCAGCACCGTGCCGTCGGCCCAGTAGTAGATGTTGCTCTGCTGGGTGGCGGCGGCGTTCGCCTCGGTGGGGACCTCCACCCAGGCGTAGCCGATCGCGAAGAGACCGATCAGCGCGAGCAGCCCGGAGAACGTCAGGCCGGTGACCTGCTTGAACGACGGCGTCCAGCGGCGGAAGCCCGACTTGCCCGAGCGCGGGTAGTCGATGAAGCGCTTCTTGGCGGCCGGCTCCGGGCGGCGACCGCGGCCGATGACGGTGGTGCCGCCCGCGGCGGCGCCGCCCGCCTGCGGACGGCGGCGGCCGCCCTTGCCGCGCTGGGCCGCCCGCCGGGCCTCGGCCCGGCCTCCGTACGGCCGCTCGTCAGGCGGACCGTAGGAGCTGGTGGTGGGCCCGCTGGGCGGCATGGCCGCGCGGCGGCCGGGTGCCGGCGACGCGGCGCGGCGGCCGCGCTGCGGCGGCGGCTTGCGGCGGTGCTCGCTCATGGGAACAGCTACTCCTCGGTCAGGCACTCACGCCTGAAGGCGGCAGTGTACTTCCGGTCCCCCGACGTGCGGCCCGGCCGGAGGACAGGGGCGCACTTCACCCGGGACGAGGACGCAGGCTCGCGGCACACGGTTCCCGGTGGTCTCTGCACAGCGACAGGGTACGCAGCACCAAAACCTGCTTTACCGGACATTCACCCGAAAGGCGACCAGTCCGGGGGCCCGAGCGCGAATGTGACCCCGGACACCCACCCCGCGCTTGCCGCACCACGCGGCGGGTTCTATCGTCTGGATGTATCGAGTCGATACATCGGCGCGGTACATCGCAGCGGTACGTCGCAGCGGTACACCTCCACGGCGTCCCGCCCGGGACGGCCCGGCACGCCCCACGGCGGTGCGCGGGGCGTGCGGGGGCGGTGCGCCACGGCGGTGTGCGGACGCGGCGCACGGCGTGCGCATCGGCTCGCGGCGACCGGCGGACACCACGAGGAGAGGAGTGGAGCGTTCATGAGCAGACGGTCCGGCATCCTCGAGTTCGCCGTCCTCGGCCTGCTGCGCGAGGCCCCCATGCACGGTTACGAGCTGCGTAAGCGGCTCAACACGTCGCTCGGGGTGTTCCGCGCGTTCAGCTACGGCTCGCTCTACCCCTGCCTCAAGGCGCTGGTCCAACAGGGCTGGATCGTCGAAGAGGAGGGCGGCCCACCGGAGGACCCGCGTGCCGCTCCCCTCGGGGGCCGGCGGGCCAAGATCGTCTACCGGCTCACCGCGGAGGGGAAGGAGCACTTCGAGGAGCTTCTCGCCCAGACCGGGCCCGACGCCTGGGAGGACGAGCACTTCGGCGTGCGCTTCGCCTTCTTCGGCCAGACCTCGCGGGACGTGCGCATGCGCGTCCTGGAGGGGCGGCGCAGCCGCCTGGAGGAGCGCCTCGACAAGATGCGCGCCTCCCTGGCCCGCACCCGCGAACGGCTGGACGACTACACGCTGGAGCTCCAGCGCCACGGCATGGAGTCCGTGGAGCGGGAAGTCCGCTGGCTCAACGAACTGATCGAGAGCGAGCGGGCCGGGCGCGGTCGGCGTGAGCCGGACCGCCAGACACGAGAGACGGGCGATCAGCCCCGGCCCCGGGGCGTTGCCCGGCCGGATTCGTCCGAAGACACCACCTGAGTTCCGCACCGTGCGGGCCTCATCGAGTACACAGGGAGCAACCGGAATGGGTTCGGTTCGCGTAGCCATCGTCGGTGTGGGCAACTGCGCCGCCTCGCTGGTGCAGGGCGTCGAGTACTACAAGGATGCCGACCCGGACAGCCGCGTCCCGGGTCTGATGCACGTCCAGTTCGGCGACTACCACATCAGCGACATCGAGTTCGTCGCCGCCTTCGACGTGGACACCAAGAAGGTGGGCCTGGACCTGGCCGACGCCATCGGCGCCAGCGAGAACAACACCATCAAGATCTGCGATGTGCCCACCAGCGGTGTGACGGTGCAGCGCGGCCACACCTACGACGGTCTGGGCCGGTACTACCGGGAGACCATCGAGGAGTCGGCCGAGGAGCCGGTCGACATGGTGCGGGCGCTCAAGGACGCCCAGGCCGACGTTCTGGTCTGCTACCTGCCCGTCGGTTCCCAGACGGCCGTCGAGTTCTACGCCCAGGCCGCGATCGACGCCGGGGTGGCGTTCGTCAACGCGCTGCCGGTGTTCATCGCCGGTACCAAGGAGTGGGCGGACAAGTTCACCGAGGCCGGCGTCCCGATCGTCGGTGACGACATCAAGTCGCAGGTCGGCGCGACCATCACCCACCGGGTCATGGCAAAGCTGTTCGAGGACCGGGGCGTCATCCTGGACCGCACGATGCAGCTCAACGTCGGCGGCAACATGGACTTCAAGAACATGCTGGAGCGCGACCGGCTGGAGTCCAAGAAGATCTCCAAGACCCAGGCCGTCACCTCCCAGATCCCCGACCGGGACCTGGGCGAGCACAACGTGCACATCGGCCCCTCCGACTACGTCGCCTGGTTGGACGACCGCAAGTGGGCGTACGTGCGCCTGGAGGGCCGTGCCTTCGGCGACGTTCCGCTGAACCTGGAGTACAAGCTGGAGGTCTGGGACTCCCCGAACTCGGCCGGTGTCATCATCGACGCGCTGCGCGCCGCGAAGATCGCCAAGGACCGGGGCATCGGCGGCCCGATCCTGTCGGCCTCCTCCTACTTCATGAAGTCCCCGCCCGTGCAGTACTTCGACGACGCGGCGCGGGAGAACGTCGAGAAGTTCATCAAGGGCGAGGTCGAGCGCTGACGCAGCGCCGGTCGTTTCCCGCCCCCGGCGCCGAGCGACGGCGCCGAGAGGTCAGCGGGCGGGGCGGCGCTCCGGACTGAGCGCGCGCCACCGAGCCGGGTCCGCACCACCCGGCACATGCGGACGGGGTCGTGTTTCACGTGAAACACGACCCCGTCCGCATGTGCGGCCCCCGGCGCGGGCCGCGGACTCAGCCCTCCACGAGCCGGTCGTAGTGCGTGGTGGTGTGCCGCAGGTGCGCCACCATCTCGTCGCCGACGTGCGGCTCGGGTGCGTCGGCCGGCACGGACAGGATCGACACCTGCATGTGCGGCGGCTCCGCGAACCACCGCTGCTTACCGCCCCAGACGAAGGGGGAGAGGTTGCGGTTCACGGTGGCCAGGCCCGCCCGTGCGACGCCCTTGGCCCGCGAGGTCATGCCGTGCAGCGCCTTCGGCGCCTCCAGGCCGACGCCGTGGGAGGTGCCGCCCGCGACCACCACGAGCCACCCGTCGTGCTGCGCCTTCTGCTGCCGGTAGCCGAACCGGTCGCCCCGGGCCACCCGCGTGACGTCCAGCACGGAACCCCGGTACTCGGTCGCCGTGTGGTCCCCCAGCCACAGCCGCGTCCCGATGCGAGCACGGAACCGGGTCTGCGGAAACTGCTGCTGGAGGCGGGCGAACTCGTCGGCACTGAGGTGGCTGACGAACATCGTCTCCAGCGGGAGCCGGGCGGCGCGCAGCCGGTCCATCCAGCCGATGACCTCCTCGACGGCGTCCGAGCCGTCCGTGCGGTCCAGCGGGAGGTGGATGGCGAAGCCTTCCAGCCGCACGTTCTCGATCGCGGCGTGCAGCTTGCCGAGGTCCTGCTCCGCGACGCCGTGCCGCTTCATCGAGCTCATCACCTCGACGACGACCCGGGCGCCGACGAGCGAACCCACGCCGTCCACCGAGGAGACCGTGCGGATCGCCCGGTCCGGCAGCGGCACCGGCTCCTCACCGCGCCGGAACGGCGTCAGGACGAGCAGGTCACCGCTGAACCAGTCCTTCATCCGGGCGGCCTCGTACGTGGTGCCGACCGCCAGGATGTCGGAGCCGAAGCCGGTGACCTCCTCCGCCAGCCGCTGGTGACCGAACCCGTAGCCGTTGCCCTTGCAGACCGGCACGATGCCCGGGAACTGCTGGAGCACCGACTGCTGGTGCGCTCGCCAGCGAGGGGTGTCGACGTAGAGGGAGAGCGCCATGCCGGTGGGTGACCTTTCTCGTGTACGGGGCGTGGTGCGGATCAGGCGTCAGCGTCGCGACATGTAGATGTCGAGCGCCTTGTGCAGCAGCTTGTTGAGCGGGAAGTCCCACTCACCGAGGTACTCCGCCGCCTCCCCACCGGTGCCGACCTTGAACTGGATCAGGCCGAAGAGGTGGTCGCTGTCGTCCAGCGAGTCGGAGATGCCGCGCAGGTCGTAGACGCCGGCCCCCAGGGCGTAGGCGTCCTGCAGCATCCGCCACTGCATGGCGTTGGACGGCCGCACCTCGCGCTTGTGGTTCGCGGAGGCGCCGTAGGAGTACCAGACGTGGCCACCGACGACGAGCATCGTGGCCGCCGCCACGTTCTCACCCTCGTGCCGGGCGAAGTACAGCCGCATCCGGTTCGGGTCCTCGTTGTTGAGCGCCTTCCACATCTGCTGGAAGTAGCCCACCGGGCGCGGGCGGAAGCGGTCGCGCTCGGCCGTCACTTCGTACAGGCGCTGCCATTCCGCCAGGTCCTCGTAGCCACCCTGCACCACCTCGACGCCGGCCTTCTCGGCCTTCTTGATGTTGCGCCGCCAGAGCTGGTTGAAGCCCTTGTGCACCTCGTCCAGACTGCGGTTCTCCAGCGGCACCTGGAAGACGTAGCGCGGCTGGACGTCACCGAAGCCGGCGCCGCCGTCCTCGCCCTGCTGCCAGCCCATGCGGCGCAGCTTGTCCGCCACCTCGAAGGCGCGGGGCTCGATGAACGTGGGCTCCACGTCCCGCAGGCGCTTGACCTCGGGGTCCTGGATGCCCTTCTTGATGGCCGCGGCGTTCCAGCGCCGGATGACCACCGGCGGGCCCATCTTCACCGAGAACGCGCCCTTGCCCTTGAGGTGGGCGAGCATCGGTTTGAGCCACTCCTCCAGGTTCGGCGAGTGCCAGTTGATCACCGGACCCTCGGGGAGGTAGGCCAGGTACCGCTTGACCTTGGGAAGCTGTCGGTAGAGGACGAGGCCCGCGCCCACCAGTTCGCCGGTGCGGTCGTCGAACCAGCCCAGGTTCTCCGCGCGCCACTCGGTCTTCACGTCCGCCCACGCGGGCACCTGGCAGTGGCTCGCCGAGGGCAGGGACCGGATGTACGCCAGGTGTTCCTCGCGGCTGATGGTCCTCAGGGTCAGGCTCATACGGGGGCGCTCCTCCGGCGTACTTCGCAGGGTCTGGCGCGAAGCCTACTCGTCGGGGCGCGCGCCCCACGTGGTGTCGAGGGCGGCGCCGCACCGCCGACCGCGCGGGGCGGCGGTGCGGCAACCGGAACCGAGGCACGCCGGGACGGAGCACGCCGGACGCGGAGCCGACGTCCGGCGACCGCGCGCCGACGTGCGCGACCGCCGAGCTGGCGTCGCCCCGGGCGCGGGGACGTGTCCGCCGCCGGCCGAGCCGCCGCCCCGTCACTCCCGGCGCCCGCCTCCGTCGTCCCGGGAGGCCGCTCCCCGCGCCGGAGAGCCGGGGCCCGTCAGCCGAGGAGGCCGCCGAAGAGGCCGCCGTGGGACATGCCGAGGTAGAAACCGAAGGCCGAGGCACCCAGGCCGATGACCAACAGGAACCGCTCCGCGGTCGTCGCGGAGATCATCTGGCCCCACAGCCCGACCCCGATGCCGATCAGCCCCGCCCACGAGGCCAGCAGATGGAGGCCGGGGAAGAGGGACGTGACGGCCGCGACCGCGCCCAGCACGATCACCGCCACGGCGAAGGCGTTCTCCCGGGGGTGCGCCTGGCCGTCGGTGTCGAGGAAGGAGAGGGGGCCGTGGTGTTGCCTTGCTGCCTGCGCCATGAGGCACCTCCTACCGGTCGGCGGTGTGCTGTGGCACCGCTCACACCCGATGTGTCCAGGTTGCGGGGTGCTCGGCCCGGATTTCAACCGGGAGGGCCGTGGCGGGTAGGCTGTGGCGTCTGCACCGGTGTCTGCCGTGCCCGCCTCCGCTCCCCAGGCCGAACGCCCGGGTTGTCAGTGGCGGGGGGTACAACGGCAGGGACCGTGGCGTCACGCATACGACCCTCCTGCCACGGAACGACCGTGGCCGCCGAGTCCAGAGGAGGTGGGTTACACATGCGTCACTACGAGGTGATGGTGATCCTCGACCCCGATCTCGACGAGCGCTCCGTCTCGCCGCTGATCGAGAGTTTCCTGGCCGTTGTCCGCGAGGGCAAGGGCAAGGTCGAGAAGGTCGACACCTGGGGGCGTCGTCGTCTCTCCTACGAGATCAACAAGAAGCCCGAGGGGATCTACTCGGTCATCGACCTGCAGGCCGAGCCCGCGGTCGTCAAGGAGCTCGACCGTCAGATGAACCTGAACGAGTCGGTTCTCAGGACCAAGGTCCTCCGTCCCTCCGTCCGCTGAGTCACCCGACACCAGCGCACGAAGGTCCCGAGTAGCAGCGCTACGCAGCCCAAAGCAGCCAGCAGCACGCCGAGAGGTACCCCATGGCAGGCGAGACCGTCATCACGGTCGTCGGCAATCTCGTCGACGACCCCGAGCTGCGCTTCACCCCTTCCGGTGCGGCGGTCGCGAAGTTCCGCGTCGCGTCCACCCCCCGGACCTTCGACCGGCAGACCAACGAGTGGCGGGACGGCGACAGCCTGTTCCTCACCTGCTCGGTCTGGCGGCAGGCGGCGGAGAACGTCGCCGAGTCCCTCACCCGGGGCACCCGGGTCATCGTGCAGGGCCGCCTCAAGCAGCGGTCGTACGAGGACCGTGAGGGGATCAAGCGCACGGTCTACGAGCTGGACGTCGACGAGGTCGGCGCCAGCCTGCGCAACGCGACCGCGAAGGTCACCAAGACCACCGGGCGCGGCGGCCAGCAGGGCGGCGGCTGGGGCGGCGGTTCCGGCGGCCAGCAGGGCGGGGGCAACGCCCCCGCCGGCGACCCGTGGGCGACCGGCGCTCCGGCGGGCGGCGGCCAGCAGGGCGGCGGTGGCGGCGGCGGCTGGGGCGGCGGCTCCAGCGGCGGCGGCTACTCGGACGAGCCCCCGTTCTGACGGCCCGCACAGGCCCGACGGCGGCGGGTTCACCCGCACACTTCTTGAACTCACTGGAGAGAGACCATGGCGAAGCCGCCTGCTCGCAAGCCGAAGAAGAAGGTTTGCGTGTTCTGCAAGGAGAAGATCTCCTACGTCGACTACAAGGACACGAACCTGCTGCGGAAGTTCATTTCCGACCGCGGCAAGATCCGTGCCCGCCGGGTCACCGGCAACTGCACCCAGCACCAGCGCGACGTCGCGACGGCCGTGAAGAACAGCCGTGAGATGGCGCTGCTCCCCTACACGTCCACCGCGCGATAAGGAAAGGGTGACCGACATGAAGATCATCCTGACCAACGAGGTCTCCGGCCTCGGCATCGCCGGCGACGTGGTCGAGGTGCGCGACGGGTACGCCCGCAACTACCTGCTCCCCCGGGGTTTCGCGATCCGCTGGACCCGTGGCGGCGAGAAGGACGTCGAGCAGATCCGCCGCGCCCGCAAGATCCGCGAGATCACCACGATCGAGCAGGCGAACGATGTCAAGGCGCAGCTTGAGGGCACCAACGTGCGCCTGAAGGTCCGCGCCGGCGACGGCGGCCGCCTCTTCGGCTCCGTCACCCCCGCCGACATCGCCACCGCGGTGAAGTCGGCCGGCGGTCCCGACGTGGACAAGCGCCGCATCGAGCTGGGCTCGCCGATCAAGACCCTGGGCGCGCACCAGGTCTCGGTCCGGCTGCACACCGATGTCGTCGCCAAGGTCGGCGTCGAGGTCCAGGCCGCGTGAGGTCGACGCACGCCTGACCGGCTACGCAGCGGGCCGCACCCTGCCGGGTGCGGCCCGCTCGCGCGTCCGGGCCCGCTCGCAGGCGCCCTCCGCAACGCCCGCAACGCCCGGGGCGCCCGGGGCGCCCCGCGCGCCCCCGCCGCGCCGCGGTCGCTCCGCCCAGCGCCCCTACCGTCCACGCGCGTCCGCCCCGGTCGTGCGTCCGGGCCGCGGCCGCGCGGTCGCACCGTTCAACCCGTGCGCGTGCCCGTCCGGCCCGTGCGCGGCCGTCGCCCTCACACGCGGACGGAGCCCGTCACGACCCACCGGCCAGAGCGCGCCCGCCACCAGAGGGTGACCATTCGCGTCGCCATCATCACCCCGGCCACCGTCCACCACAGCGCCGTCAGCCCACCGCCGAGTGTGGGCACCAGCAGGGCCACGGGGGCGAACACCGCGAGCACCGCGAGCATGGCCCAGGCCAGGTACGGCCCGTCCCCGGCGCCCATGAGCACGCCGTCGAGCACGAAGACGACGCCCGCGATCGGCTGGGTGACGGCGACGACCAGGAGCACGGGCAGCAGCGCGGCGTGCACCGCCGGGTCGCTGGTGAACAGCGGCAGGATCAGCGGCCGGGCCAGGGCGACCAGCACCCCGAGCACGACGCCGGACGCGATGCCCCACTGCACCATGCGCCGGCACGCCGCCCGCGCCCCGACCGCGTCTCCGGCGCCGAGGTAGCGGCCGATGATGGCCTGCCCGGCGATGGCGATGGCGTCCAGCGCGAAGGCCAGCAGCGACCACAGCGTGAGGGTGATCTGGTGCGCGGCCACCGGAACGTCGCCCAGCCGGGCGGCGACGGCGGTGGCGATGAGCAGCACGGCGCGCAGGGACAGCGTGCGGACGAGCAGCGGCGCCCCCGCCTGGGCGCAGGCGCGGATGCCCGCGGCGTCCGGGCGCAGGGACGCGCCGTGGCGGCGGGCGCCGCGGACGACGACTCCGAGGTAGACGGCGGCCATGGCGCACTGGGCGATCACCGTGCCCCACGCGGAGCCCGCGACGCCCCACCCGGCCCCGTAGACGAGCGCGAAGTTCAGCAGGCCGTTGGCGGTGAAGCCGCCGATGGCCACGTACAGCGGCGTGCGGGTGTCCTGGAGGCCGCGCAGGACCCCGGTGGCGGCGAGCACGATGAGCATCGCGGGGATGCCGAGGAGGCTGACGCGCAGGTAGGTGACCGCGTGGGGCGCGGCCGTGGCCGAGGTGCCGAAGGCGTCGACCAGGGCGGGTGCGACGGGGTAGCCGACGGCCAGGACGCACAAGCCCAGCAGGAGGGCGAGCCAGATGCCGTCCATACCCTGGCGGATGGCGGCGGGCAGCTCGTCGGCCCCGACCCGGCGGGCGACGGCCGCGGTCGTGGCGTAGGCGAGGAAGACGAAGACGTTGACGCCCGTGGTGAGGAGGGCGGCGGCGACGCCCAGGCCGGCGAGCTGGGGCGTGCCGAGGTGGCCGACGATCGCGCTGTCGGCCATGAGGAAGAGCGGCTCGGCCACCAGGGCGCCGAAGGCGGGGAGCGCCAGGGCGAGGATCTCCCGGTCGTGGCGGCGCGCGCCGCGCCCGCGGGACGGCGCGGCGGCGGCGCCGTCGTCGGCGGGACGGGGCGAGCGGTCGCGGGAGCTGGAGGGGGAAGCGGGCATGTCGGTGATACAAACATCCACAGGTAATGATCGCAAGCCCATTCTACCCATTACTGTCACCGTGGGCCAGCCGGGTGCCACCCCCGGAGTCCGAGGAACTTCCGCCGTGTGGCGAAGTTTTTTTCCTGCACAGCCCGTGGACGGCAAAGGCGCAGGTGAAACGCCGTTGGGCGGACTCGGCTCGGGCTTCTCCACAGTGCTGTCCCCCGCGCCGTACACAGGTTGGCCGGGGTTCTCCACAGGATGTGCGGCGTCACCCACAGAGGCCTGTGGATAACCAGATTGGCCCAGCTCGGTGGGGGCCGTAGCGTTGTCCGGCGCCCGCCTCTCGTTCCCCTCTGCTTCGCCGCGAGCCTGTCGCGCCGTAACCGGAGTCGGGTGGCTCTGTTGTCAGAGCCGTGCCGTAGGAAGAGGTGCACTGCGGCGCGGCACGGGAGGAGGCGGCGGGATGGCTCGGCCCGAGCACCTGCAGGACCCGTGGGCGACGGCGGCCCCCGCGACGCGCGCGGGCGACCGGCTGCCGGTGTCCCGCCCGCGGCGCGGCGCCGAACCGGACGGCGAGCAGCACGAACGCGGGCACGACGGGTTCCCCGCGGCCGACGGCTTCCCCGCCGACGGCTTCCCCGCCGACGGCGGCACCGGCGCGGGATCGGGCTCCGGCTCCGGCGGCTTCGACCCGGGCAGTCCCTTCGAGCGCGTCCCGCCCCAGGACCTGGGCGCCGAGCAGTCCGTCCTCGGCGGCATGCTGCTGTCCAAGGAGGCCATCGCCGACGTCGTGGAAGTCCTCAAGGGACCGGACTTCTACCGTCCCGCGCACGAGACGATCTACCAGGCGATCCTGGACCTCTACGCCAAAGGGGAGCCGGCCGACCCCATCACGGTCGCCGCCGAGCTGACGCGGCGCGGCGAACTGACCAAGGTGGGCGGCAACGGCTACCTGCACTCCCTGGTGCAGACGGTGCCCACGGCGGCGAACGCCGAGTACTACGCGGAGATCGTCCACGAGCGCGCGGTCCTGCGCCGCCTGGTGGAAGCGGGCACGCGCATCACCCAGATGGGGTACGCGGCCGACGGTGACGTGGACGAGATCGTCAACTCGGCGCAGGCGGAGATCTACGCCGTCACCGAGCAGCGCACGTCCGAGGACTACCTGCCGCTCACCGACATCATGGAGGGCGCGCTCGACGAGATCGAGGCCATCGGCTCGCGCAGCGGCCAGATGACCGGCGTCCCCACCGGCTTCACCGACCTGGACTCGCTGACGAACGGCCTGCACCCCGGCCAGATGATCGTCATCGCCGCCCGCCCCGCGATGGGCAAGTCCACGCTCGCGCTGGACTTCGCCCGCGCCTGCTCGATCCGGCACAACCTGCCCAGCGTCATCTTCTCGCTGGAGATGGGCCGCAACGAGATCGCCATGCGCCTGCTGTCCGCCGAGGCCCGCGTGGCCCTGCACCACATGCGCTCCGGCAGCATGACGGACGACGACTGGAACAAGATCGCCCGCCAGATGCCGCAGGTGACCGACGCGCCGCTCTACATCGACGACTCCCCGAACCTGACGATGATGGAGATCCGCGCCAAGTGCCGGCGCCTCAAGCAGCGCAACGACCTCCAGCTCATCGTCATCGACTACCTGCAACTGATGCAGTCCGGCGCCTCACGCCGGCCCGAGTCCCGCCAGCAGGAGGTCTCGGAGATGTCGCGTAACCTCAAGCTGCTCGCCAAGGAGCTGGAGGTCCCCGTCATCGCCCTCTCCCAGCTCAACCGCGGCCCGGAACAGCGCACGGACAAGAAGCCGATGGTCTCCGACCTGCGTGAGTCCGGCTCGATCGAGCAGGACGCGGACATGGTGATCCTGCTGCACCGCGAGGACGCCTACGAGAAGGAGTCCCCGCGCGCAGGCGAGGCCGACCTCATCGTCGCCAAGCACCGCAACGGCCCCACCGCCACCATCACCGTCGCCTTCCAGGGCCACTACTCCCGCTTCGTCGACATGGCCCAGACCTGAACCGTGCACGTTGTAGGTTCCCTGTTTCCGTGTCATTTTCTCCGCCGTCGTGTCATGCCGATGGCACTCCTGACACCCGCTGGAGAACCACAGTTCAAAGGCATCACCCGATCATGTGGTGCCCCTGAACTTTGCCTCCTGCGGTACGTGCGCGATGCGACTCTCCTCATGTCGGGCTGAGTGGCCGACAGGGGGTGGATCGTGGATGTCGGACCGGCTGACGACGTTATGGTGAGCCGCCGTCGTGTCGATGGGAGTGTTGAGCAGGACCGCCCCTGGGAGGCTGCGGAGATCTCCCGGCTGCCGCAGGCGTCGCCGTGGCGTACGTTCCGCTGGTACAGCGGGCAACGGCACAACTCGGGTACGTACTGGTCGGCGACGGTACGCGACCACGTGATCTAGGAGTCGAGGCTGGAGCTTGCGCGGCTGCTGCTCGCTGACTCAGATCCGTCGGTACGGCACATCGCGGCCCAGCCGTTCCTGCTGAAGGCGCGGGTGCAGGGCAAAGTCCGCAAGCACAACCCGACTACCCGCTGCTGGCCCGGGAGGGGCCGCTGGTCGTCGGTGTGAAGCGAGTCGCCTGCTGGAGACGCCGGAGGTGGCCTTCACCTTTGCCTGGACACGCCAGGTCGTTCAGGGTCGCGGGTGGGGTATCAGGTGCTGAGCGAATCGGAGCTGGCGTTGTTGGAAGCAGTCGATGGGGCCGTCGTGGACGGGATGCCCATCGAAAAGGCCCTCGGCGCGGTGGACGGGTCTGCCCCGGAGCTTGTTCGGTGCGGGGTCTTGCGCTTGCTGTGGTCGGGTCGGTTCACGACGACCACTCCCACGGCCTTCGGGCGTCAAGTCATCCGGGCCATCCGTGACCTGCAAGGCGCCACCGCGGCCAGTGAGGAAACCACGCGTCAGGTGGCTGTCGACTCTTGACCCAACCGGTGTCTGCGAGATCTGAAGACGTCTGACGACTTGCCTTCTATCCAGTCTTCTGCACGTGAGTGGTCCCGGCATCAAGGGGAGTGCCGTCGGCGCTGGTCGGCACGATCTCTGGCACAGGGGTGCCGTGCTCGTCGACCAAGGTGGAGTGCGCCTCGTCCGGAGCGAAGGCGTGGCGTTCCCCCCACTGCCGCAGGGTGAGGATGACGGAGAAGAGATCGCGGCCGGCGTCGGTGAGCACGTATTCCTGACGGCGGCCTGACCGCGCGGTGCGCTGGGCGAGGAGCCCGTACGCAGTGAGCTTGCGCAGGCGCTCGGTGAGGATGTTGCGAGCGATGCCGGTGCGTCGCTGGAACTCGGTGAACGAGCGCGCCCCGTCCATCGCGTCGCGGATGACGAGAAGACTCCATCTGTCGCCGACGAGGTCGAGCGTGCGGGCGACGGGGCAGTCGGGGTCGGTCCAGTCGGGCTTCGGGGCGCGGGTGGTAGGGCGCGGCATGACACCTCTCAATGAGTTGCGGATTGAAACCAGTATGCCCTACCGTCAAAACGCTTGCAAATTGCTACTGATTGGGGTTGGGGTGCGATGGACGTGTGGCGGCGGCTGCTCCTCGCGGCGGTGTGTGGCGTCGCTGTGGCCAGCATCTACGCTGCGCAGCCGGTTCTGGAGCCGATGGGCCGGGATCTCGGTGTGCCGGCAGCACACACGGGGTGGATCGTGGCGACCGGCCAGTTCGGTTACTTGGCAGGGCTGGTGCTGCTGGTGCCGTTCGGCGATGTGGTCGTCAGCAGGCGCCGGCTCATCGTCGTGCACCTGGCGATCACCGCGACAGGCATGGTCCTCACGGCCTTGGCGCCAGCCGCATGGATGGCGTTCGTGGGGCTCGCGGTGGCAGGGCTGTTCGCAGTCGTCGTACAAACCACGGTGGCCTACGCCGCATCGGCCTCGCCGCCTGCCGAGCGAGGCCGGAACATTGGTGTCGTGACCTCGGGCGTTGTGGTCGGCATCCTGGGCGCGCGGGTCGTCACCGGCACGCTCGCCGATGTGTGGGGTTGGCGCAGCATCTATGCCCTGCTGGCGTTGCTGTTGCTCGGGCTCGCCGGTCTCGTTCTCGTCGCCCTTCCGTCAGAGGAGCGTCCGAGCCGACCCGCGGGATACAGGCAGGCCGTCGTTGCACTCGGCGGCCTGTTCGGTGAGCGTCTCCTGCTGACGCGCGGGCTCATCGCATTCTTCTTGTTCGCCTCGTTCGGAACGCTGTGGAGCGGGCTGTCCCTGCCGCTTGCGGACGCGCCGTGGCATCTGAGCGAGAGCCAGATCGGATTGTTCGGCATCGCGGGACTCGCTGGTGCCCTCGGCGCTGCTCGCGCGGGACGGTGGGCAGATGCGGGGCGGACGGCTCAGGTCGCTGGCTTCGCGCTCACCCTGCTCGTCCTCTCGTGGGTAGCGATCGCACAGCTTCCGTGGATACTGGGGCTCCTCATCGTCGGAGTCGTGGCCCTTGACTTCGCGGTCCAGGCTGTACATGTGAGCAACCAGCACCTGCTCACCACCGCGCACCCGGAGCGCACCAGCAGCGTCATCGGCGGCTACATGGTCTTCTACTCCCTCGGCTCCGCTCTCGGAGCAGCCGCAACCACCGCTATCTTCACCGCTCACGGCTGGGCGGGCTCCAGTCTCCTCGGGGCCGGATTCGCGGTCTGCGCGCTGGCCGTCTGGGCGACGAGTTGGCGAGTTTCCCGCGATAGCGCAAACATCCATCGCCCTCGGGACCCAGCGAGCGCGTGCGAGCCGTGGGGTGAGAAGCAGGAGGCGGAGCCAGCCGGCCGGTGACGAATAGCTGCGAAGTTTCGTGGGCGTTCTGTGGCTTCTACAGTTCGAGGCTTGGGCTCAGGGCCTGGATGTCGGTCGGCTTGGGGCCGGAGCCGCCCGGGCCGACCGAAGTACAGGCGGTGGTGGCCGCAGTCCGAGGAAATGACACGCTCATGAGACTGCGGACGACCGACGCAACGTGAGACAGCGAGAGGAACCGCAGGTCACAGCACTGCCGCCTGACAGCGAGGCTGAGAACCTACAGCGCGTGGAGGGTCTCAGGTGCCGTGCCTCTTTCTCGTCGGTGGTCTCGGCCGCGTGACCGAGAGGACACGAAGGTGAGGAACGTACGCCTTGGTACGCCTCCTCGGCGCGCGCCGCTACCGTAAGTGAATGGCCCCGATCAGACAGTTCCAGGTCACCTTCGACTGTGCCGAACCCGAGCGCCTCGCTCTTTTCTGGTGCGAGGTGTTGGGGTATGTCGTCCCGCCGCCACCGCCGGGGTTCGCCACGTGGGGCGAGGTGGATCGCGCGCTGCCCCCTGAGGAGCGGGGTGCGCGCTTCGCGTGCGTCGACCCCACAGGGGCGGGACCGCGGCTGTTCTTCCAGCGCGTCCCCGAGGGCAAGGTCGTCAAGAACCGGCTGCACCTTGACGTGCGGGTCGGCACCGGGCTCGTGGGGGAAGAGCGCCTCGCCGCGCTCGAGGCAGAGTGCGCGCGCCTGGTACCGCTCGGGGCCGTACGCGTGCGACTTCTGCATGACGACAACCACTCGTGCATCGTCATGCAGGACATCGAGGGCAACGAGTTCTGCCTCGACTGAGTAACACCGACGTGGCCCCGGCCCGCCCGCACGGGGCCGGAACGCGGGAAGCGGCCCCGCCCTGGCAGGGCGCCGTGGCGCGGATCGCCGGGTCAGCCGCTCCGGGGTCGGCTCAGGCTGATCGGGGGACGGCGTCGTCGGTGGTCTCCGGTGTGGCGGCGGTCGCCAGGTCGTCCAGGGAGAGGCCGAGTGCCCCGGCGAGAGCGGCCACGGTGAAGAAGGCCGGCGTCGGGGCCCGGCCCGTCTCGATCTTGCGCAGGGTCTCCGGCGACACCCCGGCCGTCAGGGCGACCTCCACCATGCTGCGCTCGCCGCGCGCGTGCCGCAGCAGCACCCCGAGCCGTTCCCCGCGCTGGCGTTCCCATGGAGTCAACGGAGTTCTCACCATGCTCGTGATACTAATACCGGTATAAGTATTGGTCGAGGTAGACGGGGCCGAAACGCCCGAGGAGTGGCAGACCATGGTGGAGCTCAAGAACGCAGCCGCGCTGGACGCGATGCGCGAGGCGGGACGGGTCGTCGCCCAGGCCCTCGCCGCGGCCCGGGAGGCGGCCGACGTGGGCGTGTCCCTGCGGGAACTGGACGAGGCCGCCCGCACCGTGCTGGAGGAGAACCGGGCCCGCTCACCCTTCCTCGGCTACCGGCCCTCCTTCGCACCGTCGCCCTTTCCGGGCGTCATCTGCGCCTCGGTCAACGACGCCGTCGTGCACGGCATCCCCACCGGCTACCGCCTCCGCGACGGCGACCTGGTGAGCGTCGACTGCGGTGCCGAGCTCGACGGCTGGACGGGCGACGCCGCCATCACCTTCGCCGTCGGCACGCCCCGCCCCGCCGACCGGGCGCTGATGGACGCCGCCCAGCGGGCGCTCGACGCGGGGATCGCCGCCGCCCGGCCGGGGCAGCGCATCGGCGACATCTCCCATGCCGTCGGCACGGTCGCCCGGGAGGCGCGCTGCGGGATGCCCGCCGACTTCGGGGGCCACGGCATCGGTCGGCGCATGCACGAGGACCCGCACGTGCCCAACCGGGGCCGCCCCGGCCGGGGCCTCCTCCTGCGGCCCGGTCTGGTGCTCGCCATCGAACCCATGCTCATGGCCGGCGGCCGTGACGCCTACCGGGCCGACGCCGACGGCTGGACGCTGCGGACCGCTGACGGCAGCCGAGCGGCGCACGCCGAGCACACCGTGGCCGTGACGGAAGCCGGGCCGCGCGTCCTGACGCTGCCCTAAGACGCGGCCCGGAGCACGGCCCGGAGCACGGCCCGGGCACGGCCCGGAGCACGGCCCGGGCACGGCCCGGAGCACGGCCCGGGCACGGCCCGGGCACGGCCCGGGCACGGCCCGGGCACGCGGCCCCGGGGAGTGAGCGCCGAACCGGCTCGGCGTTCCGGGTAGGGCAGGATGAGGGTCATGAGGAGCGTGCGGGGTGAGCGGGTGGTGCGGCCTACCGAGGAGGACGAGGTCGCCGCGGCCGGAAGCGAGCTGATCGGCGGGCCGGTGGGGCGGCGCGCGCTCGTGGGCGGGCACCCCATGACCCCGGTGCGGATCGTCGTCCTCTGCGCGCTCGGGCTCTTCGCGCTCGGCATGGTGCAGAAGCTGCCCTGCTACGACGGCGGCTGGTTCTTCGGCGCCGGCGCCCAGTACACCCACGCCTGCTACTCCGACATCCCGCACCTCTACACCGGGCGAGGGTTCGCCGCGGGTCTGACGCCGTACTTCGACCGGATCTCCGAGGTGTCCGGTGGTATGGAGTTCCTGGAGTACCCCGTGCTCACCGGCCTGTTCATGCAGGTCGCCGCGTGGCTCACGCCCGGGTTCGCGGAGACGGTGGCCGAGCAGCAGGCGTACTGGCTGGTCAACGCCGGCATGCTGATGGCCTGCGCCGCGATCATGGTGGTGTGCGTGGCGCGCACGCACCGCCACCGGCCCTGGGACGCGCTGTTGGTCGCGCTCGCCCCGGCGTTCGCGCTGACCGCCACCATCAACTGGGACCTGCTCGCGGTAGCCCTCACCGCCGCCGCCGTCCTGGCGTGGTCGCGCGGCCGCCCGGTGGCGTTCGGCGTGCTGCTGGGGCTTGCCACGGCCGCCAAGCTGTACCCGGTGCTGCTGCTCATGCCCCTGTTCGTGCTGTGCCTGCGGGCAGGGCGCTGGCGCGCCTACCTGACCGCGGTGGCCGGTGCGGTGGGCGCCTGGCTGGCGGTGAACCTGCCGGTCATGCTCTTCGCCTTCGACGGGTGGTCGAAGTTTTACACCTTCTCGCAGGAGCGCGGGGTCGACTTCGGCTCGTTCTGGCTGATCATCTCGCAGCGCACCGACGGCCAGGTGGAAGCCAACCTCTTCGCCATCCTGCTGGTCCTGCTGGGCTGCACCGCCATCGGCGCCCTGGTGCTCTGCGCTCCGCGCCGCCCGCGCTTCGCGCAGGTGGCCTTCTTGATGGTCGCCCTGTTCATCCTGACCAACAAGGTCTACTCGCCGCAGTACGTGCTGTGGCTGATCCCCCTCGCCGCACTGGCGCGGCCCCGCTGGCGTGACGTCCTCATCTGGCAGGCCTGCGAGGTCGTCTACTTCTTCGGTATCTGGCTCTACCTCGCCTACACCACGGGTGACGAGCAGCAGGGCCTGCCCACCGAGGGCTACCAGGTGGCGATCGCGGTGCACCTGCTCGGCACGCTCTACCTCTGTGCCGTCGTGGTCCGCGACGCCCTGTACCCGGAGCGCGATCCGGTGCGCCGCGACGGTTCGGACGATCCTTCCGGCGGGGTGCTCGACGGTGCCCCGGACCGCCTCGTCCTCGGACGCCCACCGGCCGCTCCCTCCGAGCCGCCCGCGGGAGAGACCCGGCACGCCGTACGCTGGGGCACCACTTCTCGGTGAGAGGCGTCGCTTCCCGGTGGGAGACAACGCTTCCCCGCTGCATGGTGAAGCCGTGCATGTTTCACGTGAAACGGAGCGGGCCGAAGGAAAGGGAGAGGCCGGGAGCATGGCCGGGACCCAGGGGAGCCTGACTCACGACGGCCGCGTCCTGCTGCGTTTCGCCGGCTTCCGCAGGCTGCTCGCCGTGCGCCTGCTCTCGCAACTGGCCGACGGCGTGTACCAGGTCGCGCTCGCGGCCTATGTGGTCTTCTCCCCCGAAAGCGAGGCCTCGGCCGGCGCCATCGCCGCCGCCATGGCGGTGCTGCTCCTGCCGTACTCACTGCTCGGCCCCTTCGCCGGCGTCCTGCTGGACCGGTGGCGCCGCCGTCAGGTGCTGCTCTACGGCAATCTCCTGCGCGCCACGATGGCCCTCGGCACCGCTGCCCTGCTGCTGGCGACCGCGCCGACGTGGCTGTTCTACCTCTCCGCCCTGTCGGTCACCGCCGTCAACCGGTTCATCCTCGCCGGGCTCTCCGCCGCACTGCCGCGCGTGGTGGACGGTGAGCGGCTGGTCATGGGCAACTCGGTCTCCCCGACGGCAGGCACGCTGGCGGCCACCCTCGGCGGGGCGACCGCGCTCGGCCTGCGCCTGGTGGTGCCTGACGGTGCCTCCGCGGACGCCTGGGTCGTGACCTGGGCGGCGGCCCTGTACCTCGCGGCCGGCCTGTCGGCCCTGCGCCTGCGACGGGACGCCCTGGGCCCGGACGCCTCCCAGGTGCAGCCGCGGCTGCTGGCAGCCGTGATCAGCACGGCCCGGGGCCTCCTCGCGGGCCTGCGGCACCTGGAGGAACGCCGCGTCGCCGGCTCCGCGCTCCTCGCGATGGGTCTGCTGCGCTTCTGCTACGGCGCACTGTTCGTCATGGTGTTGATGTTGTGCCGGTACGCGTGGAGTGAGGACATCGACGAGGGCATGGCCCTGCTGGGGGTTGCCGTCGGCGTCTCGGGAGCCGGTTTCTTCCTGGCGGCGGTGCTCACCCCCTGGTGCGCGCGGCGGCTGGGACGGCTGGGCTGGATGGCCTGGTGTGCTGCTGCCGCCGGCGTACTGGTGCTGCCCCTGGGCCTGTCGTTCCGGCCGACCCCCATGCTGGCCGCGGCGTTCCTGGTGGGGCTGGCGTCCCAGGGAGCGAAGATCTCCACGGACACGGTCGTGCAGTCCGCGGTCGACGACCGCTTCCGGGGCCGCGTCTTCGCGCTCTACGACATGCTCTACAACGTTGCCTTCGTGGGTGCCGCGGGAGTGGCCGCCCTGATGCTGCCGCCCGATGGGCGTTCCGTCGCCCTCGTGCTCGTCGCCTCGGCGCTGTACGTGGCCACGTCCCTCGGAGTCTTCCGGCTCCGACGGCGCGTGGAGGCCGACGCGTAGGCGACGCCGGGCGCACCGCCGCGTGTGCCCTTCCGCCGGTACCGCGGCGCCCCCGCGCGCACCGGCACCGCGGTTCCCTGGCGCGGAGAGTGCTCTGGCGCGGAGAAGTGCGCCACCCCTGTCACAGCAGTGTCGTTCCTTATCGATAACTTACACAGGTCACTCGGCCCTTCAGGCAAGCGAAGGCCGTATCCGCACTTCAGGGGGAACCCACATGACGACTCCGCAGCAGCCAGGCACGCCCGAGGGGCAGCAGCCACCGGCGACACCGCCACACCCCCACGCCCAGCCGGTTCCCCCGCAGCCGAAGAAGAGCCCGCTGAAGAAGATCGCCGGCATCGTGGTTCCCGTGATCGCCCTGGGCACCCTCGGCTACAACCTCCTCCTCGGCGGTGACGACACCACCAAGCTGGAGGTCGGCGACTGCCTGCGGAACACCGGCTCGGAGTCCTCACCGGACGTCGAGAAGCTGGACTGCGGCGACCCGGAGGCCAAGTTCAAGGTCCTCGACAAGAAGGAGGACACGGTGGCGACCGGGTTTTCCTGCAGTGACGTGGAGGGGGCGACCACGATCCTCTCCCTCCAGGAGAGCAAGGGCTCCGCGAACTCCCTGGTGCTCTGCCTCGGCGACAACTGACTCCGGACCCTCACCTCGGTGAGAGTGTGGCGCGGGGCGGGTGTGTTTCACGTGAAACACACCCGCCCCGCGCCCCCTCCACCGTCGTTTACGGCTGTTCGGCCCGGGTGGCCCACCACTCCTTCAGCCGGGCCACCGCCGCCTCCCGCCCCAGGGGGCCGTTCTCCAGCCGCTGATCGAGAAGGAAGCGGTAGGCCTCACCGATCTCGGGGCCGGGCCGGAGCCCGAGGATCTCCATGATCTCGTTGCCGTTGAGGTCCGGCCGGATCGCATCGAGCTCCTCCTGCTCCTGCAGCCGCGCGATCCGCTCCTCCAGCCCGTCGTACGCGCGGGACAAGGCGTTCGCCTTGCGCTTGTTGCGCGTGGTGCAGTCGGAGCGGGTCAACTTGTGCAGGCGGTCGAGCAACGGTCCGGCATCGCGCACGTAGCGCCGCACGGCCGCGTCGGTCCACTCCCCGGTGCCGTACCCGTGGAAGCGCAGGTGCAGCTCGACGAGCCGGGAGACGTCCTTGACCATCTCCTTGGAGTACTTCAGCGCCGTCATCCGCTTGCGGGTCATCTTCGCGCCCACCACCTCGTGGTGGTGGAACGAGACCCGCCCGTCCTTCTCGAACCGACGTGTCCGGGGCTTGCCGATGTCGTGCAGCAGCGCGGCCAGCCGCAACGTCAGGTCCGGGCCCGTGTCCTCCAGGGCGATCGCCTGTTCCAGCACGGTGAGCGAGTGCTCGTAGACGTCCTTGTGCCGGTGGTGTTCGTCCCGCTCCAACCGCAGCGCCGGGAGCTCCGGCAGGAAGTGCTCGGCGAGCCCCGTCTCCACCAGGATCTCCAGCCCCCGTCGCGGGTGCTCGGAGAGCACCAGCTTGTTCAGTTCGTCGCGGACCCGCTCGGCGGAGACGATGTCGATGCGGTCGGCCATGTCGCGCATCGCCGCGAGGACGCCCGCGTCGACGGTGAAGCCGAGCTGCGCGGCGAACCGGGCCGCGCGCAGCATCCGCAGGGGATCGTCGGAGAAGCTGTCCTGGGGCGCTCCCGGGGTGCGCAGCACCTGGCGCGCCAGGTCCTCCAGCCCTCCGTGCGGGTCGATGAACTCCTTCTGCGGCAGGGCCACGGCCATGGCGTTGACCGCGAAGTCGCGCCGCACGAGGTCTTCCTCGATCGAGTCGCCGTAGGAGACCTCCGGCTTGCGGGAGGTGCGGTCGTAGATCTCGGAACGGTAGGTCGTGACCTCGATCTGGTACTCCTGACCGCCCTCGGCCGCGGCCGCGGACTTCAGGCAGCCGACCGTGCCGAAGGCGATCCCCACGTCCCAGACCGCGTCCGCCCACGGGCGCACGATTCTCAGCACGTCCTGCGGCCGCGCGTCCGTCGTGAAGTCCAGGTCGTTCCCGAGGCGGCCGAGCAGCGCATCCCGCACCGAACCGCCGACCAGGGCCAGGGAGAAACCGGCCTCCTGGAAGCGACGGGCCAGGTCGTCGGCTACGGGCGAGACCCGCAGCAGCTCACTCACCGCACGACGCTGCACCGTGCTGAGCTCGGGCGTCGGCGGCTGGGCAGGGCTGTCAGTCTTGGGATTCGGCACAACAGCACAGCGTACGTGTCCCCCGCCCGGCGCCGCTCACCCCTTCCCGCGCGCGGCCCTGCCCGGAGCTGACGGCGATGGCGCCGGTGCCGGGCGGGGCGGCCCCGGGCGCCGGTGTGTGCACGGTGTGTGTGCGACCCCGACCGCGGCACCCGTGGCCTGCGAAGCTCGTTAGCATCGGAGTGCGCAGACCACCCACCGGCGGCGGAAGACAGGACGGACAGCGCGTGGCCGAAGTGGCGAACGACCAGGGGACTCGTGGCGGCCCGGTGCCCAGACGGTGGCGCCATCGCGCGGCCGTCGCCCTGGTGCTGTCCCCCCTGCTCGCCGCAGCCCTGCCCGTCGGCACCGCGACCGCGGCCCACGGCACGGCCCCCGAGTCGGCGCCCGGCGCCGAACCCACCGGCTCCCGCTCCGCCGAGATCGCCCTGACCGGGGTGGGCCCGCTGGCGCCGGGCGAGGACGACACGCTCACGGTCAGCGGCACCGTCACCAACCGGTCCGGCTCCGCCATCACCGACGCCGAGGTCGGGCTGCGCACCGGGCCACGGCTGACCACCCGCAGCGCCATCAACGGCGTCACCGCCGACCAGCCGTACGCCGCGGGCTCCGACGGTGTTCCGGTCACCGGCGACGACGCCACGACACCCCTGGCCGACCTCGCTCCCGGCGCCACCCGCTCCTTCACGCTGGACGTGCCGGTGGCGGACCTGCGCCTGGGGGACAGCGGCGTCTACCAACTCGGCGTCACGCTCGCCGGCCGGCCGGCGGGCACGTCCTCCGAGCAGATTCTCGGCATCGAGCGGACCCCGGTGCCCTGGCAGAAGTCTCCGGCGGAGACCCGCACCAAGATCACCGCCTTGTGGCCACTGATCTCCTCACCGCACCTGACGGCCCGCACGGACTCCGACGAGCAGCAGACGCCCGTCTTCCGCAACGAGGACCTGGTCGACGAGATCTCACCCGGCGGCCGGCTCCACCAGCTCGTGGCCGCCGGGGCCGAGCTCCCGGTCACCTGGCTCGTCGACCCGGACCTGCTGGCCTCGGTACACGCCATGACGCAGCCGTACCAGGTGGAGACACCGGACGGGCCGGTCGCCGGCACCGGGCAGCAGGTCGCCAACCAGTGGCTGCACGACCTGCAGGACGCCGTCGAGGACGAGGAAGTCGTCGCGCTGCCCTTCGCCGACCCGGACGTCGCCTCGCTCGCCCACCAGGGCCGGGACGTGTCGGGGGCGCTCGGCCACCTCCAGCCCGCCACCGAGGTGTCCGCCTACACCGTCAAGTCCATCCTCCACACCACCCCGAGCACGGACTACGCCTGGCCGGTCGAGGGCGCCATCGACCCGGCCGTCGTCTCCGTCGCCACCTCCGCCGGAGCCCGGCACGTCATCACCCGCAGCGACAGCCTCCGCGAGACCCGCGGACTCACCTACACGCCCAACGCCGCCCGCCCCATCGGCGGCGGCATCACCGCCGTCTCCGCCGACGCCACGCTGTCCACGCTCTTCACCGGGGACATGACGCGGGCCGACACCGCCACCCGCGCCGTGCGGCAGTTCCTGGCCCACACCCTGTCCATCACGGAGCAGAACCCGACCGAGCAGCGCCACGTGCTGCTCGCCCCGCAGCGCATGCCGACCACCAGCCAGGCGCGGGCCATGGCCGAAGCGCTCACGGTGCTCACCGAGGGCGGCGGCTGGGCCGAGCTGAGCCCGCTGTCGGAGACGGCGAAGGCCGAGCCCGACCCCCGGGCGAACCGCCAGGTGCCCGGCGCCGACGCCTACCCGGACACGTTGCGGTCCCAGGAGCTGCCCACCGCCGCCTTCGAGGCGATGCGCTCGACACAGACGACGCTCAAGGACTTCGCCGTCATCCTCAGCCAGGAGGACCGCGTCGTGACGCCGTTCGGCAACGCGATCCGGCGCGAGATGTCCACCTCGTGGCGCGGGCGGACGGTGGAGGCCGCCGCCTACCGGGCGGCCGTGCAGCAGTACCTGGTGAGCCTCACCGACGAGGTTCGGCTCGTCGACAAGTCTCCGATGACGCTCTCCGGACGCAGCGCCACGATCCCCGTGACGGTCAAGAACGACCTGGTGCAGCAGGTCGACGGACTGGAGCTGCGGCTGACCTCCGGGCGCCGCATCGGCCTGGACATCGACGACGACACCAAGCGCGTGGTGGTCGAGGGCGGCCACAGCCAGTCGATCACCTTCGACACGACGGCGAAGGCCAATGGCCGCACCTACCTGACCGCGCAGCTCTACACCGAGGACGACAAGCCCTACGGTGAGCCGATGACGTTCCAGGTGGACGTCACCGAGATCACTTCCACCGTGCTCCTGGTCATCGCGGGCGGCGTCCTGCTGGTCGTGCTGGCCGGGGTGCGCATGTACACCCAGCGCAAGCGGCGCGGCCCGCAGCCCGACCCCGAGGCCCCCCTCGCCGCGCCGGACGCGCCCGGGGCGGGGGAGGCGCCGGAAGCGGAGGGGACCGCGGACGAGCGGGACGCCGGAGCAGCCCGGGAGGCGGACGCAGCCGGTGAGGCGGGTGAGTGCAGTGCCGCCGACGAGACCGGTCGGGCCGGAGAGGCCGACCAGGCCGGCCAGGCCGACGGGGACCGCGGCAAGCAGCCGCGCACAGGCGACGGCACCGGGAGCCGGCACGCCACCGCGGACGAGAGCGGCCCCGGCGCGGGCAGCACCCGTGCCGACGGCCCCCAGGCGGACGGCGCGGACGGCGCGGCCGACGGCCCGGAGGCCACACCGGGCGGACGGGCGGCCCCCGCGGAGGGCGGCGACGCCCGTGACACCCGGCCCGAAAGCAGGGAGAGCCCGGGACCGGGTGAGAAAGTGGACCGTTGAGCGAGGTGTCGGGCCGACCGCCGGCCGCGGACGATGAGGTGGGGTACCCAGTGAACGAGCCGTACGACCCCGAGCGCGGCGCGCCCGCGCCGGATGGCCCGGCCCAGCGTGCGCCCGGCCCGGAGGGCCGCCCCCAGGCCCCCCACGCCCGGGACGCGTACCACCAGGACGCGTACACGCAGGACACGTACACCCACGACGCGTACGCGGGCGACCCCTACCGGCGTCGGGACGTCACCGCCCAGGACCCGGTGCACGAGGTCCTGTACGACCAGGCCGAGCACCCGCCCCCGCCCCCGCCACCCGGGCCGGAGACGCTGTACCAGCAGCCGCCGGCCCGGCGGCACGCCCCCGACCCGCGCCGCTGGGCGTCGCCGCCCGCTCCGGAGCCCGACGGCCCCTCGCGCCGCCTGCCCTACGGGGACGAGCCCGCCCGGGTGCAGTACACCGGCGTGGACGAGCTCATCACCCGGGCGCCGGACGACGACGAGCGGCACGGCACCGTCCCCCGGCAGGAACCCGAGGACGCCTTCGCGCACCTCTTCCGCGACCAGCAGGTTCCGGCCCAGCCCCAGCCGCAGCCGCAGCCGCAGCCCCAGCCTCAGCACCCGCACGCCGCCTCCGCCCAGCCGCAGCCCGCGTACGGGGCGCCCCCGCACGGAGCCCCGGCACAGGCGGCCACGCCCCCGCACGCGCACCGACCCCCGCAGTCCCGGGCCCAGCAGTCGCAGCAGCCCCAGCAGCCCCAGCGACAGCAGCCGGCGGCGCACCAGCACGCGGCGCGGCGTCAGGAACCGACGCACCCGCCGGCGAACCAGCCGGAGCACTCATCGGGCGGTTCGCACCCGCCCGCGGGGCCGGGACAGCAGGTCCCCTACGCGGGCGAGGCGCCGCTGCCCCCGCCGCCCCCCGGCACCCAGCCCACCGAGGCATCCGCACCGCCGCAGGAGGCGCCAGCGGCACCGGACAAGCCGTCCGGGCGCGGTGGCGGGCTGCTGAAGTCCAGCGCGATCATGGCGGCCGGCACCCTGGTCTCCCGACTCACCGGTTTCCTGCGCACGCTGGTCATCACCGCCGCCCTGGGCGCCGTGACGCTCGGTGACAGCTACACGGTGGCCTACACCCTGCCGACGATGGTCTACATGCTGTCCATCGGCGGCGGCCTCAACTCCGTCTTCGTGCCCCAGCTCGTGCGGGCGATGAAGGACGACGAGGACGGCGGCGAGGCCTATGCCAACCGCCTCCTCACCCTCGTGATGGTCGTGCTCGCCGGGCTGGTCGCCGTGACCGTCCTGGCGGCGCCGCTCCTGGTGCGCATGCTGTCCCCGACGATCGCGGACAACCCGGACGCCAACAGCGTCGCCGTCACCTTCGCCCGCTACTGCCTGCCCACGATCTTCTTCATGGGCGTGCACGTGGTGATGGGGCAGATCCTCAACGCGCGCGGCCGGTTCGGCGCGATGATGTGGACCCCGGTCCTGAACAACCTCGTCATCATCTTCGCGTTCGGCTCGTTCATCTGGGTCTACGGCACCTTCAGCAGCTCCGACATGGCCGTCACCACGATCTCCGACGAGGGGGTCAGGCTGCTGGGCATGGGCACCCTGCTCGGCCTGGTGGTGCAGGCGCTGGCCATGCTGCCGTTCCTCAAGGCCGCGGGCTTCCGCTTCCGCCCGCGGTTCGACTGGAAGGGCCAGGGGCTCGGCAAGGCCATCCGGCTCGCCAAGTGGACGTTCTTCTTCGTGCTCGCCAACCAGGCCGGCCTCGTCGTCGTCACCCAGCTCGCCACGGCGGCCGGGTACGCGGCGGCCGCGCAGGACAACGAGGGCGCGGGCATCCTGGGCTACCAGAACGCACTGCTCATCTGGCAGATGCCGCAGGCCATCATCACCGTCTCGGTCATGGCCGCGCTGCTGCCCCGGCTGTCCCGCTCCGCGCGCGACGGCGACGTGAGCGCCGTCCGCGACGACCTCTCGCACGGGTTGCGCACCTCGGCGGTGGCCATCGTGCCGATCGCGTTCGCCTTCCTCGCGCTCGGCGTCCCGATGTGCCTGATGCTCTACGCCTCCGCCGGGACCGACGCGGCCACCTCCATGGGGCTGATCCTCATGGCCTTCGGGCTCGGCCTGATCCCGTTCTCGGTGCAGTACGTCGTCCTGCGCGCCTTCTACGCCTACGAGGACACCCGCACGCCCTTCTACAACACGGTGATCGTCGCCATCGGCAACGCGGCGGGCGCGGTGCTGTGCTACCTGCTGCTGCCGAGCCGCTACGCCGTGGCGGGCATGGCCGCCACCTACGGCCTGGCCTACGTGCTCGGCGTCGTCGTGGCCTGGCGCCGGCTGCGCCGCACGCTCGACGGCGACCTGGACGGCAGTCGCATCGCCCGGGCCTACGCGCGCCTGTGCATCGCCAGCATCCCGGCCGCCCTGCTGGCCGGGGGTACCGCGTACGGCGTCATCCAGTACCTGGGCAACGGGTTCACCGGCGGCCTGGCGGCCCTGGTGGCCGGCTCGCTGGTCATGGGCGTGGTGTTCCTGGTGGCGGCCAAGCGCATGCGCATCCAGGAGCTCACGGCCATGATCGGCATGGTGCGCGCCAAGCTCGGGCGCTGAGACGACCCCCGACTGCCACCGCGTGTCGTGCACGACGGCAGTCTGCGGGCACAATTGTCTGGGGCCGGTCCGGTGAGCCCGGCCCCGGGAGCCGGGCTCACCGGGCCTGCTCACGGACGCGATGGATGGGGAGGCAGGAGCGACGGTGGCAGATCGGAGCACGGCCGCCGTCGACGTGGCGTACTCGGACGGTGACGGCGACGGTGAGGACACCCCGCAGCCGACCGCGTCCGACGGGGCCGCGGCCGACGGTGCGAGGCGCGAGGACAGCACTCAGAACACCGTCGACGAGGCCGTGGACGATACCGGCGAGGACGCCGCCGCGGTCCCGGCCACCGATCCCGCGTCCCCCGGGAAGCCGGCGCCCGCCGCCGGAACGGGCGAGGACTCCGACTCCGCGGCCCCCTCCGCCGGGCCGGCCGGGGCCTCCGAGACCCCCGACACCCCTGACGCCCCCGAGGCCCCCGACACCTCCGAGGCCGAGCGCACCGCCGCGGCCGCCGACGACGAGACGGCCACCTCCCGGCCCCGGTCCGCCGCCCGGCCGTCCGCTCCCGCCCCCGAGGTCCCGGAGCCGCACAGCGGCGACAAGCTGGCCCGTCGGTACCGGCTGGAGGAGTGCGTCACCCGGCTGGACGGCTTCAGCAGTTGGCGCGCCGTCGACGAGAAGCTGCGCCGGGCGGTGGGCGTGCACCTGCTGCCCGCCCACCACGGCCAGGTGCGCTCCGTCCTGGCCGCCGCCCGCTCCGCCGCGCTGCTCGGTGACCCGCGCTTCGTGCAGGTCCTCGACGCGGTCGAGGACGGCCGGCTCGTCTACGTCGTGCACGAGTGGCTGCCCGACGCCACCCCGTTGACCGCCCTGCTCGCCGCCGGGCCCCTGCCGGCCCATGAGTGCTACGAGCTGGTCAGCCAGCTCGCGCAGGCCATGGCGGTGGCGCACCGGGAGGGCCTGGCCCACCTGCGCCTCACCCCCGGCGCCGTGCTGCGGACCGGCACGGGTCAGTACCGGGTACGCGGCCTCGCGGTCAACGCCGCGCTGCGCGGGATCGAGTCCGACGCCCCGCAGCGCACCGACACCGAGGCGATCGGCGCGCTCCTGTACGCCGCCCTCACGCAGCGCTGGCCCTACGAGGAGGGCGCGTACGGGCTCACCGGCGTCACGCAGCTCTCCGGCGGCACGCTCATCCCGCCCGACCAGGTGCGCGCGGGCGTACACCGGGGCCTGTCCGAGCTGGCGATGCGGGCCCTGGTCAACGACGGCGCCACGGCCTCCAGCGAGAACCCGCCGTGCACCACGCCGGAGGAGCTCGCCGCCGCCGTCGCCGAGCTCCCGCGCATCCGCCCGGAGGAGCCCGCCTTCCTCCAGCCCACACCGTATGAGCGCACCACCTACCAGCAGGGCGTCCTCGCTCCGGACCCGGTCCCCGTGCCGGGCGTACGCGTCGTCGGACCGGTGCCCGTCGCCGATGCGCCGCCCACGCTCCCCGGCCGCACCGGCAAGCTCCTGAAGTGGGGCGTGTCCGCCCTCCTCATCGCAGCGCTGGGGCTCGGTAGCTGGCAGGTCGCGGACGCGCTGCTGAAGGGTGACGCCGGTGCCAAGGCGGCCCCGCAGGAGTCGGACCCGCAGGAGGCGGGCGGCCAGCAGCCGTCCGGCCAGGGCGAGGGGACCACCGGGCGCCCGGTGAACATCGCCTCGGCCCGCATCCTCGACCCGGAGGGCACCGGGCGCGAGAGCGCGGAGAAGGCGGCCCTGGCCTTCGACGGCGACCCCGAGACGCACTGGCAGACCCTCTACTACCGCAGCGCGGCGTTCGGGAACCTCAAGCCGGGCGTCGGCCTGATCCTGGACCTCGGCAGCGTCAAGCAGATCAGCACGATGAAAGTGCGCTTCCTCGGTGAGACGTCGGTGGACTTCCTCGCCGCGCCCGCCGACGCTTCTTCCGAGCCCACCTCGCTGGGTGACTTCAGCAAGGTCGAGAGCGCCACGGGCACTGATGTGACGCTCAGCGCGGAGCAGCCGATCCGTACCCAGTACGTCTTGGTGTGGCTCACGCAACTACCGCTCACCGAGGACGACGAATACCGTGGCCGCATCACGGAGATCGGCATCACCGGCTGATCCGGACCACGGCGGAGGGAGGGCCGGGCGGTGGGCGACGACCCCCTGGGGCGCCCCGCGCGTTCCGCGGACGCGGCACGTCTGGACGACCACGCGCTGCTGGCCGCCCACGTGGCGGGCGATCCGGAGGCCTTCGGCGAGCTGGTCCGCCGCCACCGGGACCGGTTGTGGGCCGTGGCGTTGCGGACCCTCGGCGACCGCGAGGAGGCCGCCGACGCCGTCCAGGACGCCCTCGTCTCCGCCTACCGCCGGGCGCACACCTTCCGCGGCCGGTCGGCCGTCACGACCTGGCTGCACCGCATCACCGTCAACGCCTGCCTGGACCGGGCCCGCAAGGCGGCCACGCGCCGGACCGCGCTCACCGACGACACCGAGCGGCTCGACCGGCTGCTGGAGCCGGTGGAGTCCGCGGCCGCGCCCGCCGAGCGCGCCGACGTCCACCGGGAGCTGGTGGCCGCCCTCGCCGAGCTGCCTCCGGAGCAGCGGGCCGCCCTCGTCCTCGTCGACATGCAGGGGTACCCGGTCGCCGAGGCGGCCGAGGTCCTCCAGGTCGCCGTCGGCACGGTCAAGAGCCGCTGCGCCCGTGGCAGGGCGCGGTTGCTCCCGTTGCTCGGACACCTGCGGCCGACGTATGAGTCACCGCAGGCAGGGGGAAGGAACCGGACACGGGGGACGACCGTCCCACCGACGCGAGGAAACGACGGCACCGGAGCAGTGAGGGGCGGAGGTGGAGCAGCATGACCGCGCCTTTCGCGGGGTCCGGCCCCGACGGACACCCGGAGGTCGATGAGCTGTCCGCGCTGAGTGAGGGGCTGCTGCCCCCGCAGGACACGGTTGCGATCCGTCGGCACCTGGCGCTCTGCCCGCTGTGCGCGGACGTGCTCTCCTCGCTGGAGGAGATCCGCAGCGCCCTTGGCACGCTTCCCGGCCCGGTCCGCATGCCGGAGGACGTCGCGGGCCGCATCGATGCGGCTCTGGCCGCCGAGGCCTTCCTGGACGCTTCTCCGGTCCGGGAGGACGCCGCCGCACCGATCGGCGGGACGGACCGGCACACGCACGGCAGCCGCCGCGAGGAGGCGTCCGTGCTCGCCGCCCCCGCTCCTCACGTTTCACGTGAAACGACACGGCGCACCCCGGGCGGACCCTCCAGCACGTCGGGCCCGGGCCACGCCGGACCGGGCGCTACCGGGCCTGGCCGCGCCGCGCCCGGACGCCGCCGCAGCCGCTCCGGTCGGCGCCGCGCCGCCCTGTGGGGGGTCGCCGGAGCCCTGGCCGCCGCCGTGGCCGGTGGCGTCGTCGTACCGACGCTGTTCTCCTCCTCCGACCCGAACGGGCCGACGGAAGCCGCACGGCCGCACGCCTCGGGCACCGCCGAGCTGGAGAGCCGCGTGCACGAGTTGCTCGCCGACTCCCCGGCCGCGGCCCCGGGTCGGCCGGGCGGCGATCGGACGGCGTCGGGGGAGGCAGAGGGGCAGCAGGCGCCGAACGCTCCCTTCACCGCCGAGACGGCGCCCACCGAGAACGCCACGGTGCCGCCCTGTGTGCAGCAGGGCACCGGGCGCACCGAGTCCCCGCTCGCCGCCACGAAGGACACGTACGAGGGAACCGTGTCGTACCTGGTGCTCCTGCCCCACCCCGGCGACGAGACGAGAGTCGATGCCTACATGGTCGATGCCGCCTGCGCCACCGGGGCGTCGGAGGGCCCGGGGGAGCGGTTGGCCTTCCTGACCGTCGAACGCCGCTGACAGCCCGGCGCGGAACTTCGCGCCCCCTCACCCGACCGTGGCAGGCACAAGATCGGGAATGCGTGCCCCTTAGTATCCGTTGGGTGGGGTGAAAGCCTCGCCAGAGGAATCCGGTACGCCGTCGGCAGACAAGGAAGACACCCGTGAGTGACCTCCGCAACGTGATCATCATCGGCTCCGGGCCTGCGGGCTACACCGCCGCCCTCTACACCGCACGCGCGTCGCTCAAGCCTCTGGTCTTCGAGGGGTCGGTCACGGCCGGCGGAGCCTTGATGAACACCACCGAGGTGGAGAACTTCCCCGGCTTCCGTGACGGCATCATGGGTCCGGAGCTGATGGACCAGATGCGCGCACAGTCCGAGCGCTTCGGGGCCGAACTCATCCCCGACGACGTGACCGCCGTCGACCTCACCGGTGACATCAAGACGGTCACCGACTCCGTCGGCACCGTCCACCGCGCCCGCGCCGTGATCATCGCCACCGGCTCCCAGCACCGCAAGCTGGGGCTGCCGCGAGAGGACGAGCTCTCCGGCCGCGGCGTCTCCTACTGCGCCACCTGCGACGGGTTCTTCTTCCGGGACAAGGACATCGCCGTCGTCGGCGGCGGCGACACCGCCATGGAGGAGGCCACCTTCCTCTCCCGGTTCGCCAAGTCCGTCACCATCGTCCACCGCCGGGACACCCTGCGCGCCTCGAAGGCGATGCAGGAGCGCGCGTTCGCCGACCCGAAGATCACCTTCGCCTGGAACAGCGAGATCGCCGAGATCCACGAGAAGGACAGCAAGCTCGCCTACCTGACCCTGCGCGACACCGTCACCGGAGCCCGGCGCGAGCTTCCGGCGACCGGACTGTTCATCTCCATCGGCCACGACCCGCGCACCGAGCTGTTCAGCGACGTGCTCGAACTGGACGACGAGGGCTACCTGACGGTGGAGGCGCCCTCCACCCGCACCAACCTCCCCGGCGTCTTCGCCGCCGGTGACGTCGTGGACCACACCTACCGCCAGGCGATCACCGCCGCCGGCACCGGCTGCTCCGCCGCGCTGGACGCCGAGCGCTACCTCGCCGCCCTCAGCGACGGTGAGGCGGCCGAACCGGAGAAGGCCGAGGAAGCCGCCCAGGCCGCCGAGGCAGAGGCAGCGGCTGAGCAGGCCACCGCCTCCGTATGAGCAGACCCGACCGCCGGGCCAGCCATACCCGGCACCGCACCACCTATGATCAAGGAGATCTCCATGGCCACCGTGACCGCCACTGATGCCGACTTCGAGACGGTCGTACTCAAGAGCGACAAGCCCGTGCTCGTCGAATTCTGGGCGGCCTGGTGCGGCCCCTGCCGGCAGATCGCCCCGTCGCTGGAGGCCATCGCCAAGGAGCAGGCCGACAAGATCACCATCGTCAAGCTCAACATCGACGAGAACCCGGAGACGGCCGCGAAGTACGGGATCATGTCGATCCCGACGATGAACGTCTACCAGGGTGGCGAGGTCGTGAAGACCATCGTGGGCGCGAAGCCCAAGGGTGCCCTGGAGCGCGACCTGGCCGACTTCATCGCCTGAGCCTCGCCCTGTTTCACGTGAAACGGCCCGCCCCGAGGGGCGGGCCGTTTCACGTCTCCCGGCGAACGGCGCCCGCCGGCCGTACCCTCTCCCGCCACGACCGCGCTCCGGAGCTCACAGCGGGCGGAGCACCGGGTGGTCCTTCTGCACCGCTCCCAGAAGCTGATCAAGCGCCCGCTCCACGTCCGCCTTCCACGACAGCGTGCTCCGCAGCTCCAGCCGGAGCCTCGGGTAGCGGTGGTGTGACCGGACCGTCTTGAACCCCACCGCCTTCAGGTGCTCGGCGGGCAGCAGGCACCCCGGCCCAGCCCACCGTGCGTCCGCGATGGCCTCGATCGCCTTGACATTGCGCCGCAGCACGTCCTTGGCCACCGTCTGCACCATGACGCGCCCCAGGCCCTGGCCCTGGTACGCGGGCAGCAGGGAAGCCGTCATCAACTGGACCGCGTCGGGCGAGACCGGCCCGGTGGGGAACGCCGTGGAACGGGCCACGTACGCCGGAGGTGCGTAGAGCACGAAGCCCACCGGCCGGCCGTCGACGAAGACCACCCGCCCGCACGACCCCCAGTCCAGGAGGACAGCGGAGATCCAGGCCTCCTTCTCGGCCTCCGCCCGGCCACCGCGTTCGGCCCGCCCTCCGCTGACGGGGTCCAGTTCCCAGAACACGCAGCGCCGACAGGTCGGTGGCAGGCTCGACAGGTTGTCCAACGTGAGCGGAACAAGCTGACGCCCCATGGACCCATCGTATCCATGGGGCGTCCGCTCTCGGCGGGACCAGCGGCTAGTCGGCCTGCTGGCCCTCCTCGGCTGCCTCTGCGGACAGCCGCTGTTCGAGCACCCGACCCTCGCCGGGTGCCAACTGCGACAGGATGCGCTCCAGATCCTCTATCGAGGCGAACTCGACGACGATCTTGCCCTTCTTCTGTCCCAGGTCGACCTTCACCCGGGTCTCGAACCGATCGGACAGGCGGCCGGCCAAGTGGTCGAGAGCGGGGGAGACCCGCTTGCCCGCCCGGGGCCCCTTGCCCTTCGACGCTCGACCGGAGGCGTCGCCCATGAGCGTGACGATCTCCTCGACCGCCCGCACCGACAGGCCCTCGGCAACGATGCGGTGCGCCAGCCGGTCCTGCTCCTCCGCGTCCTCCACGGAGAGCAGCGCCCGGGCATGACCCGCGGAGAGCACCCCGGCGGCCACCCGACGCTGAACCGAGGGGGAGAGCCGCAGGAGGCGCAGCGTGTTGGACACCTGCGGTCGCGACCGTCCGATCCGGTCCGCGAGCTGGTCGTGCGTGCAGTCGAAGTCCTTCAGGAGCTGGTCGTAGGCCGCGGCCTCCTCCAGCGGGTTGAGTTGGGCCCGGTGGAGGTTCTCCAGCAGGGCGTCCAGCAGGAGCTTGTCGTCCTCGGTCGCCCGGACAATCGCCGGGATGCGGTCGAGGCCCGCATCGCGGCAGGCGCGCCAGCGCCGCTCGCCCATGATGAGCTCGTACCGCTCCGCGCCCACCTGCCGCACCACGACCGGCTGGAGCAGCCCCACCTCCTTGATGGAGGTGACCAGCTCCGCCAGCGCGTCCTCGTCGAAGACCTCACGCGGCTGCCGGGGATTGGGCGTGATGGCCTCCACCGGCACTTCCGCGAAGTGCGCCCCGGCCACCTCCTCCGCGGCGACCTCGGCCTCCTCCTGCCCGGCGCCCTGCCCGGCGTCCTGCGGCGGCACCGCATCGGCCCGCCCCGTCCGCCGCGCGCTGTCGGGCAGCGCCGTGACGGCCGCCGCGGCCACCCCGCGCTCGGAGGAGAAGACCGTCGGGACGGCGCTCGGTGACGTGGCACCGTTGCTGCCGATCGTGGGCGTGGGGCCGTCGTGCTCCTGTCCGGTGGGCGCTGCCGGGATCAGTGCACCGAGCCCGCGGCCCAGTCCTCTACGTCGTTCGCTCACTGATTCCCCTCCGACGTGCTGTGCTGGTGTACCCGCTGCGCATCGGTGTTGCGCAGCGCGATCTCCCGCGCGGCCTCCAGGTAGGAGAGCGCCCCGCTGGAGCCGGGATCGTAGGTGAGGACCGTCTGGCCGTAGCTCGGCGCCTCGGAGATGCGGACGGACCGCGGGATGTTGGTGCGCAGTACCTCGTTTCTGAAGTGGCCGCGCACCTCGTCGGCGACCTGGGAGGCCAGCCGGGTCCGCCCGTCGTACATCGTCAGCAGGATGGTGGAGACGTGCAGCGTCGGGTTCAGGTGGCCCTTCACCAACTCCACGTTCCGCAGGAGTTGCCCCAGCCCCTCCAGGGCGTAGTACTCGCACTGGATCGGGATCACGACCTCCGCGCCTGCCACGAGCGCGTTGACGGTCAGCAGTCCGAGCGAAGGCGGGCAGTCGATGAAGATGTAGTCCAACGGCTGCTCGTAGGCGCTCAGCGCCCGCTGCAGCCGGCTTTCCCGCGCCACCAGGGAGACGAGTTCGATCTCCGCTCCGGCCAGGTCGATCGTGGCCGGAGCGCAGAAAAGCCCCTCCACGTCATGCACCGGCTGCACCACTTCGGCGAGCGGTCTGCTGTCGACCAGAACATCGTAGATGGACGGCACTTCGGCATGGTGGTCGATGCCCAATGCGGTGGAGGCGTTGCCCTGCGGGTCGAGGTCGATGACGAGCACCCGGGCACCGTGCAGGGCGAGAGAGGCGGCGAGGTTCACCGTCGTCGTGGTCTTGCCCACGCCCCCCTTCTGGTTGGCGACCACCATGACGCGGGTCTGCTCGGGCCTGGGCAGCCCTTCGCCCGCGCGGCTCATCGTCTCGACGGCCTGCTGAGCGGCTCGACCGATGGGGGTGTCATCCATGGGAGGCAGCGTCTCACGCGTTTCACGTGAAACGTCCCCCAGTTCAGCGCGGGGGCCCGGGACCGGGTCGGCCATCGGTCCCGCCGGGTCAGCGTCGGACTGCAACGGTTCACTCTCCTCGAAAGGCACCTTCGCAGGGTCAAAGCCTGCCATGCCCTGGGACCTGTGAACCACTGAGCCCCGCTGAGCTGTGGACAACTCGCCGGTTGTGGATACGTCCTCGGCCCCGGAGGGACGCTTCGGACGGCCGTGCGGGTCAGCAGCCGCACGACCTCGACTGATAATTCCGTGCAGAAGGGAGCGGCGTTTCACGTGAAACACGATGCACGTGCCGCACGCACTGCCAGGGGAGACACTCCGCCCTGGACAGCTTTGCCGTTTTTATGCCCCCAGAACAGCCGAACGTCATCACCGAGCGTCAGCGGCGACGCCGCGCCGACCGCCCCGCGCGCGCGGCCTTGGCACGCTTCGCAGCGAACCGCACCCCTCCGGGGCTCTCCCCCACCTCCGCCCTCACCACCGTGGACGGCGGGTCCACCACGCCTTCGCCCACCTGCACCACGGAGGTGTGGACGACGCCGAGCTTCTGCAGCGCGGACCGGGCACCGATCAGCTCTTCCTCCGCGGTATCGCCCTTGAGCGCGAGCATCTCGCCGTACGGCCGCAGCAGGGGCACGCCCCAGCCGGCCAGCCGGTCCAGCGGGGCCACCGCGCGGGCCGTCACCACGTGCACCGGCGGGAAGGTCCCGAGCACCTCCTCGGCTCGCCCCCGGACGACGGTGACGTGGTCGAGCCCGAGCAGCTCGACCGCTTCCTGGAGGAACGTCGTGCGCCGCAGCAGGGGCTCCAGCAGCGTGATCCGCAGGTCGGGACGGACGAGCGCCAACGGAATTCCGGGCAGGCCGGCCCCCGAGCCGACGTCGCAGACCGTCACCCCGTCCGCGACGACCTCCGAGAGCACCGCGCAGTTCAGCAGATGTCGCCCCCACAGCCGGGGCACTTCGCGCGGGCCGATGAGCCCGCGCCGCACCCCGGCCTCCGCCAGCAGCTCGGCGTAGCGGATCGCGTCGGGCAGACGCTCGCCGAAGACCTCCTCAGCCGCCGGAGGCGGTTGCGGCAGTTCCTCCCGCACCTCCGGCTCCGGGCCCTGCCCGCGCCCGTTGTCGGTGCCGCCCACGGCCGTCACGGCAGGACGACCACGCAGCGCTGCGGTTCCTCGCCCTCGGACTCGCTGCGCAGCCCGGCCTCCTTGACGGCGTCGTGCACCACCTTGCGCTCGAAAGGCGTCATCGGCTTCAGCTTGACCGCCTCGCCGGCCTCACGCACCTTCTCCACCGCGTCGGCGGCCTGCCGGGTCAGCTCTTCCCGCTTGCGCGCGCGGAAGCCCGCGATGTCCAGCATCAGCCGGCTGCGCTCGCCGGTCTCGCGGTGCACGGCGAGCCTGGTCAGCTCCTGCAGGGCCTCCAGCACCTCACCGTCCCGCCCCACGATCTTCTGCAGGTCCCGGCTGCCGCCATCGCTGATGATGGAGACCGCCGCGCGGTCGCCCTCGACGTCCATGTCGATGTCACCGTCGAGGTCCGCGATGTCGAGCAGACCCTCCAGGTAGTCGGCCGCGATCTCCCCTTCCTGCTCCAAGCGGGTCAGGGTGTCGGTGCCCTCAGCGGCTTCGGTCGTGTCCGTCACTGATGGACTCCTTCTTACTTCTTCGACTTCGACTTCGCGGACTGCGGCTTCTTCTTCTGCGGGGGCCGGTTCGGCTTCCGCGGGGACTGCTTGGACTGCTTCTGGCCCTGGGGCTGCTGCGCCGTGCCCTGGCCGCCCGTGCCCTGCTTGCCGGTGGTCTCCGGCTGCCCGGCCCGCCCGGGCTGGCCGCCCTGACGCTGCGACTTCGACTGGCGCTTGGGCTGGCTGCGCGTGGCGCGAGCCTGCTCGACGGCCTCCTTGGCCGCCACCTCGGCCGGGTCCTCCTTCAGCTTGCCCTTGGCGCGGAGCCTGTCCTGGCGCTGCTTGTAGGCGAGCGAGCCCGGCGTCGGGTTGCGCTTGATGATGTACATCTGCTGCCCGAGCGTCCACACGTTGGTGGTGAGCCAGTAGACCAGGACACCGACGGGGAAGTTGATGCCGAAGACGGCGAACATGATCGGGAAGACGTACATGAGCAGCTTCTGCTGCTGCATGAACGGCGTCTTCACCGTGAGGTCGACGTTCTTCGTCATGAGCTGGCGCTGCGTGTAGAACTGCGACAGCGACATCAGCACGATCATCACGGCCGTGACGACCTGGACGTTGATGAGCGTGGCGTTGAGAGCCTCGATCTCGCTGGAGGAGTCCAGGAACTTGGCCGCGATCGGGGCGCCGAAGATGTGCGCGTTCCGCGCGCTCTCCACCAGGCCCTGGTCCAGTACACCGACCGTGTCGTTGTTGGAAATCTTGTTGAGGACCTGGAAGAGCGCCAGGAAGAACGGGGACTGCGCCAGGATGGGAAGGCAACTGGAGAGCGGGTTGGTGCCCGTCTCCTTGTACAGCTTCATCATCTCTTCGGACTGACGCTGCTTGTCGCTCTTGTAGCGCTCCTGGATCGCCTTCATCTTCGGCTGGAGCGCCTGCATGTTCCGCGTCGCCTTGATCTGCTTGACGAACAGCGGGATCAGGGCGATCCGGATCAGCACCACCAGGCACACGATGGACAGACCCCAGGCCCAACCGCTGTCCTCGTCGAAGACGAGGCTGAACAGCGCGTGGAACTGGACGATGATCCAGGAGACTACGGTATAGAGAGGACCGAGGATCGTGTCCACGAATCAGGCTCCTTGAGCGTTGGACTGGGTCCGATGCTGCCAGCGGCTCCGCAGCCGCTGATGCCAGACCGGGTGCTTCCGGGCGGGAACATGGTCGACGCCACCGGGCGACCATGGGTTGCAGCGCAGGATGCGCCACGCGGTCAGCGCCGTCCCCTTCACCGCGCCGTGCCTGCGGATGGCGGCGTAGCCATAGTGCGAGCACGAGGGGTAGTACCGGCACACCGGCCCGAGCATCGGGCTGATGGTCCACTGGTACAGCTTGATGAGCCAGAGCAGCGGGTACTTCACTTCGGCGGCCCTCCCAGCAGCCGCTGCAGTGCGGAGTCGAGGTCACGGGCCAGCGACCCGTGGTCCGCCTCGCCCGCTCCGGGCAGCGCCCGTACGACCACCAGGCTACCGGGGGGCAGCTCGGACAGGCGTTCGCGCACCAGGTGGCGTAGCCGACGCTTGACCGTGTTGCGGACGACGGCGTTGCCGACGGCCTTGCTCACGACGAAACCCGCACGCGCCGGGGGAAGGGCCTCCCCCGAGGCGTGCGGGTCCGTTCCGCTGCGTAGGTGGACGACGAGGTGCGGGCGTCCGGCTCGACGCCCTCGCCGTACCGCGGCCGCGAAGTCCTCTCGCCGCCTCAGCCGGTGCTCGGTGGGCAGCACGTCATGGACCTGCGGGCCAGCCGGCTCAGGCCGACAGGCGGCCGCGGCCCTTGCTGCGCCGGTTCGCGATGATGGCGCGACCGGCGCGGGTCCGCATGCGCAGCCGGAAGCCGTGGGTCTTCGCGCGGCGGCGGTTGTTCGGCTGGAAGGTGCGCTTGCTCACTCGGGGGCTCCAGTAAATGCTTGTGTCTCGTGTGAGACGGGTGTGGGGCGTCGACTGGCTGTCACCGTGCGCCCACGAGTAGCTCGCAACGCCCGAGTGCACCGCTTCGTCACCTGCGGACCGGTGTCCCGGACTGACAGGATCGTGCCCATCGGAGGCAGGCGGCAGCAGCCATCGACAACTCGACCTGGTTACGGTACGCGCGGGCGCGCCGTTCGGTCAAACCAGGGCCGCCCGGGGCGGCCAACCGCTTCGGCGGGGCGTCCGTACACGCCCGAGCGGCCACCGCTCGCCACGGCCCCGGAAGCGGGCGTCCCGGGGCCGTGGCGAGCGGTGGCCGTGACCCCGCCCGGCGCCGCGGGCCCGGAGGGAGGGCACGACCGGTACTCCGGGCGCGCCGCGCCGGACGACCGGCGACCCGCCCCACCCCGGCACTGCCTCCGACCGCTCGCCGGCACCGCGCCCGGCACCGCCTCCGACCGCTCGCCGCCGCCGGTCGCCCCGCGGCGACCGGCGGGTAACGGGGGCCGCCCGTGGCGTGGCACAGTTGTGCACACCCTGTGGACAACAACTTGAGCAGCGCCAGCAGGGCCGACTACCGTGGCCGGACTCCGAATTCCTCCCGGCCGTCCCGAGAGCCACACTTTCGCGGAAAGTGTCCCCAGCGAGTGAGAGAGCGTGCCCTGTGGCTGACGTACCTGCCGATCTTGCCGCAGTGTGGCCACGTGTTCTCGAACACCTCCTCGGCGACGGGCAGGGAATCGAGGCCAAGGACCAGCGCTGGCTGCGGGACTGCCAGCCGCTGGTGCTCGTCTCCGGCACCGCGCTGCTCGGCGTGCCGAACGAGTACGCCAAAGGAGTGCTGGAGGGCCGCCTCGCCCCCCTGATCAGCGACGCGCTCAGCCGCGAGTGCCAGCAGCCGATCCGGCTCGCGATCACCGTCACCGGCCCAGCGCCCGAGCCGGGCCCGGCCCCGGCCCCCGTACCCGAGCAGCGCTCCCCGCACCACCCCGGCCCGGGCGGCGGGCACCCGGGGCCGCCGCCCGCCGCTCCGCGGTACGACGAACCCGCGCGCTACGACGACCAGCAGCGCTACGAGGAGCCGCCGCGCTACGAGGAGCCCGCGCGGTACGACGAGAGCCCCCGCTACGAGGAGGCGCCGCGCTACGACGACGCCCCCCGGTACGACGAGACGGGACGATACGAGGAGCCGGCACCGGCGCGCTACGACGACCAGCGCGAGCTGCCCACCGCGCGCGCCGCCTACCCCTCCTACCCGCACGCCCCGCAGCCGCAGCACCAGCGCGGCGCCTGGCCCCGGGCGGAACCGGACGGCTGGGCGCCACCGCGCGAGCCCTACCCGCCGCAGCACCCGTACGGCGGGCGCCCGCAGCCCGGCTACGACCAGCAGCCGGGCGGGTACGACCAGCGGCAGCCCCCGCCTCCCCGGTTCGACGAGCCGCCCCAGCTCCCCGCCCCCAGCGGCGCCCCCGGCCCGCTCGCCGCGCAACCGGCGCCCGCGACCGGGCCCGGCGAGCCGACGGCCCGGCTGAACCCCAAGTACCTCTTCGACACCTTCGTCATCGGCGCCTCCAACCGCTTCGCCCACGCAGCGGCCGTCGCCGTCGCCGAGGCCCCGGCCAAGGCGTACAACCCGCTGTTCATCTACGGCGAGTCCGGGCTGGGCAAGACGCACCTGCTGCACGCCATCGGCCACTACGCCCGCAGCCTCTACCCGGGGACGCGGGTGCGCTACGTGAGCTCGGAGGAGTTCACCAACGAGTTCATCAACTCCATCCGCGACGGCAAGGCGGACGCGTTCCGCAAGCGCTACCGCGACATGGACATCCTGCTGGTGGACGACATCCAGTTTCTGGCGCAGAAGGAGTCCACGCAGGAGGAGTTCTTCCACACCTTCAACACGCTGCACAACGCGAACAAGCAGATCGTGCTGTCCAGCGACCGGCCGCCGAAGCAGCTCGTCACGCTGGAGGACCGGCTGCGCAACCGCTTCGAGTGGGGGCTGATCACCGACGTCCAGCCGCCCGAGCTGGAGACGCGCATCGCGATCCTGCGCAAGAAGGCCGTGCAGGAGCAGCTCAACGCGCCGCCGGAGGTCCTGGAGTTCATCGCCTCCCGCATCTCCCGCAACATCCGCGAGCTGGAGGGCGCGCTCATCCGGGTGACGGCCTTCGCCAGCCTCAACCGCCAGCCGGTGGACCTCGGGCTGACCGAGATCGTCCTCAAGGACCTCATTCCCGGGGGCGAGGACGCGGCGCCGGAGATCACCGCGGCCAACATCATGGCCTCGACGGCCGACTACTTCGGGCTGACCGTGGACGACCTGTGCGGCTCCTCCCGCAGCCGGGTCCTGGTCACCGCGCGCCAGATCGCGATGTACCTGTGCCGGGAGCTGACGGACCTGTCGCTGCCGAAGATCGGCGCGCAGTTCGGCGGCCGGGACCACACCACGGTGATGCACGCCGACCGCAAGATCCGCGCGCTCATGGCCGAGCGGCGCTCGATCTACAACCAGGTCACGGAGCTGACCAACCGCATCAAGAACGGCTGACGCCGGGCCGCGGCGATGGACAGCGGCGCGCTTGGTTTCCCGAACCGGGGCGTTCCGGTCCGAAAAACTTCCGGACAAGGCGGCACCGCATCGAGCCACTCCCGGAGCAGGGTGCTCCCTGCTCCGGGCCTCCGGGCCGCAGGGCTCCCCGCGGCGGAGGGCTCCCGGGTCTCCACCGGAACGGGAGCGCTCCGGGATCGAGGCGTACCCGGAACAGGCACTCCCGGGCCAGACCGCTCCCGCCCCGCGACTCCTCCGGGCCGAAGGGCTTCCGCGCCGGAGGACTCCCGGACCGAGGCGGTGCGTGCCGGTGCGCTCCCGGGGCAGGGCTCCCGCTCGGAGTGCTACCGCGCCGAGGTGCCCCTGGGCACAGGCACTCCTACGCCGAGGCGCCCCCGGACGGACGCCCCAGGGCGTCGGGCTCACCCCGGACCCCGGCCGACGGGGCACGCCCGGACCACGGCACACCCGGAGCACAGCACCTCCGGGCCGGAGGGCTCCCGGCCGAGATGTGCCTACGTCGAGGTGACCCGGGCAGAAGGCGCTGCTGCGGCGAGGTACTCCCGGCCGGGGCGCTACCGGGCCGGGCCTCCCGGTCGGTGTGGGAACCCCGGGACCGCGGGACTTCCGGGGCCGGGGCACTCCCGGAGCGGGGCTTGGGCGCAGAGCGTCGCACACCGGGCCACCGCCGGCCCGGTGTGCGACGTTCCGCTGGCCCGCCTCCGCCCTGCCGCCGCCGTCACCGCGCGGCCCGTGCACGCGGCGGGTGGCCGGGCCCGGGGAGTCGTCGCGGCCGCGAAGTGCCGACGTTCCGGTGGCCGCCCGGCGGCCGGGGCGTTCGAATCCGCTCCCGGAAGGCGCCTGTGTCCACAAGTCAGCGGTTCAACGAGCGTCCACACCCTGGGGACCGGGGAGTTGTCCCGACGGCGTCCACAGCGGCACCGCTCCAGGAGGACTCCGGGCAGGTCGGAGGGATGGGGAAATGTGTACGCGGGGACTCCACAGGCTGTGGACGACGGGGGGCTCGTCAACCGCCGTCCGCCGTTGTCCACGGGCCGCCCACAGGATGAGGCGGGTTGTCCCCAGCTTCTCCACACCCCTGTCCACTGTTCGACAACGCGACGCGCCCTCTCACCGGTCAGAGTGAAAGCGGTCACACGAAGCTGCTGGATTGGGCTGTTGAGAACCTGGGTAAAACTGGGGACGGAGCTGTGCAGAAGTACGCCTCGCCTGTGTACCGGCTGTGCACAGTCCTCCGGCGTCCACAGGACAGCCGTCTTCGTCCACCGCCGCGCCCACAGGCCCGGTGGACAAAATTCGCGCGCTGACCTGCGAGAACGCGGTTATCCCCGGAATCCACAGCACCTACTACTGAGACCACAGAGATAAGCCGGTGAACTGGTCTCGAAGTCGGTGCTGTGCACAACTCGGCTCCGAGCCGCTCCGGGCCGCCCGGTACGACTTGCGCCCGAGCCGCACCGGCTGTCAGCCGCGTGCGTCAGACTGGACCCCGGCAACCAGCAACAGCAGGAGGCGGCTGAAGGTGAAGATCCGGGTAGAGCGCGATGTCCTGGCGGAGGCGGTGGCGTGGGCGGCCAAGAGCCTTCCCGCCCGTCCGCCGGTGCCGGTCCTCGCCGGCCTGCTGCTGAAGGCGGAGGAAGGCGCGCTGAGCCTTTCCGGGTTCGACTACGAGGTCTCCGCCCGCGTCTCGGTCGAGGCCGACGTCGAGGAGGAGGGCACCGTTCTCGTCTCCGGCAAGCTGCTCGCCGACATCAGCCGCGCCCTGCCCAACCGCCCGGTGGAGATCTCCACAGAGGGTGTACGGGTGAGCGTCGTCTGCGGTTCCTCCCGCTTCACCCTGCACACCCTGCCGGTGGAGGAGTACCCGGCGCTGCCACAGATGCCCTCGGCCACCGGCACCGTGCCCGGCGAGGTGTTCGCCTCCGCCGTGTCCCAGGTGGCCATCGCCGCGGGCCGGGACGACACGCTGCCGGTGCTCACCGGCGTCCGCATCGAGATCGAGGGCGACACGGTCACGCTGGCCTCCACCGACCGCTACCGCTTCGCGGTGCGCGAGTTCCTGTGGAAGCCGGAGACGCCGGACGCTTCCTCGGTCGCCCTGGTGCCCGCCAAGACGCTCCTGGAGACGGCCAAGGCGCTCAGCAGCGGTGACCACGTCACGCTGGCGCTGTCCGGCTCGGGGGCGGGCGAGGGCCTGATCGGCTTCGAGGGCGCGGGCCGCCGTACGACGACGCGGCTGCTCGAGGGCGACCTGCCGAAGTACCGCACGCTCTTCCCCACCGAGTTCAACTCGGTGGCCACCATCGAGACGGCTCCGTTCGTGGAGGCCGTCAAGCGCGTGGCCCTCGTCGCGGAGCGCAACACGCCGGTGCGGCTCAGCTTCGAGCAGGGCGCGCTCACCCTGGAGGCCGGTTCCAGCGACGACGCACAGGCTGTGGAGCGGGTCGACTGCGCGCTGGAGGGCGACGACATCTCCATCGCCTTCAACCCCGGATTCCTGCTGGAAGGCCTGAGCGCGATCGACTCCGCCGTCGCCCAGCTCTCCTTCACCACCTCCACCAAGCCCTCGCTGCTGCGGGGCAAGCCGGCGGTGGACGCCGAGGCCAACGACGCCTACAAGTACCTGATCATGCCGGTGCGGCTGAGCGGCTGAGCGGCTGGGGCCCGGGCGGCCCCCGCCGGCGTCCGCGCGTCCCGGCGGGGCGCGCGGCGGTCGGGCGGCCCCCGGTCCCGGGGCGCGGTCGCGCACCCGCATGAGGCTCAGGCGAGCGCGCCGGGCCCACAGCCGTGCACCGCTCCCGCGGCGTAGGCTCGGAGACGGCCGGGCCGCCACGTCCGCCCGGCCGGCGTCCCGACGCACCGCACGGCACTGGAAACACGGCAAGGAGAGCCCACTGATGGAGCTCGGTCTCATCGGCCTCGGCAAGATGGGCGGCAACATGCGCGAGCGCATCCGCCGCGCCGGCCACACCGTCATCGGATACGACCGCAATCCCGACCTCGCCGACGTCCACAGCCTGCGCGAGCTGGTGGACCGGCTGCCGGGGCCGCGCGTGGTGTGGGTGATGGTGCCGGCCGGTGAGCCCACGCAGGCCACGGTCGACGAACTGGCCCGACTCCTGTCGCCCGGCGACGTCGTGGTGGACGGCGGCAACTCGCGCTGGACGGACGACGAGAAGCACGCCGCGGAGCTCGCGGAGCGCGGCATCGGCTTCGTGGACTGCGGCGTCTCCGGAGGCGTGTGGGGCCTGGAGAACGGCTACGCGCTCATGTACGGCGGCTCCGCGGACGACGTGGCGAAGGTGCAGCCGGTCTTCGACGCGCTGAAGCCGGACGGCGACTTCGGCGCGGTGCACGCGGGCAAGGTCGGCGCCGGACACTTCGCCAAGATGGTCCACAACGGCATCGAGTACGCCATGATGCAGGCCTTCGCCGAGGGGTGGGAGCTGCTGGAGGCGGTCGACTCGGTGACGGACGTGCGCGAGGTGTTCCGGTCCTGGCGCGAGGGCACCGTCATCCGGTCCTGGCTGCTCGACCTGGCGGTCAACGCGCTCGACCAGGACCAGCACCTGGGCAAGCTGCGCGGCTACGCACAGGACTCCGGCGAGGGCCGCTGGACGGTCGAGGCGGCCATCGACCACGCGGTGCCGCTGCCGGCGATCACCGCCTCGCTCTTCGCCCGCTTCGCCTCGCGGCAGGACGACTCGCCGCAGATGAAGATGATCGCCGCGCTGCGCAACCAGTTCGGCGGCCACGCGGTCACGGCCAAGAGCGACGACCTGGGCGCCGACGCGCCGGGCGCCGACGTTCCCCCGCCCGTCAACGGCTGATCCGGAGTACGAGGCTGCCGCTCCCCATGCATGTCGCGCACCTGTCGCTGGCCGACTTCCGCTCCTATCCCCGGGCCGAGGTGCCGCTCGCCCCGGGGGTGACGGCGTTCGTTGGCCCGAACGGCCAGGGGAAGACCAATCTGGTGGAGGCCGTCGGCTACCTGTCCACGCTCGGCAGCCACCGGGTGGCGTCGGACGCGCCGCTGGTGCGGATGGGAGCCGAGCGGGCCGTGGTGCGGGCGGCCGTGACCCAGGGCGAACGCCAGCAGTTGGTCGAGTTGGAGATCAACCCCGGGCGGGCCAACCGGGCGCGGATCAACCGCTCCTCGCAGGTGCGGCCGCGCGACGTGCTGGGCATCGTGCGGTCGGTGCTGTTCGCGCCGGAGGACTTGAGCCTGGTCAAAGGCGACCCGGGCGAACGGCGGCGCTTCCTGGACGAGCTGGTCACCGCGCGGGCCCCGCGCATGGCCGGGGTGCGGTCCGACTACGACCGGGTGCTCAAGCAGCGCAACTCCCTGCTGAAGTCGGCGGCGATGGCGCGGCGCCACGGCGGCCGGTCGCTGGACCTGTCGACGCTGGACGTGTGGGACCAGCACCTGGCCCGGGCGGGCGCCGAGCTGCTCGCGCAGCGGTACGCGCTCGTCGCGGACCTGGAGCCGTTGGCCGACAAGGCGTACGAGCAACTCGCGCCCGGTGGCGGGCCGTTGGCGCTGGAGTACCGCAGCCCGGCCACCGGCGGTTCGCGGGAGGAGCTGTGCGAGCGACTGCTCGCGGCGCTCGACGAGGCGCGGCGGCAGGAGATCGAGCGCGGCGTGACGCTGGTGGGCCCGCACCGTGACGACCTGGTGCTGCGGTTGGGCCGGATGCCGGCGAAGGGGTACGCGAGCCACGGGGAGTCCTGGTCCTACGCCCTGGCGCTGCGGCTGGCCTCCTACGAGCTGCTGCGGGCGGAGGGCAACGAGCCAGTGCTCCTGCTGGACGACGTCTTCGCCGAGTTGGACGCGCGACGCCGGGAACGGCTGGCGGAGTTGGTGGCTCCGGCCGAGCAGGTGCTGGTGACGGCCGCCGTCGCGGAGGACGTGCCCCAGGCGCTGTCCGGCACGCGGTTCACGGTGGCCGAGGGCGAGGTGACCCCGGCATGAGCGATTCCGGTGCACACCGCCCCGGCGCGGGCCGTCCCGCCGCCTCCGGTGCGGCCGGCCCTCCGGGCGAGTCCGGTGCGTCCGGTACGTCCGGTGCCGCCGGGGGCCCGGGAGCCGACGGCGGCACCGGAGGCGGGGGAGCCGACACCGGGCACGCCGCCGAGGCGATGCCGCCGCCGTCCGGTGTGGACCTGGCCCGGGTGGCGCTGCGGGCGGCCAAGGAGCAGGCCCGGGCGCGGGGCGAGGCCACTCGGCAGAAGCAGCAGGCTCGGCGCGGCGGGTTGCGCTCGGGCGCGCGCCGGGATGGCCGCGACCCCTTGCCGCTGGGGGCGGCCCTGGAGCGGCTCACGGTGGAGCGGGGCTGGGAGATGCCCATGGCCGTCGGCGGAGTGATGGGCCGGTGGGAGCACATCGTGGGGGAGAAGAACGCCGAACACTGCCGACCGGAGCGGTACGACGAGGACTCCCGGGTGCTGACGGTGCGCTGTGACTCCACGGCGTGGGCCGCGGAGCTGCGTCGACTCGCTCCGCAACTGGTGCGCCGACTTAACGACGATCTGGGTCAGGGCACGGTGACGCTGATCAAGGTGCTGGCCCCGGGTGGAGGTGGCCCCCGGTACGGGCCGCTACGCGTGCGCTGACGTTTCACGTGAAACCAGCGCGGGCCACACGCCTCGTGCGTCGTCGCGCCCCTTCGCCCGCCCCTCGGGGCGCCTCGGTCCTCATCCGCACGGTTGGCGACCCCAGTCGAACCCTACGAACGGACCACGGAGAGCACCCTTCGCCTGCGAAATGCGGGTCGCCGCGAGCGAGAACCGTCGGGCGTGCGGTGTCGGGTGCGTGGTGTCGGCAGTTTCAGGCAGGGCGGTGGTCGGCCGTTTCCCGTGGACCGACGGTCGTTTCACGTGAAACAGAGGGTGGGAAAGTGACCCCGGTCACGGTAGCGGAGCGTTGACACGGCGAAGCGCTGAGCGCCCCCGTGAGCCCTTTGACGCCCCGGGGCGCATATGGGGAGTCGGACGCGGTGCCCCCAGGGCGGCACATGGGGACTCAGGCACCGGCAAACCCCCATTCATGTCAGCGCTACCGGTAGACTGAGGGGAGCCGCCGTACCGCGGACCAAGTCGAACGACGCAGTCGCTCCTGCCCGAGCGGGAGACGGCTTGTGCTGTGCCAGAAAGGGCGCTTCGTGGCCGATTCCGGCAACCCCAACGAGAATTCCGCCTCTCCCACCGAGGATCCCGCGGCCGCCGCCTCCGTGCCTCCGGTCGAGGCATCCCTGGGCGCGGACGTCTCGGTCGACGCCGCCTTGGTCGAGACGGCGTACGACGCGAGCGCGATCACCGTCCTGGAGGGCCTGGACGCCGTACGGAAGCGTCCCGGCATGTACATCGGGTCCACCGGCGAGCGTGGCCTGCACCACCTGGTGTACGAGGTCGTCGACAACTCGGTCGACGAGGCGCTGGCGGGCCACGCCGACGCCATCGACGTGACCATCCTCGCCGACGGCGGGGTGCGCGTGGTGGACAACGGTCGTGGCATCCCCGTGGACATCGTGCCCTCGGAGAACAAGCCGGCCGTGGAGGTCGTGCTGACGGTGCTCCACGCCGGCGGCAAGTTCGGCGGCGGCGGGTACGCCGTCTCCGGCGGCCTGCACGGCGTCGGCGTCTCCGTCGTCAACGCGCTGTCGCAGCGGGTGGCCGTCGAGATCAAGAGGGACGGCTACCGCTGGACGCAGGAGTACAAGTTCGGTGCCCCCACCGCTCCGCTGGCCCGGCAGGAGGCCACCGAGGAGACCGGTACCACGGTCACGTTCTGGGCGGACGGCGGCATCTTCGAGACCACGGAATACGCCTTCGAAACGCTGTCGCGGCGCTTCCAGGAGATGGCCTTCCTCAACCGCGGTCTGACGATCTCGCTCACCGACGAGCGGGCCGCGGCCAAGCAGACGGCCGGGGCGGACACCACCGACTCCGCGGAGGACGACCAGGCCCGCTCGGTCACCTACCACTACGAGGGCGGCATCTCCGACTTCGTCCGCCACCTCAACTCCCGCAAGGGTGAGCCGGTGCATCCCACCGTCGTGTACTTCGAGACGGAGGACAAGGAGCGGATGCTCTCGGCGGAGATCGCCATGCAGTGGAACACCCAGTACACCGAGGGTGTCTACAGCTTCGCCAACACCATCCACACCCACGAGGGCGGCACCCACGAAGAAGGCTTCCGCGCGGCGCTCACCGGTCTGGTCAACCGGTATGCGCGCGAGCGGAAGCTGCTGCGGGAGAAGGACGACAACCTCACCGGTGAGGACATCCGCGAGGGCCTGACGGCGATCATCTCCGTCAAGCTCGGCGAGCCGCAGTTCGAGGGCCAGACGAAGACGAAGCTGGGCAACACCGAGGCCAAGACCTTCGTCCAGAAGATCGTCCACGAGCACGTCACCGACTGGTTCGACCGCAACCCGAACGAGGCGGCGGACATCATCCGCAAGGGCATCCAGGCCGCCACAGCGCGCGTCGCCGCCCGCAAGGCGCGCGACCTCACCCGCCGCAAGGGTCTGCTGGAGACGGCCTCCCTGCCGGGCAAGCTGTCGGACTGCCAGTCCAACGACGCCAGCAAGTGCGAGATCTTCATCGTGGAGGGCGACTCCGCCGGCGGCTCGGCCAAGTCCGGCCGGGACCCGCAGTACCAGGCGATCCTGCCCATTCGCGGCAAGATCCTCAACGTGGAGAAGGCGCGCATCGACAAGGTGCTGCAGAACGCCGAGGTGCAGGCGCTCATCTCCGCCTTCGGCACCGGCATCCACGAGGACTTCGACATCGACCGGCTCCGCTACCACAAGATCATCTTGATGGCGGACGCCGACGTCGACGGCCAGCACATCAACACCCTGCTGCTCACCCTGCTCTTCCGGTTCATGCGGCCCCTGGTGGAAGCCGGGCACGTCTACCTGTCCCAGCCGCCGCTCTACAAGATCAAGTGGGGCCGGGACGACCACGAGTACGCCTACTCCGACCGCGAGCGCGACCAGCTCATCGCGCTCGGCCGGGAACAGGGCAAGCGGATCAGGGACGACTCGGTGCAGCGGTTCAAGGGTCTGGGCGAGATGAACGCCGAGGAGCTGCGCGTCACCACGATGGACCTGGAGTCCCGCGTACTGCGCCAGGTCACCATCGACGACGCCGCGGCCGCCGACGACCTGTTCTCGATCCTCATGGGCGAGGACGTGGAGTCGCGGCGCAACTTCATCCAGCGCAACGCCAAGGACGTGCGTTTCCTCGACATCTGAGTCGGCCCGGACCGCCGCCGTCAGAAAGGGACTGTGAACAGCAATGGCCGACGAGATCACCCCGGAGAACCCGGGTCCGGACGCCCCCGGCGCCGCCGCGGAGACCGCCGAGCAGGCGGGCACGCTGCGCATCGAGCCGGTGACGCTCGAAACCGAGATGCAGCGCTCCTACCTGGACTACGCGATGAGCGTCATCGTCTCGCGCGCGCTGCCCGACGTCCGGGACGGCCTCAAGCCCGTGCACCGCCGCGTGCTGTACGCCATGTACGACGGCGGGTACCGCCCCGAGCGGGGCTTCTACAAGTGCGCGCGCGTCGTCGGCGACGTCATGGGCACCTACCACCCGCACGGTGACTCCTCCATCTACGACGCCCTGGTGCGGCTCGCCCAGACCTGGTCGATGCGCATGCCGCTGGTGGACTCCAACGGCAACTTCGGCTCCCCGGGCAACGACCCGGCCGCGGCCATGCGCTACACCGAGTGCAAGATGGCGCCGCTGGCCATGGAGATGCTCCGGGACATCGACGAGGAGACCGTCGACTTCCAGGACAACTACGACGGCCGGAACCAGGAGCCGACGGTCCTGCCGTCGCGCTTCCCGAACCTGCTGGTCAACGGCTCGGCCGGGATCGCGGTCGGCATGGCGACCAACATCCCGCCGCACAACCTGCGCGAAGTCGCCGCCGGCGCCCAGTGGTACCTGGACCATCCGGAGGCCTCCCCCGAGGAGCTCCTGGAGGCGCTGCTGGAGCGCATCAAGGGCCCGGACTTCCCCACCGGCGCCCTCGTCGTCGGCCGCAGCGGCATCGAGGACGCCTACCGCACCGGCCGGGGCTCGATCACCATGCGCGCCGTCGTCGAGGTGGAGGAGATCCAGGGCCGCCAGTGCCTGGTCGTCACCGAGCTGCCCTACCAGGTCAACCCGGACAACCTCGCCCTGAAGATCGCCGACTTGGTCAAGGACGGCCGCATCGGCGGCATCGCCGACGTCCGCGACGAGACCAGCTCGCGCACCGGGCAGCGCCTGGTGGTCGTGCTCAAGCGGGACGCCGTCGCCAAGGTCGTGCTGAACAACCTCTACAAGCACACCGACCTCCAGACGAACTTCGGCGCCAACATGCTGGCGCTGGTCGACGGGGTGCCGCGCACGCTGTCGCTGGACGCGTTCATCCGCAACTGGGTCACGCACCAGATCGACGTCATCGTGCGCCGCACCCAGTACCGGCTGCGCAAGGCCGAGGAGCGCGCCCACATCCTGCGCGGTCTGCTCAAGGCGCTGGACGCGATCGACGAGGTGATCGCGCTGATCCGGCGCAGCGACACCGTCGACGTCGCCCGCACCGGCCTGATGGGCCTGCTGGAGATCGACGAGATCCAGGCGAACGCCATCCTGGAGATGCAGCTCCGGCGCCTGGCGGCCCTGGAGCGGCAGAAGATCACCGCCGAGCACGACGACCTCCAGGCGAAGATCAGCGAGTACAACGCGATCCTGGCCTCGCCGGTCCGGCAGCGGGGCATCATCAGCGCGGAACTGACCGCGCTGGTGGAGAAGTTCGGCGACGACCGGCGCACCCAGCTCGTGCCCTTCGAAGGCGACATGTCCATCGAGGACCTGATCGCCGAGGAGGACATCGTCGTCACCATCACCCGCGGCGGCTACATCAAGCGCACCCGCACCGACGACTACCGGGCGCAGAAGCGCGGCGGCAAGGGCGTGCGCGGCACCAAGCTGCGCGAGGACGACATCGTCGACCACTTCTTCGTCTCCACCACGCACCACTGGCTGCTGTTCTTCACCAACAAGGGCCGCGTCTACCGGGCCAAGGCCTACGAGCTGCCGGACGCCGGCCGGGAGGCGCGCGGCCAGCACGTGGCCAACCTGCTGGCGTTCCAGCCGGACGAGCAGATCGCCGAGATCCTCGCCATCCGCGACTACGAGGCGGTGCCGTACCTGGTGCTGGCCACCAAGTCGGGCCTGGTGAAGAAGACGCCGCTGAAGGACTACGACTCCCCCCGCTCGGGCGGCGTCATCGCGATCAACCTCCGGCAGACGGACGACGGTCGCGACGACGAGCTGATCGGCGCGGAGCTGGTCTCCTCCGACGACGACCTGCTGCTCATCAGCAAGAAGGCGCAGTCGATCCGGTTCACCGCCGGGGACGAGACGCTGCGGCCCATGGGCCGGGCCACCTCCGGGGTGAAGGGGATGAGCTTCCGCGAGGGCGACGAGCTGCTCTCGATGAACGTCGTCCGGGCGGGTACCTTCGTGTTCACCGCCACCGACGGCGGTTACGCCAAGCGCACCAGCGTCGACGACTACCGCGTCCAGGGCCGCGGCGGCCTGGGGGTCAAGGCCGCCCGGATCGTGGAGGACCGCGGGGAGCTGGTCGGCGCGCTGGTCGTGGAGGACACGGACGAGATCCTGGCCATCACGCTGGGCGGTGGAGTGATCCGCACGCGGGTCAGCGAAGTGCGGGAAACCGGCCGTGACACCATGGGCGTCCAACTGATCAACCTGGGTAAGCGGGATGCCGTCGTCGGCATCGCGCGCAACGCCGAGGCGGGGCGCGAGGCGGAAGAGGTCGAGGCGGTCATCGCGGAAGCGACCGGCGAGGCGCCCGCCGAGCCGTCCGCCCCGGACGCACCGGCAGGCGGTGCCGGCGCGGCCGACGAGGCCGACGCGGCCACGGACAGCGAGGAGTAAGGCGTGAGCGGGACCTCGGGCGGTGCGGGCGGTGCGGGCCGCACGGAGCAGGGCTCGGCGCCCGGCGGCGGTGCGGACTCGGCGGGGCGGCCCGGCTACCAGGGCCGGCCCCGGACGAGCGGGACGGCGGTGACCTCGGGCGGGCAGCCGTCGGCCCAGCCGCACCATCCGCCGCAGGCGTACCCGGCGCCGGGCGGGTACGGCCCCGGGGCGCAGCGCTCCGGGGAGGACCCGGAGCAGGCGGGCGGCGCGTCCGCCCTGCGCAAGCCGCGCACGGGCGCGCGCACGGTCCCCCGCACCCGCAAGGCGCGGCTGCGGGTGGCCAAGGCCGACCCGTGGTCGGTGATGAAGGTCAGCTTCCTGCTCTCCATCGCCCTGGGCATCTGCACGATCGTGGCGGTGTCCGTGCTGTGGATGGTGATGGACGCCATGGGCGTCTTCACCACCATCGGCGACACCATCTCCGACGCGACCGCCTCCCCCGACGGCGGCGGCTTCGACCTGGAGACGGTGCTCTCCCTCCCGCGCGTGCTGCTGTTCACGTCGATCATCGCCGCGATCGACGTCGTCCTGGCCACCGCGCTGGCCACGCTGGGCGCGTTCATCTACAACCTGTCGGCCGGCTTCGTCGGCGGTGTGGAGCTGACGCTGGCGGAGGACGAGTAAGCCCAGGCCGCACGGGCGGGAACCGATTTTGGGCCTGCGCCGAAGTGCGCTAATCTTTCGGTGCGGCGCGGGGCTATAGCTCAGACGGTTAGAGCGCTTCCCTGATAAGGAAGAGGCCACAGGTTCAAGTCCTGTTAGCCCCACGTGAACGCCCCCGGTCGGTGACGACCGGGGGCGTCGTGCTGTGTGCCGCCGCTCCGCCCCGGCGCCGGGCGTACCCGGCCCGCCGGGCGTGGCCTCGCCGTCAGCTCGGCGTACGTCGGGGGTTACTTGGCGGTTGGGTATCATCGGGCCGCAGTAGGGTCTCGACGTCGTTGAAGGACGAGGTAACGCCGTGAAGAAGCTTTTCCTGTTCGCGCTTGCCGCCATCGGCGGACTCCTCGTGTACCGCCAGATCCAGGCGGACCGTGCCGAGCAGGACCTGTGGACGGAGGCCACCGACTCCGTGCCCGCCGGCCCGGCTGTGTGAGTCCGCAGCAACCCCGTACGCAGTTCGCGCGAGAGCCCCGGCCGCCCGGCCGGGGCTCTCGCGCGTCCCGGGACCGGGTGCCCGGAACGCGTGGGCGGCCGCCCAAGAGAGGGCGTCGTGCGCATCGAGGGGCGCGCGGCGGGGCGAGGGCCGTCGTCGCGCACCGCGGGCCGCCCGCGCGGGCGGCGTGGCCCCGGTGGCCGAGTGGGTGGAGTGGCGGCCGCCGGGCCCGACGGCCGCGCCGCGGTGTGCCGGGTGGCGTTGCCGCCGGAGGCGCCCGTTTCGCCACGGCGGCGTTGTTCCCGCCCGCGGTGGGGCGGCGCCCGCCTCGGGCTCCCAGGTGACGGCGCGCGGCGGGGCCGCCACCGGCGGGGCCGCCACGGCACGGAAGTGTGCGGGTGCGAAGTTGCGGAGCGCGGGTCCGGCGGTGGGGTGACGCACCGGACACACGCCGTGGCCATGGCCGGGGCCCGTGAGGGTTAGCGGGCGCGACGGCGACGGGCCCGGCGGCGACAGGAGCACGGCCCGGCGCGCAGCCCGGCGTGGACCGCTGCCCGAGGGCGGGCGGCGGCGGGTGCGGGGGACAGGGCAGGATGGTCCCCGTGGGCGGCGGCGAACGTGTCGCCGACGGCGCGCGTCGGCGGCACGGGGAAGCCGCGCGGCAGACGGCCGGAGCCCGCCGGGAACGGCACGAGGGACGGGACGAGGGGGCGGCGCATGGTGTGGCGGCGCACGACGGGGGCGGTGGCGCGGTTCGCCGCGGCGGTGGCGGCGTTCGGCGCGGTGCTGGCCGTCCCACAGGGGGCGGCGCGGGCGGCGGACGTGCCGGCGTACACCCCGGCCGAGGACGCCCGGGCGGTGCGGGGCGCGGCCAGCAGCTCCGACGGCCCGGTACTGGAGCCGGGCCTCTACACCGATCGCATCGGGCCCGGCGAGACCCTGTACTACAGCGTCGCGCTGGACGCCTCCTCGACGGCGTACCTGGGCGCGACGGCGGCCCCCGAACCCGGCGCGGACGTGGCGTCGTTCGGCGACGAGCTGACGCTGCGCCTGCAGACGACGGGCGGCGACGCGTGCGACACCGGTGACACCGGCGGGTTCGGCAGCCGCGGCTCGGGCTACCCCGTCGGCGCCTACGCCGTCCGGCGCGTGGGTGGCGGGGTCGAGGACTGTCAGGAGGCCGGCCCCTACCTGTTCTCGGTGACCCGCGAGAGTGCGGACGACGGGGACCCGGCCGACTGGCCGATCGAGATCGGCTACTTCTCGGAGCCGGGGCTCAAGGGCGCCGTCCCCGGACCACCGGCCGTCTCGGAGACGGCCGAGGAGCCGCCGACGCCGCCGTCCGGGGAGGCCGCGCCGGCCCGGGGCGGGACGAGCTTCAACGACGCCGGGTCCGTCGGCACGGGCGTGTGGAAGGACCGGCTGCTGCCCGGCGAGTCCCGCTTCTACCGGGTGCCGGTCGACTGGGGCCAGCGGCTGTTCGTCCGGCTGGAGGTGCCCAACGCCGACGACGCCGGGGACGACGCGCCCCGCTACCTCTCCGACGGCTTCGCGCTCCAGATGTACAACCCGGCCCGGGGCCGCGCCTTCAAGGCCGACTTCCCGTCCTACGACGGCGACCAGGCGTCCGTGGAGCTGCTCGGGGGCACCGTCGACTACGGTCGTCGGTTCGCCGACGAGGGCCGCGGCTTCAGCATGGCCGGGTGGTGGTACGTGCAGGTCACCCTGCACGACGACATGGCCGCCTACTTCCCCGGTGGCGCCCCGGTCACGCTGCGGACGGTCGTGGAGGGCACGGCCGAGGAGCCGCCCGCGTACGACGGAAACGCGGTGGCCGCGGGCTTCGGCGTCACCGACGGCGACCGGGAGGCCGCCGAGCAGGGACTGACGGCGGCCGAGGTGGCCGAGCGCGCCACCTGGCGACGCCTCGGGCTGGCCGGCGTCGGAACGGGCACGGTGCTCGTCGCGGGGCTGGCGGCGTGGTGGCTGCTCGCCCGGCTCCGCGCGCCCCGCACCGCCGCGCCCGAGCCCGCCGCGCCCGGCGGCTACGGCTTCCCGCACCCGGGCGGGGGCGCGCCGGGGCCGGGCCCGCAGGGGCAGCCCCCGGTGTTCGGGCCGCCCCCGGGCGGCTGGCCCCCGCCGGGAGACCCCCGGCGGGGGTGAGACGGACGCCGCCCCGGCCCGGGGCGGGGCGCTCGACTTCGGGAGAGCGCCCGGACGCCGAGGGCGGAGCACGCCGGGGCGGGGATCGGCACCGGCGCGAGGAAGGAGCGCGAGGAGGGCGGCCCTCGCAGGCGGTCCTGGCACCGACGGGCGGACGGACAGGCGGGCGCACCGTGCCCCACGGCCGCCCCGCGTCGGTCGCTTCCGGGCGCTGGTCGCTTCCGGGTCGGACTCCGCGCCCCGGGCCCGCAGCTCGATGGGCGCGTCGGACCGCGGTACGGCCTCCTCGCGCACGGTGCACCGAGCCCACCGGGAACGGTCGGGGTCGGTCGGGGTCGGTCCGCTCCGTGGTCCACGACGCCTGAGCGCGTATCCACCGCGACGCCAGGACGGGCGAGATGGTCCGGTAGGTCCCGAGCACGTACGGGCGGTGGCCGCTTCCGGGTGGTGGCCGTCTTCGGGTGGTGGCCGCTTCCGGGCGTCGGCCGACTGCGTGGGCGCGGGCCGGGTTGCGAGTGGGGCGCTCAGCTCTGGAGGAGGGCCCAGATGCCGAAGGCGAAGCAGGCCAGGGCGAGGACGAGCACCGGGACGGCGACCACTCCGGGTGGCCCCGGCACCGACGGGCGGACGGGCACACCGTGCTCTGCCGGCCCCGGCACGGGCACTCCGGCGCCGGGCGCCACGGCCGCGTGGGCCGCCGCTGCGGGGCCCACCACCGCGTGCGCCGACCCGGGCGCCCCGGGGACGTGCACCGCGCCACCAGGTGCTGCCGCAACCGGCACCGGCGCTCCGTACGCCGCTGCCTCGTACGCCGCTGCTTCGTAGGCCGCTGCGTCGGGCGTCGCTGCGTGGGGCACCGGTCCGGGCGCCCCCGATGCGTGCGCCGCCGCGCCCGGTGCCGCCGCCTGCGCCGCCGCTCCGGGCCCCGCCTCCGGCGCCGCCGTCCCGGGTGGGGCGGGGGGAGCGAGGTGGAAGCTGTCCGCGTCGTCGTGGGGGCCGCCGTCGGCCGGCGGCCGCGGTGCGGCGTGCCGGGAGCCGCGCGCTTCGCCCCCGGCGGTGCCGGCCCGCCCGTCGCGCCCGGCCCGCCCGTCGCGCCCGTCGGGACCGTCGGGGCCGTAGCCGGGCGGCAGCGGGCCGAGGTGGTCGAAGACCTCCACGGCGACCTCCGACGTGCCCGCCCGGTCGCCCGGGGGCGGTGTCGCGTCCGGAGCGAGCAGGTCCACCGCGCCGGTCAGCGCCTTGCGGGCGCCCGTCGCGGTGCGGAACCGGGCCCGGGGGTCCGGCCGCAGCAGCCCGGCGAGCACCTGCCACAGCGGTTCCGGCACGCCCTCCGGGGCGGGCGGCACGCCGTGCTCGTAGGACGTCACGAGGGCCTGGGCGTCCGGCTTCTCGCCCGTGAGCAGGTACAGGGCGACGAGCCCCACCGCGTACAGGTCGGCCGGGAAGTCGGGCTCCGCGCCGAGCAGTTGCTCCGGGGCGAAGTAGCCGGGCGTGCCGACGACGTAGGCGCTCTCGGTGAGCCGGGGCTCGTCCTTGCGCAGCGCGATGCCGAAGTCGGAGAGCCGCAGGTGGGGTCGGCCGGTGCCCGTGGCGTCGAGCAGGATGTTGGCGGGTTTGACGTCCCGGTGGACGACGTCCTCGGCGTGCACGGCCGCGAGCCCGGCCAGGAGCTGGTCGAGCAGCACGCACACCAGGCGCGGGGGCAGCGCGCCGTAGTCGCCGACGAGGTGGGCCAGCGAGCCGCCGTGCATCAGGTCCATGGTGAACAGGACCTGGTCGTCGTCGGCGGCCCAGCTCGTGGGTGCCAGCACGTGCGGGTGGTCGATGCGCAGGGCCTGTTCGCGCACGAAGCGCAGGAGGGTGTGGGCGTCGCTCTGCCGCAGCACCTTCGCGGCCACGTAGCGCTTCCTGCGGTGGTCCCAGGCACGCCACACCGCGCCCATCCCGCCCCGCCCCACCGGGTCGACCAGCTCGTACCGGCCCGCGAAGACCTCGCCCATCCCGCCGTGCCCGCCTTCTTCCGTTCCCGCCGTGCCCGGAACCGCACCCGGCCCGTGCCGTTCAGCCCTGGTGGGCCTCGTAGTGCTTCACCGCGTCCGCGGTCTTCCCGGCGCCGTAGACCCGGAGGAACTCGGCCAGCTCCGGGTGGTCGGCGGCGAGCGCCTGCGAGGCGTGCAGGATGTCCTGCGCGTCGGATATGGCCCGCAGCAGCGACTGGATCTCGCGCACCGCCCGCTTGACGGTCGTCTGCTGCCCCGACGGGCCGGACTGCACCGTGCCGCCCAGGACGCTCTGGCCCGCGGCGCGGCGGATCTCCTCCATGCGCCGGGTGGCGTCGGCGGCGCTCACGTGCCCCCCGGAGACCTCGCCGGCGAGTTCCTGCAGGGCCTGCACCCGCTGGACGACGGCCGGGTTGCCGATCTTGGCCCGCTGCCCGCTCATGAGCTGCGACAGCATGGGCGCCGACAGGCCGAGCACGGTCGCCAGGCGGGCCTGGTTGAGTCCCAGGTCGTCGATCAGGCGGCGGAAGAGCGTGCCGAGCGGCTCGCCGTACCACGCGCTCTGCAGCTCCCGGGCTTTGGCCGTCGGGTCCTGCTGTGCTGCGTCCATGTGTCTCCCCTGAGTCTCCCCTGTTCGCTTCGCGCCAGCGAACTTGCGGTGCATCCTACGGAGCCGTAGGGCCGGGGGCGATACCCGGTCGGATACGGATGCCCGAAGCGGGTACTCTTGGGGCCGACGGGGCCTTAGCTCAGTTGGTAGAGCGCTGTCTTTGCATGGCAGATGTCAGGGGTTCGACTCCCCTAGGCTCCACGGTGGGCGCCGTGGCGGCGCCGGCGTGACGGTACGGGCTCCCGGGTGCGGGGGCCCGTTTCGCGTGGGTCGGGTGGTGGGTCGCGGCGGGCGCGGCGACGCGCGTCAGGAGGCGCGGAGTTCCTCGGGCGGCGTGCGGTCGGCGTCGACGGGGACGGTGCGCTCCAGCTCGCCCCAGACGATGTAGCGGTAGGTCGAGGTGAAGACCGGCGTGCACGTGGTGAGGGTGATGTAGCGGCCCTCCTCCTCCTTGCCGGACTCGCGCGGCACGTCGGCCAGGACCTGCACGTTGTACTTGGACGTCTCCGGCAGGACGGCGTACACCGTGTAGACGTACCAGGTGTCCTTCGACTCGAAGACGATCGGGTCGCCCTTCTCGATCTCGTGGATGTCGTGGAACTTGGCCCCGTGCCCGTCCCGGTGGGCGGCCAGGGAGAAGTTGCCGGACTCGTCCCACGGCATCGCGGACTTCACGGGCTTCTCGTAGAACCCGGCGACGCCCTGGTTCAGCTCCTCCGGGTCCGTGCCGGGCATCACCAGGATGTCGTCGTCGCTCATCGCGGGCACGTGGAGGAAGCCGATGCCGTTCCTGACGTCGAGTTCGCCGGGGCCGGCGTCCGCGTCCGGGCCGCCGGAGTCCCGCTCGGCCGCCCACTGGTCGCGCAGCTCGGCGCTCTCCTGGCCCGCCGCGCGGTCGGCCAGCACGTTCGTCCACCACAGGGAGTAGGCGACGAAGAGGGCCATGACGAGCCCGGCGGTGATGAGCAGCTCGCCCAGCACGCTCACCGTGCTCGCTATCCGGCCGCGCGTGCGCCCCCCGCCGGCCCCGGACCGCTGCGGGCGCTCCTCGGTCTCCGCCCCGTCCCGCTCGGTCACTGCCACCTGATCCACCGTTCGCCGTTCCGTCCGCCGGCTACCCGACGAGGGCGTCCGGCTTGCCCTCGCTCCGGGGCCGTTCCTCCACCATCTTGCCCCAGACGATGAGACGGTACTTGGAGGTGAACTCGGGGGTGCAGGTGGTCAGGGTGACGTAGCGGCCCGGCTCGGTGAACCCCGACTCCGCGGGCACGGGGGCCACCACGCCCACGTTGGACGGCGAGGTCGACGGCAGCACGCTGGTCATCTCGTACACGTAGTAGGAGTCCCGGGTCTCGACGACGATCGGGTCGCCGGGCTCCAACCGGTTGATGTAGCGGAACGGTTCGCCGTGGGTGTTGCGGTGCCCGGCGACCGCGAAGTTGCCCTCCTCGTCCCACGGCATCGCCGTCTTCAGGCCGGACGCGGCGTCGTAGTGGCCGACGAGACCGCGGTCGAGGACGGTGTCCTTGTCGATGCCCTCGGCGACGGGCACGACCACGTCGAGCTTGGGGATGTACATCTTGGCGAAGCCCTCGCCCGGGTCGAAGGCGTCGGGGCGGCGGGCCGCCGCCTCCTCGGACGCCCACTTCTCCTCCAGCGCGCTGGCCTCCCGCCCGGCCTCCAGACCGGCCTGCACGTTCGTCCACCACAGTTGGTAGGCGACGAAGAGCAGCAGGAGCACACCGCAGGTGATGAACAGCTCGCCGACGCTGCGGCTGGCGATGACGGCGACGTTCTCCCTGCGGGCCCGGGCCGCCTTCGCCGCCGCCCTGCGCCGGGCGGCGCGGCCCTCGCCGGGCGGCTCGTCCGCGGCGTCCGCCCCCTGCGCGGCGTTTCGCTCCGTGAGCTGCCGCAGCGCGACGGTCTCGCGCCCGCGCTGGTCGCCGTGCTCGTCCCGGGGCTCGTTCCCGCGCTCCGGGCCGTGCCCGGCCGCCGGGCGCGGGGCGGGCGACGGGCCCGGCCCGGGCTCCGGGACGGCGCCGGGGCGCGGTGCGGGTGCGGGGGCCGGCGTGACCGTGAGTGGACGGGTCGCCGCCGCGTCGGGGGGCGGCGGCGTGCCGTCACCGCGCGGCGCGGACGGCACGGTGCCCTGCGCGGGCGCGGGTCGGCCGGGTGGCCGGAACCACGGCGAGCCCTGCCGCTCCTCCGGCCCCGCCTGCCCGGACACCGGCGACTGCGGTCCCGGCGCCGACGGGGCCTGCGGCGACGGTCCCGGCGCCGACGGGGCCTGCGGCACGGCCGCGCGGGGTGCCGCGGCCGCGGCACCCGCCCCGAACCCCGGTTCGCGTGCGCGCCGTTGTCCCGGCTCCGGCCGCCGGCCCGGCGTGGGGTCCGGTTCCGGTGTGTGCCGTCGCCCCGGCTCCGGCCACTGGCCCGGTGCGGGCCGCGGCCCGGACGCGTGCCGCCCGTCCGGCGCGCTCCCCTGCTGCGGTGCGGGCCCCGGCTGCGGTGCGCGGCCCGCTCCCGGTGTGTGCTCCGTGCCCGGGGGGTCCGTGGGAGGGGGCAGGGGGTCGGTGAGCGGGTCGTCGAGGCGGTCGACGGCCGCCATCAACGCCTCCGGGTCCGTGTACGGGTCCCGGGAGGCGGTCACCTCCCTACCACCGGGGCCAGGCCCCGCGAGCGGGCGACCGCGTCCGCGTCACCGCACTCGACGAGCCAGTTGGCCAGCATCTGGTGGCCCCACTCGGTGAGGACGGACTCGGGGTGGAACTGCACGCCCTCCACCGGCCGGCTGCGGTGCCGCAGCCCCATGATGACGCCCGACTCGGTGCGGGCGGTGACGTCGAACACGTCGGGCACCGCCGCGGGCTCGGCGGCCAGCGAGTGGTAGCGGGTGGCGGTGAACGGCGAGGGCAGCCCGGCGAAGACGCCGCGGCCCTCGTGCACCACCGCCGAGGTCTTGCCGTGCAGCAGCTCCGGAGCGCGGCCCACGACACCGCCGTAGGCGACGGCCATCGACTGCATGCCCAGGCACACCCCGAACACCGGCACGCCGGTGCCGGCGCAGTGCCGCACCATCTCCACGCAGACCCCCGCCCGCTCCGGTGTCCCGGGGCCCGGGGAGAGCAGCACGCCGTCGAAGCCGTCCTGGGCGTGCTCGGTGCCGACCTCGTCGTTGCGCAGCACCTCGCACTCGGCACCGAGCTGGTAGAGGTACTGCACGAGGTTGAAGACGAAGCTGTCGTAGTTGTCGACCACGAGAATGCGTGCGCTCATCGGTTCGCCCCAAGCCTTGCCGTCAGTTCTGGTCCACGGTGACGTCGCCGAACGGGAGCAGCGGCTCGGCCCACGGGAAGACGTACTGGAACAGCAGGAACACCACCGCCACGACCAGCACCAGGGAGATCAGGGCGCGCACGATGGCGTTGCCCGGCAGGTGCCGCCAGATCCAGCCGTACATCCCGTGGTGCCGTCCCTTCGCCGTGTCCCGGTCGGCCCCGGCCGTCGCCGGTCGCCCCCCGCTCGTCCCGCCGCACGCCGTGAACCCCCGCGTGCGCTCGTGCGCACTCCAGAGTACGCGGCGGGTCGGCGCGTCGGGGGGCGCTCCTCGGGAAGTCAGCCCAGGGGCTCGGCGTACTGGAGGTCGAGGGTGCCGGAGTAGCCGGGCAGCGTGGTCTCCTCGTGCTCCTCGACGTCCCAGCCCAGCCCGTAGGCCTCGACGTAACTCTGGTAGGTCTGCAGGGCCGGGGCCTCGTCCAGCGCCCGGCGCAGCGCGTCCGGCTCCCCGACGGCGGTGACCTCGTAGGGCGGGGAGTACAGCCGCCCCTGGAGGATGAGGGTGTTGCCGACACAGCGGACGGCGCTGGTGGAGATCAGCCGCTGGTCCATGATCTGGATGCCCTGGGCGCCGCCCGCCCACAGCGCGTTGACGACGGCCTGGAGGTCCTGCTGGTGGATGACCAGGTAGTCGGGCTCCGGCTCGGGCCAGCCGGGGATGCGGGCGGTCGCGTCCGGCGGGGCGTCGGTGAGGGTGACGGTCAGACCGGCGCCGGAGACCTCCTCGGCCTCGGCGGCGCGTTCCACCCGCCGCAGCCGCTCCCGCTCGGCGGGGGTGCGGCCGGTGTCGGCGTCGGCGAGGGCGGCGACCTCCTCGCGGAGCTCGGCGGTGGCCGACTCCAGGCGGCCGTTCTCCTGGCTGCGCTCGGAGATGAGGTCGGGCAGGCGGCGCATGGGGTCGTCACTGCGCAGGTCGATGCCCTGGGAGGTGTCGAAGCTGACCCAGAAGAGCAGCCCGGCCAGGGCGAAGACACCCGCGCTCGCCAGCCGCAGGGGACGCAGGCGGAACCGGCGCGAGCGGAATCCGGCGTCCGGGGGAGGCGTCGCGGAAGAGGTCACCGTACCCTTGTCTCCTTCCACCACCTGGAACCACTACGCTAACGGACCACAGCAGCATCCGTTCAGCGCGGTCAGCGCATCGACAGGAGACCCTCTCGTGCCGAAGTCCCGGATTCGCAAGAAGAAGGACACGTACACCCCGCCTGAGGGGCAGAAGTCGGGCAAGATCGACCTGCGCGGCGGGCGTAGCTGGGTCGCGCCCCTGATGCTGGCCATGTTCGCCCTCGGCCTGGTGTGGATCGTCCTGTACTACCTCACCTCGGGTTCGCTGCCGGTCGACGCGCTGGGTGACTGGAACATCGTCGTGGGCTTCGGCTTCATCGCCGTGGGGTTCGTCGTCTCCACGCAGTGGAAGTAGCGCTTCCAGCTTCCACCGACCGCCGCCCGGGTGCCGGGAGCGGGGCGGGGCACCGGCGTGCGGTGCCCCGGCCGGGTGGCGGGCGCCGTCGCCCTGCCGTGGCTGAGCGCGAACGCGGGCGCCCGGCCCACTCCCGGACGTCCTTGAGCGGACCGGACGCCGCTGCGCACCGTGAAGTCCTGGCGTGACGTGCCGCCGGGACGCCGGCCCGCCCTGCCAGGCTGCCTTGCCGCTGTCGCCCGATCCCCTCGCCCCCTGCCCGCCGCCCTGCGCCGCGGTGTCCGGCCGGCGGGGCGGGCTGACGCGGGGGCGACCGCGCGGCCCCGAACGTCCACCGAGTTATCCACAGGCTGTCCACAGGGGTGGGAAAAGTTCAGACGATCTGTGGATAACGCGCATCAGGTTGACGCCGGTCTGCCCATCCGGACATGCGCTTCTCGCGGTAGTCGCCAAGCACATACCGCATCTGTGTGCGAGTACCGTCCGCGTTGCGCGTCATGCACAAGATCCGCTACCGCCTGTGGATAACTTCTCGCCCCGCGTCCCACGAGGCCGCCCGAGCCCGGCTCGCGCGCGTCCGACCGGGGGCTCGCGCCTCAGCCGGGGGCTCGGCCCTACAGCAGCACCGCCGTGCGCACCACGCACGCGATGACGAGGGCCACGACGATCAGCGCCGCCGTCCCCCACTGCACCAGCGCCCGGCGCTCGCGCGGCGCGTGCACCAGGGCGAAGGCGAAAGCGCCGCCGGTGAACAGCCCGCCCAGGTGCGCCTGCCAGGCGATGTTGAAGCCGGGCAGGAAGGTGATCACCAGGTTGATCGCCAGCAGCACGGCGATCGGACGCATGTCGTAGCGCATGCGGCGCATCAGCACGGCCGTCGCGCCGAACAGCCCGAAGATCGCGCCGGAGGCGCCCAGCGAGAGCTGGTTCGGCGCCATCAGCAGGTACGTGAGCACGCTGCCGCCCAGCGCGGACAGCAGGTACAGCACAGTGAAGCGCAGCCGCCCGAGCGCGGCCTCCAGTGGGGGCCCGAGGAACCACAGCGCCATCATGTTGAGGCCGATGTGCCAGAGCTGCTCGTGCAGGAACGCCGAGGTCAGCAGCCGGTACCACTCGCCGTCGGCCACGCCGAGCAGCTCGAAGGTGCCGTCGCCGCCGAAGGCGTACGCGATCATGCCCAGCTCGGTGACGAGCTCGCCCCCGGTGGCCAGCACCGCGACGAACAGCGCCACGTTCAGGCCGAGCAGGATCTTGGTGACCAGCTTCGTGTCCCCGACGACCGCCCCGCCCGCGACCGTGCGCGGCCGCGCCGCGTCCCCGCGGCCGGTGCCCGCGCCGCGCACGCACTGGGGGCACTGGTAGCCGACCGAGGCCGGGATCATGCAGTCCGGACAGATCGGCCGCTCGCAGCGGGTGCAGCGGATGCCCGTCTCGCGCTCCGGGTGCCGGTAGCAGCCGGGCAGCGTGTGCCGCGGGCCGAGCCCGCCCTGCTGGTGCTCCATCGCTTCCCTTCCGCCGCCGGCCAGAACCCGCCCCACCTGTCATACGGACAGGTGGGGCGGACCGTTCCCACGGGCCGGACGGCGTGTCCGGCCACGCCCTCCGCCTGTCGGCGGCTCGGCGGGGTGACTCAGCGGCGCTCGATCTCCACGGACTCGATCACCACGTCCTGCACCGGGCGGTCCGTGCGCGGATTGGTCTTGGTGCCCGCGATGGCGTCGACGACCCGCTTGCCGGCGTCGCTCGTCACCTCGCCGAAGATGGTGTGCTTGCCGGTCAGCCAGGTGGTGGGCGCCACGGTGATGAAGAACTGCGAGCCGTTGGTGCCCGGGCCCGCGTTGGCCATCGCCAGCAGGTAGGGCTTGGTGAAGGCCAGGTCCGGGTGGATCTCGTCCTTGAACTCGTACCCCGGGCCGCCGGTGCCGTTGCCCAGCGGGTCACCGCCCTGGAGCATGAAGCCGCTGATGACCCGGTGGAAGACCGTGCCGTCGTACAGCTTCTTCGTCGACTTCTCACCGGTGCCCGGGTGCGTCCACTCCCGGGTGCCCTCGGCGAGCCCGACGAAGTTCCTCACCGTCTCCGGGGCGTGGTCCGGGAAGAGCTGGACCTCGATGTCGCCCTGGTTCGTCCTCAGGGTGGCGTAGAGCTGCTCGGCCACGATCTACCTTCCATAGTCCTTGCTGACGGTCCCCGATCCTCCCATGGACGCCGCCGCGCCCGGCCGCGAGGCTCGCACCGGAGTGGTGATCGGGCGAAGTCGGGCGGCGATACCGGACCAATCGACCCACTGTGCGGTGAATCGTGGCATGGTCGCGCACAGGCGCCCGTGCGCGCCCGGGACCCGGGTGTGGGAAGGGCTGCGAAGTGGGTACCCGTGCCCGAAACGTGACCCGAACGCCCGCCCGCGCATGCCGAACCCCGCTTCCCCAGGCATGATCTCGATTCGGGCGTAAAGGCGAAGAAGGACCGACGTCTTCCGGGGTACCGCGCTCCGGACCACGTGCCACCGAGGAGGAGGATCTCGTGACCCGCAAGGACAGCGTGTGCGCCACCGGCACCGCCAAGGAGAACGTGCGGCACGCCGTGGACGTGGTGGGGCCGAAGGCCGCCCTCGCCGCGCGCCAGGCGCAGCACACGGCCCGGGACCAGTACGAGAGCGTGCTGGCGCCGCGCCTCGCGCACGCCCGCAACGCGCTGCCGCAGGGCGTGGACGTGGCCGCGACGCGGGTGTCGAAGCAGACCCGGAAGGCCGCCGAGGAGGCGCGCAAGTACGCCGCGCCCCGCCTGGAGGCCGCCCGGGCGGCGGCGGGCCCGGCGCGGGAGGAGGCCGCCGACCGCTACGCCGCGGCGCTCGCGGGGCTGCGCGGCCAGGTCACGGCGGCCCAGGTGGCGAAGCTGCACAAGAAGCGGGTGCGGCGCGCGCGCACCGGCCGGGCGGTCAAGAAGCTCGCGGTGCTCGGCCTCGTCGGCGCCGCTGTGACGGCCGCCTGGAAGTGGTGGGACAAGCAGGCCAACCCGGACTGGCTGGTCGAGCCGCCCGCCCCCACGGACGTCTCCGAGCCCTCCATGACGGCGTCGGCCGCCGGGAGCGACCTGCTCGAAGACCCCGAGGTCGAGGCCAAGCGGGCCGAGGCGGAGTCCTCCGAGGACGACAACCGGTAGCGGCCGCACCCCACGCCGTGGCCGACGTGAGGGCCGGGCCCACCCCGCGGTGAGCCCGGCCCTCACGTCCGTCGTGACACCACCCCGGGCGGCCGCCCCGCGCGTGCCGCGCTCGCGGTACCCGGCCACCGGCAACAGGCCACCGCCCGTCAGCCCCGGCCCCGTAGCGGGGCAGAGCCGCCGGGCGCCGGGCGGTCAGCCAACCGGGGCGGACCGCCCGGCGGCCACAGGCCGCCAGACGGCGGCCGGCCCGTGGCGGACGGCGGTCAGCCGCCGGGGGCCGCACGCCGCACGCCGTCCGGTGGCGCCGCGCCACGGCCGTCAGCCGTCAGCCGTCAGCCGTCAGCCGTCAGTCGTCGTCGCGACCGTCGCGGCCGCCGGTGAAGAAGCCGCCGATCGGGTTGTCGTCCCCGCCGTCGCCGCCGTCCCCGCCGCCGTCGCCGTTTCCGCCACGGGGCACCGTGGTCAGCGTGACCAGGGAGCCCTTGTCCAGCGCCGTGCCGGGGGCCGGGTCCTGGGTGACCACCGTCGCGCGGCCGCCCTGCGCTCCCTGCACGCGCACCTGGAACTCGGCGTCCTCCAGGATCTTGCGGGCGTCCTTGAGCTCCCGGCCCTGGATGTCGGGCACCTGGACCTGCTCCACCTGCGGGGCCTTGGCGACCGTCAGGGTGACGGTGCTGTTCCGCTCGGCCTGGGCGCCGCCCTCCGGGGACTGGCCCAGCACCGTGCCGGGCGCCTTGCCGTCGGTCTCCTCCTCCTCGACGCTCACCTGGAAGCCCGCCTCCGTGAGCTGCTGGGTGGCCGCGTCGACGCTGCGGTCGATCACCGGCGGCACCGTGCGCGTCTCGGTGCGGACGACGGACAGGGTGATGCGGGTGCCCGGCTTGGCCTCCTGGCCGCCGGCCGGGTCCTGCTCGACCACGGTGCCCTCGGGCTCGCTGGAGGAGGCGACGTCCTTCTGCTCGACGGTGAAGCCCGCCTCCTGCAGCTCCGACTGCGCGGCCGCGATGTCGTCGCCGGTGACGTCCGGCACCGCCACCGGCTCCGGGCCGTCGGAGAGGATCAGCTCGATCGTGTCACCGCGCTGCACCTCGGTCTCGGCGGCCGGGTTCGTCTCGCAGACGGTGCCCTCCTCCTCGTCGCAGTGCTTGGAGGCACCCTCGGTGGTCCGCAGCCCCACGTTGTCGGCCCGCTGCGCGGCCTCCTCGACGGTGAGTCCGGACAGCGTCGGCACGGCGACCGCGTCGTCGCCGCCGCCGCTGAAGACCACCTTGCCGATGAAGATGGCGCCGATCAGGATCAGCACGCCCGCGATGACGAGCAGGATCGTGGAGAGCTGGCTGCCGCGCCGCTCCCGGCGCCGCCCGCGCGGTTCGTCGTAGCCGTAGCCCCCGTCGTCGTCGCGCATCGGGGGCAGCATCGTGGTGTGGCCGCCGTTCGCGGCGCGCAGCGCCTGGGTGGGCCGGTCCTCGGGGTGCCCCGGGTAGCCGACGCCGTAGCCCGCGGCGCCGAGCGCGGCGGTGGCGCCGACGGGCTGGCCGTCCAGGCTCGCCTCGATGTCGGCGCGCATCTCGTCGGCGCTCTGGTAGCGGTAGTCCGGGTCCTTGGCGAGCGCCTTGAGGACGATCGCGTCCTGCTCCGGCGTCACCTCCGGGTCGAAGGAGCTCGGCGGCTGCGGCTCCTCGCGCACGTGCTGGTAGGCCACGGCGACGGGCGAGTCGCCGACGAACGGCGGCCGCACCGTCAGCAGCTCGTACAGCAGGCAGCCGGTGGAGTACAGGTCGCTGCGCGCGTCGACGGTCTCGCCCTTGGCCTGCTCCGGGGAGAGGTACTGGGCGGTGCCGATGACGGCGGCGGTCTGCGTCATCGTCATGCCGGCGTCGCCCATCGCGCGGGCGATGCCGAAGTCCATCACCTTGACCTGGCCGTTGCGCGTCAGCATGACGTTGGCGGGCTTGATGTCGCGGTGGACGATGCCGTTGCGGTGGCTGTACTCCAGCGCCTGGAGGATGCCGACGCACATCTCCAGCGCCCGTTCGGGCAGCAGCTTGCGGCCCGAGTGCAGCAGCTCGCGGAGCGTGGAGCCGTCCACGTACTCCATGACGATGTAGGGGATCGAGATCCCGTCGACGTAGTCCTCGCCGGTGTCGTACACGGCGACGATCGCCGGGTGGTTCAGCGACGCGGCCGACTGCGCCTCGCGGCGGAAGCGGGCCTGGAACGTGGGGTCGCGAGCGAGGTCGGCCCGCAGGGTCTTGACGGCGACGGTCCGGCCCAGACGCGTGTCGTGGGCCAGGTAGACCTCGGCCATGCCGCCGCGGCCGAGCACCTGGCCCAGCTCGTACCGGCCGCCTAGGCGACGCGGCTCGTCCATATCTCCAGCCCTCTCCGTTCGTCCGGGCCACACCGGTGTGGGGCCCGGCGGCGTGCTGCTCGCCATACCGTACCTGCCGGGTGGGGGCGCTCCGGACGGTGTCCGGGCGCCCGGTCGCGGCCGCGCACGGTCAGCTCCGGCCGTCCAGGACGGCCCGCATGACGTCCTTCGCGATCGGCGCGGCCAGCCCGCCGCCCGAGATCTCGTCGCGCTGGGCGTTGCTGTCCTCGACCACCACCGCGACCGCGACGGGTGAGCCGCCGTCCGTCATGGCGTAGGAGATGAACCACGCGTAGGGGCTCTCGCTGTTGTCCACGCCACGCTGGGCGGTGCCGGTCTTGCCGCCCACGGTGACGCCGTCGAGCCGGCCGTTGGTTCCCGTGCCGTTCTCGACGACGTTCTCCATCATGTCCTGGAGCTTGCCGGCGTTGGTCGCGGACAGCGGCTGGCCGAGCTCCTCCGGCTCGGTCTGCTCCACGACGCTGCGCGGGCCCTCCAGGCGGTCCACCATGTAGGGCTTCATCAGCTTGCCGTCGTTGGCGATGGCGGCGGTGACCATGGCCATCTGGAGCGGCGTCGCCCGGTTGGAGGCCTGCCCGATGCCGGCCTGCGCGTTCTGCGGCTGGTTGTCCTCGGGGTAGACGCTCTCGGCGCTGCGGATCGGTACGAAGTGCTCGGTGTTGTAGCCGAACTTCTCGGCCACCTCGATCATCTTCTCGTTGCCCAGCTCGTGGCTGATCCCGGCGAAGGTGGCGTTGCAGGAGTACTGGAGCGCGACCTTCAGCGTCGCGTCGTCGCACGGCGGGCTGCCGTAGTTGCTCAGGGTGTCGGTGGACTGCGGGAGCTGGTACGGGTCCTCGATGCCGGAGGGCTTGTCGATGTCGTAGCGGCCGCTCTCCAGCGCCGCCGCCGCGGTGACCACCTTGAACGTCGAGCCCGGCGGGTAGGTCTCGCGCAGCGCCCGGTTCAGCATGGGCTTGTCCGGGTCGTCGTTGAGCGCGACCCACTTCTTCTCGTCCTCCTTGGAGTTGCCCGCGATGGCGGACGGGTCGTAGGAGGGGGTGCTGGCCAGGGCGAGGATGGCGCCGGTCTGCGGGTCGATCGCCGCGACGGCGCCCTTCTTGTCGCCGAGCCCCTCGAACGCCGCGCGCTGGGCCTCGGCGTTCAGGGTGGTGACGACGTTGCCGCCCTCCATCGGCTTGCCGGTGAGCATGTCGATGGTGCGGTTGAAGAACAGCCGGTCGTCGGTGCCGGTGAGGAACTCGTCGTAGACGCCCTCCAGCATCGAGGTGCCGAACGCCTGGGACGCGCGCCCGGTGACCGGCGCCCACACGGGGCCGTTCTTGTGGGTGCGCTTGTACTGGTAGTCGCTGCCGTCGGTCTCGGTGGAGCCGGTGACCGCCTTGCCCTCGACGATGATGTCGCCGCGCGGGTGCGCGTAGCGCTCGACGGCGACGCGCCGGTTGCGGTCGTCGCTCTGGAGCTCGTCGGCCTGCACGAACTGCACCCAGTTGACCCGCACCAGCAGGGCCATGATCAGGATGCCGCAGAAGACGGCGATCCTGCGGAGCGGCTTGTTCACGGCCTCACCACCTGGGTCATCTCGACGTCGGGACTGGGCGCGGGGGCCGGCGCCGGGCGGCGCGCGGTGTCGCTGATCCGCAGCAGGATGGCGAACAGCGCCCAGTTGGCGATGACCGAGGAACCGCCCTGCGCGAGGAAGGGCATCGTCATGCCGGTCAGCGGAATGAGTGCGGTGACGCCGCCGGCGACGACGAACACCTGGATCGCGAAGGCGCCGGACAGGCCGACGGCCAGCAGCTTGCCGAACGGGTCCCGGGCGGCCAGCGCCGTGCGGATGCCGCGCTCGATGAGCAGCCCGTACAGCAGCAGGATCGCCATCATGCCGGTCAGGCCCAGCTCCTCGCCGACGGTGGCGAGGATGTAGTCGCTCTTGACGGCGATGCCGCCGATGAAGCGCGAGTAGCCCTCGCCGAGCCCGGAGCCGAACAGGCCGCCGGAGCCGAAGGCGTACATCACCTGCGCGGTCTCGGTCACGTTGCCGTTGACCGTTTCCAGCGGGTTGAGCCAGTTGTGCACGCGGCTGGCGACGTGGCTGTTGAAGGAGGCCACGAACACCGCGCCGGCCGCGGACAGCAGCAGGCCGAACAGGATCCAGCTCGTGCGCTCGGTGGCGACGTAGAGCATCACCACGAACATGCCGAAGAACAGCAGCGAGGTGCCCAGGTCGGTCTCGAAGACCAGGATGAGCAGGCTGAGCGCCCAGATCGCCAGGATCGGGCCCAGGTCGCGTCCGCGCGGCAGGTAGATGCCGAGGAACCGGCGGCTGGCGAGGGCGAGCGCGTCCCGCTTGACCATGAGGTAGCCGGCGAAGAAGACGGTGATGATGATCTTCGCGAACTCGCCGGGCTGGAGCGAGCCGACGCCGGGGATCGTCACCCAGATCTTCGCGCCGTTGACGGCCGGGAAGAACATCGGCAGCGCCAGCAGCACGATGGCCGCGGCCATCGAGATGTAGGTGTAGCGCTGGAGGATGCGGTGGTCCTTGAGGAACACCAGCACCGCCAGGAACAGGGCGACGCCGACGGCCGACCACATGAGCTGGCCGGGTGCCGCGTTCAGCGGTTCCACGCGCGGTTCCTGGTCGAGCCGCCAGATCAGCACCAGGCCGAGCCCGTTGAGCAGGGTGCAGATAGGCAGGATCAGCGGGTCGGCGTAGGGGGCGAACTTGCGCACCAGCAGGTGGGCGACGGCCGCCAGCAGCCCGAGCCCGAGCCCGTACCCGACCATCCCGGCCGGCAGTGAGCCGTTCTTGGCCAGGCCGACGTTTGCGTAGGCGAAGACGGGGATGACGACGGCGAAGGCGAGCAGCGCGAGCTCGGTGTTGCGGCGGGACGGCAGTCCGCCGGCGGAGACCGTGCTCGTGCCTCCGGTGGTGTTGGTGCTCATCGGTTCAGGCCCCTCACGGCGTCCGGCACATCTTGGCGAGCCGCTTCTGCTCGTCGGTCAGCACGGGGCCGGAGTCCGGGTTGCGCGGATCGTTCGGGTCGTCGGCGGGCGGGTCGGCGGGCGTGGCGGCACCGCCGTCCTGGTCCCCCGCGCCCGGCTGGCGCTCGTCGGCCTCCCGGGTGGCCCGGTCGGCTGCCGCCTGCTGGTTCGCGACGATCTCGCACACCTCGGCCTGGTCGCCCAGCTCCTCGATCTTGTCCTGGGCCTGGTCGAGACTGCCCATGGAGATGGTGTCCTTGACCTGGTTGCGCTGGTAGACCGGCAGGTACTTGAGTTCGATCCCGGTGCTCTCCTTGACCTCCCCCAGCTCCAGCGGGCCGAGCTTCTGGTTCAGGCCCTGGTAGAGCGCGACGGTCTCACCCTGCGCACCGACGTAGTACTGCTCCCGCGTCCACTTCCACGTCGCGTACAGCCCCGCGCCGAGCAGGCCGAGCGCCAGGACGACGAGCAGGCCGCGCTTGACCCAGCCGCCGCGCCCGCGGGGCTTGCGGAAGCCCTCGTCCTCCGGCGCGTACGGCTCGCCGGGGCCGGGCCGCCCCGCCTCCGGGGAGCCGGGTCCGCCGGGGGCCGGGCCGCTGCCGGGCGGGCCGAAGCCCTCCGGTCCGCCCGCGCCGGGCTGCTGCTGCGGCACCGAGCGGCTCAGCTCCGCCGCGCGCGAGGCCGGGGTGGTGGGCGCGTCGGCACCGCCGGGCGGGTTCTGCGTCTCGGCGACGGCGCCGACCACGACGGGGGTGTCGTTGAGCTGGCGGGCCAGGGTGTCGTTGCCGTCGACGTGGAGGACGTCCGCGACGATCACCGTGATGTTGTCCGGGCCGCCGCCGCGCAGCGCGAGCTGGATCAGCTCCTCGACCGCCTCGTGCGGGCCCTGGTGGGCGCCGAGCGTCTCCTCCATCGTCTGGTGGCTGACGACGCCGGAGAGGCCGTCGGAGCAGATCAGGTAGCGGTCACCGGAGCGCACCTCGCGGATCGACAGGTCGGGCTCGACCCGGTCGCCGCTGCCCAGGGCCCGCATCAGCAGCGAGCGCTGGGGGTGGGTGGTGGCCTCCTCCTCGGTGATCCGTCCCTCGTCCACCAGCCGCTGCACCCAGGTGTGGTCCTGCGTGATCTGGGACAGGACGCCGTCGCGCAGCAGGTAGGCGCGGCTGTCGCCGACGTGCACCAGGCCCAGGCGCTGGCCCGTCCACAGCAGCGCGGTGAGCGTGGTGCCCATGCCTTCGAGCTGCGGGTCGTCCTCGACCATGGCGCGCAACTGCTCGTTGGCGCGCTGCACGGCCTCGCCGAGCGAGGTGAGGACGTCGGAGCCGGGCACGTCCTCGTCGAGCTGGACGATGGTGGAGATCACCTCGGAGCTGGCGACCTCGCCGGCCGCCTGGCCGCCCATCCCGTCGGCGACCGCCAGCAGGCGGGGACCGGCGTAACCGGAGTCCTCGTTGTGGTCGCGGATCATGCCGTCGTGGCTTCCGGCGGCGAAACGCAGTGCCAGACTCATGCGCACCTCGCCCGTCGGCTCCGGATACATCCGCACGGTGCCCCTCCGGTCGTCATGTTCGTCTACTTCCGCAGCTCGATGACCGTCTTGCCGATGCGGATCGGCGCTCCGGGCGGAATCGGCGTCGGTGTGGTGAGTCGGTTCCGGTCCAGGTAGGTGCCGTTGGTGGAGCCGAGGTCCTCCACGATCCACTGGCCGTCCCGGTCCGGGTAGATCCTGGCATGCCGGCTGGACGCGTAGTCGTCGTCCAGCACGATCGTCGAGTCGTGGGCGCGGCCCAGGGTGATCGTCTGGCCCTGCAGGGCGACCGTCGTGCCGGTGAGCGAGCCCTCGGACACCACGAGTTTGGTCGGGGCGCCCCTGCGGCCGCGGCCGCCCCGGCCCGCGGGGGCCGGCTGCTGCGGCGGGCGGGCCGCCGGACGCTCCGGGCGCCCCGGCCGCGCCGCGGTGCGCTGGGTGACCCGGGTGCCGAACAGGTCGCTGCGGATGACCTGCACGGCCACGATGACGAACAGCCACAGTACGGCGAGAAAACCCAGCCGCATGACCGTCAGGGTCAGCTCTGACATTGCCCCCGCTTCACCCTTCGGCTTGCCGGTAGATGATCGTCGTGCTGCCCACGACGATCCGTGAGCCGTCGCGGAGCGTAGCGTGCGTCGTGCGCTGCCCGTCCACCACGATGCCGTTCGTCGACCCCAGGTCCTGCACCGTGACCGTCGGGCCGGTGCGGATCTCGCAGTGCTTGCGCGAGACGCCCGGGTCGTCGATGCGCACGTCGGCCTCCGTCGAGCGGCCCAGCACGAGGGTGGAGCGGGCGATCTGGTGCCGCGTGCCGTTGATCTCGATCCAGCGCCTGACCTGGTTCGCGGCCATCGGCCCGGGGGCGCCGTCCGGCGGCGGAGGCGCACCGCCCGGACCCCAGGCGGGCGGTGCGGGGCGGGGCGAGCCGCCGGGCATCGGCGGGACGCCGCCGGGCCGGCCGTCGGGCGGCGGGGGCTGGGAGCTGCTCGCGGCCAGCGTGCGGCTGCGCACCCGGTACAGGCCGGTGTCCAGGTCCTCGGCCTTCTCCAGATGCACCTTGACGGAGCCCATGAAGGTGTAGCGCTGCTGCTTGGCGTAGTCGCGCACCATTCCCGACAGCTCGTCGCCGAGCTGGCCCGCGTAGGGGCTGAGCCGCTCGTGGTCGGGGGCGGAGAGTTCCACGACGAAGTCGTTCGGGACGACGGTGCGGTCCCGGTTCCAGATGGTGGCGTTGTTGTCGCACTCGCGCTGGAGGGCGCCGGCGATCTCCACCGGCTGGACCTCGGACTTGAACACCTTGGCGAAGGTGCCGTTGACGAGACCTTCGAGTCGCTGCTCGAAGCGCTTCAGAACTCCCACGGTGCACCTCCTTCCCAACTTACGGTGTCGTAGTGCGCCACTACCCCGCGCAGGGCACAGCGACCGGTACTGCTTACTGATCGTATCCACGCGTCGGCCGGAGAGCTGGTTCCGCTTGCCCGACCGGTGCCCGGGTGTCACCTCTCACAAGCATCGTGCCCGCCGAATCGTTCCCCCGGATCGTAGAGGCGTCTCCCCGTCAGTGTCCCCCAACGGCGGCGGAGCCGGGGCCGCCGTCGGGGATGTGAGAGCACCGCCGGCAGCGTGCTAGTCTTCTGGGTGTCGGCAGGGAGCGGACGCGAACCGCCCGGAGAAACGGGTGAGGGAGCGAACATCCTGACGACAGCACCCATGCGCGGGTGGCGGAATAGGCAGACGCGCTGGATTCAGGTTCCAGTGCCCGAAAGGGCGTGGGGGTTCAACTCCCCCCTCGCGCACTCACAGAGACCCCTGTTGATCAGGGGTTTTTCTGTTTTTCAGGGTCGCGCGTGTCCAACCGCGCGACCAACGCGCCAGCGTCTTGGCTCGTGTCAGAACAGCTCTTGCCCAGCCCGACCCGGCTGGCGTTGTTGGCAGCCAGCTTCCTGGCCCCGTCTGCCCGGCTGTGCCCGTAGCGGGCCATCGTGTATCCGGGCGAGTGGTGGCGAACGTTCGCGGACACCTCGCCGGGATACTGTCCCGCCTCCAGGGCGTTGGTCACATGGCTGTGACACAGGTCATGGATGCGGAAGTCCTCCGGCAGCCGAAGCCGAGTGCGGAGCCTGTGCCAGCGGTCCGACACCTTCTCCGGGTCCTGCGGTCCGCCCGGCCCGGCTGTCCTCGCGAAGCCGGAAGCCGTCACGTGCGAAGACAGGCTCGTGGTCGGTCCACGCGGAACCGAGCCGCTCCGCCTCCGCGTCCAGCCGCTTCTTCTGGTGCTCGAGCGCGTTCGTCAAGGACTGGACGACGTAGATCACCGCGCTGTCGTCGCCGTCCTTGGCAGCGAACTACCACACGGGCCGCTTCTCCCTGGTGTCCGCGCTCAAAGCGGAACTGATCGTGAAGACTCCGGCCAACCGCAATCCCGGCAAGCCATGGACACAGGACGCACCCGTGGTGCAGCCGCCCGAGGCGAGGCCCGGCGCAGCGATCCGCATCGGCTACGCCCGCTGCTCCACGGCCAGCACGCGCCCGCCCCGCCCCAGCCTCAGAGGGAGCGGGAGAGGCCAGCACGGGGGGCGTACCGTGTGCCCCGAGGCGGCTCAGGTACCGGAGGCCGGAGCGGTGAGAGCTTCCTCAGCCAGCGCGTCCATCAGCAGTTCATCGCAGGGGTGGCCCCTCCAGTAGCCGGACTGACGGAGGCGGCCAGCGGGTTTGAACCCGGCCTTCTCGTACGCGGCGATCCCGGTCGCGTTGGGCTCCAGCACCTTCAGCCAGACCATCCGCAGCGCGGCGTACTCGAACGCCCACCGCAGCGTCAGGGCCGTCGCTTCCGTGGCAAGCCCTCTACCCCGCGCTTCGGGGGCGAGCAGGATGACGTACTCAGCGGTCCGGACCGCCGGATCGATCTGGAGAGACGTGAGGCCGACGGGGGTGCGGTCCTCGGTGGTGATCACCTCGAACTGGGGGAAGTCGCGGTTTCGTCCTGCCGCCTCCCAGCCGCCAGCGCGGACTTCCCACGACTGGGGGACCTGCGTACCGTAGCCCAGGATCGTGCCGGGGTCGTTCTCCCACCGGTGGTAGTCGGGCAGGTGGTCGCGGTCCGGCATGGCCAGGCTGACGCGCTTACCCGGGAGCAGGATGTTCGGGTCGGTCATCGGTACCTCTTCGATGTTGGCTCTGGTCCGTTGATGGGCGAGTAGTCACCAGTCTGAGCCGGTTCTTCGATGGGCTGGCCGTGAACGTCACAGATCCATGCGTGCATACGGATCGGGTCGGTCGCGACGCCGTGACGCCAGGCTCCCCCACGCCCGCCGGCCGCCAGCAGGAGCGCGGCTGCCGTGGACTCCTCCAGGCAGGCGACACGGGCAGGGAAGAGGCGCGCGGCCCAGCGAACCGAGCGGACAGCCAGGCTGGCGTGTGCCCGCGTCGGGGGCGGGAGGGCGCTGCCCGCTTCCGCCAGGCGCACCAGCCGACCGAAGCGCGTGCGCCGTGGTCCCAGCCAGCGCGCGGTGAGGGTGCCTGTGAGGAGCACGGTTGCCGCGATGCGCCACGACCACGGGGGCGGGGCGGGAAGATCCAGCCGGACGGATGACTCGCTTGTGCCCCAGGAGATTTCGGAGGCTCGGACCGTGACCGGGGCCGGAGCCTCGCCGCGCTCCAGAGAGCCGAGCCAGCGGGCCAGGGAGTCGCCGGTAAGGACCACGGTCGTTCCGGTCCGGTAGTTGACGACCACGCCCGCCTCTGCGGCCAGAGCGGTACGGGTATGACGACTCGGGGCGGGTACGTTCACGGCTTGTCCTCCCAACGAACCCTCTCGGTCGCGGTGTGGCTGACGCGTAGCCACAGCTCCGTGCCGAGGACTGGCTCGATCAGACCCCAGGGAACATCGACGCCGAGCACCGCCCGCCGGATAAGCGAGCGCAGGACTGCCGGGCGCACCAGCCCGAGGTCCGCCAGGCACCCGTCAGCCAGCTCAAGGACGCACGTCTGGTTGGCCCGTAGCCCGTGGTGGTGGTCCACCGCGAACAGCCCCTTGGAGCCGCGCCGCACTACCTCTCGGGGGAGGAGGTCGGTAACCGCGTCGCTCAGCAGCGGCTTGTACCTGCGGGCCGACCACCGCTCTGACGACGGGACCGACATCACAGCTTCGAGTACCCGGACATCCGTGAACGGGTTGTGCATCTCGATGCCGTACGCGCCGGCAAGTTGGTTCTCCGTCGCGGCCGTACGGCCGACGTACCGCGCTTCGCTGAGAAGGTGGCGATCGGCGTAGCCCAAGCCGTCAGTGTCGGTGTCCGCCGAGACAGCCGCCTTGGCCAGCGTGGTGGCCTGGTGGGTGAGCCAGGGCTTCGGGACCGGCACGCTCCCCAGCCGATCGGGCGCGCTCCAGGCTGCGGCTATGGCGGGCCAGGGGCTTGAACGGTAGAGGCGGCTCCATGCCTGAGCGTCACGCGCCAGCCGGAGAAGGCGACCCGAGTGGGCGAGGTCGGCCAGGTGGACCGGGGGAGGCATGAACAGGGAGTCACCCCCGTCCCCGGTCAGGTGCACCGACGCGCCTTCTTCGGCCAGTAGGGCGAATTGGTGGAAGAGTTGGGCGATGGTCACGGCGGACGGTGCCGGTTCATCGGTCAATATCAGGGCGTCCAGGTCGGTGAACGGCAGATGTTCGCGCCCGAGGGCCATGCATCGATGCCTGATGGACGGGAAGGCACGCGCCACCATCCGCGCATGGTCCACGTCCCCGCCCGACTCCCGGCCCTTAGGGTGGAAGGTGACTCCGACGACCGGTCCGCGCCGCGCGGCGTAGGCCGCCAGGGTGCTGGAGTCCAGGCCGCCGGACAGGTCCGAAGAGACCTCCCGTCCGGTCACCCGGATCAGGACGCCGTCCGACAGATCGAGCCGCAACCGGTTCACCGCCTCTGACCAGGCGGAGGAACCTGGACGCCAGTACAGCGAAGAGAACGGTGTCCCGTCTCGCGGAGCCGTCCACCGATGCCCCGGCTTGACCTGGGCGATGCCGGTCCAGGCCGACCGCCCCGGTGTCCAGGCCGTTGGGTCCGCGAGGTGAGCGGCCAACCAAACCGTGTCCGGACGACTCCCCAGCAGGGACGCGAGTGCGAGAGAGCTGGACGCCCAGACGGGTATGCCGGCGCTCGCGGCCACGTAGAGAGGGCACGAGCCTGCCGGGTCGGCCCACAGGGTGAACGAGCCCGCACCGTCGTCCAGAGCGAGGGCGTACGAGCCAGCCCAGGCCGTAGCCGCAGTGTCGAACTCCCGCAGGTCCGTACACCCGGCCAACCGTTGTAGCTCCGTATCCGTCGCGCCGCACGGGCCGAACACGGCCAGCCTCCGCCCACCGTCGCTCTCCGCCTGCCGCACCGTCGTTCCAACCGACCAGGCGTCTGGCTTCCGCCACAGGACACGAGCGCCCACGGGGCTCGGAGCCGGATGGGAAGGGGCGAGAGCCCCGCCAAACCAACGCATGCAGTCACCTCCTTTGACGAGAGGGAAGGGACGCGGCGGCACCTTCGCAGAGATGCCGCCGCCGGACGCTAGGCCCCGTAGGGCGAGCGCTTGTTCTCCACGCTGGAGTTGGTGTTGCCCTTCGTCAGAAGCGCCGCGTCCTCCAGGCTCACGACCTCCTCCACCGGCTCGGTGTCGAGCGCGGACCGGTCTTCCATGGTTCTCACCTCCATTCGGATCAGCAGGGCGTGGAGGGCGGGCTTCCCCGCCACGGTGGTACGACCTCCCCGGGTGTAGGCTGCGCGGCCCGGGAGGGGCTCGGGGCGGATCGCTTGGTGATCCGGCATGGTCTCTCAGGCAGTCGTTTCCTGGTCCGGCGCTGACCGCTCCACCGGGGGCGACGCGCGGGCGTCCTCCCTGATGTGCTGAGTCGCCGTGGTGCCGAGGAGGAACAGGGCCAGGGCGTTGCCCAGCAGCCAGGTCCCGGTCAGGGCCGTCCCCGAGAGATTCTGTCGTTCCCTGCGGTGGCGACCGACAGCCCTTCCTGCCGCGTGACCAGCGCCGTCCGTGCGGTCCTTCGCTGCCACGTCTGCGGCCTCCTTCCGTTCACTTCGGTGCCGCTGTGCGGTAGCTCCAAGAAAAGCGTCGAAAGGCCGCTCATCCCACGGCATCGATGCGGCAGTCTTGATGCACTTCCGTGCGTGAGGGCATGGCTGTGCGGGCCACGGGAAGGGGCGGCTATGGGCATGGCAGAACGGCGCAGGTCTCTCGGCTACAGTCAGGAGCAACTGGCTGAGTTGCTCGAAGTGGACCGCACGACAGTCGGGCGCTGGGAGAGCGGCAGAAGCACCCCTCAGCCGCCGCAGCGACCGGGCCTGGCGGACGCCCTCGACCTCACCCTGGACGAGCTTGACGCCCTTCTGGCGAAGCCGCAGGGAGCCAGCCCGGAGCGCGTGAGGCGAGTGCCCAGTGACCACCCGAGCGCGGGAGACCCCGACGAGATGATCCGCCGCGAATTCCTCCGTATCCTCACCGTCAGTGGAGCCCTCACGGCCTTGTCCGTGGACGAGGCCGAAGCCCTCGTGGATGGAGTGCGCCGGGGTGCGCCCGCCGACTTCACGCGCATGAACGACCACCTCTGGCAGGTCTACCAGCTCGCCCGCTCCAAAGGTTCCGTCTATCCCGTCGTCCGCGATCAGCTCTCGTCACTGGGCGAAGCCCTGGCGGACACCCGAGGCAACTCCCGACCGCTCCTGAACGCGGCAGCGGACCTCTTCCAACTGGCCGGAGAAGTCGCCTTCGACGCCAACCGGTACACCGACGCGGCAGCCTCGTACTCGATGGCCGCGTCCGTCAGCAAGGATGCCGGAGCCTTCGACCTGTGGGCCTGTGCCCTCGTGCGCCACGCCTACGTGGACGTGTCCGAGCATCGGTACCGGCAGGCGGCACAGATCCTTGGAGCGGCGGAGAGGCTGGCCACAAGGGGGGACAGCGCTCTCGCGACCCGTCACTGGGTCGCGGCTGTCCAGGCCGAGGCGTACGCGGGTATGGGAAACCTGGCCGCGTGTGAGCGCGCGCTGGACCAGGCCGAGCGGGTGATGGAGCTGACGACGGGCAGCCCCAACGGGGGCTGGTTGCGCTTCGACGGCACTCGGCTGGCCGAGGAGCGGGGAGCCCGTTACGTGCAGCTCGGCCGCCTCGACCTGGGGGAAGAGGCTTTGAAGAAGGCGCTGAACCAGACCGCGCTCGCCTTCGGGCAGTCGTACCGGCGCAGGGGCGCTGTCCTGGCTGACCTTGCCGCCGTCGGGGCGAAGCGGAGCGATCCCGAACAAGTCGTCGAGTACGGCCGCGAGGCCATCCGGTTGGCCCGAGCGTCATCATCGGGGTACGTCGCCCGTAGACTCCAAGCCCTGTGCGGGGAGTTCGGCCCCCTGAGCAGGGACCGCCGGGTCGCGGAGCTGGGGGCGGAGATCGCCACGCTGAGCACGCCGTGACGAGAGGGGTTGGCATGTCGCAGGTCGAAGGCGCACGAGTGTTTCGGGAAGCCTGGATCGAGGGAGTGCACCGCCACTACCCGGGGGAGCCCAAGCCCGGGTACGTCACCCCTTGGGAGGACACGCCACAGTGGGAGCGTGAGGCCGCAGGCGCCGTCTACGAACAGGTCCGCCAGTTCATAGAGACCAGCGGCGGCCACACCGCCAGGCTGTCCCGCGAGCAGAAGGGCCGGTTCGTGGCCGTGTGCTGGACGGCGCAGATGTTCAAGCACTTCGAGGACCCGAAGCCCGGGTACGTCGCTGACTGGCCCGACCTCCCGCCGTGGCAGCAGGAGACTGACGCCGACATCTTCGAGGTCATCGAGAAGTCCTGACCAGGAGCGGTGCCAGAAGGCTGGCCATGCGACCAACGCATGACCAACAGCCGGCCGAGACCGCCGGAAACAGCCGGCAAGAAGCGGAGAAACATCCGCCGACGTACCGCCTGTCGACGAGCGTTACCCCAGGTCAGAGCCGCCTTCCTGGTGGTGCGAGGCGAGAGTTCAACTCCGCACTCGCGCACACAGGACACCTCGGGTGTCCACCGCACCGACGGAAACGGGCGGCATCGTGATCACGATGCCGCCCGTTTCGTTGTGCCCGGACCTCGGCGCGCGGACGCCCGGCGCCCTCCGGGTCGCGCGCGGCCCGGTCGTCGGTGACCGGCACCGCAGCCCATGCGGGCGCCCTGCGACGGGGCATGGGGGTGGGCCCCGCGGAGCCGCACCCGCCGGGGTCCGCTGCCGTGGGCGGACCGGGTCGACGCGGTCGGCGCTTGGCTGTGCCGCGCGCCCCGGACTCCTCCGCGCGCGCCGGGGCGCACGAGGGCGGACTCGCCGTTGCGCGGAGCGGCGACGAGGTGGTGCACACCCTCGGCCCCGGCTGTGGCCGGTGGCGGCTGTCGCGGTCGGTGGGGCGGGGTGGCGGTGGGCTGGGATACTCGGCGGGTGCATGTGCTGGTGCTGGGGGGGACGGAGGAGGGGCGGCGGCTGGCCGGGGAGCTGGGGGCGGTGCCCGGGGTGCGGGTGACGTCGTCGCTGGCCGGGCGGGTGGCCGGGGGCGCGGTGCCGCCGGGTGCCGTGCGGGTCGGCGGGTTCGGCGGAGCGGCGGGGCTGGCGGTGTGGCTGGACGCGCACCGGGTGGACGCCGTGGTGGACGCCACGCACCCCTTCGCCGCGGAGATCAGCGGCAACGCGGTGCGCGCCGCACGGGAGGCCGGGGTGCCGCTGCTGGCGGTGCGCCGGCCGGGATGGCGGGCCGGGCCCGGGGACACCTGGGTGGACACGGACTCCCACGAGCACGCCGCGGCCGTGGTGCCGTCGCTCGGGGCGCGGGTGTTCCTCAGCGTGGGGCGGCAGCCGCTGGCGGCGTTCGCCGGGGTGGACGCGTGCTGGTTCCTGGTGCGGGCGGTGACGCCGCCGTCCCCGCCGCTGCCCCGGCACCGGGAGGTGGTGCTGGCGCGGGGCCCGTTCACGGTGGCGGGCGAGCGCGAGCTGCTGGCGCGCTGGGGCGTGCGGGTGGTCGTCACCAAGGACAGCGGTGGGGCGGCGACGGCGGCGAAGCTGACGGCGGCGCGGGAACTGGGGCTGCCGGTGGTCGTGGTGCGGCGGCCGCCGCTGCCGTCGGGGGTGCGCGCCGTCCCCGACGTCCCGGCCGCGGTGGCGTGGCTGCGCGGGCTGCCGCGCTGAGTGGGCGCTCGGCCCGCGCCCTGCGGTGCGGTGCGGTGCTGGGCGGGTGCTCCGCTCGGCGCGGGGGCACGTGCGGTGCGGCGTCGTGTCGAGCCGGGCGCCCGGTGGGTGTTCGTCCGCCGCGCGGGTGTGTGCCGGGCGGGCGCTCGGTGCGGTGCTCGGCGGGCCGGGCGGTGCGCCGGGTGGTCGCCCGGACGCCCCGCGTCGAGCGGGTGTGCGGGGGCGGTGCTCCGCACGGGGCGCGGTCACTCGCGAGGCGTGCGGCGCAGGAGGTAGGTGTCCATGATCCAGCCCTTGCGGGCGCGTGCCTCCTCGCGGCGGGCGGCGATGCGGGGCGCCGCCTGGGCCAGCGGGCCGGAGTCCAGCAGCTCGTCGGGCGTGCCGAGGTAGGCGCCCCAGTAGATGTGCAGGTCCGGGTCGTCGGCGTACCGGCGGAAGGTCTGGTGGGCGTCGAGCATGACGACCACGTCGTCGGCCTCCTCCGGCAGCCCCGCGGCCAGGCGGCGTCCGGTGGTGACCTGCACGGCGCCGCCGACCCGGTTCAGCCCCGTGCGGTGCCGGGCGGCGAGCGCGGAGACGGCGCTGATGCCGGGGATCACCTCGTGCTCGAAGGCGACCGTGCCGCGCGCCAGGACGTCGGCCAGGATGGCCAGGGTGGAGTCGTACAGCGCCGGGTCGCCCCACACCAGGAAGGCGCCGCACTCGCCGTCGGCCAGTTCGTCGCGGATGAGGCGTTCGTAGATGTCGGCGCGGGCCTGCCGCCAGTCGTCCACGCCCTGGGTGTAGGCGCCGGAGCGGTCGGCGGTGGGGGTGGTGCGGTCGCGCTGGGGGTCGCGGTCCTCGACGACGCGGTAGTCCGCGCGCGTCACGTGGCGCCGCAGGATCTCCTCGCGCAGCGCGATGAGGTCGCGTTTGGCGCGCCCCTTGTCGACGAGGAAGAACGCGTCGGCCTCGTTGAGCGCGCGCACCGCCTGCAGGGTGAGCTGTTCGGGATCGCCGGCTCCGATGCCGATCACCAGGATTCGTCGCACGGGAGGAGTCTGCCGCAGCCGCCGCACCGGGTGGCAGGGCGGGGCCGTGCTCGAACTGACCGGCGAGTCCAACGTCACAGCGGTGCTCCGCTGCGCCGCGAGCGGGCAGGCCCTAGCCTGCGGCTATGACGGTCCAGCCTGACGACGGGCTTCCCCTGGCCGCCGAGTTCCCCGATGTCACGCGCGAGCAGTGGCAGCGCCTCGTCGAGAACGTGCTGCGCAAGTCCGGCGCGAGCGAGGCCACGGGGGCGGAGGCCGAGGAGGCGCTGTCCACCGCGCTTGAGGACGGGCTTCGCACCCGCCCCCTGTACACCGCCGCCGACGCCCCCGGGGGCCCCACCGGCTTCCCCGGCTTCGCGCCCTACGTGCGCGGCGCCACCCCGAAGGGCAACGCGCCCGCCGGCTGGGACGTGCGCCAGCAGCACCGCGGCGCGGACGCCGCCGGCACCAACGAGGCCGTGCTGGCCGACCTGGAGAACGGGGCCGGCTCGGTGTGGCTGGTGCTGGGGCGCGCGGGCCTGCCGGTGTCCGCGCTGGGCGCCGCGCTGGAGGGCGTCTACCTGGACCTGGCCCCGGTGGTGCTGGACGCGGGCGAGGAGTTCGACGCCGCCGCGACCGCGCTGTTCCAGGTGCACGCCGACCGCGCGGTGCCGCCGTCGGAGGTGGCCGGGAACCTGGGCGCCGACCCGCTGGGCCTGCTGGCCCGCACCGGTGACGCCGGGCCGACGGCCGGGCTGCTGGGCGCCGCGGCCGACTGGGCGCACCGCGTCGCCCGCGACCGGCCGCGCCTGCGCACCCTCACCGTGGACGCGCTGCCCTACCACGAGGCGGGCGGCTCCCCGGCCGAGGAGCTGGGCTGTTCGCTGGCCACCGCGGTGGCCTACCTGCGCCGGCTCACCGAGGCGGGGCTGAGCGCGGAGGACGCCTGCCGCCAGCTCGAGTTCCGGTACGCGGCGACGGCCGACCAGTTCGTGACGATCGCCAAGCTGCGGGCGGCGCGCAGGCTGTGGGCGCGGGTCGCCGAGGCGTGCGGCGTCACCTCCGGCGCGGCGGCGCAGCGGCAGCACGCGGTGACGTCCCCGGTGATGATGGCGCGGCGCGACCCGTGGGTGAACATGCTGCGCACCACGGTCGCCACGCTCGCGGCCGGGGCGGGCGGCGCGGACGCGGTGACCGTGCTCCCGTTCGACCACGCCGCGGGACTGCCGGACGCGTTCGCGCGCCGCATCGCGCGCAACACCTCCACCATCGTCATCGAGGAGGCGCACGTCGCCCGGGTCATCGACCCGGCGGGCGGCTCCTGGTACGTCGAGCGGCTGACGGAGGAGCTGGCGCACGCGGCGTGGGCGTGGTTCCAGGAGATCGAGCGCGCGGGCGGCCAGGAGGCGGCGCTGCGCGACGGCACGGTGCGCGAGCGGCTGGCCGCGACGTGGGCGCGGCGCGCGGAGGACCTGGCGCACCGCCGCGAGCCGGTGACGGGCGTGAGCGAGTTCCCGCTGCTCACCGAGGAGCCGGTGCGGCGCGAGCCGGTGCCTGGGGAGCTGTCCGGCGGCCTGCCGCGGGTGCGGCGCGACGAGGCCTACGAGGAGCTGCGGGCCCGCTCCGACGCCCACCTGGCGGCCACCGGCGAGCGGCCGAAGGCGGTGCTCGCGGCGCTGGGCGGCCCGGCGGCCCACACCGCGCGGGCCACGTTCGCCGCGAACTTGTTCCAGGCGGGCGGCGTCGAGCCGGTGCTGACCCCGGTGGACGCCGGCACCGCGGCCGACGCGGTGCGGGGCGCGGCCGTGGTGTGCCTGTGCTCCAGCGACCGGGTCTACGCCGAGCAGGCGGAGGCCGTGGCCCGGGCGGTGCGGGGCGCCGGGGCGCGCCGGGTCCTGCTGGCCGGGCGCCCGGGCGAGCTGCGCGGGAGCCTGGAGGCGGCCGGGGTGGACGGGTACGTCGTCGCGGGCGGCGACGCGGTGGCGCTGCTGACCGGCGTCCTGGACGAGCTGGGAGTGAAGTGATGAGCGCGATCCCCGACTTCACCGGTGTCGAGCTGGGCGAGCCGGCCGTGCGGGCCGACGCGGACGCCTGGCGCGCGGGCATCGAGGCCGAGGCGGGCAGGGACCTGGCGGACCTGGTGTGGGAGACGCCCGAGGGCATCGGGGTCAAGCCGCTCTACACCGGCGAGGACCTCGCGGGCCTGGACCACCTGGCCACCTACCCGGGCGCCGCGCCCTACCTGCGCGGCCCGTACCCGACGATGTACGTCAACCAGCCGTGGACGATCCGCCAGTACGCGGGCTTCTCCACGGCCGAGGAGTCCAACGCCTTCTACCGGCGGAACCTGGCGGCGGGCCAGAAGGGCCTGTCCGTCGCGTTCGACCTGCCCACCCACCGCGGCTACGACTCCGACCACCCGCGGGTGACCGGCGACGTCGGCATGGCGGGCGTGGCGATCGACTCCATCTACGACATGCGGCAGCTCTTCGACGGCATCCCGCTGGACCGGATGTCGGTGTCGATGACGATGAACGGCGCGGTGCTGCCGGTGCTGGCGCTCTACATCGTCGCCGCCGAGGAGCAGGGCGTACCGCCCGAGAAGCTGGCCGGAACGATTCAGAACGACATTCTGAAGGAGTTCATGGTCCGCAACACCTACATCTACCCGCCGCAGCCGTCGATGCGGATCATCTCCGACATCTTCGCGTACACCTCGCGGAAGATGCCGCGCTACAACTCGATCTCCATCTCCGGTTACCACATCCAGGAGGCCGGGGCGACGGCCGACCTGGAGCTGGCCTACACCCTGGCCGACGGCGTGGAGTACCTGCGCGCGGGGCTCGGCGCCGGCCTGGCGGTGGACGCGTTCGCGCCGCGGCTGTCGTTCTTCTGGGCGATCGGCATGAACTTCTTCATGGAGGTCGCCAAGTTGCGCGCGGCGCGGCTGCTGTGGGCGAAGCTGGTGCGGGGCTTCGGGCCGGAGAACCCCAAGTCGCTGTCGCTGCGCACGCACTCGCAGACCTCGGGGTGGTCGCTGACCGCGCAGGACGTGTTCAACAACGTCACCCGTACGTGTGTGGAGGCGATGGCCGCGACGCAGGGCCACACCCAGTCGCTGCACACCAACGCGCTGGACGAGGCGCTGGCGCTGCCCACCGACTTCTCCGCGCGCATCGCCCGCAACACCCAGCTCCTGCTCCAGCAGGAGTCGGGCACCTGCCGCGTCATCGACCCGTGGGGCGGCAGCGCCTACGTCGAGCGGCTGACGTACGACCTGGCGCGGCGGGCCTGGCAGCACATCCAGGAGGTCGAGGAGGCCGGCGGCATGGCGAAGGCCATCGACGCGGGCATTCCCAAGCTGCGCGTGGAAGAGGCCGCGGCCCGCACGCAGGCCCGGATCGACTCCGGGCGGCAGCCGGTCATCGGCGTCAACAAGTACCGCGTGGCCAGCGACGAGCAGATCGAGGTGCTGAAGGTCGACAACTCCTCGGTGCGGGCGCAGCAGGTGGAGAAGTTGCGGCGGCTGCGCGCGGAGCGGGACGAGGCGGTCTGCCAGGACGCGCTGCGGGCGCTGACCGGCGCCGCCGAGGCCGGGCACGTGGACGGCGGTTCGCTGGACGGCAACCTGCTGCACCTGGCGGTCGACGCGGCGCGCGCCAAGGCGACCGTCGGTGAGATCTCCGACGCACTGGAGAAGGTGTACGGACGCCACGCGGGCCAGATCCGTACGATCTCCGGTGTGTACCGAGAGGAAGCGGGGCAGTCCTCCGCGCTGGCGGCGACGCGCGCCCTGGTGAGCGACTTCGAGGCCGCCGAGGGCCGCCGCCCGCGCCTGCTGGTGGCGAAGATGGGGCAGGACGGGCACGACCGGGGCCAGAAGGTCATCGCCACGGCCTTCGCCGACCTGGGCTTCGACGTCGACGTGGGCCCGCTGTTCCAGACGCCGCAGGAGGTGGCGCGGCAGGCCGTCGAGGCGGACGTGCACATCGTCGGCGTCTCCTCGCTGGCTGCCGGGCACCTCACGCTCGTCCCGGCGCTGCGGGAGGAGCTGAGCGCGCAGGGACGCGAGGACATCATGGTGGTGGTGGGCGGCGTCATCCCGCCGGGCGACGTGCAGCCGCTGCGCGACATGGGCGCCGCCGCGGTCTTCCTGCCCGGCACGGTGATCCCGGAGGCCGCGCACGACCTGGTGCGCTCGCTGGCGGCCGGCCTCGGCCACGAGCTGTAGGCCGGTCATGGCCGCACCCGACCTGGACCGTTACGTCAGTGGCGTACGCGCGGGCGCGCGGGCGTGGATCGCGCGGGCGATCACGCTGGTGGAGTCCACCCGCGCCGACCACCGCGAGCTCGCGCAGCGCCTCCTGGTGGAGCTGCTGCCGCACACCGGGACGGCGCGGCGCATCGGCGTCAGCGGGGTGCCGGGCGTGGGCAAGTCGACGTTCATCGACGCGCTCGGCACGCTGCTGACCGCGCGCGGCCACCGGGTCGCGGTGCTCGCCGTGGACCCGTCGTCGGGGCGCACCGGAGGCTCGATCCTCGGCGACAAGACGCGGATGGCCCGGCTCGCGGTGGACCCGCACGCGTTCGTGCGGCCCTCGCCGACCTCCGGGACGCTGGGCGGCGTGGCGCGGGCGACGCGCGAGTCCATGGTGGTCATGGAGGCCGCCGGGTACGACGTCGTGCTGGTGGAGACCGTCGGCGTCGGGCAGTCGGAGACGACGGTGGCGGAGATGACCGACACCTTCCTGCTGCTGACCCTGGCGCGCACTGGGGACCAGCTCCAGGGCATCAAGAAGGGCGTGCTGGAGCTGGCGGACGTGGTGGCCGTCAACAAGGCCGACGGCCCGCACGCGCGCGACGCGAAGGCCGCGGCGCGGGAGCTGGCCGGGGCGCTGCGGCTGCTCCAGCCGCCCGACGCGCCGTGGACGCCGCCGGTGCTGACCTGCTCGGCGACCGAGGGCACCGGGCTCGACGGCGTCTGGGAACGGCTGGAGGCCCACCGGGAGCTGCTGTCCGGCACGGGGGCGCTGGCCGCGCGCCGCGCCGAACAGCAGGTGGAGTGGGTCTGGGCCATGGTGCGCGACCAGCTCCTGGACCGGCTGCACGGCGATCCCGCGGTGCGGGAGCTGGCGCCGTCGGTGGAGGCGGACGTCCGCGCGGGGAGGCTGACGGCGACGCTGGCGGCGGAGCGCATCCTCGCCGCGTTCCGCGTCCGCCCCTGAACCCGCCCCGGCCGTCCGCCCCGGGCCTTCGTCGCCCGGCCCCGGCCTCGGCCGTCCGCCCCGGGCCTTCGCCGCCCGGCCCCGGCCGCCCCCTCCCCGGGGCCGGCTCCACGGCCCGTGCCCTCCGGCGGCGGACGGCCCGCCCCGGTGGCCCGGGGCGGGCGCGGAACGCCGGTTACGCGGTGCGGGCGGCGAGGGCCTTCGCGTGGGCCTCGGCGGCCGCGTGGGCCTCGGCGCGGGACTGCTCGAAGAGCGGGATCAGCTCGGCCATGGCGGGCACCGTGGGGGCGAGGGTCAGCTCCGGCACGATGAACGTCGGGTCGAGGGCGAGCACGGTGCCGAGTACGTACCGCAGGTAGTTCTGCACGTGGTCGTTGCCCTCCTGGGGCGTGCCGGGGCCGTAGGCCCCGCCCCGGCTGGCGACGACCGCCACCGGCGTGCCCGCCGCCGTGGGCCGCTCCGCGAGGGCCGTGCGGCCCTGCACGATCACGTGGTCCAGCCACGCCTTGAGGGTGGAGGGGATCGCGTAGTTGTACATCGGCGCGCCGATGAGCACGGCGTCCGCCTCCTCCAGCTCCCGCACCAGCGTCTCGCGCAGCCCGGAGTGGAGCCCGGCGGCGTCCAGGTGCGGCACGGGGTCGGCGGCGAGGTCGCGGTGGATCACGCGTCCTCCGGGGTGCTCGCGTTCCCAGGTGGTGCGGAAGACGGCCGTCACCGCGCGGGAGGCGGAGTGGTCGCCGTTCAGGGACGAGTCGAGGTGCAGCAGCGTGGCCATGACGGCGCTCCTTGGCATGGGGGGTACAGGGAGACAGGAAGTAAGTGGGTGCACTTGCGTGCGTCACTATTGATAACACATGTAGCTTACTTTTCTAAAGCACCTTGCGTCGGTGCAGTACGCTGGGGCCATGGCCCGGACACGTGAGGAAGCAGCGAGCGGGACGGCGGGCTGTGCCGCGCCCGAGCACGGCATCACGCGCGTCTTCGAGCTGCTGGGCAAGCGCTGGACGGGCATGGTCATCGCCGCGCTCATGCACGGCCCCGGGCACTTCACCGAGGTGCGCCGCGCCGTCCCGGGGATCAGCGAGCGCATGCTCTCCGACCGCCTGGCGGAGCTGGCCGGGCTCGGGCTGGTGCTGCGCACCGTCGACGAGGGTCCGCCGCTGCGCGTCAGCTACCGGTTGACGGACGCCGGACTGGCCCTGCGGCCCGCCATGGTGGAGCTGACCCGCTGGGCCGACGCCCATCTGCCCGAGGGCGGGGCCGCCTGCCCCCAGGAGTTCAAGCCCTGAGTGCCGCCGGGCGCGGGGCGGGTGCCCGCGCGGCGCGTAGGGTGGCCCGGGTGAGTACAGAGCAGCAGCCCCAGCCGTCGACGGAGCGGCTCGAACGGGCGGTCCGCGCGGCGGAGACGGCGCTGATCGAGTACGAGATCGCGGTGGAGACGTTCCGCATCGAGGTGGAGAACTTCTCCCGGCTCCACCAGCAGCGCCTGGGCCCGGTCTACCAGCGGCTGGACGAACTCGACGCCGAGATCGCCGAAGCCGTCGCGGCGCGCAGCGGCGACGCCGCCGACCTGCGGCGGGCCCGGCAGGCGCGCGCCGCCGTCGCGCCGATGCCCGGGGTGGACGAACTGCTGGGCGGCTGGGTGCAGTCCGAGGGCATGTCGCCGGAGGCGCAGGCCATGCTCACCGGCGCCTCCGTGCGTCCCCCGGAGCGCGTCCGGCCCAGCGAGGAGGCCCGCCGCCGCTACCGCGAGCTGATGCGCAAGGCGCACCCGGACCTGGTGACCGACGAGCGCGAGCGCGCCCGGCGCGAGGAGTTCGTCGTCCGGGTGAACCGCGCCTACGCCGACGGCGACGAGGCGGCGCTCGCCGCGCTGGCCGAGGAGTGGGCGGCCGGGCCGCGCCCGGAGCCGGACGCGCTCACCCGCGGCGAGGAGCTGTACGCCCGGCTGGAGTGGCTGGCGCAGCGCAAGGAGTGGCTGGGCCGGGTCGTCGCCGACCTGGAGGCCAGCGCCATCGGCTCCATGCTGAAACTGGCCGAAGACGACCCGGACGGGCTGCTGGCGCAGATCGCCGAGCAGCTCGCCGAACAGGTCCGCGAGCGCGAGGCGCGCCTGGCGGAGCTGCTGGCCGGGCGCTGATCCGCGTCCGCACCCGGAAAGTCCGCACCCCGTGTCTCCACCCCGTGTCCGTACCCCCGAGCGAGCCCGCGAGAGGAACCCCGCGATGAACGTGGCCCCCGTCCCCACCGTGACCGCCGCCGACGTACCGGCCGACGGCTTCCTGCTGGACGTCCGCGAACCCGACGAGTGGGCGGCCGGCCGCGCCGAGGGCGCCCTGCACGTGCCCATGGGGCAGGTCGTCGAGCGGGCCGGGGAGGTGACCGAGCGCGCCGGCGACGGGCGGGTCTACGTCTTCTGCCGGGTGGGCGGCCGGTCGGCCCAGGTGACGCAGTACCTCGTCGCGCAGGGCGTCGACGCCGTCAACGTCGACGGCGGCATGCTGAGCTGGGCCGCCGCGGGCCGTCCCCTCACCGGGGACACGGACGAGCCCTACGTGCTCTGACCCCCACCGCGCCGGGGGCCGCGCCCGACCCGTGAGCCGTCTCGGCCGGGTCGGCGCGGCCCCCGGGACCGGGGGCGCCGCCCCCGTGGCCCGGGCTACGGGCGGCGGTCGCCCTTGGGCTTGCCGCGCTGGTCGAGGGTGCCGTGCGGCGGCGGGTGGGTGGGCTCGGGCGTGGTCGCCGGGGACACCGGGGAGCCGGCGGCCGGCGGGGGCGCCTGCTCGGGACGGGGGCCGTCCTGGTCGCCGCCGGACGGGACGCTGCCGCTCGCGAGCTGGTCCAGGCGCGCCGTGAGGACCTGCACGACCTGCGCGCGGTCCGCGTGGCCGCGTTCGTAGGCCAGCAGCTCCTCCACCTGCGCGGCGGTCAGGGAGCGGATGCGGTGCTCCAGGGAGCCGGCGGGCAGGTGGTCGTAGTCGGCGAGCGGCAACTCGTCGTGGCGGGGCGTGCTCATCGAGCCTCCTCGGTCGAACGCGTGCGCTGGCGAACGCCCGACGGGTTCCCCGGGCGGGCGTGCGCCAATCCCGCTCAGCCGTCGAAGTCGACCGTCACCGCCGGCGTCACCGGGTGGGACTGGCAGGCCAGCACGTAGCCGTCGGCCAGTTCGTCGTCCTCCAGCGCGTAGTTGGTGTCCATGCGCACCTCGCCGTCCAGCAGGCGGACGCGGCAGGTGCCGCAGACGCCGCCCTTGCAGGCGTAGGGCGCGTCGGCGCGGTGGCGCAGGACCGTCTCCAGCACGCTCTCGCCGCTACGGGCGGGCCAGGTGCCGCCGCGCCCGGCGAGCGTGGCCGTCACGGAGGCGGACGCGGCGTCGGACGCGGCGTCGGGCGCGGTGTCCGGCGCGGTGACGGCCGCGGACGCGGACGCGGCCGGTGCGGCGGTGACGTGGAAGACCTCCTGGTGCACCCGCTCCCGGGGCACGTCTAGGGCGCGCAGCGCGGCCTCGGCGCTCTGGACCAGCCCGAGCGGGCCGCACAGGTACCACCCGGCGACGTCCGCCACGGGCAGGAGGGCCGGCAGCAGGCCGGTGAGCCGGTCGGCGTCGAGGCGGCCGGTGGGCAGGCCGGTGTGCCGCTCCTCGCGGGAGAGGGTGTGGACGAGCTGGAGCCGGTCGGGGAAGCGGTCCTTCAACTCGGCCGTCTCGTCCAGGAACATCGCGGAGGCGGCGGTGCGGTCGCTGCGCACGAGGCAGAACCGCGCGGTGGGCTCGCGCTCCAGCAGCGTCGCGGCGATGGACAGCACGGGGGTGATGCCGCTGCCGCCGACGACCGCCGCGAAGTGGCCGGGGCGCGGCTCCAGCACGAAGCGGCCGGTGGGCGGCATGACGTCGACCGTGTCACCGACCGCCAGCTCCTTCAGCGCGTAGGAGGAGAAGGCCCCGGCCTCCACGTGCCGGATGCCGACCCGCAGCCCGGCGTCGGAGCCGGCCGGTCCGCAGATCGAGTACGTCCGCCGCACCTCGGCGCCGTCGACCGTGCGGCGCAGCGTGACGTGCTGGCCGGGCCGGTGCCGGAAGGTCTCGCGCAGCTCGGGCGGGACGGCGAAGGTGACGGCCACGGCGTCGTCGGTCAGCCGGTCGAGCCGGGCGACGCGGAGCGCATGGAAGGGCACTACAGCTCCTTGAAGTGGTCGAACGGCTCGCGGCAGGACGCGCAGCGGCGCAGTGCCTTGCAGGCGGTGGAGGAGAACCGGCTCAGCAGCGCGGTGTCGGCGGAGCCGCAGTTCGGGCAGCGGATGCCCAGCTCCAGCGGCACCGGGCCGTCGGCGCCGCGCCCCGGGCGCGGCGGTGCGATGCCCGCCTCGGCCAGCTTGCGGCGTCCCTCGGCGGTGATGTCGTCGGTGGACCAGGGCGGCGCGAGGACGGTGCGCACGGCGACCTCCGCGACGCCGCCGCGCTCGCGCAGCACGCGCACCACGTCCTCGGCCATCGTCTCGATCGCCGGGCAGCCGGTGTACGTCGGCGTCAGCTCGACCTCGACGCGGTCCGGGCCCGTCGCCCGCACGGTGCGCAGCACGCCCAGCTCGGCGAGGCTGACCTGGGGCAGCTCCGGGTCGGGCACGGAGCCGGCCAGCGCGCGCAGCTCGGCCTCGCGCGCCGCAGCGCCGGTGGGGTGCGCGGGGCGCGCGCTCACCACGACGCCCCGGGGTGGCTGCGGTGCAGGTGCTGCATCTCCGCGAGCAGGCGCCCGAACGGCTCGGTGTGCACGCCCTGCCGCCCCGCGCCGGCCGCCCACGGCGAGGACTGCGGGCCCTCGGGCACACCGAGCGTGGCCCGGGTGACGACGCCGGTGACACCGGCGCGCCACGCGCTCTCCAGGGCGTCCCAGTCGACGTCCAGGCCCTCCACCGGCTGCCACAGCTCGCCGGTGTAGCGCCACAGGGCGTCCAGCGCCGCCTGCATGCGCCGGTGGCTCTCCTCGGTGCCGTCGCCCAGGCGCAGCGTCCACTGCTCGGCGTGGTCGCGGTGGTAGGCGCACTCCTTGACCGCCTTGGCGGCGAGCGCGGCGATCGGCCCGGTGCCGCCCGCGAGCCGCCCGTACAGCAGCTCCTGCCAGGTGGAGAAGTAGAGCTGGCGGGCGATGGTGTGCGCGAAGTCCCCGTTCGGCCGCTCGACGAGCTGGACGTTGCGGAAGGCGCGCTCCTCGCGGCGGAACGCCAGCTCGTCCTCGTCCCCGCACAGGGACAGCAGGGCGCGGGCCTGGCCCAGCAGGTCGAGCGCGATGTTGGCGAGCGCGACCTCCTCCTCCAGCTCCGGGGCGTGCCCGGACCACTCGCCCAGCCGCTGGGCCAGGATCAGGGCGTCGTCGCCGAGCGCGAGGGCCGCGTGGTGCCCCGGGTTTCCCGGGCGGGCGCCGCTCACAGGTTCTGCACCCCCTCGGGGACCTCGTAGAACGTCGGGTGCCGGTAGGGCTTGTCGGCGGCGGGCTCGAAGAACGGGTCCTTCTCGTCCGGCGAGGAGGCGGTGATCTGGGTGGAGGGCACGACCCACAGCGAGACGCCCTCGCCGCGCCGGGTGTAGAGGTCCCGCGCGTTGCGCAGGGCCATGGTGGCGTCCGGGGCGTGCAGGCTCCCGGCGTGGGTGTGCGACAGGCCGCGGCGGCCGCGCACGAAGACCTCCCACAGTGGCCAGTCCGTCCGGCTCTCGCTCACGCCGCCGCTCCGTTCCGCTCCGCGCCCTGGTGGGCGGTGTGCTTGTCCGCGTACGCCGATGCCGCCGCGCGCACCCAGGCGCCCTCCTCGTGGGCGCGGCGCCGCTGGCCGATCCGCTGCTCGTTGCACGGGCCGTTGCCCTGGAGCACCTGCTTGAACTCGGCCCAGTCGATCGGGCCGTGGTCGTAGTGGCCGCGCTCGGCGTTCCAGCGCAGCTCCGGGTCCGGCAGCGTCAGGCCCAGGGACTCGGCCTGCGGGACGCAGATGTCCACGAAGCGCTGGCGCAGCTCGTCGTTGGAGTGCCGCTTGATCTTCCACGCCATGGACTGCGCCGAGTGCGCGGACTCGTCGTCCGGCGGGCCGAACATCATCAGCGACGGCCACCACCAGCGGTCCACCGCGTCCTGCGCCATCGCGCGCTGGGCCGGGGTGCCGCGCGTCAGGGCGAGCAGCAGCTCGTAGCCCTGGCGCTGGTGGAAGGACTCCTCCTTGCAGACGCGGACCATCGCGCGCGCGTACGGCCCGTAGGAGCACCGGCACAGCGGGACCTGGTTGGTGATCGCCGCGCCGTCCACCAGCCAGCCGATCGCGCCCACGTCGGCCCAGGTGAGGGTCGGGTAGTTGAAGATCGACGAGTACTTCTGGCGCCCGGTGTGCAGCTTGTCCAGCAGCTCGTCCCGGCTGGCGCCCAGCGTCTCGGCGGCGCTGTAGAGGTAGAGGCCGTGGCCCGCCTCGTCCTGCACCTTCGCCAGCAGGATCGCCTTGCGCCGCAGCGAGGGCGCGCGGGAGATCCAGTTCGCCTCGGGCTGCATGCCGATGATCTCGGAGTGCGCGTGCTGGGCGATCTGCCGCACGAGGGTGGCGCGGTAGGCGTCGGGCATCCAGTCCCGCGGCTCGATGCGCTCCTCGGCGGCGACGGCCGCGTCGAAGGCGGCCGCGCGGGCGTCGTCGTGGGCGGCGTCCCGCTCCGGCAGCGTTGTCGTCATCCGTGAACCCCTCCGTGGGAGTGGCGTGGGAGTGGCGTGGACCTGCCCCGACCACCCGACCGACCGATCGTTCGGTTCAATGGTGTCCGGACCGCAACCGGGTGTCAAGGCGGGGCGCGGGGCGGACGCCTTAACCTCTTGGGGAGCGAGCTGAGGGAACGGGGACGGCATGCAGTCGAACGAACCGCCGGCGCCGCGGACGCCGTCGGCTCCGCCGCCGGGTGCGGAGCGCGCGGACGCGCACGGGGCGCCGGACGGGCCGGAGGCCCCCGACGGCCCCCGTCCCCCGGCCGACCGCCCCGCCCCGACCGGCCCGCCCGCCCCGCGCGCCGGCGGCACCGCGGACGCTCCGGCCCGCCCGGCCCCCGGCGGCGCCGGGCGGGCCGGGCACGGCGGGCACGGTGAGGACGCCGCAGACGCCGGAGACGGCAGGCACGCCGGGCACGCCGGGCACGCCGGGCACGGTGAGGAGGACGGGGGCGAGGTCGGGGCGGCGCGGGTGCTGGCGCTGCCGACCGGGGCCAAGGTGGTGCTGGTGGGGGTGGCGGCCGCCGTGGCGGTGGCCGTCGCCGCGCACCTGGGCGCCGTCTTCCTGCACGTCGCGCCGTCCAACACCGTCAGCCGCCAGTACGACGAGCAGATAGACGACTACATCTATCCGGAGTTCGAGCAGAACTGGAAGCTGTTCGCCCCCAACCCGCTGCAGCAGAACGTCGCCGTCCACGCCCGGGCCGAGGTCCGCGCGGAGGACGGCGGCGTCCGGCAGACGGGCTGGGTGAACCTCACGGCCGTGGACGTCGAGCACATCCGCGGCAACCCCTTCCCCAGCCACATCGCCCAGAACGGGCTGCGCCGCGCCTGGGACCTCTACCTCGGCTCGCACGACGACGACGAGCGGCCGACCGGCTACCGGGGCGAGCTGTCCGAGTCCTACCTCAAGCGCATCGCGCTGCCGCGCCTGCGGCCCGAGCTGGCGGACCCGGGCACCGAGCGGGTGGTCCGCGTCCAGTTCCGGTCGGTCCGCCGGACCGTCGAGCCGCCGCCGTGGAGCAACGAGAGCGCCGACACCGAACCCCGCTACCGGGTGCTGCCCTGGTGGCCGGTGGACGAAGCGGACACCCCGGAGGCCGCCCGATGACGCCCGCACCCGTCCGCGCGCCCCGGGCCCCGGCCCGCGCCCGGCTCACCGCCCGCCTCGACCGGGCGCTCGTGCGGGGCTTCCTGCGCGTCACCGGCTCCGCGCTCGGCCCGTACCAGACGGCGGTCGTGCGCATCGGCTTCGCCGCGACCTGGCTGTTCTTCCTGCTCCGCGAGTTCCCGCACCGGCACGAGCTGTACGGTCCCGACTCGCCCTGGCACTTCACGCTCGCCGAGCGGCTGATCGACGGGAACGACGCGTTCACCGTGCTGATGTGGTCGGGCAGCGCGCTGTGGTTCGAGTTCGTCTACGCCTTCGCCGCGCTGGCCGCGTTCGGCCTGCTGGTGGGCTGGCGCACGCGCACCCTGTCGGTGTTCTTCCTGATCGGCGTGTTGTCGTTGCAGAACCGCAGCGTCTTCATGGGCGACGGCGGCGACAACGTCATCCACCTGATGGCGCTCTACCTCGTGCTGACCCGGTGCGGCCGGGTGTGGTCGCTGGACGCGCGCCGGGAGCGCCGGGAGCGCCGTGCGGGCGCGCCGGGCGCGGACGCCACCGGTGTGGTGCTGGCCGCCGCCACCGGCCTCGCCCTCGTGGCCACCGCCGCCCTCGGCCTGCTGTCGCCGGGCTGGACCGCGTTCTTCGCCGCGCTGTGGCTCGGGCACGCGGCGTGGTGGGCGGTGCGCCGCTTCGGCGGGGCGTCCTGGCGCACGGCGCTGGCCGCCCTGGGCAACCTGCTGCACAACGGCACGCTGCTGGTGATCATGGCCGAGGTGTGCCTGATCTACGCCACCGCCGGGTGGTACAAGGTGCAGGGCTCGCGCTGGCAGGACGGCACGGCCGTTTACTACCCGCTGCACCTGGACTACTTCACGCCCTGGCCCGCGCTCTCGGAGCTGCTGGGCGGCAGCGGCGTGCTGGTCATGCTGATCACCTACGCCACGGTGATCACCCAGGTGGCGTTCCCGTTCACCGTCTTCAACCGCCGCATCAAGAACGTCCTGCTCGTGGTGATGATGCTGGAGCACGCCTCCATCGCCGTCGTCCTCGGCCTGCCGTTCTTCTCGCTCGCCATGATCGCCGCCGACGCGGTCTTCCTGCCCACGGCCTTCCTGCTCTGGCTCGGCGCCCGCTTCCGGCGACGGCCCCGCACCCCGGCGGCCGAGCGGCCGGCCGGGTCGCCCGCCACGACGGCTCCCGGGGCGCTCTCGGGGCCGCCCGCCGGAACGGACGCCGAGCGGCCCGCCGGGACACCCGCCGGGCCGCCCGCCGTGCCCGGGCAGCGCCCGGCCGCGGAGCCCCGGCCGGGCGAGCCCGCGCGCCCCGCCCCACCCGGGGGCAACTCTCCGCGCTGAGCGGGGACTTGCCCGGTGGTGCGCGGCTAGACTGCGCCGCCATGACCTCCTCGCAGCGAGCCCGGCCGCTCATCGCGGTCGTGGGCAGCGTCCACACCGGCCGCACGTACGCGCCGCCGCTGCGGGACGCCGCCCGCGGTCCGGAGGCGTGCCGCCTGCTGGGGCGGGAGCTGGCCCGTGCGGGCTGCGACCTCGCGGTGTTCTCCAGCAAGCCGACCTACATCGAGGCCGACGTCGTCGCCGGGTACGCCGAGGGCGCCGGGGCGGGATCCCCGGGGCGGGTCGTCGCGTTCCCGCCCCGGCACCGCTCGGTGCGGTTCGCGGTGCCCGAGGGCGCCCACGTCGCCTTCGAGACGCGGCGCGACACCAGTGGCGAGTGGGAGGTGGCCTTCTACCGCACGCTGCTGGAGTGCGACGGTGTGCTGCTGGTCGGCGGCGGCCAGTCCACCCGGGTCGCGGGCATCGTCGCGCTCGCGCAGCGCATCCCGGTGCTGCCCGTGGCCGCCTTCGGCGGGGGCGCGAGCCAGGTGTGGATCAATCTCGACAGGGTGCGCAACGACACCGGCGACGCGGACATCGCGCTGCTGGGCGACGACTGGTCGTCCGCCGCCGCGCCCGAGCTGGTCGGCTGCCTGCTCGCGCAGCGCGAGCGCCGGGCGCTCAAGGAGCGCGCGGCGGAGCGGACGGCGCGCGCGGGGGCCCGGTGGGCGGCGACCGGGCTGGCGGTGGCGGTGGCGTGCCTGGTCGCGGGGGTGGTGGCGCTGGTCACCGCGGGCGGCCCCGGGCCCGCTTCGGCCTCCGGTCTCACGGTGCTGGTCGGGGCCCCGCTGCTGGCGGCGGTGGCGGGCGCGATCATCCGGCACTCCTTCGAGCCGGAGTCCCGCTGGGGGCAGGCGGCGATCCGGGGGCTGGGGGCCGGGCTCGTCACCGTCCTGCTGTACTTCGCCTCCCAGCTCCTGACCGTGCCGACCCTGCTGGACGCCCTGGACGTGCGCAGGCTGCTGTTCTTCACCCTGCCGCTCGGGTTCAGCGCCGGGTTCACCTTCGACCTGGTGTTCGAGCGCCTGCGCGCGGGAGCCGTCGTCGTCCCGGCACCCGGTGCCGAGCCGCAGCAGCCCGCCGCCTCCGGCGCGCCGCCGGGGGAGGCCGGTGCGCCCGGCGGCGTCCCCGCGCCCGCATCCTCCGCCGACCAGCCCAGCGGAACACCACGCTGATGTGCGCGGCGACGCTACGCTCGGCCGATGAGCGGGTATGCACTCACCGGGGGAGCGCACGACGGGGGCGGGGTCCGTGCCGTCGCTCGGCACGGGCGTGAGGAGGGGGTGTGGCCCATGGTCTCGGTCGCGTTGCTCGTGCAGGCCGCCATCGACGCCGCCGAGGGTGACGAGGAGCGCTGGGAGCGGCTCCTGGCCGTGGCGCACCTCCCCGACGCCGTCGCGCTCGCCTCGGGGGCGGCGCTTCCCGGCGGCGTGGCCGAACTGCTCCGGCTGGGCGAGGACCCGTACGACCTGACCCGCGCCGAGGAGGCGTTCGCCCGGCTGGCCGAGCGGGCCGTGGCCGATCCGGCGTTCGGTGGGCGGCTGGCCCAGTGGTCCGCCGACGCCCGCGCCCGGCCCGGCGTCGAGCCGCGCGGTCCGGCCCGGGACGGCGGCCCCGAGGCGCGCGGAGCCGTCTTCGCCAACAGCGTGTTCAGCGGCGGCGTCGTCCAGGGCGGGCTGCACGTCGGCGTCGGGTTCACCGTCTACAACTCGCCCGCCTCCCCGCGGGCGGGCGGCGCGGACTGACCTCCCGGGCCCGCGCGGTCGCCCGCGGGGCCCGCCCCGGTGTGCCCGCCGGCCTCCGTGCCGGTGTCGGCGCCGTCGTCCTCCAGCGCCGTGCCCGTGGCCTCGCCCGTGCTCTCGCCCGCGTCCTCGCCGTCGTCCTCCAGAGCCGCGCCGGTGTCCACGTCGTGGCCCCGGCGGGCCCGCAGCGCCTCCCGCAGCGTCTGCCGCGCCCGCGCCTCGCGGCCCAGCGTGGAGAGGACGTCGCTGAGCAGCAGCAGCGCCCCGGCCAGCCCGGACCGGTTCTGCACGAGCTGGAACGCCCGGACGCTGGCCCGCAGGGCCGTCAGCGCGGCGGGCCCGTCGTCGGAGGACAGCCGGGCCTTGGCCAGCGCGTAGAGCGCCTGCGCGCGCTGGGCGGTGTTGCCCAGTTCGGCGTGGCGCTCGGCGCTCTCGCGCAGCAGCGGTACGGCCAGGGCGTGCTCGCCGCGGGCCAGCCGGGCCAGCCCCAGGTTGTGCACCGCCTGCGCGTGCGCCGCGGCGTCGCCCGCCTCGGCGAGCTGCGGCACGGCGGTCTCCAGGACGGCGACGACGTCGTCCCAGCGGGCCAGGCGGCGCAGCGCGTTGCCGAGGTTGCTGCGCGACTGGGCGGCGGCGTGCGGGTCGCCGCTCTGGGCGTGGAGCTGCTGGGCGGCCTCGAACACCACCGTGGCCTCCTCGTCCGCCCCGGCCTCCAGCAGTGCCACCCCGTGGTCGTTGAACGCCTGCGCGGCCTCCCGTTCCATCCCCAGCCCCTGGTACAGCCGCGCGGCGGTGTCCAGGTGGGCGGCGGCCTCCGCGAACTGCGAGCGGGCCATGTGCGCCAGCGCGACGCTCCGGCGGACGTCGGCCTCGCCGCGCGCGTCGCCGTCGGCACGGTAGCCGGTGAGCGCCCGGTCCAGGGCGGCCAGCGCGTCGTCGGTGCGGCCGGTCTCCAGGAGCACGGTGCCCAGGTTCTGTTCGTGCCGGGCGCGTTCGCGGCCGCCGGTGTCGGTGACGCGCGCGGTGCGCACCGCCTCCTGGAGCTTCTCGACCGCCTCCTCCCGGCGCCCCAGCCGGTACAGGGCGGCGCCCAGGTTGCTGAGCACCTGCACGGCGGTGACGGTGCGGTGCCGGCCCACGTCGCGCAGCCGGGTGTCGGCCTCGGCGAGCACGGTGGCGGCCTCCTCGGCGCGGTCGGCGACGAGCAGGGTCGCGCCGAGGTTGCCGAGCATCTGCGCGTAGGCGGGGTCGTCGCCCTGCTGGATGTGCAGGGTGGCCGCGTCGTCGAGCGCGGCGAGCGCGGCGGCGAAGTCCCCGGTGCGGGCCATGGCCACGGCGAAGTTGTGCAGCGCCGCGACGCGGGTGAGCTGGTCGTCGTTCTCCTCGGCCCAGGCGAGCACGGGGCGCATGACCCGCAGCAGGTCGGTGAAGCAGCGCCGTTCGGTGAGGAACTCGGCCAGCGCGAGTGCGATCCGGTTGGCGGCCTCGGCCTCGCCGGCGGCCAGCAGCGCGGGCACCGTGTCCACCAGGCACACCCGTTCCTCGGCCAGCCACGCCGCCGCCTCGACGGCGGAGGCGAAGGGGGCCCCGGGCTCCCCGGGGCGGCCGCGCAGCAGCTCGTCGGCCTGCGTGACGCGGCCTTGGAGGTAGCGCGCCAGCCGCCGCAGCGCGGCGTCGCGGCCGTCCTCGCCGACGTGGTCCTGGCCGACCGCGTCCGCGTAGAGCCGCTCCACGGGGTGGAGCCGCCAGCGCTCGGGCGCGGCGCCCGGCCCCAGGAGGTGGACGGTGGCCAGCGCGCGCAGCGTGCGGGCGGTGGTGCGCGGGGTCTCGCCGAGCACGACGGCGGCGGTGGCCACGGAGAAGTCCGGGCCCGGCAGCAGGGAGAGCAGCCGGAAGGCCCGCGCCTGGGCCGCGCCGAGCCCGCGGTACACCGGCTCCAGCGTCCGGCGCAGGTGGCGCAGGGGCGTACCGGAGCGCTCGTACCGCTCGGCCAGTGCGCCGGGGGAGGTCTCCGGCTCGTCGGCCAGGGCGCCGGCCGCCAGCAGCAGGAGCGTGGGGGTCTGGCCGCAGGCGTGGGCCAGCCGCCGCGCCCCGGCCGCGTCCCGCGCGATGCGCTGGTCGTCCGGGCGGAGCGCCGCGAGGGCCGAGGCGAGGGCCGCCACCGCCGCCTCCTCCGCCAGCGGGCCGAGCGTCACCGTCGCCCCGGTGGCCGGGGCCCGGCGCCGGGTGGCGAGGACCGCCACGCCCGGTCCGGCACCGCGCGCCGCCTGTCCCCGGCGCCCCGCCTCGTCCACCAGGAGCAGCACGCGGCGGCGGCCGTGGCCGGTGGCGCGCAGCATCAGGGACAGGTACAGCTCCTCCCGCGCCCCCTCCTCGGCGGGGTGCCGGTCGGCCGGTACGCCCAGCGCCGTGAGCAGGCCGGGCCAGGGGGACGGCGCCCGGTCGGGCCGGACGTAGAGGACGCCGCCGGGGAACAGGCCGCGCCGGCGCGCGGCGTGGGCCACGTCCACCGCGAGCGCGGTCTTCCCCGAGCCGGGCAGGCCGGTGATGGTCGCGTGCGGTTCGTCGGCGCGCCGGAGCGCCTCCAGCAGCGCCTCGCGCTCCGCCTCGCGTCCGGCGAAGTGCGGCTGCCGCCGCGGGAGTCCGCTGCGGACGACCGCCTTGTGCCGGGGCGTGCCCGCCATCAGGCGCTGGACGTGCCGGTCCGCCCGGTCCGGGCCGAACCCGGTGGGCTGGCCCAGGTGGGTCGCGCGGCCGAGCAGGTCCGCGGCCCAGAAGCGGGGGGCCCGGGTGAGGGCCTCGGCGGTGGCCAGCAGCAGCACCGGGGCCCGGGTGACGTCGGTGAGCAGCTCCACCAGGGACCGGGCGGTGTCCTCGCCCGCCCGCTCGTCGTCCAGCAGCAGGTGCAGGTCGTCCAGCCACACGACGGTCTGCGAGCCGATCCGGTCCTGGGCGACGGCGTCGTGGACGGCCTCGGCCCGGTCGACGAGCGGCGGGCACCACACCCACCAGTCGGTGAGGGAGCCGCGCAGGGCCTCCCAGGCGGTGCGCGTGCAGCCGGTGGACGGCTCGCGGGCGTGCAGCACGACCAGGCGGCTGGCGTACCGGGCGGCGCGCACCTCGGCCCGCAGCGCGTCGTCGACCGACTGGGGCCGGTAGGGCGCCAGTTCGGTGTCGAGGCGGCGGTGGGGGCCGCCCACCGCGGGTCCGGTGCCGCCCGTCGCCGGGCCGGTGTCGTCCGCGGCGGGGTCGGTGCCGCCCGTCGCCGGGCCGGAGCCGGCCGCCGCGGTGCCGGAGCCGCCCTTCGCGGCCGCCGCGGGCGGTGCGCCGCGGGGCCGGACGGGCGGGGCGACGCCGAAGCCGAACGCGTCGCCGTCGGCCAGCTCCGCGACGCGCACGCCCAGCAGCGCCCGCGCCGGCCCCGGCTCCGGGCGCTGGGCCGCGGGCTCCCCGACGGCGCCCCCGTCCGGCGGACCCACCCGGTAGACGGCGCCGCGCGCGGTGCGCAGGTACACCGGGACGTGCCACACCGGCAGGGACATGCGCGCGCCGCGCGGCACCCGGAACCGCTGGGCGGCCTCCCACCGGTCGGGGTTGTCGGCGACGTCGAGGATGCGCGGCTGGGTGTCGGGGACGAGGATGCCGGACGCGGGCCAGGCGGCGTCCCCCACGGTCAGCACGGCCCCGTCGTGGCGCACCGGGAGCACGGCGTCGGGCACGCTGTCCGGCAGCGGCGGGGCGGCCCCGTGCAGCGGCCCGTACGCGGAGCCGCCCAGCACCTCGGCCAGCTCCAGCGCGGCCGGTGTGCGACGCACGCGTTCGGGGAAGCGCTCCCACGCTCCGGTGAACCAGCGCCGCAGGCCGCCGCGGCGCTCCGGGCTTTCCAGGGCCGCGCGCAGCGCCGGTTCCAGGAGGCGGTCGACGTCGGCGCCGCCGGCGTCGGCCAGCCCGGCGTCGGCGAGCAGCGCGGCCCAGGTCACGCGCTCCTCCAGCGCGAGCGCGGGGGCCAGCCGGGTGTGGGCGGCGGCGACGACCGCGCCCGCGCGGCGCACCGCGTCGCGCGGGCCGCTCTCGCTCAGCTCCCGGCACAGCAGGGCGCGCAGCGACGGCAGCAGCGCCGGGCGCAGCGCCAGGTAGGCGCCACCGCTGCGCGCGGACCAGGGCCCGAACCACAGGTCGGCCTCGACGCCGACGTCCAGGGTGGGCCGCACGGTGACGCGCATGGCGCGCAGCAGCTCCGGCTCGATCCGGGTGGCCGTGCTCAGCGCGACGGCGAGGCGGCGCACCGCCTTGGGCAGCGCGCTCGCGTCCGTCGGCGGGGCGTCGGCGGGCGGCCCGTCGGGCGGCCCGCCGGGCGTGGGCGGCGCGGTGGGCGGCGGCGCGCCGCCCGGGGTCACCACAGCACCGCCCGGGCCTGGGTGGCGGTGGTGCCGCGGTCCCACACCAGGACGGGCATGAGCGCCGTCAGCCAGCCGGGCAGCCGCTCGGCGGGCACCGGGGCGAGGGCGGTGAGCGGGCAGCCGTGCCGGTGCAGCCCGGCGGCGAACTCCCGCCAGTCCTCGACGCGCGAGGGGGCGCCGTGCGGCGCGGCGTGCACGCCGAAGTCGGACAGCACGAGCACCCGCGTCCCCGTGGCGGGCGGCCGGTAGGGCTGCCACGTCCAGCCCGGGCCGGGGCCGCTGCGGCGCAGGGGGCAGTCGGCGAAGTAGCGGACCTGGCACGCGTGCCGCCCGGCGACGGCCGCGATGCGGCGCCGGATCTCCTCCTGGTCGCGGTGGAAGGGCTGCATGCCCGGGCCCAGGTCGATCAGCACCTGCACGCCGAACCGCAGGGTGCGCACGGGCTGCCGGGGCAGCGCGGCGGGCGCGGTGCCGCGCGCCAGCTCCTCCAGCAGCCGGTCGACGTCCACCGGGCCCTCGGGGACGACGCGGGCGCAGAGCGTGTGCAGGATCGCCGCCTCCGAGCGCGGGGGCAGCAGCGGTCGGTAGCGGGCGGCGGGGGCGGGCGCGCCGCCGCCCAGCGGCCGCCCCGGGCCGCCGACCGGGGGCACCGGTCCGGGGCTGCCGCCCGCCGGGCCGCCGCCGGGTGCCGTGGCGCTCTCCTGCCCGGCGAGCGCGGGCCCGCTCCAGGCCCGCTTGCCCGGCGCGGGGCCGCGGACGCGCACCGGGTCGAGCAGCGGCAGCCCCGGGCCGGCGCCCTCGGCCGGGGGGCGGGGCGCGCGCGGGGGGCCGGGCGGGGGCGCGGCGCGCGGCGGGGACGCGGTGGACGGCACGGCCGCGTGGCCGGACGGGGCCGGGGTGGCGGCCGGGCCCCCGCCCGGCCGCTCGGCGCGCTCCAGGCCGAGCATGCCCGCGACCCGGTCGAGCGTGGCCCCGTCCACGGCGTCCGGGCCCAGGACGTGGACGGCGCGCGCGAGGTCGGCGAGCCAGTTGACGCCGCCGGCGCCTGCGGTCTCCACCGGGTCAGTCCTTGAGCTGCTGCGGTTTGACCAGCGTCATGTCGCACAGCGCCTTCCAGCGGGGGTCCGCGTCGCTCACGGTGATGCCCAGCGTGCGGCAGGCCCACAGGGCGTCCAGGTACTCGGCCGTGCTGGGCGGGCGGATGCCGTCCCGGCGCGCCCGCTCGCGCACGTCCGCGAGCTGCTTGGCGAGCGCGGTGGCCAGGGTGATGTCGGCCTCGGTGGCCTCCCCGAAGCGCCGTTCGAGGTGGCGCTGGGCGATGAGGGCCAGTTCGTCCACGGTGGCCGGGGGACGCAGCCGCGCCACCACGCAGCGCCGCAGGAACGCCTGCGGCAGCTCGCGCTCCTCGTTGGTGGTGATGACGATGAGGTGGCGCGCGGTCGCGTCCGCGCCCGCGGGGGCGCCGGCCCGGGGCTCCTCCACCCGCACCCGCTCGCCCGTCTCGGCGACCACGAAGCTGCGGGAGGCAAGCGGCACGAGCAGGCCGTTGGGCACGTCCGGGTCGGCCTTGTCGATCTCGTCGATGAGCACGACGGCGTAGTCCGGGTGGCGCCCCTTGTTGTCGGCCTCGAAGGGGTGCTCCCAGGAGTCCCGGGGGCGCCCGGCGCCTGCCCGGATCGTCGCCCGCGCCCGCCGGGTGGCGGTCCGGGGGGCGAACGCCCACCACAGCGGCCCGGGGTCGACGTAGGCGTCGTGCGTGGTGCCGACGCGGTCGCGCGGGCCCGGTCCGCGCCGTGCCGGGCGGTACCGCAGCGCCTGCGCGTCGGCCAGCCGGCGCACGGCGTCGAAGCTCCACTGGAGGTCGCGGGCGCGGGTCTGCGAGGTGACGACGAACTCGTAGTAGCGCCAGCCGTGCTGCTCGGCGTACCAGGGGGCCATCGAGGACTTGCCCGAGCCCGGTTCGCCGCGCAGCAGCAGGGGGCGCCCGGTGGCCAGCGCCACCTGGACGGCCAGGTCGAGGTCGTCGGGCATCACGTAGACGAGGCCGGGCTCCCCGTTCGGCGTCGCGGCCGCGGTGGCCTGGGGCGTGGTCATGGGTTCACCTTCACGGAGTCGGACGTGGTGACCGCCCCGGCCAGGCTGCGCCCCAGCCGGTAGGCGGTGAGTTCGCTCTCGGGGGTCGGCGCCGGCCGGACGGGCACGGCGTGCGCGAGGCCGTGGCGGTGCAGCTCCGCCGGTTCCGGCAGGCCGCCGGGCAGCAGCACGACGACGAGCAGCCAGGGGAAGTCGCCGTGCAGCTCCCGGGTGACGGTGGCGATCTCCCCGAGCGTGTACGGGCCGGCGCTGAGCACCAGGTACTCGTGGACGGCCCGGGGCCGCACGGTGGTGGTGTCCAGCGGGGCCCACGGGGGGACGTCGAACACCTCGCGCAGCTCCGTCCGGCAGGCCGCGCGCAGCGCCTCCGTGCCGGTGCTCTCGTCGGCGGGCAGCTCGGCGGCCAGGCCCAGGTGCCGCAGGCGGTAGCTGTCCGGCGCCATGTACACCGCGCGGCGCACGTGCTGCTCGGCGGTCCAGGGGTCGCGCGCGGTGAAGAGCAGCACCGGGCCCTGGCCGCCGGTGCCGGGGCCGGTGGGGGCGTCGGCCGGGTCGGCGTCCTCCGGCTGCGGACCGGCCTCCGGCCGCTCCCCGGCGCCCGGCTCGGCGGGCTCGTGCGCCGCGTAGGCGTCGGGCGGCTTGCGGTCCGGGGCGTCGGGCGGCAGGAAGCAGCGGGCGGCGTCCGGGTCCACCCACACGGGCAGCACCTCGTCGGCGAGCTGACCCAGCCGCCCCGGGTCCAGGCCCGGACGCAGCCGGGCGACGGCGTCGGGTAAGCGCTCGGCCGTGTCGGCGCGCAGCAGCCGGTGGGCGAGGTAGACCTCGGCGCCGATCCTGGCCCGCAGCAGCACCCGCTCGGAGTCGTCCATGCCCAGGGCCACGGCGGCGTCCATGAGCGCGTCCGGGCTCTCCCGGCGCGCCGTCTCCAGGTAGCGGGCCACGCGCAGCGTCCAGTCGTGGAACCGCCTGGCGGTGCCCCCGGGCGCGGTGACCGGGGCGAACTCCCCGAGGATCCACTCCACGACCCGGGCGACGCCGTCGTCCTCGGGCAGCGGCTGGTGGGCGCGGTGGCTGAGCGCGGCGTGCACCTTCACCAGCGAGCCGAAGCCGCGCTCACGGGCGGTGTGGGTCCTCACCCCGCCGAGGAAGCCGGGCAGCACGGCGTGCAGGCTGCGCACGAAGTACCGCGACATCAGGACCTCGGCCTCGCGGCGCACCCAGTCAGACTCGGCGACCGTGTTGGGCCCCAGCAGCACCACGGCGGCGTCGCACAGGTACATCTCGTGGAAGAGCTGGGGGTGCCACTCGTCCCCGGCACGCAGCGAGTCCACGTCCCGGAACACGTCGTAGTCGCGGGCGTCGAGAGCCGTCACGATCAGGTCCAGGGCCTCCCGCACGCATGCGTCCTTGCCCGCCCCGTGGCTGATGAAGACCTTCGGCCGCATGGTTCTCCCGCGTGTGCTGCCCGCCCGTCACTCTCTGCTGCGACGCCAGTTGATTGTTCCCGAGTTCCGCGCCCGGCGCAGGGGGTTCGGCAAGCCACGCCGGACGCCTGACGGATGTCACGGGGAACCCGCCCGGCGGGCGGTTAGCGTGGGGGTACGCGCGGCCCGGGGCGGACGGGGAGCCGGAGACGGACGGGAATCCCGGGACGGACATGGCCCCGGGGCGGACGGGCGGCCCGGGACGGATGTGAGGCCGCGCCGGACGTGGCGCACGGAGCGCCCCGGCGGCGGGGCGGGCGAGGGAAGGAGGGCGCGCCGGTGGTGCGCAGGTGGCGGAACGTGTGCTTCTACCTCGGCGCGGCCGGGGTCCTGGTGGGGGCCGGGGCCTCGCTGGCGGTGTGGTCCGCGGGCGTGGTGCTGCTGGCCGTGTCGGCGGTGGGCCACGGGCTGTTCCACCGCGCCCGGGTCCGGACGCAGGCGGGTCTTGGGCCGCGCGCGGTGGCGGTGCCGGTCGCGGGGCGGTGGCGGGCGATGAACAGCCCGGCCGACCGGGTGCCGAGCCACGGCGTGCACACCTGCGCGCAGACGTACGCGGTCGACGTCGTGCACGAGCCGGAGGACGGCGCCCGGCGGCCCGGGTTCGGGTGGTGGCCCCTGATGCGGCGGCCGGAGGAGTTCCCGGCGTTCGGGGTGCCGGTGCGCGCGTCCGCCGAGGGCGTCGTCGTCCGGGTGGGCGACGGTCAGCGCGACCACCTGAGCCGGACGTCCTGGCCCGTGCTGCCGTACCTGTTCGCCGAGGGCCTGGTGCGGCAGGCGCTCGGGGGGCGCTTCCTGGTCGGCAACCACGTCGTCGTGGACCTCGGTGACGGGGTGTACGCGCTGGCCGCGCACCTGAGGCGCGGCTCGGCCGCCGTGGCCGTGGGCGACCGGGTGGGCGTGGGCGACGTGCTCGGGCGGTGCGGGAACTCCGGCAACTCCTCGGAGCCGCACGTCCACTTCCAGCTCATGACCGGGCCGGACTTCCGGCACGCGTTCGGTCACCCCTTCGCGTGGACCTACCGGGCCGGGGGCGAGACGCGCACCGGCGTCCCGGCGGGCGGTGAGCTGTTCACCGCGTCCGGACCGCACGGTGTGGCCGAGCGCACGTCCGGGTAGCGCGCCGCCGGGATGCGCGCGGTGGGACGGCGTCGCACGCTGGACGCATGGCAGCCATCACCGTGCACCGGCCGGGCCGGACGGGCGGCCGCCGGGTGACCGCGCGCTCCGGCGGCGTGGAGACGATCCTCGGCACCGCCTACCGCGACGCGGACCTGATCGAGTTCCTGCGCCGGGCCGGGGCCCCGGACCCGGAGGGCGCGGCCGACGACCCGGAGTGGGTCGAGTGGCGCGGCGGGCGCCCGCACGAGTGGACGGCCGCCTGACCCCGCGCCGGGGGCGGCCCGCCGCTCAGCCGGGTTCGGGCGAGCGGTGGATGAGCGCCCGGTGCGCGGGCTGGAGCTGGTCGGGCAGCGCGTCGGGGGAGAACCAGCCGGCGTCGAGGATCTCGAACGGGTCCAGCCGCAGGGCGCCGCCGAGGAGTTCTGCCTCGTAGGCGACCTCCAGCCGGAGCCGGAACCCGCTCTTCAGGCGCACCAGTTCCCCGGCGCGCACGTCGAGGTCCGTCTCCTCCTTCACCTCGCGCTCGACGGTGCGGGAGAACTCTTCGCCGCGCACGGCGAACCCGGACGGCAGGCCCCACTGCCGGTCGGCCGACCACATGCGGTGCCGCAGCAGCAGCACGCGGCCCTCCGCGTCGCGGACGACGCCGGTGACGCCGACCATGAACGTGGCGTTGGTCAGCCACAGCAGGCGCCACTGGGCCGTGCCGCGCAGCGCGTGCCACACCCGCGCCGCGAGCCGTTTCAGCATGGTGGGGCTCCCTCGGGTCGCGGGGTCGCGGCTCGCGCGGGCGGGCCGTCGGGCGGGTACGGGGCACGCGGCACGCGGCCCGCCCGCCACCGCACGACGGCCGCGGCGGCAGCGCCGCGGGGCGACGCCGGGACGCCACGATAGCCGTTCACCCCGGTGGCCGAACCCGCCCCGCGCGGGGTCAGCCCGGGCCGGTCAGGAGGCGGCGGGTGCGGGCGGGCGCGGAGGCGGGGATGGCGGCGAGGACACCGGCCAGGGTGGTCGCGGCCAGGCTGGCGCGCCAGGCGTCGTGCGCCTCGGCCATCTTCGCGGCGAGCACGCACGTGTGCCGGCACTGCTCCGGCGGCAGCGCGCCCCGCCCCTGCTGGCGGATCTCGCGGCACTCGTAGGGGGAGGACGCGCCGTCGACCGCCTCGACGATCTGGAGCAGCGTGATCTCCCCGGCCGCCCGCGCGAGCCGGAAGCCGCCGCGCGGGCCGGTGGACGCGGTCAGCACCCCGGCGCGGACGAGGGCCTTGAGCTGCTTGGCGAGGTAGGGCGCCGGGAGGTCGAAGTACCGGGCGAGCTGCGCGGTGGACGCGGCGGCCCCCGGTTCGAGCTGCGCCAGCGTCGTGGCGCAGTGCAGGACCCATTCCGTACTCGCAGGCAGCTTCACGAGTACCGAGTGTATCGAAGACATGGTGGACCTGTTTAGTCCGTGATACGTTCCGGCGCACAGGACGGAACGACGAGGGGGAACGTCATGCGCATCGCTGTCGCCGGGGCCACGGGCAACATCGGCAGGCTCACCGTCACCGCGCTGGAGCGCGCGGGGCACGAGGTCGCACGGATCAGCCGCTCACTCGGGGCCGACGTCCTCACCGGTGCCGGGCTCGACGCCGCGCTGGCGGGCGCCGAGGCGGTCGTCGACGCCACCAACTGCACCGCCACCGAGCACGCGGAGGCGGTGGCCTGGTTCGGCACCGCCACGCGGAACCTGCTGGACGCCGGGGAGCGCGCCGGGGTCCGCCACCACGTGCTGCTCTCGATCGCCGGGATGGACCGCGTCGAGGGCAACGCCCACTACGCCGGCAAGCGGGAGCAGGAACGCCTGGTCGCCGGCGGCCCGGTGCCGTGGACGATCCTCCCGGCGACCCAGTTCCACGACTTCGCGGAGATGGTCTCCGGCTGGACCGAGCACGACGGGGTGGCCGCCGTTCCGCCGCTGCTCGTGCAGCCGGTGGCCCCGGCGGACGTGGCCGACGTGCTCGCCGAGCTCGCCGTGGGCCCGCCCCGGGGGCGGTACGCCGAACTGGCCGGGCCCGAGCCGCACGACCTGGTGGAGCTGGCCCGCCGCACCCACGCGGCACGCGGCCGCACGGTGCGCGTCGAACCGCGCTGGGCGGTGTTCGGCCCCCAGACCCCACGCGACGCCCTGCTACCCGCCAAAACCGCCCGCATCGCCCCCACCCCGTTCACCACCTGGCTCGCACAGCAGCGCTAGGACGTTGCAGGCCACGCGTGGCCCGTGGCCGGAGGTGTGCGGGGTGCGCTACGCGCGGACGTTGGCGATGAAGGTCGTCCAGGCGGTTGCGGGGAAGACGAGGGTGCCGCCGTGGGGCTGCTTGCTGTCTCGGACGGGTACGACGCCGTCGATGCCGTCGGCGACTTCGAGGCAGTCCCCGCCGGTGCCGTTGCTGTGGGTGGACTTGCGCCACTGCGCGGCGCCGGGGAAGTCGCGTGCCACCTCTACGCAGTTGCCGCCGGTGTTGTTGCTGTGGGTGGACTTGGACCAGGTGGCAGTGGTCAAATCGAGTGTTCCGTGCGTCATGGGTGTGGCTCCTTCGTCGTGACCGGGATCAGGTGTCCTGGGTTGCCGGTGTGAGGCGGGAACCCACGGCAGGTCGCAGGCACGGGGCGCGTCGGGTGACGTGGCCCGTGCCTGACCGTCTTCTGGTGTGGTGACGAGGCGCAAAGGGCGTGTTACGCGCGGACGTTGGCGATGAAGGTCGCCCAGGCGGTTGCGGGGAAGACGAGGGTGCCGCCGTGGGGCTGCTTGCTGTCTCGGACGGGTACGACGCCGTCGATGCCGTCGGCGACTTCGAGGCAGTTCCCGCCGGTGTTGTCGCTGTGGGTGGACTTGCGCCACTGGGCGGCGCCGGGGAAGTCGCGTGCCACCTCTACACAGTCGCCACCGGTGTTGTTGCTGTGGCTGGACTTGCCCCAGGTTGCAGCACTCAGATCGGGCGTCCTGTGCGTCATGGGTATAGCTCCTTCATCGTGTCCCGGATCAGGCGTTCCGAGGCCGCCGGGGTGAGGGCGTGAACCTGCAACACGTCGTAGGCATGAGCGTATCGGGTGACGCGCTCTGGGGCCTCCACCAGTTCACCGCTGTTGTAGCCCTCCAGGTAGGCCACGTCCGGTCCGTCCGGGAGCGACAGGAGCGTGAGCGATCCGCCGGTGATGGGGTGGCGCTCGGCTTCAAAGGGCAGCACTTGGAGCGTGATGTGCGGGCGCTTGGTGGCCGTCAGCAGATAGCCGAGCTGCTCGTGCATGGTGCTCTTCTCACCCACTCGGCGCCGCAGCGCCGTCTCGTCCAGAACCGCCCAGAGAAAGGGTGGTTCCTCTTTCTCAAGTAGCAGGCATCGGCTGACACGGGCCTCCACCTGCCGGTCGAGCTCCTCTTCGCTGAGGTGGGGCAGCCCTTCCCGCAGCGACGCCCGCGCGTACGCGGGGGTCTGGAGCAGGCCGGGAACGGACTGGGCCGTGTACTCCAGCATCTTGACGGCACGGGCCTGCTTCTCCATGAACTCGCGTGCCCAGTCCACGTACGACTCGCGGGTCATGTGCCACCACAGGTCCTTGATCTCGCCGTCGGCCTCCAGGGCGAGGTCGAGGGACTCGGCCAGGGCCATCGGGGGCGGGTCGGTCGCCAGCTCGATCTGCGCGATGCGGTTGTGCGAGACGTGGACGTGGCAGCCGAGCTGCTTCTGCGTCCAGCCCAGGGCCTCGCGGCGCTTGCGGACGCGGGAACCGAGGTAGTCGGCCATCGATGCACGGGGGTCAAGGTCTTTGGGAGCAGGCATCGTTGCCTCTTTTCAGCCTTCTGGTCCTGAAGGGCTTGACACTCCCCATCGTAGGCTTCACCGGCCACGCTGTGTACCAAACGGGGATACCCAACGTGAAAGGCGAGACGCATGGCAATGACCGAGGGGCGACGGTTGGCTCTTGAGCGGTTGCGGAGAGCCGAGGAGGCGGTGAACGACCTCCGCGACGAGCTGGGGCGCGCGGGGCTGGTGCTGCCCTCGCTGCGCATCGACCCCGTGTCGGCGGCCGGAAACGAACCCTCACCGCTGATCGACCTGGGCCGGTGCAACGTCGAGACGGCGCGGCGGCTCGCTGCGGTGCTGCGGCACCGGAAGCAGACGTGACGCCGCCGTCGCCGCCGCCGCGCGGAGCCTGCGTCGTGGACCAGCGCTCCGGACGTGTCGGCGAGGTGATGGACCACCAGGGCCGGTACGTCCAGCTCCGCCCGCTGCTGGGCGGGCGCGAGTGGGACTGCCCGCCGGAGGACGTGCGGCTCGCGACGCCGGAGGAGCGGTTGGGCGCCAAGCTGACGGAGCTGAACCGGCGCAGCCGCGCGCTGCCCTGACCGGCGGGCGGCTCCGCGTGCGCGAGCGGTCGGCGCGCGGTGTGCGGGGCGCCGCGTCGGCGGGGTCAAGTGGGTGGGCGCCCCTACCGAGTGAACTCCGGCGGGGTCTCCGCGCCGCCGGGCACGTCCTCGGTGCGCGGCGCCGACGCCTCCGCCCGCGCCGACGCCTCCGCCCGCGCCGACGCCTCCGCCCGCGCCGACGCCTCTGCCCGCGCCGACGCCTCCGCCCGCGACCGGTGCCGGCGCCCCCGCGCGGGGCACCGGCACCGGCCCCGGCGAGCGGTTCAGCGGGCGACGTACTCGCGCAGGTGGCGGGCCGTCAGCGTGTCGGCGTTTGCGACGAGGTCGGCGGGGGTGCCGGTGAAGACGACGCGGCCGCCGTCGTGGCCCGCGCCGGGGCCCAGGTCCACGATCCAGTCCGCGTGGGCCATGACCGCCTGGTGGTGCTCGATGACGACCACCGTGTTGCCCGCGTCCACCAGCCGGTCCAGCAGCGCGAGGAGCTGGTCGACGTCGGCCAGGTGCAGGCCGGTCGTCGGCTCGTCCAGGATGTAGGTGGCCGCCTTCTCCGCCATGTGGATGGCCAGCTTCAGCCGTTGCCGCTCGCCGCCGGAGAGCGTGGTGAGCGGCTGGCCCAGGCGCAGGTAGCCCAGGCCCACGTCGGTCAGCCGGGACAGGACGGTGTGCGCCTGGCCGGTGGGGAAGAACGCGTGGGCCTCGGCGACGGACATGCCGAGCACCTCGCTGATGTTCTTGCCGCGCAGGGTGTAGGTCAGCACCTCGGGCGTGAAGCGCCGGCCCTCGCACTGCTCGCACACCGAGGCGACCCCGGCCATCATCGCCAGGTCGGTGTAGATCACTCCCAGGCCGTTGCACTTCGGGCAGGCGCCCGCGGAGTTGGCGCTGAAGAGGGCGGCCTTGACGCCGTTGGCCTTGGCGAACGCGGTGCGGATCGGACCGAGCAGGCCGGTGTAGGTGGCCGGGTTGCTGCGCCGGGAGCCGCGGATGGGCGACTGGTCGGCGACGACGACGCCCTCCCGGCCGGGCAGCGAGCCGTGGACGAGGGAGGACTTGCCCGACCCGGCCACGCCGGTGACGACGGTGAGCACGCCGAGCGGGAGGTCCACGCTCACGTCGCGCAGGTTGTGCAGGCTGGCCCCGGTGATGGGCAGGCGGCCACGCGGCGTGCGCACGGACTCCTTCAGCCGCGCCCGGTGCCCGAGGTGGCGCCCGGTGAGCGTGTCGGACGCGGCGAGTCCGGCGACGTCGCCGGTGTAGCGGATCTCGCCGCCCTCCGTGCCCGCGCCGGGGCCCAGGTCCACCACGTGGTCCGCGATGGCGATGACCTCCGGCTTGTGCTCGACCACCAGCACCGTGTTGCCCTTGTCGCGCAGCCGCAGCAGCAGGTCGTTCATGCGCGCGATGTCGTGCGGGTGCAGGCCGGTCGTCGGCTCGTCGAACACGTACGTCACGTCGGTGAGGCTGGAGCCGAGGTGGCGGACCATCTTCACCCGCTGCGACTCGCCGCCGGAGAGGGTGGAGGTGGGCCGGTCCAGGCTCAGGTAGCCCAGGCCGATCTCGACCAGGCCGTCCAGCAGGTCCAGCAGGTTGTGCAGCAGCGGGCCGACGGACGCGCCGTCCACGCGGCGCAGGAACGCGGCCAGGTCGTCGATCTGCATCGCGGCGCACTCGGCGATGTTGACGCCGTCGATGCGGGAGGCCAGGGCGGCGGCGTTCAGCCGGGCGCCCCCGCAGGCGGGGCAGTCGGCGAAGACGACGGCGCGGTCGACGAAGGCCCGGATGTGCGGCTGCATCGCCTCCCGGTCCTTGGCCAGATACACCCGCTGGATCTTGGGGAGCAGGCCCTCGTACGTGACGTTGTGCGTGCCGACCTTCAGCTTGGTGGCGGGCTTGTGGAGGAAGTCCTCCCACTGCTCGGGGGTGTAGTCCTTCAGCGGCAGCGCGGGGTCGAAGAGCCCGGAGTGGGCGATGACCTGCCAGTACCAGGAGTCGACGGAGAAGCCCGGCGCGGTGATGGCGCCCTTGTCGAGGGACAGCTCGCGGTCGACGAGCTGGTCGACGTCCACGGTGGAGCGCTGGCCCAGGCCCTCGCACTCCGGACACATGCCCTCGGCCTGGTTGAAGCTGAACGCGCCGGAGGAGCCCACGTGCGGCGTGCCCAGGCGGCTGTAGACGATCCGCAGCATCGTGAACGCGTCGGTGGCCGTGCCGACGGTGGAGCGCGCGTTGGCCCCCATCCGCTCCTGGTCGACGACGATGGCGGCGCTCAGGTTGTGCAGCCCGTCCACGTCCGGGCGGCTCGGGCTGCCCATGAACGACTGGAGGAACGCGGTGTAGGTCTCGTTGATCAGACGCTGCGACTCGGCGGCGATCGTGCCGAAGACGAGCGAGGACTTCCCGGAGCCGGAGACGCCGGTGAAGACGGTCAGCCGGCGCTTGGGCAGGTCGAGGTCCACGTCGCGCAGGTTGTTCACCCGCGCGCCGCGCACCTGGATGGTGGTGTGCGCGTCGGCGGGCTGGAGCGCGGCGGGGTGTGCGGTGTGCTGCGCGGTGGACGGGGTGGCGGGCTGTGCGGTGTGCTGCGCGGCGGTCGGAGCGGCGGACGGTTCGGAGTGCACGCGGTGGTCCCCCTGCGTCGAAGACGGTTCTGCGTACAGCGTACGCGGTAGCGGAAGTGCGGCGCGACCGCTTTTCCACCCCGCACCGGCCCCCTCCTCGGCGCGGGGCGGGCGGCGCGACGCCCCGCGGGCGCGCCCGGTGCGCCCGGCGCCCGCCCGCCGTCGCGCCGCCCGCCCGGAACCCGAAGGCTCACCCGGCCCGGCCCTGCCCGGCACGGTGGGGCCGGGGGCGGTTTCCCACGCCCGCCCCGGGGCACCCCGCGGCCATGGACAGCACGCTCGCGCTCGCCACCGAAGGTTACGCCTGGCTCCCCGACCTGTGGCGCCGACGGCAGGGCCCGCTCGTCCGCACCCGGCTGCTGGGACGCCGCGCGGTCGCGCTGCGCGGCGTCGACGCGGTGCGCTTCTTCTACGACGAGCGGCACGTCCAGCGGCGCACGGCGCTGCCGGAGCCGGTCGTCGCCACCCTGTTCGGGCACGGCGCCGTGCACACCCTCGACGGCACCGCGCACCGGACGCGCAAGGCCCTCTTCACCCACCTGCTCAGCGACGCCGACGACGTCTCCGCGCTCACCGACGAGGTCACGGCGGCCTGGGACGCGGCCGTGCCCGCGTGGGCCGACCGCGCGGAGGTGGTTCTCTTCGACGAGGCGAGCGTGGTGCTCACGCGCGCCGTCACCCGCTGGGCGGGCGTCCCCCAGGGCGACGAGGCCGCAACGCGGGCGCTGGCGGCCGACCTCGTCGCCATGGTGGACGGGTTCGCGACCCTGGGCCCCCGGCACTGGCGCGCCCGGCGCGCCCGCGCCCGGCAGGAGGCGCGGCTCGCCGAGCTCGTCGAGGCCGTGCGCGCTCGGGACGCCGCCGCGCCCGAGGGCTCCGCGCTCGCCGCCGTCGCCGCCCACCGGGACGCCGACGGTGTGCCGCTGTCCGCCCGGGTGGCCGCCGTCGAACTGCTCAACGTGCTGCGGCCCACGGTCGCGGTGACCTGGTTCGCCGCCTTCGCCGCCCACGCCCTGCACCGCTGGCCCGAACACCGCGCGGAGCTGGCCGACCCCGCCTACGCCCACGCCTTCGCCGACGAGGTGCGGCGCTTCTACCCCTTCGCGCCCTTCGTCGCGGGCCACGCCGTGGACGACCTGACCTGGCGCGGCGAACCGATCGCCGCCGGCACCCTGGTGCTGCTCGACCTCTACGGCCAGAACCACGACCCCGCGCTGTGGGACGAGCCCTACACCTTCCGCCCCGCCCGCTTCACCGGCCGCGCCACCGACCCGGACGCGCTCGTCCCGCAGGGCGGCGGCGACCCCGCCACCGGCCACCGCTGCCCCGGCGAACCCGTCACCCGCGCCCTGCTGGCCACCCTCGCCGACCGGCTCGCCGCGCTCCCGTACGAACTGCCCGACCAGGACCTCACCATCCCCCTGACCCGCATCCCCACCCGCCCCCACGACGCCATCCGCCTCCACATCCCGAAGCCGCCAGCCTGAACCCCACCACCGGCCCCGCCGGGACGGTGACAGGTGGGCTCACCGAACAGTCAGAGCGGCCGGTTACCTGCCACGTATGGCGGAAAACCCCCTGGAGCCGAGTGGGGCGGCCCCCTTGGATGGCCTGTGCGGCTCGGCAACGCTTTGCTCGCTCCCGGCCCCAAGGCGAGACCGGAGTACCGGTGTCCCGCATGGGCGCCGGTGCCGTGGCCGGGCCGTCCCGACACGTGTCACGGAGACCACTGTGAAGCGCACCTCCCGCGTCCTTGCCGCTCTCTCACTCGGCGCCGCCCTGGCTGCCGGAGGGGCCGCATGCAGCGCGGCGGACACCGCAGAAGCCGACAAGCTGGGCATCGTGCAGAAGCTGCCGGAGGACACGGACGCGGCCCAGTCGAAACGGAACGCCGAGGAGTTCCGGTCCTGGGTGGAGCAGAACGGAACCGGTGGGCAGAAGGAAGCGACCGCACGCGTGGACCGCGTCATCGGCGAGTGGAACGAGAAGACGGGGAACGCGTACGTCTCCACGGACATCAACGGCGGGGAGACGCCGGTGCACGACCCGGAGGCCACGGCCACCGCCGTCGCCGAGGCGTTCGCCGCCTGGCAGGACTCCGAACAGGGTTTCGTATCGGTCTACGACGTGTTCGGCAACGCCATGATCACCAACCACAGGTACTGATCCGCTGCCGCGGGGCCGGAAGCAGCCTTCGAGGCGCTCGTGCCCGGCCCCGCCCCCGCCCCGCCGGCGTCGGGCTTGCGGCTAGCCTGGGGCGGTGAGCAGCGAGGAGGCGGTTCGGGAGGTGTTGCGCGGGTGGCGGGCGGCCGCCCCCGGGGCGGTGCTGCTGGACGGCTTCCACGCCGTGAAGCACGCCCTGCGCTTCGGCGCCGACGTCTTTCACGTGCTGACCCGCGAGCGGACGGCGCTGCGCGCGCTGGCCGACGCGCTCGCGCCCGACCTGGCGGCGGAGCTGGACGCCCGCGCGGTCGAGGTCGGTGACGCCGCGCTGCGCTCCCTGGCGCCGCGCCCGCACCCCACCGGCGTCGCCGCGCTCGCCGCGCGCCGGGACCGCGCCGCCAACCTCGCCGCGCTCACCGCCCTGCCGCGCCGCGCGCCCGTCGTCGTCCTGGAGGACCCGCGCAACCTCGGCAACGTCGGCGCCGTCGTCCGGCTGGCCGCCGGGCTGGGCGCGACCGGCGTCGTGACCACCGGCACCGCCGACCCCTGGCACCCGGGCGCCGTGCGCGGCGGCGCCGGGCTGCACTACGCCACCGCCGTCGAACGCCTGCCCCCGGACGCCCTGCCCCCCGGCCCCCTCTACGTGCTGGACCCCGACGGCACCGACCTGCGCGCCGCCGCGCTTTCCGACGACGCGGTGCTGGCCTTCGGCACCGAGCGCCACGGCGTCTCCGCCGCCCTGCGCTCCCGCGCCGACCACGCCCTGGCCCTTCCCATGCGCCCCCACGTCTCCAGCTACAACCTCGCCACCAGCACCGCCATGACCCTGTACCACTGGGCCCTCACCCGCGCACCGTGACCGCTGTTCCGGGGGCGCCGCCCCCGGAACAGCGCGGGCGGGTCAGGCCTGGCGCCGGACCTCGATGGTGCGGAAGCGCGGGGTGACGAAGGCGGCGTCGCACAGCGCGGCGTTGGCCGAGGGGTTGCCGCCGGAGCCGTGGAAGTCGGAGAACGCGGCCGTCTGGTTGACGTAGACCCCGCCGGTGAGGTTGAGGGAGAGCTGCGCGCACTCCTCCAGGCAGGCGTCCTCGACGCGGCGCTCGACCTCCGGGTCGGTGGTGTAGGCGCCGACCGTCATCGCGCCCCGGGTGCGCAGGGTGTGGCGCAGCAGGTCGACGGCGTCGGCCGTGGAGTCGACGGCGACGGCGAAGGAGACCGGGCCGAAGCACTCGTTGAGGTACGGCGGCTCTTGGGCGGCGTCGGGGCGTGCCTGGGCGGTGTCGAGCTTGACCAGCGCGGGGGTGCGCACCGTCGCCCCGGGGAAGTCGGGGTGCTCGACGGCGCGGGAGGCCAGCGCCACCTCGCCGAGCGCGGGGGCCGTGTCCAGGCGGGCGGCCACGTCGGTGTTGACGATCGCGCCGAGCAGTGCTGTGGCGCGGGCGTCGTCCCCCAGCAGCTTGTCCACCGCGCCCGCGAGGTCGGCCGCCACCTCGTCGTAGGTCTTGCGCCCGGCGTCGGTGTCGATGCCGTCGCGCGGGATCAGCAGGTTCTGCGGCGTGGTGCACATCTGGCCGCTGTAGAGGGACAGCGAGAAGGCGACGTTGGCCAGCATGCCCCGGTAGTCGTCCGTGGAGTCGATGACGATCGTGTTGACGCCCGCCTTCTCGGTGAACACCTGCGCCTGGCGCGCGTGGGCCTCCAGCCAGTCGCCGAACGCCGTGGAGCCGGTGTAGTCGATGACGCGGATCTCCTCGCGCACCGCGAGCGTCTTGGCGATGCCCTCGCCCTCCCGCTCGGCGGCGAGGGCGACCAGGTCGGCGTCGAACCCGGCCTCGGCCAGCGTCTCGCGGGCGATGCGCACCGTCAGCGCCAGCGGCAGCACCGCGCGCGGATGCGGCTTGACCAGCACCGCGTTGCCGGTGGCCAGCGAGGCGAACAGGCCCGGGTAGCCGTTCCAGGTGGGGAAGGTGTTGCAGCCGATGACCAGGGCGACGCCGCGTGGCACGGCGGTGAACTCCTTCGTCAGCTCCAGCGGGTTCCGCTTGCCCTGCGGCTTGCTCCAGTGGACGGCGGCGGCCGGCGTGCGCGTCTGCTCCGCGTAGGCGTAGGCGACGGCCTCCAGCCCGCGGTCCTGCGCGTGCGGGCCGCCCGCCTGCAGCGCCATCAGGTACGCCTGCCCGCTGGTGTGCATGACGGCCTGCGCGAACTCGTGCGTGCGCGCGTTGATCCGGGCCAGGATCTCCAGGCAGACGGCGGCGCGCGCGGCCGGACCGGCGTCCCGCCAGGCGGCCATGGCCGCGCGCATGGCGGGCAGCAGCACGTCCGGGTCGGCGTGCGGGTACTCGATGCCCAGTGCGAAGCCGTACGGGGAGACCTCGCCGCCCGCCCAGCCGTCCGTGCCCGGCTGGTCGAGGTCGAACCGGGTGCCGCGCAGCGCGTCGAACGCGGCCTGTCCCGCGGCGGCGTCCAGCGAGCCGTCCTGGCCGTACGCCTTCGGGTGCTCGGGGTGGGGGGACCAGTACTCGCGGGTACGGACGGCCTCCAGCGCCCGGTCGAGTGTGGGACGGTGCTTGTCGATCAACTGCTTGGCGGTGAGCGCGGGCGTCATCGGGGACCAACTCCTCGTCGAGCTGCTTCGAGCTGGGCGCGGGCTTGCGGACACGGCTAGAGTAACCGAACGATCGGTCGGGACAAGGGGGCTGAAATGGCCAGCGTGGAGAGCACTCCGGACGGCGGAACGGCGCCGGGCGGCGGCGCGGTGCCCGGCGGCGGGCCCGGCGGCGCGATGCCCGGCGGCGGGGCGCCCGGGGGCGCCGAGCCCGGTGGCGCGCCGGGCACCGTCGCCGTCGTCGGCACCGGGACGATGGGGCAGGGCATCGCCCAGGTCGCCCTCGTCGCCGGGCACCGGGTGCGGCTGCACGACGTGGCGCCGGGCGGCGCCGAACGGGCCGCGGTGGCGATCGCCGGGCGGCTGACGCGGCTGGTGGACAAGGGGCGCATGACGGCCGGGGCGCGCGAGGCCGCGCTCGCCCGCCTGCACCCGGCCGCGGAGCTGGGCGAGCTGGCCGACGCCGCCGTGGTGGTGGAGGCCGTGCTGGAGGAGCTGGGCGCCAAGCAACTGCTCTTCGAGGCGCTGGAGTCCGTGGTGGGCCCGGACTGCCTGCTGGCGACGAACACCTCGTCCCTGTCGGTCACCGCCATCGCGGGCGCGCTGCGCCACCCGGGCCGGTTCCTCGGGCTGCACTTCTTCAACCCCGCGCCGCTGCTGCCCCTGGTGGAAGTGGTCCGCGGCCACGCCACCGCCGAGGCCACCGTCGACCGGGCGCACGAGCTGGCCGTCTCCTGGGGCAAGACCCCGGTGCGCTGCGCCGACACGCCCGGCTTCATCGTCAACCGGGTGGCGCGTCCGTTCTACGCTGAATCGTTCCGGCTGTACGAGGAGCGGGCCGCCTCCCCGGCCACCATCGACGCCGTCCTGCGCGAGTGCGGCGGCTTCCGCATGGGCGCGTTCGAGCTGACCGACCTCATCGGCCAGGACGTGAACGAGGCCGTCACCCGCAGCGTGTGGGAGGCGTTCTTCCACGACCCCAAGTTCACCCCCTCGCTCGCCCAGCAGCGCCTGGTGCAGTCCGGCCGGCTCGGGCGCAAGGCGGGCCGGGGCTGGTACGCGTACGGCGACGGCGGCGCGGGCGGCGGCACCGGCGGGGGCGCGGGCGCCCCGGCCGACCGGCCGCACACCGCGCCGCCGCACCCCGCGCCCCGCCAGGTCACCGTGCACGGCGGACTCGGCCCGGCCGAGACGGTCGCCACCCTGCTCGCCGAGGCGGGCGTGACCGTCCGGCGCGCGGACGGCCCCGCCGAGCGCGGCGGCCACCTCGACCTGCCCGGCGGGGCCCGGCTGCTGCTGGCGGACGGCCGCGCGCCCGCCGCCGGGGAGGTCCACTTCGACCTCGCGCTGGACTACCGCACCGCCACCCGCGTCGCCCTGGCCTGCGCCGACGACGTGCCCGAGACCGACCGGGCGGCGGCCGCCGGACTCTTCCAGGCGCTCGGCAAGCAGGTCAGCGTCATCGAGCCGGTGCCGGGCCTGATCGTCGCCCGCACCGTCGCGATGCTGGCCGACGTGGCCGCGGACGCCGTGGGGCGCGGCGTCGCCACCGAGGCGGACGTGGACACCGCCATGCGGCTCGGCGTGAACTACCCGCGCGGCCCCCTGGAGTGGTGCTGCGAGGTACTGGGCCCCGGCTGGGCCGTGGGCGTGCTGCGCGCCCTGCACGCCGCCTACCCCACCGGCCGGTACGCGCCCTCCCCGGCCCTGGTGCGCCGCTGCGGGCACGCCAGTGGACAATCGTGACCATGACCCGGCGCGACACCTACACCCGCGACACGCTGCTCGCGGTCGCCGTGCGGGTGTTCAACGAGCGCGGCTACGACGGCACCTCGATGGAGCACTTGTCCAAGGCGGCCGGCATCTCCAAGTCGTCCATCTACCACCACGTGCGCGGCAAGGAGGAGCTGCTGCACCGGGCGGTCAGCCGGGCGCTGGAGGGCCTGTTCGGCATCCTCGCCGAGCCCGCCGCCCGCGAGGGGCGCGCCGTGGACCGGCTGGAGCACGTCGTCCGGCGCACGGCCGAGGTGCTGATGGCCGAGCTGCCGTACGTGACGCTGCTGCTGCGGGTGCACGGCAACACCGACACCGAGCGCTGGGCGCTGGACCGGCGCCGGGAGTTCGACCAGCAGGTCGCGGACCTGCTCACCCGGGCCGCGGCCGAGGGCGACCTGCGCCCGGACATCGACGTGCGGCTGGCCACGCGACTGCTGTTCGGGATGGTCAACTCCATCGCCGAGTGGTACCGGCCCGAGCGCGGCGACAGCTCCGAGGCCGTCGCGCACGCCGTCGTCCAGCTCGCCTTCGCCGGGCTGCGGGTGTAGCGCAGGCGGGACGCCCGCGGCGTGCGACGAGCGCCCGCGCCCCGGGGGCGGACGCGGCGCGGGGCCGTCCGGAAGCGGCTGCTCCCGGACGGCCCCGTGCGTCAGCGCGCGACCTGTCAGTCGAAGCTGATGCAGACCGGACCGCCGAAGTTGGCGTTCAGGCCGCCGACCTGCGTGACGACGGTGTTGCAGTTGCCCTCCTGCTTGAGGATGTGGTTCTCCTCGTACTCCCACTCGAACTCGGCGTTGACGTCCACCTTGTCGCCGTACTTGTCGCCGATGTGCTTGGCGCACGCGGACGCGGTACCCGCGGAGCCGACGACGCCGATACCGGCGATGGCGAGAGCGGCGACGGCCGTACGGATACGGAACATGATCTCCTCCTGGGGGTAGGAAAAAGGTCGATCATGTGAAGTTCAACCCGGTATCGGACGCCGCGCATCTCGGGAGGGCCCTTCGGGGTCCATCCGTGAAGTGCTGTACTCCGGAAGAGGGCTGTCGGCCCGTCGCCTGCGCCTGCGCCTGCGCCTACGGTTCCGGGTCGAGGTCGGTTTCCTCGAAGACGAGGAGGGTGCGCGTGCTCAGTACCTCCGGGATGGCCTGGATGCGGGTGAGGACCAGCTCCCGCAGGGCGCGGTTGTCCTCGGTGTGGACCAGCAGCAGCACGTCGAAGTCGCCGCTGACCAGGGCCATGTGCACCGCCCCCGGCAGCCGCCGCAGCTCCTCCTTCACCGTCCGCCAGGTGTTCTGCACGATCTTCAGCGTCACGTACGCCGAGGCGCCCTGGCCGGCGCGCTCGTGGTCCACCCGGGCGCTGAAGCCCCGGATGACGCCGTCGTCCACCAGCCGGGCCACGCGGGCGTAGGCGTTCGCCCGGGAGATGTGCACCTGCTCGGCCACCGCCCGGATGGAGGCGCGCCCGTCCGCGCGCAGGATGCGCAGGATCGTGCGGTCCACCTCGTCCAGCGGGCGCGCGGGCGGTGCCGGACGCCCCGGGGTGGCCATCTGTTCATCCGCCATGCCGTGCGGCCACCTCCCGTTGGACGTTCAGCTCTCGCACCGCCGCCTCCGCGACCGATCGTCCACAGGTTATCCGGCCGCGCGTCCCACCTGTAGCCAGAACGCGGTGCAGACCGAACAATCGGTTGGGAGGCCACCCCTCGCCGTAAGCCTGCCCGCCGCCACCCACCCGGAGGTGTGCCCGACATGACGGTCCTCGCGCAGTCCGGCGCCTACCGCCCCGCTCCGCCCCCCGCCTGGCGCCCGCGCACCGACGCCGCGCCGCTGCTGCCGGACGAGGAGCCGTACCGCCTGCTGGGCACCGGCGCCGAGCTGGACCCGGAGCTGCTCACCACGCTGTACTCCCAGCTCGTGCTGGGCCGCCGCTACAACCAGCAGGCCACCGCCCTCACCAAGCAGGGCCGCCTCGCGGTGTACCCCTCCTCCACCGGCCAGGAGGCGTGCGAGGTCGCCGCCGCGCTGGCGCTCACGGAGCGGGACTGGCTCTTCCCCAGCTACCGCGACACGCTCGCCGCCGTCGCCCGGGGGATGGACCCGGTGGAGGCCCTCACCCTCCTGCGCGGGGACTGGCACTGCGGGTACGACCCGCGCGCCACCCGTGTCGCGCCGCTGTCCACGCCGCTGGCCACCCAGCTCCCGCACGCCGTCGGCCTCGCCCACGCCGCCCGGCTGCGCGGGGACGACGTGGTGGCCCTCGCCCTGGTCGGCGACGGCGGCACCAGCGAGGGGGACTTCCACGAGGCGCTCAACTTCGCCGCCGTCTGGCGGGCGCCCGCCGTCTTCCTCGTCCAGAACAACGGCTTCGCCATCTCCGTGCCGCTCGCCAAGCAGACGGCCGCGCCGACGCTCGCCCACAAGGCCGTCGGCTACGGGATGCCGGGCCGCCTGGTCGACGGCAACGACGCGCCGGCGGTGCACGCCGTGCTCACCGAGGCGGTGGAGCGCGCCCGGAGCGGCGGCGGTCCCACGCTCGTCGAGGCCGTGACCTACCGGGTGGACGCTCACACCAACGCCGACGACGCCACCCGCTACCGGCAGGACGCCGAGGTGGCCGCCTGGCGCGAGCACGACCCGATCACCCTGCTGGAGACCGAGCTGGCCACCCGCGGCCTGCTGGAGCGCGACGGCACGGACCTGCGCGCCACCGCCCGGGACGCCGCCGAGCGCATGGCGGCCGACCTGCGCGAGCGCATGCACCGCGAGCCCGCCCTCGACCCGATGGCGCTCTTCGACCACGTCTACGCCGAGCGCACCGGTCAACTGCGCGAGCAGGCGGAGCAGCTGCGCGCCGAGCTGGCCGCGCAGGAGGACGCCGACGACGCCCGCCCCGACGCCGACGACGCCGAAGGAGACGCCCGATGAGCACGGCGGCCACCAGCCACGCAGCGGCCCCGGCCCCGCCCGCGCGGGACCCGGCGCGCAAGCCCACCCCGCTGGCCCAGGCGCTCAACCGCGCCCTGCGCGACGCCATGGCCGAGGACCCGTCCGTCCACGTGCTCGGGGAGGACGTGGGCGCCCTCGGCGGCGTCTTCCGCGTCACCGACGGGCTGACCGCGGAGTTCGGCGAGGACCGCTGCACCGACACCCCGCTGGCCGAGGCGGGCATACTCGGCGCCGCCGTCGGCATGGCCATGTACGGCCTGCGCCCGGTGGTCGAGATGCAGTTCGACGCGTTCGCCTACCCGGCCTTCGAGCAGCTCGTCTCCCACGTCGCCCGGATGCGCAACCGCACCCGGGGCGCGCTGCCCATGCCCCTGACGATCCGGGTGCCCTACGGCGGCGGGATCGGCGGCGTCGAGCACCACAGCGACTCCTCCGAGGCGTACTACATCGCCACCCCCGGCCTGCACGTCCTCACCCCGGCGACGGTGGCCGACGCCTACGGGCTGCTGCGGCAGGCCATCGCCTCCGACGACCCGGTGGTCTTCCTGGAGCCCAAGCGGCTCTACTGGGCCAAGGACGCCTGGGACCCGGGCGCGCCCGCCGCCGTCGAGCCGATCGGCCGCGCCGCCGTCCGCCGCGCCGGCACCTCGGCGACGCTGATCACCTACGGCCCGTCCGTGCCGGTGTGCCTGGAGGCCGCGGAGGCCGCCCGCGCCGAGGGCTGGGACCTGGAGGTGGTGGACCTGCGCTCGCTCGTGCCCTTCGACGACGAGACGGTCACCGCCTCGGTGCGCCGCACCGGGCGGGCGGTCGTCGTCCACGAGTCGGGCGGCTTCGGCGGCCCCGGCGGGGAGATCGCCGCCCGGGTCACCGAGCGCTGCTTCCACCACCTGGAGGCGCCGGTGCTGCGGGTGGCCGGATTCGACGTGCCCTACCCGCCGCCCATGCTGGAGCGGCACCACCTGCCCGGCGTGGACCGCGTGCTGGACGCGGTGGACCGGCTCCAGTGGGAGTCGCGGTGGACGGAAGGGGGCGGGCGCTGATGCCCGAGGTGCGCGAGTTCACGCTGCCGGACCTGGGTGAAGGGCTCACCGAGGCCGAGATCACCCGCTGGCTGGTGGAGGTCGGCGACGTGGTCACCGTCGACCAGCCGGTGGTCGAGGTGGAGACGGCGAAGGCGATGGTGGAGGTGCCCTGCCCGTACGGCGGCGTCATCACCGGGCGGTTCGGCGAGGTCGGCGCGGAGATCCCGGTCGGCGCGCCCCTGGTGACGGTCGCCTCCGCCCCGGACGGCGAGGGCCACGGCTCGGGGTCGGCGTCCGGCTCCGGCTCCGCGTCGGCGTCCGGCTCGGCTTCGGGCTCCGGCGCGGGTTCCGGTTCCGGTTCCGGGAACGTGCTGGTCGGGTACGGCACGAGCGAGACGCCGCGCCGGCGCCGCCGCGCCGCGCGCCCCGGCACCGCTCCGGCGACGCCCCCGCCCCCGGCCCCGGCCCCGGCTCCCGTCGCGGGCACCGCCCCGGCCGCGTCGGTGAACGGCTCGCGGACGCCGGCCGTCATCTCGCCGCTCGTCCGCCGCCTCGCCCGCGAGCACGGCCTGGACCTGCACACGGTCACCGGCAGCGGCCCGCAGGGACTCATCCTGCGCGCCGACGTCGAGCGGGCCGCCCGCCCGGCCCCGGCCGGAGCGCCCGAGGCCCCGGCCGCCCCCGCGCCGCGCGCCGAGGGCGAGCGCGTGCCGCTGAAGGGGGTGCGCGGGGCCGTCGCCGACAAGCTGTCCCGCAGCCGCCGCGAGGTCCCGGACGCGACCTGCTGGGTGGACGCCGACGCCACCGAACTGCTGGCCGCCCGGCGCGCGATGAACGCCGCGGGCGGGGCGAAGATCTCCCTGCTGGCCCTGCTGGGACGCGTCTGCACCGCGGCCCTGGCGCGCTACCCGGAGTTGAACGCCACGGTGGACACCGCGGCCCGCGAGGTGGTGCGGCTGCCCGAAGTGCACCTGGGGTTCGCGGCCCAGACCGACCGGGGCCTGGTCGTGCCCGTCGTCCGGGACGCCCACCGGCGCGACGCCGAGTCGCTCCACGCGGAGCTGCACCGGCTCACCGAGGCGGCCCGGGAGGGAGGGCTCTCCCCGGCCGAGCTCACCGGCGGCACGTTCACGCTGAACAACTACGGCGTCTTCGGGGTCGACGGCTCCACGCCGATCATCAACCACCCCGAGGCGGCGATGCTCGGCGTCGGCCGCATCGTGCCCAAGCCGTGGGTGCACCAGGGCGAGCTGGCGGTGCGCCAGGTGGTGCAGCTCTCGCTGACCTTCGACCACCGGGTCTGCGACGGCGGCACCGCGGGCGGCTTCCTGCGGTACGTGGCCGACTGCGTCGAGTCCCCGGCGGTGCTGCTGCGCACCCTGTGAGCCGCCGACCGGCTCCCGCCCCCGACCCGGGGCGGGAGCCGGTCCCCCTCCACCCCGGGCCTACCCTCGACGGGTGGACACCTACGGCGCGGACCCCGGCGACGCTCCCCCCTACGACGCGGTGATCCTGGCCGGCGGGCGCGGCGCGCGGCTGGGCGGCGTCGACAAGCCGCAGCTCACCGTGGGCGGTCGCAGCCTGCTGGAGCGCACGCTCGCCGCCTGCGCGGACGCGGCGCGCACCGTCGTCGTCGGCCCTGGGTACCCCACCGGCCGCCCCGTGCGCTGGACCCGCGAGCCGAGCCCGGGCACCGGCCCGCTGCCCGCCCTGCACGCCGGGCTGGCGCACGTCACCGCCGACACCGTGCTCGTCCTCGCCGCCGACCTGCCCTTCCTCACCCCGGACGCCGTGCGCCGGCTGCGCGCCGAGCTGGCGGCCGCCCCGGCCGGCACCGACGCCGCGCTCGCCGTCCGCGCGGGCCGCGACCAACCGCTGCTCGCCGTCCACCGGACCGCGTCGCTGCGCCGCGCGCTCACGCTGCTGACGACCGGTCACGGCCGCCTGGAGAACCTGCCGCTGCGGCTGCTCACGGCCGAACTGGCCGTGCACCGCACCACGGCGGTGGACGCCGCCGACTGCGACACCTGGCAGGACATCGCCGCCGCCCGCGCTGCGATCAGGGAGCATGGACGTGTGCTCGAAGAATGGACTGCCGCGGTGAACGCGGAACTCAACCTCGACCTGGACGTCGACGTGCAGGCGGTACTCGACCTCGCCCGGGACGCGGCGCACGGCGTCGCCCGCCCCGCCGCACCCCTGACCACCTTCCTCGTCGGCTACGCCGCGGCCCGCGCCGGCGGCACGCCCGAGGACATCGCCGTCGCCGCCCGCAAGGCGGCCGCCCTGGCCGACCGCTGGGCCGCGGAGTCCCAGGACGGCCCGGCCCCCGGCAAACCCCCCACCAGCCACTGACGGCGGCGAGGAACGTGACCGACATGAGCGACGACTTCGACGACGCCCTCGCCCTGGCCAACGGCTCCCGGCCGAGCCTGGGCGACGCCCACGGCCGCCCGGCCGTGCCCCGGGACCGCACCGCCGGGGCGCCGGGCCACCCGGACCCCGGCGGGGCCGGCGGCGGCCGCGCCGCCACCCCGTGGGACGAGGCCCGCGCCCTGGCCCGCGCCGCCCCCTCCGGCGGCGCGGTGCGGGACCTTCCGCTGGCCGAAGCGCTGGGCCACGTCCTCGCCGAGCCGCTGCCCGCCCTCACCGACCTCCCGGCCTTCGACACCTCCGCCATGGACGGCTGGGCCGTGGCCGGACCCGGCCCGTGGGCGCTGGACCCCGACGACCCCGGCGTCCTCGCCGGGCAGACCCCCGCCCGGCTGCCCGACGGGCACGCCGTCGCCATCGCCACCGGCGCCCGCGTGCCGCAGGGAGCCACCGCCGTCCTGCGCACCGAGCACGCCTTCGCGGGCGGCGGCCGCATCACCGCCCCGGCCACCCCGCCGCAGGGCGCCGACATCCGGCCGCGCGGCCAGGAGTGCCGGGCCGGGGACCTGCTGCTGCCCGCCGGCACCCCCGTCACCCCGGCGGTCCTCGGGATCGCCGCTGCGGCCGGGTACGACCGGCTCGTCGTCACCGGCCGCCCCCGCGCCCTCGTCCTCGTCCTCGGCGACGAGCTGCTCGACGCGGGCGTGCCCGCCGACGGCCGCGTCCGGGACGCGCTCGGGCCCATGGTCGGCCCCTGGCTCACCGCGCTGGGCGCCGAGGTCACCGCCGTGCGGCACGTGGGCGACGGTGCGCAGGCCCTGCGCACGGCGCTCACCGGCGCCGACGACGGGGACGGGCGGCCCGACCTCGTCGTCACCACCGGCTCCACCGCCGCCGGGCCCGTGGACCACCTGCGCCCCACCCTGGAGCACGTCGGCGCCACCCTGCTCGTCGACGGCGTCGCCGTCCGCCCCGGGCACCCCATGCTGCTGGCCGCGCTGCCCGGCGGCGGACACCTCGTCGGCCTCCCCGGCAACCCGCTGGCCGCCGTCTCCGCGCTGCTGACCCTCGCCGCGCCGCTGGTGCGCACCCTCGCCGACCGCGCGCCGGACGAGGGCGACCCCGCGCCGGCCCGGCTGTCCGAGCGGGTCCAGGGCCACCCCCGCGACGCCCGGCTCGTGCCCGTCGCCCTCACCGGCGGCACCGCCCGTCCGCTGCGCTACCACGGTCCGGCTATGCTCCGGGGGGTCGCCTCCGCCGACGCGCTGGCGGTCATCCCGCCCGGCGGTGCCGGTGCGGGCGCCCCCGTCCACCTCCTAGGCCTCCCCCGGAACTGACCGGTGACCTCCCCATGAAGCTCAGCGTCCCGATCGCGGCGCGCCGGCGCAAGAACATCACCTACGCCGACGAGTACACGTTCCGCGTACAGCTCCCCCGGCAGCTCACCGGGCCGCTGATCCAGGTCGCCAAGCGGCTGGTCATGGCGCACGTCGTGCTGTTCGTCGCCGTCGCCGTCGTCTACCTGGACCGGGACGGCTACACGGACGCCGCCGGTGGCCGCATCGGGTTGCTGGACTCGCTCTACTACGTCACCGTCTCGCTCTCCACCACCGGCTACGGCGACATCTACCCCGCCTCCGAGACGGCGCGGCTGCTCACGACGTTCCTCATCACGCCGCTGCGCATCCTCTTCCTGATCATCCTGGTCGGCACCTCCCTGGAGGTGCTGACCGAGCGCACCCGCCAGCAGTGGCGGCTGTCCCACTGGAGGTCCGTCGTGCGCGACCACACCGTCATCGTCGGCTTCGGCACCAAGGGCCGCTCGGCCGCCGAGACCCTGCTGACGGCGGGGGCCACCAAGGAGCAGATCGTGGTGGTCGACCCCAGCGCGAAGGTCATCGACGCCGCCAACGCCGACGGGTTCGCGGGTGTCGTGGGCGACGCCACGCGCAGCAGCGTGCTGGAGCGCGCCCGGCTCGACCGGGCCCGGCAGATCGTCATCGCCACCCAGCGCGACGACACCGCGGTGCTGGTGACGCTGACGGCCCGCCAGATCAACAAGCAGCTCAACATCGTCGCCTCGGTGCGGGAGGAGGAGAACGTGCCGCTGCTCAAGCAGTCCGGCGCCGACTCCGTGATCACCAGTTCGGGGGCGGCCGGGCGGCTGCTGGGCCTGTCGCTGATCAGCCCCAGCGCCGGTCACGTCATGGAAGACCTCATCCAGCAGGGCGAGGGCCTGACCCTGGCCGAGCGCCCGGTGACCAAGGCCGAGGCGGGCCGCTCGCCGCGCGAGTGCCCGGACCTGGTGCTGTCCGTCATAAGGGGCCACCGGCTGCTCAACTTCGACCACCCCGACGCGCGGGTGCTCCAGCCGCAGGACCGCCTCGTCGTCATCCGCCGCGCGCACGACGAGCAGCCCGCGCCCAGGCTCCGCCGGCGGAGCGACGACGACGACACGGGTGAGCTGCGCACGCCGCCCAAGATGCAGCCCGCCCGGCGCGACTGGCAGGCCCCGCGGGACGACCTCGGGCAGTAGCCGGCGCCCGCCCGGGACCCCCGGAGCCGCCGGGCGGGGGATTGCGGGACTCCAGTCGGGGCACGCGTACGGGAGCGTCGGCGTGCGGACACGTCGGCGTCACGGAGCCGTCCCGGGGAAGGAGTAGCGTCAGGGCATGCACGCGATCACGATTCCCGAGTTCGGCGGGCCGGAAGCGCTGACCTGGGCGGAAGTACCCGACCCCGAGCCCCGCGAGGGCGAGGTGCTCATCGACGTCGCGGCCAGTGCCGTCAACCGGGCGGACCTGCTGCAGCGCCAGGGACACTACCCGCCGCCGGAGGGCGCCCCGCCCTACCCGGGCCTGGAGTGCTCGGGGCGCGTCGCGGCCGTGGGCCCGGGCGTGGGGAACGCCTCCGCCTCGTCCGCCGCCGCGGGCGGATGGGCCGTCGGGGACGAGGTGTGCGCGCTGCTCAGCGGCGGCGGCTACGCCGAGCGCGTCGCCGTCCCGGCCGGGCAGGTCCTGCCGCTGCCCGAGGGCGTGGACCTCGTGACGGCCGCCAGTCTGCCCGAGGTCACGGCCACGGTGTGGTCCAACGTGTTCATGCTCGGCAACCTGCGCCCCGGCGAGACACTGCTCGTGCACGGCGGCGCCAGCGGCATCGGCACGATGGCCGTCCAGCTCGCGAAGGCGGTCGGCGCGAAGGTCGCCGTCACCGCGGGCAGCGCCCAGAAACTGGCGCGCTGCCGGGAGTTGGGCGCTGATATTCTCATCAACTACCGGGAGCAGGACTTCGTCGCGGAGCTGCGGTCCGCCACGGACGGCGCCGGGGCCGACGTGATCCTGGACATCGTGGGCGCCAAGTACCTGGAGCGGAACGTCAAGGCGCTGGCGGTGAACGGACGCATCGTGGTCATCGGACTCCAGGGCGGGGTGAAGGGCGAGGTGAACCTGGGCGCGCTGCTCACCAAGCGCGGCACGCTCGCGGCCACCTCCCTGCGCGGCCGCCCGGTGGCGGAGAAGTCGGCGATCGTCGCGGCCGTGCGGGAGCACGTGTGGCCGCTCATCGGCAGCGGGCGCGTGCGGCCCGTCGTCGACCGGACGCTGCCCCTGCGCGACGCGGCCGAGGCCCACCGGGCCCTGGAGCGCGGCGAGCACGTGGGCAAGATCGTGTTGACCCGGTGACCGGCGACCGCGTCGTCACGCCGGGTGCGTGCCACCGCCCGAGATGCCGGACGGGGCACCCCGTGTGACGCTGGTCACTGGCCGGGGTGGGCCGAATGGAGGAACGAGGAAGGCGGCCGACGGCGCGGTCGGCACCGTCCGCGCCGGGGACGGACGAGAGCACCGAAAGCGACAAGTGCGACGCACGCGACGAAAGGGGTGAGACGCGGTGAGGGTGACGAGAACACGGAGCGCGGGCGTCGTCAGCCTGCTCGTCGGCGCCGCGGTCCTGCTGCCGGTCCCCGCCGTGGCCTCGGGACACACGACCCCGGGCCACCCGGACACGGGCCGGCCGAGCGCCAGCCACAGCCAGGCGAGCCCCACCCCCTCCGGTGACCCGGAGACGCCGCCGGAGTGGCTCCCCACCGAGGCCCCGCGGTTCCCGCCCCACCCGGGGGCCGGGCCGGACGGCCCTCCCGAGTGGACCAAGCCCTCCGCGCCGCCGAGCTCGCCGACACCCTCGCCGAGCACCGAGCCCGCCTCCCCGGCCCCCAGCGGCAGCCCCCCACCGAGCGAGCCGCCCGCCCCGTCGCCCACACCGACCGAGCAGCGGCAGGACGCGGCCCCGCCGCCCGTGGAGCAGCGGCAGGCGCCGGAGCGCACCGACCACGGTCACCGCTGGGTGCCGCTGCCCGACGGGCCGCAGGAGACGTTCGGCTCCTACGACCTCTACGCCGACTACGCGGAGGAGAGCGAGGCCCGGCCCGAGCCGGTCGCCGCCGGGACCACCAGCGGGCCCGTGCTCCCCGTGCTCTCCCTCGGCGCGGGCCTGGCCTCCCTCGGCCTCGGCCTCGCCTTCATCGCCCTCCGCCTGCGCCGCGGCTGACCGCTCCCGCGCCGCGCGGAAGCGCCGCTCGGCGCGCCGCGCCCGCGCCGCACCCGCCGCACGCTCATGGCGGCACGGAGCCGCCCGGCTCCGTGCCGCCATGAGCATGCGGGCGCGGACGGGACGCGCGGATCGGCCGTCGCCCTGCCTCCGCGCGGGCTGCGGTCTGCACGGGGCGCGCGGGCGGGCCGCGGCGTGGCGTGCTGCGCGAGCCGGAGCCCGGGCGGGACGGCCGCCCGGTTCCCGGCGTCCACCGTGCGGTCCGCGCGGGGCGCACGGGGCGCGGCGGGGCCTTCGTCGCCCCGGCCCCGAGGGGCGGCCGGTACCTGGCCGGCGGGGTCGGCGGAGGACGGGCCGCCGCACGCCTGCGTGCCCGCCCGCGGCGCCGCACACCGGGGTTCCCGGAGCCGACGCGGCCCCGGCGCCGACGCGGCCCCCGGCCCGCCGGAGGCGTCCGGGGGCCGGGGGCCGCGGGTGGTGTGGTGGGGCCGGGTTACAGGTACGGGCCGCTGCGGCCTTCCGCGCCCTGGGCCGGCTCGTCGGGGATCGCGCCGGGCGGCAGCGCGCGGCGCATCTGTTCGAGCTGGGCCCGCGCCGCCATCTGCTGGGCGAACAGTGCCGTCTGGATGCCGTGGAAGAGGCCCTCCAGCCAGCCGACGAGCTGGGCCTGCGCGATGCGCAGCTCCGCGTCGCTGGGCACGGCGTCCTCGGTGAAGGGCAGCGAGATCCGCTCCAGCTCCTCGATCAGCTCGGGGGCCAGTCCGTCCTCCAGCTCCTTGAGCGAGCTGCGGTGGATCTCCTTCAGCCGGGCGCGGCTCGCCTCGTCCAGCGGGGCGGCCTTCACCTCTTCGAGTAGCTGCTTGATCATGCTGCCGATGCGCATGACCTTCGCGGGCTGCTCGACCATCTCCGTCACCGGCGTCTCGTGCGACTCGTCGTCGCCCTCGCCGCCGGGCTTGCCCAGCGCCATTCCGTCCGGGCCGACCACCAGGACGTGCGAACTCTCCTGCGACCGTTCGTTCATCGGCTGACTCATACCCCCATTCTGCACGCCGACCCGCGGCCGGGCCGGTCCGTCCGACACCGGGTGCCCGGCGGGCCGCCGACCATGCGGCCCCGCGGTCGGCGGGACCGCGGGGGCCGCGGGTGGCGAAGGGGGCGCGGCCCGGCCCGAACGGGCCGGGCCGCGCCCCGCGCTCAGGACCAGGTGATCAGGCGCTTGGGGCGCTCCAGCACCGCGGCCACGTCGGCCAGCACCTTCGAGCCGAGCTCGCCGTCGACCAGCCGGTGGTCGAAGGAGAGCGCCAGCGTGGTGACGTGGCGCGGCTTGACCTTGCCCTTGTGCACCCACGGCTGTTCCCTGACCGCGCCGAAGGCGAGGATCGCCGACTCCCCGGGGTTGAGGATGGGCGTGCCGGTGTCGACGCCGAAGACGCCGACGTTGGTGATGGTCACCGTGCCCCCGGCCATGTCGCCGGGCGCCGTCTTGCCCTCCCGGGCCGTGGACACCAGCTCGCCCAGCGCCCGCGAGAGCTCCGGCAGGGTCATGGCGTGCGCGTCCTTGATGTTCGGCACGATCAGACCGCGCGGGGTCGCCGCCGCGATGCCCAGGTTGACGTAGTCCTTGTAGACGATCTCCTGGTTCTCCTCGTCCCAGGAGGCGTTCACGTCCGGGTGGCGCCGGATGGCCACGAGCAGGGCCTTGGCCACCAGCAGCAGCGGGTTCACCCGCAGCCCGGCCATGTCCTTGTCCTGCTTGAGCTCCTCCACCAGCCGCATCGTGCGCGTGACGTCGACGGTGACGAACTCGGTCACGTGCGGCGCGGTGAAGGCGCTGCTGACCATCGCGGACGCGGTCGCCTTGCGGACGCCCTTGACCGGGACCCGGCGCTCGCGGATGGCCGCCATGGACTGCGGCGCCACCTCCACCCGGTCGGCCCCGGCCGGCTCGGCCGCCGGGGTGGCGGGCTCCGGCTCGGCGGCCGGGGCGGGCGCGGCCGCCGCGTGCACGTCCTCGCGGGTGATGACGCCCTCCGGCCCGCTGGGGGTGACGCGGGCGAGGTCCACACCCAGGTCCCTGGCCAGCTTGCGCACCGGCGGCTTGGCCAGCGGCCGGGTCGCGGCGGGCGAGGTGGGCGCGTCCGGGGCGGGGGTGCCGGGGACCGTGCCGTTCAGCTCCGCCTGCAGCGCCTCCTTCGCGCCCTGCTCGGGCGAGGCGGCGGCCTGCTTGCGCGGCCGGCGCTTCGTCGACGCGGTGGACACCCCGTACCCGACGAGCACGGGTTGCCGCTTGCCCTCCTCCGGCTCCGCCGGCTCGGCGGCCGGGGCGGCGGGCTCCGGCCCGGCGGCGGGAGCGGACTCGGCGGCGGGTGCGCCGCCCGCGTCGGCCGGGCCCTGCCCGGGGTCGGTGTCGACGGTGATGATCGGCGTACCGACGTCCACCGTCGTGCCCTCGTCGAAGTGCAGCTCGCTGACCACCCCGGTGAACGGGATCGGCAGCTCGACGGCCGCCTTGGCCGTCTCCACCTCGCACACCACCTGGCCGTCGGTGACCTCGTCACCGGGCTTGACGTGCCAGGACAGGATCTCGGCCTCGGTCAGCCCCTCGCCGACGTCGGGCATCTTGAACTCGCGGAAGCGCTGCGCGTTCGCGGTCATCGTCACGACTCTCCTCAGCCCTCTCAGTACGCCAGGGCGCGGTCGACGGCGTCGAGCACCCGGTCCAGGCCGGGGAGGTACTCCTCCTCCAGCCGGGCGGGGGGGTACGGCGCGTGGAAGCCGCCGACGCGCAGCACCGGGGCCTCCAGGTGGTAGAAGGACCGCTCGGTGATCCGGGCGGCGATCTCCGCGCCGGCGCCGAGGAACACCGGCGCCTCGTGCACGATGACCAGGCGCCCGGTCTTCTCCACCGAGCGCTGCACCGTGTCGAAGTCGATCGGTGAGATCGAGCGCAGGTCCACGACCTCCAGCGAGCGGCCCTCCTCCTCGGCGGCCGCCGCGGCCTCCAGGCAGGTCTTGACCATCGGGCCGTAGGCGGCGAGCGTCAGGTCGCCGCCCTCGCGGGCCACCCGCGCCCGGTGCAGCGGGGCCGGGATGGCGGAGGTGTCGACCGCCGCCTTGTCCCAGTAGCGCCGCTTGGGCTCGAAGAAGATCACCGGGTCGTCGGACTCGATGGCCTGGCGCATCATCCAGTAGGCGTCGCTCGCGTTCGAGGGCGAGACGCACTTCAGGCCCGCCACGTGCGCGAAGAGCGCCTCGGGCGACTCGCTGTGGTGCTCGACGGCGCCGATGCCGCCGCCGTAGGGGATGCGGATGACGACGGGCAGCCGCACCTTGCCCAGCGCCCGGGCGTGCATCTTGGCGAGCTGGGTGACGATCTGGTCGTAGGCGGGGAAGACGAAGCCGTCGAACTGGATCTCGGCCACCGGGCGGTAACCGCGCAGCGCCAGGCCGATCGCGGTGCCGATGATCCCCGACTCGGCGAGCGGGGTGTCGATGACCCGGTCCTCGCCGAAGTCCTTCTGCAGCCCGTCGGTGACGCGGAAGACGCCGCCGAGCTTGCCCACGTCCTCGCCCATGACCAGGACCTTGGGGTCGGCCTCCAGGGCCGAGCGCAGCGACTCGTTGATCGCCTTGGCGATCGGGAGCTGGCCGGAACTCTTCGCAGCAGCCATGGTCAGTTGCCCCTCTCGGCGGCGGAGTCGGCGGGGTCGTCGGCGAAGGACGCGAGGTACTCGGCGAACTGCGCGCGCTCCTCGTCGATCAGCGCGTGCCCGTCGGCGTAGGCGTTCTCGAAGATCGCCATGGTGTCGGGGTCGGGCATGGTGCGGATCTTCTCCCGCACGCCGCGGCCCAGCTCCTCGCTCTCTTCCTCCAGGCCCGCGAAGAACGCCTCGTCGGCCAGGCCCTCGGCCTCCAGGTAGGCGCGCAGCCGCTGGATCGGGTCCTTGGCCTCCCAGGCCGCCCGCTCGCCGTCGGTGCGGTAGCGGGTCGGGTCGTCGGAGGTGGTGTGGGCGCCCATGCGGTAGGTGAACGCCTCCACCAGCATGGGGCCCTGACCGGAGCGGGCGTGCTCCAGCGCGGCCCGGGTCACCGCCAGCACCGCCAGCACGTCGTTGCCGTCCACCCGCACGCCGGGGAAGCCGTAGCCGGCGGCGCGCTGGTAGATCGGCACCCGGGACTGCTTCTCGGTGGGCTCGGAGATCGCCCACTGGTTGTTCTGGCAGAAGAACACCACCGGCGCGTTGTAGACGGCGGCGAAGGTGAACGCCTCCGCGACGTCGCCCTGGCTGGAGGCGCCGTCACCGAAGTAGGCGACGACGGCCGAGTCCGCGCCGTCCTTGCTCACTCCCATGGCGTAGCCGGTGGCGTGCAGCGTCTGGGAGCCGATGACGATGGTGTAGAGGTGGAAGTTGTTGCTGTTGGGGTCCCAGCCGCCGTTGTTCACGCCGCGGAACATGCCCAGCAGGTTCGCCGGGTCCACGCCCCGGCACCAGGCCACACCGTGCTCGCGGTAGGTGGGGAAGACGTAGTCGTCGTCGCGCAGCGCCCGGCCGGAGCCGATCTGCGCGGCCTCCTGGCCCAGCAGCGAGGCCCACAGGCCCAGCTCGCCCTGGCGCTGGAGCGAGGTGGCCTCGGCGTCGAAGCGACGCGTCAGCACCATGTCGCGGTACAGGCCCCGCAGCTCGTCCGGGCTCAGGTCGATGGCGTAGTCAGGGTGCTCGACGCGCTCCCCCTCGGGGGTGAGCAGTTGCACCAGCTCAGGCTGCGCGGGGGCGGCCGGAGCGGTGGGCTGCGCGGCCTTCCGCTTCGCGGGCGCCTTCTTGGCGGGCGTCTTGGCCGCCGTGCGCTTTCCGCTGCTGCGCGTCGTCCCGCGCGCGGCAGTGCTTTCCACGGTCACGTGTGCTCCTCCGTCTGTCCGGCCCCCGGGGTCTCCGGATGAGCCAGTGCGGCTCGCCCGGTGCCGCTACGGCGCACGGGGTGGGGTGCGGCGCGGTCGGCCCGAGCGGTGACAGCTTGTCCCGTTCGACGGCCCGCCGAGGGCACGTTACCCAGTCTTCCCGTATGGGTGCGAAGCACCTCTGACCTGCAATTTTCCTTGGATTTCCAAGTAAACCGCGCGTGGGGTGGGGGTCAGCCGGGAACGTCACTGGTCACAGCCTTGCAGGCCCGAAGGACAAGCGCACGTTATCCGAGGGGGACGGGCTTCGGGAAGAGCAAGCGGGGGATCAGTATGTGAGACTGGCGTTGTGGGCGAATCGGGTCAGATCCGGGTGTTCCTCCTCGACGATCACGAGGTCGTCCGCCGCGGGGTGCGCGAGCTGCTGGCCACCGAGGCGGACATCGAGGTCGTCGGCGAGGCCGGCACGGCGGCGGAGGCGCTCACCCGCATCCCGGCCGTGCGGCCGGACGTCGCCGTGCTCGACGTGCGCCTGCCCGACGGCAGCGGGGTGGAGGTCTGCCGCGAGATCCGCTCCCGGCACCAGGAGGTGCGGTGCCTGATGCTCACCTCCTACGCCGACGACGAGGCGCTCTTCGAGGCGATCGTGGCCGGGGCCTCCGGGTACGTGCTGAAGGCCATCCGGGGCACCGACCTGCTCGGCGCGGTGCGCGACGTCGCCGCCGGCCACTCCCTGCTCGACCCCGTGGCCACCCAGCGCGTGCTGGACCGGCTGCGCGCCGCCCCCCGGGGCGGCCCGCTGGCCGGGCTGACGGACCAGGAGCGGCGCATCCTCGACCTGATCGGTGAGGGCCTGACCAACCGGGCGATCGGCGCGCGGCTGCACCTGGCGGAGAAGACGGTGAAGAACTACGTCTCCGGGCTGCTGGCCAAGCTCGGCATGGAGCGCCGCGCCCAGGCCGCCGCCTACGTCGCCCGCCTCCACGCCGACGAGTCCCACCACTGACGGCGCCCCCGCGCGCCGGACGCGCCGGGTCGGGGCAGCCGTCCGTCCGGCGTTCCCGGGCCGGGCCCCGCGGCAACGGGGCGGCGGGACTCCGGCGGAGGGCGCGGGGCCCCGGAGCGCGCGGCCACGGGCGTGCAGGCGTGCGGACGGCGTCCGGGCCGCACGGAGCGAGCCGTGCGGACGGGACCCCGGCCGCACGGACGCGAGCCGCGTGGGCGATATCCGGGGTGTGGGGACGCACGCCGTGCGGGAGGGGACCGGGGCGGCCCCGGCCCCCGCGGGCGGGGCCGGGCGTTACGGCGTCGTGCCCACGCCCTCCGCGGTGCCACCCGGCTCGCCGCCACCGGTGTTGCCGCCCGAGGTTCCGGCCGGGTCGCCGCCTCCGCCGCCGGGGGCGCCGCCCTGGTCCCCGCCGCTGGCTTCGCCGCCAGTGGCCTCGCCGCCGCCGCCCGCGTCGTCGCCGCCGCCGCCGGTGTCGCCGCCGCCGGTCTCGCCACCGCCGCCGGTGTCGGTACCGCCGGTGTCGCCGCCGCCGGTGTCCGTGCCGCCGCCGTCCGTGCCACCGGTCGTCGGTTCGCCCGACGGACCGCTCGGGTCGTCGGAGGGCTCCCGCGGAGTGATGGGCGGGTCCGGGGTGCCCGGGTCCCGGGGCTCCGGGTAGCCGCCGCCCGTCCCCTCCTCGGTGGGCGCCTCGTTCGACGGCGTGTCCTCCGGCTCCTGCGACGCCTCGCTCTCCTCGTCGGAGGGGGTGGCCGAGGTGGTCTCGGTGACCGGGCCCGTGCCGCCGCCGTCCTCACCGGTGTTGTTCAGCGCGAACAGGATGCCCGCCGCCACGGCGAGCACCGCGAAGAAGGAGACGAGGGCGTACTTCAGGCCGCTGCCGCCGCGGCCGCCCTCCCGGGGGTCGCCGTCGTAGCCCCCGGAGGCCGCCCGGGGGTGGCCCCAGTCGTCCCGGTCGGGGCGGCCCAGCAGCATGCCGGGCTGCGCCGCGGTGTCGCCCAGCCGCGCGGTGGCGTCGTACCCGCCGCCCGCGGCCCCGGCCACCGCGCCCAGCCCCATCGCCGGGGTGGCGCCGGTGGTGTGCACCGAGCCGGTGTTCCACAGGCCGCCGGTGTGGCTGCCCTGCTCCTGGAGCTGGCGCAGCGCGTACCCGATGAGGCCGCGCATCTCCTCGGCGGACTGGAAGCGGTCGTCCGGGTCCTTGGCCAGCGACCGCATGACCAGGCCGTCCAGCTCGGGCGGCACGCCGTCCGTGACCTCCGACGGCCGCACCGGCTCGTCCTGCACGTGCTGGTAGACCACCGACAGCGGCGTCTCGCCGGTGAACGGCGGGCGGCGCGTCAGCAGCTCGTAGAGCAGGCAGCCCGTCGCGTAGAGGTCGGAGCGGGCGTCCACCGTCTTGCCGAGCGCCTGCTCGGGGGAGAGGTACTGCGGCGTGCCCATGACCATGCCGGTCTGCGTCATCGTCGTGGAGACGCCGTGCAGCGCGCGGGCGATGCCGAAGTCCATCACCTTGACGGCGCCGGTGTCGGTGATGATCACGTTGGCGGGCTTGATGTCGCGGTGCACGATGCCGTGCTGGTGGCTGTAGGCGAGGGCCTCCAGCACGCCGGAGACGATGATCAGCGCCTGGTCCGGGGGCGGGGCGTCCGCGGTGAGCAGCAGCTCGCGGATCGTGCGGCCCTCGACGAGCTCCATCACGATGTAGGGCACCGTCGCGCCGTCCGCCGTGTCCTCGCCGGAGTCGTACACGGCGACGACGGCGTGGTGGTTGAGGCCCGCGACGGACTGCGCCTCGCGGGTGAAGCGGGCCTTGGCCGTCGGGTCCTCGGCGAGATCGGCGCGCAGCAGCTTGACGGCCACGGTGCGGCCCAGCCGGACGTCCTCGGCGGCGAAGACCTCCGCCATGCCGCCCCGGCCCAGGCGCCGCGTCAGCCGGTAGCGGCCGTCCCCGACGAGACCGCCGTTCCCCCACCCTTCGGACCCGGAGGGCGGGGTGGACGCGCCGTTGCCCGGCTCGTCGGGGCCCTGGGGGCCTCCCGGGGTCTGCGTCTGTCCCATCAGTCCTCGCCGTGTCTGGAACCCGCCGGGTGCGGGCGCGCGTGTGGGGGGATGGAAGAGCCATCCAAGCCGCTGCGGGTTGGGCGTGGCAAGTCGCGTCCACGGCGCCGGCTCCGCCCCGGCGCCGGGCCCGCCACATCCCGTGCAACCGGTCACGGAACGGGCACGTGGCTTGACTCGTCACACCCCTGGGGCAGACTTGGGCTGGCATGGGGGAAGCCCGAGCAGCTACAGCAACCGTACATGCGCAGAGCCCGGGCTCCCGGGCCTGCGGCGCCGAGGGGGAACAGGCACCATGAGCGAGGTCGGCGGCGCGCAGCCAGGCGGTTTCGAGGGCGGCACCGTCGGAGGCGGCCGCTACCAGCTCCGGGACCTGCTGGGCGCGGGCGGCATGGCCTCCGTCCACCTCGCCTACGACTCGGTGCTGGACCGCCAGGTCGCGGTGAAGACGCTCCACTCGGAGCTGGGCCGCGAGGCCGCGTTCCGCGAGCGGTTCCGCCGCGAGGCGCAGGCCGTCGCCAAGCTCGCGCACACCAACATCGTCTCCGTCTACGACTCGGGCGAGGACACCCTCCAGGGCGCCGTCGTGCCCTACATCGTCATGGAGTACGTCGACGGCAAGCCGCTGCGCACCGAGCTGGACGAGGACATCCGGCGGCACGGCGCGATGCCCACCGAGAAGGCGCTGAAGATCACCGGTGACGTGCTGGCGGCGCTGGACGCCAGCCACGAACTGGGCCTGGTGCACCGCGACATCAAGCCGGGCAACGTGATGATGACGCGCCGCGGCGTGGTCAAGGTCATGGACTTCGGCATCGCCCGGGCGATGGAGTCCGGGGTGACGTCCATGACGCAGACGGGCATGGTCGTCGGCACCCCGCAGTACCTCTCCCCCGAGCAGGCGCTCGGCCGCGGCGTCGACGCCCGCTCCGACCTCTACACCGTCGGCATCATGCTCTTCGAGCTGCTCACCGGGCGGCTGCCGTTCGACGCCGACTCCCCGCTGGCCATCGCCTACGCGCACGTCCAGGAGGAACCGGTCGCGCCCTCCTCGATCAACCGCTCCGTCCCGCCCGCCGCGGACGCGATCGTCGCCCGCGCGCTGCGGAAGAACCCGAACGAGCGGTTCCCCACGGCCGAGGCGATGCGCGCCGAGTGCGCCCGCGTCGCCGGCTCGGGGGCCGCGGCGGGCGCGGCACCGGTGATCGTCAGCGGCGGCCCCGCCCCCGGCAGCGGCGCGGGGGTGGCGCAGTCCGTCTTCCCACCGGTCAGCGCCACCGGCACCCCGCCCCCGCCGAGCACCCTGCCGATGGGCGGCATGGGCGGCCAGGGCATGGGCGGGCAGCCCGCGGGCGCACAGGGCGGATACGCGGCGCCGTACGGGCAGCCGCAGGGCGGCTACGGCCCGTCCACCCCGCCGCCCGGCCACCCCCAGGGCTACGCCACGCCCCCGCCCGCCTACGGCTACCCGCACCCGCAGGGCCCCGCCACGCCCCCGCCCCAGGGCACCCCGGGCGCGGGCGGTGGCGGCCGAGGCAACCGCGGCGTGCTGATGATCGCGCTGGCCGGGGTCACCGCCCTGGTGATCATCGCGGCCGTGGTCGCCGTCAACCTGCTCAACGACGGCGGGGACGACCCGGTGGCCAAGCCCACCCAGGGGGCCACGGAGGAGCCGGGCGCCACCGAGGGCCCCGGCGGCGAGCCGGGCCCGGACCCCGACCCGACGTTGGTCGGAGACGGCCAGGACGGCGAAGGCGAAGACGACGGCGCGGGCTTCAAGGACGAGGACAAGACCAAGACGATCGACGCCGAGGAGTGCACCGAGGCGTACGACTACAACTGGGGGGACGAGGAGGACGAGGAGGACAACCGCGTGTCCATGCCCGACCTCACCTTCCACCACATCGACTCGGTCAAGGACTGCGTCCGCGAGGCGGGCTGGGTGCTCGACACCGACCTGTCCTACGAGGACGAGAACATCTACGGCAAGAACACCGTCCTGAAGCAGTCCCCGAAGCCCTACGAGGCGTTCGACCCGGACGAGGACAAGGTCAAGCTCGTCGTCTCCACCGGCAACGCGGGCTGACCCCGGCGCCGTTCGAGCAGCCCGCGCACCCGGGCGCCGCCCGCCCCTCCGGGGCTCCCGTGACGCCGCCCGGGTGGGCGCTGGCCGCCCCCCCCGGGGGCTCCCGCGCGGGCGTCGTCCGAGGGGTTGGGTGCCGTGCCGTCCGCTCCGGTGTGTGGCGCGGGCTCGGCCTGCTCGCGTTCCGTGCGTACGTCCGTCTCCGTGCCGCCCGCGTGCCGTCTCCGTGCCGCCCGCGTGCCGCTCCGGCTGAGGGTGCTGCCCGACTCCGGGCGTCCCCGCGCCGGTGCCGCCCACGGTGCTGCGCGCTGCGGCGTCGGTGTGCGGGAGGCGTCGCCGGGTTCCCGCCCGGCACCGTCCCCGAGCCCTCGCGCCGCGCCCGCCGCGGGCTCCCTCGGTGCGGCCGGCGCACGGCGGCGAGCGGTCGGCGTATCGCATCGCGGACGGGGGGCGGGCGTGCATACCTGTTGTATCTAAGATGTGTGCATGCCTTCCGCCGCGCGTGTCGCCGCCGACGCCCCCGCCAAGCCCGTGCCCGCCGCCGAACGGGTCTACGGGCACGTGAAACAGGGCGTGCTGGAACGGCGGTACGAGGGCGGGACGCTGCTGACGGAGGGCGAGCTCGCCGAGGCCGTCGGGGTGTCGCGGACCCCGGTGCGCGAGGCGCTGCTGCGGCTGGAGGCGGACGGCCTGCTGCGGCTGTACCCGAAGAAGGGCGCCCTCGTGCTGCCCGTCTCCGCGCAGGAGATCGGGGACGTCGTGGAGACCCGGCTGCTGGTCGAGGAGCACGCGGCGCGCAGAGCCGCGCCACCGCCACCGGGGCTCGTCGCGGAGCTGGAGGAGCTGCTGGCGCGCCAGCGGGCGCTCGCCGAGGCCGGGGATCTGGCCCAGGTCGCCGTCGTCGACCGGTGCTTCCACGCCACCATCGTCCGCGCCACCGGCAACCAGATCCTCACCCGCCTGTACGACCAGCTCCGCGACCGCCAACTGCGCATGGGCGTCGCGCTGATGCACGCCCACCCCGGCCGCGTGGCCCAGAACCTCACCGAGCACGGCGAGATCCTCGACGCCCTGCGCGCCGGGGACGCGGAGGCCGCCGTGGCCGCCGTCCACCGGCACGTCAGCTCGGTGCACCGGCTGCTGCGCGGAGACCTGCGGTGACGGCCGCCGCCCGGCCGCCCGGGGACCCGCCCGGCGGCCGGCGCGCCGTGGCGATGTGGGGCCTGGGCGTCACCGTCTACTTCGTCGCCGTCACCTACCGCACGTCGCTGGGCGTCGCCGGGATCGAGGCCGCGGACCGGTTCGCCGTCAACGCCTCGGCGCTGTCGACGTTCTCCCTGCTGCAACTCCTGGTCTACGCGAGCCTCCAGATACCCGTCGGCCTGCTCGTGGACCGCTGGGGCACCCGCAGGGTGCTGTCGCTGGGCATCGTGCTGTTCACCTGCGGCCAGTTCGGCTTCGCGCTCGCCGAGTCCTACCCGGTGGCCCTGCTCTGCCGCGCGCTGCTGGGCTGCGGGGACGCGATGACGTTTATCAGCGTGCTGCGGCTGGGCGGGCGCTGGTTCCCCGGGCGGCGCGGTCCGCTGGTCGCCCAACTGGCCGCGCTCATCGGCATGGCGGGCAACCTCGTCACCACGCTCGTGCTGGCCCGCGTGCTGACCGCCTTCGGGTGGACGCCGACGTTCGCCGGGAGCGCCGTGGGCGGCGCCCTGGTGCTCGTGCTGGTGCTGCTGTTCCTGAAGGACCAGCCGCCCGGGTACGAGGCCGGCCCGGTGCGCCACACCGGCCCCGGGTACGTGCGGCGGCAGATCGTCGCGGCCTGGCGGGAGCCGGGCACGCGGCTGGGCATGTGGGTGCACTTCACCACCCAGTTCCCCGCCATGGTGTTCCTGCTGCTGTGGGGACTGCCGTTTCTCGTGGAGGCCCAGGGGATGTCCATCGCGGGCGCGGGCGGGCTGCTCACCGTCGTCGTGCTGTCCAACATGGTGATCGGACTGGTGTACGGACAGACGATCGCGCGGCACCACGGGGCCCGGGCGCCGCTGGCGTTGGGCACCGTCGGCGCCACGGCGCTGCTGTGGGGAACGGTGCTGGCCTGGCCCGGGCAGGCGCCCCTGGCGCTGCTCGTCGCGCTCTGCGTGGTGCTGGGCGCCTGCGGGCCGGCGTCCATGATCGGCTTCGACTTCGCCCGGCCCGCGAACCCGCCGGAGCGTCAGGGCACCGCCTCCGGGATCGTCAACATGGGCGGTTTCACGGCGTCCATGACGACGCTGCTGGCCATCGGCGTGCTGCTGGACGTCACGGGGGACGCCTTCCGCGTCGCCTTCTCGGCCGTGTTCGTGCTCCAGGCGCTCGGCCTCAGCCAGATCCTGCGGCTGCGGCGGCGCGCGGACCGGCGCGAGCGCGAACGCGTCGTCGCCAGCCGCGTGGAGGCCGTCCACGTCCCGGTGTGAGGGACCCGGCCGTACCCCGGCCCCGCCCGCCCGCCGCGACGGCGCCCCGGCGGGGCCCGGCGGCACGCAGCCCGGGCTCAGGCGTCACGGCGTCACGGGATCACGGCGTCACGGGATCACGGCGTCACGGCGAACTCGCGCAGGATCGCGTCGGCCAGCCGCTCGTCGCCCTCGACCTTCACCCGGTCGGCCACCGCCTGCGGACGCACGCGGCCGCAGGCGAGGCGCACGTACGTCTCCCAGTCCAGCCCGAACGTCACCGCCGGACCGAGTGAGGGGCTGCCGTTGACCGAGCCGTTGCCGTTCTCGTCCACCCGCACCGTGCGCATGAACTCCACCGGACCGTGCACGTCGAAGACCACCGCCGAGCGCGCGGGCGCCGAGGCCCGTTCGGCGACGACCTCCGGCAGCGCCTCGATCAGCACGTCCCGCGCCACGTACGCCCCCGGCCCGTCCAGGTTGCCCGGCTCGCCCAGCGCCCGCCGCAGGTCCTGCTCGTGCACCCACACGTCGAACGCGCGCTCCCGCAGCATCGCCTCCAACGTGATCTCGTGGCCCAGCGGGTGACGCAGCGTCCGCTCCGGGCCGCGCTTCTCGTTGCGCAACTGCCGGGCCCGCCGGATGATCGTGTACTCCAGCTCGGCCGTCATCTCCGCACCCGTGTGGTGCCGCCGCACGTCGACCTGGACCTCCATGCGGCGGCTCGTCTCGTCCGTGACGTGGTAGAGGTCGCGCGGCAGGGTGTGGATCGGCCGCGGGTCGCCCAGCAGCTCGCACTCCAGGCCGATGACGTGCGAGACGACGTCCCGCACCGACCAGCCGGGACACGCCGTGGCGCGGTTCCACCCGCTCTCCGGGAGCGGCTGCACGAGCGCGGATATCGCCTCGATCGAGTGAGTCCAGGAGTCGACGTAGGGCTGAAGGCTCGGGTGATCGGTCACGGGACCCCTCGTGGGACGGAACGGTACGGAGCTTTCGCGGGCGGGTGCCCTTCAAGTTAGTCTGCGCACGGGCAGCCGGGCACCGCTTTTGGGTGACGATCGTAGGCGTATCGGCATACGGTGCGGCGCCCGGAGCGGACGCGAGCAGCGAAGGAGGTCCTCCCGGTGCGAGCAGCACTGATCCAGATCGGTGTCGATCAGGACGAGCCGGTCGATTCCCGCCGCGACAGGGCGGCTTCCCTGGTGCGTCGGCAGACCGAGGCCGACCTCGTGGTGCTGCCCGAGCTGTGGTCCGTCGGCGCCTTCGCCTTCGACCGCTTCGAGGCCGAGGCCGAGCCCGTGCCCGGCGGGCCGACGGTCCAGGCCATGGCCGACGCCGCCCGCGCGGCCCACGTGTGGCTGCACGCGGGGTCCGTCGTCGAGCGCGCCATCGACGGCGCGCTCTACAACACCTCCCTCGTCTTCTCCCCCGAGGGCCAGCTCACCGCCACCTACCGCAAGATCCACCGCTTCGGCTTCGACCGGGGCGAGGCGACGCTGATGTCCGCGGGCACCGCCCCCGTCACCGCCGAGGCCGCCGGGACGACGCTGGGCCTGGCCACCTGCTACGACCTCCGCTTCCCCGAGCTGTTCCGCGCGCTCACCGACGCCGGGGCCCAGGTGCTCGCCGTCCCCGCCGGCTGGCCCGCCGCCCGCGCCGCCCACTGGGACCTGCTGGCCCGCGCCCGCGCGGTGGAGAACCAGGCCTACGTCCTGGCCTGCGGCACGGCCGGCACGCACGCCGGCGTCCCGCAGGCCGGGCGCACCGCGGTCATCGACCCCTGGGGGGAGACGCTGGCCGCCGCCGACGACGCCACCGAGCAGGTCGTCACCGCCGACCTCGACCCCGCGCGCGTCGCCGCCGTCCGCGAGGAGTTCCCGGCCCTGAAGGACCGCGTGCTGTGACACCGGCGGCCCGCTCCGGCCACCCCGGGCGGGCGTGCGGCGCCGCGCCCGCGCACCCCGCCGGGGGCACGGGCGCCGGTCGGCCGGAGGGCGGCGGGCGTGAGCGCGGGGCACCGGTGCCCGCGGCGGAGTGCCGTGGGTCCCGGCCGACCGGGGATGGCACCCTGGGCGCATGAACGCTGCCTCTCCCGCCCCGCGCCGTCCCCGCGTCCGTGCTCCCGAGCTGATCGGCAAGGGTGGCTGGCTCAACACGGGTGGCAAGGACCTGACACTCGCGGAACTGCGCGGCAAGTGCGTCGTCGTCGACTTCTGGACGTTCTGCTGCGTCAACTGCCTGCACGTGCTCGACGAGCTGCGGGAGGTGGAGGAGCGGCACCGGGACAGCGTGGTCGTCGTCGGGGTGCACTCGCCGAAGTTCGCGCACGAGGCCGAGCACCAGGCCGTGGTGGACGCCGTGGAGCGGTACGCGGTGCACCACCCGGTGCTCGACGACCCGGAGCTGGCCACCTGGAAGCAGTACGCGGTGCGGGCGTGGCCGACGCTGGTGGTGATCGACCCGGAGGGGTACGTCGTCGCGCAGCACGCCGGGGAGGGGCACGCGCACGCCATCGAGACGCTGGTCACCGAGTTGGAGGCGGAGCACGCGGCGAAGGGCACGCTGCGGCGCGGTGACGGCCCGTACGTGCCCCCGGAGCCCGAGCCCACCGACCTGCGCTTCCCGGGCAAGGCGCTGGCGCTGCCGGGCGGGGGGTTCCTGGTCAGCGACTCCACGCGGCACGCGCTGGTGGAGCTCGCGGCGGACGGCGAGACCGTGCTGCGCCGGGTGGGCAGCGGGGAGCGCGGACTCGTCGACGGCCCGGCGGACACGGCGCGGTTCAGCGAGCCGCAGGGGCTGGCGGTGCTCCCCTCGGGCGAGGTCGTCGTCGCGGACACGGTGAACCACGCGCTGCGCGGCGTGGACCTGGCCACCGGCACCGTCCGCACCCTGGCGGGCACCGGCCGGCAGTGGTGGCAGGGCGGGCCGACGAGCGGCGCGGCGCGCGAGGTGGCGCTGTCGTCGCCGTGGGACGTGGCGTGGTTCGACGGGCGGCTGTGGATCGCCATGGCCGGCGTCCACCAGTTGTGGACGTACGACCCGGAGGCGGAGACGGTGGCGGTCGCCGCCGGCACGACGAACGAGGGCCTGGTGGACGGGCCCGCCGCCGAGGCGTGGTTCGCGCAGCCCTCGGGTCTCGCGGCCACCGGGGAGCGGCTGTGGGTCGCCGACGCCGAGACCTCCGCGCTGCGCTGGCTGGACCGGGACGGCACCGTGCACACCGCGGTCGGCACCGGCCTGTTCGACTTCGGGCACCGGGACGGCCCGGCGGAGCAGGCGCTGTTCCAGCACCCGCTGGGCGTCACCGCGCTGCCCGACGGCTCGGTGGCCGTCAGCGACACCTACAACCACGCGCTGCGCCGCTACGACCCGGCCACCGGCGAGGTGAGCACGCTGGCGACGGACCTGCGCGAGCCGTCCGGCGCCGTCCTCCCGCGCGCGGCGGCGGCCGCGGGCGCCGGTGCCGCTGACGCCCGCACCGGCGGCGGGGGCGCGGGCGGCGTGGAGATCGTCGTCGTGGAGTCGGCGCGGCACCGGCTGACGCGGCTGCGGTTGCCGCAGGAGGCGGTGGCGGTCGACGCCGTCGCGCACCGCACGCGGCGGGCGGCCGCCCCGGTGGCGTCCGGGGCGCTCACGGTGGACGTGGTGTTCACCCCGCCGGCCGGGCAGAAGCTCGACACCCGGTACGGTCCGGCCACCCGGCTGCTGGTCAGTGCCACGCCGCCGGAGCTGCTGGCCGACGGCGGCGGCGCGGGCACGGAGCTGCGCCGCGCGCTGCGGCTGAACCCGGAGGTCGCCGAGGGCGTGCTGCACGTGTCGGCGATGGCCGCCTCGTGCGACGACGACACCGCGGCGGAGTACCCGGCCTGCCACGTCCACCAGCAGGACTGGGGCGTCCCGGTGCGCCAGTCCCCGGACGGCGACGAGCGCCTGCCCCTCGTCCTGGCGGGGCTGGACGCCTAGGCGGCGGCGGGCTTCTCGAGGCCGCCCGGGTACGCGCCCGCGTCGATCCGCCGTGTGGAGAAGGCCAGGAAGCCCGGCATCCCCGGCGAGCATGGACGACGCGGACGGCAGGGGGCGCGGTGGGACGTGGGGGCCGGCGCCGTCCACCGCGCGGTGGCGGCCGCGTCCCCGCGCCGGGTCGGCCGAGGCGTCCCGGCGCGGGCGGTCGGGGACTTCGGGGCGGGCGGTCAGGCCGCCTGGGTCAGCTCCGCGCGGCCGAAGAGGATGGCGTAGCCGGAGGGGAGCTGGGCGAGAACGCGGTCGAGGAGGTCGTCACCGGCCAGGCGGGCGACGGCCGCGAGGACGGTGCCCGCGTCCCAGCGCGTGGTGGCCAGGGTGCCGCCGGTGCGGGTGGCGAGGTCCTTGACGAAGGCCCAGCCGGTCAGGGTGTCGGTGCCGGGCGCCTCGGCGGTGAGCACGCGGGCCGCCTCGGGGGGCAGGCACGCGGCGAGTTCGTCGCGCACCGCGCCGGTGAGCCGGCGGCCCAGCGCGGCCAGGACGGCCCGGGTCACGTCCTCGGCCCGCTGCCGGGTCGGGTAGGCGCCGTCGTACCGGACGCGCGCGAGGAGCTGCTCGTACGTCATGCCGGAAGCGGGGCGGAGGGCCTGGGGAGTGGCGGGCATCGGTGATCGTGGCCTTTCGGTTTCTGGAGCGGGTCGGTCGGGTCGGTCGGGGGGAAGGCGGGGTCGTACGGCGGTGGGCCGGGCGGCGACGGGGCGGTCGGGCGGCGGCGGGCGTGGCGCGGGCGCCCCGGCCGGAGCCCGTGCGGAGGCGGCGGGACCGGAGGGGGCGCGGCCCGCGGCCGACGGGGCCACCGGGGGTGCGGGCGGCCCGCTGAGCGCGGCGCTCCCGCCCGCGCACCGCGCAACCGCCCCGGTGGCGCCCGTGCGCCACGCCGCCGCCCGCCGGACCGCTCCCCGACGTGCGGTCCGGCGGGCGGCGCGGATTCGGCGTGCGGCGCTCCGGCGCCGGGGCCCGGGGCCCGGGGGCCGGTGCCCCGGCCGGTGCGTCCGCCGGGAGCTTCGCCGCTCAGCCGCCGATCTGCTTGCGCGGCGTGGTGCCGACGGGAATCCGGCGGGCTCTGGCGCGCTCGCTGATCGGGATGCGGACGGTCAGCACGCCGTTCTCGTAGTGGGCGTCGATGTGCTCGGTGTCCAGGGTGTCGGCCAGCATGACCTGGCGCGAGAACACCCCCAGCGGCCGCTCGGAGAGCTCCCTCTCCACGTGGTCGCCGTGGGCGGTGGGACGGCGCTCCGCCTTGACGGTGAGCATGTTCCGCTCCACGTCGAGGTCGATGGCGTCGGGGGCGACTCCGGGCAGGTCGACGGCGATGACGTACGTGTCGCCGTCCCGGTAGGCGTCCATCGGCATCGCGGACGGCTTCGTCCACGTTCCCGAGGGGCTGAGGAACTGCTGGGTGATCCGGTCCAGCTCGCGGAACGGGTCGGTGCGCATCAACATCACGAAACACCTCCAGCACAGGTCAGGTACTTGCTTGCCAATGCGCGGCACCTGCTTCTCTTGTAGCATGTCATCCGAACGATGACAACCTCGACCGTCATGCGAACGATGACCCCGGAGGGAGGTTCTCCGTGCCGACGGACGACCCGTCACCCGCCGCGCGCGAGGCCCGCGTCCCCGCGCCCGCCTTCTTCGCCGCCCTCGCGGCCCTGCGCACGATCCAGCAGGCCGTGCACGCCGGGCACCCCGACCGCATACCGCGGGAGGGGGCCCCGGACGCCGCGAGCGGCCCGCCCACCGCCGACCAGGCCCTGGCCGCCCTGCTGGCCCTGCGGGAAGTGCGCGAACAGCTCGCCTGCTGGGAACCGCCGCTGATCGAAGCGGCCCGGCAGGCGGGCGCGAGCTGGGCCGAGCTCGCCCCGCCGCTGGGCGTGGCCAGCCGCCAGGCCGCCGAACGCCGCTACCTGCGGGTGCGCCCCGGGGCGCCGGGCAGCACCGGCGAGCAGCGCGTCCAGGCCACCCGGGACCGCCGCGCCGCCGACCGCACCGTCACCACCTGGGCCCGGGGCAACGCCGCCGCGCTGCGGCAGCTCGCCGGGCAGATCACCGCGCTGACCGACCTGCCCGCCCGCGCCCGCACGCCGCTGGACGCCGCGCTCGCCGACGACGACGCGGCCGCCCTCATCACGCCGCTCGCCGACACCCGGTCCCACCTGGAGAGCCACCACCCCGACCTGGCGGCCCGCCTCGCCACCATCGCCCGGCACACCGAGCGGCTCCGGCAGGACAGCCGGGACCAGCGCGCGGGCCCCGCCTGAGGGTCCGCCGCACGCCGGTGGGGACGGCGGACGGGACGAGGGGCGCACCGCCGGCGCGCCCCTCGTCCCGTCCCCCTCCGGGCTCCCCCGTGTCCCCCGTTCCCGGGTGCCCGGCCCCCGTCGCCCCCGTTCTCCCCCGTTCTCCCCCGTGGGAGTAACTGTGCCCAGCGGTTTTCACAGGGGTGTCACGGCGGGGGCCCCGCCGCGTCACGGGCCCGCCGCCGCCGGGCGGGGACGCGGTGGGGGCGGGCCCGTGGCGCGGCGGGTGGCGCGGTGGCGCCGTGCGCGGGGGCGGGGCGTGCGGGAACATGGTGCAGGCGAAGCCGCGCCGCGAATGAGGTGTGTCGTCGATGTCCACTGGAGCCGAGCGTGCGTCACTGCGGCAGTTCGCCGTGCCCAACCTCGCGGCGGCCGTGCTCGACGACGCGGGCACGGTCGTCTCGTGGGCCGACACGGCGCAGCGCCTGCTGGGCTGGTCGGCCGGGGAGGTGTGCGGGCGGCCCGCGAGCGGGCTGCTGGCCGACCCCGGGCAGTGGGAGCGGCTGCGGCGCCAGTGCCGCGACGCGAGCTGGGAGGGCGACACCGGGCTGCGGCACGCCGACGGGCACGAGGTCTCGGCCGGCGTGGTGTCGATGCCGATCCGGACGGACGCCGACGGGCCCGCGCTGCACCTGGTGCTCGGCGCCGAGGTGGGCCTGCTGCGGCTGTGGCGGCAGAACCACTCGCTCGTGCAGGAGCTGTTCGCGCAGGACCGCATCGGGCTGACCGTCTTCGACACCGACCTGCGCATCGTCCGCACCAACACCCAGCTCTTCCCCTACACCGGTGTCCCGGCGGACCCGACGGGCCACCGGCTCGCGGACTTCCTCACGCCGCGGGACGCCCCGGTCGTCGAGGGCCTGCTGGGCAAGGTCCTGCGCACCGGGGGGCCGGAGGTCGGCGTCACCATGCGGCTGCGGACGCGGGACGATCCGCGCGCGGGGCGGCTGCTGTCCATGTCGGCGTTCCGGCTGCACAGCCCGGCGGGGACGCCGATGGGCGCGGCGGCGGCGTTCACGGACGTCACCGAGCACGAGGCGGCCGGGGAGCGGCTCCAGCTCCTGCACCGGGCCACGGCGGTGCTGGGCGCCTCGCTGTCCATCACGCAGACGAGTGAGGATCTGGCCGGGGTGCTGGTGCCGGCGCTGGCGGACTGCGTGCTGGTCGGGCTGGCGGAACCGGTGCTGGTGGGCGACGAGCCGGCGCCGGACGGCAACGGGCGGGTCGTCCTCGCTCGCACCGCCGTCGTCGGCGCCGACGCGCGGGCCCTGCCGGAGTCGGCCAGCGTCACCGTGCCGCCGCCCCCCGGGCGCGGCGGGCGCGGCGGCGTCGTCCTCACCGACCTCGCCCGCCCCGGGGCCGCGGGCCGGGAGCCCGGGGGGCACAGGCCCGGGCACCACTGGGTGCCGCCCCTGCCCGGCGCGCACTGCGCGCTGAGCGCTCCGCTGCGCGCCCGCTCCGCCTACCTGGGCACGGTGACGCTCTGGCGCACCCACAGCGCGGTGCCGTACGACGAGGAGGACCTCGCGCTGCTGGAGGAGATCGCCGCCCGCGCGGCGCTCGCCGTGGACAACGCGCGCCGCTACACCCGCGAGCACCGGGCCGCCGTCAGCCTCCAGCGCAGCCTGCTGCCGCCCGCGACGGCGGAGAACGCCGCGGTGGAGACCGCCAGCGTCTACCTTCCGGCCGACATCGGCGGCGGGGTCAGCGGCGACTGGTTCGACGTCATCCCGCTCTCCTCCGCTCGCGTGGGCCTCGTCGTCGGCGACGTCGTCGGGCACGGCCTCCAGGCCACCGTCACCATGGGGCGCCTGCGCACCGCCGTGCGCACCCTGGCCGACCTCGACCTGGACCCGGAGGAGCTGCTCTCCCACCTGGACGACCTGGTCACCCAGCTCGACGTCGCCACCAGTGAGGAGGCCCGGCACGCGGACCGCGAGTCGCTGGGCGCGACCTGCCTGTACGCCGTCTACGACCCGGTGGCGCGCAAGTGCGTGTTCTCCAGCGCCGGCCACCCGCCGCCCGTCCTGCTCGCGCCCGACGGCACGGCGGAGTTCGTCGAGGTGCACCCGGGGCCGCCGCTGGGGGTGAGCGCGCTGCCGTTCGAGCCGGTGGAACTGGCCATCCCGCCCGGCAGCGTCCTCGCCTTCTACACCGACGGGCTGGTGGAGCTGGGGCGGGGCGACATCGAGACGGGCATGTCCGAGCTGCGCGGCAGGCTGCGCCGCTCGGACGCCGTGGCCCGGCCGCTGGCCGACACGGCCGAGGCGGTCGTCGCCGCGCTGCCGCGGGAACCGCTCTCCGACGACGTGACGCTGCTGCTGGCCCGCACCCGCGCCGTCCCTCCGCACGACACCGTGCGGTGGGCCCTGGAGGGCGAGCCCGCCGCCGTCCCGCGCGCCCGGGAGCTGGCGCTGGGGCAGCTCGCGGCCTGGGACCTGGACGCGCTGGCCTTCACCACCGAACTGGTCACCAGCGAGCTGGTGACCAACGCCGTGCGCTACGGCGGCGGCGGGGCGATCGAACTGCGGCTCACCCGCGCCGACACGCTCATCTGCGAGGTGTCCGACCTCAGCAGCACCCAGCCCCGGATGCGCCGCGCGCGCCTGACCGACGAGGGCGGGCGCGGCCTGTACCTCGTCGCGCAGCTCACCCACCGCTGGGGCAGCCGCTACACCCGGCGCGGGAAGACGATCTGGACGGAGCAGGTGCTCACGCCGCCGGGCGGGCCGGCCCCGTGACGCGGCGGCCTCGGCCGCGCCCGCCGGGCCGCGCCCGCCGGGCCGCGCCCGTTCGGGCGCGACCCCGTTCTCCCCCGTTCCCCCGTTTGCCCGGTTTCCCCGGGCCCCCGTCTCCCCGTGGCCACCACGGTGGCCCGCGCGTTTCACGAAGGTGTCATGATCACGGCTCGGACGCGTCACGGTTCACGGCGTCTGCCGCCGCGCCGCGGTGACCGCCGCGGTCGCCTCACGCCGTCAGGAACGCCGTCAGCGCGCCGGCCAGGTGGTGCGGGTCGTCGGCGCCGGCCAGCTCGCGCGCGGAGTGCATGGACAGCAGCGCGACGCCGATGTCCACGGTCGCGATGCCGTGCCGGGCCGCCGTGATCGGGCCGATCGTCGTCCCGCAGGGCACGGCGTTGTTGGACACGAACGTCTGCCACGGCACGCCCGCGCGCTCGCAGGCGGCGGTGAAGACGGCGCGCCCGGTGCCGTCGGTGGCGTACCGCTGGTTGACGTTGACCTTGAGGATCGGCCCGCCGTTGGGCAGCGGGTGGTGCGTCGGGTCGTGCCGCTCGGCGTAGTTGGGGTGCACGGCGTGTCCGGTGTCCGAGGACAGGCACACGGTGGCCGCGTAGGCGCGCGCCCGGTCCTCGTAGCCGCCGCCGCGGGCGAAGACGGAACGTTCCAGCACGTTGCCCAGCAGCGGGCCGTCCGCGCCGGTGTCGGACTGGCTGCCGTTCTCCTCGTGGTCGAACGCCGCCAGCACCGGGACGTGGGACAGCGCGCGGCCCGCCTCGGCGGCGTGCACCAGGGCCGCCGTGCCCGCGTGCAGCGACAGCAGGTTGTCCATGCGCGGCCCGGCGATCAGCTCCCGGTCCCGGCCCAGGTAGGCGGGCGGCTCGACGGCGTGCAGCATCAGGTCCCAGCCGACGATGTCGGACGCGGGCAGGCCGCTCTCCTCGGCCACGAAGGCCAGCAGGTCGCCCTCGCGGCCGTCGCCCAGCCCCCACACGGGCGTCATGTGCCGCTGCCGGTCCAGTTTCAGCCCGTCGTTGACGGCGCGGTCCAGGTGGATGGCGAGCTGCGGCACGCGCAGCAGCGGCCGGTCGGCGTTGACCAGCCGGGTGCCGCCGTCGCGCAGGGCGAGCCGCCCGGCCAGGCCCAGGTCCCGGTCGAGCCAGGTGTTGAGCAGGGTGCCGCCGTAGATCTCGACGGCGAGCTGCCGCCAGCCGTGCGCCCCGGTGTCCGGCCGCGGCTTGACGCGCAGGTTCGGCGAGTCGGTGTGCGCCCCGACGACGCGGAAGGGCGTGGCCGGGGCGGCGCCCTCGGGCACGTACCAGGCGACGATCGCGCCGCCGCGCAGCACGTACCGGCCGCCGGGCGCCCCGTCCCACTCCTCGGTTTCCGACACCGCGCGGAAGCCGGCCTTCTCCAGCCGCTCGGCCGCGTTCGCCACCGCGTGGTAGGGCGTCGGCGAGGCACCGAGGAAGGTGAGCAGGTCGTCGGTGTGCCGACGGTCGAACGGGGTGGTGGAAGCACACATGCCGCCCAGCATACGGACAGCCCCGCACCCGGTCGGCGCGGCTTTGGGCGGGGCCGGGGCGGGCGCCGGCCGGGCCGGGCGGTGCGCGGCGGGCGTCAGCCGTCCGCGTCCAGCGCTCCGCGTTCGACGCAGAACTCGTTGCCCTCCGGGTCCGCCATGGTCACCCAGCCCCGGTTCCGCGGGCCGCGGTGGTCGGCCAGGACGGTGGCGCCCAGGGTGCGCAGCCGCTCGACCTCCTCGTCGCGGGTGCGGTCCCGCGGACGCAGGTCGAGGTGGACGCGGTTCTTCACGGTCTTGGCGTTGGGCACGGTGACGAAGAGCAGCGTCACCCCGTCCGCCCTGACGAGCGCCTCGGGGTCGCCGGGGTAGTCGTCGTCCGCCAGGGAGGCGCCCAGGGCGTCGGCCCAGAAGGCGCCGAGCGTGTAGGCGTCGGCGCAGTCGATCGTCACGTGGCGTATCGCGGAAGTCATGGCCGCCACTATGCGTGACCGGCCCGGCGGGTGTCGAAGGGATTGCGGCGCGGGGCCCGCCCGCCTCGACGGCACGGGCCCGCCCCCCTCGACGGCGAGGGCCCGCTCCCCCCGACCGGGAGCGGGCCCTCGTCACGCGGCGGACGGGCTCAGAACGCGGCCTCGTCCAGCTCCATCAGCGACAGGTCGACGGCCTCGGCCATCTCGCGCTGGACCCCGACACCGGGCAGGACGTTGGCGGCGAAGAACTTCGCCGCGGCGATCTTGCCGGTGTAGAACGCCTTGTCCTTGGCGGCGGCCGTCGGCAGCTTCCCGGCGGCCACGGCGGCGCCGCGCAGCAGCAGGTAGCCGATGACCACGTCGCCGGAGGCGAGCAGGAAGCGGGTGGTGTTCAGGCCGACCTTGTAGAGCGACTTCACGTCCTGCTCGGTGGCGGCCAGGTCGGTCAGCATGGTGCCGACCATGGCCTCCAGGTCGCCGGCCGCCTTGGCCAAGTGCTCGCGGGCCCCGGCCAGGTCCTCGCCGCCGGCCGCGTCGGCCAGGAACTTCTTGATGTCCTCGGACAGCGTGGTCAGCGCCTGGCCCTGGTCGCGGACGATCTTGCGGAAGAAGTAGTCCTGGCCCTGGATCGCGGTGGTGCCCTCGTAGAGCGTGTCGATCTTGGCGTCGCGGATGTACTGCTCGATCGGGTACTCCTGCAGGTAGCCGGAGCCGCCGAAGGTCTGCAGGGACTGCGCGAGCTGCTCGTAGGACTTCTCCGAGCCGTAGCCCTTGACGATCGGCAGGAGCAGGTCGTTCAGCCGGTGCGCGGCGGAGGCGTCCTCGCCGGCGGCCTCCTTGAGCAGAATGTCGTCCTGGACGGAGGCGGTGTAGAGCACCAGGGCGCGCATGCCCTCGGCGTACGCCTTCTGCGTCATCAGCGAGCGGCGCACGTCCGGGTGGTGGGTGATGGTGACGCGCGGCGCGGTCTTGTCGGTGAACTGGGTGAGGTCGGCGCCCTGCACCCGCTCCCGGGCGTACTCCAGCGCGTTGAGGTAGCCGGTGGAGAGGGTGGCGATGGCCTTCGTGCCGACCATCATCCGGGCGAACTCGATGATCTTGAACATCTGGCGGATGCCGTCGTGCTTCTCGCCCAGCAGCCAGCCCTTGGCCGGGTGCTTGTCGCCGAAGGTCATCTCGCAGGTGTTGGAGGCCTTCAGGCCCATCTTGTGCTCGACGTTGGTGGCGTAGGCGCCGTTGCGCTCGCCCAGCTCGCCGGTCTCCCAGTCGAAGTCGTACTTCGGCACGATGAACAGGGACAGGCCCTTCGTGCCGGGGCCCGCGCCCTCGGGGCGGGCGAGCACGAAGTGGACGATGTTCTCGGACATGTCGTGCTCACCGGAGGTGATGAAGCGCTTCACGCCCTCGATGTGCCAGCTACCGTCGGCCTGCTGGGTGGCCTTGGTGCGGCCCGCGCCGACGTCCGAGCCCGCGTCCGGCTCGGTCAGCACCATCGTGGAGCCCCACTGGCGGTCCACCATGCGCTGCGCGATCTTGTGCTGCTCCTCGGTGCCCTCTTCGTACAGGACGCCGGCGAAGGCCGGTCCCGAGGCGTACATCCACACCGCCGGGTTGGCGCCCAGGATCGTCTCGGCGAAGGCCCACAGCAGCGAGCGCGGGGCGGTGGTGCCGCCGATCTCCTCCGGGATGCCCAGGCGCCACCACTCGGCGTCCATGTAGGCCTGGTAGCTCTTCTTGAACGACGCGGGGACGGGCGCGGTGTTCGTCTCCGGGTCGAAGACCGGCGGGTTGCGGTCGGCGTCCTCGAAGGAGGCGGCCAGCTCGTTCTCGGACAGCCGGGCGATCTCGGAGAGCACGCTCTTGGCGGTCTCCACGTCCATCTCGGCGAACGGCCCGTTGCCGTACACCGAGTCGCGGCCGAGCACCTCGAAGAGGTTGAACTCGATGTCGCGCAGGTTCGACTTGTAGTGGCCCATGGGCGCAGGCTCCGTAGGGACGGGGAGGCGGGCCTCCAGTGCGTACCAGTTAGTAGCCCCCATCATGCTACCGGCGGGTAATAACGGCAAGCCCAGTGCGCCCGGATGTGACCGGCCTGGCAGGAAATCGCCCCGGAAGCGCCCCCCGGCACCCGTCGCGGCCCGCGCGCCGGGTCGCACTCAGTACCCTCTAGTGCGTGTACGGATACGAGCAGCACGCCTCCGCGGGGCACCAGCAGTACGGGGCCCCGCCGCCCGGGTACGGGCAGCCCCCGCCCGGGGCTCCGCCGCACGGGGCGCAGCCGCCCCAGGCGCACTACCCCGAGCCGTCGCCGCCCTCGCTCGCCGACGCCGTGCGCGGCTTCGCCACCGGTGCGCTCTCGCCGGAGGACTTCCAGGGCATCTTCCACAACGCGCGCGTCTACTGCCCCCGCGGCGAGACGCCCGGCTTCCTGGCGCTGCACAACACCCAGCAGCCGGTGATCCCGATGTTCACCTCGCTGAAGGAGCTGCGCGCCTACGCGGGCAAGGAGTCCCGGTACTTCGTCATCACCGGGGCCGAGGTGCTGGACCTGCTGCCGACGGGGTACGGGTTCGTGCTCGACATGGAGGGCGACCACCGGGTCGTCTTCGACGCGAAGGCGGTCGAGGAGATGGTCGACTTCGCGATGCACCGCATGTACGGATAGCCCGCCCCGCGCCACCCCGCCGCGGCGCCACCCGGCCGCGGCGCCACCCGGCCGCGGCGCCACCCACGGCGGGGCCGCGCCGCCCGGGCCCCGGCCCCGCCCCGCGTCCCGCCGGGCCGCGCCCGCGCCGCGCCCGGGCCGGGACTCCGTGCGCCGGTCGCCCGCGCCAGCCCGCCCGGAGCCCCGCCCGCCCGCATCCCACCCGCACACCAAAGAGGCCCGAGGCATGCACACCGAGCAGGACTGGATCACCACCCCCGTCACCGCGCGGCTCCTGCGCGGGGCGCTCGACGTCGAGCACACCGAGCGCGGCGTGCTGCCCCACCGGCTGCCGGCGTGGGCGCGGGCGCAGTGCGGTGACGGGCAGCTCGCGATGGCGGAGTCCCAGCCCTCCGGGGTCCGGCTGGCCTTCCGCACCCGGGCCACCGCCGTGGAGCTGGACGTCCTGGCCACCAAGCGGGTCTACCCGGGCCTGCCGCCGCGGCCCGACGGCACCTACGAGCTGCTGGTGGACGGGCGGCTGACGGAGCGGGCCCAGGTGACCGAGGGCGACGTGCTGACCCTCGACCTGGCCTCCGGGTCCGCGCGCACCCGCCCCGGGCCCGTGCGGACCCTGCGGTTCACCGGCCTGGCCGACGCGGAGAAGGACGTCGAGATCTGGCTGCCGCACGACGAGACCACCCGGCTCGTCGCCCTGCGCACCGACGCGCCCGTCGAGCCCGCGCCGCGCGGCGACCGCCCGGTGTGGCTGCACCACGGCAGTTCCATCAGCCACGGTTCCAACGCCACGTACCCGACCGCCACCTGGCCCGCGGTGGCCGCGCGGCGCGGCGGGGCAGAGCTGGTGAACCTCGGGTTCGGCGGCGGCGCGCTGCTCGACCCCTTCACCGCGCGGGCGATGCGGGACACCCCGGCGGACCTGATCAGCGTCAAGCTCGGCATCAACGTCGTCAACACCGACCTGATGCGGCTGCGCGCCTTCGGCCCCGCCGTCCACGGCTTCCTCGACACCCTCCGCGAGGGGCACCCCACGGCCCCGCTGCTGGTCGTCACGCCGCTCTACTGCCCCGTGCACGAGGACACCCCGGGGCCGGGCGCGCCGGACGCCGCGGCGCTCGCCGAGGGGCGGCTGCGGTTCGTGGCCACGGGCGACCCCGCCGAGACCGCCGCCGGGAAGCTGACCCTGACCGTCATCCGGGACGAGCTGGCCCGCGTCGTCCGGCAGCGCGCCGCCGACGACCCGCACCTGCACCTGCTCGACGGCCTCGACCTGTACGGCGCGGCGGACCACGCCGAGCTGCCGCTGCCCGACGGGCTGCACCCGGACGCCGCCACCCAGCGCCGCATCGGCGAACGCTTCGCGGCGCTGGCCTTCGCCGCCGACGGCCCGTTCGCCACCGGACGCGGCTGACCGCACCGGCGCCGTCGGCCGCGCCCCGCCGCGGGGTGGGCCGCCCCGGGACGGGGAATGCGCACGGCTTGGCAGAGGTTCAACTTTCAACTAGATTGGACGCCGGTTCGAAGGAGGCCGTCATGCCCGCGATCACCGTGGAGAACCCGCTCACCCTGCCCCGTGTCGCCGCCCCCGAGGGGCAGCCGCGCGGCGTGCTCGCCGTCACCACCGCGCCCAGCGGCTTCGAGGGCGAGGGCTTCCCCGTCCGCCGCGCGTTCGCCGGGATCACGTACGCGTACCTGGACCCGTTCATCATGATGGACCAGATGGGCGAGGTGGAGTACCAGCCCGGGGAGCCGAAGGGGACCCCGTGGCACCCGCACCGGGGCTTCGAGACCGTCACCTACATCATCGACGGGATCTTCGACCACCAGGACAGCCAGGGCGGCGGCGGCACCATCACCAACGGCGACACCCAGTGGATGACCGCCGGGTCGGGCCTGCTGCACATCGAGGCGCCGCCGGAGCACCTCGTCGTGTCGGGCGGCCTCTTCCACGGGCTCCAGCTCTGGGTGAACCTGCCGGCCAGGGACAAGATGATGGCGCCGCGCTACCAGGACATCCGCGGCGGCAGCGTCCAGTTGCTCACCTCGCCCGACGGCGGCGCGCTGATGCGCGTCATCGCCGGTGAACTGGACGGCCACCAGGGCCCCGGCGTCACCCACACGCCGATCACCATGATCCACGCCACGCTGGCGCCGGGCGCGGAGGTCACGTTGCCGTGGCGCGAGGACTTCAACGGCCTCGCGTACGTCCTCGCGGGCCGCGGGACGGTCGGCGCCGAGCGCCGGCCGATCCACCTCGGCCAGACCGCCGTCTTCGGCGACGGTTCCTCGCTGACCGTCCGCGCGGACGAGAAGCAGGACGCCCACACGCCGGACATGGAGGTCGTCCTCCTCGGCGGACAGCCCATCCGTGAGCCGATGGCGCACTACGGCCCGTTCGTCATGAACTCCCGGGAAGAGCTCCAGCAGGCGTTCGACGACTTCCAGAAGGGGCGCCTGGGGACGGTTCCGGCCGTGCACGGGATGTCCGAGGGCGGACTGTAGGGCGACCCGGAGCCGCGCGCGGGGCGAGCCGGACCGGGGCGGGCCGGGGCGAGCCGCCTCCTGGCCCGCCGCGACGAGCCGCCCCGGCCCGGGCGGCCCCGCCCGGCCGCCCCCGCCCGGGCCGACACCGCCCGCGCCAAGGGGCTCGACGTCCACAGCGACCCGGGGAGCCCCCCCGCCAGGCCGCGCCGTGCCGCGCGGGCGGGCCGGGCCGAGCCGGGACGCGCACCGAGCCGGGCCGAGCCGGGACGCGCACCGGGCCGGGCCGGGGCGAGCCGCGCCGTGACGCGCGGGCGGGCTGCGCCGGGCGGGGCCGTCAGCCCCAGTCCGGCGGCGGGGCGTCCTCGCGCAGCTCGAACCAGATGGCCTTGCCCTCGCCGCGCGGGTCCACGCCCCAGCTCCCGGCGAGCAGCTCCAGCAGCACCAGGCCGCGCCCGGAGGAGGCCAGCTCGCCGGGGTTGCGGCGGTGCGGCAGCTCGTCGCTGCCGTCGGCGACCTCCACGCGCAGCCCGCGGGTGCCGCGCCGGCCGGTGACCTCGGCCACCATGAGCGCGTCGCCGTCGGTGTGCACGAGCACGTTCGTCAGCATCTCCGAGAGCATCAGCACCGCGCCGTCCACCTGGTCCGGCGCGGTCCAGTCGTAGAGCAGGTCGCGGAGCTGGCCGCGGGCGTCCGCGATGCGGGAGGCGTCGGACTGGGCGACGCTGAGCACCGTGCGGCGGCCGGTCTCGCGCGGTGGCACGGCCTGCGCGTCCCGGCTGAGGAGCAGCAGGGCGATGTCGTCCTCGCGCCGGTCGGCCAGCGGCCCCGGCCAGTGGTGGGACGCCGGGCCGTGCACGGTGCGCACCAGGGCGTCGGCCAGCTCCTCCAGGTCAGCCTCCGGGTGCTCGGCGAAGACGCTGCGGATGCGCGCCCAGCCGGTGTCGATGTCGTGGCCGCCGGTCTCGATGAGGCCGTCGGTGCACATCAGCAGGGTCTCGCCGGGGCCCAGGACGAGCCGGGTGGTGGGGTAGTCGGCCTCCGGGTCGACGCCCAGCGGCAGCCCGCCCGCGGTGGGCCGGACCATCAGCGTGCCGTCCGGAAGCCGGATCGCCGGGTCCGGGTGGCCCGCGCGGACGATGTCGAGCGTGCCCAGCGCGGGGTCGGCCTCGATGTAGAGGCAGGTCGCGAAGCGGTCCTCCACGTGCTCGACGGTGTCCGGGTCGTCGTAGTGGGCGACGCCCGCCATGCCGGACAGGAACCGCGAGGCGCGCGAGAGCACCGCCCCGGGGCTGTGGCCCTCGGCGGCGTACGCGCGCAGCGCCACCCGGAGCTGGCCCATCAGCCCGGCCGCGCGCACGTCGTGGCCCTGGACGTCCCCGATGACGAGCGCGGTGCGGCCCGCGTGCAGCGGGATGACGTCGTACCAGTCGCCGCCGACCTCCAGCCCGCCGCCGGTGGGCACGTACCGGGCGGCCACCGTCATGCCCTTGATGTCGGGCTTGTGGGCCGGGCGCATGGTGCGCTGCAACCCCGCCGACAGCTCCCGCTCCGACTCGTGCACGGAGGCCCGCGAGAGCGCCTGCGCCAGCATGCGGGCGACCGTCGTCAGCACCGAGCGCTCGTCGGGGGTGAACGCCGCGGGGGAGGAGAACGCCGCCATCCAGGCCCCGAGCGTGCGACCCCCGGCCACCAGGGGCAGGAACGCCCACGCCTGGCGGCCGAAACGTTCCGCCAGCGGCCAGGTCGCCGGGAACCGGCGCTGGTACTCCGCCGGGCTGCTCAGGTAGACGGCGCGGCCGTTGCGGATGACGTCGGCCGCCGGGTAGGGCGTCGTCAGCGGCATGTCCAGGAACGGTGTCTCGTCGCTCTCGCCGTGCCCGTAGTGGCCGATCACCACCAGGTGGTCGCCCTTGACGCCGAAGACCGCCAGCCCGTCCGGCGAGAACCCGGGCATGGCCAGCCCCGCCGCCACCCGCAGCACCTCGGCCGTGGAGCGGGCCTCGGCCAGCGCCCGTCCGGCGTCCAGCAGGAACGCCTCCCGCGAGCGCCGCCAGTCCCCGGTGACCGCGGAGCGCGCCTCCGAGGACTCCGGCGCCTCCACCAGCGTGCCCACCAGCACCGAGCCCGTGCCCACGCCGGGGCGGCGCACGGCGCCCGCGCCCCGGTCGGCGTCCAGGTGGCGCAGCCGGGCCCGTACCGTCCAGCGCACCCGCCCGTCGTCGCCTACCACGCGCAGCCGGCCCTCCGCGATGCCGCCCTCGGCCGCCGCGAGCGTGATGATGCCGTCGAGCTCGACGAAGTCCACCGGGTGCAGCTTCGCCCGGACGACGGACGTCGAGACGGTCACCGGCTCCGGGGCCAGGCCCATCAGCTCGGCGGCCCGCGCGTCCATCGCCACCGAGCCGGCGGCGTGGTCCCAGCGCCACATCCCGGTCCCGGTGGCGTCCAGCACCTCCCCCACCCGCGGCGGGGAGGCCCCGTGATCGGTGCGCATGTGCCCCACTTTATGGACCTTGGTGGGCTCCCGCCCGGCAGGGCTCGCGTGGACCGGTACCCTGATGGGCGCCGGAGGGCCCGTGCGGTAAGGGCCCGCGACCCGCACCTCGCGCACCGCGCCCCTGACGACTTTGGACATGAATGATGCATCGGTACCGGTCCCACCACTGCGGCGAGCTCCGAGCACCGGACGTCGGCACGGACGTCCGGCTGAGCGGCTGGCTGCACAACCGTCGTGACCTGGGCGGCATCCTCTTCATCGACCTGCGCGACCACCACGGTCTGGTGCAGCTCGTCGCCCGTCCCGGCACGGCCGCCAACGAGGCGCTCGGGCATCTGACCAAGGAGACCGTCGTCCGGGTGGACGGCACGGTGGTGAACCGGGGCGCGGAGAACGTCAACCCCGAACTGCCGACCGGCGAGATCGAGGTCGAGGTCACCGACGTGGAGGTGCTCGGCGCCGCCGAGCAGATCCCCTTCACCATCAACGCGGAGGACGGCGTCAACGAGGAGCGCCGCCTGGAGTACCGCTTCCTGGACCTGCGGCGCGAGCGCATGCACCGCAACATCATGCTGCGCACCGCCGTGATCTCCGCGATCCGGCAGAAGATGACGGCGCTCGGCTTCAACGAGATGGCCACGCCCATCCTGTCGGCCACCTCGCCCGAGGGCGCGCGCGACTTCCTGGTGCCCTCCCGGCTGCACGCGGGCCGGTTCTACGCGCTGCCGCAGGCCCCGCAGCAGTTCAAGCAGCTCCTGATGATCGCCGGGTTCGACCGCTACTTCCAGATCGCGCCCTGCTTCCGCGACGAGGACGCCCGCGCCGACCGCTCGCCGGGCGAGTTCTACCAGCTCGACGTGGAGATGAGCTTCGTCGAGCAGGAGGACGTCTTCCAGGTCATCGAGAAGGTGATGACCGAGCTGTTCGAGGAGTTCGGCGACGGCCGGCACGTCACCTCGCCGTTCCCGCGCATCCCGTTCCGCGAGGCCATGGACCGGTACGGCTCCGACAAGCCGGACCTGCGCGCCCGCCTGGAGCTGGTGGACGTCACCAGCGTCTTCGAGGGCTCGGAGTTCAAGGCGTTCGCGGGCAAGCACGTGCGCGCGCTGGCCGTGCCGGACACCGCCGACCAGCCGCGCAAGTTCTTCGACCAGATGGGTGAGTACGCCGTCGAGCAGGGCGCCAAGGGCCTGGCCTGGGTCCGCGTCGGCGAGGACGGCGGGCTCACCGGCCCCATCGCGAAGTTCCTCACCGCGGAGAACACCGCCGCGCTGCTGTCCGCGCTGGACGCGAAGCCCGGCACGGCCGTCTTCTTCGGCGCCGGCGCGTACGACGAGGTCTCGAAGATCATGGGCGCCGTGCGCGTCGAGGCGGCCCGCCGCACCGGCCACTTCGACGAGGGCGTGTTCCGGTTCTGCTGGATCGTCGACTTCCCGATGTACGAGAAGGACGAGGAGACCGGCCGGATCGAGTTCTCCCACAACCCCTTCTCCATGCCGCAGGGCGGCCTGGAGGCCCTGCGCACGCAGGACCCGCTGTCCGTCCTGGCCTGGCAGTACGACATCGTGTGCAACGGCGTGGAGCTGTCCTCGGGCGCCATCCGGAACCACGAGCCGGAGGTCATGTACGAGGCGTTCGAGATCGCGGGCTACTCGCGCGAGGACGTCGAGCGCGAGTTCGGCGGCATGCTGCGGGCCTTCTCCTTCGGCGCCCCGCCGCACGGCGGCATCGCCCCGGGCATCGACCGCATCGTGATGCTGCTGGCCGACGAGCCGAACATCCGCGAGACGATCGCCTTCCCGCTCAACGGCAACGCGCAGGACCTGCTCATGGGCGCGCCCAGCGAGGTCGACGACGCCCGCCTGCGCGAGCTGCACCTCTCGGTGCGCAAGCCGAAGTAACCGCCGCTGGCGCGGCGCCCGCCGGGTGCGGGTGTCCGCCGCGTGTTGGCGTCTGCCAGGTGCGGGTGTCCGCCGGGGGCGCGCTGTGCGACCGGGAGCCCCGCGCCGGCCGGGGCCGACGGGCCGCCGCCGGGAGCCGGGGCGGCCCGGACGGCGGTCACCGCCGCCGGGGGGTCACTCCTCCGCGCCGCCGAAGCGCTCGCGGTACGCGGCGAGGTCGTCCTCGGAGATCTTCGCGAACAGCACCGGGGGCACCGTGAACGGCGTGCCGGCCGGCACGGCGGTCAGGGCGCGCGCCTGCTCCGGGGTGACCCAGGTGGCGGTGTCGCCGTCCAGCGCGAACGCGTCGCGCATCGCGCGCGCCGAGGCGGGGATGAAGGGCTCGGAGACGATCGCGTACAGGTGGATGAGGTTCATCGCCGTGCGCAGGGTGAGGGCCGCGGCGTCCTGGTCGGTCTTGATCTCCAGCCAGGGCGCCTTCTCCTCCAGGTAGACGTTCCCCGCGCTCCACAGCGCGCGCAGTGCCTGCGCGGCCTTGCGGAACTGCAGGGCGTCCAACTGCTCCTGGTACTCGGTCAGCAGCTCGGCGATCTCCGCGCCCAGCCGCTCCTCGGCCGGGCCGGCCGGGGCGCCCGCCGGGACCTCGTCACCGAACCGCTTGCGGGAGAAGGACAGCACCCGGTTGACGAAGTTGCCCAGGGTGTCGGCGAGGTCCTTGTTCACCGTGGCGGTGAACAGCTCCCACGTGAAGCTGGTGTCGTCGGACTCCGGGGCGTGGGCCATCAGGAAGTAGCGCCAGTAGTCGGCCGGGAGCAGCTCCAGCGCGGCGTCGGTGAACACGCCGCGCTTCTGCGAGGTGGAGAACTTGCCGCCGTAGTACGTCAGCCAGTTGAACGCCTTGACGTAGTCGACCTTCTTCCACGGCTCCCGGGTGCCGAGCTGGATCGCCGGGAACATCACGGTGTGGAAGGGCACGTTGTCCTTGGCCATGAACTCCGTGTAGCGCACGTCCTCGGCGCGGTACCACCAGGACTCCCAGTCCCGCTCGGCCGGGGCGTGGTCAGCCCACTCCTTCGTCGCGCCGATGTACTCCACGGGCGCGTCGAACCAGACGTAGAACACCTTGCCCTCGGCGGCCAGCTCGGGCCAGGTGTCGGCCGGGACCGGCACGCCCCACTCCAGGTCCCGGGTGATGGCGCGGTCCTGGAGGCCCTCGGTGAGCCACTTGCGCGCGATCGAGGACGCCAGCGTCGGCCACTCCCCGCCGACGGCGTCGATCCACGCCTCCACCTCGTGCGCCAGCTTGGACTGGAGCAGGAACAGGTGCCGGGTCTCGCGGACCTCCAGCTCGCTGCTGCCGCTGATCGCGGAGCGGGCGTCGACCAGGTCGGTCGGGTCCAGCACGCGCGTGCAGTTCTCGCACTGGTCGCCGCGGGCCTTGTCGTAGCCGCAGTGCGGGCAGGTGCCGACGATGTAGCGGTCCGGCAGGAAGCGGCCGTCGGCCAGCGAGTACACCTGCCGGATCGCCCGCTCCTCGATGAAGCCGCCCGCGTGCAGGCTCCGCGCGACGCGCTGGGTGATCTCCACGTTCTGCGGCGAGGAGCTGCGGCCGAAGTAGTCGAACGCCAGGTGGAAGCCGTCGTACACGGCCTTCTGCGCCTCGTGCTGCTGCGCGCAGAACTCCGCCACGGGCAGCCCGGCCTCCTTCGCGGCGAGTTCGGCGGGGGTGCCGTGCTCGTCGGTGGCGCAGACGTAGAGCACGTCGTGCCCGCGCTGCCGCAGGTAGCGGGCGTACACGTCGGCCGGGAGCATGGACCCCACCATGTTGCCCAGGTGCTTGATCCCGTTGATGTAGGGGAGGGCGCTGGTGATGAGGTGTCGAGCCATTGCGGCTGCTCCAAGGTCGTTACCGTGCGTGACTGAATTGCGGCGGGAGGCGCTCGCCATCGTATCGGAGCGGGGGAAGCGGACCGCCGCCCGTTTCGGCTCGTCCGGGGCCCGGTGCCCGGGGCGCCCCGCCGCGCGGTTCCCCGCCGCGTCCGCCGGGGAGTGCGGGGCGCCGGGCGGCGTCAGCCCGCGGTGGCCGGGCGCAGCTTCACCGACAGGTCGTTGGCCACGGTGTAGTACGGCTCGGCGACCGCCGCCGTCCCGGGCACGGGGGCGGACGGCAGCGCGAGGACGCGCCGCTTGTCGTGCACGTCGTCCAGCAGGCGGCCCAGCCGGGCGGCCGGGGCGTCCGCGCCGCCGGTGCGCACGTACAGGTCCCAGACGGCGTCGGCGGCGGACTCGGCGAGCGCGGGCGTGGGCAGCGTGAAGCGGCAGTCGGGCGCCCCGCCCTCCCGCCAGGCGCCGGGCACGGTGTGCACCAGTTCGCGGCGGCCGCGGCAGCGGGCCTCCAGCCGGGGCGGCGCGTCGGTGGGGACGTCGCCCAGCAGGCGGGCGTCGACGGCGAGCCGGCCGTCGGCGCCCAGGTGGACGGCGCCGGCCTCCGCGTGCCGCCGCCGGGTCCACACGCGCACGGTGAGGTGGTCGTGGGCGGTGCGGTAGGGCAGCAGGACGTGCAGCGGCGTGGTGGCCGTGGAGCGGATCAGCCGCCGGGTGTCCAGCAGGCCGCGGCCGTCCAGGCGGCGCGGCCCGGCGCCGTCGAAGGCGGCGTGGGCGTCCCAGCGGCCCTCGTACAGCCCGGTGGCGGCCGCCGGTACCTCGGCGGCGACCCGGGTGCCGGCGAACAGGGGGCGGCCGGCGAGGTCGCGCCCGGCCGGCCGCAGCGGGAACCGGAGCCGGTCCCCGGGCTCCCGGGGCTTGCGCGGCACGAGCAGCAGCGTCCCACCGGGTGGGAGGGCGGGCGCCCCCGGACCCTCGTGGTAGACCTGGACGGTGAGGGCGCCGGCGTCGTCCACGGCGCAGTCGGCCAGCAGGGGGTTCACGGGCGCACTCTCCTCACGGTGCGGCGCAGCGAGCGGTCGGCGCGGCGGGCGACCCGGCGGGCGTAGCGCCCGGCGCTGGTCCGGCCGACGGCCAGCCGGCCCCGGACACGGGCCAGCGGCGGGGTGGGTTCGCGGCCGCCGCGGTCGGCCAGCTCGGCGAACAGCTCCTCGTAGCGCTCGGCCACCCGCTGCGGGTCGAACCGGGCGGCGGCGCCCTCGCGGGCCGCGCGCCCCATGGCGGTGCGGCGGGCGTCGTCGCGCATCAGCTCCAGCAGCGCGTCACCGAGGGCCGCGGTGCTGTGCACGGGGACGAGCCGTCCGTCCACGCCGTCGCGGATGATCTCGCCGGGGCCGTGCGGGCAGTCGGTGCTGACCACGGGCAGGCCGCACCGCATGGCCTCCACGATCGTCATGCCGAAGGACTCCAGCGAGGAGGAGACGGCCGCGACGGAGCCCTTGACCCACTCGGCCTCCAGGGGCGCGGCCGGGCCCATGAGGAGGACCTCGTTGTGCAGGCCGTGCCGGGCGACGCGGGCCGCGATCCGGTCGCGCTCCGTGCCGCCGCCGTAGATCCGCAGCGACCACCCCGGGCAGGCCGCGTTCGCCCGCGCGAAGGCGTCGACGAGCTTGCCGTAGCGCTTGACCGGCGCGAGGCGGCCCGCCGCGACGATGATCCGGGAGGTGCCGTCCGCGGGCGGCAGACCCGGCTCCGGGACGCTGTTGGGCAGGGCCAGCACGCGGGTGTGCGGCAGCCACATGCCCCGCCGGTGGGCGCGCGCGTCGGCCTCCGTCATGGTGACCAGCGCGTCGAGGCCGACGTAGGCGTCCTGGAGCTCGGTGCGCAGGCGGTGCGGGTGGTAGCCGTGGGTGAGGTGCTCCTGCCCGACGCGCACCGCGTGGGCCGGCCCGAACCGCGCCAGCAGGGCGTTCAGCCCGCACCGGGCGCTGACGACCACGTCGGCGTCCGTCTCCCCGAGCCACCGGACGATCCGCTCCTCGGCGAGCCGGTGGTACTGCCCCGCGCGGGGCTCGGCGCGCGGGAAGAGGGTGCCGGGCTGGTGGACCCGTGGGTCCGCGAGGTCGGCGGAGCCCTCGCGCCGGTCCACCAGGGCCCGCAGGGCGACGCCGGGGGCGCGGCCGAGCTGCGGTTCGTCGCGGTGCCGGAAGACGGAGACCAGCTCGACGTCGTGGCGCGCGGCCAGCGCCCCGGCGAGCGTCAGCGTCGTGCGGGTGGTGCCGCCGATGGCGTAGGCGTTGTGCAGCAGGAAGGCTATGCGCATCGCGGGCTCCCCCCAGTGCGGCCCGTGCGGCCCGTGCGGCCGACGCGGCCAGCGCGGCGCCCGGGCGCCCGGTGGGGAACTCTGGGCGGGGCGGGGCGTCCCCTCGCGTGCGTGCTCATCTACGCGTGTCCTCCCCCGTGACTCGTCGGCCTCCCGGTGCCGCGCTCCGGGCGGGAGCGGCCGTGCCCCGGTCGCGGGCGCGGGCCGGTGGCACCGGCACTGTTCGGGCGGCGACGGTCTGCTCACCCTTCACCACCGCATCACCCACAGTACACACAGTGTTCCCGTCGCGGGGCGGCGGACGGCGGCCCCGCACCCCGGCTCCCCGGGCGCCGCGGGGCGGTCCCGCGGGCGGCGGAAGCGGGCGCCCATCCGGTTCCTCCCGGCGCCCGACTGGGGGGTTCACGGCGCGTTCATGCCCGTGTGGCCCAGGGGTCGGTACCAGGCTCTAGCTTCTCGCGCCGTACGGCTGATGACGGAGAGGTCCCCCATGCGCAAGCAACTGCCGCTGATGTCCACCCACCCCGGCGGCCGGTCCGCCATGACCTGTCACTACCGCTGCGGTGACGCCTGCTTCAAGGAGGTCCCCAACGCCAGCGACAACGCGTACTTCGGGGACATCGTCGCCGGGATGTCGCGCCGCACCATGCTGCGGGCCGGCGCGGTGGCCACCGTCGCCGCCGCGGCGGGCGGCACCGTCCTGGGCGGCGCCCCGGAGGCGGCCGCCCACGGACGCCCGGACTGGGCCGGCAAACCCGGCCATCCGGGACGGGGGCACGGACGCGGAGCCAGAGGGCTGCGCTTCGCACCCGTCGCGCCGAACACCGAGGACGCCGTCACCGTCGCCGAGGGCTACACCCAGAACACCGTCATCGGCTGGGGCGACCCGATCCTGCGCGGGGCCCCCGCCTTCGACCCCGACCGGCAGAGCGCCCGCGCGCAGCAGGGCCAGTTCGGGTACAACAACGACTTCCTCGCCCTGCTCCCGCTGCCCGGCGAGCGGCACCGCCAGGTGCTCTTCGCCAACCACGAGTACACCAACGAGGAGCTGATGTTCTCCGGCTACGACCCGGAGAACCCGACCCGCGAGCAGGTCGAGATCGCCTGGGCCGCGCACGGCCTGTCCGTCGTCGTCGTGCAGGAGGAGCGCCGCACCGGCAAGCTCACCGCCGTGCCCCGGCACCACCTCAACCGCCGCTTCCACAACGGCACCCCGTTCGAGCTGACCGGCCCGGCGGCCGGCGGCGACCTGCTGAAGACCTCCGCCGACCCGAGCGGCCGCACGGTCCACGGCACGCTGAACAACTGCGCGGGCGGCACCACCCCGTGGGGCACGGTGCTCAGCGGCGAGGAGAACTTCAACCAGTACTTCGCCCACGCCCGGGACGTCACCGACCCGGCGACCAGGGAGCGGCTCGCCCGCTACGGCATCGGCGGCGGCGCCACCTCCCGCAAGTGGGAGCGGTTCGACGACCGCTTCGACGTCACCAAGGAGCCCAACGAGGTCAACCGCTTCGGCTGGGTCGTCGAGGTGGACCCCTACGACCCCGACTCCACCCCGCGCAAGCGCACCGCGCTCGGCCGCTTCAAGCACGAGGGCGCGGAGCCGCGGCTCACCGCCGACGGCCGCGCGGTGGTCTACATGGGTGACGACGAGCGGTTCGACTACCTGTACAAGTTCGTCTCCAGCAAGCGCATGCGGCGCGGCGACAGCCGCTGGGCGCGCGAGCACAACATGACGCTGCTGGACGAGGGCACCCTGTACGTCGCCCGGCTCACCGGCGACAGCCCGCGGGAGCAGATCGACGGCAGCGGCCGGCTGCCGCGCGACGGCGAGTTCGGCGGGCGCGGCGAGTGGATCAAGCTGGCCAGCGGCGACCGCTCCCACGTGCCGGGCATGACGGCCGAGGAGGTCTACGTCTTCACCCGGCTGGCCGCGGACCGGGTGGGCGCGACGAAGATGGACCGCCCCGAGGACGTGGAGCCCAGCCCGCGCACCGGCAAGGTGTACGTGGCGCTGACCAACAACACCGCGCGCGGCACGGCCGGCAAGGCGGGCGCCGACGAGGCCAACCCGCGCGACCGGAACAAGCACGGCCAGGTGCTGGAGCTGACCGAGCGCTGGAACCACCCGGCGGCCGAGAGCTTCCACTGGCGGCTGTTCCTGGTGTGCGGCGACCCCGAGGACGAGAGCACCTACTTCGGCGGCTTCCCCAAGGACCAGGTCAGCCCGATCTCCTGCCCGGACAACCTCACGTTCGACCGCTACGGCAACCTGTGGATCTCCACCGACGGCAACGCCCTGGGCACCCACGACGGCCTGTTCGGCGTGGCCACGCGCGGCCGTGAGGAGGGCCAGGTCAAGCAGTTCCTCACGGTGCCCAAGGGCGCCGAGACCTGCGGCCCGCTGGTGCAGGACCGGCGCGTGCTGGTCGCCGTCCAGCACCCGGGCGAGCTGGACGGGGCGTCGGCCGACAACCCGCTGTCGCAGTGGCCGGACGGACCGGGCCGGGTGAACCGGCCGTCCGTCGTCGCCGTGTGGCGCGAGGACGGCGACGACATCGGCTGCTGACGGACGGCACCGGCCGCCGACGGGGGCGGGCGCCGGGGACTTCGGCACCGGCGCCGAGCCCCGGGCCGGGCCCCGGCCCCGGCCCCGGCCCGGGCCCCGGCCCGGGGCCCGGTCAGACGGCCGGTGCCACGGAGCCGGTCATCCGATCGGGCCCCGAGCGGGTGCGCCCGGCCGCCCCGGTGCGGAGGCTGGGCGCATGCCACCACGCTCCCACGCCCGCGCGCACGCCAAGGAGCGGCGCGGCTTCCTCGGCGAGCTGCGGGGCGCCGTCACCCTGCGCGCCGCCCTGCTGGTGCTCGGTGTGCTCGCGCTCCAGCTCGCCTTCGTCGCCTCCTACGTCGGCGCCTTCCACCAGCCCAGTCCGGACGACGTGCCGGTGGCGGTGGCGGCGCCCGACGCCGTCCGCTCCCAGCTCGTCGACGACCTCGAGGCGCTGCCCGACGACCCCCTGGAGGTGGCCCTCGGCACCGCCGACGCGGACGAGGCCCGGCAGGCGGTGGAGGACCGCACCGTCGACGGCGCCCTCGTCGTGGACCCGGCGGGCGACACCGACACCCTGCTGCTGGCCGGCGGCGCGGGCACCGCGCTGGCCGACGCGCTGACCCGCGTCTTCGAGGGCGTGGCCGAGGAGCGCGGCCGCTCGCTGACCGTCGAGGACCTGGTGCCGGCCCAGCGCGGCGACGCGCGCGGGCTCACCTCGTTCTACCTCGTCGTCGGCTGGTGCGTCGGCGGCTACCTGTGCGCGGCGATCCTGGCCATGAGCTACGGCGCCCGGCCCGCCAACCTCGCGCGGGCCCTGGTGCGGCTGCTCGCGCTCGCCGTGGTCGCGGTGGCGGCCGGGCTGGGCGGGGCGGCCGTCGTGGGGCCGCTGCTGGACGCGCTGCCGGGCGGGCTGTGGCCGCTGGCCGGGCTCGGCGCGCTGGTCGTCTTCGCCGTCGGCGCGGCCACCCTGGCGCTCCAGGGCGTCGCGGGCGTCGTCGGCGTCGGCCTGGCGATCCTGCTGGTCGTGGTGTTGGGCAACCCCAGCGCGGGCGGTGCGTTCCCCGGCCCGCTGCTGCCGCCGTTCTGGCGGGCCATCGGGCCGTTCCTGCCGCCGGGCGCCGGCACCTGGTCGACGCGCTCGATCGCCTACTTCGACGGGGCCGCGCTCACCGGCCCGCTGGTCGTCCTGGCCGCGTGGGCGGTGGTGGGCACCGCCCTCACCCTGCTGGCGGCCGTGCTGCGGCGGCGGAGCCGGGAGCCGGAGCCCGCTAGAACAGCGGTCCGCTGAGCATCAGCCCGACGCCGTCGCCCTCGGTGGCCAGCAGCGCGAACAGCATCAGCGCGGCGCCGGCCAGCGCCAGGTCCTTCTGGAAGTGCAGCATCTCCTGCTGCCGCGCGCCGGGGTCCCGCTCCGTCCAGAACGGGTGCATGAGGAACGCCGTCGGCAGCAGGAACAGGAACAGCAGCAGGGCGCCGAGGTCGGCCCACAGGCCGAGGAGCACCAGCAGCGCGCCGACCAGCAGCAGCACGCCGCTGGCCAGGGTGGCGGGCCGGGAGGCCGGCACGCCCTTGGACTCGGCGTACGCGGCCATGTCGGCGGTCTTGGTCAGGTGTCCGACGGCCGAGCCGAGGAAGAGGATGACGAACAGGATGCGGCCGATGAGGATCAGCACGTCCATGACGACCTCCAAGGTGTGACCTGGGTCACGTGGTGTGGTCTTCGGGGTCAACGCTCCCGGCCGCGGTCCTGTTCCGGGCCGGTGGCGTCGGCGGGACGGGCGGCGCGGGTCGTGCCCGGGCGTTCGCCGCCCGCGCGGTCGCCCTCGGCCCGGGACGGCGCGCGCCGCCCGGGCGCCGCGCCGCGGCCCGTCCGGTGCCGGGCGTCGCCGGTTCCCCGGTCCTGGTCGGCGCCCTGCCGGTCGTCGCGGTCCCCTTCGGCCTGGGACGGGGTGGGCTCGCCCATGACGCGGCTCCTTCCGTGGGTCTGCGTGCCGTGCGCCCCTCCGGTGGTGCGCACCCGGGCGCGGGTACCCGGCGGGCGCGGAGTCAGCCGTCGTCCGCCCCGGTTATCGGACGGCCCCCTCGGAGCGGTCGGCGCGGCCCCCGGCCAGGACGTCGTCGCCCAGGCGCCGGCGGGCCAGGTAGTACAGCACCGCCCCCGCCTCCAGCGGCGCGTCCCAGGCCGGGGCCACCTCGACGCGGCCGTGCTGCCGGACGGCGATGACGGTGGCGCCGCACTCCCGTCCGAACCACGTCTGGCAGGCGCCGAACGGCTGCCCCGCCCACCGGGCGGGCAGCGGCGTCGAGTAGGTGTTCCCGGCCTCGGTGGTGGCCAGCAGCTCGGTGTAGACCTCGGTGATGCCCGGGTCCAGCGCCTCCTCGGTGAGCAGGCTGGGCATGTGCCACTGCACGCAGTGGATGCCCGGGCTGACGTAACGGAGCTGCTGGGTGCGGTTCAGATCCCGCAGGGCGGCGACCATGTGCGTGTGCGGCGCGAGGTGGGCGGCGGCGACGACGAGGGTCAGCGCCTCGTTGTCGTCCCGCGCGTCGACCACCACCGTGGCCGCGCGGTGGACGCAGGCCCGCTCCAGCACGTCGACGGCGGCCAGGTCGCCGCGGACGAAGGCCACGGAGTCGTGCTCGGGCATCGGGTGCTCGGGCACGTCCTCCCACGCGCACACCACGATGTCGCACCGGTCCTCGGTGAGCAGGTCGCGCACGAGCCGCTCGGTGCGGCCCGCCGTGTACCCCAGGATGACGATGTGACCGGTGCGGTCGAGTGCGACGGCGCCCCTCATGCGCTTCCCCTTGATCGTCTCGATGTGCGACGCCAGCTCGGTGAACAGGATCGTCAGCGTGGCGATGCCGCCGCAGATCACGTAGGCCCCGACCAGGCGGCCCGGCACCGACACCGGGTGGAGGTCGCCGTAGCCCACCGTCGAGGCGGTCACCAGGAACCACCACCAGTAGTTGCCAGGGTCGGCGAGCTCGCTGGACGGCGGCTCCAGCAGCCACATCGCCAGCCAGCTCGTGCCGAACACCAGCAGGACCACGGCGAGCGCCGAGCGCCAGCCGCGCAGCCGGGCGCGGGCGAGGCGAAGGAACCTGGCGAGGAGGATCGGCACGGGCGGGCTCCCGGACTCCGGAGCGGGGGCGGGCGGGCAGGCCGCATCGTACCGGGACCGCCGCCGAGGTCCGCGCCCCGCGTCCGCCCGGTGGTACCCGTCACGTCGGGGTCAGTGGCGCGCACCCGCTTGGCGGACCGCGTACGCCGCCGCCCCGACCGCCAGCACCGCGGCGCCCGCCAGCACCGAGGGCCGGGGCAGCACGCAGGCCAGCACCAGGCAGCCCAGCAGCCCGGCCACCGGCACCGCGCGCGGCGGCCGCCCCTCCCCGGCGCCCAGCCGCAGCGCGGCGGCGTTGGCGACGGCGTAGTACGCGAGCACGCCGAAGGAGGAGAAGCCGATCGCTTCGCGCAGGTCCACCGTCGCGGCCAGCACGGCGACGACCGCGCCCACCGCCAGCTCCGCGCGGTGCGGCACCTGAAAGCGCGGGTGCACGGCGGCCAGCACGGGCGGCAGGTGGCGGTCGCGCGCCATGGCCAGCACCGTGCGGGAGACGCCGAGCACCAGCGCCAGCAGCGCGCCGAGCGCGGCGACCGCGGCCCCGACCCGCACCACGGGCGCCAGCTCCGGCACCCCGGCGGCGCGCACGACCTCCGCCAGCGGCGCCGCCGCCCGGGCCAGCCCGTCGGCGCCCAGCACGCTCACCGCGGCCAGCGCCACGGCCAGGTAGACGACGAGCGTGACGCCCAGCGCCAGCGGTACGGCGCGCGGGATCGTGCGCGCCGGGTCGCGCACCTCCTCACCCAGCGTGGCGATGCGCGCGTACCCGGCGAAGGCGAAGAAGAGCAGGCCCGCGGCCTGGAGCACCCCGGCCGCCGAGGTCCCCGCGGCGTCCCCGAACGGGTGGAGCCGGGCGGCGTCCGCCGTGCCGGAGGTGGCGGCGGCCACCACCACGGCCGCCAGCACCGCCAGCACGGCGGCGACGATCGCCCGCGTCACCCACGCCGACTTGCGCACGCCCGCGTAGTTCACCGCCGTCATCGCCACCACCGCCGCCACGGCCACCGCGTGCGCCTGGCCCGGCCACGCGTAGGCGCCCACGGTCAGCGCCATCGCCGCGCAGGACGCCGTCTTCCCGACGACGAACGCCCACCCGGCCAGGTAGCCCCAGAACGGGCCCAGCCGCTCGCGTCCGTAGACGTAGGTGCCGCCCGATTCCGGGTGGCGGGCGGCCAGCCGGGCCGAGGACGTCGCGTTGCAGTACGCCACGACGGCGGCGAGGGCCAGGCCGAGCAGCAGCCCGGCCCCGGCCGCGCGGGCCGCGGGGGCCAGGGCGGCGAACACGCCCGCACCCAGCATCGCGCCCAGCCCCACGAACACCGCGTCCTTGACCCCGAGCCGTCGGCTGAGCCGTGCACCGTCCACCGTGCGTCCTTCCGCCGTGCCGCCCTGGCGCTCGCGTCCCGGCGGGCCCGCCGTGCGTGCTTTGGGTCCGCGTCGCGGCCGGTGTGCGGCGGACCCCGGCACGGTAGCCCGTCCGGGTTACGGTGGGGAGGGAGACGTGGGCACCGCCGCCCACGCGGGAGCGAACGCCGTCCGCCAGGAGGCCGCCATGTCCGCATCTCCAGCCCCGCACCCGGTGCGCGGCGTCGTCCTGCTGGTGGCCGCCCTCGCCCTCCTCGCCTTCGCCCCGGCGGCCGCCGCCGCTCCGGCCGCACCCGCACCCGCACCCGCCCCGGCCGCCGCTCCGGCACAGGCCGGTCTCGACGAGGTGGCCCGGAGCCTGCGCGAGAACCCCGTCTACGTGCATCCCCAGGCCCGCGACCAGCTCCCGGCCGACGAGGCCGCGGCCCTCGAAGAGCGGATCGAGGACGCCGACAAGCCCGTGTTCGTCGCCGTCCTGCCGGACACCGAGGCGTTCCCCGAGGAGTCCGTGCTGCCCGACCTGCGCACCCTGACCGGCGTCAGCGGCGTGTACGCCGTCCGGCTCGGCGACGGCTTCGACGCGGGCGCCGACCCGGCGGTGCTGCCGACCGAGGCCGTGGACAACCTCGTCGGCGCCGTCCAGCGCACCGCGGGCGACGACGCGGGCGAGCAGCTCGGCCTCTTCGTCGACCAGGCGCTCCCGCAGGCCGAGGGGCGGGCCCCGGCGTCCTGGAACGACGGCGGGGGCGACGGGTCGCCGCTGCCCGGGCTGCTCATCCTCGGCGGCCTCCTCGTCGCCGGGGGCGCGCTCGTCTTCGCGGCGCGCCGCCGCGCGACCACCCGGCGCCGCGAGCGCGAGCGCGCCGAGCTGGAGAAGCTGCGCGTGGTGGTCGACGAGGACATCACCGCCTTCGGCGAGGAGCTCGACCGCCACGACCTCGACCCGGCCGCCCCCGGCACCACCGAGGCCATGCGCGAGGACTACACCCGCGCCCTGGACTGCTACGACGCGGCCAAGCGGAAGATGGCCGACGCCCGCCACCCGGCGGACGTGCGCCCGGTCACCGAGACGCTCGGGGAGGGCCGCTTCGCGCTGGCCGTGCTCGCCGCGCGGCGGGCCGGGCGTCCGCTCCCCGAGGCCCGGCCGCCGTGCTTCTTCGACCCGCGGCACGGCCCGTCGGTCACCGACGTGCACTGGGCACCGCCCGGCGGCACCGCCCGCGACGTCCCGGCCTGCCAGGCCGACGCCGACCGGCTGGCGCGCGGCGACGAGCCCGAGGCGCGCATGGTCGACACCGAGCACGGCGCGCGGCCGTACTGGAACGCCGGCCCCGCCTACGCCCCCTGGGCCGGCGGCTACTTCGCCGGCGGCATCCTGCCCGGCATGCTCGTGGGCACCATGCTGGGCAGCATGATGATGGCCCCCGGCGCCTACGCCGCCACGGGCGAGGCCGCCGCCGCGGGCGGCGACTACACCGGCTCCGACTTCGACGGCGGCGGCTTCGGCGGCGACTTCGGCGGCGGTGGCGGCGACCTGGGCGGCGGCGGCTTCGGCGGCGGCGACTTCGGCGGCTTCTGACCCCCACCGGCCCCCGCCCGCCCCGGGGCCGTCGCTGCGGGGCGGGCCCCTGGTCCCGCGCCCGCTGGCCCGCGCGTCGATCCCCGCGCGGTCGCCGCCGCTCGCTCCCGCGTCCGTCGGTCGGGGCACGGGCCGCCGTCCCGTACGCCGTCGGGGGGTCCGGTCGCGCGTTGGCGCCGGTCCGTGGCGTGGGGCTGGGCGCGGGCTGTCGCGGCCCCGCGCCGGGGGTCCGCACGCGCCGCCGCGCCCCGTGGCGCCGGCCGGCGTGCGCGCCGCCGCCCCGTCCGGGCGCGTCCCCGGCCCGGGTGGGCGCCGTCGCCTTCCGCGCGCCCGCGGCCCCGAGTGGGGTGGGGGAAGGGGGTGCGGGGGGTACGCGGTGGCGGGAGTAGCGCGGAAGGAGAGGCGCATGGGTGTCGGGAACACCGAGTACGGGCGGAAGCGGTTCACCCGGTCGAAGAGCCACTTCGCGGACCGGATCACCCGGGACGGCCGGGACGGGTGGCCGGTGGAGGCGGGGCGGTACCGGCTGGTGGTGAGCCGGGCGTGCCCGTGGGCCAGCCGGGCGCTGGTGGCGCGGCGCCTGCTGGGCCTGGAACCGGCGCTGTCGCTGGCCGTCGCCGACCCCGTGCAGGACGACCGGAGCTGGCGGTTCACGCTCGACCCGGACGGGCGGGACCCGGTGCTGGGCATCCGCTATCTCAGCGAGGCGTACGACGCCCGGGAGGCGGACTACCCCGGGGGCGTCAGCGTCCCGGCGGTCGTGGACGTGCCCAGCGGGCGCCTGGTCACCAACGACTACCAGCGCATCACCCTGGACCTGGCCACCGAGTGGACGGAGCTGCACCGCCCGGGCGCGCCGGAGCTGTACCCGCGGCCGCTGCGGGCGGAGATGGACGAGCTGATGGACGGCGTCTACCGGGACGTGAACAACGGCGTCTACCGGGCCGGGTTCGCGACCGGCCAGGAGGAGTACGAGGCGGCGTACGCGGACGTGTTCCGGCGCCTGGACCAGCTCTCGGAGCGGCTGGCGGACCGGCGCTACCTCATGGGGGAGACGATCACCGAGGCCGACATCCGGCTGTTCACCACGCTGGTGCGGTTCGACGCGGTCTACCACGGCCACTTCAAGTGCAACCGGAACAAGCTCACCGAGGACCCGGTGCTCTGGGCCTACATGCGGGACCTCTACCAGACGCCCGGCTTCGGCGACACCGTCGACTTCGACCACATCAAGCGCCACTACTACCAGGTGCACACCGGCATCAACCCGACGGGCATCGTCCCGGCCGGGCCGGACCCGACCGGTTGGCTGGCACCGCACCACCGCGAGGAGCTCGGCGGGCGCCCGTTCGGGGACGGCACGCCGCCGGGGCCGCCGCCGGAGGCCGAGCGCATCCCGGCGGCGGGACGGCCGTGAGCGGGCGCCGGCCCGCCCGGGGGCGCCGAACCGCGTGGCTCGGTTTCCGGGCGGCTCGGCTCGCGGGACGGTTTCCGGGCGCGGCCGCTCCGACGGGCCGCTCCGGGCGGGCAGCGCGGCCGTCGGGCGTTCCTACGAGCGGCCCGGCACCTGCGGCGTAGAAAACTCCGAAACCTTGTATCCACCAGGCAGAACCCCCTAGCGTGACGCACATGCAGGCGTACACCATGGGGCAGGCGGCGCGGCTGCTGGGCGTGAGCCCGGACACCGTGCGCCGCTGGGCGGACGCCGGCCGCGTCAGGACACACCGCGACGCGGGCGGCCGCCGTCTGATCGACGGCCGGGACCTGGCCGCGTTCTCCGTGGAGGTCGGCCAGGGCCAGGGCGACGACGACGAGGACGGGGCGGCCTACACCACGGCCCGCAACGCCTTCCCCGGGATCGTGACGGCCGTGCGGCTCGGCGACGTCGCGGCGCAGGTGGAGATCCAGGCAGGGCCGCACCGGCTGGTCTCGCTGCTGACGCGGGAGGCCGTCGAGGAGCTCGGGCTGGAGGTCGGGGTGCGGGCGACGGCCCGCGTGAAGTCCACCAACGTGCACATCGACCGCGTGCCGGACGCCTGACCGCCCGGCACGCCCGCGACCAGGAGCCACCCGTGCCGCTCTCCGCCCGCCCCGCCCCGCGCCCCCGGGCCCACCACGCCCGTCGTCCCCGGTGGCGCTCAGCCCGCCGTCCCGCCACCCGCCGCAGCACGGCGCTGCTGGCCGCCGCCGCGCTCGCGCTGCCGCTCGCCGCGTGCGGCCGGGCGGACGGCCGGGCACCGGCCGGCACCGAGCTGACCGTGCTGGCCGCCTCCTCGCTCACCGACGTGTTCCGGACGCTGGGCGAGGCGTACGAGGAGGCGAACCCGGGTACGGAGATCACCTTCTCCTTCGCGGGGTCGCAGGAGCTGGCCGCGCAGGTCGGGCAGGGCGCGCCCGCCGACGCGCTGGTCACCGCCGACACCCGGACGATGGAGCGGGTGCGGGGCGAGACCGGCGAACCGGTCGTCATCGCGCGCAACGGGCTCGTCATCGCCGTCCGGGAGGGCAACCCACGCGGCGTCCGCTCCCTGGCGGACCTGGCCGACGGCGGCCTCGCGGTGGTGCTGGCCGCCCCGGAGGTGCCCGTCGGCCACTACAGCGCGGACGTGCTCGACCGGCAGGGCGTCACCGTGCGCCCCGTCTCCCAGGAGCCGAACGCGCGGGCCGTGCTCGCCAAGGTGAAGCTCGGCGAGGCCGACGCGGGCCTGGTGTACCGCACGGACGCGGTCGCCGAGCGCGACGCGGTGGACGCCGTGGAGATCCCGGACGCCCGCAACACGACCGCCCGGTACCCGGCGGCGACCCTGAACGCCTCCCGGAACGCACCGGCCGCCGCGGCGTTCGTGGCGTGGCTGACCGGCGCCGAGGCCCGGCGGACCCTGGAAGCGGCCGGGTTCCAGACGCCGTGACGCCCCGCCCGCGCCCTCCCCGCCCCCCTCGCCGTCTCCGCCCTCTCCACCCGCCTGGGCGACCGCCCCGCCGCCCGCTGGACGAACCGGTGGAGGCCCCGGTGGACGACCCGGGGGGCGACCCCGCGCCCCGCCCCCCGCGCCGGCCGCCGCTCGCGCTCGCGGTGCCCGCGCTGCTGGCCGTCGCCTTCCTGGCGCTGCCGCTCGCCGGCATCCTCGCGCGCACCTCCTGGGGCGAGCTGGGCGACCACCTGACCAGCCCGGCCGCGACGCAGGCGCTGCGGCTGTCCCTGGTCGTCTCCGGGTGGGCGCTCGCCCTCAGCCTGCTGCTGGGCGTGCCGCTGGCGTGGCTGCTGGCCCGCGTCCCGTTCCGGGGCAAGGCCGTCGTCCGCTCGCTGGTGCTGCTGCCGATGGTGCTGCCGCCCACGGTCGGCGGCGTCGCCCTGCTGCTGGGGTTCGGGCGGCGCGGGCTGCTGGGGCCGTGGCTGGAGGAGTGGTTCGGGCTGACGCTGCCCTTCCGCACCGCGGGCGCCGTCGTCGCGGCGACCTTCGTGGCGATGCCGTTCCTCGTCATCAGCCTGGAGGGCGCGCTGGCCGGGCTGCACCGGCGTTACGAGGAGACGGCGGCCTCGCTCGGCGCCGCGCCGCTGCGGGTGTTCGGCACGGTGACGCTGCCCATGGTCGCCCCCGGGCTGGCCGCGGGCGCGGCGCTGACCTGGGCGCGGGCGCTGGGCGAGTTCGGCGCCACGATCACCTTCGCGGGCAACCTGCCGGGCAGCACGCAGACGCTGCCGCTCCACGTCTACCTGCTGCTCCAGGACGACCCGGCGGCCGCCACCTCCGTCTCGCTGCTGCTGCTGGCCATCGCCCTGGCCGTGCTCGTCGCGCTGCGCGGCCGCTTCACCGGCGCCCCCTCCGGCCGCCCGCGCCCCGCGCCGGACACCGCGCCGGACCCGGCGCCGCGCCCGCCCCCCGGCCCCGCGCCCCGGGGCGAGGGCTCCTGGGCGCTGCACGCCGAGGTCACCGGGTTCACCCGGCTCGTCCTGGACGCCGCGCCGGGCACGACGATCGCCGTCGTCGGCCCCAACGGCGCGGGCAAGACCACCCTGCTGCGCGCCCTGCTGGGCCTCACCGACCGCGCCGCCGCCCGGGTGCGGCTGGGGGACGCCGAGGTCGGCGGCCGGGCCCCGCACCGGCGCGGCATCGCGTGGGTGCCGCAGGACGGCGCGCTCTTCCCGCACCTGTCGGCACTGGCGAACACCGCGTACGGGCTGCGCACCCGGGGCGTGTCGCGCGCCGAGGCCCGGGCCCTGGCCCGGCACTGGCTGGACCGGCTGGACGTCGGCCACCTCGCCCACCGCAGACCCGCCCAGCTCTCCGGCGGCCAGGCCCAGCGCGTCGCACTCGCCCGCGCGCTGGCCGCCCGGCCCCGCCTGCTCCTGCTGGACGAACCGCTGGCCGCGCTCGACCAGACCACCCGGGCCCGGGTGCGGCACCTGCTGCGCCGCCACCTCGACGGCTTCGGCGGCGTCTGCCTGCTGGTCACCCACGACCCGGTGGAGGCCGTCGCCCTCGCCGACCGCGTGCTCGTGCTGGAGGACGGCCGCGCGCTCCAGGACGCCGCACCGGCCGAGGTGACGCGGCACCCGCGCTCGCCGTGGGTCGCGCGCATGCTGGGGCGCAACGCCTGGCCGGGCACCGGCACGGCCACCGGCCTGGTCACCCCGGGCGGGGCGGTGGTCACGGCCGCCGAACCGCTGCCACCGGGCACGGACGCGCTGGCCGTCATCGCCCCGGAGGCGGTCGCACTGCACCGGGTGCCGCCCACGGGCAGCCCGCGCAACGCCTGGGCCGGCACCGTGCGGGAGATCTCCGCGGCCGCCGGTCGGCTGCGGGTGCTGGTCACCTTCGACACCGCCCCGGACCTCGTCGCCGAGATCACCCCGGCCGCCGCGGCGGAGCTGGGCCTGCGCGACGGCTCCCCCGTGCACGTGGGCGTCAAGGCGACCGAGGTCACCCTGGTGCCCACGTGACGGCGCGGCCCCGGCCCCGCTGAGCCTCACCGCACCCGCGTCACCGTGCCCGTGTCACTCCGCGGTGGCGCGGAAGCGGCGCAGGCGCAGGGAGTTGGCGACGACCGAGACGGAGGAGAAGGCCATCGCGGCGCCCGCGATCATCGGGTTGAGCAGCCCGGCGGCGGCCAGCGGCAGCGCCAGCACGTTGTAGCCGAAGGCCCACACCAGGTTGGAGCGGATCGTCGCGAGCGTCCGGCGGGACAGGCGGATGGCGTCGGCGGCCACCCGCAGGTCGCCGCGGACCAGGGTGAGGTCGCCCGCCTCGATGGCGGCGTCCGTGCCGGTGCCCATCGCCAGCCCGAGGTCGGCGCGGGCGAGCGCGGCGGCGTCGTTGACGCCGTCCCCGACCATGGCCACGACCCGGCCCTCGTCCTGGAGGCGGGCGACGACCTCGACCTTGCCCTCGGGCAGCACCCCGGCGACGACCCGGTCGATGCCCACCTCGGCCGCGACGGCCCGGGCCACGGACTCGTGGTCGCCGGTGAGCAGGACCGGCGTCAGGCCGAGCCCGCGCAGCCGCCGGACGGCCTCGGCGCTGGTGTCCTTCACCGCGTCGGCGACCTCCAGCACCGCGCGCGCACGCCCGTCCCACGCCACCACGATCGCGGTCCGGCCCCGCGCCTCCGCCTCCGCCTTCGCCTCCGCGAGCCCGGACGGCAGCTCAGGGCCGTGCTCGGTGCCGTCCGCCGGCTCCGCCCCCGTCCCCGGCGTCCCCGTCCCGGGGGCCAGGAGCGCCGCGCGGCCGACGCGCACGGCGTGGCCCTCGACGACGCCCCGCACCCCCAGCCCCGGGACGTTCACGAACTCCTCCGGCACCGGCAGCGCGCCCACGCGCTCGGCGGCCCCGGCGGCCACCGCACGGGCGATCGGGTGCTCGGACGCGTGCTCCAGCGCCCCGGCCAGCCGGAGCACCTGGGCCTCGTCCGCGTCGTCGGCGGTGTGGACGGCCAGCAGCGTCATCGTGCCGGTGGTGACCGTGCCCGTCTTGTCCAGCACGACCGTGTCCGCCCTGCGGGTGTTCTCCAGCACCTCGGGGCCCTTGATGAGAATGCCGAGCTGGGCGCCGCGCCCGGTGCCGACCAGCAGCGCGGTCGGCGTCGCCAGGCCCAGCGCGCACGGGCAGGCGATGATCAGCACGGCGACGGCGGCGGTGAACGCGGCCGTCGCCCCCGCGCCGTCGGCCAGCCAGAACGCCAGCGTGCCCAGGGCCAGCACCAGGACCACGGGCACGAAGACCGCCGAGACCCGGTCGGCCAGGCGCTGGACGGCGGCCTTGCCGTTCTGCGCGTCCTCCACCAGCCTCGCCATGCGGGCGAGCTGGGTGTCCGCGCCGACCCGGGTGGCCTCGACGACCAGGCGTCCGCCCGCGTTGAGCGTCGCACCCGCCACCGCGTCCCCGACGCCGACCTCCACGGGCACGGACTCCCCGGTGAGCATCGAGGCGTCCACCGCCGAAGTCCCCTCCACCACGCGCCCGTCGGTGGCGATCTTCTCGCCCGGGCGGACCAGCAGGCGGTCCCCGACGGCGAGCCGGGCGACGGGCACGCGCTCCTCCCGGCCGTCCGCGCGCACGACGGTCGCCTCCTTCGCCCCCAGCTCCAGCAGCGCCCGCAGCGCGGCGCCGGCGCGGCGCTTGGCGCGGGCCTCGAAGTACCGCCCGGCCAGGATGAACGTCGTCACGCCCGCGGCGGCCTCCAGGTAGATGTTGCCCGCGCCGTCGGTGCGCGCGACGGACAGCTCGAAGGCGTGCGTCATGCCGGGGTGCCCGGCGGTGCCGAGGAACAGCGCCCACACCGACCACAGCAGGGCGGCGAGCGTGCCCACCGACACCAGCGTGTCCATGGTCGCCGCGGCGTGCCGGGCGTTGGTCCACGCCGCCCGGTGGAACGGCCACGCGCCCCAGACGACGACCGGCGCGGCCAGCACCAGCGACAGCCACTGCCAGTACGTGAACTGGAGCGCCGGGACCATCGCCATCGCCACCACCGGCGCCGACAGCAGGGCGGAGACCACCAGCCGGTGCCGCAGCGGCCGCAGCGCGTCCGCCTCGGGGGCCCCGGCCCCGGTCTGCCCCGGCACCGCCTCGGCCCCCGCCCCGCGCTCCCCGGGGCCCTCCGCGGGCGTGGGCGGCGGGGGCGGCGGCACGCTGGCGGTGTAGCCGGTGGCCTCCACCGTCGCGATCAGGTCACCGACGTCCAGCGCGCCGTCGTAGGCCACCTTCGCCTTCTCGGTGGCGTAGTTGACGCTGGCCCGCACCCCGTCCATGCGGTTCAGCTTCTTCTCGATCCGGGCGGCGCACGAGGCGCAGGTCATCCCGCCGATCGTCAGCTCGACCTCGGCCGTGCCGGGTGCCGTGGTGGTCATCGCTTGCTCCTGTGGGTGCAGACAGTGGGGGCGCGGCGCCCGCCGGCCCGGGGGCTGGGCGTCAGACGCGCCCGGTCAGCGTGTACCCGGCCTCGTCCACGGCGCGGGCGAGGAGCGCGTCGTCCGGCTCCCCGGCGGTGGTCACCGTCACCCGGCCCGCCGCGACGTCGACCTCGACGCCGGCCACGGACTCCAGCGCGCCGAGCTCCCCGGCCACCGCCGCCTCGCAGTGGCCGCAGCTCATCCCGGACACGGCGTACACCGTCACGCGCGGCCGCGCCTCGGCGGCGTCCGTGGCGGAGCTGGCGGGGGTGGGCTGCGCGGTCATGTCGGCCTCCGTGCGTTCGTACCGGATCAATCATACGGCCGGGGGGTATCACCCGGCCCTGTCTGTATACCCCCGAGCCGTATACCAACGCAAGCACCCACCCCACCCACCCCCCACCTCACCCCCGACGCCCACACCTTCGAAGGCCCCCGGGGGTACCCGCCCCTGGCCCCACCCCGACGAGACACCACCACCACCACGACGACGCCAGTCAGCCCCCACCGGCCCACACGGTGCCGCGCCGAGCACGGCGCGCCCCGGACGGCCGAAGGGGGAGACCGGCGCGAGTGGGTCCGGCGACTGCCGTCGTCATCCAGGGGTGACGGCCCGAGGGGGCTCCCGAGCGGCGGTGTCGTGGCGCTCGGGCCACGCCGGTGGCCGTGCCGCCGCGGAGTGCCGGCAACGACGACCGGTCGGGCGCGGGCGGGCGGCGTGGAGGAGGCGCCCGGTGCGTGCGGCCGGAACTCCGCGCCGGGCCTTCTGTGGGCGGTGGCGGGAGCGCCCACAGGACGGGGTGTGCCGCACCCGCGCGATGGTCCGCTCGCGCTGGGGCGCGCGCGATCGGCGGCGGCGGGCTGAGCTGGTGGGCGGTGGGGGGCGGGGCGGCCCGTTGCCCGCGCGGGGGTGG